>NZ_VENF01000005.1 GCF_009711715.1 Methylophaga sp. | reverse complement strand
ACTAACCTGGGTGGTGTTCTGAGCGTATTCAGCCTGTAAGACCAAGACCCAATTCGATTAAGCAATTAATCGAACCAGTCTGATAAAAGGCCCGGCATCGCAAGATGTCGGGTCTTTTTTTATGCAAAAAAAAGCCGGGCAAAAAACCCGGCTAAAAAGCTTTGGCATCGGGAATGCGAGTGCCAAACGAGAGAGATATAAGCTGATGTCTATATCAGTGTCATAGTGTATTGATCTGGTGGCAAAAAAACTTGAGTAAAACAGCCTGATAATCTGGGTGTTTTTTCCCTTTCAGGGCAGAGAAATTTTTCCCGGCAGTCACTGATGAGCGAAACAACGGGGGGCTGCTTTATTTCTGAAAACCCGCGTTGCAACTTGTTTTCCGGCTGAACGACAAATCAGGAAAATCCTGAACTGCAAGGCGGGGAATCCTGACGTCGCTAATCCAAGAGCTGTGTAGCATTTAATCGTCACCCGAATAGGTCGGGTGACCAACGTTTCTAAAAATTTTAGAGAGGATATAACTATGTGGACTAAACCTGAATACTCAGATATGCGTTTTGGTTTTGAAGTAACCATGTACATCTGCAACCGTTAATATCGGTTATTGATGTATGCTCGGGGTCCCAGTGGCCCCGGGCAACGTTAAACCCAATCCCATTCGTTCGAGTGGCATTCGGTTTAGCAGAAGGGTAGAGGATTTTATGTTCGTACATGTACTAGGGTCAGGCGCAGGTGGCGGTTTCCCACAGTGGAACTGTAATTGCGCCAACTGTAAAGGCGTCAGAGAGGGCACCATCAAGGCCAGCCCCCGCACCCAGTCATCGATTGCTGTGAGCGCCAATGGCACTGACTGGATACTGTTCAACACCTCGCCCGATATTAAAAAGCAGCTGGATGATTTCCCAGCACTGCAACCGGCCCGTGAAGTCCGTGATACCGCGATAACAGCGATTGTCATTACCGATGCCCAGATTGATCACAGTACCGGTATGCTGACACTGCGTGAGCACAACAAGCCCTGGGAAGTATATACCACCAAGGCAGTTTACGAAGATCTGACCACCGGATTCCCGGTTTTCAATATTCTGGGACACTTCCGTGGTATCAACCACCATGAAATCGCAACCGATCAGTCTTCATTCACCATTCCCAGCGCAGAAGGGCTGATTTTTACTGCTGTGCCATTGAAAAGTGAGGCGCCGCCGTATTCGCCCCACCGTCATAACACGGTACCCGGTGATAATATCGGGATGAAAATCGAAGATACCCGTACCGGCAAAAACCTGTTTTATGCCCCGGGACTGGGGGTTGCCGAGCCGCATGTACTTGAGTACATGAGCAATGCCGATGCCGTGCTGGTTGATGGCACTGTGTGGACCGATGATGAAATGTCTCACGAAGGTATCAGTGATAAACGTGCGCAGGAGATGGGCCATCTGGATCAGTCCAGCGAAGGCGGTATTATGAGCCTGCTTAATGCGATGCAGAAGCCGCGCAAGATCCTGATTCATATTAATAACACCAATCCGATTCTCAACGAAGAGTCGGAGCAACGGCAGATCCTGAATAAAGCCGGTATCGAAGTCGCTTATGACGGCATGGATATCGAACTATAAAACTTGCCATTAGATTTGAGAGGAAGAGAGCATGTCAGAAAAACCCGCCCTATGGTCCCGTGAAGAGTTCGAACAGAAACTGCGCGATAAAGAAGCGCTGTATCACATCAACCATCCTTTCCATAAGTTGATGCACACGGGCAAGCTGAACCAGAAACAGGTTCAGGGCTGGGTTGCCAATCGTTTCTACTACCAGACTGCGATTCCGATCAAGGATGCAGCGATCATGGCCAACTGTGAAGATGCCGAAGTGCGTAAACACTGGGTACAGCGGATTCTGGACCATGACGGCTATGAAGGTCAGGAAGGGGGGATCGAGGCCTGGCTGCAACTGGGCGAAGCTGTGGGGCTGAGCCGTGAAGAACTCTGGTCCTATGAGCATGTCTTACCAGGTGTAAGATTCGCGATTGATGCTTACGTCAATTTTGCCCGCCGGGCACCCTGGCAGGAAGCGGCCGGTTCATCATTAACCGAACTGTTCGCGCCGAAAATTCACCAGGCACGTCTAGACAACTGGCCGGATTTATATCCCTGGATCGATGAACGGGGCTACCGTTATTTCCGCAAGCGTCTGAGTGAAGCCAGACGTGATGTGGAACATGGCCTGCAGATTACGCTGGACTACTGTGATACACGTGAGAAACAGCAACGTGCCGTCGATCTGCTGCAATTCAAACTGGATATCCTCTGGACCATGCTGGATGCCATGTGGATGGCCTATATCGAAAACCGTCCGCCTTACTGTATGGACCTGGAAGTGGAGAAATGACAGAACCAAAGTTTAACGCTGACAGCGTGCCGGTACTGGCACTTGGCTACCGTTTCCAGTGGGAACCCGCCCAGGACTGTTATGTCCTGCTTTACCCGGAAGGCATGGTCAAACTGAACCCGGCCGCCGGTGAAATTTTGAAGCGTATCAGCGAGAAAAAACAAACCGTAGGCGAACTCATCGCTGAATTGAAAGCCGCCTTTAACGGCGCCGATTTAGACGATGACGTCTATCAGTTTTTGGAGGAAGCTCATGACAACGACTGGATCAGAGCAGAATAAAGCCCCCGGTAGCACCGGCGGTGAAATGGGGATGAATTCCCAAAACCATATCCGTCAGCCATTATGGCTGTTGGCTGAGCTCACCTATGCCTGTCCGTTGCAGTGCCCGTATTGCTCCAACCCGATGGATTTCGCCAATATCAAAAGCGAACTCACCACCGAAGAATGGATTAATGTGTTCAAGCAGGCACGGGCGATGGGGGCTACCCAGCTGGGTCTGTCAGGTGGTGAACCGCTGGCACGTCCTGATATCATCGAATTGATTCGGGAAGCCCGCAATCTGGGTTTCTACACCAACCTGATTACCTCCGGTATCGGGCTTGATGCCTCGAAAGCGCAGGCATTCAAGGATGCCGGACTGGATCATATTCAGGTCAGCTTCCAGGCGAGTTCAGAAGATTTGAATAATCTTATCGCCGGTACTGACGCTTTCCAGCACAAAATTGAGATGGCCAAAGCAGTGAAAGCGGCGGGATATCCGATGGTGCTGTGTTTTGTGACGCATCGCCAGAATATCGACCAGATTGAAGAGATTCTCGATCTGGCGATCAATCTTGATGCCGACTATGTTGAACTGGCGACAACCCAGTATTACGGGTGGGCCATGCACAACCGTGATCAACTGTTACCCCTGAAAGAACAGCTGGAGCGGGCAGAAGCCATCGCCCACCGTTATCAGGAAGAGCAGAAGGGCAACATGAAAATCTACTATGTTGTACCCGATTACTATGAAGAACGCCCCAAAGCCTGCATGAATGGCTGGGGTAATGTTTTCCTGACCGTAACACCGGATGGTACGGCGCTGCCCTGCCACGCGGCTCGGGATCTGCCGGGTATGGAGTTGCCTAATGTACGCGACTTGAGCATCCGGGAAATCTGGGAAGACTCCAACGACTTCAACCGCTTCCGTGGCTTTGACTGGATGAAGGAGCCGTGTCGCAGCTGTGATGAACGCTTCAAAGACTTCGGTGGTTGTCGCTGCCAGGCTTATATGCTGACGGGTGATCCGGCGATGGCCGATCCGGTCTGCGGCAAGTCCCCCGATCATCATCTGATCCTGGAAGCGATTGAGCGCGGCCGGGAAGAAGCAGCCAAACCGGCTCAGGAAGCCAAACCTTTAGTCTTCAGAAACCCGAAAAACTCAAAAGAAATCTGTGGCTCATAAATTTGCGATTCGCGCCAACGGCCTGACCAAACGTTATGGTCAGGCCGTTGCCGTTAATAACCTTGATTTAAATATCCAGTCAGGCCAGTTTTATGGCTTGCTCGGTCCAAACGGTGCTGGCAAAAGCACCACTATCCATATGCTCACCACAATGACTTCACCGACTAGCGGTGAGGCTTTTATCGCTGAGAAATCAGTCTTGAAAGAGCCGGTCGCTATCCGCGCCAGCGTGGGCCTGGTGTTTCAGGATTCTGCGCTGGATCGGATGATGACAGTGGATGAGAATCTGCAGTTTGCAGCAGCGCTGTACAATCTTAAACCGGCTCAGGCCAATGACCGTATCGAAGAATTACTGGCGATATTCGGCCTGCAGAAAAAGCGGCATATGAAACTGGCGGCTTTATCCGGCGGCCAGCGGCGTGCGGTCGATATTGCCCGTGGCGTATTACATAAACCCAAAGTTCTGTTTCTGGACGAACCGACTATCGGTCTGGATTTGCCCAACCGTCGGGCTATCTGGCGCTTTGTCGAACAGCTGCGTAAGGAAGAGGGTATGACCGTCTTTCTGACCACTCACTACCTGGAAGAAGCGGTCGCCTGTGATCGGGTGGACTTTATCCAAAATGGCAAGTTGCAGTATGGTGGCGCGCCGAATGCGCTGATCCGGGATTTGGCTGTTTATATCCTCGAGATTGATTGCGCCGATACGGAAGCCGTAAACCGGGCGTTGAGTCCGCAGTTCGGTCAGCCGATTTGGGAAGACGAGCATCTGAGCTATCGGGTCAAGGATAAAAATGTCGATTTCAGCCAATTACAGCAATCGTTGGGTGAAGCGGTGATTTCCCTGCAATGGCGCAAACCCAATCTGAATGATGTGTATTTATGGACCGTGTGTCCGCCGGAAACCGGAGTCGTAACATGAAGAACTGGCTGGCCGTGAAAGCCGTGGCCGGACGCGAGCTGAGTAAAGTTTTCCGTCAGCGCGGACGCCTGATAAGCAGCATGGTCAGACCGCTGATCTGGTTGCTTGTTATAGGCAGTGGTGTCGGCAGTATGTTGCAGGGGAGCCAGCAGGAAGGCTATCTGGGCTTTCTGGTGCCGGGTATTGTAGCGATGACACTGTTGTTCGCGGCTTTACTATCCGCATTAACCCTCGTCTATGACAAAGAATTCGGTGTGATGCGGATGATGATGATCGCCCCCATCGAACATTACTGGATCGTCATTGCCAAGCTGATCGCCGCGACCATTACCGCCATGGTACAGGCACTGATGCTGCTGGTGATCCTGGTCCTGATAGGGCTGATCGACTGGGATATTGCTTTGTTACTGTTAATCCCGTCTTTTGCTACCGCCATCTGCTGTGCTGCCATTGGCGGGCTGATCGCCGCCTGGTCCAGGACTTTAGACAATTTTGCCGTGATCATGAACTTTTTTATTTTTCCACTGTTTTTTCTCAGCGGCGCCTTATATCCGGTTTCACAACTGCCGGAACTGCTCAAATATGTGGTGTTGATAAATCCCTTTAGCTACGGTGTTGACCTGATGAAGCATGCGGTACCGGCAGCAGAAAGTGATTTTTCTGTTCTGACCGATATTTCGGTGCTGGCGGTTTTTTCGGTGCTGGCGATTGTGATTGCCTGCTGGCGCTTTTCACGTGAGTCAGTCCATGAGCCGTTGTTTCACCGGGCCACGGGTAAAAAGTCCTAGTACTTTTGAGGGATTTTCTTCAGGCCGGGGAATACTGAAAGAAAGGCACTGAACGGGTGTATTAAAGCTGTTTGAAAATAGGCTTATAATCCGGTTACGCCACGGCTTGCACCTATATAAGAAAGCCCTTATCCTAGCCACTCAAACCCGCTTTAGCGAAAGCAACAGGAGTAAGCAGTGGCCGAGCCAGACACCGCCCATGCCAATATGGTCAATCAACAGCTTCGCCCCAATCAAGTTGCCGATGCCAGGGTACTGGCTGCCATCTCGGATATTCCCCGGGAAAACTTTCTGGAGCCTGCGCTCAAAGGCTTGGCTTATGCCGATGTGCAACTGCCAATAGGCTGCGGCCAGACCATGCTGTCACCGATGGTTGAAGGACGCATGCTCCAGGCACTTGCCTTGCAGCCCGATGACACTGTGCTGGAAATCGGCACCGGTTCCGGCTACTTCACTGCGCTGCTGGCCAGACTGGCGGCAAAGGTTATCAGTGTTGAATATTTCGAAACCTTATCCCGTCAGGCACAGGACCGCCTGCTAGCCCTCGGCTTGCATAATATCGAGCTAGCGGTCGGAGATGCTGCCAAGTCCTGGCCCTTGCCGGAGAGAGTGGATGCGATTGTGATAACGGCCGCCTTTGTCACTTTACCTGAAGATTTTCTGAATCAGCTGAAAGTTGGCGGTCGACTGTTGGCCGTGGTCGGCAAGGCACCGGCGATGTCGGTACAATTAATACAACGAATCAGTGAACGGGAATGGCAGACACGTACCCTGTTTGAGACCGTTATCCCTGCCATGATCCATGCTGAACCCAAAGCTGAATTTGAATTCTGAAACACCGAGAATAGTCATGAAACAAATGAATGCAACTGAGCTGCAGGCATTACTGCAAAGTGGTGTTAAACCGCTGTTGATCGATGTGCGTGAACCCCATGAACTGGTCAACGGGGTCATTGAGGGGGCAGTGCCTATCCCGATGAATGATATTCCAGGACGCTTGGAAGAATTTGCGGCTTATCAGGATCAGACCGTGGTTTTGATTTGCCGTAGCGGCAAACGCAGTGCACAGGTCGGCCAGTTTATGGAACATGTGGGCTTCAAAGACGTCATTAACCTGGATGGCGGCATGAACGACTGGGCCAGTCAGGTCGACAGCAGCATGACGGTCTATTAGACAAAAGCTATGTGCTGCTGATACCAGCACCGTCATTGCCAGTAAAAATCTGTTTTTGGGTTTGGCTCTGACGCATTTTCACGCTAACATACCGACTGGTCGGTTTGTTGAAGTGCTGTGATTTGCAACGCTTTTTCTAAAACAGACGCGCTGAAAACATCGCAATGCCTAAGGAAGGAAGATGAAAAAACTCGCTTTAAGTGCCATGCTGGCCACAGCTATCATGTCACCCCAGGTCTGGGCGGAAGATCTGATGGATGTATTTACCCTGTCACTGAAAAGTGATCCGCAATTACTGGCAGAGGCGGCGTCCCGTCTCGCTGTCGGTGAGCTGGATGATCAGGCCGTAGCGAACTTTTTGCCCCAGGTAGATTTAAGCGCGGACACCAATAAAACCTGGGTTGATGCCTCGGCACAGAATTTTGGTGGCCAGACTGATTACAACAATCACGGTTACACGCTGAGTTTAGTTCAGCCGATTTACCGGCGTGAGAACTTTGTGCAGAAAACGCAGGCTGAAATTGCGATTGATGGCGCATCATACAGTTACGCCGTGGCTGAGCAATCACTGATCCTGAGAGTGGCCGAACGTTATTTCGCTGTGCTTGGTGCAGGGGATGATCTGACCTTTGCGCTGGCCGAAAAAGAGGCGATTGCCAAACAGCTGGAACAGATACAGCAACGCTTTGATGTCGGCATGGCCACGATTACGGATGTCACTGAAGCGCAGGCGGCTTTCGATCTGGCCAGTGCCGCCGTGATTGAAGCTGAAAACGCGCTGGCCAACGCCAATGAACAGCTGCGGGAGACCACTGGCAAATATGTGGATGATCTCGCCGAGCTGGAAGCGGAATCACCGCTGGTCAGTCCAGAACCCGCCAATATTAACGAGTGGAGCGAAACGGCGCTGACACAGAATCCCTCGATAATGGTGGCCAGAGCCAACGTCAACACTGCTGAGCAGAACATTGAATTGCAGAAAAGTGGTCATTACCCCAGCCTAGATCTGGTGGCCCAGAAAAATTACGACTCGCAGAGTGACGGTAACTTCAGTGGCAGCAGTAAAACCCACACCGATGTTATCGGTATCCAATTAAATGTCCCACTCTATGCAGGCGGGGCCGTGGTATCACGCACCCGCGAAGCCAGCTATCGTCTGGATGAAGCGATGCAGAATGAAGAACAGCAACGTCGTTTTGTGACCCGCCAGACACGGGAATCATATAACGGTGTGATCTCCGGTATCAGTCGGGTGCAGGCATTGAAACAAGCCGTGGTGTCTAATGAAAAAGCCCTGGAATCGACTCAGGCCGGTTATGAAGTGGGTACCCGGACCACGGTGGATGTGCTCAATGCCCGCCGTAATCTGTTCAGTGCCCGTCGCGATTATGCACGTTCGCGATACGACTACATTCTCGATACCTTGCGTCTGAAACAGGCGGCCGGTATCGTCACGGTGGAAGATTTGCAACAGATCAACACCTGGCTGGGAGCGTAGTAATGGAAATTAATATGTCGATGGCAGACAGCGGGAACAGCATGCTGATGGTGATCGATATACAGGAAAGACTATCCACCGCAATGCCTAAAGGGGTCCGTGACCGTGTTGTCGAACAGGTGGAAGTCCTGCTGACCGCGGCGGAAGCGCTGTCGGTGCCGGTGGTGGCGACTGAGCAATATCCGAAAGGCCTGGGGCCGCTGGAAGCACCGATCCTGGCAAAATTGCCGGCGGGTTCACCCGTGATTGAAAAGACCAACTTTTCTTCAGCCAAAGTCGAGGCGGTCAGGGCGGCACTGGAACAAAGCGGTCGCAAACAGATTTTTCTGGCCGGCATGGAAACCCATATCTGTGTCCTGCAAACCACGCTGGATTTGCTGAAACAGGGTTATGAAGTCTTTGTCATTGAGGATGCGGTCAGTTCACGCGCCAAAGGCAATCAGTTCAACGCACTGCAACGGATGCGACTGGCCGGTGCAGTGATCACGAATGTCGAGTCGGTATTGTTTGAATGGCTGGGGGATGCCACTCATCCCGAGTTCAAAAAGCTCGCCAAGCTGATTGTTTAAAGCTTAACGCCGCGCCCGTTTTTCACGGCGTTGCCGGCAGTTATCCAGCGTCTGCTGACGTTCATCGCTGTTCATCGACTCCCAGCCAATTATCTCATCAATCGAACGAAAGCAGCCGCGGCAGATTTCTCGTTCATCAAGACCGCATTTGCGAATGCAGGGGCTGGGGATAAAGCTTGGCTGATTCATGACCGCTATTTTACCTTCTTACAATGATAGAAATAATTCTTCATCGTTTGTCGGTTTGGCTGAGGCACGAAGTCTAACAATCCGGTTGGCAGATATGCACCTCATGCATGTTGCCTCTGTCGCTTATTGGCAACACCGGCTTTGGCTTTTTTAGTCAGGCTGGGCAGTTTCTCATAATCGGGGACGCCTTTGATCTTGGCCCGCGCATAATCCAGCTTCAACTGCGCTTTCACCCGATTCTCATCAAGCCCCAGTTGTTCGGTCATCACCACATAAACCATTTCAAACAGCCTTCTCAGCGCGATTTTGTAGCTCTGGCCTGCCAGATCATAGAGTTTGTCTGAAAGTTGCATAAACCGGGCAAATGGCTTGTCATCCAGAATCAGCGGCAAGCTGTTGATAAAGCGGCCGGAATTGGCAATCATGTCCCAGAAGCGGGCAAAGCGGTTGACCCGCTGCATGGTCATAAAATCGACGGAGTTGGTCGACAATATGTTATACGGCGGCAGTGGGTTGAAGCGCAGATCATAAGGGTCGTTATGCCGGTTCAGTGGTGCACCGCGCAAACGTTTGAGAATGCCTAGCTGGATTTCATGCGGCTTCAGTGCTACCAGTTGGTCAAAGCTGTCGGCGAAATTCTCCAGCGTATCGCCGGGCAGGCCGAAAATCAGATCGGTGTGCAGATGCGCGCCGGTATGTTCACGTAACCAGCGGATATTGTCGCGGGTCTTGTCGTTGTTCTGTTTACGGCTGATGCGGGTCTGAATGTCAGGATCAAAAGTCTGGATACCAATTTCAAATTGCAGGCTCTGTGGTGGAAACTGTTTCAGTACTGCTTTCAGTTTTTCAGGCAGGTTATCCGGTACCAGTTCGAAATGCAGGTAGAGATCATCGCTCATCCGCTCCAGAAAAAACGCCAGAATGCGGGTACTGGTGCTGACTTTGAGATTAAAAGTGCGGTCGATAAACTTGAAGTTACGCACACCGCGCTGCCAGAGCTGGTCAATTTCCTCTAAAAACGGTTCCAGCGGGAACGGGTTTGCGGTTTTATCCAGTGCTGACAGACAGAATTCGCATTTGAAAGGACAGCCTCTGGACGCTTCCACATAAATCAAACGGTTACGGATATCTTCATCGTCATAGAAGCGATAGGGCAAGGTCAGCTCATCCAGCCTGGCGGGCTGGCCCTCGATAAATTTGTCTGTCGGTAATGCCTGCTCAAACACCTGCTGGCACAGGCCGCGGAAGCTGATTTCACCCTGACCGCTAATTACATAATCAGCCAGTTCACACACTGCAGGCAGATCAGGATGGTGACTGACCTCGGGACCGCCGAGCACAATAGTGATCTCCGGGGCTATCTGTTTGATCAAAGCCACCGTGTCATGGATTTCCGCAACGTTCCAGATATAGACGCTGAACCCGATAATTTTGGGCCGGTAACTGAGTAATGTCTCCGCAATATTCAGTGGCCTTTCCTGAATCGTAAACTCAACAATCTCTGCTTTGGTCTGTAATTCGTCCAAATTGGCATAAAGATAGCGCAGGCCAAATGCACTGTGCATGTAGCGGGCGTTAAGGGTGGTCAGCAGAATATCGCGCTGTGATGACATAAATACCATTCAGGAAAGATGAAGCTTTGAAAACAAAGACTTAATTATACCCCGCTGACAGCGGCAGACCTATCACAAAGATAATTGCTGGCGCAGCGTGTCTGCATACTGTTGCAACTGGCTCAGAACCTCGGCCTGCTCCTGACTCAGTTCCTGCTGGCGACATTCCGCAAGGGCCGCTTCAAAGCGGGACAGGTTGAGGATGCTGTCCGGGGCATTGTCTCCCAGACGCTGCTGGCGGTAGTTGAGCCAGACCTCCTGTTCAGCCGGATCCAGGGTGTCAGGCCAGTTACGGGCACGATAGCGAAACAGCAGTTCATGCAGTCGACTGTCTTCAAACGGTATCGACAGTGTTTTCAACATCTCCGGCTCGGCGCTGCGGATCACTTCCATTTTGCGTTTGTCGTTATCGCTGAAAAAACCACCGCTGTAGAGGCTGGCATCCGGATCATCAACCGGCTCAAATTCGGGTCTGGTGAAAATCGCATTGATCTTGGCCGTCAAATCGCCGGCCGCGTTGAGCATAGCAAGATGTTTATCATGTTCGGCACGATCAATTTGCAGACGCGCTGCGGCATCCTCATCCAGCGTGCTGGCAGGCACCACCACCGGGCACTTGTTGATATGCAGCGTTTTCAGTGCCGGCCTGCTGGCACCATCCTCCAGGTCTGTCGTTGCAGTGAAAAGCCGCTCACGCAGGGTGTCGGCATCGAGCTCAACCAGATCACTGGGGTCATGACGCAAATCGTACACAATGATGCCGTTGTTGTTAGTCGGGTCCTTGGCCACTGGCACGACCAGCGCGGTACCGCAATACTCGCCCGGATACATCCGCGAGACGTGAATGACCGGCTTGCGTTCATTCAGATTCAGCAGTGGCGCGATATCATGCTTACGGCGATGGTTGAAAACAAATTCGTAGAGCTTGGGCTGGGCATTTTTAATCAGCTTTGCCATTTCAATAGTGGCGTAGACATCGGCCAGCGCATCATGGGCGCCGCTGTGTTCAATGCCATTGGCGGCGGTTAAATCCTCCAGCCGGAAGCTGGGCTTGCCATCTTCCCGATCCGGCCATTGGATTCCCTCGGGGCGTAAAGCCCGCGTCAGCCGCACCATATCGATAATATCCCAGCGGGAATTACCGTTTTGCCATTCGCGGGCGTAGGCATCATAAAAATTACGAAACAGGGTGTAACGGGTGAATTCATCATCAAAGCGCAGACTGTTATAGCCCACCCCGCACGTGCCCGGTTCGGCCAACTCAGCATGAATGCGGGCAATAAACTCAGCTTCGGGCAGGCCTTCTTTTTCCGCCTGCTGGGGTGTCAGACCGGTGACCAGTGCCGCCTGCGGATGGGGCAGAAAATCACCGCCGGGTTTGCAATAAATCATCAATGGCTCATCGATGAGATTCAGATCTTCGTCAGTGCGGACACCGGCGAACTGCATCGGCCGGTCAAAGCGGGGATCAGTGCCCGAAGTTTCGTAGTCATGCCAATAGAGCGTAGTCATAGGATTCAGTGAATGTAGGCCGGAAGGTGTAACTTAACTGAGCACCGCTAAGAGAACAAGCCGGCGTAAAAAAGCCATACACCGCAGGGCGATGTATGGCGCAGAAGTGTCGGGCTAATTACAGTGTTGCGAAAGCTTCCTTGGCGGCACTGATAGTAGCGGCGATTTCGCTGTCGCCGTGGGCCGCAGATAAAAAGCCTGCTTCGAAGGCGGAAGGTGCCAGATAAACACCCCGGTCCAGCATTGCATGGAAGAATTTCCTGAAACGCTCCTGATCGCTGGCCGCAACCTGCTCGTAATAGCTGACTTTTTTATCTTCGGTGAAGAACAGACCGAACATGCCACCGACATGGTTTGTGGTCATCGGCACACCGGCTTCATCGGCCGCCTGTTGCAGGCCGTGGACCAGTTTACTGGTTGCCGCACTGAGATCGTCATGGAAGCCCGGCTGCTTGATAAGATTCAGCGTGGCAAGACCTGCGGCCATCGCAATCGGATTACCGGACAATGTCCCTGCCTGATAAACCGGACCCAGGGGGGCAATATGCTCCATCACCTCACGTTTACCGCCGAAGGCGCCGACCGGCAAGCCGCCACCGATGACTTTACCAAAGGTAGTCAGGTCCGGAGTGACGCCATAGTGGGCCTGTGCACCACCTAATGCGACACGGAAACCGGTCATCACCTCATCAAAAATCAGCACAGTGCTGTACTGATCGCAGACTTCACGCAGGCCTTCCAGAAACCCGGGTTCCGGCGGGATACAGTTCATATTGCCAGCGACCGGTTCGACGATAATGCAGGCAATCTCGTCACCAATCTGCTCAAAACATTCCCGCACTGAATCCATATCATTAAAACGCAGTGTCAGAGTATGCTCAGCCAGCGCTGCTGGCACACCGGCAGAAGAGGGCACGCCCAGTGTCAGCGCACCGGAACCGGCCTTGACCAGCAGCGAGTCAGCATGACCGTGGTAACAACCTTCAAATTTGACGATCTTATCGCGGCCGGTAAAACCGCGCGCCAGACGAATCGCACTCATGGTGGCTTCCGTGCCGGAGCTGACCATGCGCACCAGATCCATCGAAGGCACCAGATCACAGACCAGATCGGCCATGGTGGTTTCAACCTCGGTCGGAGCACCGAAGCCCAGACCATGCTGTACGGCCTCAGTGACCGCATTCAACACTTCAGGATGCGCATGCCCGACAATCATCGGTCCCCAGGAGCCGATGTAATCCACGTATTGTTTGCCTTCGGCATCGGTGAGCCAGGCGCCTTTTCCTTCGCGGAAAAAAACCGGGTCGCCGCCGACACCTTTGAATGCCCGCACCGGTGAATTGACGCCGCCGGGAATATGCTTTTGTGCTTGTTGAAACAATTCGTGATTGGTTTGCATGCTGTTTCCTAAATCTCTCCGATAATCTGTAGAAGCAAGATATGCGATAATTCTAACTTATCTATGCAATAAGCAAATGATCATGAGTTTAAAATTACGATTGTTGATCATCGTGACCATCATTCTGTTGATTAACTTCGCTGCCGCGGGTTATCTGATGGTACAGAATGCCAGACAGGCGCTGGCGGAGGAAATGGCTTCCAGTACCCAGCTGGCCAAAGGGCTGCTGGTCAACGCGCTGCCGACGCTGCGTTTTTCCAATGATCTGAGTGAGCGATTGACACTGATTGTCGACAGCGTGCGCCATACCCGCCATATCCGTGCCTGGTTTGAAGACATGAACGGTCAACCTTTGATTGGTCAGGAAGATCAGGTTGGTTTTTTTAATAAACCCGATGCACCTGACTGGTTTATCCGGATGATGGAACCCGAGGCGGTGGCTTTCCGGCGACTTATCACCAAGGGCAGTAAGTCCTATGGTTACCTGGTGGTCGAGGCGGATCCCAGTGATGAGGTGACTGAAGTCTGGCAGGACATCAACACCCTGTTCTGGTTGGGATTGATTTTTCTGTTGCTGATTCTGGCGCTGATTTACCTGGCGCTCAGGCAGGGTCTCAAACCGCTGTCGCAATTATCGGACGCACTGGGGCACCTGGAACAGGGTGATTTTGCTGCACGAGTCGATACGACCGCGGTCAAAGAGCTGAACCCGATTCAGATTCGCTTTAACCACATGGCCAGTGTGCTGGAAAAAACCATGGCGGAAAACCATGCGCTGGCGGGAAACATGCTCAGCTTGCAGGAATCCGAGCGGCGGGATCTGGCGAGGGAGCTCCACGATGAACTGGCACCCTGCCTGTTTGGCATCCGTGTCGATCTGGGCGAAATCGAGCGACTCGCTGAAGAGAATCATATCCCGCAAATTGAGGAAAAGGTCGGCTCGGTCAAAACGATCACCAATCATATTCAGTCACTGGTACGCAAAATGCTCAGTCGCCTGCGGCCAATGACACTGGATGATCTGGGTCTGGCCGAGGCATTGCGCGATATGCTGCATAACTGGCGTGATCGACAGCCGGAGATCGACTGGGAGTGGGACTTTGTGGGGGATTTCCATGATCTGCCGGATACCTTGCAGGTCACGGTTTATCGGGTGGTGCAGGAATGTACCACCAACTGTGTACGTCACGCCAACGCCAGTCATGTGAAGGTGGAAGTGCGCCGGGATGGTGATGCGATGAAAGTCGCAGTCACCGATGACGGTAAAGGCCTAGACTCCAGTATGGTTCGCGGTTTCGGCCTGATTGGGATGCGTGAACGTGTCACCGCTCTGGGTGGCCGTATCGCATTTGATACAGAAGAAGGACACGGCCTGCAGGTGCGGGTATTAATTCCATTGAAAGGTGAAACAAACAATGAAACAGGCAGTAACGATATTGGTGGTGGACGATCATCCGATAGTTCGGGCCGGCTGTCGTCAGCTAATCCAGCAAATTCCCTCGGCTAAGGTTTTCGAAGCCGAAACCGGCGAGGAAGGCTACCGGCTGTTCCAGGAACAGTATCCGGATATGGTGTTACTGGATATCACCTTGCCGGGCATGGGCGGATTGGAAGTGTTGCGTCGTATCCGCGCCAACCGTGAAGATGCCAAGGTGCTGATGTTCAGCATGCACGAGGATCCGGTATTTGCCTCACGGGCGATGCAGGCCGGTGCCCGTGGGTATATCACCAAGAATAATGCGGCCGATCACCTGGTCGAAGCGGTGGAAAAAGTACTGGATGGCAAGATTTACCTGAGCCCGGATATGGCCCAGCAACTGGCGATGTTGAATATCGACGCCGGTACCAGCGCACTCAGCGATTTGTCACGGCGCGAGCTGGAAATTCTGCGTTTGCTGGGTGATGGCAAAAGCATGAATGAGATTTCCGACGTACTGTGCATCAGTTATAAAACGGTGGCCAACAATCTGACCCAGATTAAGAGCAAGCTCGATATCAACAAAACCGCTGAATTGATGCGCTTTGCCATCAGTCATGGCCTGTCTTCTTAAGCATTTAAGCAAGGCGAGAGAAACAAAGGAATAAATTCCCGTTTTATTGGGACAAGTCGCTCATCCCAGAAAGACTGGCGAACAGTAAAATTTGCAGCAAGTTATAGAAATTTTCAGCTTCTATAGTCTTATATTTCTCTCTCCTTCTATGAAGGTTTCGCCGGGTACCCTGTTACCCGGC
Organism: Methylophaga sp.; assembly: GCF_009711715.1. Lineage (GTDB taxonomy): Bacteria > Pseudomonadota > Gammaproteobacteria > Nitrosococcales > Methylophagaceae > Methylophaga. The sequence goes on along the minus strand of NZ_VENF01000005.1, from coordinate 205,740 downwards.
TTTTTTTTGCCTGATATTCGCTTTTTGATAACGGTTCTTAATTGCGAATATATATTGTTTCCTATAAAATGCCTTCTCTTGTTACGATGTTGCTTTTACAATGCCGAACTACCGGTAAATATGGGATCTGATATCTATGCAATTGAAGCAGACGATAAGACGAGGCTGGCCTCTGGCGCTGATAATAGCGCTGCCGCTTACAGCGGGAGCCGGTGCTCTGGATGAGGCCATCGACACCCAGGTCGAGACGGATATCGCCGCACAGGAATCACAGGAAAAGATTGATAACCTGGCCGATGAAACTACGGATATGCTCGCCGAATACCGTGATATTTTGCGACAGACCCAGAGTCTCAAGGCCTATAATGACCAGCTGGAACAACTGGTCAGTTCTCAGCGTGATGAGCTGGATTCAATCAGTTCACAACTGGCGAACATAGAAACTACCCAACGCGACATCGTGCCGCTGATGACCAAGATGATTGAAGTCCTGGAGCAGTTCGTGGCACTGGATATTCCATTTCTGCAACAGGAACGTAATGACCGGATTGTCGCCCTCAAAACCATGATGGGCCGGGCTGATGTGTCAATATCAGAAAAATATCGCCGCATTATGGAAGCCTATCAGGTGGAAACCGAATACGGCCGCACTATCGAAGCCTACCAGGCCGATCTGGATAGCGAAACGGATAATCGTACCGTCGACTTTCTCAGAATCGGTCGTGTCAGTCTCTATTATCTGACTCTTGACGGTCGTGAGGCCGGTGTCTGGGATGCCGAGTCCGGTCAGTGGCAGACCTTACCTGATAATTATCTGCAACCGATTGCTGACGGTCTCAAAGTCGCCCGCAAACAATTACCGCCGGATCTGATGGTCCTGCCGCTGAAAGCCTCGGGAGGTGAACAGTGAAATCGTTAATCTCCCTGATTTTGATGCTGGGCCTGAGTCTGTCGCTGGCAGCACAGGACAAGCCGGCCAATCTTGATGAGCTGCTGGATCAGGTCAAACGCGACCGGGTGCTGGAACAACAGCAGAATAAGTTACGCGAAGCAGAGTTTGTTGAAGCCCATGACGAGCAGGCACGCCTGCTGGAGGAAGCCCGTCAGCAGCTGGCCGCTGAAGAACAGCGTACTCAGCGGCTGAATCAGGCTTTTAATGAACTTGAGCAGACCCTTGCCGAGCAACAGGCCCAACTGGATGAAAAATCCGGATCGCTGGGCGAACTGTTCGGCACCGTCCGCCAGATTGCCAGTGACAGTAACAGCGTGCTGCAAAGTTCAATGACCTCGGTGACCCGGAAAGACCGCCTGGCATTTCTGCAAAAACTCAGTGAAAGCAAGCAGCAACCGAGCATTGATGAATTGCGTCAGCTGTGGCTCACGCTGCAGGAAGAAATGACCGCCTCCGGCAAGGTCAAACAATTTGAAGCACCGGTCATCACGGTCTCGGGTGAGGTTGAGCAGCAGAATGTCACCCGTATCGGCGTTTTCACTGCCTTCAGTGATGGCAAGTTTCTGCGTTACCTGTCCGAAACCGGCAACCTGGTGGAACTGGCCAGACAACCGGTCGACCGCCTCAGAGAGCATATGATTGAGTTTGCCGATGCTGATGCCGGTGAGTTTATGCCGGCGGTGATCGACCCGACCCGTGGTGCAATCATGGCCCTGCTGGTTCAGACCCCAACGCTGAAAGAGCGCATTGAACAGGGCGGCTGGATTGGCTACATCATTCTGATTCTGGGGGCTGTCGGTCTGCTGGTGGCCTTGCTGCAGTTCCTGTCATTACAACGTGCTGGCAGTGGCGTCGCCAAGCAGCAGAAACAGAAAGAAATCAGCCAGAAAAACCCGCTGGGTCGAATTCTGTCGGTCTACAACCATAAACTCGCCCAGGATGTAGAAACCCTGCAGCTCAAGCTGGATGAAGCCATCCTGCGAGAAATGCCCAAGCTGGAAAGAGGCCTGATTACGCTGGCCATTCTGGCGGCGATTGCGCCCATGTTGGGCCTGCTGGGCACCGTCTCTGGCATGATCGAAACCTTCCAGTCGATCACGCTGTTCGGTACCGGTGATCCGAAACTGATGTCCGGCGGTATTTCGCAGGCATTGGTCACTACCGAACTGGGGCTGGCTGTCGCGATCCCCTTACTGTTGATTCACAGTGGTCTGTCGAGCAAATCCAATCGCCTGATCCAGATCCTGGATGAGGAAAGTGCCTCGATTGTGGCCCGCAACGCGGAAAGCCAGCATGGACAGTCTGACTAACGGCTTGTTTCAGATTCAGCTGCTGATGGAAAGCGGCGGCTTTGTGCTGTGGATTATTCTGCTGGCATCGATTTTGATGTGGTCGCTGATCATAGAGCGTTATATCTATGTCTTTTTTCAGCATCCGAAACAGGTCAAACAGCTGATTGACGAGTGGCACGCGCGCAACGACCGCACCAGCTGGTATGCGCATCAGATCCGCCAGGGCATGATCGCCGAAAGCCGGATTGAACTGTCACGTTATCTGATGTCGATCAAAACGCTGACGGTGGCGTTGCCCATGCTGGGGCTGCTGGGTACGGTCAACGGCATGATTCAGACTTTTGATGTCATGACTGTCTTCGGTACCGGTAATACGCGTGGTATGGCCGGCGGTATTTCGGTGGCCCTGATTACTACCATGGGCGGGTTGCTGACCGCTTTGTCCGGCCTGTATTTCAGTACACAGCTGAGTCAGCGGGTATCGCGTGAAGTCGATAACGTGGCCGATGCCTTGCGAAGAGATTAGGAACTAGAGATGAGAAACCGACACTCCCGCAGACAAAGCGGTGGCATTGCAGATATCAATATGACGCCATTGATTGATATGGTGTTTATTCTGCTGATTTTCTTCATCGTAACGACCTCCTTCGTCAAGGAGACCGGTGTCGATGTCAATCGGCCCACAGCCGAAACCGCGGTCAAGAAGGAACGCGCCAATATTCTGATTTCAATTAAATCGAATGGTGAAATCTGGATGGACAAACGTCAGATTGATCGCCGTGCAGTGCGGGCCAACGTCGAGCGTATGCATGCTGAGAATCCGGAAGGTTCGGTGATCATCCTTGCCGACGAGGAGGCCAAAACCGGCCTGCTCATCGAAGTCATGGATCAGGCGCGTCTGGCCGGTGTGGCCAACGTTTCCATTGCAGCCGAACGGGAATAAAAGCACGCGATGAGATTGGCGATAGGCATCATTCTGGCGCTGTTGGTGAACTTCGGCCTGTTTGTGCTGATGCAGAATATGATCAGCAACAAGGAAGTCGACAGACAGGTGACGGAAGACATTCGACTGCTGGATTTCGTGCGTCTGAAGCGCGAGGAAACGCCGCCGGAGACCAAACAACGCGAGTTGCCGAAAAAGCCGCCACCGCCGGAGGAACCTCCACCGCCACCGGAAACGCCAGCGCCGCAGACGGATAAACCGGAACCGCCCAAACCGCAGCTGGATGTGCCGCAAATCGATGTGCCGATGAACATCACCGGCGGCCCTTATCTGGGGGACTTTGCTAAAGCGCCCAAAGCCGCACCGGCACCGGCACCGCAACCGGTACAGGGGCCTATTATTGATAACGAAGTGGTACCACTGGTTCGGATTCCGCCGCAGTATCCGCGGGTGGCAGCAAGACGCGGTATAGAAGGCGTGGTGACAGTGCAGTTCATTATCACTAAAGACGGTACCGTCAGGGACGCCAAAGTGATCAAGGCGGAACCGTCCAATGTGTTCAATGACGAGGCGATTGAAGCCGTGCTGAAATGGAAGTTCAAGCCGAAACTGGTGGAGGGACAGCCGGTGGAAAGACAAGCCACCCAGGAAATCGAGTTTAAACTGTCACGATGAGAAGAAAGTTTATTATCTCACTGTTGCTGAGCCTGATGCTGTTGTCTCCTGTACAGGCACAGGAAGACGAATACCTGCTGAGCGAGAAAACCTACAAGCTGCTCAGCAAGGCTCAGGAGCAGATGGAAGCAGGGCAGTACGCCCAGGCAGGCAGACAGCTCAATGATCTGCTGACGCAGACGGAAGCCGGCAGTTATGACCGTGCTGTAGTCCAGCAGACTATTGGTTACCTGCATTCAGAGCAGGATCAGTATGACAAGGCCGCCGCAGCTTTCCAGCAAGCGCTGGATGCCGATGCGCTGCCTGAAGATGTTACCCACAACCTGCGCTACAACCTGGCCCAGCTGCTGATTGCCGATGGCCAGTACAGTAAGGGTATTTCGCTGATGGAAGACTGGCTGACCAGTGAGCGTCAGCCTGAAAATAGTGTCTATGTATTGCTGGCGACTGCCTATTATCGGGTAGAGAACTACAGCAAAGTTATTGAGCATATCAGCACCGCCATTAAAAACGATCGGGACCCGAAGGAAGACTGGTATCGCCTGCAATTGTCAGCGCATATGTCGCTGAAACAATACAAGTCGGCGATAAACGTACTGGAAACACTGATTACCCGCTATCCGCATCGTAAGATCTACTGGGATCAACTGGCTGCGCTGTATCAGCAGCAGGAAAAAGAGTTCAGCGCTCTGGCTGTTCGCATGCTGGCTGATCGCCTGGACCTGGGGGATGCCGAAACCCTGGTCAATCTGGCCGATATGTACCGTTATCTGCGGGTACCTTATAAATCCGGCAAGCTGCTGGAGCGGGCCATGAATGAGGGGGTAATTCCGTCTGATTTCAAACATCTGCAGAAACTGGCCGACAGCTGGCTGGCGGCACGGGAAGATGAACTGGCTGCGCAGACACTGAAGCGGATGCTGGCCAAAGACAACAGTGGTAAGACCCATCTTAAACTGGCCCAGGTTTATATCAGCACTGAAGACTGGCAGCAGGTGATTGATGTCCTGAGCCCGGTTATCGACAAACTGCAAGGCAATGAAAAAGGCCGCGCGCAGCTGCTGATCGGCACCAGTTACTTCCATCTGAATCAACTGGATCAGGCTAAATCAGCGTTCAGCCGGGCAATGGCGTTTGACAGTCAGTCTCGCCAGGCCGGCCAGTGGCTCCGCCACATCGATGATCTGCTGAAGAGAGAGAACGATGCCGAGACAAGCTGATCTGAACCAGCTCAAACAGGATCTGGTGCAGCATTACCGGTGGTTACGACATTACGGCTGTAATGACTCCCATAGCGGTAATGCTTCTTTTCGCTGGCATGACGAGGTCTGGGTGACCCCCACCGGCTGCTGTGCCGATACCCTAGCGCCGGAGGATCTTGTTCGCTGCCATATTGACGGCAGTTGCGAACAGGGTGCCTCGCTCGATGCGCCGCTGCATATTGAGGTTTATCGGAAAAATCCCTCTGCCCGTGCCTTGTTTCACAGCCATGGGCCCCATACCGTCGCTTTGACCCTGAGCGGGGAAGACTTTGTACCGGTCGATTTCGAGGGTCAGTACTATTTTCCGCTAGTGCCGGTGGTGCGAATTCCCTATCAGGATTATGTCGCCGAATCGCCGGCCATGGTAGCGAATAAGCTCAGCAATCATAAAATCACAGTGGTCCGCGGTCACGGCGTCTATGCCTGTGCAGAAACCATCAATCTCGCGTATAAATGGACTTGTTCGCTGGAGTTGTCGGCCAAAACAGCCTGGCTGGCGAAGCAGATTGACCACTGAGCTTTTGCTTAAGCCATCTTTTCGCAACAATTTCACGCTTCACTAGTCATAACGACTCATCAAGAAACACGCTGGAGTAAGATGATGACGGCTGAAAGCACGCTCAAAAAAAGTGCCATAACAGAGCAGCATTTTTTACGTACCCCCCTGTTGAACGGTGATGATCCGGCAGCCAAGCGCCGCGAAATCGCAAATTACTTCAACTTCACATTCGAGCGCTATGAATCCCTGTTCGACACATTGAGGTCCGATGAGGCTTTTTACCGCAAGTCGATTCCATTGCGCCATCCGTTGATTTTCTATTACGGTCACACCGCCACCTTTTTTGTTAACAAAATGTTGCTTGCCGGGCTGATTGATAAGCGCATCAATCCCAGGTTCGAATCGATGTTTGCTGTCGGTGTCGATGAAATGAGCTGGGATGATCTGAACGACGAGCACTATCAATGGCCTGCCGTGGAGGAAGTTACCGCCTACCGTCAGCAGGTAAAGGCGATGATCAACAGGGTGATTCTGAAAGCGCCATTGAAACTGCCGATTGACTGGGAAAATCCGTGGTGGGCAATTGTGATGGGTATCGAGCACGAGCAGATCCATCTGGAAACCTCTTCCGTGCTGATTCGCCAGCAGCAACTGGATCTGGTTCAGCCCCGATCCCAATGGCGTCCTTTCAAAGATAAAGGTAAAGCACCCAAAAACAGTCTGGTAGATATCCCAGCCGGTACGGTCCGCATCGGTAAAGATGACAGTGATAGCATTTATGGCTGGGATAATGAATATGGCCAGCATCAAGCTAAGATAGAGGCTTTTCAGGCCTCTCGTTTTCTGGTCAGTAACCAGGAGTTTCTGGAGTTTGTTGACGCGGGCGGTTATCAGGAATACGCCTGGTGGGAAGAAGAGGGCCTGGCTTGGCGCCAGTTTACGCAAGCCCAATATCCTACTTTCTGGATTCAGAACCAAAATGGCTGGCAGCTGCGTTTAATGACTGAAGTAGTCGACATGCCCTGGAACTGGCCGGTCGATGTCAATTACCATGAAGCCAAGGCATTTTGTAACTGGAAAGCTAAACAGACCGGTCAGCCGGTGCGTTTACCTACCGAGGATGAGTGGTACCGGATTTATGACCATTCTGGCCTGAGTGAACTGGATGACAAACCGGCTGTGGCTAACATTCACCTGGATTATGCAGCTTCCTCCTGTCCGGTGGATCAATTCGCCCATGGTGAGCTTTATGATGTGATCGGTAATGTCTGGCAATGGACCGAAACGCCGACTTATCCGTTTGATGGTTTCAAAGTCCACCCGATATACGATGATTTCACGACCCCGACTTTTGACGGGCAGCATAATCTGATCAAGGGCGGGTCCTGGATTTCCTGTGGTAATGAAAGCCGGCTGGCTTCGCGTTATGCTTTCCGCAGGCATTTCTTCCAGCATGCCGGTTTCCGCTACGTGGTTTCGGACAATGAAGTCGAACAGCACAGCTCGAATTATGAAACCGATCAGATGCTGTCGCAGTATGCTGAGTTTCATTACGGTGAAAGCTATTTCAATGTCCCTAATTTTCCCAAAACCCTGGCAGAAATTGCTGTCAGTGTGATGGGCGAACAGCCCAAAGGCCATGCGCTGGATATTGGTTGTGCGGTGGGCCGCGCCAGTTTTGAACTGGCAAGGCATTTCGATAAAGTGACCGGTATCGATTTTTCGGCGCGGCTGATTAATCTCGGTGTACAGATGGCGCAAAAGGGCGTTGTGCGTTACACCATCACCGATGAGGGTGATCTGGTTCATTATGAAGAGCGCCGTCTGGAGCAACTCGGTCTTGCCGATGTGGCAGATAAAGTCGAGTTTATGCAGGGCGATGCCTGCAACCTCAAATCGCTTTACCGCGGCTATGACCTGATTCTGGCAGCAAATCTGATTGACCGCCTGTATCGTCCTGCCCAGTTCCTGCGTAGTGTTCATGAGCGACTCAATGAGGGCGGTATTCTGATGCTCGCTTCCCCTTACACCTGGCTGGAAGCGCATACCGAGAAAGACGAATGGCTGGGCGGTTTCAAAAAAGATGGTGAGAGTTTTACTACGCTGGACGGTCTCAAAGCGATACTTGAACCGCATTTTGAATTGATTCGTGGCCCGGAATCAGTGCCGTTTGTTATCCGTGAGACCAGTCGTAAATTTCAGCACACCCTGTCTGAAGTGACGGTGTGGAAATTACGCCAGGACGCTCACAAGCCTGACACCAGTTAACAGAAAGTGTCTGAATTAATGGATTGCCCTTAAGCTGATGATGACGAGATACTGTCGTGTGACTCCAATCTTCCAGGGAAATGCGGATCCTAGACATGATGTTTGATTTTGATGCGCCGTTAGATCGCAGCGGCTCCAACAGCCTCAAATTCGATGCCCGCCAGGCTTATTTCGGCCGCGCCGATGTGATGCCGATGTGGGTGGCGGATATGGACTTTGCCGCGCCGCCAGCTGTAACTGAAGCACTGGTGTCACGGGCACAGCATCCGATTTATGGCTATACCTTATACCCGGACTCCCTGTATCAGTCTTTGATTGACTGGTGCCAGCGGCGTTACCAGTGGTCAATCAAGCGCAGCCATATTCTGATGTGTCCCGGCGTTGTGCCATCGCTGCATGCGGCGATTGAAGCACTGACTGAGCCCGGCGATAAAGTCATTGCGCAACCGCCGGTTTATTTTCCATTTTTTACAGCGGTCACTCAGACTGGTCGTGAACTGGTGACCAACCCGCTGAAACTTGAGCACGGCCATTACACAATGGATCTTGAGCATCTTGAGCAATGCGCCAGGCAGGGCGCAAGACTGCTGTTGTTATGCTCGCCGCATAATCCGGTCGGACGGGTCTGGCAGCGCCAGGAATTAATGGATTTGCTGGCTGTGGCGGCACGTTATGAGATGACCATCATTTCGGATGAAATTCATGCGGATTTAATCTTTCCGGGCCAGACCCACCTGCCGCTCGCTGATTTGTCCGACTCGGTGAATGTGCTGACAGCTATCGCACCGAGCAAAACCTTCAATATCCCCGGCCTCGGTCTATCGTCGCTGGTGGTGCCTCAAAAGGCTGACAGGAAAGCAATTAACCAGGTCTTTGACAGCTGGCATGTCAGTGCTGCTAATCCTTTCAGTATCACTGCCTATGAGGCGGCCTATCGGCACGGTGATGCTTGGCTCGATGCCTTGATGGCCTACCTGCAACAGTCACTGGATTCAGCCCGTCGTTTTATCGATGCAGAGTTGGATTTGATTGATTTAATCGTGCCGGAGGGCACCTATTTGCTATGGCTGGACTGCCGGCAAATGAACCTGGATAACCAGGCGCTGCGGGCATTTTTTATCGATAAAGCCGGCGTGGGCATGAATCCCGGCAATGTGTTCGGTGACGTCGGTAGTGGCTTTATGCGTCTCAATATGGGCTGCCCCCGAGCGCAGCTTGATATCGCGCTGGGCAAAATGGCTGACGCCCTCAATGACTTCACACGCTGATTTTCAGTGCATCTTTTCTTTTCCCTGCGCCGAAAAAGTGCATGAAAGTGTCATTTTGCTGAAAAAATGATGGGTTATCATAGCCTGCTGGTTGGCATAGAAGTTGCCATTTATTCAATGGTTTAGCTAAGTAAGCGACTTGTCGGAGGAGAAAATATGAGTGATGTTATCGGTTCGGCCGCGGGGGTGGTTTGGCAGTATCTGGCAGACAATGGCGTTGTCTCAGCCAGCAAACTGGCCAAAGACACCAAACTGGAAACCAAAATCCTGCAACGGGCACTGGGCTGGTTGGCCAAGGAAGATAAACTGTGTTTCGAACTTAAAGGCCGTAGCGAAATGATCAGCCTCAAGTAAACAGTTCTATTCGATAATCTCCCTTTTGACGCTAAACGCTCCGCGGATCTCGCCGAGTTTGAAGCCGGTAGCCATGTCATCAGGGTAATGCGTATCGATCCTTGCCTGGACCGGTTCGGCAATTTTGCTACCGTGGCAGGATAGACAGACTTTATCGGTCGGAATCGCTTTCATCATCCGCCACTGGGGCGTCGGGCCGGTCTCGACTTTTTCGCTGAAAGTCAGCTTCTGAATCGCTTCACCGCCTGCCAGACGGGTTTCGAATCGCTGCAGCACATCGGTTTCCCAGGCATCGGCCTCATTCGCCGGATTACGCACTTTAAGACTGGTGCGGTCGATCTCCAGGCCATATTTCTTGGAAATCTCAGCTGCGAGGCTCGGGGCAATGAGATTACAGACTGAAACCGCTTCGGCGGGACCGCCATCATTCATGGCAGCCAGCAGAGAGGATTTGAGACTGGTCGCCAGTTCCTTGATGGCCGCTTTGGCATCATCTTCAAAGGCCTGTTTACTGGTGTCCGCTTGAGCACCGACCATACCGGTAAGCAGCAGGGCCAGCATTAACGCAAAAGAACGCATGATAGGCATATCCTCACTCAGTCCGCAGAATCAATAATCCAACAAGCACCGGCGGACAGTCATCACAGGGGCGGAACATCCTCGCCACAACCAGGGCCTTGGTTAAAAAACAACCTGTGGATAAAGCCGGTGCAGACAGCTTTAACACTATCATCAGCGCAGCGTGCTGAGAAGTCCTGTCCTGACAAGCCGGTGTTTGTATGTCTAAAAATTATCCTTGGCTGTCTGCGAATAATGCTCATCTAGTCAAAGGCCGGCCCGGCTGAAACGCCGAATTTTTTTAACAAGCGGGCCATCGGACAGAAGCCACTGAAGGCGGCCTGCAGCATATTGGCGCCGACAAAAGCACTGAGCCAGAGCCAGTAAGTGTGGTGAAACTGTGATAGCAGCAGGCTCAATAAAATCATAGAACCGGCAAAGGCCATAACATAACGGTCAATATTCATCTGAAACCCCATGTTAGATAATAATTGAATACTAATATTGTATGCGCCGGCGATTCTGTCAAGCATCGATAATCAAATAAGCGCAAATGTTGTGTGTTAGGCTTTGATGCTGATAATCTTCGGTGGGAATAAATTCAACTTGATTTCTGAACGATGACAAATATCTACGATGCTTCGGCGATTGAAGTCCTGACAGGACTTGAGCCGGTCCGCAAGAGACCGGGCATGTACACCGATACAACCCGACCCAACCATCTTGCTCAGGAAGTCATCGATAACAGCGTGGATGAGGCTATAGCCGGTCATGCCCGCCAGGTTCAGGTTACCCTGCACAAGGATAATTCACTGGAGGTCAGCGATGACGGTCGCGGTATGCCGGTGGATATACATCCGGAAGAGGGGGTACCGGGTGTTGAGGTTATCCTCACCCGTCTTCATGCCGGTGGCAAATTCTCCAACAAGAACTACAAATATTCCGGTGGTCTGCATGGTGTGGGCGTATCTGTGGTCAATGCACTCTCCTCCAGGCTGGAAGTCAAAATCAAGCGAAACGGTATTGAGTACGCTACCGCCTTTGAAAGTGGTGTTTTAAAGGAGCCACTGGCAGAAATCGGCACGGTCGGTAAACGTAATACTGGCACCACACTGCGTTTCTGGGCAGATGAATCCTTCTTTGACAGCCCCAAATACTCTGTCGCCAGATTACGCCATGTGCTCAGAGCCAAGGCGGTATTGTGTCCGGGGCTGGTAGTCACATTCACCGATCTGAGCGGCAAGGAAAAAGTCGAAGATCGCTGGTGTTATGAAGACGGGCTTAAATCCTATCTGGCCTCGGCAATGACCGATGAACCCTGTGTGCCGGTCGCCCCTTTTGTTGGTCATATCAGCGAAGAAAACGAAGAAGTAGACTGGGCCATCATGTGGCAACTGGAACCCGGTGAGGTCTTGGCGGAAAGTTATGTCAACCTGATTCCGACTGCCCAGGGCGGCACCCATGTCAATGGTTTGCGTAGTGGTGTGCTGGATGCGTTGAGAGAATTCTGCGAGTTTCGCAACCTGCTGCCACGCGGCGTCAAGCTGACCCCGGAAGATGTCTGGGAGCGCTGCTGCTACGTGCTGTCGGTCAAGCTGGAAGATCCGCAGTTCTCTGGTCAGACCAAGGAGCGATTATCATCCAGACAATGTGCCGGCTTTGTTTCCGGTGCCGTCAAAGATGCTTTCAGTCTCTGGCTGAACCATCATGTTGAAGATGGTGAAAAGATTGCTGACCTGGCCATCAGCAATGCCCAATCCAGGCTTAAACAGGCCAAGAAAGTGGTGCGTAAACGGGTACAGTCGGGGCCGGCACTGCCGGGTAAACTCGCGGATTGTACTTCCCAGGACCCGGCCCGCACTGAACTGTTTCTGGTGGAAGGTGACTCTGCCGGGGGCTCAGCCAAACAGGGCCGTGACCGCGAGTTTCAGGCCATCATGCCGCTGCGCGGTAAGATTCTGAATACCTGGGAGGTTGAGCCCACCCAGGTATTGGCTTCGCAGGAAGTGCACGATATTGCGGTGGCAATTGGTGTCGACCCGGGTTCGGATGATCTGGCCGGGCTCCGCTATGGCAAAATCTGCATTCTTGCCGACGCTGATTCGGATGGCGCACATATCGCGACCTTGCTGTGCGCATTGTTTGTCCGCCATTTCCGGCCGCTGGTGGAAGCCGGCCATATCTGCGTGGCGATGCCGCCGCTGTATCGGATTGATGTCGGTAAACAGGTGTTTTACGCACTGGATAATGAAGAACGGCAGATTATTCTGGACCGTATCGAAAGAGAGAACATCAAGGGCAAGGTCAGCATTCAGCGTTTCAAAGGGCTGGGGGAAATGAACCCGCCGCAATTACGTGAAACCACCATGGCACCCGATACCCGTCGCCTGGTCAGGCTGACGATTGAGGCCGAAGACGACACCATGATGACGCTGGATAAACTGCTCGCTAAAAAACGTGCCTCGGATCGAAAAGCCTGGCTGGAACAGCACGGCGACCTCGCCGATCTGGCCGCCCTGTAAGCAACAAGAGAAAAGACCATGACTGCCATTGTCGATGATTTGGAACAGCTGTCACTGCGTGACTTCACGGAAAAAGCCTATCTGGATTATTCAATGTACGTCATTCTGGACCGGGCGCTGCCACATATAGGTGACGGCCTGAAACCGGTTCAGAGACGCATTATCTATGCGATGTCTGAACTGGGCCTGAGCGCCCTGTCCAAACACAAGAAATCGGCACGTACCGTCGGTGACGTGCTGGGTAAATACCATCCACATGGTGACTCGGCCTGTTATGAAGCCATGGTGTTGATGGCGCAGCCGTTTTCCTACCGCTATCCACTGATTGACGGACAGGGTAACTGGGGCTCTATTGATGATCCCAAATCCTTTGCCGCGATGCGTTACACCGAGGCCCGGCTGGCACCTTATGCCCAGGTGCTGCTGAGCGAACTGGGGCAGGGCACGGCGGACTGGGTGCCCAATTTCGACGGTACCATGGATGAACCGTCACTGTTACCGGCGCGCTTGCCCAATCTGCTGCTGAACGGCACCACCGGTATTGCTGTGGGCATGGCCACCGATGTGCCGCCGCACAATCTGCGGGAAGTGGTGGAAGCCTGTCTGAAACTGCTCAAGTCCTCCCGAACGACACTGGATGAGATTCTGGAAGATATCCAGGGTCCGGATTTCCCCACCGGGGCTGAAATTGTCTCCAGTCGTGAGGAAATCCGCCGCATTTATGAGACCGGCCATGGTTCGGTCAAGCAGCGCGCCTCCTACGAGAAAGAGGACGGTGAAATCATTATTGATGCTTTACCCTACCAGGTCTCCGGTGCCAGAATTCTGGAACAGATCGCGGCCCAGATGCAGGCCAAAAAACTGCCTATGGTCGCCGACCTGCGTGATGAATCGGATCACGAACACCTGGTCCGGTTGGTGATTGTGCCGCGTTCCAACCGGGTCGATGTCGACGGACTGATGTCTCATCTGTTTGCCACCACCGATCTGGAGCGCAGTCACCGCATTAATATGAACATGATCGGCATGGATGGCCGGCCGCAGGTCAAAAACCTGCGGGATATGCTGCTGGAATGGCTGGAGTATCGTGTCACCACAGTACGCCGGCGCTTGCAGTACCGGCTCGACAAAGTGCTGGATCGGATGCATGTGCTGGAAGGCTTGCTGATTGCCTATCTCAACATCGATGAAGTCATTGCCATCATCCGTCACAAGGATGAGCCCAAGCAGGTGATGATGGAACGCTTCGGCATCAGCGACCGCCAGGCGGAAGCCATTCTCGAGTTGCGTTTACGTCACTTGGCCAAACTGGAAGAAATGAAAATCCGCGGCGAGCAGGACGAATTGTCCAAGGAGCGCAAACAACTGGAACTGCTGCTGAGTTCTGATAATCGTCTGAAAACCCTGATTCGCAAGGAACTGACTGCGGATGCAGAAAAATACGGTGATGAACGCCGCTCACCCATTGTGGAACGCAAGGCTGCCAAGGCCCTGGATGCCACCGAACTGCTGCCGACCGAACCGCTGACCATCGTGCTGTCTGAAAGCGGCTGGGTGCGTGCAGCCAAGGGCCATGATGTTGATCCTGTATCGCTCAATTACCGTACGGGTGACCGCTATCTGACCTCAGTCAAAGCACGCAGTAACCAGCAGATTGTTTTTCTTGATGAGAGTGGCCGCAGCTATTCGCTGTCAGCACATTCGCTGCCTTCCGCGCGGGGGCAGGGCGAACCCTTGAGTGGTCGCCTGCAGTCGCCGCCGGAAGTCCGTTTTGCTGCGGTACTCGCCGTCGATGAAGGGGACAAACCGGTATTGCTCACTAACACCGCGGGTTATGGTTTTGTGACGACGCTGGATAATCTGCTGGCTAAGAACAAGGCGGGTAAAGCGGTATTTAATGTGCCGGATGGCGCCCAGATTCTACCCCCGCTGTTGCTGGATAACCCGGAACAGGATCAGATTGCTGTCGCTTCCGGTGATGGCCGTCTGCTGGTCTTCCCTGCCAGTGAAATTCCGACGCTCAACAAGGGTAAGGGGGTCAGGCTGATCAACATCCCGCAGGCACGCTTCAGTGCCGGTCAGGAATGGATGCAATCCGTGATTATCGTGCCACAGGAAAGCAGCCTGACACTGCATGCGGGGCGTCGACATCTGACCCTGAAACCGGGCGATCTGGCGCATTACGCCGGTGAGCGAGGTAAACGCGGACATAAACTGCCGCGCGGCTTACAGAAAGTGAGTGGGGTCGAAGTCGCTGATTAACGGCGCTAAACTTTAGATCGATTTATCAGTCATAGAGTTATGCAGGATTCAGCTTCCGCCCATTTTCCGGTCACTGCCGTATTGCTGAGAAAACCCAGTCAGCATCGCTGGTTGAAAGTGTCGTGGAAATTGCTGGGTTTTCTGCCCGGACTGGATGAAACCACCCTGCAGCAGGCAGCCAGCGAGGGCGAACTGGTTTATCTCACTGAATTGCAATTTCAACTCTATAAGCAACACTGCGATGCTTATTATCACAACCTGATGTCCGGTACACCCAAGGGCTATCTCATCTGCAGCGAAGAGGGCGATTCGCTGGCGCCGATGCTGGCCACCGTTGATTTTGATGAAGCGGCTTCTTTTATGGAAACCGATGAAGTCGTGCTTGATGCGCCACTGGCCGATGCCCTGTGTGTCTGGCTGGAGCATTTTGTGGTGGCACATTATCAACCGAGCGCGCCCAAAAAACGCCGTCGTCGCAAATGGCATGAGGCTGAAAAAGGGGAGTCACAATGAGCCGGGAACAGGAAGACAAGGGGTTTCTGAGCCGCTGGTCCAAACGCAAACTGGAAAAAGACACTGAAAATGCCCCGGACAGTTTGCCGGCAGAGACCACGACAAGCGCCAATGAAACAGACGGTAACAGCAGTGAGTCTGCTGTTGAGGCGCAGTCTGAAACGATACCGGTCTGGCAGCGCGAGGATGTCGACGCCGAGACCAAAAAAGCCGCGCTGCGTAGCTTGTTTCGTAAGCCTGAATTTAATGTCCGTGATGGTTTGAACGAATATGATGATGATTTCACCCGTTTTGCCGGGCTGGGTGATATCGTCACGCAGGACATGAAACGCATGCTGAAGCTGGCCGAGGAGAAAACCCGGCCGCCGCAAATGCCTGAAAACAAGGCTGCAGTGGAAACAGATCGCCAGCAAGATAACAACAAAGGCGATTACAGAGAGGATGAAGACTTTGCATAGAGCCGTGCTAGAAGCCGGGCAGATAACGATTGAGCCCCAGGAACAAGTCAGCTTCGAATCCAGCGGCCGTTGCCTGCTGATCGGCCCGGCCGACATCCTGAACCGGATCATGCCAAGGCTGTCTGCGCTCTCCCTGTATGGCTATGCCAGCGATGAGCGGGCGCTTGAGGCTGACGAATCTGTGACCGTTATTCGCCAGCCTTTGACAGAGTTGACTGGCTGGCTGGGTGCATTTCAGGCTCGTTTCGGTGAGCATGAGCTGACAGTCGATCTGGTGCTGGATCTGGGTGACACCCCGATGATTACGAGCAAAGTTCCGCCACTGGGCTATTTTGCTCCCGGTGAAGACCCGCAGGCGCTGGCTGAAGCCCTTCAGCAATTACCGGAACTGGTCGGTGAGTTCGATAAGCCGCGTTTTTTTGATTACAACCCGGATATCTGTGCCCACAGTCGTCGTGGTGTCAAAGGCTGTACCAATTGTATTGATGCCTGTCCTGCCGAGGCGGTCAGCAGCGGCGGAGATTTAATTAATGTCAATCCGAATCTGTGTCAGGGCTGCGGCAGCTGTACCGTGGTGTGTCCTTCCGGAGCTATCAGTTATGCCCTGCCGACGCTGGATATCAGTGTTAACCGGCTGCGGCAGATGATGCAGGAGTACGGCCATATTGAATCACAGCCGCCGCAGTTACTGATTCATGATGAAAATCTGGGGCTACAGCAGCTTGAGGCCTATGAGTATCCGTTAGCCGATGATGTGTTGCCGTTCTCAATAGAAGAAATCGGCGCACTGGGACAGCCTTTCTGGTTGACCGCCTTTGCTTATGGAGTGTCGCGGATACTCATCTGGGATGCGGGCAGCCATGAGGACCATGACTGGCAGGAATTGCAGCGCAGCATGCAGGAAAGCAATGCCATGCTGGCTGAGTTGGGTCTGTCAGATCGTCGTATTGATTATTTTCACAGCCGTGAGATAGAGGTCTTGCAGTCTTCCTTGGCTCAGTCCCCCCAGATTGTTGAGATTGAGCCCGCACGCTTTGCCGGTGTCAATGATAAACGGCGGATGACAACCATGGCACTGAGCCACTTGCATCACCAGGCACCGCAGCAGCCAGCATTGATGTCGCTGTCTGCAGACGCCGCTTTTGGTGAAATTACCGTCGACAAACAAGCCTGTACCTTGTGTATGTCCTGTGTGTCTGTGTGTCCGGTCGGTGCTGTCGTTGATGGGGTCGACCAACCGCAGCTGCACTTTATCGAAGACCTCTGCGTGCAATGCGGCCTGTGTGAGACGGCCTGCCCGGAAGACGCGATAGCGCTTGTGCCACGCTATGTTTTCGACAGAAACCAAGCCAGGCAGAAGCGCTTGTTACATGAAGAGCCGGTTTTCAACTGTATCCGATGTAACAAGGCGTTTGCGACCCAGAAAATGATCGACACCATGATAGGCAAACTCTCGGATCATCCGATGTTCCAGGGGCAGGCGCTGGACCGGCTGAAAATGTGTGAAGATTGCCGGGTCAAATCGATGTTTAATCAATAAATCAAGCATGACAAAAGAGAAGGTCTGAGACATGGAGCAGGATGCGTGGCGGGCACAACATTATGCACTGCTGGCAACATTACTGGCGGCGCCACCGGCACAGAGTCTGCTGGAAAATATAGCCGGAGTGGAGATAAGTGATCCGGATTCCGAAATGGGCCGGGCATGGCAGGGACTGAAACAGGCCGCCGGGGCTGCGCAGGCAGCGGAAACGGAACAGGAGTTTAATGATCTTTTCATCGGTCTGAGCCAGGGCGAGGTCATTCCCTATGGTTCTTTCTACCAGACAGGCTTTCTGCATGAAAAACCGCTCGCCAAATTGCGTCAGGACCTGGCTTTGCTGGGCCTGGAGCGGCAACAGGACAGGAAAGAGCCGGAAGATCATATTGCTGCGGAATGTGATGTGATGCGGATGATCCTCACTGCGCAGGGTACGCCGGTTATAGATGCCGCGACATTCTTCAGCAGACATATTTCTCCCTGGGCGAATCAATTTTTTGCGGATTTGGCTACCGCTGACAGCGCGGTTTTCTACCGCCATTTAGCCAATTTTGGCAGGATTTTCATGCAGGCTGAGGCGCAGGCGATGAAATAGGTAATGATTGACATATTTCATCAATAAACCCTTGATACGCCACATTAGCTGCGCGATACTCATAGTTAAAACTAATAAAGAGCAGGCATACCCTGTCTGCGTTGATTCACTGTTGAGGAACAACCTCGGCAATCGGTTTTCGGAGGCGTTATGAGCACGCAAGACAGTCGCTCACGCAGGGACTTTCTGTTCAAGCTGACATCAGCAGTCGGTGGTGGGGTCGCTTTGACGGCTTCATCAGGTGTCGTTCGGGCTACACCTACTGCCCGGCCATCAGATTCAGAAGCCAAACCGGCGCCCGCTCAAAAGGGCTATCAGCATACTGAGCATGTTGAAACATACTACCGCCTTGCCGATTTCTAAGCCTTGAGTGCCTGCTATGAAACTGACTAAACGAGAATCCGTTTCTTCCCCTCAATCGAACGGGGTTAATCGCCGTGCTTTTCTGAAGGGCTCGGGGATTGCTGCCGGCGGTGCGGCTTTTATGTCGATGTTGCCGCCAGCCATGATGCAAAAAGCCGAGGCGTCGGAAGAACAACGTATCAGCTACGCGGATGGTGAAATTTCCAAGAAACGCAGTGTCTGTACCCACTGCAGTGTCGGCTGTGGTGTTATTGCTGAAGTGCAGAACGGGGTCTGGACCGGGCAGGAGCCCAGCTTTGAACATCCTTTCAATCTGGGGGCTCACTGTGCCAAGGGCGCTTCGGTCCGTGAACATGGTCACGGTGACAAACGCCTCAAATATCCACTGAAAAAAGTGAATGGCAAATGGCAGCGGATAAGCTGGGAACAGGCGATTGAAGAAGTCGGTGACCGCATGCTGGCTATCCGCGAGCAGTCAGGCCCTGATTCAGTCTACTGGCTGGGCAGTGCCAAATACTCCAATGAACAGTCCTATCTGTTCCGTAAATTTGCCGCGCTGTGGGGTACCAATAATGTTGATCACCAGGCACGGATCTGTCATTCCACGACGGTAGCCGGCGTAGCCAACACCTGGGGCTACGGGGCAATGACCAACTCCTACAATGATATTCACAATGCCAAGGCCATTTTCATCATTGGTGCCAACCCGGCTGAAGCACATCCGGTCTCTCTGCAGCATATTTTCCGCGGTAAGGAACGCGGCGCGCCCCTGATTGTTGTGGATCCCCGGATGACGCGTACCGCAGCGCATGCGGACCAGTTTGTGCGCATTCGTCCCGGCACCGATGTGCCGTTTGTCTGGGGTATGCTCTGGCATATTTTCGGCAACGGCTGGGAAGACAAGGAATTTATCCGCCAGCGGGTTTACGGCATGGACGAGATCCGCAAAGAGGTGGCCAAATGGACACCGGCTGAAGTTGAGCGGGTCACCGGCGCCAAGGAAGCAGAAGTCTACAAGGCTGCCAAAACCATGGCCGACCATCGTCCGGGTACTTTTGTCTGGTGCATGGGCGGAACCCAGCACACAATTGGTAACAACAACACCCGTGCTTACTGTATCTTCCAGCTGGCGCTGGGAAATATGGGCGTCTCCGGGGGCGGCACCAACATCTTCCGCGGCCATGACAATGTGCAGGGCGCGACTGATTTCGGGGTGTTGTCACACAGTCTTCCCGGCTATTACGGGCTGACTGAGGGGGCCTGGAAACACTGGGCCCGGGTATGGGATATCGATTACGAATGGCTCAAAAACCGCTTTGACCAGCATGTTTATGAGCCGGAAGCCGGTATGGGTGAAGAGGGCCCTACCACCGCTGGTCAGTCGCCGATGTATACCAACGGTATTCCGGTCTCCCGCTGGATAGACGGGGTGCTGGAAGATAAGGAAAACATCGCCCAGAACGAAATCATCCGTGCCATGGTGCTTTGGGGTCATGCGCCCAATAGCCAGACTCGCGGTCCGGAAATGAAAGCGGCGATGGAAAAACTGGATATGCTGGTCATTATTGATCCCTATCCTACCGTCTCTGCTGTTATGAATGACCGTACTGATGGTGTTTACCTGCTGCCAGCCTGTACCCAGTTTGAAACCTATGGTTCGGTTACTTCTTCCAACCGGTCGGTACAGTGGCGACATCAGATCATCGACCCGTTATTTGAGTCATTGCCTGATCACACCATCATGTACAAGTTTGCCAAGAAGTTCGGTTTTGCCGATAAGCTTTGCAAACACATTCAGGTCAACGGTGAAGAACCGCTGATTGAAGACATTACCCGTGAATATAACCGTGGCATGTGGACAGTGGGTTATACCGGTCAGACACCGGAGCGCATGAAACTGCAGTCAGAGAATCTGCATACCTTTGACAAAACCACTCTGCGGGCACAGGGCGGTCCCTGTGATGGTGAATATTATGGTCTGCCGTGGCCTTGCTGGGGGACCGGTGAGATGAAACATCCAGGCAGCCCGATTCTTTATGACACCTCGGTACCGGTCAAAGACGGTGGTCTGCCGTTCCGCGCCCGTTTCGGGGTGGAACGGGATGGCGTCAACCTGCTGGCCGAGGATTCTTACACCGAAGGCTCGGAGATTAAAGACGGCTATCCCGAGTTCACTGCCGATATGCTTAAAGAATTGGGCTGGTGGAATGAGTTGACGCCGGAAGAACAAAAAGAAGCTGAGGGCAGGAACTGGAAAACCGACCTGTCAGGCGGGATACAGCGTGTCGTTATCAATCATGGTTGCGCACCCTATGGTAACGCCAAGGCCAGAGCCATTGTCTGGCAGTTTCCGGATCCGGTCCCGATTCACCGTGAACCGCTGTACACCAACCGTCGGGATCTGGTTGAGAAGTATCCGACCTATGAAGATCGACGCAGTTTTTATCGTCTGCCCACCCGCTATGGTTCAATACAGGCCAAGGACTTCAGCCAGGAATTTCCGCTGATTATGACCAGTGGACGACTGGTGGAATATGAAGGTGGCGGCGATGAAACCCGTTCCAACCCCTGGCTGGCTGAACTGCAGCAGGACATGTTTATCGAACTCCATCCGGCCGATGCCAATAATGCCGATGTCAAACACGGCGATATGGTCTGGGTCGATGGGCCTGAGGGCGGCTCGATTAAAGTGATGGCCTTCGTCACTGAACGGGTGGAACGCGGTACGGTGTTCATGCCGTTCCATTTCG
Source organism: Methylophaga sp. (assembly GCF_009711715.1). Taxonomy (GTDB): domain Bacteria; phylum Pseudomonadota; class Gammaproteobacteria; order Nitrosococcales; family Methylophagaceae; genus Methylophaga. Next base: position 184,666 of record NZ_VENF01000005.1, on the reverse strand, counting down.
GTGGCCACTACCAGGGTGAGGTGTTGCGGGACAAGTATCCGGAAGGCACCGATCCGCATATTCTGGGTGAATCCTGCAATGTCGTTTTCACCTATGGCTACGATTCCGTGACCATGATGCAGGAGACTAAGGTCTCGCTGTGTCGGGTCAGAGCAGCTTAAGTAAAGAGGTCAAATCATGGCTCGAATGAAGTTTCTCTGTGATGCCGAACGTTGTATCGAATGCAACGCCTGTGTCACTGCCTGTAAAAACGAGCATGAGGTGCCCTGGGGCATTAACCGTCGCCGGGTCGTGACCATTGATGATGGTCATCACGGCGATGAAAAATCGATATCGGTGGCCTGCATGCATTGCAGTGATGCGCCTTGTCAGGCGGTCTGTCCGGTAGATTGTTTCTACACCACACCTGAAGGGGTGGTGTTACATGACAAGGATATCTGCATTGGCTGTGGCTACTGTTTCTATGCCTGCCCGTTCGGCGCTCCGCAATATCCACAGGAAGGCGCCTTCGGTGCCCGCGGCAAGATGGATAAATGCACTTTCTGTGCCGGCGGTCCGGAAGAAGACAACTCGCAGGCCGAACTCGACAAATATGGTCGTAACCGCCTTGCCGAGGGAAAATTGCCACTCTGCGCCGAGATGTGCTCGACCAAAGCCTTGCTGGCCGGTGATGGCGATATTGTTGCCGACCTGTTCCGTAACCGGGTGGTGCGCCGCGGTGGTCGCCCGGATAACTGGGGCTGGGATACTGCTTACAAAGAACAGCTATGAAATATATCGTTCCATTTATCGTTTTGTTCGGACTCAGTGCCTGCTATGAAGATACTGATGTGACCATTCATGAGCCTGGTGTCTATAAGGGCAAGCCGGACAGTCATGTTGAATCCTATGAGGCGCGTGAGGATATTCTGGCAAAACGGTTCCAACAAGTTCAGACCGACCGCTAGCGGAGGCGATATGGCAGTGGCAGACTCGCTGAACAAACGCAAGAAAATGATGCTCTGGAGCGGTATTTTTATTTTGCTCGTCATCGTTTTGTTGCCAATGAGCGGCTATATCGTTACCGGATTGAATGAGTCTCAGCAACAATCAGCGGAACCGACCAATCCGCGCGCTGATACCTGGCGACAGGTGCGACAAGGCAACGAAGGTTACACCGCAGTCACCGGTCAGGAGGCCAATGAACTGATTCAGGGCTCGGGAGAAACCTGGCGGCAGGTTCGCAACGGCCCGATGGCCACTTATGGCAGTTGGTTTCTGGGCTTTGTGCTGCTGGTGATTATGGCGTTTTACATCATGCGTGGCCGGGTGGAACTGACCCATCCACGCACCGGCGAAACCGTCGAACGCTGGACGCTCAATGAACGCCGGCTGCACTGGACGACGGCGATTCTGTTTATCCTGCTGACCATAACTGGTCTCAGTATTCTCTATGGTCGTGCGGTTCTCATTCCGCTGCTCGGCTATCCCGGCTTTTCACTATATGCCGTAGGCGCCAAGTTTGTGCACAACACACTGGGCCCGGTTTTTATGATTGCGCTGTTTGCGATCCTGGTGAAATTTTTCAGGCATAACTTTTTCAATAAGGTCGACCTGGAGTGGTTTAAAGCCTATGGCGGCATGGTTGGGGATAAACATCCGTCTGCCGGCCGTATGAATGGTGGCGAAAAAGTCTGGTATTGGGCTTTGGCAACCGCCGGTTTAGCACTCTGTTTCTCCGGCCTGGTGCTGGATTTTCCCAATTTCGGCCAGGAGCGTCAGGTGATTCAACTGGCGCATGTGATTCACCTCACTACCGCATTGTTGCTGATTGCCTTCTCCTTTGGCCACATCTACATTGGTACTATCGGCACGGAAGGAGCGTTGGAAGGCATGACTACCGGCCAGGTTGATGTCGCCTGGGCTGAACAGCACCACGATCTCTGGTTGCAGGAGATGCGCGAAAAAAATACCGATTCCCCCCGTTCGTCAGAATAAATTTGCGCAAAAGTGCATAATTTTTGGTTGTCAACAACCATTTATGCACTTTTGAGCAAATTATTTCTCTAAAGAAATCAATTTTTTGTCCGCTTTCTGAGCGGACTACTACTTTTTAGTCATTTCAATGACTTATAAAAACCCCTAGGTTGAAGTTGGCGCATTGCGAAGCATTTAGCCGGAAAAATGTATGATTTTGGTACTTAAATCAGTGCCTGTCTGCACCAAAAAAAGACAAATGACTGTTTTACGGACAGTTATGCCGCCAATGCAGCTTCACAGCAAAACTTAGCCATGCTAATTTTTGTCTGTTTAACTACAACTAAAGCCAACGATGGCATAAAAGATTCAGAGAGAGGCCTTTTTACATGAGTGGGCAGCAAATCAGTGCTCAAAAGCTGGGCAAAGAGCTTAAATTGCCGCGGGCTGTCAATAAAGGCAGGCAAGTCGATCCCAAAGCCTTGGCTGAAGTCCAGGCATTACTGGGGGATGAACCCCGCCGCAAAGATCTGCTCATTGAGCATCTGCACAAAATTCAGGACAGCTATAAATACATTTCAGCCCCCCATCTGGTGGCGCTGGCTTATGAAATGAAACTGTCCCGGGCCGAAGTCTATGAAGTCGCTACCTTCTATCATCATTTCGATGTGATTAAAGAAGACCAGACACCGCCACCGGCTTTAACCGTTCGTGTCTGCGACTCAATGACCTGCGAAATGCTGGGCGCTAATGAATTGATTGATTCTCTGGAACAGGGCCTGGGCAGTGATGTTCGCGTCCAGCGTGTGCCTTGTATTGGCCGCTGCGATAAAGCGCCGGTTGCCGTGGTAGGTATGCATCCTGTTGAAAACGCCGATACGGCCCGTGTAACCGAACGGGTTGAACAGAACCAGACCCGTCCCGAAGCCATCGATCCGATTCGCTTTGAACAATATGTTGAACAGGGTGGTTACAATACCTACCGACTGTGCGTGGAAGGTCATTATGATGTCGAGAAAGTGCTCGATACCATGGATGATTCCGGCCTGCGTGGTCTTGGCGGTGCCGGTTTCCCGGTCGGCCGCAAATGGCGCATCGTGCGGGATCAGCCAGCGCCCAAGTTGATGGCAGTCAATATTGACGAAGGTGAACCCGGTACGTTCAAAGACAAATATTTCCTTGATCGTGATCCACACTGCTTCCTGGAAGGCAGCCTGATAGCCGCCTGGGCGGTGGGTATTGATGAAATCTACATCTATCTGCGCGATGAATATGCCGCCATCCGCGAGATGATGGAAGTCGAGATAGCCAAGCTGGTGGCCAATCCGCCGGTCGCCAATATGCCCAAGCTTTATCTGCGTCGCGGAGCGGGTGCCTATATCTGCGGTGAAGAATCGGCGATGATCGAATCGATTGAAGGCAAGCGCGGCATGCCGCGTCTGCGGCCGCCTTATGTAGCCCAGGTCGGACTGTTCGGCAGACCGACACTGGAACACAATATGGAATCGCTGTACTGGGTCCGTGATATTCTGGAAAAAGGCCCGCAGTGTCTGACTGACCATGGCCGCCATGGTCGTAAAGGCCTGCGTTCTTTCTCGGTCAGTGGCCGCGTCAACAAACCTGGTGTGCATCTGGCACCGGCTGGTATCACTATGCGTGAACTGATTGATGAATACTGCGGCGGCATGCAGGAAGGCCATGAATTTTATGGTTATTTCCCGGGTGGTGCTTCGGGCGGCATGCTGCCCGCCTCAATGGGCGATATTCCGCTCGATTTCGACACACTGAACGAATATGGCTGTTTCATCGGTTCTGCCGCGGTCGTGGTCTTCTCTGACCAGGATAAGGCGCGCGATCTGGCGGTGAATGCGATGAAGTTTTTTGAAGATGAATCCTGCGGTCAGTGCACACCTTGCCGCGTGGGTACAGCGAAAGCTGTGACCTTAATGAAAGAAAAACAGTGGGATCAGAACTTACTGGAAGAGTTATCACAAGTGATGGTGGATGCCTCCATTTGTGGTCTCGGCCAGGCAGCCCCCAATCCATTGCGCTGCGTGATTAAGTACTTCCCTGAGGAGTTGAAATAATGGCTATCAACCCGGAAATTGAAAGCGAACTGATTGCCTTCGATCTTAATGGCAAGAAGATCTTCGCCGAAGAGGGCGAAACTATTCTGCTGGCAGCGCAGCGCCATGGTGTTGAAATTCCACACCTATGCTATTCAGAAGGTCAGGGGCAGGACGGCAACTGTCGTGCCTGTATGGTCGAGATTGATGGCGAGCGTGTGCTGGCGCCGTCATGCTGCCGTTATCCGTCGGAAGGCATGAAGGTTGAGTCACAGAGCGAGCGGGCACTGAAATCACAGAAAATGGTGCTGGAACTACTCAAATCAGATGTCTCTGAGCAACCGCATACGTTGCATTCTGAACTCGATTACTGGGCCGGCAAGCTGGAAATCAGTACACCGCGCTTCAAACCACGGGAACAGCCAACATCCGATCTCTCGCATCCGGCGATTGCCGTCAATATGGATGCCTGTATTCAATGCACACGTTGTGTCCGCGCCTGCCGCGATGAACAGAATAATGATGTTATCGGTCTTGCAATGCGCGGTCATCATACCGAAATCGTATTTGATCTTGATGATCCGATGGGAGAAAGCTCCTGTGTTGCCTGTGGTGAGTGTGTACAGGCCTGCCCGACCGGGGCCCTGATGCCAGCGAATGATGTGGCGATGGTAGAGCCGGATCGGAAAGTAGATTCGGTCTGTCCCTATTGTGGTGTTGGTTGTCAGCTCACATACAACATCAAGAACAACAAGATCCTCCATGTCGAGGGCCGGGATGGCCCCGCCAACCATGGTCGTCTCTGTGTCAAAGGCCGATATGGTTTTGACTATGTGCACCATCCGCACCGGATCACCAAGCCGCTGATTCGCCGTGACGATGCGCCCAAGTCTCCCGATTTTGAAATGGACCCGAACGATATCAATAAGGTCTTCCGCGAAGCGACTTGGGAAGAAGCGCTGGAACGCGCGGCCCAGGGTCTGGTAGATATTCGCGAAAATGACGGCCCGCAGGCGCTGGCCGGTTTCGGCAGTGCCAAGGGTAGTAACGAAGAAGCCTACCTGTTCCAGAAACTGATCCGGGTCGGTTTCAAAACCAATAATGTCGATCACTGTACCCGTCTGTGTCATGCCTCTTCAGTTGTGGCGCTGTTGGAGACGCTCGGCTCCGGTGCGGTGTCGAATCCGGTCGCCGATGTTGAAAAAGCGGAATTGATTGTATTGATTGGCGCCAATCCAACCGTCAACCACCCGGTCGGTGCGACCTGGATGAAAAACGCCGTACGGGAGGGTACCAAGCTTGTGCTGTTGGATCCGCGGGGCACCGAGCTCAGCCGTGAGGCCGCCTATCACCTCCAGTTCAAGCCAGGCTCGGATGTGCCGATGCTGAATGCGATGATGCATACCATCGTTGAGGAAGGGCTGGTAGATGAGAAATTTATCGCTGAAAGAACCGATGGTTTTGAAGCGATGAAGAAACATCTGGAAAAATACACACCGGAACTGATGGAGTCGATCTGTGGTATTCCTGCAGAAACCCTTCGTGAAGTGGCAAGGCTTTACGCCAAATCCAGAGCCTCGATGATCCTGTGGGGTATGGGCGTTTCCCAGCACGTACATGGTACGGATAATGCCCGCTGCCTGATTTCCCTGGCGCTGATGACCGGTCAGATCGGTCGACCCGGTACAGGTCTGCATCCGCTGCGTGGTCAGAATAACGTGCAGGGGGCCTCGGATATGGGCCTGATCCCGATGTGCCTGCCGGATTATTTCCGTGTTGAAGACAAGGCTGCGCGTGAGAACATGCAGCAGCTCTGGAACGGTGAAATCAGCGACAAAGCCGGTTTGACTGTCGTGGAAATCATGGATGCGATTCATGCCGGTAAATTGCATGGTATGTATATCATGGGGGAAAACCCGGCGATGTCGGACCCTGATGTAAATCATGCCCGTCAGGCGCTGTCAGAGCTCAAACATCTTGTGGTTCAGGATCTGTTCCTGACTGAAACGGCTTACCTCGCCGACGTGGTTCTGCCGGCTTCCGCCTTCCCGGAAAAAACCGGTACCTTCACCAATACAGACCGTTGGGTACAGCTTGGCCGTCAAGCTATTGATCCGCCGGGTGATGCACGTCAGGATCTGTGGATTATCCAGGAAATTGCCAACCGTATGGGGCTTGACTGGCATTATAACGGGCCGGCAGATGTGTTCGCTGAAATTCGCAAAGCGGTACCGTCTATGGCGGGTATTACCTGGGAGCGTCTGGAACGTGACAGTGGTGTCGTTTACCCCTGCCTGGAAGAGGGCGACCCAGGCGATCCGGTGATTTTCACCCGCGCTTTCCCGACTCAGACAGGTCGTGGCAAATTCGTGCCGGCGGATATCATACCGCCGGATGAAAGACCGGATGACGAGTATCCTTTTGTGCTGATTACCGGCCGGATGCTGGAACACTGGCATACCGGTTCTATGACCCGTCGCTCCAATGTGCTGGATGCCCTGGAGCCTGAAGCTGTGGCGACAGTAAACCCGATTACACTGGACGAAATGGGGGTAAAACCGGGGGAACTGATTACCCTTTCCACTCGCCGTGGCAGTGTTTCGGTGATTGCACGTGCCGATATGGGCGTACCGACCGGGGCAGTGTTTATGGCTTTCTGCTATTACGAAGCCGCGGTTAATAAACTGTCTAATCCGGCATTGGATCCCGCTGCCAAGATCCCCGAATTCAAGTATTGCGCGGTCAAAATCACACCGGGTGGTGAACCGATGCAGTTCTACAGTTACGGTGGCGGCCAGTCAAAAAATGTACTGCTCTAGGCGGTATTTTCATCAAAAAAAGGCATCCTGAGATGCCTTTTTTTTAACTAGCAGTTCACATTCTTGCTAAGATATGGAGCGTATTTTTAAAGCTCCCAACAGGCTATAATGATAATGAAAATCCTGATCAGCAATGATGACGGTTACATGTCTCAGGGCATTCGCACTCTGGCCGATGCACTAGGCAGTTTTGGCGAGATTACCGTCGTGGCACCCGACAGAAATCGCAGCGGTGCCAGTAACTCTCTGACGCTGGAAAACCCGCTCCGACTTGAGAAGCAGGAAGACGGCGTCTACCGCGTTGAAGGCACACCGACCGATTGTGTCCATCTGGCGATTACCGGTTTACTGGAAGATGATCCCGACATGGTGGTTTCCGGCATCAATGCCGGCGCCAATCTCGGTGATGATGTGCTTTATTCCGGTACGGTTGCCGCTGCCATGGAAGGTCGATTTCTGGGATTGCCGGCCATCGCTATTTCGCTGACCTCACACACCGGCACGCATTATGAGACCGCGGCCTGGGTTGCGCAGAAGCTGGTTTCCCGGCTCAAAGAATCCTCGCTGCCCGCTGACACTATCCTCAATGTGAATGTCCCTGATTTACCGATTGATCAAATCACCGGTATTGAGAGCACCCGGCTGGGTCATCGTCATAAAGCAGAACCCGTGATCAAGGAGTTCGACCCGCGCGGACGCCCGATGTACTGGATTGGTCCTGCCGGCAGTGAGGAAGACGCCGGTCCCGGTACTGATTTTGATGCGATACGACGTGGGGCGGTTTCTGTGACGCCGCTGCAAATTGATCTGACTCGCTATGATGCCATTGACGGTGTTGCCCGGTGGCTCAAAGATTGCTGATATGAACACGGATTACCGCGGTATAGGCATGACATCACAACGTACCCGCGACCGGCTGGTAGCCCGGTTGCAGGAACGTGGCATTGCCAATCCGGAAGTACTGGCTGTGATCCGCGAAATGCCACGACATCTTTTCGTTGATGAAGCCCTTGCTAGTCGCGCTTATGAAGACACGGCACTGCCCATCGGTCATGGTCAGACAATTTCTCAGCCTTATATTGTCGCCAAAATGACGGAAATCCTGCTGTCGGGGGCCGGTCAACGCGAAAAAGTGCTGGAAGTTGGCACAGGTTCAGGTTATCAAACAGCCGTGCTGTCTAAACTAGTAGACCGTGTGTTCAGTGTTGAACGCATTTCGCCGCTGCAGAATCAGGCTCGAGAACGGTTCTACCAGCTTAAACTGAATAATATCAAGCTTAAACACAGTGATGGCAATTGGGGCTGGGAGTGGTATGCCCCTTATGACGGCATCATCGTCACCTGCGCCCCTGAGCAGGTACCACACGAACTGCTTAAGCAACTGGCACCGGGTGGCCGACTGGTGATCCCGGTTGGAGGCAGTATGGGACAATCACTGCGAGTCATCGATCGTGTCGGAGATCGTTATGAGGAAACCGAACTGGATCCGGTGAGCTTTGTGCCGCTGTTGAGCGGTCAGATCTGATGCGCCTTTTTTCCGGCCTTTATGCCCGGGTCATGGTCTGGGCCCGTCACAAATACGCGACCTACTGGCTGGCCCTGGTCAGTTTTAGCGAATCGTCCTTTTTTCTGATTCCGCCAGATGTCATGCTGGCGCCGATGAGCCTGGCCCGACCGGATCGCGCCTGGTTTTATGCTGGGCTGACCACGGCCGCTTCTGTGCTTGGTGGCCTGTTCGGTTACGCAATAGGCTTGTTTGCTTTTCAACTGGCTGAGCCCTGGCTGATTTCACTGGACTATATGCATGCTTACCAGCAAGCTTCGGCATGGTTTGATCAGTGGGGATTCTGGGCGATTTTTCTTGCCGGTTTTACCCCTATCCCCTATAAAATTTTTACTATCGCTGCCGGGGCTGCCAACATGTTGTTGTTGCCTTTTGTTATTGGTTCGCTGATAGGTCGTGGCATGCGGTTTTTTCTGGTCGCGGGTCTGATGCGCTGGGGCGGACCGGAATTGGAGGCCAGTCTGCATCTGTGGGTAGATAGACTGGGCTGGCTGACGGTATTGATTTTGGTGATCGCTTACCTGATATTTGCATAGAGATGAAATGGATTCTGCCGCTACTGCTGATGTTCATTGTGACCGCCTGTGGCGGCGGTGGTCGCGCTGTCGCCCCGGTGGGTTCCTACAGCGACGATCGCAGTCAGCGCAAAATCTCAACGCCTCCTGCTTATTACACGGTCCAGAAGGGCGATACCTTATATTCCATCAGCTGGCGCTACGGGATGGATTACAAGGATGTCGCCCGAATCAATAATATCGGTCCGCCTTATACTATTTATGTCGGCCAGAAAATCCGTTTCAAATCGACCAACCGCACAACGACGGCGCAACGCCCGGGTAACACGCAGCCGACCCAAACCCAGCCGGTCAAACCCAGTCCGCCGCCGCAGTCAAAACCGGTGCCTGCCCCTCCGCCGAAAACCACGACAGCCAGCAAGCCACAAGCTAAACCATCACAAGAACCCTTTGTCGGCAGCCAGAATCTGCAATGGCGCTGGCCCACGGAGGGCAGGGTAGTCTCGACTTATTCCAACAGCAGCCCGGGCCGCAAGGGTATCGATATTGCCGGCAAGTCGGGTCAGCCAGTGTATGCAGCGGCTTCAGGCAAGGTGGTCTATAGTGGCAACAGTCTGCCCCGCTATGGCAATTTGCTGATCATCAAACATAATGACGTATATCTCAGTGCCTATGCACACAGTGACCGCTTGCTGGTGAAAGAGGGGGAAGTCGTCAAAAGCGGTCAGAAAATCGCCATGATGGGCAGAACCGGCACCCAGCGCGATCAGTTGCATTTTGAAATTCGCCGTAATGGCAAGCCGGTCGACCCGATGCGTTTCCTGCCCAAGCGCTGAACCACAAAAAACGCGATTAATCCGTTACAATATAGCGTTTTGCCGGTTTTTATCCGGCGTTTCATTTTTTATTCAATATCAGAGGTTAACCTTGGAACTAGGCGCGCCATTACAACGTATTAAAGACCTTCGTGATCGCAGTGACGATCTTAGGGGGTATCTTTGACTTCGATGAAAAGTCTGAACGCTTAATCGAAGTCAGTCGCGAGCTGGAATCTCCCGGCGTCTGGGATGATCCCGAACGGGCTCAGAAACTGGGTCAGGAAAGGGCCAGCCTGGAAAAAATCGTCACCACGCTGTCAAAGCACCGCGATATTCTCAATGATGCCCAGGACTTGCTGGAGCTGGCCGCTGAGGAAAAGGATCAGGATACCTTTGATGCGGTGATTGCCGATCTGGATGAACTGGAAAAAGGCCTGGAAAAACTCGAGTTCCAGCGCATGTTCTCCGGTGAGTTGGATAAAAACAGTGCCTATCTGGATATCCAGTCCGGCTCTGGTGGTACCGAAGCACAGGACTGGGCCAATATCCTGCTGCGCATGTACCTGCGCTGGGGTGAGGACCATGACTACAAAGTCGAGTTGATGGAAGTCTCAGCCGGTGAGGTTGCCGGAATCAAAAGTGCCACCGTGCGGTTTGAGGGCGAATATGCTTTCGGTATGCTGCGTACCGAGACCGGTGTGCACCGTCTGGTGCGTAAATCTCCGTTCGATTCCGGTGCCCGTCGCCATACCTCATTTGCTTCCGTGTTTGTCTATCCCGAAGTCGATGACACCATTGAAATCGAGATCAACCCGGCGGATCTGCGTGTCGATACCTACCGCTCCAGCGGTGCCGGCGGTCAGCACGTTAACACCACCGACTCGGCAGTGCGTATCACCCACGTACCGACCAATACCGTGGTGCAGTGCCAGACCGAGCGCAGTCAGCATCAGAACCGTGACCGCGCCATGAATCAGCTGCGTGCCAAGCTCTACGAGCTGGAGTTGATGAAGCAGAATGAAGTCAAACAGGCCGCGGAAGAATCTAAGTCGGATATTGGCTGGGGTAATCAAATCCGATCCTATGTCCTCGATCAATCGCGGATTAAAGATCTGCGTACCCATGTTGAGACCGGCAACACCCAGGCCGTGCTCGATGGCGATTTGGACCAATTTATAGAAGCGTCGCTGAAATCAGGATTATAAGCATGAGCAACGAAACCGAAACCGGAACAGAACTGGACGAAAACCGCCTGATCGCGCAGCGTCGCGAAAAACTGGCCGAACTGCGGCAACAGGGCAATCCCTTCCCTAACGACTTCCGTCGTAATGTCATGAATGCTGAACTCAGCACAGAGTATGCTGACTGGAGCGCCGAACAACTGGCTGAAAACCCGCGTCGTGTCAGTATCGCCGGCCGCATGATGACCAAGCGTGTGATGGGTAAAGCCAGCTTTGCCAATATCCGTGATATGTCGGGCGATATGCAGCTTTACGTTAAACGTGACGACTTGCCTGAAGGCGTTTATGCACAGTTTAAACGCTGGGATCTGGGCGACATTATCGCGGCGGAAGGGGTGATGTTCCGTACCCAGAAAGGCGAACTGTCCGTACTGGTCGATAATATCCGCCTGCTGACCAAATCCCTGCGTCCGTTGCCGGAAAAATTCCACGGCCTGTCAGATCAGGAAACCCGTTACCGTCAGCGTTACGTTGATCTCATCATGAATGAAGCCAGCCGGGATGTATTCCGTCTGCGCACACGCATTATTGATGGCGTTCGCCGCTATCTGATGAGCAAGGATTATCTGGAAGTCGAAACGCCGATGATGCAGGCGATTCCGGGCGGCGCTACCGCGCGTCCTTTCACGACTTATCACAATGCGCTCGATATGGACCTGTTCCTGCGTATTGCGCCTGAACTCTATCTCAAACGTCTGATTGTCGGTGGCTTTGAACGGGTGTTTGAAATCAACCGTAATTTCCGTAATGAGGGGCTGTCTACCCGTCACAACCCGGAATTTACCATGGTCGAGTTCTACCAGGCCTATGCCAACCACAACGATCTGATGGATCTGACCGAGGACATGCTTCGCAGCGTCACCCAGGATGTACTGGGCACCTCGGAAGTGCACTACCAGGGTCTTGATATCGACTTTGGCAAGCCGTTTACGCGGATGACCGTCAAGGAATCGATCCTGCATTTCAATCCGGGCATCAAACCGGAACAGCTGGAAACGATTGAAGCGGCCCGTGAAATCGCCGCCGGTCTCGATATCCCGATCAAGGAAAACTACGGCCTCGGTAAAGTACAAATCGAGATCTTTGAGAAAACCGTAGAACATCGCCTGATGGACCCGACCTTCATCACCGCTTACCCGACCGAAGTCTCTCCGCTGGCACGCCGCAGCGATGACGACCCGTTTGTTACCGAGCGCTTTGAATTCTTTGTCGGTGGTCGAGAAATTGCCAACGGCTTCTCCGAGCTCAATGACGCCGAAGATCAGGCAGAGCGCTTCCAGGCCCAGGTCGCCGAGAAAGATGCCGGTGATGATGAGGCAATGCATTTTGATGCGGATTATATCCGCGCTCTGGAATATGGCATGCCGCCGACCGCGGGTGAGGGGATCGGGATTGATCGTCTGGTTATGCTGTTGACGGATTCGCCGTCAATTCGGGATGTTCTGCTTTTCCCGCATATGCGGCCGGAATAAAACTTTTATAGTTGGTGGGTGAGTAACTCACCCACCAAGCTTGCCGTTTTATGATGTTGCTAGATATTTTAATCCATGGCCTAAAATCTAACGGACGTACTCGGCATGCCAGGAAAAATAGATTCAAATTGCTTGACCATATTCGAATGGACGCCTATTGATATACAAGATTTACTTTTGTTATCAGCTGTCCTCGTTGCTTTGTTTGGCGGGCGTTTATGGAAATATTGGGACGATAAGGCAAAAAGGAAGCAAATAAAGAAAGCCCTGAAGCAGTTTTTAGAGAGTCTGAAAAGAGATTTGGTTCGTATTGCTGATGAGCGCAATGAAAATACTCTTAACCCTAAACAAAAGATAGTTTTTGAACAAACATCAATTGCTGAAGTAGGTCATTATTTCGAGTTAATGTGCGAGTTAGTATTTCCCAACCTAGTTTTATTAGCTCTGCCCAAGGCTGATAATTCAGCCGTTATTGAATTGCTCGACCACTACAAAAAGAACATTGATACCGCATCATCAAAAGGCCATTTAACTAGAGCCACCGTTACAGGTTTACTTGAAATGATAGATTCTGCTATTTCAGAGCTGTCGGTTTAACATGTCTACTGTTAAAGCTTGATACTTTCGGACTAAAGCCCGAGTTCATTTATTTTGCTTGCCCAAAATAAACGAACCAAACAAAAGGGCAGCCTCTTGCTTGCCCTGCGGGTTCCCTGCGCTTCTCGCCGTGACTGGGCACTCGCGAACTCGCTACGCTCAGACATGCGCTCGCGCTGATCCAGCCACGGCTGCGATGCTCGGCTACGCAAAAGGGCGGGACACCCTCACCCCAGCCCTCTCCCTTCGAGGGCGAGGGCGAGGGGGGCAAACATGCTTTGAGCTAATCCCTTTATTCCCCGTTTGTGCTGGCGAGGAATAGTATTTATTCAGGTCTGAGGGCGGCTAGTGTTTGAGCGTAGCGAGTTTTAGCCGACCGCCTGAATCAATGCTATGACGAGTGGAGCCGCAGGCCAGCACATTGGGGTGCCCTAGGGTTGTTAGGGAAATGGGCACGCATTTCCCTGACTCGCCCTCAAGGCGAAATCAATACTTTGAATTGAAACCGATCATTAGTCGTTTCTATAGAGTATTAAATTGGCATAAAAAAGGCCAACAATGACAACCCCCAACCCCAACCGCTAGGATAGAAAGCAAAACCCCAACCCAAACCGGAGTCACATGTTTGTCGACCTCAGTTTAGGAATCAACATTGCCCTCTTTCTCGTGGCCGGCGCAGTGGTCGGTGTATGCGGTGTCTGGCTGACAGAACGGGCTGAGCAGTTAGCGCATCTCACCGGCCTGGGACAGGCCATTTTAGGCGCTGTATTTCTCGGCATTATCACCTCGCTGGCAGGGACTATCACCTCGATCACCTCCGCCTGGGAAGGCGCGGCAGAACTGGCCTTTGGTAATGCGATTGGCGGTATCGCGGCACAGACCACATTTCTGGTGATTGCCGATATGCTCTACCGCAAAGCCAATCTGGAGCATGCGGCGGCATCGGAGGAAAACCTGATGCAGGGCGTGTTGCTGGTGGTCATGCTGTCGCTGCCAATGCTGGCGATGGCCGGGCCAGGGGTAACCATCTGGTCGGTTGATGTGTTGTCATTCGTCATTCTGGCTGCTTATCTGTTTGGTCTCCGTTTACTGCGTCAGTCTCACAAGATGCCGATGTGGTCGCCGCGTAAAACCAGTGATACCCGGGCAGAGAGACCGCCACCACCTTCAGCGGGGCTCAGATCGGCGGGGCTCTCTCTGTGGATACCGTTCTTATTACTGGCACTTGCTGTCGCGCTGAGCGGCTGGATGATTGCCGAAACCGGTATTGCCATCACGCGCCGGACAGGCTTGAGTCAGACATTGTTCGGGACTATCTTCACGGCAGTAGTGACTTCAATACCGGAACTGGTGATTGCTATTGCTGCAGTGCGACGTGGTGCGCTGGCGCTGGCTGTGGGAGATATTATTGGTGGTAATACCTTCGATGTGCTGTTTCTGGTCCTTTCTGATATGGCTTACCGGCCCGGCTCCATTTACCAGGCGGTGTCGGCAACGCTGGGTTTCTGGATGGCACTCACTATTCTGCTGACCGGTATTTTGCTGCTGGGACTGCTGCGTCGGGAACGGCATGGACTGGGTAATATCGGTTTTGAAGGGACGCTGGTACTGGTAAGTTACGCTGCCGGGGTGACCGTGATTTTCTTTCACTGAGTCACACTAAAAACCATTGTGGCCGTCAGTACTAACAATGATAATAACAGCGAGTCATTGTGCTGCCGCCAGGCGGCTTTTAGTTGAGGAATTTCAATGAAAACGATTGCTGTATCCGCCACTTTGCTGGCGATGTTGGCTGTCAGTGCCTGTGGTGTGAAAACCTCCGGTGTTCGCACGCTGGGTGGGGATACCTATACCATTACGGTCGATGATCTGGATGACACTACGGCCAAAGGTACGGCTCTGGGGCTTGCCGAGCATCATTGCAAAGAAATGAACAAATCTTTGCTGGTGACCAAAATTTTCAAACAACACCAGGTACGTTATCGCTATGACATTACATTCCAGTGCGTTGATGCCGGTGATCCGCGATTGGAAAATCCAGAGTATGAAACGATTTACAGGTCGGAGTAATGTACCGCCCACAGCTGATACAACTGCTGTTTTTGTGCGCTTTGCTTTCACCACTCCGGCTGCTGGCTCAGGAGCCGGACTACCATTTGTCGCTCAGCGTCATTGACGCTGAACTGAATCAGCCAGCCGAGGGCATGCAGGTGGTGTTGTTTCAGTTCAGTGAAACCCGATCGACCTGGCGCTTGGTGGATAGTCAGGTCACTGACAAACAGGGTGAGATAACCGGTTTCCTGCCAGGCAGGGAACATCGCGGGGTTTACCGGCTGGTGCTGAGAAATCAGAAGTTCTTCCGACAAAAGCATGAAACCACACTTTATCCGTTGATTCCTGTTGTGGTCACTATCGATACGCCTGAGCCTGTTGCTTTGTCATTGAGCGTATCGAAAACGACCTACAGCCTGTCCCAGGAACAGCCCTGAAACAACGTTTATTGGGGACGAACGCGAATTGAGCGCCAGTATTTCCGGGACCAGTAGATGTTATTCATACTGGAAATGGTGACACCGAGGCGGGTGGAGGCGTGCAGGAAACGGTCATCCTCCAGGTAGATGCCGACATGATTGCCATTACGGAAAAACACCAGATCACCAGGCTGCAAATCGGTTTTGTTGATTGCCTGCCCCGCCCGGATCTGCTGAGAGGTGGTTCTTGGCAGCCTGAGACCGAACAGGTCCTGATAAGTCTGTTGCACAAAGGCGGAGCAGTCGATGCCGTGACGACTCTGCCCGCCAAGACGGTAGGGCGTTCCGCGCCAGTCCGCATGCTGCTGATAAAGTCGTGACAGCGTAACGTCAGTGTCCGGCGAGGCCGGTAGCACTTCAGGCTCGAAAACCGGTGAGGTAATTTTGGGACTACTGCCACAGCCTGACAGCAAAGCCAGCAGCAACAGCAGTGGCAGAAAGCGACAAGGTGACATAAAAACGAAAAAACTCGGCATCTTAATCAGTGACAGCCCTGGTGGGTGAATCTTCAACATAAATTACAGGCTGCAGGCTGAAAAAACCAGCTGGCTTGCCACCGTGTCTGGCTCTGCCATTTAATCGGTCAGATGATAAAAGGTCGGAATGCTGATGTTATATTCATCACAGAGTTCGGATACCTCCTCACCGCAAGCTATCCGGTACTGCATTTCCGCAATCTGTTCTTTAGACAGTTGAACGCCGGTGTGGGTGTCCAGCGCCTTGCCTCGCTGGATAGGGGTGACTGTAGCTGTGTGCTGCTCTGTGTCTGACTGTTTGATATCAGCGATTGCTGCCATCACTTTCAGTGCCGCGTCGTTGCTGTCTTTACTGGTATCGATGTCCTGATCCCTCACCACTAAATCGATGCCTTGTCTACGCAGTCTTTCTGCTATCCGAGCCAGGCTGAGTGTGTTGTCGGCCAGACGATCGAGCCGGGTCACAACCAGAATGTCGCCGTGATGAAGGGCATCAAGGCAGGCGTCGAGTGTTTTCTGCTGATCGCCGTTGCCCGCTTTTTCCTTGAACACGGTGTCACAGTCTTTTAGTTTGTCGATTTGCACCTGTAGCGGCTGACCATGCCGGCTCTCTCTCGCATAGCCTATTCTCATTGATCACTCCTCGATTTTTCAGCTTTCACTGTCATAGGCAACAAAAACGGGCATTTTGTTCATGGCGGGTCTGTTTCACAGCATAGAAAAGCGCCGCCGGCATCTCCTTGCCCCGGGCGATATAAAAAACCCGGCAAGGCCGGGTTTCTCAGGTTGACGGTATGCTAGTTCGCGAATCAGGCCATATTAAACAGCGCCAGCGCCTCACGGTATTCCTCACTGTCCTCGTCGAGTTCTTCCACACTGAAACCGGTATCGGCACCGACCTGTTTGAATGAGATGACTTCATTCAGGGTCAGCGGGTCAATCGCTTTGTCAGTGCCGTTATAACTCTGCAGCAGCGCGACCTGCACCACATCGACCAGATCCGGACCGTTATCGCCGCTGTTGCGGTTGAGGTTCGTATGTTCGCGGGCCACGGCCACGAGGTTGTCCGGAAATTCCCATTTCTGCAGAATGGCAGCGCCCAGGCGCGGATAAATATTATCAATCAATTGATCCAGTTTTTTACTGTCTCTGATAAGATCGCCATCTTCATCGGCCTTCATCAGGATGGGCAGCACACCGATAGCGTGAATCAGTCCGGCCAGCATGGCTTCATCGGTTCTGATACCGGACAGCTTGCCAGCCATAACCTGTGAAGCCGCAGCGACTTTGGTACTTTGTTCCCACAGCGCTCGCAGACGTTTATCCAGACGGTTATTGGTGGCCTGGAACATTTGTTCCATCACCAGACTGGTCACCAGATTACGGACCATGGACAAGCCCAGGCGGGAAACCGCCATCTGTACACTGTCGATAGAGACCCGGCCACGGTATAGCGGGCTGTTGGCGACTTTCAGCAAGCGGGCTGACAATGCAGCATCAGTGGTGATGATATCGGCCAGTTGTTTGGCGGTTGCTTCGGGGTCATCGACCACTTCCCGAACTTGCAGGGCGACTTCGGGAAGGGTTGGCAGCACAAGCTTGCCGCTGTCCATTTCCTCCAGGATAGTGTTGTAAAATACGTCTTGTTCGCTCATAGGTTTCGCTTCTGATAAATGAATTTGAAGTGTTGATGAATTTCAGTTATTTTGCTTAGTTTGCCGACAGTTTTAGCTAATCGCAGGTATTCAGTTGAACGACGAGTTTCCTAGAATCAAACGCCTTCCGCCCTATGTTTTCAACATTGTAAATGATTTGAAAGCAAAAGCACGTGCGCGAGGTGAGGATATTATCGACTTTGGTATGGGTAACCCGGACAAACCGGCGCCGGCTCATATCGTTGAAAAGCTGGTTGAGGCGGCACAGCGACCGGATACCCACCGTTATTCGGTTTCCAGGGGAATTCCCCGTCTGCGTAAAGCCTGTTGCGATTGGTATAAACGCAAGTTCGACGTCGACCTCGACCCGGACAGTGAATGTATTGTCACTATCGGCTCCAAGGAAGGCCTGGCGCATCTGGCGCTGGCGACAATGGGGCCCGGCGATGCGGTGATGGTGCCCAACCCGGCTTACCCGATCCATCCTTATGGCTTTGTGATTGCCGGCGCGGATATCCGGCATGTGCCATTAACGCCGGATGTCGATTTCTTTGCCGAACTGGAAAAGTCGGTCAAGGATTCCTGGCCCAAACCCAAGATGCTGGTATTGAACTTCCCGGGCAATCCGACCACGCAATGCGTTGATCTGGAATTCTTCGAGCGTATCGTTGCTTTTGCCAAGGAGCATCAAATCTGGGTCGTGCATGATCTGGCCTATGGCGAAATCTGCTTTGACGGGTACAAGGCGCCGTCGATCCTGCAGGTGCCGGGCGCCAAGGAAGTGGCAGTGGAGTTTTATACCTTGTCGAAGACTTATAATATGCCCGGCTGGCGGGTGGGCTTTATGTCCGGTAACCCGACATTGGTAGCGGCGCTGGCCAGAATGAAGTCCTATCTCGATTACGGCATGTTTACACCGATACAGGTAGCTGCGATTACCGCGCTGGAAGGACCGCAGGACTGTGTAGATGAAATCGTGGCCACTTATAAGAGCCGCCGGGATGTGCTGTGTGAAGGGCTTAATGCCATTGGTTGGCAGGTAGAAAAACCCAAAGCCACCATGTTTGTCTGGGCCCGGATTCCGGAACGCTATCGCGAGATGGGCTCACTGGAATTCAGTAAAAAATTGCTCAAGGAAGCGAAAGTCGCTGTATCACCCGGTATCGGTTTCGGCGAATACGGCGATGAATATGTTCGCTTCGGCTTGATTGAAAATGAACATCGTACACGTCAGGCGATCCGTGGGATCCGTGACATGATGAGAAAAGCTTAAGGGGGCTGTGTGCAATCAGTAAAAATCGGAATCCTGGGGTTGGGCACCGTCGGTGGTGGTACCGTCAATGTGCTGACCCGCAACTCAAGAGAAATCAGCCGTCGCGCCGGCCGTGATATTGAAATTTATCGCGTTGCTGATCGTGACCTGGATAAACCCAAGAGTTGTGATACCTCAAACATCAACCTGACGGATGATGCCTTTGAGGTCATCAATGATCCCGATATTCAGATCGTTGTAGAACTTATCGGCGGTACCGGCATTGCCAAGGATCTGGTGGTCAAAGCCATTGAGAACGGCAAGCATGTTGTCACGGCCAATAAGGCACTGATCGCGATGCATGGTAACGAGCTGTTTGAACTGGCACAGAAAAAAGGCGTGACAATTGCCTTTGAAGCCGCCGTTGCCGGTGGAATTCCTATTATCAAGGCCATGCGTGAAGGCCTGGCGGGTAATCGTATCGAGTGGCTGGCCGGAATTATCAACGGCACCGGTAACTTCATACTCACCGAGATGCGCGAAAAAGGCCGCGACTTTGCCGACGTGCTGGCAGAAGCTCAGGCGCTGGGTTATGCCGAAGCCGATCCGACCTTTGATATTGAAGGTATCGATGCCGCCCACAAACTGACCATCATGGCTTCCATCGCATTCGGTATCCCGCTGCAGTATTACAAGTGCTATACCGAAGGCATCAGCAAGATTTCGCAGGAAGATGTGCAGTATGCTGCCGAACTCGGCTACCGCATCAAGCATCTGGGCATTGCCAAGAAAACTGCTTCGGGTGTTGAATTGCGTGTGCATCCCACCCTGATTCCGCAGCGTCGTCTGATCGCCAATGTGAACGGGGTAATGAATGCCGTTGTCGTAAAAGGTGACGCGGTCGGACCTACGCTGTATTACGGGGCCGGTGCCGGCGCTGATGCCACCGCATCTGCCGTGGTGGCAGATATTGTCGATATTGTCCGCGCCCTGACTACCGATCCGGAGAACCGGGTACCGCATCTGGCGTTCCAACCCGATGCACTGAAAGATACCCCGATTCTGCCGATGAGCGAAGTGGTCACATCTTACTATCTGCGAATCCACACCCTGGATAAACCGGGCGTGCTGGCCGATATCACCCGTATTCTGAGTGAAGAGGGTATTAATATCGAAGCCATTCTGCAGAAACAACCGGAAGAACATGAAGGCATGGTGCCCATCATCATGTTGACCCAGGCTGTGGTCGAGAAAAACATGGACCGCGCTATCAGTCAGATTGAAGCGCTGGATACCGTGCCTGATTCCATCATGCGCATCCGCATGGAATCTCTGGGCGGCTGATCAAGGCCTGCCCACCGAATTTAGTTTAGAGGAAAACACTATGTCATTTCGCCCCCGTTACACTGGACTGATTGAACGCTATCGCGATCGGCTGCCGGTCAATGACGACACTCGCCTGATTAGCCTGGGCGAAGGGAATACACCGCTTATCAAGCTCAACCATATTGCCAAGGAGCTGGGTAAGGATGTCGATATCTATGTCAAATACGAGGGCCTGAACCCGACCGGCTCATTCAAGGACCGTGGCATGACCATGGCGGTGACCAAAGCCGTCGAAGAAGGCAGCAAAGCAATCATCTGCGCTTCGACCGGTAATACCTCAGCAGCGGCAGCAGCCTACGCGGCGCGTGCCGGTATCGCGGCATTCGTCCTGATTCCTGACGGCAAAATCGCCCAGGGCAAACTGGCCCAGGCAATGATGCACGGCGCTACCGTGATTCAGATCAAAGGTAATTTTGACGAAGGCATGCGTCTGGTTAAGGAAGTCGCCAATCATGCACCTGTGACTATTGTTAATTCGATTAACCCTTACCGGCTGCAGGGGCAGAAAACGGCCGCATTTGAAATTGTTGAAGAACTGGGCCGTGCCCCTGATTACCACTGCCTGCCGGTGGGTAATGCCGGTAATATCACCGCACATTGGATTGGTTACTGTGAGTATTCCTGCGATTCCGGTGATCATGTGACTGATGCCTGCGCCTATTGCGATGGTAAGTGTAAATACGCGGGGGGTGCCATTGTCGGTAACCGTCCGAAGATGATTGGCTACCAGGCATCCGGTAGTGCGCCGTTTATGCGCGGTCATATGGTCGATGATCCGGAAACTGTCGCGACCGCGATCCGTATCGGTCATCCGCAGAGCTGGGATAAAGCCTGGCAGGTCAAAGAGGAATCCGGCGGCTGGTTCGACGAGTGCAGTGATGAGGAAATCCTGGCAGCGCAGAAACTGCTGGCAGAAAAAGAAGGTGTGTTCTGTGAACCGGCTTCAGCAACCTCACTGGCTGGTGCCTTACGCGATGTGAAATCCGGCAAGATTCCGGAGGGCAGTACCATCGTCTGTACCCTGACCGGTCATGGTCTGAAGGATCCAGACACTGCTATCAAGCAGAGCACCTCGGCGGTCGTGACCGTTGATGCAAATCTTGAATCAGTGCGTGACGCGATTATCCAGAATATGGCACAGTAAGCCTATGAGTAATTTGCCGGATCCAAATGAGAGAGAGAGACTGCTGGCCAAGCGGCCACATGATATTTTCCTGAGTAATCTGATCGGTAATCATATTCTGATCTTTACTGCGATCTCGACTTTCGGTCCGGCTTATATTAAATATCTGATTCTGGTGCCGCTCTTGTCCTTTGCGGCATTGGGTTATACCTATTACCGCTCCGGCCATATCCGTCGTGAAGACAGTGAGTTTGTCTGGGCGCACTGGCAAGTGGCGCGGCGCTGGAGCAAGATATTTTTCATGGTACTGCTGGTGGTTACCAGCGTAGCCGTACTGGGCTGGCTGGGTAAAACCTACCTGGGCATGATGAAGGAAGCCGTCTACGGCATGGTCGGTGGACTGAGTCTTCTGCCTACGCTGGTGTCGGTGCTGGTGCTTATTGTCATCGAATCCGACTCTTTGCATCATGCCCGTGTGGGCACATTGCCCCGATGGGCGTTACGACGCTTTCTTGGCATTGAGTCGGAACCGTCTCAGGACTGAGCCAGTCGTTTATCCAGTTTTTCACGCCATTCTGCTGAGAGCGCATCGATTTCCAACGCCTGTTCTAATACAGGCGTTTTTTCGTTGTCAGGCAGCGATTTGTCGAAATAAGCACGAAACAAACGCTGTACGCTGAGTTGAGCAGGATGAGGCTCAGCAACGCTGACCTTATCACCTGCAGCCACTGAACCTGTCTGAATAACCCGGAAATAAATGCCGGTCGCGGCATGGGCGACAAACAGCCTTGGCATGTCATCGCGCTTGAAAGTCATGCCCAGTTTAAAGCAGGGGACCCTGGGCTGAGAGATTTCCAGCACGCAGTCACCTACTTTCAGGCGATCACCAATACACAGACTTGCCTCGTCCAGTCCCTCGATCGTCAGGTTCTCGCCAAACTTGCCAAAGGGCAGTGCTGCCAGCCCCAGTTTTTGTTGCCAGAATGAATAGTGCTCGGCAGCAAAGCCGTATACAGCTTTGTGTTCACCGCCATGATTGATCCGGTCAACCTGCTGGTCCCCATCAAGATTAAACGGATTGACAGAAATACGTCCGGATACCGGTTGCTTGAAGATACCGGTCGCGACGGTTTTGTTTTTGTACTGAACCTGTTTCGGCTGGGAAACGTTAACCGATCGGACTAGCACAAGGGGTTAGGGTTGCTCTGAACGTCTGACGACCGAGTGAATTACTTTGTCGTATTCGAAAAAGACTTCAAATTCACCGTAAATCCAGCGGCTGATAGGTGGCTCACCGACCGCAGGCACTTTGGTTTCAGGCGCACCGAATGCCTGTTCAACCTGAGTCATATTCATACCCTGTGTCGGACGCGGGATACCGGTACTGCTGTTGGGCACATCATAGCGTGGGTCGGCTATGGAAATGACTTCTGCCTGCACCGCCGTCAGGCTCAGAATAAAAACTGCAAGCACTAGGCTGATGTTCCGCATCGATACGCTCCTTGAGTGAGTAACAACAGAATACTACGCACTCAGAAATTGCTCAATCAGCGTGTTCAGGTAACGCTGCCCTTTTTCGGTAGGCCGCAGGCGGTGAATATTATGTTCAATGAGCCCCAGCGACTCTACCTGTGACAAAGGTTTTTTGATTTGCGATATCGGCACGCCGGTATGCTGCTGAAATAAAGGGGTGGGGACACCATCGAGCAGACGCATCGCATTAAGCATAAACTCAAACCCCACCTCGTTTGCATCGACCAGCGTGCGTTCAAGCAGGCACTCATCTGTGCCGGCGGTATCGAGATAAGCCTGAGGCTGTTTCTGCTTGACCCGGCGTTCTATCTGCTGGGGCATCGCACTGCTGATTTTGCCGTGGGCACCTGCACCAATACCGATATAGTCACCGAACTGCCAGTAATTGAGATTATGCCGACACTGCCGCCCCTGACGCGCATAAGCCGAGGTTTCATACTGTTGGTAACCGGCCTCGGCCAGTCTTGCCTGGTTAGCCAGTTGCCAGTCGTAAATCGGATCATCCTCGGGCAGCGTCGGCGGCTGACTGTAAAACAGCGTGTTGGGTTCTATTGTCAGTTGATAATAAGAAATATGGGCGGGCGCCAGGGCGATGGCGGTGTCGATATCATGCCGGGCTTTGGCTTCATCCTGCCCGGGCAGGCCGAACATCAGATCCAGATTGAAATTATCAAAGCCTGCTTTGCAGGCAGTTTCCACCGCGCTGATGGCCTGCTGACTATCGTGAATCCGGCCCAGTGATTTCAGTGCCTCATCATCAAAGCTTTGAATACCGATAGAAAGACGATTAATACCAACGGCGCGAAAATCCTCAAAACGGCCGGCTTCCACCGTGCCCGGATTGGCCTCGAGTGTGATTTCTGCATTATGTTGCAGGGGCAGCAGGGCACGGATGGCTGAAAACAGCCGGTCATAGGCTGATGCTGACAGCAGGCTGGGCGTGCCGCCGCCGATAAAGATACTTTGCACCGAGCGACCCCAGATAAGCGGTATTTCCTGCTCCAGATCGCGGATCAGCGCATCGATATAGGCCTGTTCAGGCAGGTCCTGTGGGCTTTTGTGCGAGTTGAAGTCGCAGTAGGGACACTTGCGCACACACCAGGGCACATGAATATAGAGGCTCAGTGGCGGCAGGGCGGTAAAATTAAACATCACTTCTCAGCAGACTCCGGCTGCCAGCCTTGTTTCCAGCTTTGCAGCGGTACGATGGCGGGTAGCTCGCCATTATCAAAATACCAGGCATCGACAGCATAGCGGTTCCCGGTGTCCAGTTCGACGATCGTCGCCGTGTTATGCGGTGCACGACCAATAAAAATACCACGCGATGTGCGTGGGCCGACGCGATGCCAGCGCAGTAATGCTTGGTTTTCGAGCATGCGCAGATATACCGAGGTGTTGGTTGCTTCATCGATACAGTCAAGCTGACCGATGCGACTGCCACGCAGCTTATTCTGCGCCAGATCGTGACTGGTACCGACTTTAGCGCCGACAATCGATTCCAGCAGGGCAACAGCCTGCTGAATCTGCTTACGCTCAGTCAGCGCATCGTCGATGTTTTGATCAAATAAGGTGCTGACTTGATGCCATTCCCTGTCTGACAACTGAGTATCAGTCACACTGCGACAACTTAAATCATGACAGACGGAAAAAGCTGTGGGAACAGGAAATCCGATAAAATTCCGGTGCGACAGTTGCCAGCTTTCATGAACATTCTGTTGCAGCCAGATAGGTCGGATTGGCCGTTCACTGTATGGCTTCAGGGTGCAGGCTGAAAGTGCCAGACTGAAAATAATGAAAACAGCTAGTGAGCGCGAACAAAGCTTCAAATCCGGCTTGCCTCAGGGCTGGTGCCTCGTATACTGAAACTCCTCGATGAAACGGCGCATAGCCTGGCCTCGATGACTGATAGCATGTTTCTGCTGGGCACTCAGTTCGGCGGCACTGCAATCGGTTTCAGCAACAAAAAACACCGGGTCGTAACCGAATCCTCCATCGCCAGCCGGTGCTGTGAGGATCTGACCATGCCAGGTACCCTGGCAGATAAGCGGTGTCGGATCATCGGCATGCCGCATAAAGACCAACACACACTGGAACCTGGCCTGGCGCTCTGTGTCAGGGATATCCTGCATCGCCGTCAGTAGCGCCTCGATATTGTCAGCATCACTGGCATTTTCACCGGCATAGCGGGAAGAGTAGATGCCGGGAGCGCCCAGCAGTGCATCGACTTCCAGGCCGGAATCATCGGCAATGGCCGGCAGACCTGTCTGGGCGCAGGCATTGCGCGCCTTGAGAATCGCATTCTCGACAAAACTGAGGCCGGTTTCAGCCACCTCAGTCACGCCCAGGTCCGACTGGGTGACGACCTCAATGCTGAGCGGCGCCAGCAGCTGCGCAAATTCGCGCAGCTTACCCTGGTTTCCTGTGGCCAGTACGATTTGGCTCATGATGCCGCCAAAGCTGCCTGTTGTTTTTCCATCAGTTCCTCAATCCCTTTTTTGGCGAGTTCCAGCATGGATTGCAGTTCATCCGCACGGAAGGCATGGCCTTCAGCCGTCCCCTGCAGTTCAATATACGCCCCGGCTTCGTTCATGACCACATTCATGTCGGTTTCGGCGGAGGAGTCTTCAGCATAATCCAGATCAAGCACCGGGGTGCCCTGAAAAATACCCACCGAAATCGAGGCCACCTGACCGTAAAGCGGACTGGTTTTGATTTTGCGGGTTTTGAGCAGGTAATTAATGGCATCCTGCAGTGCCACATAAGCACCGGTGATAGAGGCGGTGCGGGTTCCACCATCAGCCTGGATGACGTCGCAGTCGATTGTAATGGTCCGTTCGCCCAGGGTTTTCAGATCAATCGCGGCACGCAGGGAGCGGCCGATAAGACGTTGGATTTCCATGGTGCGACCGCCCTGTTTACCCCGGGCCGCTTCACGTTGCATGCGTGAACCGGTGGAACGCGGCAGCATGCCGTATTCAGCAGTGACCCAGCCTTCGCCGGTACCGCGAAGGAAGGGGGGGATACGCTCTTCCACTGAGGCAGTACACAAAACCTTGGTATCACCGAACTCCACCAGGACCGAGCCTTCAGCATGTTTGGTGTAGTTGCGGGTGATGGTGATTTGTCTTAACTCATTCGCTTGACGACCACTTGGACGCATAACCGGTATTTCTCCCAATCAAATTTGACTCATTATACTGATCGTGACTGTCAGCCGCAGGGGGATTTGGGTAAGATCAGGGTTTTCTCTGACGCTGGAATTTATTTGTGACACGAAGCATGACCGCGTTTGCCCGCTATGAGGAGCAAACAGACCTGGGTACATTGAGCTGGGAACTGCGCTCGGTGAATCATCGCTATCTTGAGATCGGTTTTCGTCTGGATGAGAGTTTCAGGCCACTGGAAATGGCGATGCGCAAATTTATCAGCGATACGCTGGGCCGGGGGAAAATCGAAGTCGCGCTGCGTTACAAAGCGCCGGAACAACAACAGGAAAGCCTGGAAGTGAACCAGGCGCTGGCCGAGCGCGTTATCAGCCGTTATCAGCAACTGGCTACACTCAGTGATAATGCAGCGCCGCTGGATTTGATGGAAGTCATGCAATGGCCTGGCGTGATTGAAACACCGAGCCTGGATCAGGAAGCGCTCAGCGAGCAGGTCATGGCCTCGCTGCAAAAAGCCCTGATTGATCTGGTCGACACCCGCGAACGGGAAGGCGCTGCACTGCAGAAAATGATCGAACAGCGTTGCCAGCAGATTCATCAGATTGCCGAGCAGGTCCGCGAACGAATGCCGGAGATTTTGCAGAATCATCGGCAGAAACTGCAGGAAAGAGTGCAGGAACTGGCTGTGAATCTGGAGCCGGAAAGACTGGAACAGGAAATGGTCCTGCTGGCGCAAAAGAGCGATGTTGCCGAGGAGCTGGATCGACTGCAGAATCATGTGAGGGAAGTTGAACTGGTTTTACAGCGCGAGGAACCTATTGGCCGCCGGCTCGACTTTCTGATGCAGGAGTTGAACCGGGAAGCCAATACGCTGGGTTCCAAGTCGATAGATACCGAGACAACCCGGTTTTCGGTTGACTTAAAAGTGTTGATTGAGCAGATGCGGGAACAGATCCAGAATATCGAGTAAATCAGGATCGGTTTTGCTTGAGTGCCCGCTTGCGGGCATACATTTGACGGTCGGCTTTTTCCAACAGACTTTCCAGATCTCTGCCGTCATGGGGATACACTGCACCACCAATGCTGGCACTGAGAGGCAGCACGTCATTATTATGATGAAACTCCTGCTGTAGCTGGCGCTCCAGCCGTCTGGCCTTGAGGTCGATATCTTCTTTCAGGGTGATGGGGGTCAGAATCATGCCGAACTCATCGCCACCGAAGCGGGCAACGGTGTCACTGGCCCGGCTTTTCTGTCTGAGTCTTCTGGCAAACTCGCAAATCGCGGCATCACCACTGAGGTGGCCAAAATTATCATTGATTTGCTTAAGATCATTCATATCGATCATCAAGATGCCAGTCAGAGACTGATGTCGTCTCGCCTGAGCCAGTGCGCTGTGCATATGATCCAGAAACAGCGCCCGGTTGGCGAGGCCGGTCATCTGATCATGCGTCGCGCGGTAGAAGAGTTCTTCAAAATTGTACTCTGTCGCGTAGAACATCGCTGATGCGACCATATCCGAGAGCATGGTCAACATGACCTCGTCCGCCTCGCTGAAAGCTTTTTTTTGTTTAGACAACACTTTCAAAACACCGATGGTGTGATCGCCATGTCGCAACGGTACGACCAGCAGTGCGTTTAGACCAATGCGCTCGCAGGAAGCACGATCGACACGCGGGTCGGTACTGGCATCGTCGCAGCGCAGCGTATTGCCGGTTTCGCTACACAGTCCCGAGAGACTGCCCTGAACAGGGATTCTGAGGCCAAGCTGGCTCCTGGCGATACCGGCCGTGGCACGGTAAACCATATGCAGTTTGTCAGTCAGCTCGATGACACTGCCGTCCGCACCTGTCAGAGCCATACTGCGCTCTGTGACCAGATCCAGAATATTGCTGATATTCAGGCCCAGCCTGGCGATATCAGTTTGTAGCCTGAACATAGCGAGCAATTGATCACGGCTAAGCTGTGACGTATCAGGGGACATTGACTTCTCCACTGTCATGGAACGCTAAGTTAGCAAACAGTCAGGGATAAGTATTCCAAGTCAGTCAAGCTTTAGTGCAATCTGTGTCCATGCAGATCTTGTGACTAATTCGCCGCATAATGATTTCTCATCGGTATAATGTCGGTTTGGATTTTACCGGCATGCTGTCGGCTCTAAAGTTAAGACCAAGGTTTGCTCGCATGATAGGAAGTTTATTTATCGTCGCCGCCCCTTCAGGCGCAGGGAAAACCAGTCTGGTAAATGCACTGGTCGAACGCCATGACGATATCCGGCTGTCTGTTTCCCACACAACCAGGCCCCCCCGTGAGGGTGAGGTCGATGGCCGTGATTATCATTTTGTCAGCCAGCAAACCTTCGCTGACATGCGCGACAAGGGTGATTTTCTGGAATTCGCCACGGTATTTGATAACAGTTACGGCACCTCATCCGTTGCCGTACAGGAAATGCTGGCCCAGGGCCTGGATGTGATTCTGGAAATCGACTGGCAGGGAGCGCAGCAGGTTCGAAATAACCTGAGCGACGCCACCGGAATTTTTATTCTGCCCCCTTCCAAAAAGACGCTGGAACAACGTCTGCGCAACCGCGGTCAAGACAATGAAGAGATCATTGCCCGCCGTATGCGGGACGCGGAGAATGAAATTTCTCACTACGTTGAATTTGATTATCTCATCGTCAATGATGATTTTAGCGAGGCGCTGGACAGCCTGACTGCCATCATCCTGGCTAAACGACATACCCTGGCAATGCAGAAACAGAAGCAGGCCGGGCTTATCAGTGAACTGCTGGGTTGAGTCAGGATTTTTGCAAAACCCGCTGCGGGGCCACTTCACCTAGCTTAAAACGCTGATATTACGTAGAATTACTTCTTTTAACTCACGGGGAAAATCAGATGGCTCGCACCACTGTAGAAGATTGTTTAGAAAACGTTGAAAACCGGTTCCAGCTGGTGCTGGTGGCTGCCAAACGCGCCCGCGAAATCGCGCTCGGCGATGAACCAATGGTCGAATTGGATAATGACAAGCCGACTGTGCTGGCTTTACGTGAAATTGCAGAAGGTCTGGTTGGTCCGGAAATCCTGACCAAAACCACGGCCCGTGAACACGCAGAAGAAAGCATCGTGGCTGACGAAGAGCTGCAAAGCCAAGAATAAAGCTCGTGAGCGCCAAACCTTCAGTCGCCTCTGAACTGGATTTCATCCAGGAGTCTGAGCCGAAACTCACGATCGATGATCTGTGTTTTGCGACTTCCAATTACCTGGAACCCAGGCAAGTGGATGACATTCGCCGCGCCTATCATTTTGCGGATCAGGCTCATGAAGGGCAGACCCGCCGCAGTGGCGAACGCTACATTACCCACCCGCTGGCGGTAGCGCACGTGCTGGCGATGATGCATATGGACTATGAGTGCATCATGGCCGGACTGTTGCACGATGTGATTGAAGATACGGCGTTGAGTAGCGACGACCTCGCGGCTGAATTCGGTGAGGAAGTGGCTGATCTGGTGGAAGGGGTTACCAAGCTCGCCAAAGCCGCGTTTGAAACGACGAAACATGCGCAGGCAGAAAACCTGCGCAAAATGCTGCTAGCGATGTCCCGCGACATCCGCGTCATTATCGTCAAGCTGGCAGACCGTCTGCACAATATGCGCACACTGGGTCATCTGCGGCCGGAAAAACGCCGCCGCATTGCTCACGAAACGCTGGATATTTATGCGCCGATTGCCCAGCGTCTGGGTATGAACCTGATGCGCTGCGAGCTGGAAGACCTGGGTTTCCATGTGCTTTACCCGATCCGCTATCGCGTCCTGCAGGATGCGGTGCGCAAGGCCCGCGGCAACCGTAAGGAAATCGTCAGCCAGATCACGGCCTCGATTCTTAACCGGATGGAGCAGGAAGGTCTCAGCGCCGATATCCAGGGCCGGGAAAAGAATCTGTACAGCCTGTACAAGAAAATGGTCAGCAAACAGCTGTCTTTTTCCGAAGTCATGGACGTTTATGCTTTTCGCATCATTGTCGATGATGTGGATGCCTGTTACCGGATGCTTGGCGTTGTACACAACCTCTATAAACCGGTGCAGGGCAAGTTCAAGGACTATATCGCGATTCCCAAGGCCAATGGCTATCAGTCATTGCATACGGTCTTGTTCGGTCCCTATGGGGTACCGATAGAAGTACAGATTCGCTCCCGCGATATGGATCACATGGCCGAAGCCGGCGTCGCTGCGCATTGGTTATATAAAACGGGTGAGTCGTCGGGTGGCGATAACCTTGCTCACCGTAAAGCCCGCCAGTGGCTGCAGGGCATTCTGGAAATGCAGAAAGGCTCCGGTGACTCGATGGAGTTCCTGGAAAACCTGCGCATCGATCTGTTCCCTGACGAAATTTATGTCTCCACACCCAAAGGGGAAATCCTGACCCTGCCGCGGGGCGGCACCGCAGTCGATTTCGCTTATGCCGTACACACTGATGTCGGTAATAACTGTGTGGCTGCGCGTGTTGGCCGTCATCTGGTGCCGCTCAGCACACAGCTGGAAACCGGGGAATCGGTGGAAATCATCACCTCGCCCAATTCCCATCCGAACCCGGCCTGGCTCAACTTTGTCGTGACCGCCAAGGCCCGCACCAGCATTCGCCATTATCTGCGGCATCTGCAGACAGAAGAAGCGATTCTGCTGGGCCGTCGCTTGCTTAACAAACACCTGACCGCCTTCTCAACCCATCTTGATGATATTCCGGTCGAGCGTTTCAACGAACTGGTCAAAGAATTCGAACTCAAGCAGTTTGATGATTTATTGGAAGATATTGGTCTCGGAAATCAGTCCGCACTGTTGATTGCCCAGAAACTGGTCAACGAATCGACACCGAACAAAGAACCCCAGGCGCTGATGATCGCTGGTACAGAGGGCATGGTGGTGAGTTTTGCCCGTTGCTGCCATCCGATTCCGGGCGATCCGATTCACGGCTATGTCAGTACCGGACGTGGCATTATTATTCACCAGCGCAGCTGTAAAAACACTTCGCATCTGCGGGTGCAGAATGAGAAATGGCTGGACGTGACCTGGTCACCGGATGTCGATCGTGAATTCCCGGTGGATATTATGGTGCACGTCAAGAATCAGCGCGGCGTGCTGGCGACGGTGGCAGCCGTGGTGTCTGAGGCGGATTCCAATATCGACAATGTGGTTGTGGATGAACGTGACGGTGGATATTCCGATCTCAGACTCACCATCGAAGTGCAGAGCCGTCAGCACCTTGCGCGCGTGATTCGCCGCCTGCGCCTGCTCGATATGGTGGAAAGAATTTCCCGTATTAATCAATGACGCCACGCTGAGTGGCCTTCAATGGAGAACATAATGACACGCGAAATTATTCATACCGCCGATGCCCCTGAAGCCATCGGTCCGTACTCTCAGGCAGTCAAAGTCGGTGATATCGTCTATCTGTCCGGCCAGATCCCGCTGGTGCCGGAAACCATGACGGTACTGGACGGGGACTTTTCTGCCCAAGTGCGTCGCGTGTTCGATAATCTGTCCGCTGTCGCCAAAGCCGCCGGTGGCAGCCTGCAGGATGTGGTTAAACTCAATATCTTTCTGACGGATCTCAGCCATTTCGGTACCGTTAATGACATCATGACCGAATATTTCGAACAGCCGTATCCGGCGCGTGCCGCGATTGGTGTTGCCTCACTGCCCAAGGATGTGCCGGTTGAGATGGACGCGGTGCTGCACCTGGGCGCCTGAACCAAGCATTAAAGGAGTCAGCGGCTGTGGTGGCGGGTGAGTTGTTATCACAGCCGGTAACTTCGCTCAAAGGCGTCGGCGGCAAAGTCGCTGAAAGGCTGAGCAAAATTGGTATTGAGCAGGTTCAGGATCTGCTGTTTCATTTACCACTGCGTTATCAGGATCGTACCCGCCTGATGCCGCTGGGAGCACTCAGACCCGGGCAGGAAGTGCTCATCGAGGGCACGATCCAGCTTTCTCAGATCAAGTTCGGCCGGCGTCGTTCCCTGTTATGCCATATCTCTGATGGCACCGGTGCCATCGTGCTCCGCTTTTTTCATTTTTCCAAGGCCCAGCAGGAACAACTGGCCAAAGGCCGACGCATCCGTTGTTTTGCCGAGGTTCGCAACGGCCCCGCTTCGCTGGAAATGGTGCACCCCGAATATCAGCTGATTGCTGCTGAAGGTATCGTCCCGGTCGATAATGAGCTGACCCCGATTTACCCGACCACCGAAGGTTTGCATCAACTGTCTTTACGCAAGCTGATGCAGCAGGCGCTGGCGATTCTGGATCAGGACTCGATGCCGGAACTACTGACAGCCTCGTCCAGGTTACACCAGGCCGCAGAATATTCTCTGGTCGATGCGCTCAAGTATGTGCATCAGCCGCCGCCTGATGCCGCGGTTGAACAACTGCTGGAACGTAAACACCCGGCGCAGAAACGGCTGGCCTATGAGGAATTACTGGCACAGCAGTTAACCATGAAGAAACTACGTGCCCAGACCCGGCATCATACGGCGCCCATACTCAAAGGTGACAGCCATCACCGGAAACAGCTGCTGGCAGCCCTGCCGTTCCCATTAACCGGCGCCCAGCAACGGGTCATGGACGACATCCTGCGGGATATTGCCGAGCCGTGTCCTATGCAGCGGCTGGTTCAGGGCGATGTCGGTTCAGGTAAGACAGTGGTGGCTGCACTGGCTGCGGTCGAAGCAGTTTCCGCCGGCTGTCAGGCGGTGATGATGGCGCCGACTGAATTGCTGGCTGAGCAACATTACCGTACCTTTTGCAACTGGCTGACTCCGCTGGGGATTCAGGTTGGCTGGTGTGCCGGTAAACAAACTGCTTCACAGCGTAAACAGGTGCTGGCTGATTTACAGTCAGGCGAGATCAAGGTCGCGGTTGGCACCCATGCTTTGTTTCAGGACGAGGTTGTGTTCAATAATCTGGGCCTGGTCATTATCGATGAGCAGCACCGTTTCGGGGTGCATCAGCGGCTGGCGCTCAGAGACAAAGGCCGCGATGTCAACGCTATCCCGCATCAGCTGGTGATGACCGCGACGCCGATCCCCCGGACGCTGGCAATGACTGCCTATGCCGATCTGAATGTGTCAGTGATTGACGAAATGCCGCCTGGCCGCACCCCGGTCACCACCGTGGTGGTGTCTGATACACGACGTCAGGATGTCATTGACCGGGTGCATGCCGCCTGTCAGCAACAACGACAGGTTTACTGGGTCTGCACGCTGATCGAAGAATCGGAACACCTGCAGTGTCAGGCTGCCGAAGATACCGCCACCCTACTGCAGGACAGCCTGCCCGATCTGAAAATTGGCCTGGTTCACGGCCGTATGAAGACTGCTGACAAAGAGCTGGTAATGAGTGCTTTTAAGGCCGGTGATTTGGATATGCTGGTCGCCACCACGGTAATTGAAGTCGGCGTCGATGTGCCCAATGCTAGTCTGATGGTGATTGAAAATGCCGAGCGCCTCGGGCTGGCGCAGTTACATCAGTTGCGTGGCAGGGTGGGGCGAGGCCAGATCGAGAGTCATTGTGTATTGATGTATCATCCGCCTTTATCCGAAAATGGTCAGGCCAGACTCAAGTGTCTGCGTGAGACCAATGACGGCTTTGTGATTGCACAGCGCGATCTTGAAATTCGCGGACCCGGTGAAGTACTGGGTACCCGCCAGACCGGCCTGCCGCAATTCCGCGTCGCCGATCTGATTGAAGATCAGGACCTGCTGGCGGTAATGGACCGGGCTGCCAGCGCCATCCTCAGGGAAGCGCCACAACAGGCGGATTCCCTGGTTAACCGCTGGTTTGCCCACAAACTCGATTTCGGCAATGTTTGATGAATGGACCGTTGATGAATTTCCGAACCCACTGGCAGCCGCCGCTTGTTCAATCTCTGCCGCCCGCACTGCGGGGCTGGCTGACAGACAACGGCTCGCTGACCCGACAGTTAACCCGGGCCTGTGAACAGGGGTTTTCAGTCAAACTGCTGCAAAGCGGTTGGCAGCGGCCATTGGCAGATGAATCGTTGTTGCTGGGACAGCCGCTGGGACAACGGATGTTCTGCCGCGAAGTTTATCTGCTGGATGGCGACAAAGCCGAGGTTTATGCCCGTACCATGGTGCCAAAGCGTACCTATCAGGCAATGCAGGCCCGTTTTGAAACCCTGGGTAACCGCTCGCTGGGACAGATGCTGTTTAATGATCCGTCGCTACAGCGCGGAGAGATCGAAGTCGCTTGTCTGCAACCACAGGATAGTCTGTTTAAAATGGCGACCCGGCATTTGACGCAGTTGCCTGACGCATTGTGGGCACGCCGTTCCTGTTTTTATCTGGATGATAAGGGCATGCTAGTCAATGAAATCTTTCTGCCGTCAGCTAAGTGGAGTGATTGAGTGAACTCTGAATATAACGGTTTGCAGCCTTATCTGCGATTGATGCGCCTGGACCGGCCGATTGGCATTTTGCTGCTGATGTGGCCGACGCTGAGCGCCCTGTGGATTGCAGCCGAAGGCATGCCGGATTTATTGGTGCTGACGGTATTTATCCTGGGCGTGATTATCATGCGCAGTGCCGGCTGTGCGATTAATGATTTTGCTGATCGCAAGGTGGATGGCGAAGTCTGGCGGACTGAGGGCAGACCCCTGGCCACCGGCGAGTTACAGGCCCGTGATGCGGTGATAGTCTTCACTTTACTGGCACTCGCCGCGTTTGGGCTGGTGTTATTGCTCAATACCATGACTATTTTCATGTCGCTGGTCGCGGTGTTGCTGGCAGCGACTTATCCCTTTATGAAGCGTTATACCTACCTGCCGCAGATTTATCTGGGTATGGCTTTTGGCTGGGCGATACCGATGGCTTTTACCGCCCAGACCGGGACTGTGCCGGTGATTGCCTGGCTGCTGTTTATGGCCAATATTATCTGGACTACGGTCTATGACACGTTTTACGCGATGGCCGATCGTGAGGACGATCTGAAAGTCGGCATCAAGTCGACGGCGATTCTGTTCGGCGATGATGATTTGGTGATTCAGGGCATTCTGCAGTTTGCTTACTTGATAGTGATGGTTTTGATCGGGCAGCAGCTGCAGCTAAGCCTTATTTATTATCTTGGAATTGCAGTAGCCGCCGGCCTGTTTATCTACCAGCAGTATCTGAGCCACCATCGTGAACCCAAAGCCTGTCTGCGGGCTTTTCTCAATAATAACTGGGTGGGGATGGTGATTTTTCTGAGTCTGGTACTGCATTACCTGTTCTGGGCGGACTGATGACTGGTCAGCTTGATCAAAACCGGCTGATAAAACTCAAACCCGAGTTGGCGTCGCTGGAACAGCAATTGTCAGCGATGCAGCCCTTATTGCGGCAGATGCATTTATTGTCGTCCAATGCGGTCAGTGCCGCGGCCAGAGCCGGTAGTGAGGGCGATGCCTTTAGGGTGCTGACCCAGGGCATTCAGGAACTGGGCCAAAACATTAATCAGGATCTGCAACAGGCCCATCGTCTGCTGACAGTTATGCTGGAGGCAGAAAACTGGACTCAGGTACAGCGTCTGATAAAAAAACTGACAATGACTTTGTCAGAGATGCCGCAATCAGTGAAAAAAGGAGAATACCTGGCGATTTGCTGTGCAGTGGAAGCGGCCCATGCCAGCCAGCACAGTGACAGTTTTGATGCTGTCGCCACCATGCTTAAGCAGTTAGTCGCCGATTGTCGCAGGCAGGTTGCGTCGCAGCAGGAAATGCTCGACAGGCTGTTAACCGCCTGCGAATAAACTAATCAGGGAGAGAGGATGCACACAGGGAGTGCCATTGTCTTGTTG
The DNA here is from genome assembly GCF_009711715.1 of Methylophaga sp. Classification (GTDB taxonomy): domain Bacteria; phylum Pseudomonadota; class Gammaproteobacteria; order Nitrosococcales; family Methylophagaceae; genus Methylophaga. The sequence continues at coordinate 148,665 of NZ_VENF01000005.1, read as the reverse complement.
CTGCTTGCCGGCAGTTTACAGGCAGATATTTATCGCAGTGAAGATCGTTTCGGCAATACCCGCTTCAGCGACAAAACGTCGATCGGCGCAGAGCCTGTCGAGCTCAACACCGCCCCTTATCGCTATAAAGTCAGAATCAGGCATGTGATTGACGGCGATACGCTGGTATTGGAAAGCGGTGACAGAATCAGACTGATTGGGATCAATACGCCGGAAGTGGAGAGCCGCTATACACGGGCGGAAGCCGGTGGTGAGGCGGCGCGAGACTGGCTGCGGAAAACACTGCGAACCCCCGATGTCTGTCTGGAATATGATGCAGAGCAGCTGGATAAATATCAGCGACAGTTGGCCCATGTCTTTCTGGATTCCGGTGAATACCTGAATGCCAGGCTGCTCAGAGAAGGCCTGGCAATGCTCACTCTGACACCGCCTAATCTTCGATACAGCTCGAAGCTGATTCAGGCTCAGCAGCAGGCAGAAAAAGCCAATCGCGGAATCTGGCAAAGGCCGGCATTTCAGCCTAAGACGCTGGCTGATTTAGTGCCCGGTCGCAGTTATCATGGCTGGCAGCGCTGGCAGGTCACGCCGAAACATATTGGCGAAAGTCGCAAATATATCAATCTGATTGTCTCTGAACATTTTGTTATCAAGATCGCCAAGTCCCTGCAGGCCGGCTTTCCGCCGCTGTCAGCCTATCTGGATCAGCCGGTCGAAGTGCGGGGCTGGTTGCGCAGACAGGGCGATCAGCACTTCATGATTGTGCAGCATCCTTCAGCGATGGTTACGCGCTGAGTCCTTTATTCTCCTCTGGCGAGTTTATCCCGGTACTGCTGCAGTTGCCGATGATAATGCTCAGCATCGGCATATTCCATAAAATACTGATAGCGTTCATGAGTGCCAAGCACTTTGCGGGCATGTTTGATCGGACAGAAATACTGTTCAGTGCGGGCCAGAATTTCGCGGATATAGGCCACCACGCCGTTAGCATATGAACAGTACAGACAGTGCCAGCGCTCGAAGATATTCAGGTAACCGAGCTGATGGCGGTCAAACACAATATAGTCCCGGCGTTTAACCAGCCTGATGCGGTAAATGGGAAAGCAACTGTACTGGTAGCAACTTACCAGGAAATCTATCGCGATGAGAGGGATGATCATCGCGTAAATAATCGGCATCGTGACGAGATTAACGGGGCGAATACCCAGCCAGCGCCAGACGCTGAGCTTGAGGCGCTTATGGGCCTGCTTGATGGAGCGCTCGAACTCGACCCTGCGGCCACGGATAGTAAAGCCGATGACCTGACTACGCTGGTTCAGTTCGGCTTTCAGCTCTTCTTCCAGTTGGCGGATTTGCTGCAGGAGTTGGTCGATTCTGCCGTTCATGACAGTCACCTCTCGGAGTTAGGGCTTGTTTGACGCTTTTTCAGTCACAACAGATGCGGGGATGAAGGAGCAACAAGCCCTAGCGTTTCGGCCAGTACTTCTGCATCTCCAGGAAGACAAATGAGGCTGACCAGGTAATCATTACCAGCCCGGTCAGTGATTCCAGGCCGGTAAGAAAGCGCAGATAACCACTGGGCTCAATATCACCATACCCCAGTGTGGTGAACGTGGTGAAAGAAAAATAGCTGCAATCTAGCAGGCTTAAATCGATATTACCGCTGAGCGTGCCGAAGTCACCGGTATGAATCATGATGTAATAGCCGATAGCAAACAGCCAGATCTCCACCACATGGGCCAGCATGATGGCCATGACTGCCAGTAAAACCCGGTAGCGGTGAATGACTTTCACCGAGGGCAGCTTTTTAGCCAGCATATACAGGGTTTCATAATGGATCAGCACTGTCGCGACAACGATAACGGTGTTGATGATAAATGTGGCCAGTAGCATCAGCGGGCCTGCTTGACGCGGTTACGGCCAGACAATTTAGCGGCATAGACGGCCTGATCCGCCATCGCGATCAACTGTCTGCTGTCTTTAATTGAGCCCGGCACCTGCATCGTGGCGACGCCAATCGACAGGGTAACGCTGAGCGCCTTGCCCGAGGGAATCGCAAACTGAGCCTTGGCGACACGGTCGCGGATCTGCTCGGCGATCAGTGCAGCATCTTCCTGTGCGGTATCGGCCAGCAGAATAATAAACTCTTCACCACCATAACGTGCCAGCACGTCGGTCTGCCGTAACCGGTCAGACAATAGTTTTGAGACCTGCTTGAGCACCGCATCACCGGCCTGGTGTCCATGCTGATCATTGACCCGTTTGAAATGGTCCAGGTCAATAAACAGACAGGATAAGGGCGAACCGGAACGCTGCGCCCGGCTGACTTCCTCGCTGAGGCGCTGATCAAAAAAACGGCGGTTATTAATGCCGGTCAGGGCATCACGCAAACCGACCAGCTTGATATGCTCATGCAGACGTGCGTTTTCGATACAGGCTGAGACGACGGCAGCGAGATGTTCCAGAAACAGGGTACCGATCTGGCCCTGAAAGCGGGACGAATTACGGCTCCCCAGGTTAAGACAGCCGAACAGGTGATTCTGACGCACCAGGGGCAGCAGGGCGACTGAGCCCAAATCATCCTGCGCCGGAAACAGGTAGGCATGCTGATGCGGTGAATATTTGAGCAGGCGTGGCTTTCGCTGCGGACTGAAGTGTTGATTAACCAGATGCGCCGAGTCACTGAATATGAGTCGTCCGGTCCAGGCATTGGGCGAAATTTTGGACTCCACCAGCCGCTGGATTTCATATTCGGGGTCATACAGCATCAGTGTGACTTCAGTGAGCTGAAAGCGATCTTTGTGTTGATCCAGGATAATGCTCAACAGCTCATGCAGACTGGTGCTGTTGAGTAAAGCCAGTTCATATTGCTGGAAGTTCTCCTGTTTCCGCTCATTACTTTTGGCGATACGAAGCAATTCATCCAATCGAGCTTGTAAGGTGGCGATATCGTGCATCCAGACGCCTTATGAGCGGTATTTTGTCTAGCGTTAATAATGGCTTATTGCGCGTGCAATTGTCCACACTTCGATAGTGTCTGCGCCGTTTTTCTGTAGGACTTTGGCGGCTTCTGCAGTGGTATGACCTGAGGTCATGACATCATCAATAATAGCGATATGGGCCGGTATGGCTTTATCGGGACATTGAAAAGCCTGTCGAACATTATGGTGCCGCTGTTTGAAAGACAGCTGACTCTGGGAACGGGTGTATCTGATCCGTTGCAGCAACTCGGGCTGGCAGCTGAGATCCAGGCTGTTTGCCAGTCTGCGGGCGATCTCTTGCGCCTGATTAAAGCCACGCTGACGCAGACGCAAAGGATGTAAAGGGATCGGAATCAGGCAGTCTGGAAGTTGCTTGCGCGGCGCCAGCAGGTGAGACATCTGCGCTGCAAAAAAGTCAGCAAACTGCAGTTGCTGATGAAACTTGAAACTGGTAATGCAGCGTTTGATGCCGGCCTGGTAACGATAGAGACTGAGACAATGTTCAGCGACCGGCGGATGTTGCAGACAGCGACCGCAGATTTGCGCAGATTCCAGTGGCATGGCACAGCGCTGGCATGCCGGACCCAGCAGCGGCAATTCGGCTGTGCACGCCCGACAAAGCGGACCTTGCAGACCCGGCAGGCCACAGAGCAAACAAGGTATTGGAAACAGTTTCCTGTATAATTTCCCGGATTGATGTGTCAAAGCGCTGAATAAAGCCATGACCGTCACCCAATTTAATCCTTTAAATCAGTGAAGAGTCATCATGCCTGAGAATGTAGCAGAAACCCAAGCGACGATTCGTCAAGACTGGGAGCAGGAAGAGGTCGAAGCCCTGTTCGCTTTGCCTTTCAACGATCTGCTCTATCAAGCTCAAACCGTTCACCGTGAGCATTTTGATGCCAATGCGATACAAATCAGCACGCTGCTCAGCATCAAAACCGGTGGCTGTGCCGAAGACTGCGGCTACTGCCCGCAAAGTGCCCACCATCCTTCTGCGGTCAAGGCCGAGCCTTTGATGCCGCTGGAAGAAGTGATGAAATCGGCGAATGAAGCCAAAGACGCCGGTGCCAGCCGTTTCTGTATGGGCGCCGCCTGGCGTAACCTGAAAGACCGCGACCTGGAACGTGTTGCAGATATGGTTGAAGGGGTGAAAAGTCTGGGCCTGGAAACCTGTGTGACCCTGGGCATGCTGGAAGAGCACCAGGCCAAACGCCTGAAAGATGCCGGTCTCGATTACTACAACCACAACCTTGATACTTCGCCCGAGTTTTATGGCGAAATTATTTCCACCCGTACCTATGAAGACCGTCTCAACACCCTCAGCCATGTCCGCGATGCCGGCATTAATGTCTGTAGTGGTGGTATTGTCGGCATGGGCGAAACCCGCACCGATCGTGCCGGTCTGTTGATTAGCCTGGCGAATCTGCCGACCCAGCCGCAAAGTGTGCCGATTAATCTGCTGGTTCAGGTCGAAGGCACGCCGTTGAACGGCACGGATAATTTGGACGCGCTGGAATTCGTGCGCACGATTGCTGTGGCCCGTATCATGATGCCGAAATCTTTCGTCCGTCTGTCAGCCGGTCGTGAAAATATGAGCGATGAAATGCAGGCCATGTGCTTCCTGGCTGGTGCCAATTCGATTTTCTACGGCGAGAAACTGCTGACCACCGATAACCCGGATACCCACCACGATCAGCAACTGTTCAAACGTCTGGGCATTACTCCGTGGGTTGGTGACGATAAAGCCGAAAACAAACAGTGTTCGGCGGCCTGATAACCAAGAGTGTCGCAGCTCCCCTGGCATCATGAATTAACCGCCGCTTTAGCCGACCGCAAAGCGGCAGGTCGTTACCGCCAACCCCGACTGCGTCTGGGCGATCAAGGCGTCAATGTCCGTGTTGATGGCAAAGCCATGCTGTCTTTCTGCAGTAACGATTATCTTGGTCTCGCTGCCCATCCTGATCTGAAACTGGCCTTCAAACAGGCCGTGGATAAGGAAGGTGTCGGTAGCGGTGCTGCACACCTGCTGACCGGTCACAGCTATTATCATCAGGCCCTTGAAGAGGCACTGGCTGACTTTACCGGCCAGCCCCGTGTGCTGCTGTTCTCTACCGGTTACATGGCCAATCTCGGCGTGATTGATGGTTTGCTGGGGCGCGGTGATGCCGTGATTCAGGACAAACTCAACCATGCTTCTCTGCTTGATGGCGGCCGCCTGTCCGAGGCCGATCAACTGCGCTATCCCCATGCTGATATGGCATTGTTGCATAAGCGTCTGCACAACGCGGCCACGGCCAGACACCGGCTGATTGTGTCAGACGGTGTGTTCAGCATGGATGGCGATCTTGCACCATTGCCGGAGATTATGGCGCAGGCCAGTCAGCACCGCGCCGCCGTATTGATTGACGATGCGCACGGATTTGGCGTGATTGGGAAAGGCGGTCGCGGTACGGTCTCGCATTTTGATATTGCACCGGATGCCGCACCGATTCAGGTCGGCACCCTCGGCAAAGCTTTCGGTACCGGTGGGTCTTTTGTTGCGGCGGATGAAACCGTGATCGAGACATTGATCCAGGAGGCCCGCAGCTATGTCTATACCACTGCACAGCCGCCCGCGGTGGCTGCGGCGACGCTGGCCAGCCTGAAGCTGGTGGAGCAGGAAGACTGGCGCCGTTCGCATCTACAGGCATTGATTCAGCAATTCAGGCGCGGTGCCGAGCAGTTGGGACTCAATTTGATGCCTTCAGCGACCCCGATCCAGCCGGTCGTTATCGGTGATGATAAAAAAGCGCTGGCCGTGGGTAAAAATCTGGAACAGGCCGGCATTCTGGTCGGCGTGATTCGTCCGCCCACCGTGCCGAAAAAGACGGCCAGGCTGCGTATTACTTTTTCTGCCGCGCACAGCGAGCAGGATGTGAACCAGCTACTGAGCGCACTGGAGCAGAGCGGTGCATATTGAACAGTGCGGCGGTGGTCCGGATCTCGTTCTGCTGCACGGCTGGAGCATGCACAGCGGTGTCTGGCACGAACTTGCTGCCCGCCTGTCTGAGCGATTTACCCTGCATCTGGTCGATCTGCCGGGGCATGGCCAGAGCGACTGGCACAAACAGGCTTTTGAATTGGATAATCTGCTACCGGCATTGGCGGACAAGCTGCCGCAAAAAGCGGTCTGGCTGGGCTGGTCACTGGGTGGTTTACTGAGTCTCGCTTTTGCCCAGCATTATCCCGCCCGGGTCAGCAAACTGAGCCTGATGGCGGCAACGCCGCGCTTTGTTCGGGACAAAGACTGGCCCTGTGCAATGCAGAGCGAGGTGTTTGAGAATTTTGCAGTCAGTCTGGATGTCGATCAAAAGCAGACCCTGCAGCGTTTTCTGATGCTGCAGGCCAAGGGGGCGGACAAAAGCCGCGCCACGATTCGTGAGTTGAGCGAGCGTCTGGCATGGCAGCACTCGCCTGATTCAGAGGCACTGCATGCGGGCCTGGATTGTCTGCTTCAACTGGATATGCGTGAAGCACTGGCGGCATTGAATTGCCCGGTTCAAATGCTGCTGGGAACGCGCGATACCCTAATTCCGGCAGAGATGCCCGACTACGCCCGACAATTGAATCCGGCGCTGCAGGTTGTGCTGCTCGATGGCCTCGGTCACGCTCCGTTTATAGCCCAGGCTGCGCAATGTCAGCAACAGATAGAACAGTTTATTGATGGTTGAATATCGTCCCGACAAATCCAAAGTGGCCCGTTCCTTTGCGGCCGCCGCCACGAAATATGATGATGTGGCGATCCTGCAACGGCAGACCGCAGATGAATTACTGGATCGCCTCAGTCTGATGAAGATTCAGCCGCAGTCGATTCTGGATCTCGGCGTCGGCACCGGCCGGAATCTGTCCCTGCTGCAAAAGCGTTACCCGGAGGCCAGCTTGCTGGCAATGGATATTGCCACCGATATGCTGCAACAGGCCCGCAAACGCTATCGGCAGGATCTGGGCCTCAAGCGCTGGCTGCCAGGCAGCGGCCAGAAACTGCAACTGCTGGCCGGTGACGCCGAGTCGATCCCGCTTGCCGATAACAGCGTCGATCTGGTCTTCGCCAATCTGGCTCTGCAATGGTGTGAACCGTCGGTGAGTTTTCATGAAATTCAGCGGGTGCTGCGTCCCGACGGGCTACTGCTGTACAGCTCGCTGGGACCGGATACGCTGACCGAACTGAGGCAGGCCTGGGCGGCGGTGGATACTTACCCGCATGTGAACGTATTTTACGATATCCATGATGTCGGCGATGCGATGACGGCCAGCGGTTTGGCTGATTGCGTCCTGGATATCGAACCCTATGTGCTGACGTACCCAACACCGATGGCAATGATGCGTGATCTCAAAATTCTGGGGGCGCGTAATGTCAATCAAGGCCGTCGCCGTGGTCTGACCGGTAAAAACCTGATGCGACAGGTTATAGCCGAGTATGAAAACTTCCGCATTGAAGGACTGATCCCGGCCAGTTATGAAGTGGTCTATGGCCATGGCTGGAAGCTGCAGCAGGCGGGTCAGCGGCCCGCCGCTGATGGCAGTGTGCATATTCCCCTGAGTGAGATTCAACGTCGATGATTCCCAAGCATGTGTTTGTCACCGGCACTGATACCGAAGTCGGCAAAACCCGTATTTCCACCGGCCTGATGGGTTTATTGCGGCATCAGGGGGTCAGTGTTGCCGGCATGAAACCGGTCGCCAGTGGCTGTCACTGGATAGAGGGACAATGGCAGAATGAAGATGCGCTGGCAATGATTGCGCAGAGCAATGTGTCACTGCCTTATTCCCTTATCAACCCTTATGCCTTTGAACCTGCCATCGCGCCACATATCGCCGCCGGGCGGGTCAACACGGAAGTCTCGATTAGCGATATTAAACAACAGTTTGAACGTATTAAGGCGGTGAGTGATGCCGTGGTGGTGGAAGGCGCCGGCGGCTGGCTGGTGCCCCTCAACCAGACCGAAACCATGGCTGATCTGGCTGTGGCGCTGGATTTACCGGTGGTGCTGGTGGTCGCAATCAAGCTCGGCTGTATCAACCATGCCCTGCTCAGTGTTGAATCGATTCAGCAACGTGGTCTTAAAATAGCCGGCTGGGTGGCCAATCATCTTGACGAGCAGGGTGAATCAGCAGAAATTATAGAGACATTGAAACAGCATATTGCCGCTCCCTGCCTGGGAGTGGTGCCAAGACTTGCTGAGGGCCAATCCGCCGCTGAGTACCTCTGTCAGGAGGGTTGAACACAATGAAATGGCTGGTCGTTTTGATACTGGCTTTACTGGCCGGTTGCTCTTCATCTCCCAGGATAGACACTGGCATCAGCCCAGAGATTGAGGCCCGCGTCGCAAGCTGGAATCAGTTGATCGCCAATGGCCAGCACTGGTCCGATCAGCGTCGTCTGGAGGCGGCCAACGATTTCGTGAATCAGCTGGTGTTTGTTGATGATATCAAGCACTGGAAACAGCAGGACTACTGGGCCACGCCACTGCAGACAATCGTCAGTGGCGGCGGTGACTGTGAGGATTTTTCACTGGCCAAGTATTTCACTCTGACCGGTATGGGCATGGATGAAGACAAGTTGCGTCTGACCTATGTCAAAGCCCTGCAACTCAATCAGGCACATATGGTGGTGAGCTACTACGAATCACCGAAAGCCGTGCCACTGGTACTGGATAATCTCAATACCCATATCCAGCCGGCGAGCCAGCGTGATGATCTCTATCCCGTCTACAGCTTTAACGCTGCCGGTCTCTGGCTGAATAAACGCAATCACGACAGTCATTTTGTCGACAATGCCGAGCGCATCAGTCTTTGGCAGAGCCTGCTCAAAAGCATGGATGTGGAAGCCGCTGATACTGAGACCATGATCTGCCGTTACCAGTATTACGACCTGCCGGCATCAGAGGCCAGAACACGCTGCCCCTAGGGAAATAACACCGGCTCGTCACCTTCATGCCACTGTGGATATTTGGGCATCACCGTACGGAATAAATCACTCTCAAGAAAGTCTGCCAGCCAGGCTTGAACGCGGGGGTAAGCTGACGTATCAAACCAGGCTTTATCGACAAAAGCGAACTGGCGGATAAACGGCAACAGCGCGATATCAGCCAAAGTCCAGTATTCCCGCAATAAACAGCCATTTTCTGTCAGAAGCTGCTCCAGCCGGGTCAGGGTTTTCTCGCCCTGCTCGCGGTAATAACGTTGACTGTGTTCGGGATAGCGATCAGCGTATTTATAGCGGTCCAGAAAATATTTGAATTCGCCGTCGTTGTTTTCAATCAGGGCCAGCATCGTTTCATGCTGTTCGCTGCTGAGTGACTGATACCAGTTATCCGGATCGTGCTGTGTCAGCGCCCAGAAAGCGATGTCGATACTTTCATCAATCACCTGTCCCTCAGCTGTCACAAGAACCGGCACCGTCCCCTTGGGCGAGAGTGTAAGCAGTTGCTCAGGCTTATCCTTCAGCACCACTTCACGCAGCTCGCATTTCACGCCACTCTCGGCAAGCGCGAGTCGGGCACGCATGGCGTAAGGACAACGGCGGAAGCTGTATAGCGTGGGTAAGGCCTTATCTGTCATTTAACTCATTACTATTGCTTAAAGCTGGCCAGTATAGACAAAGCAGCGGAATAACTATAAATTAGTAAACACTAATATATGGTGTTAAACACAGGGACTGATAATGAAACTCAGCCAACACTCCAGGCTTATTGCGCTCTGCTTATTTTTGACAGCACAGCTAAGCATCGCTGAGCCTTTGCCTACGGCCAGAGTGGCTCAGAAAACGCTGCCCGCACAGTATGAGTTTGACGGTGTTGTGGAAGCGGTGAACCAGGCGACGGTCTCATCGCGTATTGCGGCAGAAGTGGTTGAACTCAATGTAGATGTTAATGACCGTGTAGCCAAAGATGAGGTCATTCTGCGTTTCCGGGATGATGAAATTAAAACCCGGCTGATGCGTGCCGAAGCCAACTTGCTGGCTGAAAAGGCACAGTATCAGGAAGCGCTTGCCAGGCAAAAGGAGGCCCTGTCTGAAGCCGGCAGGATTGCGGATTTATTCGCCCGCAAACAGGTGACACGCGCTGCACTGGATAAAGCCGAGGCCGATAAAGCGGCGGCTAATGCCCGTGTTAACGTACTGGCGGCACAAATCAAAGCAAGAGAGGCCGAGGTGGCCGAAGCGCAAGTCGCTTTATCCTACACCGTGGTACGCGCCCCTTATGCCGGAATAGTGACTCAGCGATGGATTGAAGTCGGGGAAATGGCCAGTCCCGGTCAGTTGTTAATGTCCGGCCTGTCGCTTGAGTCTCTTCGTGTCGTGATTCAGATTCCACAGCGTTTGCTGAATCGCTTGCTACCGGCCAGGATCAGTGAGATCAAAACAACAGACGGCAACAAGCTGACAGCGGGTGAAACCACACTGGTGCCGCAGGCGGATAGTGCCAGCCATAGTTTCACTTTACGCATCCAGCTGGATGAACAAGTCAATAATCTGTATCCGGGCAGTAGTGTCAAAGTGACGCTGCAGGGTGCGGACGAGACATTATTGCTGGTGCCTGCCAGCGCCGTTGTTCAGCGCGGCGAGACTGCAGGTGTTTATCTGTTGAAAGAGGCTACTGTTCACTTTCGTCAGGTCCGGCCAGGCCGAAGCCTGGCTTCAGGTGATATGGAGATTCTGGCTGGTCTCACAGCGGGAGAGAGGGTGATCACTGATCCTGTGCTGGCACTTAAGGTAATGAAACAGAGCGAAGGACAATAAAAGATGGGCCTGTCGGGACGGATCGCCGCTTTTTTTCAGGATAATGCACTCACACCTCTGATCGCACTGCTTGCGGTTTTGCTCGGCTTATTCGCCATTCTGGTGACGCCGCGTGAGGAAGAACCTCAGATTGACGTGACCTTTGCCAATATCTTCATCGCCTATCCGGGGGCCAGTGCTGAAGAAGTTGAGCGACTGATTGCCACGCCGGCGGAACAGGTTATCAGTGAAATTGCGGGCTTGGACCATGTCTATTCGGTATCCAGACCGGGCATGGCCGTGTTGACGGCACAGTTTGAAGTGGGTGAACCACGCACCGAAGCGATCGTCCGCCTGTATAACAAAATCTACTCCAACAGTGACTGGCTGCCGGCGCAGCTGGGCGTCTCGCAGCCGATTATCAAACCCAAGGGCATCGACGATGTGCCGATCCTGACTTTAACTTTATGGCGTGAAGACAAACAGGATGCCTATCAGCTCAAACAGGTCGCACATGCGCTGGAAGCAGAGCTGAAGCGAATCGCCGGAACACGGGACATTTATACAATCGGCGGACCGGACAGTGTGGTCCGTATTGAACTGGATCCGGTCAAGCTGGCAGCCTATCAGATTGATCCGGCCGGTCTTGCCGAAGCACTGGCAGCAAGCAACCAGTCTGCCGAGGCTGGCACAGTGGTTCAGCAGAACCAGGCTACTTCCGTCCAGGCTGGCCAGTTTATTTTCAGTGCGGCCAGTTTAAACGAATTGATCATCGGCCTGCATGGCGGTAAACCGGTTTATTTAAGTGATGTCGCGACCCTGATTCAGGGACCGGAACAACCGGAACGTTATGTCTGGCTGGGTGTCGGGCCCGCGGGCGTTGATAAAGGCATCGAGACAAGCGGGGAATATGACGCGGTGACGATCGCCATAGCCAAACAGCCTGGCCACAACGCTGCTGATATTGCACAGGATGTGCTGATGCAGGTCGAGGCGCTGCGCGGTGTCATCGTACCCGGTGCGCTGAATGTGACGGTGACCCGCAACTACGGTGAAACCGCCAATGACAAGGCAGACACGCTGATTCACAAACTCATCTTTGTCACCATTGCCGTGGTGGCACTGGTTTTGATGGCGCTGGGTTGGCGTGAAGCAATCATTGTCGGTGTCGCCGTGATTATCACGCTGCTGTTAATGCTGTTTGCTTCCTGGGCCTGGGGTTTTACCCTGAACCGCGTGTCATTGTTTGCCCTGATTTTCTCGATTGGCATTCTGGTCGATGATGCGATTGTCGTGGTCGAGAATATCCACCGTCACCTACAACAGGGCGCGCAGTCTTTGCGTGAAGCCATCCCGCTGGCCGTCGATGAGGTAGGGCAGCCGACGATACTGGCGACTTTTGCCGTCATCGCAGCTTTGCTGCCGATGGCCTTTGTTTCGGGACTGATGGGGCCCTATATGAGCCCGATACCGATTAATGCCAGTATCGGTATGCTGTTGTCACTGCTGGTGGCCTATATCATCACCCCGTGGATGGTGCTCAGGTTGCTTGCTCACAGTCGCCAGCAGCCGGAGGTACACCAGCGCGGCGACAATGGATTTTTTCATCGGTTGCTATCACCCTTCGTGACCTCACCACGTGCTAAGACATACCGGCGTCTGCTCTGGCTGGGCCTGGTCGTGTTGATTGTGCTTTCAGTAGGGCTGGCGGCTGCTAGGCTGGTTGTGCTGAAAATGCTGCCATTTGACAACAAATCAGAACTGCAACTGGTGGTGGATATGCCCGAGGGGACGCCGCTGGAAACCACGGCAGCTGCGGTCAGGGAACTGACTGCCTATCTGCAGCAAGTGCCGGAAGTGACCGACTATCAGGCTTATATCGGCAGTGCTTCACCGATTAATTTCAATGGGTTGGTTCGTCAGTACTATCTGCGGAAAGACTGGCATATGGCGGATGTGCAGGTGAATTTCCGTCATAAATCCCTGCGCGAACGCAGCAGCCATGAGATTGCCCTGAGCCTGCGAGCGCCGTTGCAGGCGATCGCCGCAACATGGCAGGCCAATCTGAAGCTGGTTGAAGTGCCACCGGGGCCCCCTGTGCAGTCGCCTATTGTGGCCGAAATCTATGGACTTGATTATCAGTCTCAGTTAAAGCGGGCCAAAACCATTGAACAGGAATTCAGCGCAGTGGAGGGCGTGGTTGATATCGATACCAGTGTTGAAGCGGCAGCGCCACGCAAGCTGATTGATATCGATAGAAATAAGGCTGCGCATTATGGCCTGTCACAGCAACAAATCGTGCAGGCTATCAAACTGGCGCTGGAGGGTGAGGATGTCGGCTATCTGCATAACTCGGCAGTGAAATACGCGGTACCTTTACGACTGACGCTGCCGGTCGCAGAAAAACGCAACCTGGAGGCCTTGCTGAATTTTAAGCTCAGCAACCGTGATGGTGAGCTGATTAGCCTGGGCGAGGTGGTTAAGGTCATCGACACAGACCATCAGCAGACGATTTATCATAAAGATCTGCAACCCGTGGTATTTGTAACTGCCGATATGGCAGGCAGCGTGGATAGTCCCCTGTACGGCATGTTCGGAATTTATCAACGTCTGCAGCCGCAGGGCATTGAACAACATTTATTGTCAGCGCCGTCGCTGGCCATCAATGACAGCATCAAGTGGGATGGTGAATGGCAGATTACCTATGAAACCTTCCGTGATATGGGGCTGGCCTATGGTGTCGGCATCATTCTGATCTATATTCTGATTGTGGCCCAGTTCCGGTCCTATTTACTGCCATTAATCATTATGGTGCCGATTCCGCTCACCCTTATCGGTGTGATGCCGGGGCATGCCATGATGGGAGCGGAATTCACGGCGACATCGATGATTGGCATGATCGCGATGGCGGGCATTATTGTGCGTAATTCAATTCTGCTGGTGGATTTTATTCGTGAAGCGATGGCTGCGGGGATGCCGGCAGAAAAGGCCGTAATTCAGGCGGCATCAGTGCGGGCTAAACCCATCGCCCTGACGGCACTGGCTGCCATGCTGGGCGCTTTGTTTATTCTGGATGATCCGATATTTAACGGTCTGGCTGTGGCGCTGCTATTCGGTATTCTGGTGTCTACAGCTTTAACACTAGTCGTGATTCCACTGCTGTATTACAGCTATATCAAAGGCCAGAGCATAAAGAACTGATAACCCGCTGCAAAGCCGGATTAAAACTCGCGCAGGCTCATCCCTTCACTGGGTAAACCGCCGCGCAGCATTTCGGCCTGGCGGTTCAGGGTATGTTTGACCAGTTGGTTGCGGTCCTGCTCATCCATATGAGTGAAAGCCATACGCAGATGATAGGGCTTTTCAGGTGGTGCCGATAAAATCTTCTCACAGGAAACGACAGTGGCCAGAGCATGCACGGTATTGGCGGTCGGTAATAACTGAAGATGCAGCTCAACATGGCCGCGAATTTCGACCGGCTCCGCCACCATAAAGGCAATGCCCCCACCACTGAGGTTAGCTTCGGTCAAGTCGTCCGGGCTCACAGGGTTGTGGTAGCGCTGGATACTCTGGGAAACCAGATTGATTTTATCGTCGAGCATGCGCAAAGCCCGGGCGATTTCACGGTCATGATGATTGATTTGATCAACCAGATGACTGAAAGCGTTTTGAATTGCGCGTAACTGTGCTTTTTCATTGCCTTCGTCATCGTCTGTAGACTGCGCGATACGACGAGCCACATTGGCAACATTCTCTCTTTGTATGACTTTGTAATCAACAACGACCGTGTCATTGATGCGGAAGAATTCCCGTCTATCGGAACCAGCGTATTGCATCATATTCATCCAAATCCAACCCGTCTTGCACGGTTTTATAATAATTATCTTTTTTTAACTCATAATGGAGTCAATATACCCTTTATATCATTTTCAGCCGGCTTTGCCAGCTTTGTTACAATAAGGCCGGACATGGAAGGGGGTTGACATATTCCCTGAATAATCTGGTGCTTAACAGACTCTTCCCGCGTTTAAAGATGTTCCGAAGCAAAGTCTGCCAGCCGAGAGCGCTCGCCGCGCATCAGTGTGATATGACCACTGTGCTCCCAGTATTTGAAGTGATCGACAACATAAGTCAGACCGGACGTGGTTTCACTCAAGTAGGGCGTATCGATCTGCGCGATATTACCGAGACAGACAATTTTGGTGCCGGGGCCGGCACGGGTGATCAGGGTTTTCATCTGTTTCGAGGTCAGATTCTGCGCTTCATCAATAATGATGAAACGATTGAGGAAGGTCCTGCCGCGCATAAAGTTGAGTGAGCGGATTTTGATCCAGCGCTGCAATAAGTCATTGGTCGCCTGACGACCCCATTCACCGCCTTCGGTTTTATTGAGCACTTCCAGATTGTCCATCAGGGCGCCCATCCAGGGCGTCATTTTTTCTTCCTCGGTACCCGGTAAAAAGCCGATATCCTCGCCGACCGGCACCGTGACCCGCGTCATGATGATTTCGCTGTAGCGTTTATGCTCAATAGTCTGGGTCAGTGCTGCAGCCAGGGTCAGCAGCGTTTTACCGGTACCTGCCTGACCCAGCAGGGTGACAAAATCAATATCGGTATCCATCAACAGGTTGAGGGCAAAATTCTGTTCCCGGTTGCGGGCAGTAATGCCCCACACGGCATGATTTTCCTTACGGTAGTCATGAACCAGTTGAATATCGGCATTGTTTTCACTCACCGAGCGAACCACGGCTTCGATACTATTGGAATCACCGGGTGAAAAAATCAGCTGGTTGGGATGCCAGTCTTTGACGATCTCGCCTTCGACCTGATAAAAAGTCTGGCCCTCGGCGGTCCAGGATTCCAGCCGGTTTAAATCGTCCCAGAAATCGGCAGGTAATTCTGCGGCGCCGCGATAGAGCAGATCCACATCATCGAGTACTTTATCGTTGTAATAATCCTCGGCGCAGATGCCAAGTACGGTGGCTTTAATCCGAAGGTTAATATCCTTGGAAACCAGGATCACCGTGGCATCGGTCACGGTTTGCTGCAAAGCGACGGCGACACTGAGGATGGCATTATCACCCTGATGGCTGGGCAGTTCTTTGGGGATCTCGCGCTGCATCTGGGTGGTCTGGAAAAACAGCCGGCCGCTGGCCTGATGGTTATCACTGTTATCTACGCTGGGCAGAGGAATGCCCTGGCTTATCGCATCACTGTCTTCCGCCTGCAACAGGAGTTCATCAAGAAAGCGGCTGACCTGACGGACGTTACGCGAAACTTCGGATAAGCCCTTCTTGCCACGGTCCAGCTCTTCCAGCACAACCATCGGCAGGTAAATATCATGTTCGTCAAAGCGGTAGATGGCAGTCGGATCGTGCATCAGCACATTGGTGTCCAGAATGAACAGGCGTCTGCCGGCGGCGGGTCTTTTAATCATCTGCAAGAAGTCCTCTTGTTGATCAGGTGGAGCCTGTCTTGATTATGATCAAAGAAATGAGGCTTGCAAAGGGCAATTATCGTTGCCTGGTTAATGGTGTGTTGTGAGTGGCTGGAACTCAGTTCACAAGTCTGTAAATAGTGTTAATATAAAAAATCCCTCCCGCCGCTTTGTAAAAGCGGCATACTTGATGTGGCAGCAAAGCCCATGATCCAGGCCGTTACATCCAACTATCAATCCTCAAAAGTTTTTTCTGACAGGGTGGTCTGAGTGCGGCTTCAGTCCAGCGTGTTCTGAAATCAAAATACCTGACCGCTGAATACTGATATGACGCGAGTTGAAGACTGGTTTGACGGCCCTCTGAAAAATTTCTGTTGTCTTTTCTCATCAGCCCCTGGCAGATATAGACTGCGGAAAATCAAGGAGCCGGGAAGCTTTCCTGACTATCACTGTGAACGCTTGTGAGCCCCTGTAAATCCTCATAGTCTGAGCTGCACAGTTTTATATTCAAGCTGAAACACGTGATGACATCTGACCCTGAGACTGCAACTCGAAAAAATGAGGTAATCCATGATCCTGTCCCGAACTTTGCTGCCGGCATTGCTTGCTGTCCTCTCTTTTTCTTTTACTGTTCAGGCTGAACCGGCCAGTGATGTCTTGATCGGTACCTGGTACAGCGAGAAGCAGCAGGAGGGAGAAACCATAAAATGGCTTACCAGGAGAATGCAGGATCAGCGCTACGCAGCACTGTTTCTGGTCTGCGATGGAGAAAATTTCTCCTGGGTGCAGAAGGAAACCGGTGTCTGGCGAGTCGAAGACGGCAAGCTGGTGCAAACCGCCAGTACCATTGAAAATATGCATGGTAAAAAGCCCGCCGAGAAAATCACTACTTACACAAATCTGTCGCTGAAAGAGGGGACCCTCACTTATCACAAAATGAACAGTGACAAATCATCCAGTTTCCAGCATGTCGCTGACGGCTTCCAGATTAGCTGCGAAAACCACTAAAATATGACGAACAGTTAGTGATTATCTGCAATAACGACTTTATTCCGGCAGCATCGCTTTACCAACAGTGTTGGCATCGGTGGCAAACCAGATCGCGTTGGAATTTTCATCAAATACCATATGGCGAATTGTTATGCCGCCGGACGGCACTTCATCAATCGAAATAAATTTTTCAGCTTTGGTATCGAAACCGACAAAGCGATTAGGCTGCAGAGCGGTTTCAACATACCAGACCCGCTCCTTGTTATCGACGGCCAACGCATAAATACCGGCAGCTTCCCCGCCGGGTGTGGCCCACTGCTGCATCGATTGGGTTTCAGGATCATAGACACCAATATGGCCCATGGCATTATCACCCCACCAGATCCGGCCATCCGAGGTCATAGCAATGCGGCGGATCAAACTGTCTCCTGACGGGGTTTTGATAACGTCAAGCGCCATGGTGCTGGGATTGATGGTGCCAATCGCGTTCTCGCCCATAAATGCAATCCAGGGCCGGTTATCAGGAGTCACGGTCAGGCCATAGGGGCGCATATTGTCACGGGGTAAGGCTATTTTCTCGACCTTGCCGGTTTGGGTATCCAGTTTGCCGATGTAATTTGCCCACTGGGCGGTAAACCAGAGATTGCCATGGGAAGTCCAGCCCATGGTATGCGGGTCTTTAATGCCATCCGGCATCGGGAATAAGGTCACTTCTCCGGTTTTCGGGTTCATTTTACCGATATGTTTGTCCTTGTTGCCGGCATACCAGGGAGTCCCATCATCACTGACGACCACGGTATGCGGACCGGCGCCGGGGATATCAAACTTTTTCATCTCACCGGTTTGCGGATTCAGTTTGGCGACGTAGTCACCTACCTGGCCTACGAACCAGACCGTGCCATCAGGGGCAACATAGGGATCCCGGGGACGTGATTTTTCCCAGGGCACAGTCCATTCCTTGAATTCCAGCAGGCCGGGCAGGTTTTCAACTTGCTTTTCTGCCTGCACAGTCGTTGCCTGAAGCAGCAGTGATGATGCAAGAGTAATAAAAATCAAAGCTAATTTGCGGGCAAAAGGCTGAATCAACATAATCTGGCTCCATGACGTATTGATATAAAAAAGACAGGAATCAGGCCGGACTTACTGCAAAGAAATAAAAGTGTGATGTATGACTGAACCAGATCGGCTTTAAACGGGCAGGTTCTGATACAGCAGGGTGAGCAGTAAACCCAGTGACACACATTGCCAGAACAGCACCGGCTTACGTTCTATTAACGGTGGCCGGGCTTTATTCAAAAACGCTTTATTAGGGTAGTTGAGGTCATAAACAAACTCCGCCACTTCCTGATAACGTTTATGCGGCTGGATATGGACCGCTTTTCGAATAGTGTCATCGATCCAGAATGGAATGCTGCGCTCCCCCTGGATCAGTGACTGGTAGCTGAGTTTTCTCTGCGCGGCGGTACTGAAGGCTTTAGAGACACCGGTGCCGTATGGCAAGTCTGCCGACAACAGGTGGTAGGTCAGCACGCCCAGAGAAAAAATATCGGACTGCGGTGTGCCGGTCTGACCCAGAAAATATTCCGGTGCCGTGAACTGGGCCGTCCCCAGTATCAGCTCTGATTCAGCTCCCAGTTCCGCCAGCCCGGCAATGCGGGTAGCCCCAAAATCGATGATTTTCACTGTGCCGGACTTATCGATAAGAATGTTATCTGGCCTTATGTCCTGATGAATCATTTCCCTGCGGTGCATGGCCTGTAAGCCTTTGCCGATCTGTTCGACAATCCGCCGCACCTCATCCAGTGCCGGCGCCGGGTTGTCATGCATCCATTGAGTCAGCGTCTGTCCCTCAATATATTCGGTGACGCTGTAGAGTGACTGCCGTGGCCGCTGACTGTCGAAGGCTTTCAGACAATGCACATTATTCAGCCGCCGTGCGACCCAGTCCTCCATCAGGAAACGTTCGATGGCGTCCGCATCCTCTTCCAGATCGGTCGACAGGGCTTTCAGGGCGACCGGGGCGCCCGAGGCGGTATCTTTGGCTAAAAACACATGGCTGCGGCTGCTGACGTACAATTCGCGTAGCAGATCGTAGCCCTCAAAGTGCATACCCGACGACAGTGTGGGTGGCAGTGGCAGTTGAGTCGCTTCAGTTTGCAATCTGTGGTCAGATTCGGTCGGGACCTGATCAAGACGGATAATCTGAATGCTCAGGTTGTCGTGGCTGCCGGTTATCAGTGCCTGATCGACCAGGCTTTCCGCAGCCTGCTGTAAATCATCCTGAGACTCTCTGACGGTCTCTGAGATTTGCTGTTCAGTGACAAAATCATAGACGCCATCGGTTGCCAGAATAAAAATATCACCTGATTTGACAGGCAAAGCGCGCTGTTCACATTGCAGTTGGTGTTCCAGCCCCATGGCACGGCTCAGAAACGGGCCGGTTTCAGCATCAGCTTGCAGATGATCGGTGGTCAGTTGTTGTAAAGCCGTGCTGACCAGCTTATAGATACGGCAGTCGCCGACATGGAAGAGATGCGCTTTCCTGCCTTTGAAGATAATCGCACTGAGGGTGCAGATATAACCGCTATCATTGTCATATCGATATTCACTGTTGCGACTGCAGCCATAGAGCCAGGCATTTATCGACTGTAAGACCCGCTCACCGGCGGTGCTTACCGACCAGGATTCGGGGGTTGCATAATAGTCTTCAATGAAACTCGCAATCACCGTGCTACTGGCTACCTGGCTGACTTCACTGGTGCTGATACCATCAGCAACCGCAGCAATGATGCCACGGGTCATCTGTTCATCGCCTTCAGGCACAGATACGCCGCAGCGATCCTGGTTGATGGCCTTAATTCCGGCTGAACTATGCTGACCGACAGAGATGGATAGGACGTTTGTCATCGAATTACTGGCTGAGACGGTTGACTATTATCATGCAACATATATCGGGCTTTGAACATGCAGAGGCATTGTTAACAGGATGGCATTAGAGACCGTAGTGAGCTTTTTTACTGCCTCGCTGCTGCTGGCACTGGCACCGGGACCGGATAATATTTTTGTGCTGACTCACTCAGTCATGCGTGGCCGTGAAGCCGGTCTGGCTGTTGTCATGGGGCTATGCACCGGGCTGCTGGTTCATACCACACTGGTGGCGTTGGGGATTGCCGTGATATTCCAATCCTCGAGCTGGGCTTTTATGACGCTCAAAGTAGCCGGGGCAATTTATTTGCTCTATCTTGCCTGGCAGGTATTAGCTGCAGAGCCCCTTTCGTTGGCCGATAACGCTGCACATCGCCCGGATATCGCTTGGTCCTACCGGCGCGGGATTATAATGAATATTACCAATCCTAAGGTGTCCCTGTTTTTTCTGGCTTTCCTGCCCCAGTTTGTAACGCCTGAAGCAAATGCTGTGGCACTCCAGATTTTTGCGCTGGGCGGTTTGTTTATTCTGGCGACTATCTTCGTTTTCGGCACGATCGCCATCATGGCCGCTGTTATCTCGGCAAGTTTAATCAGCTCAGCGCGCTGGCAGAAAAACCTTAACCGTCTGGCTGCACTCGTGTTTGTTCTGCTGGCGACGCATCTCATTTTTACTGCCTGAGTTGCGACCTATCAAAAAAATGAAATAGTTCGCACCATCAGCAGACTTCACGGAATGAAGTGTCTACAAGCCTCATGGACGCAATCCCTGATCTCTCAGTGTCAATTCATCATTCCTGAAAACCGCCTGCCCGGATGTCCGTCGGCTGGCTGCTGATTGATATTAATTATTTTCAGGAGAAAAAAGTGAAAATTGTCAGACTGCTTTTACTGATCGGATTGTCAGGACTGCTATTCGGCTGTGCTTCAGGTGCCAAAGTCGAGAACATGGCTTACACGGAAGTCAGACATCAATTTGATACCGCACTTGAGGCGAATATTGGTGTTAAGGATGTGTCCGGTCGCACAGAAACCAATCCCTTATGGACCTCAGAAATCAGCAACGATGCTTTCCGGCAGGCGGTTAGGGATAGTCTGTCTTCACAAGGGTTGCTGGCGGAGCAGGGTAACTACGATCTGATGATTCAGCTGATTGAGGTCAATCAACCCATCATGGGCTTTGATCTGACAGTGACGACCCACATCCGTTATGTGTTGACAGATAAAACCAGGAATACAGTGGTCATGGATGAAATGATTATCACGCCGCATACTGCGACGATGGAAGATGCCTTTGCCGCAATCAAGCGTCTCAGACTGGCGAATGAGGGCGCCGCCAGAAAAAATATCGAATCGCTACTGGATAAGCTGTCTCAGCTGCAAATCGCCCCCAGTACTGTTTCACTGGTCGAGTGACTGGATAAAAATAAACGGACTGGGCATGATGAGTTCAGTCCGTGTTGTTTGACTTGGAATCATGATGGAACAACAGTTCAGAGAAACAGTTTGGCAAACCATCGCTGCGATTCCACCTGGAAAAGTCGCCACCTATGGCCAGATTGCCAGTCTTTGCGGTTATCCGGGCCATGCCCGGGGTGTCGGCCATATTCTGAAAAACCTGCCGCCAGAGACTTTATTACCCTGGCATCGGGTGATTAATGCCAAAGGGGAGATTGCCTTGCCCACAGGCAGTGAAAGTCAGCAACTGCAACGACAAAGACTGGAACACGAAGGTATTCATTTTCAGGGCAACAAAATCCGGCTGCGGCTTTACCAATGGGATGGGAGTGTCAGCGATCACACGCCGGAAACTTGATAACATATGCCTTTAAATCTCTGGGCATCGTATGCAAGGTCTTGTGCTGGCCGTTATGGCCTATTCCATCTGGGGTATTTTCCCGCTATTTTTCAGCTATCTGAATCATGTTTCACCGGTGGAAGTGCTGTCGCACCGCATCATCTGGTCACTGGTGGCGACCTTGACACTGGGTCTGATATTGCAACGTGGACGCTTGCTGGTCAGAGCGCTGCAGGATAGAAAGACCCTGGTCTGGCTGGGTGTTTCGTCATTGTTAATCGCTGTTAACTGGCTGGTGTATATCTGGGCGGTCGGTCAGCACCGGGTTCTGGAAGCGAGCCTGGGCTATTTCATTATGCCGGTGGTCAGTTTGCTGATGGGACGATTGATTCTGAAAGAGTCTTTGCATCCTTTGCAGGGCTGGGCCGGTGTGCTGGCAGCGATGGCAGTGTTATGGGAATTATGGAGCTTTGGCGCTCTGCCCTGGGTTGGCGTGGTGCTGGCCTTTGCTTTTGCCTTTTATGGCCTGGTCAGAAAAGTCCATCCGATTGATGGGCTCAATGGTCTCACGATTGAAACCCTCTGGTTGTTGCCGTTTGCTTTGGGCTTTGTTGCCTGGCAGACGCTCACAGCGGATAGTCAGATGGGTTTTGGCCTGAATAACTCGACCACCTTGTTACTGGTTTTCTCAGGCTTTCTGACCGCCTTGCCCCTGGTATTGTTTGCGATGGCCACCAGCCGCATCAATCTGTCGATTGTCGGTTTTATTATGTATATCAACCCGACCATCCAGTTTCTGATCGGCGTTTTTGTCCTCAATGAACATTTCCCGCCTGAGCGGATGTTGACCTTTATCCTGGTATGGATAGCCCTGTTTTTGTTTGTGGCCGGGCTGTGGCAGCAAATCAGACGCAGTCAGCCACAAAACCCATCCTGAGTCCCTAACTCACCGGTAAAGCGGTTGAGTTGATCGGTGATTTCATCACAAATGAGGTATGTACGCCGCTGACGCCCTCAATACGGGTCAGTTTGTTAAGCAGAAACTGCTGATAGGCATCCATATCACGGACAATGACTTTCAGCAGGTAATCAGCATCCTGGCCGGTGATCAGATGGCATTCCAGTACTTCCGGATACCCGGCCAGGGTCGATTCCAGTTTTTCAAAACGCTCGGGTGTGTGCCGGTCCATACTGATGCCGATAAAGGCCATCAGGCTGAGTCCCAGCTTTTTGGCATTGAGCAGGGCTACATAGCCGTCAATCAGTCCGTCCTCCTCCAACTGACGGACTCGGCGCAGACAGGGGGAGGGGGAGAGCTTGATCGCTTCCGCCAGTTCCTGATTGGAGATGCGCCCGTGCTTTTGCAGAATATCGAGGATCATCTGATCATAACGATCCAGCTTTTCTGACATCTTATATCCTTGGTTTTATTTTTAAAGGTTAATTATTTCATAAAAGTTTATTTTTAAGCAATAAAGTGCTTATAAAAACGGATTTAATGAAATATTGGCAATTTAATTCTACTGCAATCTCTCTATACTATTCTCCATAGCTGAAACCGGTAGCGAATGGGCCACAAGCTCTCGCTGGCACGAGTGCTCCCACATCATCACAAGTGATGGTCGACGCTCGCAAGCTTCCAGTTAACCCGACTGGCAAGGTCAGACGAACGCGAAGGTTTTTCAGCTAATCGAATTAAATTGTTTTCAGGAGTCAGAGATGATTACCCAACCAGCTCAGAAGTATCGCCGCTTTGAGCCTATCAAATTGACAGATCGCCAGTGGCCCGATGTGGTGCTGGAGAAACCGCCTGTGTGGATGAGCACTGATCTGCGCGATGGTAATCAGGCCCTGATTGATCCGATGTCGGTTGAAACCAAGCTGCGCTATTTTGATGAGCTGGTCCGGATTGGCTTTAAGGAAATCGAGGTGGGGTTTCCCTCAGCTTCTGAAACTGACTTCAATGTCGTTCGCCGGTTGATCGAGGAAAACCGTATCCCCGATGACGTCACCATTGAAGTCCTGACCCAGGCAAGGGAAGACTTGATTGCCCGCACCGTTGAATCGCTCAAAGACGCGAAGCGGGCGATTCTGCATATGTATAACCCGATTTCACCGACTTTCCGTGAGGTTGTCTACCGCACCGATAAAGCCGGGGTCAAAGCCATTGCCGAGCAGGGTACCCGCTGGGTCAAGGAAATGACTGCCAGACAACCGGAAACCGAGTGGGTCTATCAGTACTCGCCGGAGGTGTTTTCCAGCACCGAAATTGAATTTGCCAAAGAAGTCTGTGATGCCGTCTCTGCGATCTGGCAGCCGACTCCGGAGCAGAAAATGATCCTGAATCTGCCGGCCACGGTAGAGATGTCGACACCCAATACCTATGCTGATCAGATTGAGTGGATGCACCGTCATCTTAATCAACGCGACAGCATTATTTTAAGCGTACACCCTCATAATGACCGCGGCACCGCGGTGGCAGCGGCGGAGCTGGCAGTCATGGCTGGGGCAGACCGGGTTGAAGGCTGTTTGTTCGGTAACGGTGAACGCACCGGTAATGTCGATCTGGTCACCCTGGCTTTGAATCTCTATTCGCAGGGCATTGATCCGGGTTTGGATTTCAGTGGCATCGATCAGATTCGCCAGATGTATGAGGAAACTACCCAGTTGCCGGTTCATCCGCGCCATCCCTATGCCGGTGAACTGGTGTTTACTGCGTTTTCCGGATCCCATCAGGATGCGATTAAGAAAGGTTTTGCTGCCCAGATTGAGGACAATTACTGGCAGGTCCCTTATCTGCCGATTGATCCCGCCGATTTGAACCGTAGTTATGATGCCGTGGTGCGGGTCAACAGTCAGTCCGGTAAGGGGGGCGTCAGCTTTCTGTTACAGAACGCGGCCGGCTTTGAATTACCGCGACGTTTGCAGATTGAGTTCAGTCGCATTGTGCAGAAAGTCAGCGATGAAACCAGCAAGGAAGTGGATACCGCCAGTATTGTCAGTCTGTTTGAGGCTTCCTATTTACAGGTAGTATCTCCCTATCGCTATATGAGCAGCCATGTCATCGACGAAGAAACCAGTGACGTGGTCACCCGAATCGTGCTCAATCATAAAGAGGAACGCATTGAGCTCGGGGGGCATGGGAATGGCCCGCTGGATGCGGCTGCCAAAGCGATCAGTGCACATCTGGGACAGACAGTGACAGTGGCGGATTACCATGAACATGGTATGAGTGCCGGCTCTGATGCTGCGGCAGTGAGTTATGTCGAAGTCAAAGTTGGCGACAGACCTACGATTTTTGGGGTGGGTCAGGATAAAAACATTACCACGGCGGCAATAAAAGCCTTGATCAACGGGGTAAACCGGGCAGTGGCAGATGAAGAGCAGCATGGTGCGGTGCTTAGAAAGGCCCTGCAATAAGACCTGGTGTCAGCTGAGGGAAGATCCTCGTGATAGGGTTAAGGATAATGCTGAATAATGACTAAGAATTGGTTTAAGATGCTGAATAATAAGGATTTATTTTATTTTTCCGTGGTTTGATCTGCTGCCCTTTATTGGTTAAGGTGTAAACACAGCTGGTTAAAAAGACGTTTAATCAGTTTCTTACTCAGTGTTTGAGTAATCAAACAAAGGAGGTCATTATGTTTAAGCAAGGTTTGCTTACAACACTCGTAACATTACTCTTCGCCATTTCACCTGCTATGGCCGATCATCACAAAAAAGATACTGATGACCATAAGGGCGTAGAGCACCCCGCCCATGAGATGGGTGAAGAGGTGACATCCAAAGACTATAAGAAAGATAAAGATGTCAGTGAAGAATATAAAGAAAACGTCGAGGAAGCCAAAGAGTCTAAAGGTACCAAGCACCCCGCTCATGATATGGGCGAAGGCGAAGAAATGCTCGACAAACGCGGTGTAGAATAAAGCCGCTTGCTGATAGCTTTTATCTAAGCTAGGCACAGCGCCGTACTCTCATCCGAGGGTGCGGCGTTTTTTTATGTCAGAGTGTGAGACAGTATTGAAGCCGGAAGCCGATCAATGAATCGTCGGTCTAATTCACTATGATAGTCAAACTGATATGACAAACAGGAGAGGAAGAATGATATCTGTGTTGAAGTCTGCAGCAGCACTGCTTTTGCTTGTCTTGCTGGGTGCTTGTGCCAGTTGGTTTCCTTCCTATGAAAAACCGCAGGTCAATATCACTTCCTTTGCGCTTGCACCTGAGTCAACCGGTGGGGCGCCGACCTTTATTATCGGTCTGCAAGTGGTCAACCCCAACCGCAGCGCACTACCGCTCAAGGGCATGAGCTACTCCGTGGAAGTTGAAGACCAGCGGATTCTAACCGGCGCCGAGCCGAATCTGCCGGAGGTGCCGGGCTACGGTACAGCCGAGTTCACCATTAAAGCCGCTCCTGACTTGCTGGGCAGTGCCCGCCTGATAAACCAGTTATTGTCGGGACAACGTGACAAGCTGCATTATCTGTTCCGCGCCCGTTTTGATGTGGGGCGTTTGCTGCCCTATATCACACTGGAAGAAGAGGGCGAGTTTGGCTTTGGCGCCGCAGCCAGTAAAAACGGCAACTGAACGCCGGAGCCCCGGCTGGCCCTGTGCTAATCTGAGCCCAAACGGCATAGAAAAGAAATATGGATTCCATCAACAGTTTATTCCTGCTCAGTGGCTTACTGATTGCGCTCAGTATTCTGGCAAGCCGTCTCTCTTCGTTATTCGGGTTGCCCTTACTGATTATCTTTCTGGCGCTGGGCATGCTGGCCGGTGAAGATGGTTTGCTGGGTATTCGTTTTGATGATTACTCCCAGGCTTTTGTGATCGGCCATCTTGCGCTGGCCATGATCCTGCTGGATGGCGGTTTACGCACCCGCTTGAAAACCTTCCGGGTCGGTTTTAAACCGGCGCTGACCATGGCAACCCTTGGGGTGTTTGTCACCAGTGGCGTTGTTGGTTTGATCGCGACCTGGGTGTTTGAGTTATCGCTGCTGGAAGGCTTGCTGATCGGCGCTATCGTCGGTTCCACCGACGCGGCAGCGGTGTTTTCGATGCTGCGTGGTCAGGGCATTAATATCAACGAGAGGGTGGCGGCGACACTGGAAATCGAATCCGGCACCAATGATCCGATGGCGATTTTCCTGACGCTGCTGCTGATTGAGATGCTGGTGGGGGATTTTCAGACGCCGCTTGATTCGGTGATTTTTTTCCTTCAGCAATTCGGACTGGGGATCGCCGTCGGGCTGGCCGGAGGCTGGCTGACCAGTCGAATGCTGAAACGAGTGGAGCTGGCACCGGCTTTGTATTCCCTGCTGGCCCTGGCGATGGGCTTTTCTACCTTTGGTCTTGCCAGCATTATCGGTGGCAGCGGCTTCCTGGCAATTTATCTTTGCGGGCTGCTGATAGGTAACCAGCCCGGGCGTCATCTGCAGCACATCCTGCCGGTCCATGACGGCCTCGCCTGGCTTAGCCAGATTGGACTGTTCCTGGTGTTGGGTCTGCTGGTGACGCCCTCAGACATGATCCAGTT
This sequence comes from Methylophaga sp., assembly GCF_009711715.1. Taxonomy (GTDB): domain Bacteria; phylum Pseudomonadota; class Gammaproteobacteria; order Nitrosococcales; family Methylophagaceae; genus Methylophaga. The sequence goes on along the minus strand of NZ_VENF01000005.1, from coordinate 121,239 downwards.
TGCCTTGCCTTCACTGTTAATCGCTTTGGCCCTGATTTTTGTCGCAAGACCTCTGGCAGTACTGCTCACCGTAACGCCGTTTTTTAAATTCCGTAAACGCGAACTGGGTTTTATCTCCTGGGTAGGCTTAAGGGGCGCGGTGCCGATTGTTCTGGCCATTTTCCCGGTCATTGGCGGTGTCGACAATGCCGGTCTTTATTTTAATGTGGCCTTTGCCGTAGTTTTGCTGTCGCTATTGATTCAGGGGGGAACCTTGTCGCCGATGGCCCGGCTGATGCAGATACAGGTACCCAAAGGTGTAGCGCCCAAACAGCGCGGTGCACTGGGGATCTTGCCCGAGCAGGATTATGAAATATTTGTCTACACAGTAGAAAATCCCAACCTGGATGATCAGCCGATTCAACTGCTGCAATTTCCTTCCGGAGCCTTGATTTCCGGCCTGTTCCGCGGCAGGGTGATGCTGCATCCCAAAGGTAATACCCGGCTTAAGATCGGCGATGTGCTGTGTGTGATCAGCCGCGAGGAGGATCTGGAACAGCTCAATCAAATCTTCAGTGGTGAAACCAAGCTGGCAAGAGCACAACAGGCCTTTTTCGGTGCCTTTGTGCTCAATGGTGATGCGCCATTAATTGAAGTGGCCAGGGCATATGGACTCACCGTGAGCGGTCGTCAGCAACATCTGACACTCGGAGAATTTATTGCCCGCCGGGTTGGCGGCCATCCGGTGGTGGGGGACGATGTCGACTGGCATGGTATTCACTGGGTAGTGAAGGAAGTCGAGGGAGACGAAATCAAAAAAGTCGGTATGCGACTTTATTAAACCTGGTGGCTTTCCCGGTCATCATTATTTTGCCGCTGATTTCATGCGGATTGCTATCTAATAAAAATTGTGGCAGATTTGCGTTTGTCGCAAGTTTCGCGGCATCCACGCGGTTTATGCTCATAATCGGACACGCCGGTTTATTTCTCGCATTCACCTGTGGACAAGGGGTACAGCCAAAGAGAAATTAAACTCAGTTTTTGGGGAAACTGGGTCACGTTCTATTTGGCATCTGGTCTTCACCTGCCCGGTCATCTAGACCGGAGTCGGTGAGTGAGATTTATCCCTTGGGAGAACAGGATGCACTTATCCATTCAACAACGTTTCAGCCTCTGGGCAGGTTTAAGTCTGCTCAGTGTCGTACTGGTCACGGCGCTAATCGGCGTTTGGCAGTTTGGCAATATCAAGCAGTCTCTATCCAGCCACAGTTATGATTTGACGCGCGATCAGGTAGAGGATTATCTGGCAGTCATTGCACACGATACATCGTCACAGTTGTCGATTCCGCTTGAGCGCGCTCTGCAGACGGCTCAAGCGACAGCCTCGGCGATGTCTGCCGTCATTGCGATGCCAAATGGTTCAGATAAACGCAAACTGGCGCTGAGTATCCTCCAGCAAACACTGACGGATAACCCGGATTTTCTGGGTACCTATGTCGCTTTCGAACCGAATGCCTTCGATGGCAGTGATTATCTTGCCATCCAGTCACAAGGCAGCGACGCCACAGGACGTTTTTTGCCCTATGTGGTAAGAACGGAGAGTGGCTTTGTTGTGGAACCGCTGGCGGGCCTCGAAGACAGTACGATGGATAAAAACGGGATACGGGCCGGCGAGTATTATCTGTGCTCCAAAGATACCCTGAAGAGTTGTGTCATTGACCCCTACCTCTATCCCATTGATGGCGAGGAGGTCCTTCTCAGCAGTCTGGTGGCACCGGTAGTGCGGCATGGTCAGTTTGCAGGTATCAGCGGTGTCGATATCACTGCCAGTTTTCTGCAGTCGAAAATTAAATCTGTGGCAGAAGGCCTTTATGAGGGGCAGGGGAAAACATTGTTGGTCAGCCCCAGAGGCGTCATTGCCGGGCACAGTCATCAGGCGGATCTGATCGGTCAGAACCTGTCTGCCCTGAATGACGAACTGCAGGAAAATATCAAAAAGACCTCAATCAGTGGTGAAAGTCGGATTATTTATGCCAATGGCCAGTTTATTACGCTTGAGCCGTTCATCCTTCCCGGCAGTCAGCGTCATTGGGTGACTTACATTGAGGTCCCTGAACAGGTGGTGCTAGCCACAGTGGCTGAACAGGAACAGTTTCTGAGTACAGCTCAAACTCACTTTATCACCACCACTACCATGCTGGGACTTTTGCTGGCGATATTAGGTGTCGTCACGGTCTGGTTTGTTGCCAGAAACAGCACCCGACCTCTGTCAGCAATGACAGAGCTTGTCGCTTCAATCGCAGAAGGTGAAGGCGATTTGACACGTCAGCTAACAGTGTCCAGTCGTGATGAAACCGGCAAGCTATCCGGTCTGCTCAATACCTTTATCGACAAACTACGGTCGCTGGTTCAACAGTTGCTTCCCGTCGGCAGCCATGTCAGTTCCCTGTCTGCAGAAGGACGAAGAATCAGTGAAGAGACCAGCGCGCAGATGCTGGAACAGCAGAAGCTGATTGAGGAAATGGTGTCTGCTGTCACTGAGATGGCGGCCTCTGCACAGCAAATTGCCGGTAATGCCGAGAGAACATCACAATTTGTTCAACAGGCGAATGACTCTGCCGAGGCGGGTACCCGGCTGGTTAAGCAGACGGCCACTTCAATTAATCTTGTGAGCGATTCTGTCAGGCAATCCGAATCGGCGATGCTGGAACTGGGAAAAAATAGTGATGGTATTGCCGAGATACTGACGGTGATTCAGGGGATAGCCGAACAGACTAATCTTCTTGCTTTGAATGCGGCGATCGAAGCCGCACGGGCCGGAGACAAGGGCCGTGGCTTTGCGGTTGTTGCTGATGAAGTCAGAGCGCTGGCCAGTCGTACCCAGGATGCGACCATTGATATTCATGACAAGCTCAAAACGCTGCATCAGGGGAATCAGGAAGTCACCGAGGCGATGCAGGCAAGTGGCCAACAGGTTGCCGAGACAGTGAGGCTCGCCGAGGCCGCCGAAAAGGCGCTGCTTGAGATCAGCAAGGCAATTGAAGAAGTCACAGAGATGTCCCTGCAGACGGCTTCAGCGACTGAGGAACAGAGCGCTGTTTGCGAGGAAGTGAGTAACAACCTGTCGCAGGTTTCGCACCTGGTTCAGAAAACGACAGAAGGTGCTCAACAGTTAAGTCGTGTTGGTAATGATCTGGACGAGGCTGCCAGCGGACTGCAAAACAGACTGTCGCTTTTCAAGGTCTGAAGCGACGCTGAAAAACAGGGTGCACCGGCACTGCACCCTGTTTTCTCCTGGGTGAAACCGGCTATTGAAGGCGGTGGATTTCAGTTTATCTGCTATAATTTGACGTTTTTCCATAGTGTAACTATCTGACAGGAAAACCGTTTTAAATGAGCGCTTATCACCAACTTCGCACCCTGCTTGAAGAAAAAATCCTGATCCTCGACGGCGGAATGGGCACGCTGATTCAAAGCTACAAGCTGGAAGAAAAGGATTTCCGTGGTGAGCGTTTTGAAAATCATCCCTGCGATGTCAAAGGCAATAACGACCTGTTATCGCTGACACAGCCGGATATTATCCGTGATATTCATCGGGCCTATTTCGAGGCCGGTGCTGATATTGTTGAGACCAACACCTTCAATGGCACTTCCATCGCGATGGCTGACTACCAGATGGAAGACCTGGTCTATGAACTCAATAAGGTATCTGCGGAACTCGCCAGAGAGGTGGCCGATGAGTTCACAGCGGCTAACCCGGATAAACCGCGTTTTGTTACCGGTGTACTGGGCCCGACCAACCGTACCGCCAGTATTTCGCCGGATGTAAACAATCCCGGTTACCGGAATGTCGATTTTGATGAACTGGTTGAGGCTTACACCGAGGCGATCCGTGGCCTGGTGGATGGCGGAGTCGATCTGCTGCTGGTAGAAACGGTCTTTGATACCCTCAATGCCAAGGCGGCCTTGTTCGCCATTGACCAGTTCTGTGTCGACCATGATATGCACTTGCCGGTGATGATTTCCGGCACTATCACGGATGCCAGTGGACGCACGCTGTCAGGCCAGACTGCCGAAGCTTTCTGGAACTCTCTGTCGCATATTCAGCCCCTGAGTATCGGTCTTAACTGTGCTTTGGGTGCTGAGCAACTGCGGCAGTATGTGGAAGAGCTGTCCAATGTGGTCACCACTTATGTCAGTGCTCATCCCAATGCCGGTCTGCCTAACGAGTTCGGTGAGTACGATGAATCACCTGAAACCATGGCCGCGCACATTAAGGAATGGGCCGAGTCCGGCTTTTTGAATATTGTCGGGGGGTGCTGTGGTACCGCACCGGCCCATATCAAGGCGATTGCCGAGGCGGTAGAGGGTATCAGGCCGCGGAAGCCGAAAGCCAATCTGCATCATTGCCGACTGAGCGGGCTGGAGCCGCTCAATATCACCAAAGACAGCCTGTTTGTGAATGTGGGGGAACGCACCAATGTGACCGGTTCCGCCCGTTTTGCCCGGCTGATTAAGGAAGGGGATTACGACACGGCGCTGGAAGTGGCCCGGCATCAGGTGGAAAACGGTGCCCAGATCATCGATATCAATATGGACGAAGGCATGCTCGACTCGAAAGAGGCGATGGTGACTTTCCTTAATCTGGTTGCCTCCGAGCCGGATATCAGCCGCGTGCCGATCATGATTGATTCATCCAAGTGGGAAGTGATTGAGGCCGGCCTGAAATGTATTCAGGGTAAGGGCATCGTCAACTCGATCAGTCTCAAGGAAGGCGAAGAGAAGTTTATCGAGCAGGCCAGACTGGTGCGCCGTTATGGGGCCGCCGTGATCGTGATGGCATTTGATGAGGATGGCCAGGCTGACACCCGTGAGCGCAAGCGTGAGATCTGTACACGTTCTTACGAGATCCTGACAGAAAAAGTGCATTTCCCGCCGGAAGACATCATTTTCGACCCCAATATTTTCGCTGTCGCCACCGGCATCGAAGAACATAACAACTATGCGATGGACTTTATCCAGGCGACGCGCGACATAAAGCAAAGCCTGCCGCATGCGATGATCAGTGGCGGTGTTTCTAACGTGTCGTTCTCCTTCCGTGGCAATAACCCGGTGCGTGAAGCGATACATGCAGTGTTCCTCTATCACGCGATCAAGGCCGGCATGGATATGGGCATCGTTAATGCCGGACAGCTGGCGATTTATGACGATTTGCCGGAGGAATTGCGAGAACACGTTGAAGACGTGATTCAGAACCGCCGTGATGATGCGACTGATCGACTGCTGGAGATCGCCGAAAAATATAAAGGCGACGGTAGCACTGCCACCAAACAGGAAGATCTGAGCTGGCGTGAACTGCCGGTGGCCAAGCGGCTGGAGCATGCGCTGGTCAAAGGCATTGCGGATTATGTCGAAGATGACACTGAAGAAGCGCGTCAGGCCTTTGCCAAACCTCTGGAAGTGATTGAAGGGCCGTTAATGGACGGCATGAATGTGGTCGGTGATCTGTTCGGTGAAGGCAAGATGTTCCTGCCGCAGGTGGTGAAATCGGCCCGGGTGATGAAAAAAGCCGTGGCTTACCTGATGCCCTTTATCGAAGCTGCCAAGGAAGAAGGCGATACCAGTAAAAACAATGGCAAAATCCTGATGGCCACCGTCAAGGGGGATGTGCATGACATCGGCAAGAATATCGTCGGTGTGGTGCTGCAATGTAATAACTTTGAAGTCATCGACCTTGGCGTCATGGTCCCGGCACAGACCATTCTGGACACGGCGCGCAAAGAAAATGTCGACATCATTGGCCTGTCGGGTCTGATTACCCCGTCACTGGATGAAATGGTCCATGTCGCCAAGGAAATGGAACGGTTGGGCTTTGAACTGCCACTGATGATCGGCGGTGCGACTACTTCACTGATTCACACGGCGGTTAAAATTGAACCCAATTATCACGGTTGCAGTATTTATGTGAAAGATGCTTCGCGTGCGGTGGGGGTTGCCCAGAAACTGGTGAGTAAAGACGCCCGTGACGGTTTTATAGCCGAAGTTAAAAAAGACTACGAAGAAAAGCGGGCCCGCCATACCGGCCGCAAGAGCACGCGTCGTCAATTACCGATAGCCGAGGCCAGGGCTAATAAAACTAAAATTGACTGGCAGGCCTATCAGCCCACCAAGCCGGCCAAGCTGGGACTGGAAGTATTTTCAGATTATCCACTGGATGAACTGGTCGAGCGTATCGACTGGACACCGTTTTTCCAGTCCTGGGAACTGGCTGGTAAATACCCGCGTATTCTCAAGGATGAGGTCGTTGGTGAACATGCGACGCATCTTTTTAATGATGCCCGGAAAATGCTCAAACAGATCGTTGATGAAAAATGGCTGACTGCCAAGGCCGTCATTGGCCTGTTCCCTGCCAACAGTGTCAACGATGATGATATCGAAGTTTACACTGACGATGATCGCGGCGAGGTGTTGATGACTTTGCACAGTCTGCGTCAGCAGACCGAGCGGCCGCCGGGCCGCCCCAATGCGGCGCTGGCTGACTTTGTTGCGCCCAAGGACAGCGGGGTGAAAGACTATATCGGTGCCTTTGCGGTGACTGCCGGCATCGGTATCGATGAGCATGTCGAGCGTTTTGAAGCCGATCATGATGACTATCACAGCATCATGCTGAAGGCGCTGGCTGATCGCCTGGCCGAGGCTTTTGCCGAGCGTATGCATGAACGTGTGCGTAAGGAGTTCTGGGGCTATGCCAAGGACGAGGCGCTGGATAACGATGCGCTGATTGATGAAAAATACCGCGGTATCCGGCCGGCACCCGGCTATCCGGCCTGTCCTGATCACACCGAAAAGGGCCTGCTATGGCAACTGATTGATCCCGAGACGCATGCCGATATGACCATTACCGAGTCGTTTGCCATGTTGCCGACTGCGGCGGTCAGTGGTTTCTATTTTGCGCATCCCGATTCACGTTATTTCGGCCTGGGTAAAATCGACCAGGACCAGGTTGAAGACTATGCCAAACGCAAAGGCTGGGATATGCCAACGGCTGAACGCTGGTTAGGCCCGGCCCTGTCCTATGACGGAGATATCTGATGAACGACGATATCGTCGATTTGCAGACTCGACTGGCATTTCAGGACGGTCTGCTGGAGCAACTGAATGAGGTGGTAACCAGCCAGCAAAAGCAGATCGATCGACTGGAAACCATGATTGCCGGACTCAAGTCGCAAATCGAGAGCATGCATCAAACGCAAATGATGCAGCAGAGTGACGAACCTCCACCGCCTCATTACTGATTTAAATATGCCACTGCCTCAACGCCATTGTCTTATCCTGCAGGGTGACAGCGACTGGCTTGATCAGCAGGCAGAGCATGTGTTTGCACAAGCCCGGGCGGATAAGCGTTGCTGGTTGTCTGACGATCCGCAACGCTCCGATCAGACACTCAGCAGCAAGCAGGTGCTGCAGCAATTGGGCCGCAGTAATCAAGTCATCATTTTTGATGCCCGGCACAGATTCTCGGCCGATGCGTTCGGGGCCCTTATCGGTACCTTGTGTGCCGGTGGCTGGCTGCTGGTGCTACTTCCAACTGAATTACCGGACTCACTCTGGTTGCAGCGCTTTCTGACAGTGAGTGAACGCTATTCAGGCGTAAAGCGAATCGGTCAGGGCGAGCCGCTACCGGACATTCAGATAAGCAAACCGCCCCTACCTGCAGTTATCACCCCGACACCAGAGCAGGTAACGGCCATTGAAGCAGTGATGCATGTGGTCAGCGGTCATCGCCGGCGGCCCCTGCTGATTACTTCTGATCGTGGCCGCGGCAAAACCGCATTACTGGGAATGGCGGCAGCGGAACTTATCAAACAGGGTAAAAGCCGGATTCTGGTCACTGCACCGTCCGTGACGAATATTGAGCCGCTACTGGAACAGGCCGCTCTGGCGCTTTGCGACGCCAGCCGTCACCAAAGCCGTCTGCAATGGCAACATGGCGAGATTCAGTTTATCGCTCCGGATGCATTGCTTGCAGACCGGCCGCCAGCGGATTTACTGATAGTCGATGAGGCCGCTGCGATCCCGGTGCAGATGCTGGAAACCATGCTTCAGCAGTACTCCCGGCTGGTATTTGCCACCACTGAACACGGCTATGAAGGCACCGGCCGTGGTTTTGCTGTGCGCTTTAGGCAAATACTCGACCGACTGACACCGAACTGGCGCAAACTGACTTTAAGCCAACCGGTACGCTGGGCAACGGATGATAAGCTGGAAGCCTTCAGTTTTGATGCACTGCTGCTGGATGCAGAGCCTGTGGCTGAAGAAAAACTGGCAGCCTTATCCGCAGATAAAGCCGAGTTTGCCATGCTCGATAAACAGCAACTGGCAGCAAACGAGCGTTTGCTGCGCGAAGTTTATGGTCTGATGGTGCTGGCACATTACCGTACCCGACCTGCTGATCTGCAAATGCTGCTGGATCAGGAGGCTGTTTCGGTGCTGGTGCTGCAATTCGGTGGCCATATTATTGCCAGCGCCTGGCTGGTGTCAGAAGCCCCGCTGGACGAGGCCATGGCCCAGCAGGTTTTTGATGGGCTACGGCGGCTTAAAGGACAACTTTTACCGCAGACCTTACTGGCTCATAGCGGGGTGATGTCTGCAGCTGATTGTCGCTACCAGCGGATCATCCGCATTGCGGTTCATCCACAACGACAGGGGCAGGGGCTGGGCAGTACCCTGCTGGAGGCGGCTCGCAGGCATTATACCCAACACGCGGATGTGCTGGGGACCAGCTTTGCCCTGGAGCCACAACTGCTGCGTTTCTGGCTCAATAATGGATTTCTGCCGGTCAGAGTCGGCCAGCAGGCAGATGAGGTCAGTGGTCAGCGGGCAGGGATTCTATTACAGGCCCTATCTGAAGCCGGTGAAAAAGTCATTTCAAAAGCCCGGCAGAATCTGCAGCGCTCATGGCCGTTCCAGCTGTTACAGGCTCAGTCTCAGCTCGATGTCAGCCTGGTCTTGCTGATATCACAAAGTTTGCCCGATGAAGTCACAGGCATTGACGCAGACGAGCAGCGCGCACTGAGAGGTTTTGCCTGCCAGCAACGCCCCTACGAGTCAACCGAAGTACTGCTGTGGAAGTGGCTTCATCATAAACTGATAAGCGGTGAACTGTTGGCACTGTCAGCGGACGCTCAGACTGTACTGGTCAAGAAAGTTGTGCAGGGACAGGCTTTCAGCGAAGTCGCCAAAACTTTAGCACTTCCCGGGCGCAAAGCGATTATTGAACAGTGCCGCCGGGCGGTAGCCGAGTTGCTTAAATCAGACTCAGCATAACGCCCACGGTTAACCAGATAACGGCCAGCATACAGAGACTGTTCATAATCGGCTGACCACCGCCATGATGATGGTGGCCATGGTGTTGATGGCCCTGATGCTGACGTTTCCAGCCGACGACCATCCACAGTGAAGCCAGGCCGAACAGCAGGTTAAGCCAGAACTGGTAGTTAAGCTGGAAATGATCCTGTTCGGCAGGTGAGGACCATTGACTGCGGTCCGGCAACCAGTCAAACAGTTGCAGACCATAATGCAGCAGGAGCGAGGTTGCAATCAGGCAGGTGAAAAGGAGTAGCAGGATATACAGGGCCATTTTCCAGCCGTAGTATTGCGCATTGATCCGCAGCACCGGTAAGACGACAAGATCAGAAAAAATAAAAGCCATCACCCCGGCAAAGGCGACACCTTCTCCAAACAGGACGGCGGCCAGTGGAATATTGCCCATCGAGCCGATAAAAGTAAAAAATGCGGCCACCGGCCCGATCAGGGTTTGCTGGAGTAAAGCCCAGAACCCCGGATCGTTGTCACCGGCACCGATAAACATCCATTCAAAAAATGCCGTGGGCACAAAAGCAGAGATGACACCGGCAACGGTGAAGCCTATCAGCACATCTTTCCACACCATTTGCCATTCCATCACATATTTCTGACTGATCGCTGTCCAGATTTCCTTGTCTAACAGACGTGACCAGGCATGGCCATCCTCATCCTCACTATCACCTTCATCCAGGTTGCGATCACGGGCCTTTTTAATCAGCTGTTTCGGGTTGCTGAGCCTGATAAACAGCCAGGCAAACAGAATCAGGATAATGCCGCCGACATATTCGCCCACCACAAACTGCCAGCCCAGAAAGAGGGCGATCACAAAGCCCAGTTCGATAACGAGGTTAGTGGACGACAGCAGGAATGCGACAGAAGGAGAAAAATTGGCGCCTTTCTGGAACAGAGCGCGGGTGGTTGCCAGCGCAGCAAAGCTACAGGAGCTGGATATAAAGCCGAAGACAGTGCCTACCGTCATCGATTTAGCTCCGTCATCCCCCATTAATTTTCGCATTTCATGGCGTGACACCATGACCTGGATGATGCTGCTGATGAGATAGCCGAGCACAAAGGCCCAAAGTGCCATCCAGAAAAAGCCGAGGCTGGTGATAGCGGCTTCTGACCATTTATCGAGCAAATCAGTCATAAAGAACCCTTGTTGCTTGATGTGATATAAAGCCTATCAGGTGGTGGAAACGAGGTAAATTTCCTGCTGTTCGGTGATTTCCAGATTAAGCGGTGTCAGACTCTCACCTCGACAGGGGCCGGAAAAACAGTAACCGTCTTCCAGCTGAAACAGGGCACCATGCGTTGTGCATTGAATATGAGTGCCTTCCAGAGATAGAAACTCATCCGGCTGCCAGTTAAGCGGAATACCGAGATGCGGGCAGAAATTCAGATAAGCGCGGATTTCACCGTCCTGCCTGAGCAGGAAAAAGTCGAGTGAATCTTCCCCGACTTCGATGGTGAAGCCGCGGGTCTGATATTCATCGAGTTCATTGGTCTGGCAAACGTAAATCTTTTTCATAGCAACTCATTGAGATTGGCAAAACCGGCCTGGCCGCATTTATGACCGGCGAGGCGGCAGGCCTGTTCTAGGGCAGCCCGTGCGGGCTGGCCGTTGACCAGCGCTGAAATCAGTCCGGCATTAAAGGTATCACCGGCGCCCAATGTATCGACCACCCGCGGTGGTGGAAAGGAAGGGCTATGGGAGACTATCCCATCCTGTTTCAGCCAGGCCCCGTGATTACCCCAGGTGCAGGTCATCAGAGCCTGGTAGCTGAGACTGTGAAGAAAGTCATCTGCTCGCTGAAAACCGCGACTTTCAGCATAAGGCCTGGAAAACATCAAGACATCGGCCAAATCAAACAGCGTTTCAATGCCTTCTCGCGGTTTTTCCACTTCCAGCGAGCAACGCAGTGCCGGGTAGTTCAACTTGACCCACTGCAGCATTTGCGACAGCTCATCGATATTACGGCCTTCGAAATGCAGCCAGTCAAAACCGGATAAATCCAGTTGACTGAAATGGGCAAACGGCAGTTCCGGACAGTCCCGGTAATGCACAATGCTGCGGCTGCCGGTGGCTTCGCTGAGCGTGATATAGGAAGTTGGCATTTTGCCCTGATTGAAGCGCTGACAGTGCTGGTATTTGATGTGATAGCGTTGAAGGTCCTGTTCGACAATCGCGCTATCAGCCTCATTTATCAGCACGCCACACCAGTGGCAGTCGTGTTGCAGCTGGCTTAACACGACCAGCGTGTTGGTGGCGTTTCCTCCTCGCACCTGCTGCTGGGACAACGCACGCATTTCCTCATCTTCAGCCGGGTAGTGGCTGACATGATTGATGATATCGATAGTGGCAATGCCGATGCCGAGAATACGGGCCATAGGAAAAAGAACCGGCTCACTGTGGAGCCGGTTTTTACTGTTTAGATTTCGTCGAAAACGGCACCGACTTTATTGGTGATATTGTCAATATCACCGGTGCCGGGGATCGTATGCAACTTGTTTTGTTGCTGGTAATAACCGATCAGCGGTGCGGTCTGTTCTTCGTAGACTTTAAGACGATTGGCAATGGTTTCTTCATTATCGTCTTCACGCTGGAATAGTTCACCGCCGCAGCGATCACAGTGACCTTCAGTCTTAGGTGGTGACAGGTGAATATTATAAATGGCACCACAGTCTTTACAGGTACGGCGGCCGGTCAGACGTTGCATCAGTTCATCAAAAGGCACTTCCAGCAACACGACGCCCTGCAGGGGCTGGCCCAATTGTTCCAGCATCTCATCCAATGCTTCAGCCTGGGGGATATTACGTGGGAAACCATCCAGAATATAGCCGCTTTGGGCATCGGCTTCGGACAGGCGCTCACGGATCAGGCCGATAACGATATCGTCAGAAACCAGTGCACCGGCGTCCATCGCGCTTTTGGCTTTTTTACCCAGTTCGCTGCCGGCTTTAACCGCAGCACGCAGCAAATCACCGGTCGAGATTTGCGGGATGTTGAATTTTTTGGAAAGGACGACACCTTGGGTGCCTTTACCGGAGCCGGGGGCACCGAGAAGAACCGTTCTCATTGTTAGCCTCTTATTTTATTTCATTATTAACAGAATCAGGATTCATCCTGTGTCAGCATCACAGAACTCAGGCGGTCGATTTGTTCACCCACCTGTTGTAACAGCAGCGGCATCTGCAGCTCGTTGAGTGCCAGCAGATCCCAGGCAGCCGGGTCCAGCGGCGGTACGTGATTATCACCACTGTGTCCGAAGGGCACGGCCGATACCAGGATATCGGCGACATGGACGATAGCCACATCAATCGGGAAATCCTCGGCCTCTGACGGGCGGTGATGGTAACGCGCTACTTCCTGCAGCGAATGGGGCAGATGCCACTGACGGGCCAGCGCATAACCGACTTCAGTATGGTCGAAGCCGATAATACGTTGTTCAGCCTGAAATTGTACTTCATGGCCGAATTCTGCAGTGCGGATGGCTTCACCGGCCAGTTCCGGCAGCGACTGGTAAAGCACCAGACTGCCGATGTTATGCAGCAAGCCGGCGATGAAAAAGCGTTCAGTTGCTTTCTGCCCGCACTCTTCTGCCAGCAGTTTGGCCGTAATCGCGGTGGCAAAACTGTGTCGCCAGAAGTCATCCATGTCGATTAAAGATGCCGGAATGCCACGGAAGGCATTGATGACCGACGTCGCCAGCACCAGATGCGTTAATTCTCGGGTACCGATAATCGTGATGGCCCGGGAAATTGTGTTGATTTGAGATGGAAAGCCGTAAAAAGGACTGTTGACGATCTTCAGCAAACGGGTGGCCAGAGCCGGATCCGTGTTGATGACCGCACTGATATCGTCGAAAGCGCTGTCAGGATCCTGGATCAGTTTATTAAGCTGGAGATAGGTACTGGGGGGAGAAACCAGTTCCAGTGATTTATTGACCAGCGATTCAGGTGTCAGACTCATCAATGCTGCTCCGGCTGTTTTTTTGCGGGCAATTGCATTTGGAACAGCACCTGCATCAGCGGATGGTTCAAATCCACATAGCGAAACCGTTCCTCACGTTTTTTCCGTTCTTCTTCTGACAATGGTGACTGACTCATTGCAGGCTCCAGTTGGCTTTCTCAGTCATCAGATTAGCAATCGATGCGCCGAGTTTACCAGCGAACTGATCCAGATAGTTGGGTCGAGGGGTGTAATCAATCACTTCTTCGGCACCAATTAACTCGCGGGCGACTTTACCGGTACCGGCAAAACCGTCAATCAGGCCCAGGTCAATCGCCTGTTCACCGGACCAGAACAGACCGGAGAACAAGTCATCATTGTTCGCTAGCTTGTCTCCGCGGCCTGCTTTAACGACATTAATGAACTGCTGGTGGATAGTATCGAGCATCTGCTGGGCATGTTCGATGTCTTCCTGTTCCATCGGCAGGAATGGGTCGAGGAAGGCTTTGTGTTCGCCGGCGGTCAGTGAACGTCGTTCGACGCCGATTTTATCAATAAGGCCAGTCAGGCCGAAACTGTCCATTCGGACACCGATAGAGCCGACAATACTGGCTTTATCGGCATAAATTTCATCGGCAGCGACAGCGATATAGTAACCCCCGGAGGCACAGACATCCTGAACCACGGCGTAGACCGGGAAGTCCGGTCTTCCTGCCCGCAGGCGCTGAATTTCGTCATTGATAAGGCCCGCCTGGACAGGACTGCCACCGGGTGTATTCAGGCGCAGAATTAAGCCTTTAGCGGTTTCACTTTCAAAGGCTTCGCGGATGCCGGTGATCATGGCGTCAGCATTGGCCTCTGCATCCGAAGCAATAATCCCCTGGATGTCGACCATGGCGGTATGAGGATCGGCAACGGTAGCCAGTTTGCCGGGGGAGTAGGCCAGTACCATGAAGCCGACCAGATAAAGCAGAATCAGAAACTTGAAGACATAGCCCCAGCGGCGTTTTGCTCGCTGTTCCTTGATAGCGGCGAATGCCAGGTCTCTCAGGACAGTACGTTCCCATTGGGTGTCATCGGCTGTATTCCGGGGCTTGTTATCGCCATTGTCGGGCGGGAAATCTCCAAATGTCGCCATTTTTTCTGCCTTGAATCAAAAATTGACATGATATCAGAACTGTTTTGCTGTGCGACGCAACCATTTCTCAACTTGATACAGATCATGCACGATGGCCTGCGGAGAACAGGCTGACAGCTTGGCTTCATCATGGGCGCCATGCGTGATGCCAAGACCATGAGCACCGGCATTGCGGGCCATCATCAAATCGAACTCGGTGTCACCGATCATAATCGCCTTATCGGCAGTGATACCGGTGTAGTCCATTAACTCCATCAGCATCTGCGGATGGGGTTTGGAGTGACATTCATCGGCGCAGCGGGTCGCTATAAAATGATCGCCGAGCCCGGTGGCCTTGAGCACCTTGTCGAGACCGCGGCGACTTTTGCCAGTGGCAACGCCGAGGAAGATATCCTGTTCAGCCAGTGTGGTCAGTAATTCACGGGCATTTTCAAACAGTGGGGTCTCTTCCGGGCTGCTGAGCCAGGTCTGCCGGTAACAGTCGGCGAGACTGGTCCAGAGCGCATCATTACCGCTCGGATACAGTGTCTGCACTGCTTCGTGAAGTCCCAGACCAATGATATGACTGATCTCATGATCGGCCAGCGGTGCCAGTTCCAGCCTGGTGATGGCCTGACGCATACAGTTGACGATATGACCGGTGGAGTCCATGAGGGTCCCGTCCCAGTCGAAAATAATCAGTTGATATTGACTCATGTGGCTTGCAGATTTTCTATGACGATTTTGAGATTGTCTGGCAGCGGTGCCTCCAGTTGCAGCGGCTCACCGCTCAGCGGGTGTTTGATGCCCAGTCGCCAGGCATGCAGGAACAGGCGTTTGAGACCGTAATTCTTCAGCGTTTTGTTGAATTCGCGGTCGCCATATTTGTCATCGCCGGCCACGGGATGTCCAAGCCAGGCGGCATGGACACGAATCTGATGAGTACGGCCAGTAAACAATTTGACTTCAGTCAGTTGTGCCATCGGTAGCCGCTGCCGCTGCAGAAACAGGGTTTTAGCCTTTTTGCCAACCGGATCGACCACGACCATACGCTCACCGGATGACAGGGTATTTTTCTGTAGTGGTTGTTCTACCAGTTGTTCATCGTTGCTCAATGTGCCCTTGAGCAGGGTGAGGTAGCGCTTATCGATATTATCAGACAGCATCTGTTGTTGCAGGTTCAGCAGGCTCTCGCGGGTTTTTGCCAGCATCAGGCAGCCGGAGGTATCACGATCCAGCCTGTGCACCAACTCCAGAAAAGCCTGTGCCGGTTTGATAACCCGCAAGGCTTCAATCAGACCCAGCTGAATCTGGCTGCCAGCATGTACAGCCAGCCCGGAAGGTTTATTGATAACCAGCATGCTGTCATCTTCAAACAGAATACTGGCGAGCAGCGCCTGTTTCAGCGACTCACTGATAGTATCCGGTGCGCTTTTTTCAGTGACCCGCAGCGGGGGGACCCGAACCACATCCCCGGGCTGCAGCTTGTATGTCTGCTTGATGCGGCCTTTGTTGACACGTACTTCGCCCTTGCGCAGCGCACGGTATATCCGGCTCTTGGGTACACCTTTCTCGAGGCTGAGCAGGAAATTATCAATGCGCTGCCCGGCCTGATTGGCATCGATTTCGATAAACTGAACTTTTTGCGACTGCGGTTTATGGGCGGTCATGGTGGGGTTTCTGTCAAAGTTGTCGCTGTCCTCAGCCACGACATTTTGCCAGCGACGAGGGGAAAATTTATGATGTGTGTATTCTACAGAATGACGGCCAATAAAACCGGCCAAAACAGCCTGAGCAGCATGCGGATGAGGTCTGCATCCTCAGCCGGCCGTGGCCCGTCAAATTAGCAGTTGCTGTGTGGGCAAGAGGCTGCTATATTCGACCGTTGGTCCGTGTGTAAAATGAGCTCAGTATACTGACTTCGGCCACGAAGACCTAATATTGCGTCGCTCCCTCCATCAAGGTCGATGCGGCGCCCGGAAAAGAAATACGATTCAGCTGAACAGGGGTTCAGCAGGTGGACTCATCGGGAGTCCGTGAAGAACATCAGGTTCCCATGTCTTGATTGCCATCAGAAAGAAATAGAAAGGCGCAACAGACAAGACGACATAAGTAATTAATTTACGACTCGACGGTTTTGGATTTAACCGCGAACGACAGTGATATCGCAGAACCCTATTGCGATCGACAAAGAATTGAACCGGGAAATCATGGCCTGACGGAGGGCACATGAATGAAAAATAACACCAATAATTAATTACTGACACAGACAACGTCGCTCTGTCGGCCCAACTGGCCCAGCGTCCACATCTAGTGGTGTGCGGCAGGACATGCCGGAACCTCAAATTTGAGGTTAATGCATGAAACG
This sequence comes from Methylophaga sp., assembly GCF_009711715.1. GTDB lineage: Bacteria > Pseudomonadota > Gammaproteobacteria > Nitrosococcales > Methylophagaceae > Methylophaga. The sequence continues at coordinate 104,460 of NZ_VENF01000005.1, read as the reverse complement.
AATTTTAATTAACGCAACCCATTCAGAAGAGTTGCGTGTGGCAATGGTCGATGGCCAGCGCCTGTTTGACTTGGATATCGATACCCCTTCAAGGGAACAGAAAAAAGGCAATATCTATAAAGGAAAAATAACCCGCGTAAAACCCAGTCTTGAAGCCGTATTCGTTGATTACGGTTCAGAACGTCAGGGTTTTTTGCCGCTGAAGGAAATCGCCAAAACTTATTTCAAGAAGCGTGATGGCGGTGACGACAGCGGCCGCATCAATGTTCAGGATGTGCTTTCTGTCGGCCAGGAACTGGTCGTCCAAATCGAGAAAGAAGAACGCGGTAACAAAGGCGCTGCGCTGACCACCTTTATCAGCCTGGCCGGCCGTTATCTGGTTCTGATGCCCAACAGCCCGCGTGCGGGGGGTATTTCCCGCCGCATCGAAGGCGATGATCGTGCCGAGTTGCAGGAAACACTGCGTCATCTGGAAGTGCCTGATGATATGGGCATGATTGTCCGTACTGCCGGGGTCGGTAAACAGCCGGAAGAACTGCAGTGGGATCTGGAGTACCTGCTGCAATTGTGGACCGCGATTGATGTTGCCACCAAGGACCGCAGTGCGCCGTTTCTGGTCTATCAGGAAAGCAACATCATTATCCGTGCGCTGCGCGACTATCTGCGTAAAGACATCGGTGAAATCCTGGTGGATTCTCCCGAGGTTTACCAGACCGGTTACGACTTTATGCGCATGGTGATGCCGCATGAACTGAATAAATTCAAGCTCTATCAGGACAAGGTGCCACTATTCACCCGCTATCAGGTGGAAAGTCAGATTGAAAGCGCCTTCCGCCATGAAGTCAGACTGCCCTCCGGTGGCGCACTCGTTATTGACCCTACCGAAGCCCTGATTTCGATTGATGTGAACTCGGCCCGCGCCAACAAGGGTGGTGATATCGAAGAAACTGCGCTGAACACCAACCTGGAAGCGGCCGAAGAAATCGCCCGTCAGCTGCGTTTACGTGATCTGGGCGGCCTGGTGGTTATCGACTTTATCGATATGGGCCCGAGCCGCAATCAGCGTGAAGTAGAGAACCGGCTGCGCGAACATCTCAAAGCTGACCGTGCCCGGGTACAGGTGGGCCGCATCTCACGTTTCGGTCTGTTGGAAATGTCGCGTCAACGCCTGCGCCCCGCGCTGGGTGAAGCGCATCAGGAAATCTGCCCGCGTTGCGCCGGTCTCGGTCATGTCCGTGGTGTTGAGTCTCTGGGCCTTGCGGTCCTGCGACTGGTTGAGGAAGAAGCGACTAAAGACAAAATTACCCAACTGGTGGTGCAACTGCCGGTACCGGTCGCGACATTTATCCTTAACGATAAACGGATGCAGATCGAGGCGATTGAACAACGTCACAACGTGAAGATCGTGCTGATCCCGAACCCGCACCTGGAAACACCGCATTACGATATCGAGCGCATCAAGGACGGTAATGTCCGTCAGCAGGTGAGCCATGAAATGATCACCACGCCGGAGCTGGAAACGCCCGTCGTGCTGCGTGACAAACCGACCATGGAGCAACCGGCCGTCACCGGTATTTCACCGGCAGCGCCGGCACCCGTGATCACGCGTGAAAAGGAAGAGCAGCAGAAACCGAGCTTGCTTAAACGATTGCTGAATGTACTGACCGGTAAACCAGAAGTGGAAGAAGACGACAAAACCAAAGACAAGAAGCCGGAACAGAAAAAGCCCGGTCGACCTCAGAATCGTAATGCCACTCGCGGCAGCCGTGGCGGCAGTGACCGTCGCAAGCCACGTCGTCGTCCTGATAGTCAGGATGGTGCTGATGAGGTCAAGAAGTCTGAGGAGAAGAAAACCGCGACGGAAAGCAACAAACCACAGCCAGACACTGAGGATAATGGCAAGCCACGCGGCACTAACGGACGCCGTTCACGTCGTGGCGGTCGTCGCCGTCGTTCTCGTCCGGAAACCGCCGATCAGGCTATCAGGCAGGAGCAGGAGAAAGGCAACGTGCCGCCGGAGCCTAAACCCGAGATCAACGGTAATGCGATCCCTGAGCCTGAACCGGAGATAAACGGTAACCTGGTCAAGCAGGATAAGGAACCTGAGATTGATGGCAATAAGGTCCCTGCAAGCAAACCGAAGCGCACGCGCTCATCTTCGGCTGGCAGCAGTAATCGCCGTCGCCGCACCGGTGAGAACAAGGACAACAGCGCCGGTTCTGATGACAGCAAAACCAAGTCGGCTTCAACCGACAGCAAGCCGGTAGCAGAGGGCAAACAAGACAACCCGCCGTCTGCCAGCAAGCAGGACAAGGCTTCGTCATCCGATGACGATAAGAGGACACCGCCTGCAAAAGAAAAAGCTGAGCGTAAACCGCGGGATACAGGTGTAGAAAAAAACACCGCATCGGATGATAATGGCAAGGAAGAGAAATCCAAGGCCAAATCCGAAGCGAGTGCGGTATCTCATGACCAGGAAAAGTGATATTCCCTGTGAAAATCTGCTGGCCTTAATCGGCCAGCAGGTCACTTATCATCAGCATCGCTGTGAAATCATAGAGTTGCTGGATGGTTGCCAACTGGTACTACAGGTACTGGAAAACAACCATGATATCCAGCCAACCCAGTATGGGGAGGGGCATCGTACGGTGCCGGTAACTTATACCCTGCCGGTGTTCGACGGTGAAGGCAATCTGCACGCCGAACTGGTGGCAGCAGGGCTGGATGAGCTACTCAGCCAGTATCTTCCTGACCGCGACTAGGTCGGCTTCGGTATCGACACCATGGCCGGCACTGATCAGTGCTTCGGTCATATGAATCTTCTTACCATGGAACAGGGCTCTCAGTTGCTCCAGTGATTCCTCGGTTTCCAGCAGGCAGGGCGTCAGCGCGGCATAATGTTTAAGAAATGAAGCTCGATAGCCATACAGGCCGATATGCCGATAATGTGGCAACTCCGGCGGTAAGGCCGAATCGCTATTGAAGTGATCACGCATCCAGGGAATAGGCGCCCGGCTGAAATACAGCGCATAGCCACTACCATCCATCACCACTTTCACCACATTCGGGTCAAAAACCTGTTTTTCCTGTTCGATACGACTGAACAGCGAGGCCATATCGGCATCTCTATGCTGTGCCAGATCGGCGGCCACCTGGTTAATTAACAGTGCGGGCAGACAGGGTTCATCACCCTGTACGTTGATGACAATATCTTCATCGGCAAAGTCGCGGTTGTGGGCAACTTCAGCCAGACGGTCAGTGCCGGAGCGATGTTGATCCGAGGTCCAGCAGACATCGGCACCGAAACCAGTGGCAGCGTCAGCAATCCGCTGGTCATCGGTCGCGATAATGACCGCCGCGGCGTCACTTTCACAGGCGCGGTCATACACATGCTGAATCATTGGCTTGCCGGCAATATCCAGCAAAGGCTTACCCGGCAGTCGGCTCGATGCATAGCGGGCCGGAATCACGATTTTAAAACTCATTCAGGCTTAAATCTCTTCGTCTGCGGCCAGTTCGCGGGCTTCTTCGGTCAGCATGACCGGAATATCATCACGGATAGGATAAGCAAGTCTGCAACCACGACAGACCAGTTCCTGACGGGCTTTGTTGTAATGGAGGCTGCTTTTGCAGGCGGGACAGGCCAGAATTTCCAGTAAGGCATTATCCATCAGTAGGGTCCTTTAGTTTGTTCACAATGGCTTGCGCCAGGCTGTCATCAATGCGGGCCGTCACCGGCAGATACCAGTGATGCGGATGGGCGAATGCCTGACATTTTACCGCATCCTTCTCGGTCATCAGTACCGGCAATTCATCGCCAAAGTCCAGGTCACCGGCGCTGAAATCATGGTGATCATCAAAAGCATGCGGATGCACAATGATCTCATGCTCACACAATAAGTCGAAGAAGCGTTGCGGATGCCCAATGCCGGCCACGGCATGCACTTCCTGCGCCTGAAAAGCTGAGAGTGGCAGTTGCTGCTCAGGATCGGTCAGTTTGATCCAGTGGCTGGCTTCCAGCTGCATCTGGTAACGCTGACTGGCCGCTTCACCGTTGTAGACCACAAAATTAACCGACTGCAGCCGTGATACCGGTTCCCGTAACGGGCCCGCCGGCAGGCACAGTTTATTGCCGAAACGGCGCTGGCTATCGACCAGACAGATTTCAATATCACGTTCGAGCGCGTAATGCTGCAGACCGTCATCTGAGATGATGACATCACATGCCTGTTGACTGAGCAGATGCACGGCAGCGCGGCTGCGATCGGGATCAACCACGACCGGGCAGCCACTGCGTCTGGCAATCAGTACCGGTTCGTCACCGGCTTCGGCGGTGGTCGTCTGCGCGGTGACATCCAGTGGATAATGCCTGGCCTTGCCACCATAGCCGCGGCTGATAATCCCGGGTTTGAAACCGGCCTGCTTGAGCTGGTCACATAGCCATAAAACAAAAGGGGTTTTACCGGTACCGCCGACACTGATATTGCCCACCACAATGACGGGCACCCGCATTTTGTGTCGGGTCAGCCAGCCACGCTGATAGGCTGTTCTGCGTGCTGCGACAATCAGCCGGTAAAGCAGGCTCAGTGGCAGTAGCAGCCAGCGCACCGGATGCAATCGGTACCAGCTGTTACTCAGCCATTGCATCGCGCTTACGCCTGCTCCTGAAATTGCAGACGGTGCAGTTCGGCGTAATGACTGCCTTTGGCCAGTAATTCGCTGTGGGTGCCGGTTTCCATAATTTCACCGTTATGCATCACCACAATCAGATCCGCTTTTTCAATCGTTGATAAGCGGTGGGCAATCACCAGCGTGGTTCGCTGCTGCATCAGGTGTTCCAGCGCCGCCTGAATATGTCTTTCTGCCTCGGTGTCCAGCGCTGACGTGGCTTCGTCCAGAATCAGAATCGGTGAATCGCGCAGCAGGGCGCGGGCAATCGCCAGTCGCTGACGCTGGCCACCGGAGAGTAACACGCCGTTTTCCCCAACCTGGGTCTGCAATCCTTCTGGCAGTCGCTGGATAAAGTCCCAGGCATGGGCGGATTTGGCGGCATCGATAATCGTCTGCTCACTGATTTCGCCCGGCAAACCATAGCGGATATTGTTGGCAATGCTGTCGTTGAACAGGACGACCTGCTGGTTGACCAGTGAAATCTGACGCCTTAAATCGGCGAGCTTAAGTTCATTGATGTCGATATCATCAATCAGAATCTGGCCGTCACGGACATTGTAAAAACGCGCCAGCAGGCTCACCAGCGTTGTTTTACCGCTGCCTGAATGACCCACAAAGGCAATAGTCTGGCCCGGTTTGGCAATGAAATTAATATGACTCAGCACGCGGCCTTTGTTTTCGTTGTAGCTGAAACTGACATCGCGGTATTCAATACGGCCCTCGGCGCGTTCCAGCCGACGCTGGCCGTCATCCACTTCCGGCCGTTCATCCAGCAGTTTAAAAATACTTTCGGCGGCGGCGATACCGGCCTGTAATTTGGCGTTGACCTTGGTCAGCCGTTTCATCGGCGTCAGCAGCATCATCATCGCGGTGATAAAGGAAATAAAGTCACCAACCGTGATCTTGTCCAGCATTTGCGGCAGGGTCGCGATATAGATAACCAGCGCCATGCCGACGGCGGCTATCAGTGCAGTCAGTGGCTGGCTGACCGCATCGGTGGCGATTTTCTTCATCTGCTGGCGGCGGTTGCCCTGATTGACCCTGTCAAAGCGTTTTGATTCATAGGCCTGGCCGCCGAAGGTTTTGACTTCACGGTGACCTTCGATGATTTCACCGGACACATGGCTGACATCGCCCATCGAATTCTGGATGTGCTTACTGATGCGGCGAAAGCGAATGCTGACGTAATAAACCAGCAGCGCGATAAACGGGACGGTGAAGAAAATCAACAGTGATAAAAAGCCGCTGAGATAGAACATCCAGATCAGCAGACCGATAATCGTCAGGCTGTCACGGATAATGGTCAGTACAGCATCGGTTGCGGCCGAGGCGACCTGTTCAACGTCATAAACCAGCTTCGACATCAGCTGGCCCGAGGTGCTGTGATCATAAAATGGAGCTGGTAATACCAGCAGCTTGTTGAACATCTGCTCGCGCAGCGTCTTGATCACATTGCGGGCAATCCAGCCCAGACCATAAGTGGTGAAGAAATCTGCCAGACCGCGCACCAGAAACAGGCCAATAATGGCCAGAGGAATTAACTGGATGATATCCGGGTCGCGTTCAACAAAGCCCTGATCCATCAGCGGCTTCATGACCATGGCGACACCGGTTTCGGTGCCGGCGTAAACGATCATGGCCAGCACCACCGCCACAAAGGCGCGCCAGTAGGGCTTGGCATAGCTCAGCAGACGCTTGTACAACTGTACAGCGCTGATTTCGACGTCGTTATCTGTCATTCGTTTTCAGTTCGGGTTTGTCGGGTTGCCAGGGTCAGTTTACTGAAGCCCATCTGCTGGGCAGTATCCATGGCGGTCACAATATGCTGGTACTGGGCATCGGCGTCGGCGCTGATAATGATATGTGGATCCTGATTATCGCCGGCCACGCTGCGTAAGACGGTTCGCAGGCTATCACGGCTGACCACAGTGAGCGCTTCACCATTAACCAGAAACTGTCCATCAGCCTGGATGACAATATCTATCGGCTGTTCCTGCTCTACCATTGCTTCGCCGGTCGCTTCGGGCAGGTCGACTTTCAGCGAACTCTCGCGGATAAAGCTGGTGGAGACCATAAAAAACAGCAACAGCAGAAAAACGACGTCGATCATCGGCGTCAGATTGACATCGGGCTCTTCAGATCGTTGTGGTGACAGATTCACGTCGGGTTTCCTCATCCACATCAAATTGACGTTCGCCATGCAGGATTTCAATCAGCTTCATCGCCTGTTCTTCCATACCGACGACCAGCTTGTTGATTTTGCCGCGATAATAGCGATAGAAAATCAGGCTGGGAATGGCAACAACCAGGCCCGCGGCGGTGGTGATCAGGGCCTCAGAAATCCCGCCGGCCAGCGTTTCCGGGTTGCCGACACCTTCAGCAGTAATCACCGCAAAGACTTTAATCATGCCGACGACGGTGCCAAGCAGACCGATTAGCGGTGAGATAGCGGCGATTGTGCCCAGCGTGTTGAGATTGCGTTCCATCGCGACGGTGACATGACGGCCGACATCCTGAATGCTCTCCTTGGTGATTTCGCGCGAGCTGTAGCGGTTAGTCAGGCCCGCTGCCAAAATTTGTCCCAACGGCGAGTTATTCTGTAAGGTTTTAATCCGTTGCTCGTCGACCTGATTGTATTGCAGCCATTGCCAGATTTGTGTGACCAGTTCGGCAGGTGCAATCCTCTTTGTCTGTAAACTCCAGAAGCGTTCGGCAATGATGGCAATCGAGATAACCGAACAGATAAACAGCGGTATCATCAACCAACCGCCTGCTTTAAACAGTTCCAGCATGATATTTCGTCTCTGTTGATCCAATGATGACAGCGCTCATCATACGTGAAAATGACAAGACTCAGTAGTTTGCTGTCCAGAGGCCTGCCGCGTTTTGTCGCCAGGTCGTGACGACTTGCTCATCGCGAAACAGTATGGCGCCGTGCTGATCGCTACGCAGAATAATGCTAGCCTCATTGAGATAGCGATCAACTACTTTTTGTTTGGGAAAGCCATAGCGGTTGCGATAACCGACCGGGAACAGGGCATAGCCTGGCTTGACGGTCTGAACAAAGCGGATGCCTGAAGAGGTGAGGCTACCATGATGCGGTACCACCAGTATGTCAGCCTTAAGCTGCCCACCGTATCGCGCCAGTAGCTGCCGTTCACTTTCGCGCTCGATATCACCGGGTAACAGCAATGTCATATTGTCCGCTGTCACTTTTAGCACACAGGAGCGGTTATTATCACTACCAGGCTGATCCGCCAGTGGCAGCAATACTTCAAACAACACCTCATCCCAACGCCATTGCTGGCCGGCTTCACAGGGACGGGCGCCGGGCAGCGTTGCTACATCACTGCTGATTAACTTTGTTACCGGCAGATGCTGCTTGAGTCCGTTCACTCCGCCGATATGATCATTATCGCCGTGACTGATCAGAAGCCGATCTATCTTCTCAATGCCGCGACTCTGTAGATAGGGGACAACGACCGCGCTACCGGTGTCAAAACGTTCGCTGTATCGCGGTCCGGTATCAAATACCAGCGTGTGGGAATGGGTCTCGACAACTGCGGCGAGGCCCTGACCGACATCCAGCAGCGTGAAATAGATCTGGCCTGCCGGCGGCCGGGCAGGGGAATAGCTTATCAGCGCCAGGATGGCCAGCAAGCCCAGCCACCGGGCAGGCATGGCGCGTGGTAATAACAGCAAGACAGTCAGTAATCCGATAAGCGCGGTTAGCCACCAGGGCATTGCCGGTAACTGCCAGTCAGCAAGCGGCAGGGAAGCCAGCCAGTTCAACATCCGCCAGAGCCAGCCGAGCAAATAATCTGCCACGGACAGGGCCAGATGACTGATGGGATCACTGATCACTAACAGCAACATACCGGCGAGAATCAGCGGTACTACCAGTAAGCTGACCAGTGGCACGGCAATGAGATTGGCGAGAGGTGAAATTAACGATATCTGGCCGAAGAAAATAATCAGCAGCGGCATCAGTCCCAATGCCAGCCAGAGATGAATCCAGACCCAGTTGCCGCGTTTCGCCGGAAAGCGGGCACTACAGGTCAGCAGGATCAACGCCACGGCCGAGAAGGACAGCCAGAATCCGGCGCTGAGTACTGAAAACGGATCGAACAGCAGGACCAGTAACAGGCTGAGCGCGAGGATGTGGCCGGGATAGAGCGGCCTTTTCAGCAGCAGCGCCAGCATCACCGTGCTGACCATAATCAGAGCACGCTGGGTGGGGATGGCCATCCCTGCCAGTAGTGCATAGAACAGGGCGAAGCTGAAGCCGCCCAATGCGCCTGCCTGGCGTGCCGGTAACAGGCTGAGGGCAGTTAGTGAGAGGCTCCAGCTCCAGCGGAACAGAAAAAAGCCCAGCGCCGCGGCAAGACCGATATGCAGTCCGGAAATAGCCACTAAATGGCTGGTGCCGGTTTCGCGTAATACCCGCCAGTGTTCGGTATTAAGCAGGTCACGCTGTCCGACCGAAAGCCCCAGAATAGAAGGCAGCTGCTGGCTGTCTTTGAGTAAAGCGGTCAGCTTATGCTGGATTTGCAGCCGAAGTTTATCCAGCTGCCAGTCTGACGCCGGTGCCAGTCGCCGGTTATCCGGATGTTTACGGACATAGCCAGTGGCACCGATGCCTTCGGTGAATAACAATTTTTCATAATCGAAGCCACCCGGATTTTTCATGCCTGCCGGTGGTTTTAGCCGGACCCGAAGTTGCCAGTGTTCGCCCGGTGCCGGCAGTTTTGATTCAGGGTAATACCAGCTCAGGCGCAATAAGGGAGGGAAATCCGGGTGTTGAGACCGGAAGTTGAAGCGTAAAACCTGGTCATGCTGTTCAGGAATAGAAGCAATAACACCACTGAGCAGGCTATCCTGGCTGGCCTTATGTTCCGGCAGACGCTGATCGATTCTGAGCTGCGCTTGAAATCCGGCCCATAACAAGCCGACAATGAAAGCACTGAGCACGGTTTGTCTGAACCGGAAGGTGAAGGGCAAAGCCACTGCCAGCAGCCATCCATAGCGGGGCAGTTCACTGAGGTTCAGACACAGTGCGCAGCCCAGCAAAAACGCGATGGCGGTTTTAACCATATATCCCTATAATGACGCCGACTTTGCACGACTGAGACACGATGCCTCGTAAATTCCTAAAACGCATCATGCCAGATCACGAAACGATGCGCGAACATCCCCACCTGCGCAAGTTTGGTCAACGGCTGACTGAGCCTAGGCTCTGGCACCTGAACCGACGTTCGGTGGCGGGGGGCATGGCGCTGGGTTTGTTTGTGGGTTTTATGCCGGTGCTGGGTCAGATGTTTATAGCGGCCGCGCTCGCTATCTGGCTGCGGGTCAACCTGCCGATTGCCTCAATGGCGGTGTGGGTTACGAATCCATTCACCTTCGCCCCTATTTTCTTTTATGCCTACAAATTGGGCGCCTGGATTCTGGAGGTGCCTGTGGGGCAGTATGCCTTCACCCCCAGCTGGGAATGGTTCAGCTACGAATTTCTGAAGATATGGCAGCCCTTGCTGCTGGGCTGCACAATCATGGGCCTGCTGGCCGCTCTTGCCGGTGTGCTGTTTGTCCGCATTGGATGGCGGCTGGTAGTGATTCGCAGCTGGAGCAAACGCCCCCACAAACATAATTCCCGCTCAGGCGTCTGACTGCAGCACGCCGTCCATTAAGGTCATGGTGCGGTCCATTTTGCCGGCCAGTTCGGTATCGTGAGTTACAATCACCAGCGCCGTCCCCAAATCACGATTCAGTGTCAGCAATAAATCAAAAATGGATTGCGCGGTGCGATGATCGAGATTACCGGTCGGCTCATCAGCCAGCAGACAGGCGGGTTCGGTAATCAGCGCCCGGGCCAGTGCGGCGCGTTGTCTTTCCCCCCCTGACAATTCACCCGGTTTATGTGCCAGACGATGGCCCAGGCCGACCGTTTCCAGCAACTCGCGGGCTTGGCGCTGCGCCGGTTTCGGTGCCAGACCGCCGATGACCAGTGGCATTGCCACATTTTCTACCGCAGTGAACTCGGGCAACAGGTGATGAAACTGGTAAACAAAGCCCAGTTGCTGATTACGCAGACGGCTGGCTGCTTTATTACTCAGTGCGTGAATATCCTGGCCGCTGACCAGTACCTGTCCCTGGGTCGGGCTCTCAAGTCCACCCAGAATATGCAGCAGAGTGCTTTTGCCGGAGCCGGAGCTGCCGACAATCGCCAGTCGATCACCTTTGTTGACCTCAATATTGATATTTTCCAGCACATGGGTCTCAAGGCCGCCATCGGTAAAGGATTTAGCCAGCTTGCTGGCCGATAAAACGGAATCAGTCATAACGAAGCGCCTCGGCCGGTTTTACCTGGGCAGCGCGCCAGGAAGGGTAAAGCGTGGAGAGAATGGATAATACAAAGGCGGTGATCGCGATCACGCTGACATCGTTGTATTGCAGATCAGACGGCAGGCTGCTGATGTAATAAACATCGGCCGGCAGGAACTGGTAGCCAATCAGATTTTCCAGTTTGGCGATCAGCGTCTCGATATTCAGCGCCAGCAAAATGCCGCCGATAACCCCCAAGGCAGTTCCGATAAGTCCGATAAGTGTGCCCTGAACCATAAAGATGCCCATGACCTTGCCCGGTGTCATGCCCAGTGTTCTCAGGATGGCGATATCAGCGTGTTTATCGGTGACCATCATCACCAGGGTGGAGACGATATTAAAGGCCGCCACTGCGACAATCAGCATCAGGATCACAAACATCACCGTTTTTTCCGTCTTCAGTGCACGAAAGAAGTTGGCATGCTGGTAAGTCCAGTCGGCACCGCGGTAATGGGTGGGCACATCCTGCATGACTTCACGCAGCAGTTGCGGTGCCCGGAATACATCGTCAAATTCGAGACGCAGACCGGTCACGCCCTGATTGGGAATCTTGAACAGCTTGGCGGCATCGCGGATATTCATCACCGCCAGCGAGCTGTCGTATTCATACATGCCAATCTCAAAAATACCGACCACGGTCAGCCGTTTGAGACGGGGTATGACGCCAGCCGGGGTCGGGCTGACATGCGGGGTGATCATGGTGATCTTGTCGCCGGTGACGACGCCCATCGCCATGGCCAGATCCTTGCCCAGCAAAATCCCGAAGCTGCCATCTTCCAGTGCTTCCAGCTTGCCCTGAACGACCTTTTCACCGATGCTGGAAACGGTTTGTTCCAGCTCGACATCAATGCCGCGCACTAGTGTGCCGCGGACCCGGTTGCCCTGACTGAGCATGGCCTGGCCTTCAACAAACGGCGCTGAATCGACCAGTTCAGGGTGGTCTTTGATGCGATCCTGAAGACTCTGCCAGTCATCGAGGGTGCCATCAGCACCGGTAATGAAGGCATGCGAGGTCATGCCCAGAATGCGTTCCTTCAGTTCCTTCTCGAAGCCGTTCATAACCGACAATACGGTGATCAATGCCGCGACCCCCAGTGCCACCCCGAGCATTGAGGTCAAAGAGATAAAGGAAATGAAATGATTGCGGCGTTTAGCGCGGGTGTAGCGCATGCCGATATAGAGGCTGAGCGGTCTGAACATAGAGGCGCCAACTTGTAGAGGAAACGGGGCCGGCCGCAGCTATGCGGGCCGGCCTCAGGTTATCAGGATTTTGCGTGAACGGTTTTGGTGCCGTCTTCGGTGCCGACCAGCAATACATCTGCCGGGCGCATCGCAAACAGACCGTTAGTCACCACACCAACGATATCGTTCAGGGTTTTTTCCAGTTTAATCGGCTCCATGATGTCGAGGCCGTGTACGTCGAGAATGACATTGCCGTTATCGGTGATAAAACCTTCACGGTAAACCGGCTGGCCGCCCAGTTTGACGATTTCGCGGGCGACGTAGCTGCGCGCCATCGGAATCACTTCCACCGGCAGCGGGAACTTACCCAGCACATCAACCTGTTTGCTGGCATCAACGATGCAGACGAACTGCTGGCTGGCCGCGGCAATGATTTTTTCACGGGTCAGTGCGCCGCCGCCACCTTTGACCAGTTCCAGGTAGGCATTGGCTTCGTCGGCACCATCGACATAGACTTCAACCTCATTGCATTCATTCAGATCATAGACCTTGATACCGTTGGCTTTGAGTTTCTGAGTGGAAGCTTCTGAGCTGGACACCGCGCCTTCAATACGACCTTTGATAGTGGCGAGGGCATCAATAAAGTGATTGACGGTAGAGCCGGTACCGACACCGACGATGCCGTCGCCCTTGATGTATTCCAGGGCTGCCCAGGCAGCCTGCTTTTTCATTTCATCAGCATTCATATGTGCTTCCTCTTGAATTCAGATTGCTTAAAAAATTATCCCGGCAATTATAGAGATAAATCAGTGTCAATGGTAACGTAAGCGGTCACGAGCCGTCTTTGTCGGCTTCACGGATTTTCTTAACTGACTGAATTTGGATGGCAATGCTCACTGCATATGTAGAAAAGATCCTCAAAGCCCGGGTTTACGATGTGGCCCAGGAGACACCACTGGACATCATGCCCAGGCTGTCACAACGGCTGCAGAACACCATTCTGCTCAAGCGCGAGGATTTGCAGCCTGTTTTTTCATTCAAACTGCGCGGTGCCTATAACCGTATGAGTCAGTTGAGCGATGAGGAAAAAGCCCGCGGTGTGGTTTGCGCTTCTGCTGGTAATCATGCCCAGGGCGTTGCGCTGGCGGCACAGAAAATGGGTATTTCAGCCGTGATCGTTATGCCCAAAACCACGCCGCCGATCAAGGTCGAGGCGGTGCGCACGCTGGGGGCGGAGATTACGCTGCATGGTAACAGCTACGATGATGCCGGCGCCTATGCGCATGATGTCGCTGATAAGCAGGGCCGTACTTATATTCATCCTTATGACGATCCGGAAGTCATTGCCGGTCAGGGCACTATCGCGATGGAAATCATTCGTCAGCATCCCGATCCATTGCACGCGATTTTTGTTCCGGTCGGTGGCGGTGGTCTGATCTCGGGTATCGCCGCCTATATCAAAGCTTTCTGGCCTGAAATTAAAATCATCGCCGTGGAACCGGCGGATGCGGCCAGTCTGAAAGCTGCACTGGAGGCGGATGAACGGGTCAAGCTGGATCAGGTCGGATTGTTTGCCGACGGCACTGCGGTCCGGCAAATCGGTGTCGAACCTTTCCGTATCTGCCGTGAGACGGTTGATGAAGTGATCACGGTCGACAGCGATGAACTGTGCGCCGCCATCATGGATATCTTTGAAGATACCCGTTCGATCGCCGAGCCTTCCGGCGCGCTGGCTGTGGCGGGGGTGAAAAAATACCTGGCGCAGAATCCGATGCAAAACCAGCATATGGTCGTGATCGATAGCGGCGCCAATATCAACTTTGACCGTTTGCGCCATGTTGCCGAACGGGCCGAAATTGGTGAACGCCGGGAAGTGCTGTTTGCAACCAAGATTGATGAGCAGCCGGGCAGCTTCCAGAAATTCTGTAAAACGCTGGGGGATCGGGGTATTACCGAGTTCAATTACCGCTATGCCGATGACCGTCAGGCACAGGTGTTTGTGGGCGTGCGCATTAACGGTAAGGATGAAGAGCGCCAGCAGCTGTTCGATTTGCTGGATAAAGGCGGTTATGAATGGGTCGACTTTACCGATAACGAAATGGCCAAGCTGCACATCCGCTACATGGTGGGCGGTCACGCTCCACAGGTCACCGATGAGCGACTTATCCGCTTTGAGTTTCCGGAGCGTCCCGGTGCCTTGCTAAGGTTCCTGACCCGTATCGGCAAACGCTGGAATATCAGTTTGTTCCATTACCGCAATCATGGCGCAGCTTATGGCCGCGTGCTGGCCGGAATTCAGGTGCCAGCCGATTATCAGAAAGACTTTCAGACTTTCCTGGATACGCTGGGTTACAGCTATTGGGAAGAAACTGATAACCCCGCCTATCCGCTGTTTCTTAAATAAGAAAAAGGCCTGCTTGAGCAGGCCTTTTTATTGATTGCTGATCGTTATTACTGCAGATTCAGCTGCACGCTGCCTCTGACGGTCAGTGTGATATCGTTCTTGCCACCGGCCAAGGCTGCCGGGGCGCTTTTGCTCATACTGTCAGAGGCCATCATCGTGGCCCGTTCCATCATTGGCCGTGGCGTGAAGTCATTACCATCAATCGACAGGTTAACCAGTTCGTAACCGGAGCGATCGAATTCGCCGGCAACCAGTTTGGCCTTGGCTCTGAATTTGGCGATGGCTTCTTTCAGTAATGTCTGCTTGATAGTCTCAGCTTTACTGTCGGAGACCTGGAAATGCATTGACTGAATATTAGCCATGGAGCTGATATCAGCAATCAACCGGCTCATCTGGTCAAAATTGCCGGTTTCCAGCGTCAACTGCTGAGACACCTGCCAGGAAGTAATTTTACCGTCGTCATAGACGGGCCGGGTGTTGTAGCTTGAGGTCTCGGCCTCAATCGCTTTGAAATTTTTTACCGCATCCAGTACCAGTGCGGTTTTCTGGTTGACCAGATCAGTCAGCTTGGCCGGATCCCGGCCGTTTTCGATCACCTCAAGCCGCGTCACCAGTTCGTCGTTTTCCACTGCTCGGCTGGCGCTGGCATCCAGGTTAATAATACCCAGCTGAACGGCATCATCGGCCAGAGCAAGCGGAGACAGCAGCATCAGGGGGATCAGGGCAAAAATGGGTTTCATAAGCTATCCTTGTGAATTGGCTTCCGGGACTCAAGAGTATCTCAACTTCGCGGTATTTTCATATATCATGCTAGCAGTGAAGCTGTTTCAGGACTGTGACTTTGACAGCAGTTCAGCGGTCCGGCAGCCAGACCCGTTTCATTCTTAAAATAAGCAGTAACAGAGGAAATTCATGAAAGCAGAACAAAAGATCCTGCCGGATTCGGCCAGTCTGATTAACGCCGCCGCAGAACATTTTGTCGCCACCGCGCGGGCGGCTATCGCCAAGCGCGGTGTTTTTTATGTCGCTTTGGCCGGCGGTTCAACGCCGAAAGGCCTCTACCAGAAGCTGGCCACATCGCCGTTTATTGAGCAGATTGACTGGTCACGGGTGCATTTGTTTTTTGGAGATGAACGCTGCGTGCCGCCAACGCATGATGACAGCAACTTCAAAATGGCTCGTCAGGCGATGATTGATCTGGTGCCGATCCCGGCTGAGAACGTGCATCGTATGCCCACGGAAAGTAATGAACCCGCCGATGTCGCCGTGCGCTACGCAGAGACGATGCGGGAAGTGATGAATGGTGCGCCGTTTGATCTGCTGCTGCTGGGACTGGGGCCGGATGGACATATCGCCTCACTGTTCCCGGAAACGCCGGCGCTGGATGTCACTGAAACCCTGACCACCAGCCTCTATGTCGAGAAATTTGATTCCTGGCGGGTGACCATGACCTATCCGGTGATTAATGCTGCCCGTCAGGTGATTGTGTTTATCGCCGGTGAAGCCAAAGCCGAGATCGTCAGAGACATCACTACCGATGCGGTCAAAGGCTTGCCGGTGCAGCGTCTCGCTCCGCAAAATGACTATTACTGGTTTATGGATAAAGCCGCCGCCGGGCAATAAGAATGGCCTATCTGCTCGCAGCCGATATTGGTGGTACCAAGACACTGTTGCAGCTCAGCACGGCTGCGGGCGAGGTGATTCTGGCCGAACGTTATCACAGCCCTGATTATCCTGACTTTGAACAGATGCTGTCGGCGTTTTTAAGGCCAATTAACGATCGTCATGAGATTACCGCCTGTTTTGCTGTAGCAGGGCCGGTGCAGGGGACGTCGGCGCGGGTCACCAATCTGCCCTGGCAGCTTAACAGTCTGGAGATCAAGGCCCGCTTTGATTTGAAGCAGGTGATTCTCTGTAATGACTTTGAAGCAGTAGGTCAGGGTATTGAAAGTCTGACTGAAGTTGAGCTGATGGTGTTACAGGCAGGTCAAGAACGAAGCGGTCCGCGAGCCGTCATCGGAGCCGGTACGGGCCTGGGTCAGGCCTATCTGATTGCCGGTCAAAATGGCTGGCAGGTTTATCCTACTGAGGGCGGCCATGTTGATTTTGCACCGGTCGACCGGACACAGCTGAGGCTGTTTGAACATTTACTGGAACGTTTCGGTCATGTGTCCTACGAGCGTGTTTTATCAGGCCAAGGGCTTGTCACCATCTATAATTTCCTGCGTGATTACCGCCAGTTGGATGAAAACCCGGAATGCCGACTCGCCATGGTCAATGATGACGGCGCCAATGCCATCAGTGTGTTTGCCCGCCAGGGTGATCCGCTGGCCAGAGAGGCAATGATGATGTTCTTCGATATTTACGGCGCACAGGCCGGTAATCTGGCGCTGACAGTGATGCCCGGCGGCGGTTTGTATATCGCCGGCGGTATTGCAGCCAAGAACCTCGAGTTGCTGGAACAGTCTAACTTTATTAATGCCTTCAACAGTAAAGGACGCATGCAGGATTTGATGCAGGCCATCCCGGTAAAACTTATTATGCAACCGGAAGTCGGGCTGAACGGGGCCCGCTTACTGGCCGCCAAAGCCATGTATAATTAACCCATGAGCGACGACAATAATCATATTCAGGTTAATGTAGAGACGACCTATCTGGATCAGGAATCCGACCCCGATAAAGCGCGCTACCTGTTTGCCTACACCATTACCATAAAAAACCACAGTCAGGCCGCAGCGCGGCTGTTATCACGTTACTGGAAAATCACCGGTGGTGATGGTCATGAACAGGAAGTGGAGGGCGACGGCGTAGTCGGTTTGCATCCTTATCTGGCTCCGGAGCAGGAATTCACATATACCAGTGCTGCCATGCTGGATACCCCGGTGGGTATGATGCAGGGCCATTATAAAATGGTGGGTGATAATGGCGAGCAATTTGAAGTGGCGATACCAGCCTTTACGCTGGCTGTGCCCAGAACCCTCCACTAATTCAGTTCCTGCTGCGGTCCTGTCAGCCGGGCACTGCGATGACCGCTAATCAGGAACAGCTGGCGTGGCTGATTGTTGTCACAGTCAGTTTGCTGTATTCCGCCATCGACCCGGTCGCCGATCGGCTGACCTGGTTCATGGAAGTGCTGCCGGTCATGATTGCCATTCCGCTACTGCTCGCCAGCCACCGGTCTTTCCCGCTGACAGCGGTCACTATCCGCGTTATCGCTTTGTTTGCACTTATCCTGATTGTCGGCGGTCACTACACCTATGCCGACAACCCGCTGTTTGACTGGATTCAGCAGGAGTGGGATCTGGCCAGAAATCACTACGATCGCCTCGGTCATTTTGTGCAGGGTGTGGTGCCGGCCATGCTGGGACGGGAACTGTTGCTGAGAACCTCCCCGCTACAGCGCGGCAAATGGCTGTTCTTTCTACTTTGCTGTGTCAGCCTGGCAGTCAGTGCCTGCTACGAGTTTATCGAATGGTGGGTAGCTGAAATCAATCAGCAGGCGGCTGAGTCTTTTCTTGGTACCCAGGGCGATAACTGGGATACTCAGTGGGATATGTTTCTGGCCTTATCAGGCAGTATTCTGTCGCAACTGTTTCTGGCAAAAAGCCAGGATCGACAGTTGCGGTCGCTACTCAGCCGATGACAAACACTCGCCGACAGAACCTTCCGCACATTCACGACCGTCAATCCAGATAGCTTTATCCAGTCGTGCTCCCTCAAGTTCAGCACCACCCAGTTTGGCATTGCTGAGATCGGCATAGGCAAGATCGGCATTACGCAGATCGGCATAGGACAGGTCTGCTTCAGTCAGGTTACTGCCGAACAGGCTGGTATGACTCAGGTTGCTGTAGCTCAGGTTGGCCTGGTACAGATTGGCATAGGCCATATCGGTTTCAGTCAGTATGGCATTCATCAGATCCGCATGACTCAACTGACTGTTGCGGAAGCTGGCGCCACTCAGGTCTGCACCGCGCAGGGACAAATCCGGTTTAAGACAGTTATTCCAGTTAACACCGGGGGCCGGCGGAGCCGAGCAGTTGGGAAGCGGGACCGGGATTGTGGTGGGAAAAAGCGTCGCCAGAATGATCAGTGCCAGCAACAACACGAAGGTCGTTAGCAGGGGCCAGAACATTTTTTCACGGCGATGCCGGAATTGCTCCATCAGATAACGACGCAGGGCGCGTCTCGACATGGTCTCTTCCGGCTCCGGTGAACGGCGGTCACCGCGTCTTTTACGTGCTTCCCTGGGAGGTGATTTTTGCTGATGGCGTCTATCAAGCCCGGTTCTCTCATCCAGATAACGGCGGACTTTGTCCACATCCTCTCTGGCGGGGTGTAATGCCGTTTGTTTTGCCAGCGGCAGCCAGTGTTGAGCGTCTGCAGAGACTTCATCGTCCATTGACAGCCTGCCCAGCTGCAGGTGCTTGCTAATCACCGAGGCGTTGAAAGGCCCGGAAATTTCTCCCTGCCTGCGGATATAGCATTGTCCATGTGTGTCATTCATTGCCCGTTGCTCTGCGCAATCCTCTGATTGCTATACTAGCATTATGTTGAAATCTATTTTGTCTCCATGCAGATAAATCCGTCAGTCAGCCCGCAGCCGGAAGTGGTCAGAGAGGTACCAGCGCGTCTGCTTGCCGCTGTGGCAGAAGGGCAGCGGGTGGATGCTACTGTGATCGCGCGTCCGTCGGCCGACACGATCCGAGTGCAGATCGGGGACAGTCAGTTTCAGCTCCAGAGCCGTCAACCCCTGTTGCCCGGGCAAACAGTGCAACTTGAACGCGGTGTAGAGAACGGTAAACCGATTATCCGAATCATGGCGGCTACGGCAGAGCCTGTTCAGCCGACTGCCTTGCTGAGGCAGGGGCAGCAACTGGCAGTCGAAGTGATCAAATTACTGGCACAGAACCGCTTGCTGGTGTCGCCGACATTAAGCAATCAAAATCCGGCCCAGTCAGCGGATCCGGTGACGCTGCCGAGACTGCCGTCTCAGATTGAAGTGGATATCAGCCAGATCCGGCAAACGTTCCGTCCCGGCCAGCGACTGACCCTCGAAGTACTGCGTGAACAACCGCTGGCGATACAGCTTAAAGCGGGTGTGCCGACACGAGCCGAAGCGATCCAGCAGTACCAGCGTGATCTGCTGCCGCAGTTTAATCGTTCAGGACCGACGCTCAACGCGCTGAACCAACTGCCAGCCGAACTGACTATGCCGGCGCCGGTCAGGCAGAGCCTGACACAGTTGCTGCAGGGACTCAGTGAACGGCAAAACCTGCTGCAGCCGGAAGGACTGCGGCAGGCTTTGAGCAACAGCGGCCTGTTTCTGGAAAATCGGCTTAAGCACACGCTGACGCAACCGCCATTGACACAGGATCTGAAAGCCAACCTGTTACAGCTGGCACAACAACTCAGGACAGTATTGGCACAGCCGGGTCAGTCCCGAATCCTGGATGATCCGGTGCTGATGCAGAAGCTGCCCACTGAAGTGCAGACTGCGCTGCGACAGTTAACCATGACACCGCAGGAACTTAGAAATCTACCGGCACAGGTGCCACCGGCACTGGCCAGTCGAGGGCAGACGCCAATGCAGTTATTACTGAGCTTGTTGTCGGGACTGACCGGTCATAGTGTTCAGACACCACCACTAGCGTCAGGCACTACGCCACAAAATTCAAACATGACGGGTGTCCAGGCTTTTCTCCAGGCACGGGAAATGGCCGCCGCGCCGGCTCAGCAGTCGGCACTCAGAGGGGCTGAGTGGCAGGTTTTAAGAGAATTACTGCGGGAAGTCGAGTCCGCTTCGGCCCGAATACAGTTCAATCAGCTGTCGATGCTGCGCGATCCGGATACCCCCGGCAGCAGTAATGTCTGGCTGTTTGATCTGCCGATCAAGGACAAACAGCAGCTGGAAATGTTGCAAATGCGGCTGGAACAGCACGGAGCCGGACATAACAGGGAAGATGAGACTATCTGGCAGGTACAGCTGAATCTGGAAACGCAGAACCTGGGTCCGATGCAGGCCCGAATCAGCCTGCACCAGCTGGATGTACAGGTCGTTTTACTGGCGGAAAGGCAGGACAGCAGCGAACTGTTATCCCGTCATATTGATGAACTCAATCAGCGGCTGGATAAACTCGGGGTTACAGTCAGCCATCTCAGTTGCCGGCAGGCACCTATTAAGCCCCTGACTATCGAGCCGGAAGCGGTGCTGCCAAAACATTTGCTGGATATTTCAGTATGAGTGAAAGCAATGACATCATGCGGGCGATAGCCCTGCAATACGACGGTGAGAACGCGCCCATCGTGACCGCGAGTGGTGAAGGGGCGATTGCCGAGGAAATTTTGCGTATTGCCAGAGAGCATAATATTCCGCTCAGGGAGGATGCGCTGCTGGCCGAGTTATTGAGTGAACTCAATCTGGGAGAAGAAATCCCGCCCATGCTTTACCGGGTTATCGCTGAAGTTATTGCTTACGCCTACCTGGTATCCGGCAAAGTGCCTGTAAATCAAAAAGAAAATCCCGGCCACTGAGGGGTAAAGCAGCAGCAAACAACGCTTAATCTCAGGAAGAGCGTATATCAAACTTTATAAAAAGCATTATAAAAATCATATTAAGTGTTGATTTTTATATATAAAAACGATATCGTCGAAGCCATATTCATTTTGGTCTACCTGATGTAGCGACGATATTTAAATGAACACAGAAATCAAGGATCGTCTGCCACTGCGGCCAGAGGCAGACCTGACCGACAGCGAACCGGCATCTATTGCCGCTGTCGCTGATCTCCTTGATGCCAAAATCATCCTCGGCGGCAGTCGTGCTGCCGATACAGCCTTTACTCAGACCCTGCTGCAGGTCAGCGGCTTTAGCCACATTCTCACTGCTGTTGATGGCGATGCCGTGCTGCAGTGCTTAAGAGAAGGGATTTACAACGACAGCTGTGATATTGACCTGCTGATTGTTGATGATGACCTGCCCGGTTTTGATGCCGAGGCCACCCGACTGATGATGGATCAATTTGATGAGTGGCGTCTGATACCGATTATCCGTCTTTGCCGCGAATCCCAATGGGATCATGCCCAGGTGCTGACCGACCTGGGCCATGGTGTGACCTCCATGCTCTACCACCCGATGACGGCAGAATCGCTGCCGCCGGCAATCATGACGGCACTGGCAGTCAAGCGCGAGCGTGATGTCAGTTTCCAGCATCAGCTGCAGCTGGAAGATGAGCTGGCCAACCTCAAGGTCATGGAAGCACGCCTGCAATTCTCGGTGAGTCATGATGATTTGACCGGGCTGGCCAACCGGCGGCGGCTGGAGCAGTCTCTGGATCTGACCCTGACCCAGGTACGCAACTTCATGAGCACGAGCGCACTGTTCTATATCGACCTGGATAGCTTCAAAGTGCTTAACGATGCCGAAGGCCATGAAGCAGGCGATAACCTGCTGGTGCAGGTCGCCAATACTTTACGGCGTTATTTCCGGGTCAATGACACACTGGTCCGGATTGGTTCCGATGAATTCGCCGTGCTGGTGGATAACACCGATGATGTGGCGATACATAAACAGGCCGAAGGACTGAAAAACCTGTTTGATGGTTACAGTTTTGAACATCACGGTCATCACTATCATCTGTCAGCCAGTGTCGGTGTCAAAATCATTAGTCATGGTGAAATCACTACCGTCGGTGAAATCCTCTCCCATGCCAACCAGGCTTGTTACACCGCCAAAAAACGCGGTCGCAACCGCGTGCATTTCTATAACCCGGAAGATCGGGAAATGCATACCCTGCGTCACAGTGTCGAGTGGGCCCCGCGGATTCGGGCGGCACTCAAAGAAGGCCATTTTCTGCTTGAATTTCAGCCGATATTTGCGCTCGAAAGTGCCGTTGTCACTCATTATGAATGCTTGCTGAGAATGCGGGGTGAAGGCGGCGTGCTCTATTACCCCAAAGAATTTATTCCTGTCGCTGAGGCGATGGGACTGATTCACCAAATCGATTTCTGGGTGGTTGACCACGCGCTGGATCTGCTGCGGGGTATGCCTGAGGATATTGCCTTTGCTATTAACCTGTCAGGCAACGTGTTTCTCGATGAGAAGCTTTACCCGCTGGTGCAAAACAAGCTCAGGCAGACCGGTATCAATCCGGAGCGGGTGGTATTTGAAATCACCGAAACCTCCGCCATATCCAATTTCGAGTTGACCAAGCGTATGGTCACCAGCCTGCGCTCACTGGGCTGTCGTTTTGCGCTGGATGATTTTGGCGCCGGCTTTAATTCCTACAGCTATCTGAAGCATTTCCCGGTTGATATTCTGAAAATCGATGGCGGCTTTATTACCGATTTGGATAATGACCCGGTCGATCAGTTACTGGTCAAATCAATGATTGATATCGCTCACAGTCTGGGCAAAAAAACTGTGGCGGAGTTTGTAGAACGTGAGAGCACACTTGAGCTGCTAAGAGGTTATGGCGTTGATTTTGTTCAGGGCTACCTGGTCGGCAAACCCCAGCCGGGGGTTAATACCAATAGAAAATATATCTAGTGGATGCCGGCCTGGCTGGTCTTCTGGGGACCATGCAGACGGCTAATCAGGTGCGCTTCCTCATCACTCAGATTACAGTTATCAATCAACTGTTCAATAGCAGCACCTTTACGCGCCAGGCGGATGGCATGATCATAAGCCGGCTGGCTGTTGGCAGTCAGATCGATAGCATGCTGATGATCCCGGATCTTGGCCAAAGTCTGTTCGAACTTCAGGATACGGTCATCGGTGCCGGCGGCACCTTCGCACAACGCTGACAGCTGATTCTGCAAGGTGTGAATACGTTCAGATTGCAGCTTATACAGTTTCAGCAGGTGCAGAGTGGCGAGGCCAATCGCCAGAAATACAGCACTCATTACAGTTATCACAATGACTAAGGTCATTTGCGGCTCCTTACGCCGTGATGGCGTAGTTAAACATACTCATCGATATGGCCCCCTTTGTCATCATCGGGGTCTTTCTGTTTCGGTTTATCATCGGACTCTTTGTCATCATCAGACGGTTTTTTCCGTTCACGCCGCTTGTCCTCCGGCGGGGGAGCCACCGGAGGACTCGGGGGGATCGGCATGGTGGGTCTGATTTCGTCCGCCATCGGATGGCATCAGCCCACTAGAAACCGGCAATGTCCGTAATTTCTTCCTGATCCAGTAATTTGTTCACATCAACCAGGATTAGCAGATATTTGTCACGGTTACAGACGCCCTGAATAAAACGGGAACTGTCATCACTGACGTTAGGAGCAGTGTCGATGTCTGACTGGTGCAGATAGACCACTTCTGTAACACAGTCGACCAGCATGCCAATGACGTGACCGGAGACTTCGACAATAATAATGCGCGAATTTTCAGTCGGCTCCTGCGGCGCTAAACCGAAACGGGCACGGGTATCGATGACAGTGACCACATTGCCGCGCAGGTTAATAATGCCCAGCACATAAGCTGGTGCGCCGGGCACCGGTGCAATTTCGGACAGGCGTAATACTTCCTGCACCTGCATCACATTGATGCCATAGGTTTCATTTTCCAGCTGATAGGTGACCCATTGCAGTACCGGATCTTCCGCCGTATTGTCTTTTTCGCTCATTGTCCTAACCTTCTGCCTGAACTGTCAGTTTGTTGACAGTCTGTGCGTTGACTCAATCTTGTTGAATATAAAGCAGACTTCATGCCATCTCACCCTGTTCCAGCGCGGTGAGGAGGGCAGGAAGATCGATAATACTGTGCATCGAGTCGGCAATCACACCGCTGAACCAGGGACGCTGACTCGTTTCAGAACGCCAGTTAATGTGGTTATCATCAATATTGATGATCTGGCTGATGCCATCACAGGCAATGCCCATGCGGCGCCCGTTGACCAGTAGAATATAGCCGGGCTGTTCGCCATTTCGCTTTTCAGCCTGCAGCAGGTGGCGGATATCGACAACCTCGATATGCTGTTCACGATCACGGAACAGGCCCAGTTGCCAGTCACGGTGTCCCGGCAGTTGATTGAGCCCCGATGATGGCCAGTGCACGATATTGTTCAGGGCCGATACATCTAGGGCGAGTTTCATACCGCCGATCTGACAAAGCAATAGTTTATATATAGTCGTGACCGGGGCCGGGTCAGTCTGCGGGGTTGCTTTGACTTCCCTTTGTACTGACCGGGTGCCTGCCTGTGTACTTTGCGGCTCAGGTTCAGGCGCGGGTGATTCGGCTTCGGGGGCTGGTTTGTCTGCCACGGGTCTGGGGTCAGCCAGCATGTCGCGGAAATAAACCGACAAGGCTTCTTCCTGCTGGTAGATTTGCGTTTTAGCCATGAGAGCGCTGAGCCTCCGTCTGTATCAACTGATCGAGCAAACGCTGATACGCCAGGCTGCCCTCAGCCTGCGGATTCATTTCCGGTAGCGGCAGTCCCAGCTTGCTGGCTTCACGAAAAGCCGGATCCACCGGCACCACATCATCCCAGACCTGCCCCGGATACTGTTCATGCAACTGCTGCAGAATATCAGTGGCCGTCTTCGAGCGGCTGTCGTGCATGGTGGGGACAATAAAATAAGGCAAGGAACTACGCCGCGAGTGATTAATCATTGAGACGGTGTGCAGCATATGTTCAAGCCCTTTCATCGACAGAAACTCGGTCTGTACCGGAATCAGCAGCCGGTCACAGGCAGCGAGGGCATTGATCATCAATACCCCCAGCATCGGTGGGCAGTCGATAAAGACATGCTGGAAACGGTCTTTGAAAAAACTCAGGGTCTTGCGGATAACCAGTCCCTTACCCTGCTGTGCGCCCAGTTGGCGGTCCAGTGTCGCCATGGCGGTAGAGGCCGGCAGTAGAAAGATATTATCATGACGGGTCTTTTTCAGGCTTTGAAAAATGGCCCCCTTCGGGGTTTCATCCAGCTTCTGGAAAAGGGTGTAGATACTGGTTTCAATCGAATCCGGATCATAGCCCAGGTAAGTCGTCATTGAACCGTGTGGATCGAGATCGAGGATCAGGGTCGATTCACCACGCTGTGCCAGCAGGCTGGCCAGTGAAATCACCGTGGTGGTTTTAGCGACACCGCCTTTCTGATTACAGACAGCCCAGACGCTCATGGTGTGGCCTCGTCAGTATTCACACTGTTATTGCCGGTGCGTTCAGCCGGTGCAGATTGGGTTGCCGGATCATTGCTGCTGTCGGTGGCGGTGTCAGCCGGGCCGGCGGCATTAAACAGCTCGAGACTGCGGCGACTGACATCACGGCCCAGCACAACCAGCACGACGCGACGGTTTTTCTGACGACCTTCCTCAGTGCTGTTATCGGCGACCGGGCGGTGCTCACCGAAGCCGGCAGCAGACATTCTCTCGGGTTGAACACCATAGCGATCCAAAAGGTGTACCACACTGGCAGCGCGGGCAGCAGACAGTTCCCAGTTGGATGGAAACCGAGGGGTGTTAATGGGATTGTTATCAGTAAAGCCTTCCACCTGAATCGGATTGGCCGAGGTCTGCAGAATATCAGCGATTTCGCCGATGATCGGCACAGCGGCACGCTCGAGGCGGGCTTCACCGCTCTCAAACAATACCCGCGATTTGATTTCCAGTTCCAGCCAGTCGTCTCCCTGCTTGATGATCACATCTTCAGAGGCAATCAGATCCGACAGCGCGGTAGTGAACTGCTGGGACAAGTCGTTAATGGTTTTGATGTCTTCGATGCTGGCCGGCGGCGGTCGGTCGGGCACTTCCGGCAGTTCAATCTGATATTCAGGTTCCAGCGGATCACCGGGCGAAGGGGATTCCTGTCCCTCGCCGCGGCTGATTTCCCCTATCTGAATCGGATTTTCGCTGCGTACCGGTTCAGAGAACACGGCTCTCAGGGTCTCTGACAAGACCCGGTATTTACCCTCATTGACGGCGGAAATCGAGTACATGACGACAAAAAACGCAAACAGCAGCGTGATGAAGTCGGCGTAAGAAACCAACCAGCGTTCATGGTTTTCATGTTCTTCGTGTTTTTTCCGGCGCGCCATTGCTACCTCAATTCAGGTAAGCCTGCAGTCGACTTTCGATATTACGCGGATTTTCTCCATCCGCGACGCCAATCAGTCCCTCAATCAACATCATACGAAGCCTCGTGCGCTGGGCCACCACCGACTTTAATTTATTGCCGATAGGCAAAAACAACAGGTTGGCGAGGCCCACACCATAGATAGTGGCAACAAAAGCGACTGCAATCCCCGAGCCCAGTGAAGATGGATCCGCCAGGTTGCCCATCACATGAATCAGTCCCATTACTGCGCCGATAATACCAATGGTCGGTGAATAACCGCCCATGGCTTCATAGACCTTGGCGGCCTGGATATCGTCTTCTTCTTCCAGATCCAGATCGTTTTCCAGCACTTCACGGATCATTTCCGGTTCGGCACCATCAGCAATCAACTGCAGTCCTTTCTGGGTGAACAGGTCGGTTTCCTCCATCGCCATGGATTCCAGCCGCACCAGTCCTTCGCGGCGTGCAATCTGGTTCCATTCCAGAATTTTTTCCAGCAGCGTGCTTGCCGACAATTTGGGCGGTATGAATACCCAGACCGTTCGGCGCAGCGCACGCAGGAAAGTATTCATTGGTGTCTGCAGCATGACTGCGCCCAGGGTACCGCCGAATACAATCAGCATCGCTACGGCATTCAGAATCGTATCAAGATGACCGCCTTCCAGATGCTGGCCAACCAGAATGGCACCAAAGCCGATGATAAGACCGAGGATGCTGAGGATATCCATCAGTGCAGCTCCGCCAGTTGCCGGCCGATATCATTGAGGTCGAGAATTTTATCGGCAAGCCCGGCTTTGGCCACCGCCATCGGCATACCGTAAATCGTGCTGCTCAGTTGATCCTGGGCCCAGATTGTGCCCCCCAGTTTTTTGATGGCCTGGCAACCGTCACGACCATCACTGCCCATGCCAGTCAGGATAATCGCCAGTGTCTCCTGGGCACAGACTTGGGCTATCGAGCTGAAAGTCAAATCGACACAGGGTTTGTAGGTCTGGCCCGGGTCGCCATCTTCTACATGCAGATACAATCTGCCGGGGCGGCCCTTTATCAGCATCTGCTGACCACCGGGAGCCAGATAGGCTGTGCCTGGATGCAGTGCTTCGCCATGTTCAGCCTGTTTGACATGAATCTGGCATTGATTGTCGAGGCGTTCAGCAAAAGACGGGGTAAAGCTCGCCGGCATATGCTGCACCATGACAATCGGGCTGGGAAAGGAAGCCGGTAATTGCGTCAGCACTTTCTGCAGGGCCACGGGGCCACCGGTTGATGTGCCTATGGCCACCAGTCCCGGTAACTCGATCTGTTTCGCCTCGCGGCTGCGGGGGGTCGTCGGCGTGGCTGCGGGCTGCAGGGTCTTTTCCAGACTGGCATGAAAGCCACTGGCCAGATGGTAAATACGCTGACACAGTTTTTTCTGTGCTTCACTGTGATCCGACGACAGATCCTCGAAGCGCTTGGGCAGAAAATCAGTGGCACCGGCCTCAAGCGCATCCAACGTTGATTTAGCGCCTTCGGTGGTCCAGGTCGACAGCATCAGTATCGGTGTCTGGCGCAGTGCCTTGATTTTACGTACGGCGCTGATGCCGTCCATGATCGGCATTTCCAGGTCCATGGTAACGACATCAGGTCGCAGGTTCTGTACCTGGTCGATCGCTTCCTGACCATTACTGGCGGTGCCCACAACCTGTAATCGGGGATCGGCATCAATAATTTCGGTCAGACGCTTTCGGAAGAAACTGGAATCGTCGACAATCAGGACCTTAACCGTCACAGCTGCTCCTAATATCCGCGGTTGGCGTAGGCTTTCATCAACTCGGGGAAGTCGAGGATCAGCGCAATGCGGCCGTCACCGGTAATGGTGGCGCCGGCCAAGCCCTTGGTGCCGTGAAGCAGGGCGCCGAGCGGTTTGATCACGACTTCTTCCTGTCCCAGTAGTTGATCCACAACAAAACCAACACGCTGGGTGCCGACATTGACGATGACAACGTGTTCGATATCAGAATCAGATTCTTCAGTCGGGTTGTAATGTTTGACCAGCCACTTACGCAGATAGAACAGGGGCAGTGCCTTGTTTCTGACCATAATGGTTTCCTGGCCGTCGACAACATTGGTTTTCGACAGGTCCAGATGGAAAATCTCGTTGACGCTGACCAGCGGGAAGGCAAAAATCTGGTCACCCAGCATGACCATCAGGGTCGGCATGATGGCCAGGGTCAGCGGCACTTTAATCGACAGTGTGGTGCCGACACCGATTTCCGATTTGATATCGATGACGCCATTCAGTTTGGATATGCTGGTTTTGACAACATCCATCCCTACACCACGACCGGAAATATCGGAGATTTCCTGTTTCATCGAAAAACCGGGCGAAAAAATCAGCGAGAAGCACTCGGATTCCGTCAGCCTGGCGGCGGTATCTTCATCCATCATGCCTTTTTCCACGGCCTTGCGACGCAGCACTTCCGGATTCATACCGGCACCGTCGTCAGCAATGGTCAGCAGAATATGGTCGCCTTCCTGAGCTGCAGCGAGGACAATATTACCCTGGCGGGGTTTACCCGCAGCTTCACGCTCATCCGGCATTTCGATACCGTGATCGACGGCATTTCTGACCAGATGCACCAAGGGATCGGCCAGCGCTTCAACCAGATTTTTATCCAGATCGGTTTCTTCACCGCGCAGTTCCAGGTTAATGTCTTTTTTCAGGCTGCGGGCCAGATCTCGTACCACACGCGGGAAACGGCCGAAGACTTTCTTGATTGGCTGCATCCGGGTTTTCATGACCGCGGTCTGCAGGTCGCCGGTCACCACGGTCAGATTGTTGACCGCCTTGGCCATTTCCTCGTTTTCAAACGCGGCTTCCAGGGTACTGATGCGGTTACGCACCAGCACCAGTTCGCCGACCATATTCATAATATCGTCGAGGCGGCTGGTATCAACACGGACACTGGTATCGGCCTGCTTCGCCGGTGCTGCGGTCTTAGCAGCAGGCTCCGGTTTTGGCTCTGCTTTAGCTTCGGGCTTGGTGGTATCCGCCTGGCTTGCCTGACTGTTGGGGACAGCAGCGGGCTGCTGCGGCGCAGGATCAGCTTTGGCTGGTTCCGGCCGGGGGGCTGAAGCCGCTTGTTGTGCTGCCGCTTTGTTTGCGGCCGGCTTCTGGCTTTTGCCCTGCAGTTGATCCAGCAGTGCTTCAAATTCTTCTTCAGTGATATCGTCGCTGTCACTGCTGCCGGATTCAGGTGCCGCAGGCACGGGTTGCTCGGGCTGTTCCGGCTCTGTTTTGCTGCCAGGCGGGGCGTTACCGTGCAGCTGATCGAGCAGGGCCTCGAACTCATCATCGGTGATTTCATCATCGGCGGCTGCATTGGAGGCAGTCGCATCAGCAGCAGGCGCTGCTTCAGGCTCAGGTTCCGGTGCTGGCTCCGGTGTAGCCTGCTGCGGTGGCGTGTAGGCCTCACTGCTGTTGTCGAGATAGGCCGCCAGTTGCGACAGGATTGCCGGGTCGGCAGCGGTCGGATACTGACCGGATTTCAACTCGTCGAACATGGTGTTGAGAATGTCGAGCACCTTCAGGAAGGTGTCCATCATATCAGCGTCGACATAACGTTCGCCCTGACGCAGCAGGTTAAACACATCCTCGCCTTTGTGACACAGGTTGACCATGGCTTCCAGGCTGAGGAAGCCGGCGCCACCCTTGATGGTATGGAAGCCGCGGAAAATCGAATTGAGCAGATCTTTGTCCTGCGGACTGTTTTCCAGCTCGACCAGTTGCTCGTTCAGGCCTTCCAGTATTTCTTCGGCTTCGACCAGGAAGTCCTGCAGAATTTCATCATCGGTATCCAGCGTCATGCATCAGTTCCTCAGAAGCCGAGGCTAGATAACAAGTCATCCACATCGTCCTGGTCATTGACCACGTTGGGGTTGTCCTGCGCGTTTATCTGCGGGCCTTCGGCTTTAATAGGGTCAGTCTCTTTTTTCGGTTTTTTTTCCTGCTGGTGCTTGCCGGCCACTTTGACCAGTTGCACCAGATTGTCTTCCACTTCTTCAACCAGATTGATGACCTGGCGGATCACCTGTCCGGTCAAATCCTGGAAGCCCTGAGCCAGCATCATTTCCGACAGGTTGGCGTGAACCTGGTCGGCATGGCCTTTGACAGTGGGCAGATAGGCTTCAATTTCCTTCACCAGTTGCCGGAATTCTTCTGCCGTCATTTCCTTTTTACGGAAACGTTGCCAGCTTTCATCTATCTTTTCGGCAGTTTGGCGGAGTTCTTGAGCCAAAGGCAGTGTTTCATCAATGTAACCCAGCGTCTTATGGGCGGCTTCTTCGGTGGTTGTGATGACATAATTAAGCCGGTCGCGGGTATTGGGGATATCATTTTCGGTTAAGTCGATAAGCCGCGAGTCGACATTGAAATTGCTCAATGCTTCGTGCAGTTCGCGGGTTAGCTTGCCTACTTCCTGAAACAGCTGACTTTCATGTGACTGGGTAAGGAGGGCCAGTTGTTTATTGACGCCGGATTCATCGTTGTTTTCCAGCGCCGTAACCAGGGCGCGGGCAGCATCGAGCTGAGTATCTTGGTTGGGGGAAGCCATGAGCGGGAAAGCTCCTTATTGTGCGTTGATCCGTTCGAAAATCTTTTCGATTTTCTCCTTCAGGGTGGCAGCAGTGAATGGTTTAACGATGTAACCATTAACACCGGCCTGGGCGGCTTCGATGATTTGTTCGCGTTTGGTTTCGGCGGTCACCATCAGTACCGGCAGAGTGGACAGTTTTTCATCGGCACGAACGGCCTTGAGCAGGTCGATACCCTGCATGCCCGGCATATTCCAGTCAGTGATCAGGAAATCAATGCCGCCTGCCTGCAGGATGGGGAGGGCTGTCGTACCATCGTCGGCTTCCTGCGTGTTGTTAAAGCCGAGATCACGCAGCAGGTTTTTTATAATCCGTCGCATTGTGGAAAAGTCATCCACAATCAGGATTTTCATATTTTTATCCAAAACTAACCTCCAAAAATTACATAATCCAGTCACGAAGTTTGGATCGGAGCCGGAGCACAGTCTGACTGTGGATCTGACTCACCCGGGATTCACTGACCCCCAGGACTTCTCCGATCTCCTTCAAATTCAGCTCGTCATTATAATACAGGCTCATCAGCAGTCGTTCCCGTTCAGGCAAGCCGTCGATAGCCCGGACCAGAGCGTCCTGAAAATCATCATCCTGCACTTCGGCATCGGGAGAGGCCGGTGCTGCCGTTAATGGATGCGCCTGGGTCTCATCGTTATCAGTGAACTCGTCAAGACTGAACAACTGGTGTCCAGTGGAATCCTGGAGGTGCTGATGATAATCGTTGAGACTCAGTCCCAATGCAGAAGCGACTTCTGCATCAGTGGCATTGCGGCCTTTGTGCTGTTCAATCTGGCGCATTTTTTCGGAAATTTCGCGGGCTTTTTTATGAACTGAGCGGGGGGCCCAGTCATTACGACGAATTTCATCGAGCATCGCGCCGCGGATACGAATACCGGCATAGGTCTCGAAGCTGGCTCCCTGCGAAGCGTCAAACTGATGCGAGGCGTCAAGCAGACCGATCATGCCAGCCTGGATCAGGTCTTCGACATCGACTGAAGGCGGCAGACGGGCGATCAGATGGTAGGCGATACGCTTGACCAGTGCCGCATGGTGTTCGACCAGTTCTGATTTTGATTGTCCTGATGCGTACATGGCAGCTCCGCTGTTCATGCCATTTCCATACTTGCCTGAATGAGTCGCTCTACGAAAAACTCCATGTGACCGCGTGGTTGTTTCTGCACCGGCCAGTATTCAATTTTCTTGGCCAGATGCGTGAACGCCGTGGCTGATTTGCTGCGCGGATAGGCATCGACCACGCTACGCTGTTTTTTGACGGCGCTGCGCAGATCGTCATCAAAGGGGACAATACCCATGAAGTCCAGCGTCACATCAAGAAAACGCTCACAAACCAGCGCAATCTTATCGAACAGTTCACGGCCTTCCTGCACATTGCGGCTCATATTGGCAATGATATGGAAGCGTTCGACACCATGCTCGCGGCTCAGGAGCTTGATCAGCGCATAAGCATCAGTGATTGAGGCAGGCTCATCACAGACCACCACGATGACTTCCTGTGCCGCCTTGCTGAAACTGACGACGCTATCGGCAATCCCCGCGGCACTGTCAATCAGCAGCACATCGATATGCTGATCCATTTCGCTGAAGGCCTGGATCATGCCGGCATGTTCAGCCGTGCTGAGTTCAGCCATTTTCTGGACACCGGAGGCAGCCGGAATGATTTTCAGGCCGGCAGGGCCTTCCACGATAATGTCTCTGAGACTTTTACTGCCGTCGAGCACATGCAGGAGGTTGTACTGCGGATGCAGTCCCAGCATGACGTCAATATTGGCCAGACCCAGATCGGCGTCAAGCAGGACCACTTCCTTGCCCTGAGACGCCATCGCAACACCGAGATTAACGGTCACGTTGGTCTTACCGACACCGCCTTTACCGCTGGCAATGGCAATGACCTTGACCGGACGCGGCGGATTAAGCTGGCGACGCAGGCCGGCGGCCTGATCCTGGGAATTTTCAGCCATAGGCGGCAAAACCTCCGTAACTGGACAGGGTCTGCGGGTCCAGTTGTTGTTCATCATTCATCAGTTCACTGGCTTGGTTGACCAGGGTGTTGGGTCGAGCCAGACTCAAGTCTTCCGGCACCTGCTGACCGTTGGCAACAAAAGCCAGCGGCATCTGATGGCGAATCATCGCCGAGATAGCGCCGCCCAGGCTGCTGGCTTCATCGGTTTTGGTCAATATACAGCCACTCAGGTCCAGGTGCGAAAAGGCCTTAATAATATCATCCATGCCGCTGCTCTGGGTGTTGGCAGACAGCGTCAGCAGGGTTTTTACTCTGGGTGACTGCTGTTTGAGCAGGGCGAATTTCTCGGTGAGTTGCATATCCCGCTGATTCATTCCCGCAGTATCTATCAGGATAAAGCGTCGATCAAGCAGGTCGGCCAGTGTTTCCGAGAGCTCAGCATGGCTGCGGGCAACGCGGATAGGCACACCCAGAATGCGGGCGTAACTGCGCAGCTGTTCCTGGCCGCCAATGCGGTAGCAGTCTGTAGTGACCAGCGCTACCTGGCGGGCACCGTGTTTAAGCGCACAACGTGCGGCCAGCTTGGCAATCGTCGTGGTTTTACCGACGCCGGTGGGCCCAACCAGCGCATAGATGCCGCCTTGTGACAGAAAGTCGTCATCCGATAGCCGGAGTTGGCTGGCCAGTCGTCCCATTGAGTGACGCCAGGCTGTTTCCAGATCATCAAGGCCGGCCATCTGTGCGGTAATGGTTTTGGCGATTTCAACATCGACGCCCATCCGCAGAAAGCGTTTCAGCAGCTGCATCTGGGTCGGGCTCTGCCGTTCCATATCTTTCCAGGTCAGATCCGACAGCTGGTTCTGCAACATGTCACGCAGGCTGGCGATTTCCCGGCGCATCTGTACCAGGGTCGGCTCCTGCGACCAGATATTTTCTTTCGGTGCGGGCCGGGGCGTGTCGTAGCGTGGTTCACTGGACGGGTTGATTTCTACTTTGGGTTGTTGACGAGGTTCATCAACGACCGCTTGCGTCTGACGTCGAAACTGATTTTCGTCGTAGTCGGTCGCGGCAACGATTTCAATACCGCCGTCGACCCGGGTATTAGACAGGATCACGGCGTCAGGTCCCAATACTTCACGTACCTCGCGGATTGCCTGACGTACGTCAGCAGCCTGGAAACGTTTGATTTTCATAAATCACAACCTCAATCTGTCAGATTCAGCGGCCGATATTGGCCACAATCCTGATTTGTTTGTCGTCCGGTATTTCGTTGTAGGACAACACGTTCAGGCCCGGAATCGAATGGCGGATGAAGCGTGAAATCCAGCTTCTCAGCCCTGCCTGTACTACCAGGATGGCTGCATCGCCGGTCATTTCCTGCCTTTGCGTCACTTCCTGCAGATTCTTATGCATGTTCTCCGCCAGACCAGGTTCCAGACTTGCGCCACCCTCACCGGATGCCTGCAGAGTCTTCAGCAAAATCTGTTCCAGTTCTGGATCAAGGGTGATGATGGGCAGCTCATTGGCCGTGCCATTGATATGCTGAATGATTGAATGACTAAGTGCCATCCGGGTTGCCGCGGTGATGGCTTCCGGATCCGGATTACGCGCCGCCTGTTCCGAAATCGCTTCAGTGATGGTACGGATATCACGTACCGGAATATTCTCTTCCAGCAGATTTTGCAGGACTTTCTGTACGGTGCCCAGCGGCACGGTATCCGGTACCAGGCCTTCGACCAGCTTGGGCGCGGTTTTGGCGAGGTTATCCAGCAGGTGCTGTACTTCCTCACGACCCATCAGGTCATGGGCATGATTATTCAGAATCTTGCTCAGGTGTGTGGCGATGACCGTGTCGACATCCACCACGGTATAACCCTGTGCCTGGGCATGTTCACGTTGGCTGGTTTCGATCCAGACTGCGTCCAGGCCAAAGGCTGGATCCTGTGTTTTGATGCCGTCAAGGGCGCCAAAAACCTGACCTGGATTAATCGCCAGCATTCGCTCCGGATAGACTTCGGCTTCACCGAAAGTGACGCCGAACAGAGTGATTTGATAGGCGGTCGGGGCCAGATCCAGGTTATCGCGGATATGCACCGGCGGAATTAAAAAGCCCATTTCCTGGGAGATTTTTTTACGTATCCCTTTGATACGGTTCATTAACTGACCACCCTGGTTTTTATCGACCAGTGGAATCAGGCGGTAGCCGACTTCCAGCCCAATTGGATCCACCGGACTCAAGTCATCCCAGCTCAGTTCACGTTGTTCGCGCGGCGTATCCTGCTGCGGCTGCTGGGCAACCAGCTCCGCTGCGGTGGCAGCTTTTTGACGTTGGTGAATATACCAGGCGGTGGCACCGCCAATCGCTGCCAGAATCAGGAATGGAATGTTGGGCATGCCGGGTATAAGCCCCATGCCACCGATAATCGCCGAAGTAATCGCCAGGGTTTTAGGATTGCTGGTGAGCTGACCGATAATCTGTTCGCCCATATCCTGTTCCTTGGTGGAACGGGTGATCAGAAGGCCGGCGGCAGAGGCCAGCAGCAATGACGGAATCTGAGCGACCAGACCGTCACCGATAGTCAGCAGGGTGTAATACTGCGCTGCCTGAGCGAAAGTCAGATCATGCTGGGCGACACCGATAATAAACCCGCCGATGATGTTGATAAACAGAATCAGAATACCGGCGATGGCGTCACCGCGGACAAATTTACTGGCACCGTCCATCGAACCGTAAAAGTCCGATTCCTGCATGATTTCTTCACGACGGCGGCGGGCTTCGTCCTGATCAATCAGACCGGCATTCAGATCGGCATCAATCGCCATCTGTTTACCGGGCATCGAGTCCAGAGTGAAGCGGGCACTGACTTCGGCGATTCGGGTTGCGCCCTTGGTGACCACCACAAAGTTGATAATCACCAGGATGGCAAACACGACGAAACCGACAGCATAGTTACCACCGATAACAAATTCGCCGAAGGCCTCAATCACATTACCGGCCGCGGCGGTGCCGGTATGACCTTCCAGCAGAATGATGCGTGTTGAAGCCACATTCAGGGCCAGCCTGAGCAGGGTGGCAATCAGCAGAATACTGGGGAATGCGGCAAAATGCAGCGGTTTGAGCATGTAGATGCTGGCCAGCACAATCACCAGTGACAGGGCGATATTGAAAGTGAACAGCATATCCAGCATAAAAGCCGGCAACGGCAGAATCACCATGGCCAGCAGGGCCACTAATATCATCGGCGTAGCTAAATGTCCGTTCACCACTGAGCGAAAACGGGCAGCCAGTACGTTGTTTTCCATCCAAATTCCTTTAGTGCAGTCGCTCGGGATGCATCATTGGCGCCGGCCATAACCGGCGTCATTTTAGTTATGCATCACGTCTTAAATCATCTGGTATCGGCAGGTCTTCTGTGTTGAGATGCGGTTTGTTGCCACCTTGTTTACGGTAGCGACGCAACTGGAAGACAAACGCCAATACCTGGGCTACTGCAATATATAGACCAGATGGAATTTCATCGCCGATTTCAGTGGAATAATAGACGGCCCGGGTCAGAGGCGGCGCAGACAGAATCGGTACTTCGTTATGCTCGGCAACCATTCGGATTTGCTGGGAAATCAGGTCAGCGCCTTTAGCGACCACGACCGGTGCCCCGGTTTTGGTCTGGTCATATTTGAGGGCAACGGCATAGTGCGTCGGGTTAGTAATAACGACATCCGCAGACGGGATATCCTGCATCATACGCTGTTGTGACATTTGCACCTGCAGTCGGCGGATGCGGCCCTTAACCTCTGGATTACCTTCGGAGTCCTTCATTTCGTCTTTGACTTCCTGCTTGGTCATCCGCAGTTGACGGTTGTGATTCCATAGCTGGAAAGGCACATCAATCAGTGCAATCAGAATCAGGCTGGCGGTGATAGCCAGGAACACCCACAGCGTCAGATAACCCAGATCAGCCATCGCCACCTCGACTTCCTGGCGGCCGAGTGTCAATAATTGGTCACGGATACCCCATAAAATTGCCGTAGATATGACACCTACCAGAATAAACTTACCCAATGCTTTGGCGAGTTCAATCAGACCCTGTGGTCCGAAAATCCGCTTCAGCCCTTTGATTGGGCTCATGCGCTCACCCTTGGGCGCCATAGCCTGACCAGAGAAGTTCCAACCGCCAATCAATGCTGG
Organism: Methylophaga sp.; assembly: GCF_009711715.1. Taxonomy (GTDB): domain Bacteria; phylum Pseudomonadota; class Gammaproteobacteria; order Nitrosococcales; family Methylophagaceae; genus Methylophaga. The sequence continues at coordinate 66,968 of NZ_VENF01000005.1, read as the reverse complement.
CGCGGCCAGGGCCGCAACCAGGGTGACCGCCAGGAAAATACCGACATCAAAAGCCATAATTTCGATGCTCTGAATAAAGGTGTTAACCATGGCATCGGTGTCGAACAGCTGCTTGCGGGTCAGACTGAAAGACAGCGCCATTACTTCACCCAGATCGGCGACGATATTCTCACCAACAAAAAACAGGGTTACGGCACTGAGGATCATGACCAGAACGGTGGTCAGTTCTCGTGATCGGGGAACCTGGCCTTTTTCACGCGCCTCTTCCAGGCGCTTGCCCGTGGGCTCTTCTGTTTTTTCCTGTCCGCTCTCTTCTGCCATCTCATTCAACCAGCAAACGCGCGGTTTGCAGCATCGTATCGCTCATATCAATAATGTGCTCGCCGACCAGTGGCAGCGTCACCATAATGATTACAAAACCCAGAATGATGGTCATCGGAAAACCAATGGAGAACGGACTGATTTGGGGCGCTGCCCGTGACAAAATACCGAACGCCAGATTGACCATCATCAGGGAACCTATCGCCGGTAATGCAATTATGACACCAGCTGCATACATCCAGCTGGCCTGGGCGGCGACATCACGAAAGTCGGTGGCGCTGAGACCGTCCGGACCAACCGGCATGGTGCTGAAGCTTTCATACATCACATGAATCAGCACCAGGTGGCCGTCAATAGTGACGAAGATCAGGGTCACCATGACCAGATAAAGCTGACTGATCACCGGTACCATGACACCGTTCTGTGGGTCGACCATCGACGCAAAACCCAGACCCATTTGCATTGCAATGATCTGACCGGCGACGATAAAGGCATTGAACAGCAACTGCAGAATAAAACCCATACAGGCGCCAATCAGGATTTGCTGGGCAATGATCAAGAGGCCGGTAGCACTGAGCGGATCAACCTGTGGCATCTCGGTGGAAATGCCGGGAATAATGACCATGCTCACCGCCAGAGCTAAAAGCAGACGGGCTCGGGCACTGACAAAATTACTGCTGAAAATAGGTGCCACCATGACCATGGCGGCGATACGGAAAAAAGGCCACAGATAACTGCCCAGCGCGCCGGTGATTTCAGCAATGCTGAATTCCATCTGCGTCTGCCTAGCCGATCAGGTACGGAATATCTTCAAACAAACGCCGGGTGAAGCTTATCAGCATGCTCAGCATCCAGGGACCGGCCATCATCAATACCAGTAAAGTAATGAACAGCTTGGGGATGAAGGTCAGTGTCTGCTCGTTAATCGACGTTGCGGCCTGAAACATGCTGACCAGCAGACCGATAAACAGGGCGGGCAACAAAATCGCTGCTATCAGCACACTGATCAGCTGCAGGGTTTGTTGCATGACGGTCAGTACAGTTTCCGGTGTCATAGATAAAAACTCGATGCCAGGGTACCCATCAGCAGCGCCCAGCCGTCAATCAATACAAACAGCATCAACTTGAATGGCAGCGAAATCAGCATCGGCGACAGCATCATCATCCCCATCGCCATTAACACACTGGCCACGACCAGGTCGATGATAAGAAAAGGAATAAAGATCAGGAAGCCGATCTGGAAGGCGGTTTTCAGCTCACTGGTGACAAAGGAGGGCAGCAGCAGGCTGTAGGGAATATCTTCCGGTGTCTGCATCTCTTCATAGCCGCCGATAGATGCGAACAGTTCAATATCGGTTTCGCGGGTTTGCGCCAGCATGAACTCTTTAAAGGGCGCGCCGGCCCGCTCAAAGGCGGTATTAAACTCAATCTCACCATCCATATACGGCACCACGGCTTCGTCGTAGGCCTGGCCGAAAACCGGATGCATGATAAAAATGGTCAGGAATAAGGCAAGACCAATCAAAATCTGGTTAGAGGGAGTCGACTGTACCCCCATCGCCTGACGCAGAATGGCCAGCACGATGATGATGCGGGTGAACGAGGTCATCATCATTAACCCTGCCGGCAGCAGGGTCAGCACGGTCATCAGTGCCAGAATTTGCAGGGTAAGACTGTAGCTTTCGCCACCTTCTGTATCGGTTACTGTCAACGCCGGTATGCCCTGTTCGGCACCCATGGCCAGCATGGGAGATAAAAGCAGTGTCAGTAAAACCAGCAGGCGCATCAGCGTTCTCCCCGCTGTTGCATAATCTGGCGTAATTTACCGGCAAAATCCGGACGCTCTCCGCTGTCAGCGGGTAAAGGTTTGTCCAGTTTATGCAGCAGGCTGACCTGTTGCGGGGTGACGCCGAGCAACAGCTGCTCATCACCGATTTGAACCAGCACCGCCCGTTCGCGGGTACCGAGAGGCAGACCGGCGATAACTTTCATTTTGCCGTTGGCTGCGGTATGAAAGCTGGTGGTGCGTTTGAGCAACCAGGCGACCAGTACAATACAGCCCAGTACCAGCACCAGGCCCATCACCGTCTGCAACAGACTCATCGCTGATAAGGGCGATTCGCTTAACGTTCTTGCGCCTTCCTGCTTTTCAGCGGCATAGAGTGGAAATGACAGCAGCCAGACACTGCTGCATAGCAGCCATTGTTTCATTATCAGCGCAGCTTTTTAATGCGTTCCGCCGCACTGATTACATCAGTCAGGCGAATACCAAACTTGTCATTAACGACAACGACTTCACCGTGAGCGATCAAGGTGTCATTGACCAATACATCCATGGGTTCACCCGCCAGACGATCCAATTCCACCACCGAGCCCTGACTCAGCTGCAGCAGGTTACGGATACTGATACGGGTACGACCGATTTCCATTGAGATAGTAACGGGAATATCCATAACCATGTCGAGATCGACATCTCTGCGGGGTTTGGCATCGTCATCCAACTGCGCGACCGGAGCCGGGTTAGCCTGCTGTTGCTTGGCTTCAGTTTCAGCCTGTTCCTGCAGTGCCTCAGCCCAGGGATCATTATCGTCACCGCCGCCGGCTTCATCGCTCTGTTCTTCCAGTGCTGCGGCCCATTCGTCGGCCAGTGCCTGATCATTTTGTTTGGTATCTTCACTCATTTTTTCTTACCTTTGTTCAGCTGGTAGCTCGGTGTCTGATCTTTCGGGTGTTCGATAATTTCCTGAATTTTCAACGCCGCTTTTTCGTCGTGTTCGCCATAGCTGGCACGGAACATCGGCACATCTTCCACCATGGTGACAACATGCTTTGGCATATCAATCGGTATGATATCGCCGGCTTTGAGCTTGACGATTTGCTCCAGGCTCAAAGTGCATTGTGCGAGGTTGGCCCAGAGCTCCACCTCGGCAATTTTGATTTCTTCCCGCAGTGCTTTGGCCCAGCGACCGTCGTCCATCGAGCGATCACTCTGCAGACCGGTATCCAGCAATTCACGAATCGGTTCCAGCATCGAGTAGGGGAAGGTCACATGGACATCACCACCGCCACCGTCCAGTTCTACATGGAAGGTCGAAATCACGACGACCTCACTGGGGCTGACGATATTGGCAAACTGTGGATTGACTTCATGGCTGACAAATTCGAAGTCGACTTCCATCACCGGTGACCAGGCTTCGGTTAAATCACGGAAGCACAGGTTCAGCACCATGTTAATCACGCGCAGCTCGGTCGCTGTAAATTCACGCCCTTCGATGCGGGCCTGGAAACGGCCTTCACCACCAAAATAATTATCGAGAATGGTGAACACCAGTTTGGGTTCGAGCACGATCAGTCCCGTACCACGCAGTGGATGCAGATGAATCAGGTTCAGACTGGTCGGTACGAACAGGGTATGCACGTATTCGGAGAACTTCATCACCTGCACACCGCCCACCGAGATTTCCGCAGAGCGTCGCAGCATGTTAAACAGACTTATCCGCAGGTAACGGCCGAAACGTTCATTGATCATTTCCAGTGTCGGCATCCGGCCGCGGATGATCCGTTCTTCGTTACCGAAGTCGTATGGACGCGGCATGCCGGTATCCGGATCGATATTCGAGCCCGTTTCGAGTTCGCCGTCACCCAGGCCGTTCAGCAGGGCATCGACTTCATCTTGTGAGAGTATGTCGTGGACAGCCATCGTTATTGCATGAGGAAGCTAGTGAAATACACTGCTTCCAACTCATTCTCCAGAGATGTTTCGGATTGCAGAATCCGGTTAATTGTTTCCAGGCAGGCCTGTTGCAGTGCCTGGGTACCCTCGCTGGTCAGCAAGCCGTCATAATTTTGACTGTAGAGCAGCATCAGCAATTCGTGCTGGATGGCTGGCAGGTGGGTCTTAACCGCATCAATGACCGCCTGGCTTCGCGCCATCACTTTCATTTTGACCTGCATATATCGTACCTGGCCGTTACTCTGCTCTGAAAAATTAACGATAAACGGCTCTTCAATCGTGTAGTAAACAGGCGCCTGCTTTACAGGTTCGCTCTGTTGCTCGGCAATCTCTTCTCCATCATTACCTGTCAGCATAAAAACGCCAAGACCGATCACGGCCAGCAGCAGGACGGCAATAATGATCACCAGAATTTTGGTGGTTTTACTGTTTTTTTCTTCAGCGACTTCAATATCGTCTTGTTTTTCAGCCATGAACGCTTTCCATTAAAGGTTTGTTTTGAATTAGCAAGGAGCGTGCCGTTATTGCAGAATGAAACGGGTGAAGAAAATCTGTTCCAGTCCGTCGTTGCCGGTTTCCTCTGCCAGCAGGTTGCGAATCCGTTCCAGTGCCTGTTGCTGTAACAGCTCTCTGCCGGCCACAGAAGTGATAGTGGCGTAACTCTGATCAGTAAACAGCAAGCGCAGTGAATCCTGAATCATTGGCAGATGCAATTGTGCACTTTGAATAATTTCAGGGTCATCGGATTTTAAAGCGACCTTGATTTGCAGGTAGCGCATTTTTTCATCGCTTTGTTTGAGAAAGTTAATGGTAAAGGGATCTTCAATCGCGAAGTAGGGTGATGCCGTAGCTTCTCCGGATTCGGCTGCCTGCAGCGGCAGGCACAGCATCAGACACAGGGCGAGACAGATGGAGATGAGAGGCTGAATCATTGCTTGCTATACTCCCGCTTTTACAATTGATGAAAATAATGTTGTTGATTATGACAAGCTTGCACTACAGGTTAAAGGGGACAGGACGTGGCGGATAGACCTAATAAGGCCCAGCGTGGCTGCAACTGGCTGGATCGTGTACTGACTTTCCCTCAGTACTTATTGCCTCAGCATACGCTCTCGGTCATGATGCACCGCCTGACCCAGAGTCAGGTAGGCTGGTTCAAAAATGCCTTTATCCGCTTTATTTGCTGGCGGTTCAAAGTGGATCTCACTGAAGCCGCCTCACCGCATATGCGGGATTATCCCAGTTTTAATGCCTTTTTTACCCGTCCGTTGCGGACCGGGATTCGTCCCATTGCCGGGGGCAATGATGTGGTGGTATCGCCGGTAGATGGGGCCATCAGTCAACTGGGGCCGGTTGCTGACGGCCGGATAATCCAGGCCAAGGGGCGTGAGTATACGGTAGAAGAGTTACTGGCCGGCGATAGGGCACTGGCCCGCCAATTCAATCACGGACAATTTGCGACGATTTATCTATCGCCGAGGGATTACCACCGCATTCATATGCCCCTGACCGGCAGACTGACCCTGATGCGCTATGTGCCAGGCAAGCTGTTCTCGGTCAATCCACGCACTGCGAGAGCCGTGCCGCGGCTTTTTGCCCGCAATGAGCGGGTGGTCACTGTGTTTGAAACTGACTTTGGGCCGGTGGTGCAGGTGCTGGTAGGTGCGATTTTTGTCGGCAGTATGGAAACGGTCTGGGCTGGGCAGATCACGCCGGCTTATGGTGACGCTGTGCGTGAATGGCGTTATGCTGGCGAACAGGCTGTTCGACTGACCAAAGGTGCGGAAATGGGGCGTTTCAATATGGGCTCAACAGTCATTCTGTTGTTGCCGCCTGGTATGAACACATTCCTCCCGGACTGGCAGGCGGGTGATGTGATCAAACTCGGACAAGCCATGAATTAATATGTCCACTTCTCAGTCAACTCATTCCGATGCCATCTCACCCAGACAGATAGCCTGGCACGCAACGGACGTGGCTGAGGTGATCGATCGCCTCAACACCCGCGAACAAGGGCTGTCAACTGATGAGGCCAATGAGAGACTGTCAGAATACGGTCCCAATCGACTTCCAGAAGGTATCCGGCGCGGGCTTTGGCAGCGTTTTCTGGCGCAATGCAATAATGTGCTTATTTATGTTCTTATTGCTGCCGCTGTCATTGTCTTTCTGCTGGGACACTGGGTCGATGGCAGCGTTATCACTGCCGTTATCCTGATTAACGCGATTATCGGTGTGGTGCAGGAAGGCAAGGCGGAGGATGCCATTGCCGCTCTGGGCCGCATGCTGACCGCGAATGCCGTGGTCCTGCGCGACGGCAGTAAAATCACGTTGTCTGCTGACAAACTGGTACCCGGCGATGTGGTGTATTTACAGGCCGGTGACAAAGTACCGGCTGATTGTCGCTTGCTGAAGGCAAAAAATCTGCAGTTACAGGAAGCGGTGCTGACCGGTGAATCCATGCCGGTTAATAAAAGTCCAGAAAGCATCGACGCATCCGCCCAGCTTGCCGATCGCCAATGCATGCTGTATTCAGGCACACTGGTGACTTTCGGGCAAGCGAGCGGCGTGGTGGTGGCGACCGGTGCGGCAACCGAGCTGGGCCGGATCAGCAGCCTGCTGTCAGAAGTGCAGGAAATCACCACACCGTTACTCAGGCAAATCGCCTTATTCAGCCGTCAGCTCAGTATGATGATTGTGCTGATCGCCTTGCTGACTATGGTGGTCGGCATTCTTGCCCATCAGTTTTCCCTCAGCAGTATGTTCATGGCCGCCGTTAGTGTTGCGGTGGCGGCGATCCCGGAAGGCCTGCCGGCGATTATGACCATTACACTTGCTATCGGCGTGCAGAAAATGGCGCGCAGGAAAGCCATCATACGCAGTCTGCCGGCGGTAGAAACGCTGGGCTCGGTCACCGTTATCTGCACTGACAAAACCGGCACGCTGACCCGCAATGAAATGACAGTTACCGAAATGCTGACAGCCGATGGGCGGGATTATCAGGTTACCGGCAGCGGCTACGATCCACACGGAGATATCAGGCAGGGCGAGTCGACAGTCGATGTCGAGTCGGTCCCACTGCTGCAGCAACTGATTCAGGCGGGACTGCTGTGTAACGACGCGCGTCTGCTGCATAAGGAAAATCAGTGGCAATGCGAGGGTGACCCGACCGAAGGGGCGCTGCTGAGTCTCGCTGCCAAAGCCGGTTTTGAAAGTGAATATGAAGAAGAATCCCGGCCCAGACTGGATGTTATTCCCTTCGAGTCAGTACATCAGTTTATGGCCACGCTGCATCATGACCATCAGGGGCGGCATTTCTGTTATCTAAAGGGTGCGCCTGAGCGGGTGCTGGACATGTGCCGCTATCAGCACGATGGCCGAGAGCTGGATCGGGCATATTGGCAGCAGCAGGTTAGAAGTCTGGCCTCCAAAGGGCAGCGGGTACTTGCTGTGGCAAGCCGGGACTTTGACGGTAAGAAGAATGAGCTCGATTTTGAAGATGTCGAGCAGGGTCTGACCCTGTTGGGACTGGTAGCGATGATGGACCCACCGCGGGAAGATGCGGTGGAGGCCGTCAAGCTCTGTCAGGATGCTGGCATTAAGATCAAAATGATTACTGGTGATCACAGTGATACCGCAGCAGCCATAGCTGAAAGAATGGGAATGAGCTCAGCGGTTATCAGCGGCAAAGAAATCGAACAACTGGACGCGGCCGCTTTGTGCCGGGTTGTCACTGAAAAATCGGTGTTTGCCAGAGCCACCCCCGAGCATAAACTGAAACTGGTTAAAGCCCTGCAGGAGAATGATGAAGTGGTGGCGATGACAGGCGACGGGGTCAATGATGCGCCTGCATTGAAACGCGCTGATATTGGCACTGCGATGGGACTCAATGGCACTGAGGTTGCGCGGGATGCGTCGGATATGGTGCTGGCCGATGATAATTTTGCCTCCATCGTTGATGCGGTGGAGGAAGGTCGCACGGTGTATGACAACCTGACCAAGGCGATCCTGTTTCTGCTGCCGACCAGTGCCGGCGAAGCACTGATTATCATAGCCGCGATTGTAATGGGGGTGATGCTGCCGATTACACCGGTGCAGATCCTCTGGGTCAATATGATTACCGCGGTTACGCTGGGTCTGGCACTGGCTTTTGAACCGCCTGAGCCGGATTTGATGTCACGCCGACCTCGACCCCGGCAGACACCGCTGCTGACGATGGAACTGATCCGCCGTATCGCCTTTGTCTCGGTAGTGATGATGCTGGGCAGTTTTGCGCTGTTTATGACGCATATCGAGGCCGGTCACAGCCTGGAAGCGGCGCGGACGGTGGCAGTGAATACGCTGGTGATGTTTGAAGTGTTCTACCTGTTTAACACACGCTTTCTGACGGCGCCGGTGCTGAACAGACAGGGGCTGCTGGGCAACCGTGTTGCCTTGCTCGCAGTTGGGGTTTTATTGATTTTCCAGTTCGGCTTCACCTATCTGCCGCCGATGCATTTCCTGTTCGGCAGCGCCGCCATCAGTGTCCAAAGCTGGTTGCAGATCATACTGGTGGCTTCGGTGATATTGTGGCTGGTAGAACTGGAAAAAATGCTGATAAGACAAAAACAACACGCATAAAAAAGCCGGCTTCAAGCCGGCTTTTTTGATGGATTCGGGGCTCAGACATTATTGCGCCAGAGGTGACAGGAGTCGTCCTGAATACGGCTGACTTCTTCCGGTCCCCAGGTACCAGCAGGGTAGGTATGGATAAAGTCTTTGTCCTTGGCCCATTTGTTGAGAACGGGATCAACCACTTTCCAGGCCAGATTCACTTCATCCGAGCGCAGGAACAGCGAACGATCGCCCTGAATGGCATCCAGAATCAGTGCTTCATAGGCATCCAGACGATGCTTGTTTTTATCCGACTCGACGGTTTCCAGCGCCACAGTGTGACTCTTAAGTTCCAGCCCCGGTTGTTTGGCCTGCAGTTCAATACGCAGGGTGTTATCCGGTTGCAGGCCCATTACAATCCAGTTGGCATGGCTGTCACCAATCTTGGTGTCTTTGAACAGCTCCTGTGGTGGCTTTTTGAAGCGAATCGCGATCATCGCTTTGGATTCCGGCATACATTTACCGGTGCGCAGATAGAACGGCACACCGCGCCAGCGCCAGTTGTCGATGTAAATCTTCATCGCCGCATAGGTTTCAGTGACACTGTCATTCGGTACTTCTTCATCTTCCAGGTAGCCCGGTTCCGGTTTGCCGTTGACTTCACCGGCGGCGTACTGACCACGGAAAGCATGCTGATCGACGATGTCTTCAGTAATGGGACGAATCGCTTTCAGCACTTTGACTTTTTCATCGCGCAGGGATTCATCATCAAGATCGGCGGGCGGTTCCATGGCTACCAGTGCCATCACCTGCATCAGGTGGCTCTGGATCATGTCACGCAAAGCACCGGAGTCATTGTAGTAGCCGGCCCGGCCACCAACGCCCTGTTCTTCAGCATGGGTGATTTGAACGTGATCGATGTAGTTGCGGTTCCACAGCGGTTCCAGCAGCAGGTTGGCAAAGCGGAAAACAAAAATATTCTGTACTGTGCCTTTACCCAGGTAATGGTCGATGCGGTAAGTCTGTTCTTCTGTGAAGTTCTTGCGCAGTACCGTTTCCAGCTCTTCAGCACTTTTCTGGTCGAAACCGAAAGGTTTTTCGACCACCAGGTGACGCCAGCCATGATCTTCTTTGTTCATGCCGACAGCGGCCAGTTGATCGCCGACGACGCCGAACAGCGCCGGGCTGATTGAAAGATAGAAGACGATGTTTTGTGGAAAACCGTTTTCTTTGGTGACCAGTTTTTTCAGTTCGTGGTAGCTGAAAGCATCATTGATGTCACATTTGAAATAATGAACGCGGTCCAGAAACTTATTGAGGATTTCATCATCGACACCGCCGCGGGCTTTGGGAGATACAAACTCTACAACCTGCTGTTTCCACTCATCCTGGGCTGCTTCACGACGACCCATGCAGATAATGCGGGTATCATCGGTGAGCCTGTTTTCTGCATCGAGGTGATACAGAGCCGGTAACAATTTTTTCTTCGATAAGTCGCCGGTGGCGCCAAAAATAACAATTGTACAAGATTGCATGATTTCTCCCGTTGCAGGCTATAACTCAGCCTTTGACCGTATATAATTTGCAGAATTGTACAATTTTTGGGAGATTTGCGTGCGAAAAATTCTATTTGCCAGCAGTGAAGTGCACCCGCTGATGAAGACAGGCGGGCTGGCTGACGTCTCTGCCAGCCTACCGATCGCACTGCGTGAACATGGTCAGGATGTGCGGATTATCATGCCCGCCTACCGCCAGTGTTTGAAGCAGCTGGAGCAAATGGAAAAGGTCGCTTCCGTCAAACTGGATGGTTACCATCTGCCGGTTGATATTCTGCAGACGATGCTGCCTGATAGCGATGTCATTTTGTGGCTGCTGCACTCGCCGTTTCATTTTGATCGTGAGGGCGGACCGTACAGTGACCCCGATGGCGGCGACTGGCATGATAATGCAGCCCGTTTTGCGCTCTTGTCACGGGCCGCAGCAGCGATAGCGATGAATGAAGCCGGTCTCAACTGGCAGCCGGATATCCTGCATTGCAACGACTGGCAGACCGGGCTGGCACCGGCCCTGCTCGCAGGCAGAGAAAACCGCCCTGAAACCGTCTTCACCATACACAACCTGGCCTACCAGGGGCTGTTTCCTGCGGAAGTATTTCAGGCATTGGATTTACCTGACACGCTCTGGCAAATGGAAGGACTGGAATTCCACGGCCTGATGTCGTTTATGAAAGGCGGGCTGATTTTTGCCGATCAGATCACGACCGTGAGTCCGACCTATGCCGATGAAATCTGCACTTATGAATTCGGTTACGGGCTTGAAGGCCTGCTCGCATATCGCCGGCAGCAGGGCAGATTGAGCGGGATTCTCAACGGTATTGATTACCATATCTGGAACCCCGAAACCGATCCGTTTATCAGCAAACACTATTCGTTGAGCAAAATCCGTAATAAAGCCGTCAACAAGGCCGCGTTGCAGCAGCAATCCTTTTTGCCGGACAACAAGGACAGTCTGCTCATTGGCATTATCAGCCGGCTGGTCTCGCAGAAAGGCATTGATCTGGCCATTGAGGCCATGGCGCGCGTACTCGAAGCCGGTCATGATGTGCAACTGGTTTGTCTGGGTAGTGGTGAATCCCGGTTTGAGCGGGATTTGCGCGTCTTGCGGGCTAAATACCCGGATCGGGTGGCGGTGACAATTGGTTATGACGAGGCCCTGTCGCATCAGATTGAGGCCGGTGCCGATGTGTTTATGATGCCATCCCGTTTTGAACCCTGCGGACTCAATCAGATGTATAGTCTGCGCTACGGTACGCTACCGATAGTTCGCAATACCGGCGGTCTTGCCGATACTGTGGTTGACGCCAGCGAAGAAAACCGCAAAGCTGGTATAGCCAATGGCTTTTGTTTTGATGAAGCTACGGTCAAGGCGCTGGAGCAAGCCCTGCTGCGTGCTGTCGCATTGTTCGCCAGGCCGCGGATCTGGCGCAGCATGATGCTCGTTGCAATGCAGCACGACTTCAGCTGGGAAAACAGCGCCAATGCCTACATTGATCTCTATCACCATATTGTTAACCGGTAATCTATGACTGACTATCAGCCTGTACTCAGTACAGTCGACAATTTGTCTTTGCTCAGCGACAAAGAGCTGCGCCAGCATGTGCGTTTCCTCGGCCATATTCTGGGCGAGGTGCTGGAGGAACGTGCCGGCCGGGAAGTATACGAAACCGTCGAACGGCTGCGTAAAGGCTTTATTAACCTGCGCAAGGACGACAACGCGGGCCTGCGAACCGAACTGCTGAGCTTTCTGAATACACTTGACGAGACCACACTGCGTGAGGTTATCCGTGCTTTCAGCATGTATTTCAGTCTGGTTAATACGGCGGAGGAAGCCTTCCATTACCACAACAGGATGATTCAGTTACGTAATGGAGGTGATCTGTGGGAAGGCTCCTATCTCGATACACTGCGCCAGTTCAAACAGGCCGGTGTGTCGCTTGCACAGCTGCAGCCCCTGCTTGATTCGCTGGTTTATATGCCGGTGTTTACAGCGCACCCGACTGAATCCAAACGCCGTACCGTAATGGAAATCCTGCGTCGTATTTTCCTGCTTGATGAGCAGCTTACCAACGAGCCGTTGACAGCATTCGACGAAGAGCGCACCCGCAAGGAAATAAAAAAGCAAATTCAGCTACTGTGGTCGACGGATGAAGTGCGGGCGGTCAAACCCACCGTGCGCGATGAAATCAAAAACGGCCTGTATTACTTCAATGTCAGCCTGTTCGATGCTGTGCCGCGTACCTACCGCAATCTGGAAAATGCGATCCGCAGGGTTTACCACGACGAGATTGAAGCAGGGCAGGCGTTTAAAGTCCCCGGCTTTGTGAAGTTCGGTTCCTGGATTGGCGGTGACCGTGACGGCAACCCGTTTGTAACTGCTGAAACTACCGAGATGGCGATTCAGTTGCAGAAGCGCACCGTGATCCGCCGTTATCTGGAAGATGTGACCAAGCTGAGTTACATCCTGACCCATTCGCAGCCGCTATGCTGGATCAGTGATGCGCTGGCGGAAGATATCGCCGAGTCGGAAAAACGTTATGCCGGCGCTTTCCGTGCCAAGCCTGATCGTTTTCTGAATGAGCCGTACCGCCGCAAGCTCTATATGATGCGTCACCGGCTGGAAGATAATCTGCGACTGTTGCAGCAGTATTTCCGCCCCGATCTCGAGCCTACGGCGTTGGGACTTGCCTACGCCAATGAAGATGAGCTGCTGGCCGATCTGAATCTTATCTATGATTCGCTGGTGGAAAACGGTGATAAGGCACTGGCCGGTGCCGAGCTCAATGATTTGATTCGACTGGTCGAAACCTTCGGTTTTTATCTCTACCACCTTGATATCCGGCAGGAATCGACGCGTCACAGTGAAACGCTGGCTGAGGTATTGAAGGCCACCGGCTTGCAGCAGGATTATCTGCAGCTGGATGAAACAGGGCGCCAGCAGCTGCTCACCGAACTGCTGTCTGAGCCGAGTCTGCCGGCGCTGCCGACACTGGCATCTGATAATCAGGAAGTGCTGAATGTCTTCACGCTGATGACCCGTCTGCACAGTGAAGTCAGCAGCAAGGCTTTTGGCAGCTATGTGATTTCGATGACCCACCAGGCCAGTCATATCCTGGAGGTGCTGACGCTGGCACGGTTTGCCGGTCTCTGCGGTTTCGATGACCACGGTAATAGCTTCTGTCATTTGCGGGTCGCGCCTTTGTTTGAAACTATCGAAGACTTGAGCCATATCGAGCCGGTAATGTCCTCACTGCTGGAAAACCCGGTTTACCGGCGTCTGCTGTCAGACTCGGGCAATCTGCAGGAAGTCATGCTGGGCTATTCGGACTCCTGCAAGGATGGCGGTATTCTCGCTTCTGGCTGGAACCTGTTCCAGGCACAGAAGAAAATCACCCGCCTGACCCAGCAGCATGAAGTCGAATGTCGTATGTTCCATGGCCGTGGCGGCACCATCGGCCGCGGCGGCGGCCCGACCCACGATGCGATTCTGTCGCAGCCGATGGGCACCGTACACGGCCAGATTAAATTCACCGAACAGGGTGAAGTGCTGTCATTCAAATACGGGAATGTCGAGACCGCTGCCTACGAGCTGGGTATGGGCGTATCCGGTCTGATGAAAGCCTCACGCAGCCTGGTGACAGAAATCGGCGAAGTGGAACCGGCTTATCTCGATATCATGCATAATCTGACCAAAACCGGTGAAGCCAGTTATCGTAAGCTGACTGAAGACACACCGGGTTTTCTGGATTATTTCTACGAGGTCTGCCCGGTCACCGAGATCGGCATGATGAATATCGGCTCACGACCATCACACCGTAAGCCGGGCGACCGATCCAAATCCTCTGTCCGTGCCATCGGCTGGGTCTTCTCCTGGGCCCAGTCACGGCATACACTGCCAGCCTGGTACGGTATCGGCAGCGCGCTGGAAGCCTGGCATCAGGGGAATGAAGACAAGATTGCCATTTTGCGGCAAATGGTCAGACAGTGGCCGTTCTTCCGCGCCCTGCTCAGTAATACCCAGATGTCGCTGGCCAAGGCGGATATGAATATTGCCCGTCGTTACGCCGCCCTGTGCGAGGATGCTTTCCAGGGACAGCAGGTATTTGAACTGATTGCGGCCGAATATCACAGGACCGTCAAACAGGTCCTGCTGGTGGTGGAAGCGGATCATCTGCTGGCAGAGCTGCCCTCACTGAAGAGTTCCCTGCGGAGGCGTGAACCTTATCTGGATCCGATTAACTACATTCAGATTCTGCTGTTGCAGCGTTACCGGGATACGTCTAAGCCGGAACAGGAACGGCAGCGCTGGTTGGATCCCTTATTGCGGACTATCAGTGCCATTTCGGCAGGGATGCGCAATACCGGGTAGGCTTTTTATCTGCTTGGATTATGGAACTGCTTATTGCGAGGCCGAAAGGCCGTGGCAATCTTCCGGAACTGGTTTTTGAGTTAAAAGTGGGACGCTGCCGCGGGGCGATCATCTATTTTGCTCGCCCAAAATAAACCACCAAACAAAAAGGCGAAAAGAGCAACCTTAACAAGCAGCAATGCTGATGAAATAAAAACTGAGCGCACTAGATACGATCAGATTGACTTTGCTGACTTTCCAAAAGCCTGACCGTCGACTGCGTGGTCAACATAATCAACAATATCGCCGCCCCAAACACATACAGTCCCGGATGGATCTGAATACTGGCAATGGCACCCATCTTGACGGTCACAATCAGCATCGCCACCACCATCACATCCAGCATCGCCCAGCGGCCGTAATCATGCATCAGTCGCAACAGTTTCATTTTGATCGGGTGCGGCTTGTCATCGGACTGCAGCAGCTTGAACAGCAGGCTGATTTTGGCGAGCGGTATCAGCACACTGAAGCAGCCGATCACAACAAACAGAATGTACTGGCCTGCTTTCCAGAGTTCGATGATGCCGGAGATAACAGAAAACTCGTTACTGATAACCATAAGCTGGGTAATCGTCAGCATGGGCAGAAACAGTCCGGCCAGCAGCAGGCCGCTGCTGATTAGCAGCAGCCAGCGCAGTAACAATAATTTGCGATGCGTTGTCAGGCGCTCAGGCACGATCTTTTTTGGCGATGTAGCGGG
Source organism: Methylophaga sp. (assembly GCF_009711715.1). Classification (GTDB taxonomy): domain Bacteria; phylum Pseudomonadota; class Gammaproteobacteria; order Nitrosococcales; family Methylophagaceae; genus Methylophaga. Next base: position 51,660 of record NZ_VENF01000005.1, on the reverse strand, counting down.
GCTTATCTTTATCTTTGCTTTTTTTCTTGTTGCTCTTGGCCTGCGGGGCCAGCCCTTTCATTTTGCGTACCGGCATCGATTGGCCGATATGATGTTCGACGCGTTGCAGGTTTTTCTGGTCATTAGGTTCGACCAGATTGACCGCGTTGCCGGTGTGACCGGCACGACCGGTGCGACCGACACGGTGAATATAGATATCACCGCGGAATGGCACATCATAGTTAATGACATGACTGACCTGCGGCAGATCCAGCCCGCGTGAGGCCACATCGGTTGCCACCAGAACCTTGATTGTTCCCTGGCGAAACTTGCGGGTGCGTTCACGGCGATCGGCCTGAGAGTAGTCACCGTGTATGACTTGAGCCGAGATATTCTGTGACTGCAGATAGTCGGCGACTTCCATCGCGCGTTCTTTTTTATTACAGAACACCAGCGCACTTTGACAGTCAGGCAACTGAATCGTGGCCTTGAGCAGAGCGAGCTTGTGCTCTCTGTTGTCAGCCAGGTAGACAGTCTGGCTGACCTGCTGCGCATACTGGTTTGCTGCATCAATTTCAATGCGGCGGGCTTCGGGAAGCAGGGCTTTGGCAAACAGTTCAACGCCGGCACCAGCCAGCGTTGCGGAGAATAACGACGTCTGGAAGGTGGTCTGAATGGCGGCCAATACATTAGCGACATCCGGGCCCTGGCCCATATCCAGCATGCGATCAGCTTCATCAATAACGACATATTCAACCGCAGACAGATCGGCCTGTTCCTGTTCAAGCAGCTGCAGCATGCGGCCTGGTGTGGCAATGATGATATCGCAGCCCTGTTGCAGGTATTCCACCTGCGCTGCCGGCGACTGGCCGCCGGTGACCATCGCCACACGGGGTGCAATGGCGCTGCCCAGACGCTGAATCACATACTGGGTCTGGAAGGCCAGCTCGCGGGTAGGTGCCAGAATCAGGGCAGTAGCAATGCGGCCGTCCGCCGGTTCATCCAGCAGTTTCTGCAGCAATGGGAGAACAAAAGCCAAAGTCTTGCCGGTGCCGGTCGCAGCGCAGGCCAGCACATCCTCACCAGCCAGCAAGGGCGGAATCGCCTCCTGCTGAACCGGGGTAGGGGTTGTGAAACCTTCAACAGCCAGTGCCTCAAGCAATGGCTGGTCAAGCATCAAATCATCAAAGCTCATTGATGGGAAATCCTGAAAGCCTGTAGCTGGTTTTGCATCATCATCGGTACGATAACCAGGTTTTTCTCCGGCATCACGGTGTGGTCGGCGCTGCCCTGTTCGAACTCAATCAGAGTTTCACTGCGGCCAATCGGGCTAATCAACAGCAAGCGGCCATTCATCCAGTCGGTGACCAGGTAATTGCCTTTGCCATCCGCTTCAACCCCATCAAGATTGCCGACCGGGCTGCCATCCCCCAGACTCTTGATTTCCCGGGTTTCAAGGTCAATGATCTTGAGATGACCGGGAACGTCGGTGCTAAAACCATCCGTCATATGTCCCCAGCTGCCGACAATGAGTTTGTTGTTCTCGACCAGCAGACCATTGGGTGCTTCCAGTTCTGAGTCATCCATCCATAACGAAAATTCACCGTCAGCCAGACGATAAATCTGGTTGGTCATCATATCGCTGACATACACGCGGCCCTGCTGATCGATGGCGACATCATTGAGGAACTTGGCCTGGTCTGCCGGATAGCGCGCAGCAATGCTTTTGTTGTTGATATCAATCACGACCAGTTCATCAATATCGGCCACATAGAGCAGATCGTCCTTGATGGCGAGGCCCTTGGGCGCATCAAGGCCATCCACCCAGTAAAGATCTTCAATCTCACCTTCATCGGAAAGCTGGCTGATATAGCCATTGCCATCAACGGCATCCGGTGCGCCGTTGACGTTCGAGACATACAGCGCATCACTGCCCGGGTGGTAAATCACTGATTCCGGAGCCTGCAGTTCAGTGGTAGTTTTCCAGGCCGGTGTCAGTGTGGTGGATGCACTGGCGATTGAAGTACTTAGCACGGACGCCAGCAGCACGGATAAAAGTTTCATTTTCACCTCCTAATTCAGATAAAGGCATAATAACAGGCACCTGCCATCAATGCTCAGGCGCTCAATACCATCAGGCTGCCGCCGACCATGACCAGGCAGGCAGCGAGACGTCTTAATACATGTTTTTCATTAAAAATCCGGTAGCCCAGGAATACCTGTAAGACCATACTCAGTTGAAACAGTGCCAGTGAATAAGCCACCAGTAACTGCGAAAACACCAGCATGGTCATAAACTGCATCAGAAAGATCAGGCAGCCGAGATAGATAAAGGGATAAACCTGATCGCGTGCTCTGGCCATCTCGGCTTTGAAGTTGTCATGCACAAACATCAGCTGGGCAAGGCCCGCCAGTGGCAGACCCAGCAGGCACCAGAATACGGTGGTCGGCAGGGCGCCACCATCGACCACTGCATTTTTGAGCGGCAGGGTGCCAATCGAGAACAACACAATGGACAGAAAACGAAACTGTACGCCTTTCTGCAAAAACAGTTGCCAAAGCCCTCCCTGATGGGTTTTGGGTGGAAACAGGAAAACACTGCCGGCGACAATGATAAAAACGCCGGCAAAACCCTGCATGCTGGGTACTTCACCCAGAAATACCAGGGCCAGTAGCATGGATATCACGACCTTGTAGGCGTTGAGCGGACCGAATACCGACAGATCGGTTTTCGATAGCGACATCACCAGAAAGAGGGTGCCTGCCATATCCAGCAGCGCAGCAAAAAAGATATTGACCCAGAAATGGGTCGATAATTGAAACAGATTAAAGCTAAATAGCAGCGGCAGGCAGATGACTGCCAGCACCACATAGGAAGCAAAGACGATGAAAAACGGGTGCAGGCCCCGGTGTGTCAGCTGTTTCTGAAAAACATTAGCAAACGCCGAGAACAGCAGGCGCCCCAGCACCACAAGGACTTCCAACGATGATTACTCCCCGGTGGAAACGCTGTGATATTGCTGATCGGGACCGACTTCGTAACGGTTAAAAATACGGAACTGATTATCTTTATCAAAGGTGACGACGGTGAAATCATCCTTCTTGGCCCCCATCTCCATGCCGGGTGTACCGACCGGCATTTGTGGTACCGATAGACCGGTGACAGGTGGCTTTTCGACCAGCAGCCGTTTAATATCCTGCGCTGGCACATGGCCCTCAATCAAGTAGCCGTTGATGACGGCAGTATGGCAGGAGCGCATCACGATCGGCACCTGTTGTCGGGGGGCGACGGCTTCCAGGTTGTGGGTGACTTCGTCGACCACGGTGAAGTTATGCTTTTGCAGATGTTCAATCCACTTATGACAGCACTGGCAGTTCGGGCTGCGATAAACCTTGATCTGGGTAGACTCGGTTAAGGCATTTTCGACTTGGTCCCATTCACTGTCTGCAGCCAGCGGCAGGCTGAACAGCATCAGCAAGCTAATTAATAGTTTCATCATAGGTATTCAACCAATATGTCTTTATCGTGGCTCTGCGCTTCCACATGCGACAGGGCAGTCATCACCGCTTTTTCATTACTGGCGTCAATCTCTTCAGGCAGTGTATGAAGCGTGATACCGAGCTGCTCGAACACAGATAAATCAGACTGTTTTTTCAGGCTTGGGTTCAGCCAGAGTTCGGCTTTATTGTTCAGCACTTGTTCTTGCGCTTGTGTGAGGCCTTCAGCCGTAAAAATAATAAACAGCATTAATTGTTCTCAATGGCGAGATAGGATTTCTCTGAAATCGCTGTCCAGGCATCATCTTTCTCGCGAAAAGCCTGGTAAGCCTCATAAATGCGCTTGAAGGCCGGGTCGGCTGCGGCTTCCTCGGCCAGCGTTTCGTCGGTCATTGTTTGCAGCTTTGCCAGCACATCATCCGGGAAACGCTGAATTTCGACATCATCACGTGTCTGCAGCTCTTTCAGTGCAGTCAGGTTTTTCTGTTCCATTTCCGACAGCATCAATACATTTTCGGATTCGGCAGCATGAGTAATGATCGCCTGTAAATCCGGTGTCAGGCTATCCCAGGCACGTTTGTTGACGGTCAGCTCCAGCACGGTGCCCGGTTCATGCCAGCCCGGATAGTAATAATGTTTGGCTGCGCGATACAGGCCCATGCGCTGATCGTGGTAGGGCCCAATCCATTCAGTGGCATCAATCGTGTTGCGCTCCAGCGCTGTATAAACCTCGCTGCCTGCCAGTAAAACCGGGTTGCCGCCGGCTTTGGCAAAGACCTTGCCGCCAAGACCCGGGATCCGCATTTTCAGACCTTCCAGATCCTCAACCGAGTTGATTTCCTTGTTAAACCAGCCGCCCATCTGTACGCCGGTGTTACCCAGCGGAAAGGGCACAACATGGAAGGGTTCATAGACTTCACGCCACAGTTCAAGTCCACCACCATGATAGAGCCAGGCGTTCATGCCGCGGGGTGTCATACCAAACGGCACGGTAGAGAAAAACTGGGCTTCGGGCACTTTTCCGGCCCAGTAATAAGCGCTGCCGTGGCCCATCTCGACCGTGCCCTGAGAGACCGCATCAAAAGTCTGTAATGCCGGAATCAGCTCGCCACCGGCATAGACCTTGATGTTAATACGACCGTTGGACATGGCCCGCACATGTTCTGCAAAGCGTTCTGCGCCTTCCTGTAAAACAGGAAAACCCGGGGGCCAGGTGGTGACCATTTTCCAGTTATAGGTTTTGCCGCTGTCGGCTGCGGTGCCGGGGCCTGCCTCATCCTCGGGACCACAAGCGCTCAGCATCAGTGCCAGCAGGCCTGGCAGCAAATAACGCAGAAAAGCAGGCTTTAACATGGTGGTTTCCTTATAAAACGTCTAACTTAGCATAGGCCAGCACCAGCCATTTGCTGCCAGCATGCTTGAAATTGACCTGTACCCTAGCATTTTTTCCGGCACCTTCGGTATCAATGACAATGCCGGGACCAAATTTCTGATGCATGACCTGCTGGCCGGTTCTGAGGCCGGCCTCATTGAGTTCGGCACCGGCGGCATTGCTGACTGTTTTCAGGCCGGGAGTAATGCGGTTGCTGCGGGCCCTGACTTCCTCGATGCATTCCATCGGCAATTCCGCGAGAAAACGTGACGGACGCTGAATCAGCTCCTGACCATAGAGAAAGCGCTGCTCGGTATAAAGCAGATAAAGGGTCTGACGGGCGCGGGTCATGCCCACATAACAAAGCCGTCGTTCTTCAGCGAGCCGCAAAGGGTCATCACTTGATTTCTGGCCCGGAAACAGGCCCTCTTCCATGCCCACCATAAAAACCACGGGGAACTCCAGCCCCTTGGCTGAATGCAGAGTCATCAGCTGTACGCAGTCTTCCCAGCGGTCACCCTGGTTTTCACCGGCTTCCAACGCGGCATGGGCAAGGAAGGCATCCAGTTCAGTGAGGTTTTCTTCTTCCTCTTCCTGCGGGCGCACAAACTGACGGGTAGCACTGATCAGCTCATCCAGGTTCTCAATTCGGCCCTGGCCTTTTTCGCTTTTGTCTTTGGCAAAGTGGTCGCGCAGGCCGGATTCGTCGATAACCAGCTGGGTTAGTTCATGCAGCGGCATATCCGGCTGTTCCGGTGTCAGCGAATCAATCAGTGTGATAAAGCCGGCCAGTGCGTTACCGGCGCGGGCACTGAAGGCTTTGGCTTCCAGCATCTCCAGCCCGCTCTGCCACATCGACAGGTCGCGTTCACGGGCAACCTGGCGTAGTTGGGTTAGTGTCGCAGCGCCGATACCGCGGGTGGGGGTATTCACGATACGTTCGAACGCGGCATCATCACGACGGTTGGCAATCAAACGCAGGTAAGACAATACATCCTTGATTTCGGCACGTTCGAAGAAGCGTAAACCGCCATAAACCCGGTAGGGCATCGCGGCTTGCAGCAGGGCTTCCTCAATCACCCGTGACTGGGCATTGGAACGGTAAAGCACGGCGCAGTCACTGCGGCGGCCACCGTCATCGACCCATTTCTGAACCTGACCGACCAGATATGAGGCTTCGTCCCGTTCATTGAAAGCGTTATAGACCTGGATCGGACTACCGTCGTCATCTTCGGTCCAGAGTTCCTTGCCCAGGCGTTCGCTGTTATTGGCAATGACCGCATTAGCGGCTTTCAGAATATTGCCGGTGGAGCGGTAGTTTTGCTCCAGCCGGATGGTGGCGGCACCCTGATAATCCTTGTCAAACTGCTGAATATTCTCAATACGGGCACCGCGCCAGCCGTAAATCGACTGATCGTCATCACCGACGATAAACAGTTTGCCGCTGTCGCCCGCCAGAAGTCGCAACCAGGCGTATTGCAGGGTGTTGGTATCCTGAAACTCGTCGACCAGAATCTGACCGAAGCGTTGTTGATACTGCGCCAGAATATCGGGACGTTTCAGCCACAGCTCATGGCAGCGCAGCAGAATTTCACCGAAATCAATCACGCCAGCACGTTGGCAGGCTTCTTCATAGGCCTTGTAGATGGCCGGCATTTTCTGCGAGTAGGGATCATTGCCGGCCTGGATATCCTTGGCGCGCAGACCTTCATCTTTCTGGGCGTTGATGTACCACTGCGCCTGTTTCGGCGGCCACTGGGCTTCATCCAGCTCCAGGCCGCGGATAATACGCTTGAGCATGCGCAGTTGATCGTCACTGTCTAAGATCTGAAAGCTCTGCGGCAGCTCGGCGTCCTTCCAGTGAGCGCGCAGCAGACGATGGGCGAGACCATGGAAAGTGCCGACCCACATACCGCCGGGCGGATAGCCGAGCATTTCTTCAATCCGGCCGCGCATTTCCGCCGCGGCTTTATTGGTAAAGGTGACCGCGAGGATATTGGCGGGTGAAAAACCTTCGGCCTGAATCAGCCAGGCAATCCGGTGCACCAGCACGCGGGTCTTGCCGCTGCCGGCTCCGGCCAGAATACGGGCGTGGCCCAATGGCGCAGCAACCGCTTCACGTTGCGGTTTATTCAGATCGTTGAGTATTTCAGAAACATCCATTCTTAGATTTGCGTTGGCTTTTATTCAGGCCGTTGCCGAATCGGCGGACGGGTACGGCGGAAGATAGACTGGCGCAGACAAGCGGGGGTTCCGCGCACGATGTTCATCAGCTGCAAGGCAGCCCCACACCCGGGGGTGTGGGGAAGGAGCAACATTACAGATTGCTATCCAGGAAGGCTGCCAGCTGGGATTTGGTCAAAGCGCCTACCTTAGTCGCTTCCACTTCACCGTCCTTGAACAACATCAGGGTCGGGATACCACGGATACCATAACGCGGCGGTGTGTCCTGATTTTCATCGATGTTGAGTTTGCACACTTTCAGCTTGCCGGCATATTCGCCGCCGATTTCTTCCAGCACAGGCGCAATCATTTTGCATGGACCACACCATTCTGCCCAGTAGTCAACCAAGACAGGAATGTCGGACTGTAATACTTGGCTGTCAAAGTCGCCATCGGTCACGTTGGTGACGTTTTCGCTCATGTTTTATCTCCAGTGGTATATAAAGTATCGTTGGATTATACCGGTGCCTGGCGAGGCTGTATCTTCAAACCTGCATTTCAGGCTGACTTAGGTATATACTCCCATGCGATAGAGCCTAACATTTTTTCCTATCATCAACGCTAATGCAAGTATTTATATGAGTGCACATCTAACTGACCAGGCCTTCAAAACCCTGCCCCTTAACTCCGCTTTGCAGGCTGGCCTGGACCAGGCAGGTTTTGAGTTCTGTACCCCCATCCAAGCCCAGTCCCTGCCATTATTACTACAGGGCAAAGACGTAGCAGGCCAGGCCCAGACCGGGACCGGTAAAACCATCGCCTTTCTGCTGGCTACCTTTCAGCGTCTGCTGGAAACACCTCCCCCTGAAAACTGGGATGGCAAACAGCCACGTGCGCTGATTCTGGCGCCAACCCGCGAACTGGCGATTCAGATCATGAAAGACGCTGAGTTGTTGAACGCGGAGGCAGGTCTGCGCATTGCCATCGCGCATGGCGGCAAGGACTATCAGAAACAGCGCGATGCGCTCAATGAAGGCTGTGATGTTTTAGTCGGCACCCCCGGGCGATTGCTCGATTATCACAAACAGCGCGTGTTCAGCCTGAAGTTTATCGAAGCGATGGTGCTGGATGAAGCTGACCGCATGTTTGACCTGGGCTTTATTAAAGATGTGCGCTATTTCCTGCGCCGTATTCCGGGCCCGGACCAGCGTCTGGGTATGCTGTTCTCGGCCACGCTCAGCTATAAAGTCAGTGAGCTGGCATACGAGCATATGAATAACCCGGAAAAAGTGCAGGTCGAGCCGGAAAAAATGATGGGCGATCGCATCGATGAGTGGGTCTACTATCCGGCCAATGATGAAAAAATCCCGTTGCTGCTGGCACTGATTGAGCGCCTGCAGCCAGAGCGCAGCATTATTTTCGTCAACACCAAGCATGTTGCCGACAGAGTCTGGGCTTATCTCGAAGGTAATGGACACAAGGCTTCTTTGCTGTCCGGCGATGTGCCCCAGAAAAAACGTGAGCGCTTATTACAACATTTTCAGGATGGCGAATTCCCGTTTCTGGTTGCCACTGATGTCGCGGCGCGGGGTCTGCATATTCCCGCTGTGAGCCATGTGTTCAACTTTGACCTGCCTCAGGATGTCGAAGATTATGTGCACCGTATCGGCCGAACTGCCCGGGCCGGTGCCAGCGGTGTGGCTATCAGTTTTGCCTGCGAGGAGTTTGTGTTCTCGCTGCCGGATATTGAAACTTATATCAAACATAAACTGCCGATAGCCTCCACCGCCGATGAAACCCTGATTGAGCCCAAGCCGCCGGTTAAACGTGAGAAAAATCCCGCTCATCAGCGCGGCAAGAAAGAGGAAGGCAGGCGCCGTCGTCCGCGCCGGTCCGACAGCCGGCAAGGCAAGGCCGCGGCCTCAATGAACAAACATGCAGATAAACAGTAACCGCCCAGCTGACTTTTATCCGCTGGTTCCGGTCGATAACCGGAACAGTGCACGGGCGCCGGTTATTTTTGATGTTGAGCAAATCAACACCAACCTGAGTCCTGATCGTGCCGATAATACTTCCGTTGTTGTTGCGCCCAACAGCAGTGAAGACGGTCAGCAGGCCCGTTTTGTCAGAAACTTTATCAGCAGCGATCGCCGCTTTGACGGTGATAACGAACAAACCACATTTCTGCCACGCGCTGTTCAACAATATCTGTACATCAATGAATTACCCAGACAGTCATCGGTCGATAGAGGTCAGTTTCTGGATGAAATGGTTTAGCCTGCTGCTCGGCTTTATGTTGCTGGCCGGTTGTGTGACAACATCAGGAAATAATAATAACGGTATCGAGCGACTGGCTAAGAGTGATATTGATGAGGTTATCGAGCTCCACCAGCAGGTCGTGCTGCGGGATCTGAAAAAGCTGATGTTCAAGCTGTATAAACGTAACCCGGGCTTGCGTTATGACCGTGAACTGCGTGACATCAAAGCCAGTGTCGAACTGACATTTTCCCGGCCTTTTAATTACAACTATGCCGAGTTTAGCCACATCAGGCGACCAACAGATATTGTCCGTCTGGCACTGGATGAGCAATATCAGGGAGACCGGATACTGGCTTTTATTGTCGGGCTGCGCCGAATGTTGATGGCTTCCTATGACAACAACACCGAGTTCTTTTACCTGACCACGATTGACCAGCAAAAACTCTACAACAGTGCCCGCAATATCGAGATCGCCGCCTGGCTGTTAGCAAAAAGCCGGGACAGGCAAGGTCAGTTGCTTATTCTCAGTGACAGCCTGAATGATGAGAAGCGTAATCTGAGCTACCAGCGATTGATCGGCCGCATGATCGCGACCCAGGATAATCTGGCCGAGATTATTTCGCGTAAAACCGGCCGTATTATCAAGACCTTTGTCGTGCGGGCTGCGACAGTCGTGTTTCTGCCGATTTAGTCTTTTTTACCAGTATGACCGGCAACGCCGGCGGTCAATACGAAGCGCATGGCCTGTTCCATCGTCATATTCACCGGCCGCAGGCGTTTTTTCGACATCATTACCGGATAGCCGCCAATGTTGTAGCTCATGGGCAGAAACACCAGCACCCGCTCCTCTCCGTCTTCATCTTCAATCGGCAGGGAGTCCGAAGAATCGAGGGTGATAAAACCAATTAATTCCATGCCATTATCCAGTTTGACTGCCACGACCTGCTCGAACTCGCTCTGGCGAGCGGGTGAAAAATACTGAAAAAAGTCACGAATTGCGCCATAGACGGATTTAATCAGTGGCATGTGATATAGCAGTTCCTCAATATAACGGAACAGAGCCTTCACCACATACAGATGCATTAACAGGCCAATCATAAAAATCAGCAAGAGGGCCGCAACAAAGCCCATACCGGGCCAGTAGAGATAATCCGGCAGCACAAACTTGATAACCCCGCTGAGCGCCTTTTCGGTAGAGACAATAAACCAGTAAATCAGGTAGGCAGTCAGCGTCAGTGGCAAAATGGTGATCAGACCGGTCAGGAACTGGCGGGAAATAAAGCCAATCATCATAGTTCTCCGTTTGAGGTTGCCAGCCAGTATTGGCCGCTTAAGCGCCGGCGGTCAAATACAGGGTGAGAGTTATTTCACAGTTAGGCTACAGTCAGTGGCGGTGGTTTGAGCGACTCAGTGCCGGGGTTGCAAAAGGGCGACTGGCTGCCTGATGCATGAACAGATTTTTCAGCCAGCGACTATGATTTACACCACGCAGACCATACTGCCGCAGCCATCTGATCGGTGCCAGCTGGCTGCTGAAGACCCGTTTGAACATATCCATGCTGAACTGCATCAGTAAATTATCGGCATGACGCTGGCGCTGGTATTTCTGCAGGGTATGCAGGCTGCCGATATGACGTCCGTGCTGATGCGCCTGCAGTATCACTTCAGTTAATGTGGCTGCATCGAGCAGGCCGATATTCACGCCCTGACCGGCCAGCGGGTGAATGATATGTGCCGCATCGCCGACCAGTGCCAGCCCGGGTTGGATATAGCTGTCAGCGTGACGCAACTGTAGCGGAAACGCCGCTCGCTCACTGATGGCAGTCACCCTGGCCGGCTTTTGCTGACAGGCTTCATTGAGTTCCTTGATAAAATCGGCATCCGGCAGCGCCAGCAAACGATCGGCACTGGCGCTGTTCAGTGACCAGACGATGGAGCATTGATTGGTATCAGGCAAGGGCAGCAAAGCCAGCGGACCTTCTGGCAGGAAGCGTTGCCAGGCAGTGTGCTGGTGACTTTTTTCGGTGGTCACGGTCGCGACCAGTCCTTTTTGATCATAGGACCAGCCTTTAGATTTGATCCCGGCCCATTCGCGTAGAGGAGACTGCGCACCATCAGCCGCCACAATCAGCTTTGCCTGAAGGATATCGCCGTTATCCAGCGTGAGCTGATGCGCTTCATAAGCTGTGGGTGAGGCTGGGCTGATCAGCTTGACGTTGGGCAGCCGCTGGCACTGTGCCAGGCTGGTGCTTTGCAGAACCCGGTTTTCCAGTAGGTGGCCCAGCCAGGGCTCACCCAAATCGGCGCTGTTGAAATGCAGTTCACTCTGATCGTTTTCCCAAACCCGCATATCGGTGAAGGCACTGATTCGCTCAGCCGGTAACTGTGACCATAGACCGAGCTTGTTCAGCAGCACCTCACTGCTGCGGGTTAAGGCACTGACTCTTAAGTCATAGGCTGAACCGGTGGCCGGCGCGTCCGGCACTTGCGCCTCGATAAGGGCTATATTGAGTGCGGGTTCGGTCGCCAAGGCGACAGCCAATGTGGCACCGACCATACCGCCACCGACGATGACAACATCAAATTGTTGAATCATAGGCTGATTCCTCTGCCCAGTCGTGGTTGCCTGTCTCCCAGTCCCATACTGCGCTCGGCCAGCAGACGTTTAGCCGGGGGGAGTGTATCCAGCAATGCCAGGCCGGCACCGCGTAGTTGGCCCAGCAGCCCAATGTCATTACTGAATAGTCTAACCAGCTTATCGGTTGCATGCACCACCTGATCCTGATCCTTCTGCCGCCAGTTTTGGTAGCGTTGTAACACGTCCATGCGGCCACAGTCTGCTCCGGCATCGGCCAGACAATCTGCCAGTACTGCAACATCGCGCAGACCGAGATTAAAACCCTGACCGGCAATCGGGTGCAGGCTGTGTGCGGCATTTCCGATAAACACGACGCGCTGCTGCACCGGCATATCGGACTGCATCAAGACCAGAGGATGGCTGTGCCGCTGACCAACCCGGGTGAAGCGACCGGCACGGTAACCAAAACGTTGCTGAAGAAGGTCGAGAAAATCTTTATCAGTTAACGCCAGCAGGTCTTGTTCGTCACCGGAGCGGACCGTCCAGACCAAGCTGCTGCGGTTATCCGACATCGGTAGCAGTGCCATCGGGCCGGTGTCAGTAAAGCGTTCATAGGCCCAGCCCTGATGAGGCTTATCCGTGGTGATATTGGCGGTTACCGCGGTCTGCTGATATTCCTGTTGCCAGGCACCCAGGTCTAGCAACTGGCGTATGGTGGAGTCTCGGCCGTCAGCGGCGACCAGCAAGCGACTGCGGATGCTGTCGCCGTTATCCAGCCTGACCTCGACATGATCTGTGTGTGCTTGCAGTGCAGTGACTTTTGCAGGGCAAAACAGGGATAAGCGGGACAGCGTCTGCAACCGCTGGTTCAGGGTCCGGCCCAGTTCCCTGGCAGTCATGACCTGGCCCAGGGCAGGGACGCGTTCTTTATCAGCGGATAGCCGGGTCACACCGAATCGGCCACGGTCGGAAATATGAATGTGCTTGATAGCCGTAGCGTAGGGGGCAATCTCCGGCCATAGTCCCATGCTCTGGAAAATACGCTGCGACCCGAAACTGAGGGCAATACCGCGATCATCAAAACTGGGCTGACTGTTGCTATGCAGGGATTGCGCTTCCACCAGGCCGATCCTGAGTGTGCTGTTCTGCAGCGCGACAGCCAGACTGGCACCGACCATACCGCCGCCGACAATCAGCAGGTCGAAGTCAATACTTGTGGCGTTTGCCGGGCTATCAGCCTTGTTCATGGGTCTCTCGTTAGTTATGCCGGGACGGACATCGCCTCAGCCATGATTGTTTCAATATCTTCGATTTCCTTTGGTGCACCCTCGGTCAGGACCTCACAGCCCTCTTTGGTGACCAGTACATCGTCTTCGATGCGGATACCGGTAAAATGCCATTTTTTATCGATATGTTGCGGGTCACGAATATACAGGCCCGGCTCCACCGTCAGCACCATGCCCGGTTCCAGTAAACGCCATTCTTCATCGATTTTATAGTCACCGACATCATGCACATCCATGCCCAGCCAGTGGCCGGTGCGGTGCATGAAGAATTCACGGTAGGCATTGTCTGCAATCAGCTGCTGCCGCTCGCCTTTAAGCAGGCCAAGATCAATCAGGCCCTGAGTCAATACTTCAACTGCCGCTTCGTGCGGCTGATTCCAGTGGTTACCGGGTTTGACCGCGGCAATCGCCGCTTTCTGCGCATCCAGCACCACCTGATAGAGCTGACGCTGTGCTTCGGTGAATTTGCCATTGACAGGAAAAGTGCGGGTGATATCGGCGGCGTAGCACTCATATTCCGCGCCGGCATCGATCAGCAGCAGATCGTTGTTTTTGAGCTTACTGCTGTTTTCGATGTAATGCAGTATGCAGCCGTTTTCGCCGCCGCCGACAATCGACGGATAGGCCGGCGAGCGGCAACCGTGTTTCATAAATTCGTGGATCAGTTCAGCTTCTACCTCGTACTCCCATTTACCGGGGCGGGTGAACTGCATGGCACGGATGTGGGCTTTGACTGATGCCTCGGCAGCATGGCGCATGGCTTTGATTTCTGCGCTGGATTTGAACAGTCTCAGCTCGTTAAGGCTGTATTCAAGATCAACAATTTCATGTGGTGAATGCTTGCCAGCCCGGGCCGCCTGCCGCAGATGATTCAGCCAGGACACCATATGCTGGTCGAAGGCCGGCTGATTACCCATGGTGTAAAAGACTTTTTCCTTGCCTTCCAGAAGGCCGGGCAGAATATCGTCCAAGTCGCTGATGGGATAGGAGTCGTCAGCACCATACTGTTCCACGGCACCTTCCTGGCCGGCACGGTAACCATCCCAGATTTCCTTATCCAGGTCCCGCTCGCGGCAGAACAGAATATATTCACCATGCTCCCGCCCCGGAATCAGCACCATGACTGAATCCGGTTCATAAAAACCGGTCAGATAATGAAAATGACTGTCACTGCGATAGGGAAAATCGACATCGCGATTACGGGGCGCCACCGGGGCATTGGGCAGCACAGCAATGCTGTCTTCGCCCATGATTTCCATCAGGCGCTGGCGGCGTTTGGCAAATTCTTTTTTCAACATAGGGCCTGTTTATTTCTCAGCCTCAACCCAGCGTGGTTTATACCCGATGTGAAGAAGCTTTATTCATTAGTGCTCGGTATTGTTTTCTTCGGTCGGATCGATGGGTTGCAGTTCCCCATAGAGCAGGAATAAACCCATTCGCAGATATTCGACCAGCTCTTCGAAGTTGGCTTGCTCTTCTTCGCTGTCCTTGATTTCTTCAAAGCTGACCTGACTGATTTTAATGACATCGGTCACAAATTCACGACAATCATCAGATAAATCGGTTTCATTGGTCATGCCACTGGTGCCCAGTCCGTAAACCAGGCCCTGACACCATTCCGCCATGGCTGACAATCTCGACGCCAGCGGCGCATCATCGCTGGGCAGTTCCATTTCAAAATCAAAATCGAGGCTGTTGAGCGTCTGCATCGTGTCATCGAACAGGCGGGTCAAATCCTGCTTCTCTTCCTCGCTGGGGTGAAAATCTTCAAACAGCTGGTTGTACCAGTTGGTGCGATCAGCCATTGAGTCCATGCATAGCAAACCACACAATGCGCCTTGCAGTTCTGCCAGTGTTGCCGGGCCATCACCCGTCTGTTTCTCCGGTGACAGGGAAGGGAAATAAAGTTGTGACATAAAGCGAAAAGTCCTGAATTTGAGTCAGCGTTCGTTGGCTTTTGTAACCACGCTGAGGCCGTTAATCAGCCACTATTATGACAGTTGTTGACCCGATTGGCAGGGCGCGTCTATAGTTATATCCGAGTTACCCCCAATCTGCAGGCCTGTGATATCAGTAAGGCAGCTTTCAGTTGGGGGTAAATTGATTAGCTCTAATTCTCGCATAGCCAAGAACTCATACTAAATGGATAAACACGCGATTCAACAATTGGAACAGCAAGTCGATGAACTGCTTCGTACCAGTCGCCGTTTGCGGGAAGAAAATATGCTGCTCAAATCCCAGCAGGCAGCCTGGCTAAG
Source organism: Methylophaga sp. (assembly GCF_009711715.1). Lineage (GTDB taxonomy): Bacteria > Pseudomonadota > Gammaproteobacteria > Nitrosococcales > Methylophagaceae > Methylophaga. The sequence goes on along the minus strand of NZ_VENF01000005.1, from coordinate 36,267 downwards.
CGAACGGGCTCAATTGATGGAAAAAACCGATGTGGCACGCAACCGTATTGAAAAAATGGTCAGTCGTCTGAAAGAATTGGATAACGAATTATGAGTTCACCGGTGACTGTCACTATCCTGGGTAAGGAATATCAGATTGCCTGCCCGGAAGAAGAAAAAGAGGCTTTGATTGCCTCCGCGCGCATGGTTCACGAGAACATGGAAAAGATCCGCCACAGCGGTAAGGTGGTCGGTGTTGACCGTATTGCCGTCATGGCCGCGCTCAATATTGCGCACGAGCTGATTCAAATCCAGCATGATGAGAATCATGACCTGGATAAAGTGAACAACAAAATTTTGCAGCTCAAAGAGCGGGTTAGTGCATTTCTGGACGAAGATCGCCAGCTCGAACTGTAAAAAAATTTGGGCTTCGCGGTTTAATATTGCGTATCATTCAGTTATGTCCCTGCGGTGCTCGACAGCGACACTGTGTGTCTTGAGCCGATAAGCAAATGCTTAGGAAACCAAAATCTCGAAGTCGAAAAACAGGCCCGCTTCGACGGGAAGTTTGCCGGCTTCATGCGGTTTCCCTCTTGGACCCGATGGTTCAAGAACCCCCGTCGCATCGACACTGTGGGGCTTAATTTTTCCCCTTATCCTCATCAACTGTGAAAGCATTCATAATCAACAAGCAAGAATAGCTGAACACTGATGAGGATATTTTTATTTAGGCTGTTTCAGCCTCCTTCAGAGGTTCTATCCCGAAGCCGTTTTATCACGCTGACACTGTCGGGTCTGATCCCGCGCCAGATCCGGAAAGCTTCCGCGGCCTGTTCGACCAGCATACCCAGACCATCAATCGATTGCGCGGCACCATGTTGTCGAGCCCAACTGATAAAAGCAGTGTCAGTATCGCTATACATCATGTCATAGCAGGCTGCGCCATCAGCCAGCAGATTATCCGGCAGCGGCGGGACTTCACCCTGCAGACTGGCCGCTGTGGCATTAATCACGATATCGAATTCAGGGCGAATCTGCTCAAAACCACCCCCCTTAATGTTGCCCAGATCATGAAACAGATCGGCGAGGGCTTTCGCCTTGCTGGCTGTACGATTGGCGACAAATAATTCGGCAGGCTGGTAACTCAGCAAAGGTTCGATGACACCCCTGGCGGCCCCACCGGCACCCAGAAGTAGAATGCGCTTGCCACTCAGTGCAATGCCATGGTTATGGGTCAGATCACGGCACAGGCCGATACCGTCAGTATTGTCACCGTAGATTGAGCCGTCATCATCAAAAACGAGTGTATTGATGGCGCCGGCACGCTGAGCCCGTTCTGATTTATTTTTCACCAGTTGCCAGGCCTGTTCCTTGAACGGCACAGTGATGTTAACCCCTTTTAATTTAAGTATGTCACGGAGCTGCGCCAGGCTGCTTTCCAGATCGTCAACCGGCACTTCAATAGCTGTGTACTCAAGTTCCTGTCCGGTCTGTTTGGCAAACTCGCTGTGAATCAGGGGGGATTTGCTGTGGCTGATAGGATTGCCGATGACGGCATATTTGTCTGTCATAAAGGTTCAGTTATTCTGCTTGAGTTGCTGGGCAATATCTTTGGCGAAGTAGGTCAGGATGCCATCTGCCCCGGCGCGTTTGAAGGCCAGCAGACTTTCCATAATGCTGTCTTCAGTGAGCCAGCCGTTCAACACGGCTGATTTGAGCATCGCGTATTCGCCGCTGACCTGATAGACGAATGTCGGCTTCTGAAAGGCCTGTTTGACCCGGTACAGTACATCCAGATAAGGCATCCCCGGTTTGACCATCACCATATCGGCGCCTTCCTCGATATCCAGGGCGACTTCATGCAAGGCTTCATCGCTATTGGCCGGATCCATCTGGTAACTGAATTTGTTACCACCACCCAGATTGCCTGAACTGCCCACGGCATCGCGGAAAGGGCCATAAAAACTGGAAGCATATTTGGCCGAGTAGGCCATAATCCGTGTGTGGATCTGGCCTGCATTTTCCAGTGCTTCACGAATAGCCCCAATGCGGCCATCCATCATATCCGAGGGGGCCACAATCTGGGCGCCGGCTTCGGCATGGGACAGGGCCTGCTTAATCAGCACCTCGACGGTTTCATCATTGATAATGTAGCCGGACTCATCAATAAGGCCGTCCTGACCGTGCGTTGTAAACGGGTCCAAAGCGACATCGGTCATAATACCAAGCTCGGGAAACTCTCGTCTTAAAGCCCTTACTGCACGCTGAGCCAGACCTTCCGGGTTATAAGCTTCACGCGCATCCTCCGTTTTTTTCTCGACCGGGGTGACCGGGAACAATGCCATCACCGGCACACCTAAGTGGTGAATGGTTTCGGCTTCCCTGAGCAACAGATCAATACTGAGGCGTTCGACGCCGGGCATGGAGCTGACGGCTTGCCGCTGATTGTTGCCTTCAAGCACAAAACAGGGGTAAATCAGGTCATCGACCTGCAGCGTATTTTCGCGCATCAAACGCCGGGAAAAATCATCTTTGCGCATCCGGCGCGGTCTGTGCATGGGAAAACCGGATTTGGAAAAATTAGGGTGAGACATTCGTAAGCCTTGACTGCCAATAAATGATGGCTCAATGGTACCGGCAGCAGCGTGGCTTGTCATCGTTTTAGCGTGGACGCGATAGTCGGTTATGAGATAAAATTGCAAAGATTTTGTCTGGGGAGAACGTCATGTTTGCCCCTTTGTTATATCTGGTGGAGGTCTCCCTTGCGAACGAGTGCATTACTTGCTCTTGAAGACGGCACGGTTTATCACGGCGAATCGATTGGAGCCATTGGCCAGTCAGTCGGTGAAGTGGTGTTTAACACGGCTATGACTGGCTATCAGGAAATCCTGACTGATCCTTCCTATACCCGTCAAATTGTGACTTTGACCTATCCGCATATCGGCAATACCGGCGTCAATGCGGAAGATGAAGAGTCCGACCATGTTTTTGCGAGTGGTTTGATCATCCGCGATTTGGCACCGGTGGTCAGCAGCTGGCGAAGTGAAGAATCGCTGGATGCTTATCTGACCCGTCACAATGTTGTTGGTCTGGCCGGTATTGATACCCGTGCCCTGACCCGTCGGCTGCGTGAGAAAGGGGCGATGAACGCCTGTATCGTGGCCGGTGACGATATTGATGTCAACGCAGCTATCGAAGCAGCAAAATCCTTTGAAGGCCTTAAAGGTATGGACCTGGCGAAAGTGGTCAGTACCAAGGAAAGTTACAGCTGGAACCAGGGTATCTGGCATCTGGACGGTGAATCGAAAGCTGCTGAACCGCGCTTCCATGTCGTGGCATATGATTACGGTGCCAAGAAAAACATTCTTCGTATGCTGGTGGAACGCGGCTGTAAACTGACCGTGGTGCCGGCGCAGACCTCTGCCGAAGAAGTGCTGGCGCTGAACCCGGATGGTGTTTTCCTGTCCAACGGTCCCGGCGACCCGGAACCCTGCGATTACGCGATCAAAGCGATTCAGACTCTGCTGGAAAAAGACCTGCCGATTTTCGGTATCTGTCTTGGTCACCAGTTATTAGGTCTGGCCTGCGGCGCCAAGTCGGTGAAAATGAAATTCGGTCACCATGGTGCTAACCATCCGGTACAGGAACTACTGGCAGGCCTGGTGATGATCACCAGTCAGAACCACAGTTTTGCCATTGACGAAGACACGTTGCCGGACACTCTGACGGCCACCCATCGCTCGCTGTTTGACGGCACCTTGCAGGGGATTCATCACAGCACGAAACCGGCCTTCAGTTTCCAGGGTCACCCTGAAGCCAGCCCCGGCCCGCAAGACGCGGCCCCACTTTTTGATCACTTTATCGATTTACTCGAACAAGCGACAGGTAAATAATTCACGATGGCGAAACGTACTGATATTCAAAGTATTCTGATTCTGGGCGCAGGTCCGATTGTTATCGGCCAGGCCTGTGAATTCGATTATTCCGGTGCTCAGGCATGTAAAGCCCTCAAAGAGGAAGGCTATCGTGTCATCCTGGTGAACTCGAACCCCGCCACTATCATGACTGACCCCAATATGGCCGATGCGACGTATATCGAGCCCATCAACTGGCAGGCGGTTAAAAAGGTTATTGAAGCAGAGCGTCCTGATGCCATTCTGCCCACCATGGGCGGCCAGACCGCACTGAACTGCGCACTGGACCTGGAGAAAAACGGCGTACTGGCTGAGTTCGGTGTCGAAATGATCGGGGCTGACAGCGAAGCCATCAATAAAGCGGAAGACCGTGACCTGTTCCGCGAGGCGATGCGTAAAATCGGCCTGGATATGCCGCAGTCCGATATCGCTCACAGCCTGGAAGAGGCACTTGAGGTTCAGGAAAAATTCGGCTTTCCGGTGATTATCCGTCCGTCCTTTACCATGGGCGGCAGCGGCGGCGGTATTGCCTACAACAAGCAGGATTTCGTTGAAATCTGTCAGCGTGGACTCTACCTGAGCCCGACCCATGAGTTGCTGATCGAAGAATCGATCATCGGCTGGAAAGAATACGAAATGGAAGTGGTGCGTGATCGTAAGGACAACGCCATCATTATCTGTTCGATTGAAAACCTGGATCCGATGGGTGTGCACACCGGTGACTCGATTACCGTGGCACCGGCGCAGACCCTGACTGACAAGGAATATCAAATCATGCGTAACGCCTCGCTGGCGGTACTGCGTGAGATTGGTGTTGATACCGGTGGTTCCAATGTACAGTTTGCGGTCAACCCGGAGACCGGTCGTCTGATCATTATCGAAATGAACCCGCGGGTATCGCGTTCATCCGCTTTGGCGTCGAAAGCCACCGGCTTTCCGATCGCCAAGGTTGCCGCCAAGCTGGCAGTCGGTTATACCCTGGATGAATTGCAGAACGAAATTACCGGCAATGCGACTCCGGCTTCGTTTGAGCCTTCCATCGACTACGTGGTCACCAAGGTGCCACGCTTTACCTTTGAAAAATTCCCCCAGGCCGATAATCGTCTGAGTACACAGATGAAGTCAGTCGGCGAAGTCATGGCTATCGGGCGCAGCTTCCAGGAGTCATTGCAGAAAGCCCTGCGCGGTCTGGAAATTGACCGTGACGGTCTTAATGAAATTCTGGACCTGACCGAAGAAGGCACCGAGGAAACCCTGCGCCGTGAACTGAGCCTGCCGGGTTCCGATCGTCTCTGGTATGTTGCTGATGCCTTCCGTTATGGCTTCAGCTTCGAAGAAGTACAGCGTCTGACCCATATCGATCCTTGGTTCCTGATTCAGATCCAGGAGATTGTTGAGATTGAAAACAGTTTGAAAGAACGCTCGCTCAATGATCTGGACCAGAACGAGATGTTCCGTCTCAAACGCAAAGGCTTCGCCGACTCGCGTCTGGCCAAGCTGCTGCAGAAAACCGAGAAGCAGGTGCGTGAATACCGTCAGGAAATGCAGGTGCGTCCGGTCTACAAACGCGTCGATACCTGTGCTGCCGAGTTTGCCACGACGACCGCCTATATGTACTCAAGCTACGATATCGAGTGCGAGGCCAACCCGAGCGATCGTGACAAGATCATGATTCTGGGTGGTGGTCCCAACCGTATCGGCCAGGGTATTGAGTTCGACTATTGCTGCGTCCATGCGGCACTGGCGCTGCGTGAAGACGGTTTTGAAACCATCATGGTTAACTGTAACCCGGAAACGGTTTCCACCGACTACGACACCTCTGACCGTCTCTACTTTGAATCATTGACACTGGAAGACGTACTGGAAATCGTTGATCTGGAAAAACCCAAAGGTGTCATCGTGCAGTTTGGTGGTCAGACACCGCTGAAACTGGCGCGTGCGCTGGAAGCTGCTGGCGTGCCGATTATCGGTACTTCGCCGGATGCCATCGATCACGCGGAAGATCGCGAACGTTTCCAGCAGATGGTTAACAAATTGGGTCTGCTGCAGCCGCCTAATCGTCTTGCCCACTCGGTCGATAATGCTGTTAATCTGGCAGCTGAAATCGGTTACCCGCTGGTGGTGCGTCCGTCATATGTGCTGGGCGGCCGTGCGATGGAAATCGTTTATAATGAGGACGAACTGCAGCGTTACATGCTCAACGCAGTGAAAGTCTCCAACGAATCGCCGGTATTGCTGGATCGCTTCCTGGACGATGCCATTGAGGTCGATGTCGATGCTATCTGTGATGGTAAAGAAGTCCTCATCGGCGGCATCATGGAACATATCGAACAGGCCGGTGTGCATTCGGGTGACTCTGCCTGTGCAATTCCGCCATACAGTCTGAGCAATGCGGTTCAGGATCAGATGCGTGAACAGGTGCGTCAGATGGCGCTGGAACTTGGCGTCAAAGGGCTGATGAATACCCAGTTCGCGATCAAGGGTGAACAGATCTTTATCCTCGAAGTGAATCCGCGTGCTTCACGCACCGTGCCTTATGTCTCCAAGTCTATCGGTGTGCCGCTGGCGAAAGTTGCCGCCCGCGCCATGGCCGGCCGTAGTCTGGTTGATCAGGGTGTGACCAAGGAAGTCATTCCGAGTTATTACTCGGTCAAGGAAGCGGTGTTCCCGTTCATCAAGTTCCAGAATGTGGATCCGATTCTGGGCCCGGAAATGAAATCCACCGGTGAAGTCATGGGTGTGGGCCGTACCTTCGGCGAAGCTTTTGCAAAATCGCAGTTGGCTGCCTCAGTGGTCCTGCCGACAGGCGGTACGGCTTTTATTAGCGTGCGTGAGGCTGATAAGGTAGCCGTTGTGCAAATTGCTAAAGACTTGGCAGCACTGGGCTTCTCGTTGCTCGCGACCCGCGGTACACAGAAAGTGCTGGCAGATGCTGGTGTTGAATGTGAGCCGGTCAACAAAGTGGCTGAAGGTCAGCCGCATATTGTTGATATGATCAAAAACGATGAAATCGATCTTATCGTCAATACTACCGAAGGACGTCAATCTGTTGCCGATTCGCGGGAGATTCGTCGTGCCGCATTACACCATCAGGTCAATTACACCACCACGCTGGCGGCGGCGCGTGCGACAGTACAAGCCCTCAATAGTGAAGACATTGTTTCTGTGAACAGACTGCAATCTTTGCATGGAGAGTTACATTAATGGCAGTACCTATTACCTCGCGCGGTGCAGAAGCACTGAAAGAAGAACTGAAGCAACTGAAAACCGTGGCACGGCCCCAGGTCGTGGCCGCAATCGCGGAAGCACGTGAGCACGGTGACCTGAAAGAAAATGCCGAATATCACGCTGCCCGTGAGCAACAGAGCTTTATCGAAGGCCGGATTCAGGAGCTGGAAGGCACCCTGGCGCAATCACAGATCATTGATCCGGCTTCACTGCCACAAGATGGTCGAGTGGTTTTTGGTGTCACCGTGACATTGCTCAATATTGATACCGATGCGGAGGTGAAATATCAGATAGTAGGCGATTATGAATCTGATATTAAGTTAAACCGAATTTCCGTCTCTTCACCTATAGCCCGGGCGTTGATCGGCAAGGAAATCGATGATGTGGTAACGGTGCAGGCACCGGGCGGGAATATCGATTATGAAATTGTCGATATCAGCTATGAGAGCTGAGCGTTAAATGTTGTCAGGCTACACCGGCGAACGCTTACTGCTCACCCTCTGGGTGGGCAGTCTCTGGGCTATCGGTTATCTGGCCGTGCCCATGGCGTTCGCGAATCTGGAATTGCATACTGCCGGCGACTATGCCGGCAAACTGTTTTATGCGGTTAACATCATCGGTGTGGTGTCAGCCTCCATTCTCTTGGTCAGCCGACTGTTTATCTTCGGTGTCCGGGCATTTCCCCGTTACTGGCGCAGCTGGCTGATTTTGTTGATGCTAATGGTGAGCCTCGCTTTTGTTGGTTTTATTCAGCCTGAAATGCAGGCGCTCAAGCAATTGGGGCTGGAACAGGGTAATCACATCGAACAATTCAACCATCTGCATAAACTGAGTGAAAATCTCTATTTGCTGTTGAGCCTGTTTGGGTTAATGTTGGTATTAACTACTGACAAACGTGCTGAAGCAGCTAACGAGGCCTGAGTTATGGCCAGAAGTAAATCCAGTCAGGGCTGGCTCAAAGAACATTTTGATGACCCGTATGTCAAAAAGGCCCAACAGGCAGGGCATCGCTCGCGCGCGACTTTCAAGCTGGAAGAAATCGACAACAAGGACAAACTGGTCAAGCCGGGAATGAGTGTTGTGGATCTGGGTGCGGCGCCGGGAGGCTGGTCAGATTACGCGCTGGGCAAAGTCGGTGATAAAGGCACGGTAGTGGCACTGGACATTCTGGAAATGACACCGCTGACCGGTGTCCACTTCATTCAGGGGGATTTCCGTGAAGATGCCGTGCTGGATGAACTCAACCAGGTACTCGATGGTCGACAGATAGACCTTGTTTTATCGGATATGGCCCCCAATATGACAGGTGTAGGATCAATTGATCAGCCGGCGAGCATGCATCTGGTGGAACTGGCACTGGATTTTGCCGTCACCAATCTGAGCAAACAGGGCTGTTTTCTGGTCAAAGTGTTTCAAGGTGAGGGCTTTGATGAATTTCTTAAGGCCATGCGGGACAGTTTCAATAAAGTCGTGACCCGCAAGCCCGGTGCGTCCCGAGCCAGGAGTCGTGAAGTCTACCTGCTCGGCCGCGGCCTTAAATAGCGTTTAATGGTAACCAGAGGTACCAAACATTGAATGACATGATGAAAAATATTGTTTTGTGGGTCGTCATCGCCATTGTGCTGATGTCAGTATTTAACAATTTCGGCCCGCAGAACAGCTCGTCCAATGAAATGGATTATTCGACCTTTATCAGCAACGTCAAAAACGGGGCTGTATCCAATGTAGAGATCCAGGGTCGGGAAATTCAGGGTAAGCTCACCGACGGCAGCCAGTTCACCACTTACAGTCCGGATTATGACCCCGGACTTATCGGTGATTTGCTGGATAACGGTGTCACCATTCAGGCCGAACCGGTCGAGAAAACCAGTCTGCTGATGCAGATCTTTATCTCCTGGTTCCCGATGTTGCTGTTGATTGCCGTATGGATTTTCTTCATGCGCCAGATGCAGGGCGGTGGCGGAAAGAACCCGATGTCATTCGGCAAAAGCAAGGCCCGCATGCTCAGCGACGATCAGGTCAAAATTACCTTTAAAGATGTTGCCGGCGTCGAGGAAGCCAAGGAAGAAGTGGCTGAACTGGTCGATTTTCTGCGTGACCCGAGCAAATTTCAGAAACTGGGTGGTCGTATCCCGCGCGGTATTCTGATGGTGGGGTCTCCGGGTACCGGTAAAACCCTGCTGGCCAAAGCGATCGCCGGTGAAGCCAAGGTGCCTTTCTTTACCATTTCAGGTTCTGATTTCGTGGAAATGTTCGTCGGTGTTGGTGCTTCCCGTGTGCGCGACATGTTTGAGCAGGCCAAAAAACACGCCCCCTGCATTATCTTTATCGATGAGATCGATGCGGTAGGTCGTCATCGTGGTGCCGGTCTCGGCGGTGGTAACGATGAGCGTGAACAAACGCTGAACCAGCTGCTGGTCGAAATGGATGGTTTTGAAGGCAATGAAGGCGTGATTGTCATTGCCGCGACTAACCGTCCTGACGTACTGGATCCGGCGCTGTTGCGTCCGGGCCGTTTCGACCGTCAGGTTGTGGTTCCGCTGCCGGATATCCGTGGCCGTGAACAGATTCTGAATGTTCACCTGCGTAAAGTGCCGGCTGCCGAAGATGTCGAGGCCCGGGTCATTGCCCGTGGTACGCCCGGCTTTTCCGGTGCCGATCTGGCTAACCTGGTCAACGAGGCGGCATTGTTTGCTGCCCGTGCCAATAAACGTCTGGTCAGCATGGAAGAACTGGAGCTGGCGAAAGATAAAATCATGATGGGGGCCGAGCGCCGCTCCATGGTGATGAGCGACAGGGAAAAAGAGCTGACTGCCTATCACGAAGCGGGCCACGCCATTGTTGGTCGACTGGTGCCAGGCCATGATCCGGTCTATAAAGTCAGTATTATTCCGCGCGGTCGGGCATTGGGTGTGACCATGTTCCTGCCGACTGAAGACAAGTACAGCTTCACCAAGCAGCAGCTGGAAAGTCAGATTTCCAGTCTCTACGGTGGTCGTCTGGCTGAAGAGATGATCTTCGGTGCGGAAGCGGTTACAACAGGTGCCTCCAATGATATCCAGCGTGCGACCGAGCTCGCGCATAACATGGTTACCAAGTGGGGCCTGTCTGACAATATGGGACCGATGTCCTATGGTGAAGATGAAGGTGAAGTATTCCTGGGCCGCAGTGTGACCCAGCACAAGGCGATGTCAGATCTGACTGCCAAACAGATTGATGAAGATGTTCGTGCGGTGATCAATCGCAATTATGAACGAGCCAAGAGACTGCTTGATGAGAACGTGGACAAGCTGCATAAAATGGCGCAGCTTCTGATTAAATACGAAACTATCGACAGTGATCAGATCGACGCCATCATGGAAGGGCGTGAACCCGGTGAGCCGAAAGACTGGAATGACCGTTCCAGTACCCCGCCATCTGCCAGTGCTGAGTCTGATGATGCTCAGGCACCGTCGGGAAAACCGGCTGATCAACTGCACTAAAAGGACTGGCATTTATGCTGTTTGACTGTGCGGGCAAGTCTTTGGACTTGTCCGCTCCCCGCATTATGGGCATCGTTAACATCACCCCCGATTCGTTCTCGGACGGGGGTAAATTTTTTTCACGCGATGCTGCGCTGAGACAAGCCGTTAAACTGGTTGAAGATGGTGCTGATATTCTTGATATGGGCGGCGAGTCGACTCGACCTGGATCGACACCGGTTGAAGAGCAGGAAGAGATCGATCGCGTTGCACCGGTGATCGAAGCTATCAGCGCTGAACTGGATGTACCCATTTCCATTGATACCATGAAAGCTGGGGTCATGCGTGCTGCCGTCGCCGTGGGCGCCGGACTGATTAATGATGTGAATGCGCTGCGGGGAGAAGGTGCGCTTGAAGCGGTGGCTGAGCTCAATGTGCCAGTCTGCCTGATGCATATGCAGGGAACACCGCAAACCATGCAGAAAGAACCGCACTACCAGGATGTGGTCAGCGAGGTTGAAGCCTTTCTGCTAGAGCGTGTGGCTGTTTGTGAACGGGCCGGTATTCAGGCTGATAAGATCATTCTCGATCCCGGGTTTGGTTTTGGCAAACGGGCACGGCATAATTTACGATTGATGAAACGGTTGTCCAGACTGACGGCATTGCCGTATCCCGTGCTGGTCGGTGTTTCACGCAAATCGATTATCGGTGATATGCTGAAAGTCGACGTGAATGAACGTCTGGCAGGTAGTCTGGCATTGGCATCCATTGCCGTGTGGCAAGGGGCAAAATTAATAAGAACACATGATGTGCGCGAGACCGCGCAGGCAGTAAAACTGACACAACATGTGCAGCAGGTAGAAGATTTTGACTAAGCAAAGACGTTATTTCGGCACCGACGGTATTCGCGGCCGTGTCGGTGATGGCGTGGTGACACCGGATTTTGTGCTTAAGTTAGGCTGGGCTGTGGGCCGGGTGCTAGCAAACGGTAAAAACAGCCGTGTCATTATCGGCAAGGACACGCGTATATCCGGTTATATGTTCGAGTCTGCATTGCAGGCCGGTTTGTCTGCAGCGGGTGTGGATATTTACCTGCTGGGACCAATGCCGACACCGGCGGTTGCATATCTGACCCGCACTTTCCATGCCCAGGCCGGTATTGTGATCAGTGCCTCACACAATCCTTACCACGATAACGGCATCAAGTTTTTTTCTGCCCAGGGCACCAAACTGCCGGATGATATCGAACTGGAAATTGAAGCGATGCTGGAGCAGCCGCTGAAAACCGTCGAGTCTATTCGTCTGGGTAAAGCGCACCGGATTGGCGATGCGGCCGGACGATATATTGAATTCTGTAAAAGCACGATTCCCAGTGGTGTCGATCTGGCCAAGCTGAAAATTGTTGTTGACTGCGCCAATGGGGCGACCTATCACGTGGCGCCGGATGTGTTCCGAGAACTGGGCGCCGAGGTAGTGGTAATGGGCGCTGAGCCCGATGGCCTGAATATCAATCAGAACTGCGGTTCGACGGAACCACGTCTGTTACAGCAGGCTGTGCTTAAAAATAATGCCGATCTCGGTATCGCTCTGGATGGTGATGGGGACCGCATCATCATGGTCGATCATCGCGGTGAAATCGTCGACGGTGATGAACTGTTGTTTATCATTGCCCGCGCTCGTCAGCGCAGTGGCGACACCCAGACCAATATTGTTGGCACCCAGATGAGTAACCTGGGACTTGAACATGCGCTGGCCGAGTATGATATGTCGCTGCACCGTGCCAAAGTCGGTGACCGCTACGTGATGGAAATGCTGCAGCAAGTCGGTGGCCAGATTGGAGGGGAAGCGTCGGGTCATATCATTTGTCTCGATAAAACCTCAACCGGTGACGGCATTGTCGCTGCGTTACAGGTCCTGGCAGAAATTCAGCAGACCGGTAACAGTCTTCATGCCTTACGCTCGGTGGTGACCAAATACCCGCAGCATCTGATTAATGTGCGCGTTGAAAAGATGGTCGATATCGATGGCAATCCCGACATTGCCGATGCTGTGGCCGATGTCGAAAAACAACTGGGCAGTGATGGCAGGGTCTTGCTCCGGCCTTCCGGTACCGAGCCGGTTATCCGGGTCATGGTGGAAGGGCGTGATGCACCGCTGACCAAACAACTGGCGCATCAACTGGCCGATGTCATCGAAAAGGTACTCAAGGCCTGAGCCTGGTAGCTACAGGTTTTGGCTACATTGTTATTTGTTATACAATGGACGGCGTCATTGAAGAGCCCAACCTGTCATGCATTAACAGCAGTCCGCGGGCAAAGATAATTTCTGTTTTACTTTCGAGAGACCGTATTCGTGCGTAAGCCGCTTATTGCTGGTAATTGGAAAATGAACGGCTCTAGCGAGAGTAATAAGGTCTTACTGGCGGGTATTCTTGCCCATGCCGAGAGCTTTGCTTCGGTCGACGTGGCCTTATTTCCGCCTGCCGTCTATCTGCAACAGGTTCAGCAGACGCTGAGCGGCACTGGTCTGTTCTGGGGCACACAAAATCTGTCCCAGTTCAAACAGGGCGCCTACACCGGTGAGATTTCAGCGGCAATGCTGGCCGATTTCGGCTGTCATTATGTGTTGATTGGCCACTCTGAGCGGCGTTGTCTTTATGCCGAGCTGGATCTGGACCAGCGGGTGCTGGATCGCATTGTGGCCGAAAAATATGAAATGGCTGTGCGTGAGGGTATCACACCGATTATATGTATCGGTGAGAGTCCGGACGAGCATGCTGTGGGTCGAACCGAAGAAGTCGTGGCCCGCCTCCTCGATACCGTGATTGCCTATCAGGGGGTAAAAGGACTCGCGCATACTGTGCTGGCTTATGAGCCGGTATGGGCAATTGGTACCGGTCGTTCAGCCACACCGGAATGGGCCCAGGATGTACATAGTTTCATGCGTCAGCGGGTGGCGAAGCACGACCCGAATATCGCGCAGAACTTGAGAATACTTTACGGCGGCAGCATAAACAGTAATAATGCTGCGCCATTGTTTTTACAACCTGATGTAGATGGTGGACTGGTCGGCGGCGGATCGCTGCATGCCGAGGAGTTTGTCAAAATCTGTCAGGCCGCGGTTTTAAAATTAGGTTAACTACATGCACGCTTTAATTTTGACGATACATATTATTGTCTGTCTGATGCTGGTCGGTCTGGTATTGATCCAGCATGGTAAAGGCGCTGATGCCGGTGCCGCATTTGGTGGCGGCGGCGGTGGTGGCGCTTCCGGCAGCCTGTTCGGCAGTCGTGGCTCGGCTTCGTTCCTGAGTCGCAGCAGCGCAGTACTGGCGGCGATTTTCTTCGCGACCAGCCTGACCCTGGCTTATTTTTCGGTAGATAGACCGGAAAAAGCCAAAAGCGTAACTGAGTCGGTTCCTGTAGAACAAACACAAGAACAAACTCCTGCAGATTTGCCTGAATTGCCGTAAAATACCCGCTTTTAAAGCCGACGTGGTGAAATTGGTAGACACGCCATCTTGAGGGGGTGGTGGGCATAGCCCGTGGCGGTTCGACTCCGCCCGTCGGTACCAAATCATGAAAAGCCCGAATTACTCGGGCTTTTTTTATGTCTGAAGCTATGCAGGGCATTTGCAGTGCAGACCCTGTAGAATCCAGTTTTAAAGATAACGCTTCATTGTTCGTTATCGTCAAAGTGCAAGGTCAAGGTCAAGGATTCAGACATGGCAAAATACCCACTAGTCCAGAAACCGGATACTCTCAAGCCACCACGGCCCTGGGTACCGGCGCTGAAAATAACGCTGATTTACGCCATTTTTGCCGTAATATGGATTATTTTTTCAGACCGGGCCATCGATCTGATTTCGCTAAGCAAAAGCATGCTGTCTGCGATGCAGACATGGAAAGGGCTTTTCTTCGTATTCATCACCTCGATACTGGTATTTATACTGGGTCAGTATTATTTCCGGCGCCAGGTGCAGTTAATCAGCGAACTGCGAAGTAACCAACAGCGTCTCAACCTGATTCTCGACACGATCCCTGACGGCATCCAGGAAAACGATCTGGAAGGCCGTATCACCTACAGTAATCCGGGCCATCACAAGATCCTCGGTTATCCCAATGGGGCTTTGGTCGGTCATCACATCTGGGATTTCCAGGCCAATGAGGCAGATCGGCAGCAGTTGCAGGACTATTTCTTTTATCTGGTCAGGCAGCAGCCCGCGCCGGAGATGATTGTCAGTCGAAATAAAACACGCAATGGTCAGGAGCGGATTTTGGAAATCAGCTGGGATTATCAGCGAGATAATGCAGGTGAGCTGACCGGCTTTATCTCAGTGATTTCCGATATTACGCAGTCGCGTGAGCAAGAGCAGGAAATTCTGCATCTGGCTTATTATGATCCGCTCACCGATTTGCCGAACCGGTTCCGGGCTCTGGAAAATCTGGGCTCTATGATTAAGGTGGCGAGAAAAGCCCAAGAGCATGTAGCGGTACTGATGCTGGACTTGGATCATTTCAAGAAAATCAACGATACACTCGGGCATGAAGCCGGCGACAGGCTATTACAGCAACTGGTGGTCAGGCTCAGAGAGGTATTGAATCATGAGCAGGTTCTCGGCCGTCTGGGCGGCGATGAGTTTATCATTCTGCAACAGCAGTCCAGTCAGCGTGATGCCCTGCCTGCCTTAATCGAAGACATCAAAGCGCTGTTTGGCAGGCCATTCATGATAGAACAGCGTGAGATGATGCTGACTGCCAGTATCGGTGTGGCAATTTATCCTAATGACGGGACGACGGCGACAGAGTTGCTGCGAAATGCCGATTCTGCCATGTTCCATGCAAAAGAGAGTGGCCGCAATACCTGCAGTTATTTCACCCGGGCAATGAACCTGGATGTGACCCGCCGCTTCACGATTGAGGAGCAACTGCACTCGGCACTGGAAAATAATGAATTGAGCCTGCTTTATCAACCACAGGTGGAATTACAGAGCCATGGTATGAATGGCGCCGAAGCACTGCTTCGCTGGCATAACCCGGTATTGGGGCAGGTTTCGCCGGAAGAGTTTATTTCAGTTGCAGAACAGAGCAGTCTGATTCTGCCGATTGGTCGTTTTGTACTGGAACAGGCATTGAAAGTGTTGTCACAGATTCAGTTGACCCACCCCGACTTCCGTATGGCGATTAATTTGTCACCGGTACAGTTTCGTGATTTTGGTCTTGTCGAGACACTCAGCCAGTTAATCCGCGACTATCAAATCCGGCCATCGAATATTGAGCTGGAAATTACTGAAGGTGTTTTATTAAGTGGTTCTCCACTGGTTAAGGAAACGCTTGATGCATTGCATCAGATGGGTATCAAACTGGCGATGGATGATTTCGGTACCGGTTATTCATCACTGAGCTATCTGCGTAGCTATCCCTTCGATGTTCTGAAAATTGACCGCAGTTTTGTCAATGAAATCCTTAATAAGCCGGCAGACAGAGAACTGATTAATGCCATTGTCGCCATGTCTGACGGCCTTGGTCTGAAAGTGGTGGCAGAAGGGGTGGAAACCAGTGCGCAATGCGAGTTTCTGCAAACGGTGGGCTGTGATTTCGGCCAGGGTTATTTCTTCAGTGAGCCCATCAGTGAATCCGCCTTGTTTGCAGAACTGCAGCTGGTTTAATCAAGCAGGCTGTCTATAGTCTGTTCGAGTTCATCAAAATGAATGGGCTTGGTGAGATAATGATCAAAACCGGCTGCAAGTCCTTTTTCAATATCATCGGTCATCGCGTTGGCGGACAGGGCAATGACCTTGATATAGCGGGTCACGGCAGATTGTTTCAGTTGCTTGAGTGCTTCAAAACCATCCTTACCCGGCAGGTTGATATCCATCAGGATGATCTCCGGTTCCATCTCAAAGGCGATATCAAGTCCGGTCTCGGCATCTACTGCTGTTGTCAGCTTGATATCCTGCCGCCGGTTAAAGAACTGCTTGATTAAATCAAGGTTGGTCGGATTATCTTCAATGCAAAGTACCTGGCTGAGCCTGGTCCGGGGCGAGGCTGACTTCGACTCATCGTCAGCTTGCCGGGATGCCGCAACCGGGCTCTGCTCAACAGCTGCTTTCCTGAACTCGACCCAGAAGGTAGAACCGACATCCAGCGTACTGTCAAAACCAAAGCGACCCTGCATCAGCTTCACCAGTTCGTGACTGATAGCCAGGCCAATCCCAGTGCCGGGGATTTTGGAACGTTCCTTGTCGAGCCGGTTGAAAGGTTCAAAC
Source organism: Methylophaga sp. (assembly GCF_009711715.1). Classification (GTDB taxonomy): domain Bacteria; phylum Pseudomonadota; class Gammaproteobacteria; order Nitrosococcales; family Methylophagaceae; genus Methylophaga. The sequence continues at coordinate 19,417 of NZ_VENF01000005.1, read as the reverse complement.
AGCCGTGACTGCATTTCATTATCAATCCCGTAGCCGGTATCCTCGACGGCAATGCGCACTTGATAGTCTTTTTCACTGACACGCAGTCGGATTTTGCCATGGGGGCGATTGTACTTGGCGGCGTTGGACAGCAGATTAATCAAGACCTGTTTGAGTTTGATGTAGTCAGCGCGGATGAACAGGCTGTCGATGTCTGCTGGATAATCGGTCTCCAGCGTCAGCGACAGAGGAGCCAGTTGGACCTCCATCAGAGGTAAAACATGATCAATTAAGGATTTGACGGCGACATTTTCCACCGAAATCGCCATATGTCCGCTTTCAATGCGTGATAAATCCAGCACATCATTGATCAAACTCAGAAGATGACTGCCTGAGCTTTCTATCATACTGACCGATTCACGTTGACTGTCATCCAGGTCTTCCAGCTTCAATAGCTGGGAAAAGCCGATAATCGCATTGAGCGGGGTGCGGAGTTCATGGCTCATTTTGGCGAGGAATTCACTTTTGGCACGATTAGCCTGTTCCGCCTGGCGCATGGCACTGATCAGTTCCTGCTGATACTGATGCCGCTCAGAAATGTCACGAATGACGCCGATATAGAATTTACGATGGCCAAACTGCATCGGCGAGACATTGAGTTCAATCGGGAACAGGCTGCCGTCCTTGCGTCGCCCCTGCAAAGCACGGGTGCGGTGAATGACTTTGGGCGCGTGCAGTGCCGAATTGGCGAGATAATGGTCGTGCTGGCTGCGTTCATCTTCGGGCAGCAATATCGATACCGGCTGCCCCAGCAGTTCATTTTCTCTGTAGCCGAAAAGACCGCATACGGCCGGATTGACCATGCTGATCATGCCTTCGTCATCAATAGTCACAAAACCATCGTCCGTCTGGTTGATGATGGCATCACGCTGCTGCAGCGTTGCTATGCGTTGCAGGGTTGAGCGCCGATACAAGAGCGTGCCGATGGCTGTCATGGCAATCACTACGACAATACTGACAATGACGCTGTAGAGCAGGGATCGGTAGAGCTTATAGACTTCAGCCACCTCGGTCTCGGAGACGATACCCATATCCAGCTGGTCATCCCAGCGCCAGGCACCGATAACTTCAACACCCCGATAATCACGATAGCCATCAATATCAATACCGGAAGCCTGTCTGGTCAAAGACTGCGCCATTTGAGTAAGTGGGAACTGCTTGTATTGACGGGCCGTGATCACATTGTCGGCTTCAAGCAGGTTGCTATCCGGTCGCCGCACGGTGAGGTTGAGATCGGCATGGGGATGCCTGGCACTGAGCAGACCCGTGCTGACGAGTTGCTCGCTGAACTTGCTCTCAGTCAGTAACAACCCCTCTCTGTTGATGGCGTAGGTATGGCCGGTATTCCCCACCTGATTCTGATGAAAGGCCGGAATAAACAAATGATCGGGATTCATTTCAAATGCAAAAAAGCCGACGGTTTCGCCAAACCAGTCGATAACCGGTGCTACAAACAGCATCGTTGCCAGCCCTTCACGGATATGGTCGTCGAGATCCTGCCAGCGCTGCTGGCTTTTGAATGGTTGACTGACCGCCACCTCACCGGTCAGCGCTTCACGTAATACGGACGGCGGCAGGTTAAAACTTTTAGGTGTGTTTTCGATGCCGCCTCTGCCGGATAATAATAGTTCACCGTTCAGGTTGAACAGCTTGTAATCGCGGTAGTGTTCAGACTCGGTAATAGCGGTCAAGGTGGTGTCCAGCCGCTGGAATAAATCCTCATCGACAGCGTCTGAGCCACCGGCCTGGATAAGCTGGGTAATCTGACGCAGCGACAGATTTTCCGACCAGTAGCGCGCATTGAGCATATGAGTCTGAATATCGTTTTTGGCACGATTGATTGACGCTTCCAGTGTATCGCTCAGCCGGTTTTTGACATCGGCCTGAATCAGCGAAAACAGATAGGCTGCCGCGATACTGGCAGAGCCGACAGCAATCAGGATAAGTAAGGCGGCGACGGCGACTGGTCTGGAAAATAATTTATATTTATTCACGTAAGTGGTGACGCCCCGGGTATTGATAAAAAATGCCAATCAGCTTGAACACTGGCAAGTCTGAACTGTCACTCATTAAGTAAGGTAGTCGATTTAGTAGCGGAAAGCATACGGATTGCAGCCGTAAATAATTCCATCACAAGAGGATTTTGGCTGCCCGGTTAGAATAAGTAAACAAAAAGCCGATATTTATGCCGCGATTCGGCTTCTCATCAGCCGCGAGAGTGTGTAGTATCGGATTCGATATTTGCCCATCGCAGGGTGTGTTGAGGCGCATGTTTGATAAGCATCAATCATGCTCAAACGAATCGACCGTAAGGAAGGCAGTATGCTGGAGAATTATCTCCCGATATTGTTGTTTGTCATTATCGGCATTGGCTTCGGTGTCATGCCGTTGCTGGCGGGTTTTATTCTGGGCCCGCGCCATCCTGATGACGAAAAACGCTCTGCCTATGAGTGCGGCTTTGAACCCTTCGAAGATACTCACGGTAAATTTGATGTGCGCTACTACCTGGTCGCCATTCTGTTCATTATTTTTGATCTGGAGATTGCTTTCCTGTTCCCCTGGGCCATCGTGCTGGACGAGATTGGGGTATTCGGTTTGCTGTCGATGTTTCTGTTTCTTGCCATCCTGGTCGTTGGCTTCATATACGAGTGGAAGAAGGGGGCACTTGAGTGGGAATAGAAGGTGTGCTGGAAAAAGGGGTCGTCACCACCTCTGCCGATAAGCTGATTAACTGGGCCAGAACCGGCTCTTTGTGGCCGATGACCTTCGGCCTGGCCTGTTGTGCGGTAGAAATGATGCATGCCGGTGCCGCCCGTTATGATCTGGACCGCTTCGGTATCGTGTTTCGCCCCAGCCCGCGTCAGTCTGATGTGATGATTGTTGCCGGCACTTTGGTTAACAAAATGGCCCCGGCTTTGCGTAAAGTTTATGACCAGATGTCAGAACCACGCTGGGTCATCTCAATGGGATCCTGTGCCAACGGCGGCGGCTACTATCATTATTCCTATTCGGTAGTGCGCGGCTGTGATCGGATTGTGCCGGTCGATATCTATGTACCGGGCTGTCCCCCGACAGCCGAATCGCTGCTGTACGGCATCCTGCAACTGCAGAAAAAAATTCAAAGAACCAATACCATCGCCAAACCGGCAGCAAGTTGAGCAGGAGCCGGATGATGCAAGCCTTGAAAGCCAGACTGGAACAGGATTTTGCGGACGCATTACTGGATGCCGAGCTCAATCGTGATGAAGTCACGCTGATTGTCGCTGCCGAACAACTTACCCAGGTCTGTCGCCGTCTGCGAGATGAGCATGGTTTCGAACAACTGATGGACCTGTGCGGTGTCGATTACGCGGACTATGGCGGCAGTAGCTGGGAAACCAAGCAATCCACCGAGTTTGGTTTCAGCCGTGCTGTAGATGGTCTGGGGCACAGTGAACCGGTGGCGGAAGGTTATCGGTTTGCGGTGGTCTATCACTTACTGTCTATTCAGCACAACCAGCGGATTCGCCTGAAAGTCAGGCTGGACGCGGAAACCCCGATCATCGACACCGTCACCGACATCTGGAACAGTGCCGACTGGTACGAGCGCGAGGCCTTCGATATGTTCGGTATCCTGTTTGACGGTCACAGGGATTTGCGTCGTATCCTCACTGATTATGGTTTTGTCGGTCATCCTTTCCGAAAGGACTTCCCGCTTATCGGTAATGTTGAAATGCGCTATGACCCTGACAAAAAACGGGTGGTGTATGAACCGGTCAGCATAGAACCCCGTACGCTGGTACCCAAGGTGATCAGGGACGACAACCGCTATTGGCAGGAGGAGGAAGACTGACATGGCGGAGATTAAAAATTACACCTTGAACTTTGGCCCTCAGCATCCTGCTGCCCATGGCGTATTACGGCTGATCCTGGAAATGGACGGCGAGGTCATTGAACGTGCCGACCCGCATATCGGCCTCCTGCATCGCGGTACTGAAAAACTGGCTGAATCCAAACCCTTCAACCAGAGCATCGGCTACATGGATCGGCTCGATTATGTGTCGATGATGTGTAATGAGCATGCTTATGTGATGGCGATTGAGAAGCTGCTGGGGCTGGAAATTCCGGTCCGGGCTCAGTACATCCGAGTCATGTTCGATGAGATTACTCGTATCCTGAATCACCTGATGTGGCTCGGGGCGCACGGGCTGGATATCGGTGCCATGACGGTGTTCCTTTACTGTTTCCGTGAACGTGAAGATTTGATGGATGTGTACGAAGCGGTATCCGGTGCCCGTATGCACGCAACCTATTATCGTCCCGGCGGCGTTTATCGTGATTTGCCCGACAGCATGCCGCAATATCAGGCGTCCAAATGGCATAACGAGAAAGAAGTTAAGCACAAGAACCGTAACCGGGAAGGCAGCCTGCTCGATTTTATCGAGGATTTCACTCAGCGTTTTCCAAAATGTGTCGACGAATATGAAACCTTGCTGACTGATAACCGGATCTGGAAACAACGCACCGTCGGCATCGGTGTGGTCAGTCCCGAGCGCGCCCTGCAACTCGGCTTTAGTGGCCCGATGTTGCGCGGCAGTGGTATAGAGTGGGACCTGCGTCGCAAGCAGCCTTATTCAGTGTATGACCAGCTTGATTTTGATATTCCGGTTGGCACAGAAGGCGATTGCTATGACCGCTACCTGGTTCGCGTCGAGGAGATGCGCCAGTCCAACCGGATTATCAAACAGTGCATCGACTGGCTGCGTGCGAATCCAGGGCCTGTGCAGGCCGCCAACAGCAAGGTGGTGCCGCCCAAACGCGATGTGATGAAAAACGATATGGAAGCAATGATTCATCACTTTAAATTATTTACCGAAGGCTACTGTGTGCCGGAAGGAGAGGTTTACGCAACGGTGGAGCATCCCAAAGGGGAATTTGGTATTTATCTGGTGTCCGATGGCGCTAATAAACCCTACCGGGTCAAGATTCGCGCGCCCGGTTTCCCGCATCTGGCAGCGATGGATGAAATGGCCAAAGGCCATATGCTGGCGGATGTGGTGGCGATTATCGGCACGATGGACATCGTATTTGGTGAGATTGATCGATGACTCAAATGTTACTGACCGGTCCCAAAGAGGAATTATTCAGCGACGCGCTGCGTGAGCAGATGGATACCTGGATCGCCAAGTATCCTGAAGGCCAGGCCCAGTCGGCGGTAATTCCCTGTCTGCATATTCTGCAGGATGCCAACGGCGGCTGGCTGAGCCGCGGCATTATGGATGCACTGGCCGATTATCTCGATATCCCGGCGATCAGTGTTTATGAAGTGGCGACGTTTTACACCATGTTCGAACTGGAACCGGTCGGTAAACATAAAATCAGTGTCTGCACTAATATCTCCTGCATGCTGTGTGGGTCTGAAAAAATCATGAACCACCTGCAGCAGAAGCTGAATATCAAACCGGGGGAAACCACACAAGACGGCCAGTTTACGCTCAAGGAAGTTGAATGCCTCGGAGCCTGTGTCGGAGCACCGATGATGCTGCTGGATCGCGATTATCACGAGTATCTGACACCGGAAAAAATCGACAACATTCTGGATGGGCTGGCCTCATGAAACTGGATCAAGTTTGCTTTCGTACTTCGCATCTGACGCCCTCCTGGACTATGGAGTCCTATCGTTCGGTGGGTGGCTACCAGGTGCTGGAAAGCGTGCTCAAAAACAAAATGCGGCCGGAAGAGATTATTGAGCAGGTGAAAAACTCGGCCCTGCGTGGCCGCGGTGGTGCCGGTTTCCCGACCGGGCTCAAATGGAGCTTTATGCCACGCCGCCTGCCCGGCGATAAATACATCGTCTGCAACTCGGATGAGGGCGAACCGGGCACCTGCAAAGACCGCGATATTCTGCGATACAACCCGCATCAACTGATCGAAGGCATGATCATTTCCGGTTACGCGATTGGTGCGCAGACTGGCTATAACTACATCCGCGGCGAGTTTTACGAACCTATCGAACGCTTTGAAGCAGCACTGGAAGAGGCAAGGGAAGCCGGGTATCTGGGACGGGATATTCTGGGCAGCGGATTTCATTTTGAACTGCATACCCACATCGGTGCCGGCGCTTATATCTGCGGTGAAGAAACGGCGCTGCTGGAATCCCTTGAAGGTAAAAAAGGGCAACCGCGCTACAAGCCTCCGTTCCCGGCAGGTTACGGACTGTATGGTAAACCGACCACCATCAACAACACAGAGAGCCTGGCGTCGATTCCGGTCATCCTGCAATACGGCGCAGACTGGTTCCATGAACTGGGCACGCCCAATAACGGCGGCAGCAAGATTTTCTGTATGACCGGCCACGTCAACAAACCCGGGAATTATGAAGTGCCACTGGGCACCCCGTTTGCTGAGCTGCTGGAGCTGGCCGGGGGTATGCGTAATGGCAATAAGATTAAAGCGGTTATTCCCGGTGGCAGCTCTACGCCGGTGGTACCGGGCGCGCGCATGATGGAGCTTGAGATGAGCTATGATGGCATCGGCAAAGGTGGCTCGATGCTCGGCGCGGGCTCCGTTATCGTCATGGATGAAACCACCTGCATGGTCAAGGCGCTGCAGCGTATCGCTTATTTCTATTACGAAGAGTCCTGCGGTCAGTGCACGCCCTGTCGTGAGGGGACTGGCTGGCTGTATCGTGTGATTAAACGGATCGAGGAAGGCCAGGGCCGCCAGGATGATATGGATAAACTGGTGCATATGGCCGAAAACATTAACGGCAATACCATTTGTGCGCTGGGCGATGCCGCGGCAGCACCAGTGATAAGCTTTATCAAACACTTCCGTGATGAATTTCAGTATCACATCGACCATGGACGTTGCATGGACAACACGGCGTAAAGACTGACAGTTATGGTTAATATCGAAATCGACGGCATTCCACTCAAAGTGGATCCCACAAAAATGATTATCCAGGCCGCGGATGAGGCCGGGATCGATATTCCCCGTTTTTGTTATCACAAGAAACTGTCGATTGCCGCCAACTGCCGCATGTGTCTGGTTGAGGTCGACAAAGCCCGTAAACCGCTGCCTGCCTGCTCGACGCCGGTATCAGACGGTATGAAAGTCTTTACCGACTCGAAAGTTGCGGTCAATGCCCAGCGAAGCGTGATGGAGTTTTTGCTGATCAATCACCCTCTGGATTGTCCCATCTGCGATCAGGGTGGCGAATGTGAGTTGCAGGATCTGTCGATGGGCTACGGCGAAGGTATCAGCCGTTTCACTGAGCGCAAGCGGGCGGTCAAAGATAAAGACATCGGACCGCTGATTCAGACCGATATGACCCGCTGTATTCACTGCACCCGCTGTGTGCGTTTCGGGCAGGAAATTGCCGGTATCAAGGAACTCGGTGCCACCGGCCGTGGTGAGCATATGGAAATCAGCACTTATGTGGAACACAGCCTGGTGTCGGAGTTGTCCGGTAATATCATCGATTTGTGTCCGGTCGGGGCATTGACCTCGAAACCATTCCGTTACAAAGCCCGTGCCTGGGAAATGCAGGCTCGGCCTTCTATTGCACCGCATGATGCGGTGGGTTCCAACATCGAGCTGCATATCCGCAAGAATGAAGTCATGCGGGTGGTACCGCGGGATAATGAAGACCTAAATGAGTCGTGGTTGTCGGACCGTGATCGTTTCAGCTATCTGGGGCTGAGCAGCGAAGACCGGCTCAGTGAGCCGATGATCAAGCTCGATAACCAGTGGCAGGTGGTGGACTGGCAGACCGCACTGGACAAAACGGTAGAGGGATTGAAGGGCGTTATCAGCAAGTTTGGTGCTGAAGAAGTGGCGGGCCTGATTTCGCCTACTGCCACCCTGGAAGAAGCTTATCTGTTCCAGAAATGGCTGCGCGGACTTGGCACTGACAACATAGATCACCGTCTGCGCCAGCAGGATTTCACTGATACCGACGTCGATGACAGCCTGTCAGACTGGCAACTTGCCGATATCGATGACAGTGATGCCTTTGTCCTGCTGGGCACCAATATCCGTGCAGAGCAACCGATTATCGCTCATCGCATCCGCCAGGCGGCGCTGGCCGGAGCAACCGTCAGTAGTATTAACCTGTTCACACGTGACTTGCTGATGCCGGTCGACAGGCAAATGGCCGTGAACAGTCCGCAACTGGTGCAGACGCTGGCCGGTATTGCCAAAGCCTTGCTGGCCGCGGCTAAACAGGAACCGGAGGACTGGCTGGATTTGTTACCGGAGCGCGCGCCGTCTGCCTTTGAACATAATGTGGCACTACAGCTGTCCAATGCCATGAATGCGACGCTGTTTGTCGGTGATTTGATTAATCATCAGCCGCAGGCCAGCACCCTGCGTTCCCTGGCGAGGCTGGTAGCGGAGCTGAGTGACAGCAGACTGGTGGTCTTGCCGTCGTCCAATAGCAATGCCCATCGACTTGCCGGCAGCATGCCTGCGGATAAAGGGCTTAACGCCAGACATTGCTGGGAACGTGCTCTGCGAGGCTATGTCATGATGGGCTTTGATCCCTTGCTGGATACGGCGCAGCCGACTATCGTGCATGACGCCCTTCGGCGGGCCAGTTTCGTAGTTTCCATCAGCAGTTTTGAAAGTGACTGGGTCCGTCAGTATGCCAATGTGATATTACCGATGGCCTGTTTTGCCGAGACATCAGGCACCTTTGTCGGCATTGACCAGCGTAAGCAGCAGTTTGCCGGCGCGGTCGCACCTCGAGGTGACAGCCGGCCCGGCTGGAAGATCCTGCGGGTGCTGGGTAATATCAGCAAGCTCAAAGGTTTTGACTATATTTCATCACAGGATGTGGTCGATGAAATAGAAAGTCCGCTGCGGGAGCTTAAAAGGGGAAGTAAAACCGGCTTTATTCCGGATTCGCTCAACCTGGAATCGGATTTGATGCTGATTTCTGAAGTGCCGATGTATCGCAGTGACAGTCTGGTTCGGCACAGTAAAGCGCTACAGCAAACCCCTGAGAGTCGTGCCGATGGTTTTGCCCGTATCAATCAGAAGGAAGCGGATAAGCGCGGCCTCGATCCTCAGCATGAAGTTGTCATCAGTCAGGATGATCGCAAGGTCAGCGTACCGCTGGAAATTGATAACAATATAGCCGACGGCTGCATTTATCTTGCTGCCGCGACCTCGGTCAGTGCACAGCTGGGCAGTCTGTTCAGCCAGGTACAGGTGATGAAGGCGGGTAGAGAGTGATGGATATCCTGCTCGAGCACATCTTGCCAACGCTGTTTAAAATCATGCTGATTGTCGGGCCATTGATGCTGGCGGTGGCTTATCTGACTTATGCCGAGCGCAAAGTCATTGGCTATATCCAGACCCGTATCGGCCCCAACCGGGTCGGACCCTGGGGCTTGTTGCAACCGATTGCTGACGGCCTCAAGCTGTTAATGAAAGAAGTTATTTTCCCGGCCCGCTCAAACCTGTATCTGTTTCTTATTGCACCGGTGCTGGCTATCGGTCCGGCGCTGGCAGCCTGGGCAGTCATTCCTTTCGGTGCTGAACTGGTGCTGGCTGATATTAATGCCGGTCTGCTGTATGTGCTGGCGATTACCTCAATGAGTGTTTACGGTGTAGTGATTGCCGGCTGGGCCTCCAATTCCCGATACGCTTTTCTGGGTGGTCTGCGCAGTGCAGCCCAGGTCGTGTCTTACGAGATCGCAATGGGCTTTGCGCTGGTGGGCGTGCTGGTGGCGGCAGGCAGCCTTAACCTCAGTGAGATTGTGCTGGCACAGAGCGGCGGTTTCTGGCACTGGTACTGGCTGCCATTGTTACCACTTTTTGTGGTTTATTTCGTTTCCGGCGTGGCTGAAACCAACCGGGCGCCATTTGATATTGCTGAAGGCGAATCGGAGATCGTCGCCGGTTTCCATGTTGAATATTCGGGCATGGCCTTTGCCGTGTTTTTCCTGGCCGAGTATGCCGACATGATCCTGATTTCAATTCTGGCCGCGACCCTGTTTATGGGCGGCTGGCTGTCGCCGTTTGAAGGTATACCGGTACTGGAAGGCCTTTTTGCCTGGGTGCCGGGTCTGATCTGGCTGCTCGCCAAAACGGCTTTTTTCCTGTTTATTTACCTGTGGATACGGGCCACCTTCCCGCGTTATCGTTATGACCAGATCATGCGCCTGGGCTGGAAAGTCTTTATTCCGGTCACCCTGGTGTGGCTGGTGGTGATTTCGATCGCGCAGGTGATGGATATTGGTCCTTGGTTCACAGAAACAGCAGCGATTGCTGCGGGGGGGGCGTGATGCGTCAACTACGCCATTTCTTCAGAAGTTTTTTCCTGTGGGAACTGGTGCAGGGACTGCGACTGACCGGTCGTTATCTGTTTGCCCGTAAGGTCACCGTGCAGTATCCGGAAGAAAAAACACCCCAGTCGCCGCGTTTCCGCGGCTTGCATGCGTTGCGTCGTTACCCCAACGGCGAAGAGCGCTGCATCGGTTGCAAATTGTGCGAAGCGGTTTGTCCGGCGCTGGCAATTACGATTGATACCGAGCCGCGCGATGATGGTACCCGCCGCACCACCCGTTATGATATCGACTTGTTCAAGTGTATTTATTGCGGTTTTTGTGAGGAGTCCTGTCCGGTCGACTCGATTGTTGAAACCCGTCAGTTCGAGTTTCATTTTGAGGAGCGCGGCGACCATATCATCAGCAAGGACAAGTTACTGGCGATTGGGGACAAGTATGAAGCACAAATCGCTGCAGACAGGGAGGCGGATGCACCGTATCGCTAAATGAATTCGCTGATTTTCTATAGTTTTGCTGCCATTTTACTGTTCGCCGCGGTGATGGTGATTACCGTGCGTAATCCGGTGAAAGCGGCCTTGTTTCTGGTGCTGGCTTTTTTCACCAGTGCGGCCATCTGGCTGATGCTGCATGCCGAGTTTCTGGCTATCAGTCTGGTACTGGTCTATGTCGGCGCGGTGCTGGTGCTGTTTCTGTTTGTGGTGATGATGCTGGATATTGACGTTGCTCCACTCAAAGAGGGTTTTGCCCGTTATCTGCCGTTAGGCATTCTGGTGGCGGCGCTGATTGTGGTCGAGATGATCACCGTGCTGAATGCGCCGGCCTTCAATATCTCCGCGCCGGAAGTGCTGGAAGAGAGCAATACCAAACAACTGGGCCGCTTGCTCTATACCGTTTATGTCTATCCGTTTGAAATTGCCTCCGTCATTCTGACTGTGGCGATTGTTGCTGCGATTACGCTGACCCTGCGTCAGCACAGCCGCAAATTGCAGGATATCGGCAAACAGGTCGCCGTGCGTCGGGAAGACCGCGTGCGTCTGGTGAATCTGCGCAACAAACCGGACGAAGGGGAGAATGCACCTTGATTGTCTTATCGGATTATCTCATTCTCGCCGCGCTGCTGTTCAGCCTGGCAGTGGCCGGCATCTTTCTGAACCGAAAGAACATTATCATCCTGCTGATGTGTATCGAACTGATGTTACTGGCGGTGAACCTGAATTTTATTGCCTTTTCCCATTTTTCGGGTGATCCGGCAGGCCAGGTGTTTGTGTTCTTTATCCTGACCGTCGCTGCCGCCGAGGCAGCGATTGGTCTGGCCATTCTGGTGCTGTTGTTCCGTAACCTGAGCACGATCAATGTGTCTGAAATCAACAGTCTGAAGGGATAGCTGATGAAGAGCCTGCTGCTAGCTATCGTTCTCGCCCCCTTGATCGGCAGTATCATTGCCGGCTTTTTCGGTAAGCAAATCGGCCGCAGCTGGTCGCATCGTGTGACTATTGCCGGAGTCGCTGTTTCCTTTCTGCTGTCACTCTGGGTATTCAAATTGGTGGTCGTCGACGGCGCCTACTTCAATCAGAGCATTTACCAGTGGCTGCAGGCTGGCTCTTTGACGCTGGAAGTCGGTTTTATGGTCGATTCGCTGACTGCGGTGATGATGGCAGTGGTGACTTTTGTCTCGCTGATGGTGCACATCTACACCATCGGTTATATGCATGATGATGACGGCTACTGCCGTTTTTTCAGTTATATCTCACTGTTTACCTTTGCCATGCTGATGCTGGTCATGGCGAATAACTTCATGCAGCTGTTTTTCGGCTGGGAAGCGGTGGGGCTCGTGTCTTATCTGCTGATCGGTTTCTGGTACAAAAAACCGACCGCCATCTATGCCAATCTCAAGGCGTTTCTGGTCAACCGCGTGGGTGATTTCGGTTTCCTGCTAGGCATCGCGGCGGTGTTGATGTATGCCGGCAGCCTGGATTATGTGCAGGTCTTCACCCAGGCACCGACCATGGCGGAAAAAAACATTGCGCTGTTCGGTGACGCCCAGTGGTCGGTGATTACCGTGACCTGCATTCTGCTGTTTATCGGTGCCATGGGTAAATCGGCGCAGGTGCCGCTGCATGTCTGGCTGCCTGATTCAATGGAAGGTCCGACTCCGATTTCTGCGCTGATCCATGCGGCCACCATGGTGACCGCCGGTATCTTTATGGTGGCGCGGATGTCGCCGTTGTTCGAACTGTCGGAGACAGCCTTGTCATTTATCCTGATTATCGGTGCAGTCACGGCGCTGTTTATGGGCCTGCTTGGTCTGGTGCAGCATGACATCAAGCGGGTCATCGCCTATTCCACCTTGTCACAACTGGGCTATATGACGGTGGCCCTCGGGGCTTCGGCCTATGCAGCCGGGATTTTCCACCTGCTGACACATGCCTTTTTCAAAGCTTTGCTGTTTCTGGCCGCGGGCTCGGTGATTATTGCCCTGCATCATCAGCAGGATATGCGGCATATGGGCGGACTTAAAAAATATATGCCGGTTACCTACTGGACCAGCCTAGTTGGATCGCTGGCCTTGATTGGTTTTCCGGGACTGGCCGGTTTCTTTTCCAAGGACGCCATTATTGAAGCGGTACATGCCTCCGAGATTGCCGGCAGTGATTTTGCCTACTTCGCCGTGCTGGTCGGCGTGTTTGTGACCGCGCTATACAGTTTCCGGTTGTTCTTCCTGGTATTTCATGGCGAGGAACGCTTTGACAGTCACGGCGACCACAGACCGCATGAATCACCGCGGGTCGTGACGGTACCCCTCATTCTGCTGGCGATACCCTCCGTGCTGGCCGGTTATTTTATCGGGGATGTGGTGTTCGGCCGTTTCTTTGGCGATGCCATTTTTGTCGCCGGTCCGCATGATGTGCTGGGACAGCTGAGCAGCCATTATCATGGCATCGGGGCCTTTATGCTACATGGCCTGCAGGCGCTGCCGTTCTGGCTGGCGATAGCCGGGGTGGCCATGGCCTGGTATCTGTATCTGCACCGGCCGGAGATTCCAGGCATGCTCAAAAACAAGCTGCATGGGTTGCATCGCCTGCTGGAAAACAAATACGGCTTTGATGATTTTAACGACAAAGTGTTTGCCGGTGGTTCGCGTGGTCTGGGCGGTCTGCTCTGGCGGGTGGGGGACCGGTTCTTTATCGACGGGGCGGTGGTCAACGGTAGCGCCAGGTCGGTGTACTGGCTGGCTCGTTTTGTTCGCCATGCTCAGTCGGGTTATTTGTATCACTACGCATTTGCGATGATTGTGGGGGTATGGCTGCTGCTGACCCTGTTTGTGGGTTAAGGGACTGACATGTTTGCAGAGTTACCTTTACTGAGTTTGCTTATCTGGCTGCCGATATTCGGCGGGATGCTGGCGATTATGCTGGGTGACCAGCGCGCTATTATGAAACCGTTCGCGCTGGTTGTTGCCGCGCTGACCATGTTGTTGTCATTTGGCCTCTACGCCGGTTTCGACAGCAGCACGCATCAGATGCAGTTTGTTGAGAAGCTGCCCTGGATTGAGACTTTCAATATCTTCTACCACCTTGGCGTTGACGGTTTCTCAATGCCGCTCATTATCCTGACCACCATATCAACGCTGCTGGTGGTGGTTGCCGCCTGGGAAGTGATCCAGCACCGGCCCAGTCAGTACCTTGCCGCTTTCCTGATCATGGAAGGGCTGATGATCGCGGTGTTCTCCGCACTGGATGCGGTGCTGTTTTATGTGTTTTTCGAGGCTATGCTGATCCCATTATTTCTGGTTATCGGCATCTGGGGTGGCCCCAACCGTGTTTATGCGACGCTGAAGTTCTTTCTTTATACCTTTTTCGGCTCGGTGTTCCTGCTGGTCGCTCTGCTGTATCTGCGCCATGTCAGCGACAGTTTTGCCATTCTTGATTTTCATCAGGCCGGTCTTAGCCTGAATGAACAAACCTGGCTGCTGCTGGCTTTTCTGATCGCCTTTGCTGTCAAGGTGCCGATGTGGCCGGTACATACCTGGTTGCCTGATGCACACGTGGAGGCGCCCACCGGTGGTTCGGTGATTCTGGCAGCGATCACGCTCAAAATCGGTGGTTACGGCTTTCTGCGTTTTGCCCTGCCGATTGCACCGGATGCCAGTCTGGCCCTGGACTGGCTCATCATTAGTTTGTCGCTGATTGCGGTGGTGTATATCGGCTTCGTAGCGCTGGCGCAAACGGATCTGAAAAAACTGATTGCCTATTCCAGTATTGCCCATATGGGCTTTGTCACTTTGGGGCTGTTTATTGTATTCGACATTTTTGCCAATGCATCGACCGGCAGCGGGGCGGTGCTGGCGATTGAAGGCGCCATGGTGCAGATGATTTCGCACGGCTTTATTTCTGCCGCCATGTTCCTTGCCGTCGGCGTGCTCTATGACCGCATGCATACCCGGGAAATCAGCGCCTATGGCGGGGTGGTGAATACCATGCCCAAGTTTGCCGGTTTTGCTGTGTTTTTTGCGATGGCTAACGCCGGACTCCCTGGAACATCCGGTTTTGTCGGCGAATTTATGGTCATTCTGGCGGCATTTCAGGCCAACTTCTGGTTTGCGTTTCTTGCCGCAACGACCCTGATTCTGGGGGCGGCCTATACTTTGTGGATGGTAAAGCGGGTGTTTTTCGGTGAAGTCGCCAATAAAGAAGTACAGTCTTTGTCGGACATTAATCGCCGTGAATTCTGGATGCTCGCTGCATTGGCAGTGATTGTACTGCTGATCGGGCTCTGGCCGGCTCCTTTGCTGGACGTGATGCATGCATCGGTCGAGCATTTACTGACCCAAGTGTCGCAATCCAAGCTTTAGAGAGGATCAAGCTTCATGTTTCAGGTTCCCAATATGCTGTTTGCGCTGCCGGAGATGCTGATGCTGGGCATGGCCTGTGTCATTCTTTTGGTGGTGGCATTTGCCGGTGAGCGAGGCACAGATTGGGTCTATGGCCTCAGTCAGCTGACCTTGTTGTCGACTGCCGTGGTGGTCGTCTGGTTTATCGGTGACGGCGGCCTGACCTTTTCCGATACCTATATCAAGGACAGCCTCAGCGATTTGCTCAAGCTCTTCATCTGCATCGTCAACATGCTGGTGCTGCTGTATTCTATGGCCTACCTCAAAGCCCGCAAGCTGATGCAGGGTGAGTTTTTTGTACTGGCCGTTTTTTCGACCCTGGGCATGCTGATCATGGTCTCCGCCTATCATATGCTGACCCTGTATCTCGGGCTGGAACTGATGTCGCTGTGCCTGTATGCGATGGTGGCGATGCATCGTGATTCAGCTGTGGCGACAGAAGCGGCGATGAAGTATTTCATCCTGGGCAGTATCGCTTCGGGCATGCTGCTCTATGGGATGTCGATTATTTATGGTGTGACCGGCAGTCTTGCGATTAACGAGATTGCTCAGGCAGTGGCGACCGGTAGTGGCGATGAGACCATTCTGAGTTTCGGTATTGTTTTTCTGGTCATTGGCGTCGGATTCAAATTCGGTGCAGTGCCGTTTCATATGTGGTTGCCGGATGTCTACCACGGCGCGCCGACGGCAATGACGCTGTTTATTGCGGCGGCACCCAAGATTGCGGCCTTTGCCATGATCATTCGATTATTGGCTGAAGGGCTGATAGACTTACAGCATCACTGGCAGGATATGCTGGTGATGCTGGCTGTATTATCGATGATTATTGGTAATGTGGTTGCCATTGCTCAGAGCAATCTGAAACGCATGCTGGCTTATTCCACCATTTCCCATGTCGGTTTTTTACTGATGGGGGTGTTATCAGGCACGCAGGAAGGCTTCTCAGCCGCGCTGTTTTACACTCTGATTTATGCATTGATGACGCTGGGTGCGTTCGGCATGATTCTGCTGTTGAGCCGACAGGGATTCGAAGCCGAGAATATCGATGATTTCAAAGGACTCAGCGAGCGCCAGCCCTGGTTTGCGCTGATGATGCTGATTCTGATGTTTTCAATGGCAGGGATTCCTCCACTGGCGGGTTTTTATGCCAAGCTGACAGTGATTAAGGCGGTCATTGATGTCGACCTGCTGTGGGTGGCATTGGTGGCCGTGGTGACTTCCGTGATTGGTGCCTTTTATTACCTGAGGGTGATTAAGGTGATGTATTTCGACAAGCCGGTCGTCGAGCACAAGCTGGAAGCCGGCAGCGCGATGCAGATAATGCTGAGCGCGAATGCGCTGATGGTGCTGGGTTTGGGGATTTTGCCCGGTACCTTAATGAAAATATGTACGATTGTTTTTGCCTAGAGGGTTAACAACTTAAATCATGTCTGTCTGGCTAATGATAGGGCTGTATCTGCTGATCGCAAATCTGCCGTGGGTAGGTAACCGAGTATTCTTTCTCTGGCCGATGCAACCCAAGCCGGTCTGGGTCAGGCTGATCGAATTGCTGGTGTACTACTTCGCCTGTCTGCTGATTGGTATAGCTTTTGAGATTCGTTTTTCCGGTGATGTTTACACCCAGCAATGGGAGTTTTTTGTCACTACCCTGAGCCTGTTCCTGGTATTGGCTGTGCCCGGTGTCGTTTACCGCTACCAATGGCTGCCGATGCAGAAAAAGTTCAGATAGGTCCATACTGGCAGCGCAAAAACACAACGCTAAACATCAGTCAGTCAAAGAAAAATCCCTTCAAATGGCGGCAGACAACATTCTGTCACCTGTTTCAGCAATAATGGATGCATGTCCCGCCGAACTAGTTTAGAATTGGCGGGTTTAACTACCGTGTAATTGCACGACACTGTTCAATTAATATCAATTTAGAGACATAGGATTATGGCTTCCGATTTAACCAAGTACAGAAACATAGGTATCTTCGCGCACGTTGACGCGGGTAAAACCACCACAACCGAGCGTATCCTGAAACTGACCGGTAAAATCCACAAAACAGGTGAAGTTCACGAAGGTGAATCCACCATGGACTTTATGGATCAGGAAGCCGAACGCGGTATTACCATCCAGTCTGCTGCAACGACCTGTGCCTGGAAAGGTCATCGTCTGAACGTCATCGATACACCGGGACACGTTGACTTCACTATCGAAGTGTATCGTTCACTGAAAGTACTGGACGGTGGCGTCGGTGTCTTCTGCGGTAGTGGTGGTGTTGAACCGCAATCAGAAACCAACTGGCGTTATGCAAATGATTCGGAAGTATCGCGTCTGATCTTCGTTAACAAACTGGATCGTATCGGCGCTGATTTTTACCGTGTCGTCAAACAGGTTGAAGATGTACTGGCTGCAACGCCGCTGGTGATGGTACTGCCTATCGGCATTGAAGATGAATTCACCGGCGTGGTTGATCTGCTGACCCGTAAAGCCTGGATCTGGAAAGACGATAAAAATGCTGAGGATTACAGCATTGAAGAGCCACCGGCAGAGATGGCGGATCAAATCGAAGAATGGCGTGAAAAGCTGGTCGAAACAGCGGTCGAACAAGACGACGATCTGATGGAAGCTTATCTGGAAGGTGAAGAGCCTTCTATTGAAGACCTGAAACGTTGTATCCGTAAAGGCACATTGAAACTGAACTTCTTCCCGACTTACTGTGGTTCTGCTTTCAAAAACAAAGGCATGCAGCTGTTGCTCGATGCTATCGTTGACTACCTGCCTGATCCGACTGAAGTTGATCCACAACCGGAAGTCGATCTGGAAGGTAACGAAACCGGTAAAGTGGCTACCGTTGATATCAACGGTCCGCTGCGCGCGCTGGCATTCAAAATCATGGACGACCGTTTCGGTGCCCTGACTTTCGTCCGTGTTTATTCCGGTGAGCTGAGAAAAGGTGACACCATTCTCAACACCTTTACCGGCAAAACTGAACGTGTCGGTCGTATGGTGGAAATGCACGCCAATGATCGCAACGAACTGGACTATGCCCACGCCGGCGACATTATCGCCATCGTCGGTATGAAAGATACCCAGACCGGCCACACTCTGTGTGATCCGAAAAATCCGGCCACTCTGGAACCAATGGTATTCCCGGATCCCGTTATTTCTATCGCGATTGCACCTAAAGACAAAGGGGCCGCTGAAAAACTCGGCGTCGCGCTGGGTAAAATGATCAAAGAAGATCCTTCATTCCGTGTTGAAACTGATGAAGACAGCGGCGAAACCATCATGAAAGGCATGGGTGAGCTGCATCTGGATATCAAAGTCGATATCCTCAAGCGTACTCATAACGTTGACGTCGTGGTTGGTGAGCCTCAGGTTGCTTACCGTGAAACCATCACACAACGTGTTGAAGACAGCTACACTCACAAAAAACAATCAGGTGGTTCCGGTCAGTTTGGTCGTATCGACTACATTATCGAACCAGGCGAGCCTGGCAGTGGTTTTTCTTTTGAATCAACCGTGACTGGCGGTAACGTTCCCCGTGAATTCTGGCCGGCAGTAGAAGGCGGATTCAAGAAGATGATGGGTAAAGGCGTTCTGGCCGGCTTCCCGCTGCTTGACGTGAAAGTGAACCTGTTTGACGGTTCATTCCATGCGGTTGACTCGTCAGCTATCGCGTTTGAGCTGGCTGCGATGGGCGGTTTCCGTCAATCAATTCCAAAAGCCGGCCCACAACTGCTGGAACCGATCATGAAAGTGGACGTCTTCACGCCGGAAGATCATGTCGGTGACGTTATCGGTGACCTTAACCGTCGTCGTGGCATGATCAAATCACAAGATGCCGGTGCCACCGGTGTTCGTATCAAAGCGGAAGTGCCGCTGAGTGAAATGTTCGGCTATATCGGTTCACTGCGTACTATGACCTCTGGTCGTGGCCAGTTCTCGATGGAGTTCCTGCACTACCTGCCATGCCCGAGAAATGTGGCTGAGGAAGTCATCAAGGAAACCAAAGAGCGCGAAGCCGCCAAGAAATAATCAGATTATTTCTGCACGACTTAAAAGGGCTGATTTTTATCAGCCCTTTTTTTTTGTCTTGTCCCGTCCTGAAATACGTTGTCATCTGGAGTAAAGAAGATGAACAACGTCATTTCTACCCGCAGGAAACGCAGTCAGCGTGATTACAACCTTGGCTTTAAATTGGCTGTTGTCGAGCAAGTCGAA
>NZ_VENF01000001.1 GCF_009711715.1 Methylophaga sp. | reverse complement strand
GAGTACATCAATTACTACAACAACAAACGGATTAAGCTCAAACTAAAAGGCCTGAGTCCGATTCAATATCGAAAACAGGCCTTGGTTGCCGATTAAAAATGAGTCCAACTTTATGGGGTCACTTCAATGCAGGGCTTTTTTGTATCCTTAGTCTTCTTCGGGGCCGCCCCGCTCATAGGTGTAGAGTAAATCCACACCGCTTTCTGTACCCGACTCGGCTTTCAATGCCCAAATCTTGCTCAGCTGGTAACGCAGTTCTACGGTACTCACTGATTCGAATACGCCGATGCCATAACTCAGGTAGAGTTTTGGCGACAGGTACTTACCTACCTGAAGTGCGGCATTTTCGGCACTGTCTCCCTCAATCGAAAACTCATCCAGGCCGAAGGTGCTGGCGATTTGATCGCCGATCATTGCCCCATTCTGCAGTCCCATACCGGTGGCTGTTGAGGCCAGTATTGCCGCATCAGTCGCACTGGCCTGGTTGAGCGGTTTACCCAGCAGCAGGTAAGACAAAATATCATCCTGACTCATACTGGGATCAGAGAACAGATCTGCCTGCGGTGAGGCAGCCGTGCCCTGGATGTGCAGACCGACTGTGTAGTTTGTATCATTCCGAACAGCCTTGATATCCAGTTCAGGGTTATCAATAGGACCGCCCGCAAAGCGGATAGCACCATCGTCAACGCGCAATGTCTGGCCATAAGCGACATAACTGCCGTCCTTAATCTTAATTTCGCCATTGGCCAGCAAAATATCGCTGGTCTTGCCAAACACTCGCATAGCGCCTGTCAGACGCCCCTGAAAGCCCATCGCTTTAAGTTTGACCTTATCGCCGAGGCTGACAGTAATGTCTATCTCTGTGACGGCCCCGGATTCGGCTGCTTGTTCTTCATCACTGACAACGACCACATCGCGGCTGGGGCTGACACTTGAGTTGAACTGTGTGGGTTCAATCTGCGCCCGTGGGATTTGCACCTTGCCCTTGACCAGCGTCTTGTGTGGCGTGACTAAGACAGTTAAATCCGGCTCGGCAATCACCAGTGCTTCCGGCGTATTCATGGCTTCAAACTGCTGACCTTTGATATTGGTCGTCAGCGCCCAGCTGGATTGCGTCAGCTTGAAAATACCGTCACCGCTCAGGGTCCCTTCACCGGAGTGGGCCTGGAAGTCGAACTTCACCGCCTCCAGATTACCGTTAACACTGGCTTGCATTTGTTTCAGCACAATCCCGGCATCAGCAATGGCAACCTGCCCCTGTTGCAGGCTGGCTGAGCCTTCAATCTGTGGTTGGGCCACCGTGCCGCTGATGTCGAGATTGATATCGAGCTGGCCTTTCAAATCACTGAAGGCCGGGTGTGATAACTGCAGCTGTGACAGATCCTGGACAGCAGTACTGATATTCCCGTCCAGATTCGCCTGCTGCGGATTATTAATCAGCGTGTTGAGACCGGCGGTTTCCAGTTCGGCATTGACAGCCGACACCCCATCAAGCTGCGGCTCCAGATGAAAACTGGCGGTGCTTGTATCAGCGTCAATCTGATAACGCAGACTGACATTATTCAGCGGTACCGGTTTTTGCTGATTCAGTGCTGTCTGGTTCAGCTGCAGGATGGCATCATCCAGGAAAATCTCACCCTCACCGGTAATAACGGACTGTTCATCGGAAGCCACTGCAAACCGGCCTCTCAGACTGCCTTTCAGTTGTTCCAGTTCGACCATAAAGGCTTCAAACAGCGTTAAAGGGACTTCAGCAAAATTACCCGATGCCTGCCATTGCTGATTATTATGGCTGGCCTCAATACAGAATTCACCGTTGCTTGCAGCCCAGCAATGCTGCGGAATGCTTTGTGCATTCGCCGAGAGTGATATCGGCCCGTTTTCAGTCAGCTGCCACTGCCCGGCTTTGTCATTACTGAAAGCAAATTCCTGTAACTGGCCCTGCCACATCTGATCCTGCTGCAGGCTGCCACTGGCAAGCATCGATAAATCCAGCGGTACTGACTCGACGCTCAGTGCAATATCATGCTGGTTCTGTCTACCTTGAACCTTAAAATTGACACTGTCGGCATTCAGCTGGGGCAACATCATATTCTGTATGGCAATATCAATGTTCAGCTCAGCATTGTCTGACAAGGTCATACTCGCATCACCTTTAACTGAGCCGGCCTGAAACTGCCGATAAGCGACATCATTACCTGCCAGCGTCGCATCAATAGCCGGTTTTTCTAAGTTACCTGAGACTTTGCCTTGCGCTTCAAGCTGGCCTGACAGTGCTGGATAGAAGTCTTGTAAATCAGGTGATTGCAATGTCCAGTTAAAGTTAATGTCACGATCCTGTAATTGCCCGTTCGCGGCCAGTCTCGACTGTCCGGATTGCAATTGCAGCCCACTGACATCAATCAGCTGATCGCTGTAGCTAACCGAACCGTTCAGTTTGACTTGCCTGTCACGTAATTCACCATTAATGGCTATGTCCTGAGCACTGACTTTGATGACTTCCTGCTGAGATGTCAGCTTGATATCGGTTTGGCCGCTCAGGCTACCGGGCCAGGCTGGGACCAGTACGCCCGGATTCAGTTCGCTCAGCAGCAGCTTGCCATCAACCAGGGTGTTTCCCTGCCACAACAATGGCCCCTGGTAACGTAATGAGCCCTCTGCAAGTTGAATATTGAGTTTGGCACTATCAAAACCGCGGCTGGTTTCTCCCACTCCCTCCGCTTCAATCCGGGCACTGACCTCATCAATCATCACATCAGCCTGTGTCGAGAGCTGAAGCGCCTCTGGGTTGCCTTCAAGTTCAATCTGACCCTGCTCCAGTTTCACGACACGCTGAGCCAGACTTTCCGGCAGCACGATATCCTGCCAGTTGGCATGAAGCTGGTACTGCAGTGGCGTGGTCTTCCAATTCAACATACCAGTCGCATTCATACTGCCTTCAAAAGCTTCCAGCTGTAGCGATTCAATTTGCAGCTGATTGAGATTGCCTGACGTGCTTGCAGACAGTTGAACTGGCTGCTGTTGCCAATTCAGGGAGGTTTGCAGCTGTGCCTGATAATTTTCCAGTGTGCCAGTTATCGACAGCTCACCCTCCGGACTGCTGGCAAGGGCCTCTTCAGCCGTTAACGGCCAGTTGAGATTCTGCCATGAGGCAGTTAAATCAACGGAAGGCTTTTCACCGCTGGTATCCAGCGTGCCGGCAACTTGCAATGTCTGAGCTTGGTTAATCGCCGTATTAAGCGTCAGCTGCCAGTTTTCAAGGTTATCTGACTCAATATCGGCAGCCACATTCAGCGATGGCAACTCCGGTTGCAGCACTTGCCCTTTCAGGCTGGCATTGAGACTGCTCAAGCCCCCCTCAGCATTAAGCTGTAAGGATTCAAAGCGCGTGGATTGTTCAGGAAGGACGGCTGCCAGATCAAATTGCGCCGCGCTGGCATCAACTGACCATTGCAGCTTATTTAATGCATCAGTAATCACAACAGTCTGCTGTGATTCAAGCGGGGCAGACACCGTTTGTTTGAGTATCAGCTTATCGATATTGCCTTTCACTGTACCAGCGAATTGCACAGGCGCTTCAAGCACCTGCTTCAGCGTCACTTGATAGTCCAGTGCTGCCGGATATGGCGACTGCAACACCGCTTTACCGTTCAGACTGACTTTCAGATCGTCACGATTGAGACTTAAGTCGTTGATTATCAGCTCGTCGTAATTCAGTGCTGCCGTCGTTTCAAACTGCTTTATCAGGCTGGTTGCTTCGCCCTTTTCATTAATCAAATCGACGTCATTCACACTGAAACCGGCAAGCTGGATACGCAGCGGTAACTGAATCTCAGGCAGGCTGAGTCCGCTGTCTTCGGTGGTTTCTTTACCGGTGACAGTGTGGATATCGACGCCACTGATATTCAAAGCATCGATCCTCAAGGTGGCTTTAAATAATGCCATCGGTTGCCAGTCCAGACTGAACTGCTCAATCTTCGCGCCGCTGCTGTCTTCAGGCAGGTAATAAATACCCTGCATTGATACTTTGCCTAATAAGCGGCCCCGGACCTGATTAATCTGCAAAGCCGGAACAAACTTTTGCGCCAGTCCAGCAGCAGCATTGAGTCCTGACTGTGTCCCCAGCAGCCAGCCCAGTGACAACAGGAGCAGTAACAGTAATATGATTAAAGAATAGAAAAGCTTTTTTCGCATTTAGAGATCCGGGCCTATCACGATATGCAGTGCGATCGATTCGTCAGCTTCTGAGAGGGCTTTGGCGATATCAACCCGGATAAGTCCGACTGGCGATCGCCAGCGCACACCGACACCGACACTGTATTCAATCGGGTCGCTGAAACTGTTGTAGGCGTTACCGAAGTCGGTAAAGACCGCGCCGCCCCAGTCGCCCAGAAACATATTCTCGTATTCAAGACTGCCCACCGCCAGGTAACGGCCACCCTCAACCTCACCATCATCGCCTTCCGGCCCCAGCGACTGGTAATCAAACCCACGGATGCTGTTATCGCCACCGGCAAAGAAGCGTAAGGAAGGCGGCAGTTGTTCAAAGTCACTGACTTCGGTTGCCCCGATCGCTGCACGGGTAATGATGCGGCTGTTTTCCCCGATACTACGAATATACTTGCCCCGCACGACGATCTGGCCAAAGGTTACATCGGATAATAAAGCTTCAGAAGCGCCCGACAGAGATAAGGACAACCGGCCACCATGGCGGGTATAAAGTGTGTTGTCCGCCCAGCTTCGGCTCCAGGAAATGCCCGGAATCAGAAGCAGTGCCGAATCACTGTCGTCAGACACATCAAAGTCTTCCTGCAACAGCTTGAGAGAGCCGGTCTCATCCCAGCCGAAGCGCTGACGTTTGTAGTAGCTGCCTACAGCAAAAGACTGGCTTTCACTGGTGTCTGTATCCTGTTGTTTATATTCAGTATTAAAGCCGACGGTATTGATGGTCTCACTCCAGAACGGCATCACGTAGTCAGCAGACAGACTGTTAGCCACCTGTGAGAGTCTGGCGTCGGCATTCAAACGATGGCCGCGATCATTGATGTAGCGGTTTTCCCAGCCCAGTGCCAGCCGCGCACCGGTATCAGTGCCGTAACCGATACCGGCGGTGTAAAGATGTTTGGGTTTCTCATTGAGGCTGACTGACAGCGGTACCTGACCGTCTTCCCGTTGTTCCCGTTCAGCGCGAACCGAGACCGAATCAAAATAGCCGCTATTGCTGAGATTGTTACGCATCGCCAGCACATCGGAATCTGTATAGGCATCGCCCGGCTCAATCGGCTGCAGTTTTAACAGCAGTCTCTGGCCGATAACGGTGTCGGGATAATGAATCTGCCCGAAGTGGTATCGCACACCAGAATCATAATATAAATAGACATTTGCAGAATATTTATCAGGATATACTTTAACCTCTGACCGGGTCAGTTTACCGTCAAAATAACCACGACTGGCGGCGAGCCTGAGAATAGATTTTTTGGCGCTTTCATATTGCTGATGATTCAACTGCTGACCGGATTCAAGTGCGAAATCCTCAACCAGCTTTTCAAACTCCGGGTCATCTTTTGCCTCGCCCGTGATTTGCAAATCAACCTGTTCCAGTTTGACCGGGCGGCCCAGTTCAATCTGATAATCCACTTTCCAGCTATTGTCGACAGAAGCCAGCTGCCCCTCAATCTTCGGCGAGTAATAGCCATAGACTGTGAGCATCTGCTGTAATGACTCAAGACCACCCTGATAGAGTTTTTCTACATAGCGGGGATTGAGGCGTTCACTGTTTTTTTGTTGTTCAATGGTGAGACCATTTTTGAGGGTTTGCGCCATCTTGTCATCAATGCCACGGATATCAACATTGATCCGGCTATCATTCGCCTGCAGTGGCAGGCTCAGAAAAAGCAAAACAACAAAAAGGTAACGAAGAACGACAGACGTCATCGGCAAAATTAACAATCCGTGGAAACAGCAAAGACAGTGACATTATGACAGCCCCAACGAGGCTTGCCGACTCTAATGGACAGTCAGTGCGCTTATTCGTTGCCCGATTGCAGGCGATACTGGCTGGGTGAACAGCCAAAGAAACGGGTGAAACGGCGACTGAAGTGGCTTAAGTCATTGAAACCGAAGCTGTAACAGGCGTCAGTGACGCTTTTACCGCCACGAATTGCCTCAGCGGCAGATTTAAGACGAAGTTGCTGCTGAAATTCACCCGGGGTGCAGCCCAGTTGCTTTTTGAACTCCACATAAAGCCGGCTGCGACTCATACAGGCGCGGCGGCAGAGTTGCTCAACATCCAGCGGTGAGCACAGATTTTGTTCCAGATAATGGATGGCCGCGGTAATCCCGTTGGCATCTGGATCGCGTTGACAATAACTGAGCAACACATCCCTGCCCTGTTCCCGCAACAGGCGAATCACCAGTTCTGTCACCCCCAGATCGAGCATAATTTCCTTATCCGGATCATTCTGAGTGTACAGCGAGACCATTTTTTCCAGCAGTTTCTGGGTATCCGTGGTGTGATGTGTATGAATAATCCTAGGTTGGTATTCCCAGCTGTGATCAACAATTTCCAGCTTGGTCAGATCACGCATGCGCTCAGAAATTTTACTGATGCGATCTTTTGAAATTTCTATTGTCAAACAGGTTGTAGGTGCCTCCTCCTTGGCATCGGGAAAGTCTATTTCCACGTAGTCACCCGGGGGCATCACATAAGATTCGTGAGGGAGAAACAATTCCCCCTCCTGATGGCGCAGGTCATGCATGACTTTACGGCCACTGACCATACCACAGAACAGCAATTGCTCAGCTGCGAGTCCCACGCCGGTGGCGGCACGATAGGTATCGTAAACGCTCAGCTCGGAGTCGGGCCCGGCAAATCGCAGTTTATTTTCGATCAGTAATTGTCGTTTTTCACGCCGTTTTGACAGCGAGAGTTTCTCAATCTGCATCGTTGCTTCTTTAATACGGTTGTAACAAAAGTTTGAAACTGTTCTGGATTATAAGTCAAGTGATTGGGAATTACAGTCAAGCGTATTGATAACGGCGGGATTTATCCTGCATCATCACTCTTATATTAATTATTATTAAATCACTAACACAGAGAGAGAAAACCATGATTTACGCTAAACCAGGAACTGAAGGTTCCGTTGTCAACTTCGACAAACGCTACGAAAACTATATCGGCGGCAAATGGGTTGCCCCCGTCAAAGGCCAGTACTTTGACAACGTCACACCGGTGACCGGTGAAGTCTTCTGCGAAGTCGCTGAATCCACAGAAGAAGACATTAACCTGGCGCTGGATGCGGCGCATGCGGCTAAAGATGCCTGGGGCAAGACTTCCGTCACTGCCCGTTCCAATGTGTTATTGAAAATCGCCGATCGCATTGAAGAGAATCTGGAAATGCTGGCTGTGGCAGAAACCTGGGATAACGGTAAAGCCGTCCGTGAAACACTGAATGCCGACGTCCCACTGGCCGCTGACCACTTCCGTTATTTTGCCGGCTGTATTCGTGCTCAGGAAGGCACCATGGGTGAAATCGACGAAAATACCGTCGCTTACCATTTTCATGAGCCACTGGGTGTTGTGGGCCAGATTATTCCCTGGAACTTTCCATTGCTGATGGCCGCATGGAAAATCGCGCCGGCATTGGCGGCCGGTAACTGCATTGTGATGAAACCCGCTGAATCCACGCCGGTTTCTATCCTGAAACTGATGGAAGTCATCGGCGATCTGCTGCCACCGGGTGTTTTGAACATTGTGAACGGTATGGGCCGTGTTGCCGGTGAAGCACTGGCTTCCAGCAAACGCATCGCCAAGATCGCCTTTACCGGTTCTACGCCGGTCGGTTCGCACATCATGTCCCGCGCAGCGGAAAACATTATTCCGTCAACTACGGAGCTGGGTGGTAAATCACCGAATATCTTCTTCGAAGACATTATGCAGCAGGAAGAAGACTTTATTAACAAAGCCGCTGAAGGCATGGTGCTGGCCTTCTTCAACCAGGGTGAAGTCTGTACCTGCCCTTCACGTGCCCTGATTCAGGAAAGCATTTATGACCAGTTCATTGAGAAAGTCATTGAACGCGCCAAAATGATCAAGCGCGGTAACCCGCTTGATACTGATGTACAGGTCGGTGCCCAGGCATCTCAGATGCAGTTTGACAAGATACTGAGCTATGTCGATATCGGTAAACAGGAAGGTGCTGAAGTACTGATGGGCGGCGCGGTTGAACAACTGGGTCCGGAATTCGACAGTGGCTACTACATTCAGCCAACTCTGATGAAAGGCCACAACAAGATGCGGATCTTCCAGGAAGAAATCTTTGGCCCGGTGGTCTCAGTGACCACGTTCAAAGATGAAGCCGAAGCGCTGGAAATCGCCAACGATACCGAGTTTGGACTTGGTGCCGGTGTCTGGACCCGTGATATGAACCTGGCTTATCGCATGGGTCGCGGCATTCAGGCCGGTCGTGTCTGGACCAACTGCTACCACGCCTACCCTGCACATGCTGCCTTCGGCGGTTACAAGAAATCCGGTGTCGGTCGTGAAACCCACAAAATGGTGCTTGAGCACTACCAGCAAACTAAAAACCTGCTGGTCAGTTACAGCACCAGCCCACTCGGCTTCTTCTAGAATCCGTCTGTGTAAAAACTCTCCCTTAAGCCCAGCTTTCGGGAGAGTTTTTTATGTCTGCTTAACAGGCATACTCTTCAGGGGTAAAGTGTTAGGGCTTGTTTATCTTTCATCTCCACCACTGCTGGCGGCTATTTTTATGTCCGGCAAGGCGGAAATCGCGCTGTGTAGTCATTCTACATGAGCGATTAACAACGTGGCCGGGCGCAAAAATAGACCCGGCCCTGCTCTGACTTCAGAATAATCATAAAGGTGTCGTTATATGGCTCAAGAAAATATCGAATCCAACCTGCATGAAGATCGTCAGTTTCCGCCCAGCGAAGCTTTCGTTAAAAGTGCTGCGCTGCATGCTGACGAACTGGATGCGCTATACAGTAAAGCGAAAAAGGATCATGAAGGTTTCTGGGCAGATCTGGCTCGTGACCTGATCGACTGGAAGCAACCCTTCACGAAAACGCTGGACAGCAGCAATGCACCGCATTATCGCTGGTTTCCTGATGGCAAACTCAATGTCTCCTACAACTGTCTGGATCGCCAGCTGGAAAAGAATGCAGATAAAACGGCCATCATATTCGAAGGTGAAAAAGGCGATGTTGCACACATCAGCTATCGCGAATTACACAAAAAAGTATGCGTCTTTGCTAACGCGCTGAAAGCCCAGGGTGTTAACAAAGGTGACCGGGTCATTATCTACATGCCAATGATCACCGAAGCGGTGATCGCGATGCAGGCCTGTGCCCGTATCGGTGCGATTCACTCAGTCGTATTTGGCGGTTTCTCTGCCTCATCGTTGAAAGACCGGATCGAAGATACCGGCGCCAAAGTCGTTATCACTGCTGATGGCGGTCATCGTGGCGGCAAAGTGGTGCCGCTGAAACAGACCACTGATCAGGCCCTTGGTAACGGCTGTGACACGGTAGAAACCGTCATTGTCTATCAACGCTGCAACCAGGGCGTTGAGATGCAGGCTGATCGCGATATCTGGTGGCATGATGCCACTGAAGGCCAGTCAGAAGACTGTGAGCCGGAATGGATGGATGGCGCTGACCCGCTGTTTTTGCTCTACACTTCAGGCTCCACCGGCAAACCTAAAGGCATTCAGCATGGTTGTGCCGGTTATCTGCTCAATGCCATCACCACCATGCGCTGGGTATTTGATATTCAGGACTCGGATGTGTTCTGGTGCACCGCTGATGTTGGCTGGATTACCGGGCATACCTATGTCGCTTATGGTCCCTTGGCCACAGGTGCGACGCAGATCATTTATGAAGGTGTCCCGACCGTGCCTGATGCCGGTCGTTTCTGGGATATCTGTGCCCGCCATGGCGTAACCATCTTCTACACTGCGCCGACGGCGATTCGCGCCCTGATGAAAGTCGGTGATGAAGTGCCTAACCGCTATGATCTGTCCAAACTGCGTTTGCTGGGCACCGTTGGTGAACCTATCAACCCGGAAGCCTGGATGTGGTACTACAACGTGATTGGCCAGGGCCGTTGCCCGATTGTCGACACCTGGTGGCAAACTGAAACCGGTGCACATATGATTGCCCCGGTGCCCGGTGTGACCCATGCCAAACCCGGCTCCTGTACCCGGGCACTGCCCGGAATTGACGCCGCCATTGTCAATGATGATGGCGAAGAAATCACCAAGGCCAACCAGGGTGGCTATCTGGTTATCCGTAAACCCTGGCCTTCCATGATCCAGACCATCTGGGGTGATGATCAGCGTTATAAGGACACTTACTGGCCTTATTTCGGCGGTAAGTTTTATCTTGCCGGTGACAGTGCCCGTCGTGACGAAGATGGTTTCTTCTGGATTATGGGCCGAATTGATGATGTGCTGAATGTATCCGGACACCGTCTGGGCACCATGGAAATTGAGTCTGCCCTGGTCGCTCACGAGCTTGTTGCAGAGGCTGCTGTTGTCGGCCGGCCGCATGATGTAAAAGGCGAAGCTGTATTTGCCTATGTGGTGCTGAAAGGCAAGCGTCCTGAAGGTGGTGTCGATGAGAAACTGACACAGGAGCTGCGTAACTGGGTCGGTGAACAGATTGGCCCTATCGCCAAGCCGGATGACATTCGTTATTCGGACAACCTGCCTAAAACACGTTCGGGCAAGATTATGCGTCGTCTGCTCCGCGCCATTGCCAAAGGTGAGGAAATCACGCAGGATACATCGACTCTGGAAAATGAATCGATATTACTGCAACTCCAAGGTAAGGCTTAATGGCGGATCAGAACGACCGATCTGAATCACAACGTTTAGATAAATGGTTATGGGCTGCGCGGTTTTACAAAACCCGCAGCCTCGCCGTTGAGGCCATCAGCGGTGGTAAAGTGCATATCAATGGTCAGCGCGTCAAACCCAGCCGTACGGTTCGGGTTGATGACAAGCTGACTATTTCCAAACCGCCCTACGAGTTCGACATTATTGTGCAGGGACTCAACCTGCAACGGCGCCCCGCCGCTGAAGCACAGGCACTCTATCAGGAAACCGAGGCCAGTCGCCAAAAACGCGAACTGCTGCGTGAGCAAATCAAAAACGAGCCGCTCGGTTTTCGTGAACAAAAAGGCCGTCCCAGCAAACGGGATCGCCGACATATCATTCGTTTCACCCGTCAGGATTAGAAATGGCAGACAGGAATTTTCTGCTGAATCAGCTTGATAACCGCCAGGATGTGCTGAGTTATGCGGTAGCGATGCAGAAAAAAGCCTCAGAAGTTGGTTTTGACTGGCCAGATATTCAGGGCGTTATCGCCAAGATTCATGAAGAGTTGGATGAGCTGGGTCATGAAATCGCTGAGGATGCTGATAAACAGCGTTTAACGGATGAACTGGGCGACGTACTGTTCGCCTGCTGCAATCTGGCCAGACATCTTGGCATTGCCCCCGCAGCTGCGCTGACCAGCAGCAATCAGAAGTTTTACCGACGGTTTAATTTTATCGAAACCTGCGTCAGCGCCGCTGACAAAGATTTTCAGGATTTCAGCCTGGAAGAGCTGGATACTTTCTGGGAACAGGCCAAACAGCTTGAAAAGCTGGGCGACAGTGATATCTAGCTGACGTTTTCAGGCTGACTGAAAACCTCAATACCGTTATATACCAGAAAGTGTTTACCTTTGGCCCGTGCGACCATGCCAATACCAATCTGCTGCGCCAGTTTCAGGCCCATTTCGGTCACGCCGGAACGTGATAGCAGCAGCGGCACCTGCATCTGAGCGACTTTAATCACCATTTCCGAGGTCAGCCGGCCCGTGGTGTAAAACACCTTGTCATGGCCTTCAATGCCATTCAGCCACATCCAGCCGGAAATGGCATCGACGGCGTTATGTCTGCCTACATCCTCGACAAACATCAGAATATCGGTGCCATCACATAAAGCGCATCCGTGAACGGCCCCGGCCTGTTTATACATCTCGTTATACTCAGTCAGCGCCTGCAGTACTGCATAAATCGATTCCGCACTGAATGGCGGGCATTGCAGTTTCAGCTCTGACAGCGAATCCATGACATGGCCGAACATCGTGCCCTGACCACAGCCGCTGGTCACAGTCCGGCGCGAAGTCAGTTGCTCGATATTGTCTTTGGCCGTGCTGGTAGTGACCGCCACCGCATCAACATCCCAGTCGACCTGAATAGATTCTATCTCTTCCAGCTTATCGACCAGCCCCTGATTCCGAAGATAGCCCAGTGTTAACAGTTCCGGCTGTGCGCCGAGGGTCATCAGGGTGACGATTTCAATAGTATTGAGATAAATAGTCAGGGGGCGTTCGCCGGTCAGAGAAACTTCACGGCGTTCACCGTGTTCATCGACGACGGTGGTGGTATGGAGCCGGTGGATACCGGCATTGCTCATCTGCGGTTTAAAATCAGCCACCCGTCACACTCATATGGCGGAAAATCACCGGCTTGGCCTCGATATCAAAATCGTGCCCCTCCGGCTTGATATCCATCGATTTCACAATCGCCTGCTTGAGCTTATCCATATTGCCCGGATGGCGACGGATAATGTCACGCAGGTCCATCGAATGCTCCTGTCCCAGGCATAACAGCAGGCGACCTTCGGTGGTCACTCTGACACGGTTGCAGCTGCTACAGAAGTTATGACTATGCGGCGAGATAAAACCGATACGGCTGTCAGTACCGGCCATCTGGTAATAACGTGATGGGCCGCCAGTACTGGCAATGCTGGGTTGCAAATCGAAGCGGGTCTGCAGCTTTTCCAGCACCTCGTCACTGGAACAGTAACTTTCACCGCGGTTATGATCGACCTGGCCCAGTGGCATCTCTTCGATATAGGAAATATCCATGCCGTTGTTAATCGCAAATTCGGCCAGATCAATGATTTCGTCTTCATTACGACCTTTCATGATGACCGCATTGAGCTTGATACGTTTAAAACCGGCCTGCTTTGCCGCCTCAATGCCTTTCAGGACCTGCTCCAGCTCACCGGTACGGGTCAGGGCTTTAAACCGCTCAGAGTCCAGAGAGTCGAGACTGATATTGATGCGATCGACACCGGCTTTAACCAGTGCCTCAGCGTGTTTGGGCAATTGTGAACCGTTGGTGGTCAGTGTCAGTTCTTTAAGCGACGTATTCTGTTTAAGCTGACCAATCTGATCAAATAACCAGTCAACATTACGTCGAACCAGTGGCTCGCCACCAGTGATACGGACTTTTTCCACGCCGAGTTCACAGAAAGCCTTGAGCAGAAAGACAATCTCTTCCAGCGTCAGCAGCTTTTCGCGTGGCATGAACGTCATTTCTTCATCCATGCAATACACACAACGAAAGTCACATCGGTCGGTGATTGACATACGCACGTATGTAACTTTGCGTCCGAAGCGGTCAACCAATTGTGTCGGTAATTCGCTCATTTCTATATCCGTTAATCCGGCTTTTCACTACCGGCTTTAGTGTCACAGGCTTTTGCTGTGGAAAAGCCAAACAAGGCATATCCGCCACAACGCCCGGTCACCCCGTTCAGTACCAGAGCCAGTCCAAGCAAAGCCCACCAGCTTTGGTAATACAAGGCTACCACTATTATAGCCGTGCCAATGACAATCCGTAAAAGTCGGTCCCAGTTAGCCAGATTTTTCTGCATGCTCATCCCATAAAAATAAACCCCGCAAGGCGGGGTTTATTAGAAAACAAATTAAACGGTGAGTTCGTGACAACGCTTAATCATCGCCTGAGAATGCACCGAGAAGATGCAACAGGCTGGTAAACAGGTTGTAGATAGAAACATACAGCGTGACCGTCGCCATGATGTAGTTGGTTTCACCACCGTTCACAATCTGGCTGGTCTCATACAGAATCAAACCGGCCATCAGTAATACGAACATCGCAGATACGGCCAATGACAGACCTGGCATTTCAAAGAAGAAAGCTGCCAGACCGGCCAGAAACGCCACCAGGATACCGACGAACAGGAAGCCACCCATAAAGCTGAAGTCTTTCTGACTTTTCACTGCATAGGCTGACAAGGCAAAGAAAATAATGCCGGTACCACCCAATGCCTGCATCACGATTTGGCTGCCGTTGGGCAGACCGAGGTACATATTGACGATTGGACCAAGCGTGAAGCCCATAAAACCGGTCAGCGCAAACACGGAGGCCAGGCCCCAGACGCTGTTACGCAGTTTGGCGGTCAAAAACAACAGTCCAAAATAACCAATGAGGGTCAGAATGATGCCCGGATGCGGCAGGTTCAATGCCATGGAAAGACCCGCTGTCATGGCACTGAAAACCAGTGTCATGGCCAGCAAGCTGTATGTGTTTCTCAGTAGCTTGTTGGTCTCAAGAACTGACTGCTGCGAACGAGCAACGGTCGATTGAGCATCGTAATTCATCAGAGTGTCTCCATTTGATGTTGATGAAATTGTCTATTGCACTGACAACATCCTACCTTATAAGTTCTAAATGGCAATAGGATTCAAACAGGCAGAAATAATTTTGCTTTAGCGGTTGTGCTGGCGGGTATTATCTGTATAATTTCGCAACTTCGGAGGGATGGCAGAGCGGTTGAATGCACCGGTCTTGAAAACCGGCATGGTTTAACGACCATCCAGGGTTCGAATCCCTGTCCCTCCGCCAAATATAAGCCCTGAGCACTCGCTGCTTGGGGCTTTTTTGTTTCTGGTGGGGTGTGTTTCACGGCAGCATGGTTTCTGCTACATTGAGCTGACATTATAGCTATCCAAAATGCCATGAAATTCAACCTGAAACCAATACTGCTCCCTGCCCTCTTCTTATTCAATTCCATCGCCTTAGCTGCAGACTCTTCTACCGGACTGGAGATAGATCAACCGGAAACTCTGACTATTGTTTATACAATTGAACCGGAAGAAGTCGACGAAAAGGCCATCCAGACCATGCTCGAAACACTTGTATCAGAAGCGGGTATTAAAATCGGCCAGCGTGACGATGCTCAGCTCTTTGCCCGTGTGGAGAAACATGCTGGAGAATACCTCATCTACCTCGACTTCAATCGTGAGCTTTATTTTCATGCTAATGGCCGCTGCTACCGCACGAAGGGTTTCGTATGGGGGCGATATGCCAACAATGTCACTGACCAGGATGAAATAACCGAAGATCTAGCCTTTTTTATTGAAGAGTTTCTCGATCAGTACCGCAGAGCCAATCAGTTGAAGTAAGCCTTTTCATGCCGCCAGTCCTCGGTATGGAGAACCCTCATAGTCATCGCCATGTCCTTATAGAAAGATGGACAGGGAGGGAACTGTGATGCAGGAAGTATTAGGCAGTTTACTGATGTGGGCGTTGAGTCTGAGTGCTTATCCGGAGCCCGAAGATATGCCAACATTGACGCCGGTAACACACTCAACCCTGGTTGATACACTTTGTGATGGGCGGGGATGTAATGCACTGGCCTATTACGAACACAAATCTTCAACCATCTTTTATGATGAAAAAATGAACTTGGAGAGCAGTTTGACTGCAAAAGGGTTTATCGTACATGAGCTTGTCCACTACCTGCAGGATAAAGCTGGCAAATTGGCTGATACCCCACTTCCCTGTCAAACACAGATGATGTTGGAACGGGAAGCCTACCTGGTGCAGAAAGAGTTTCTACGTGAGCATCATACAATGACTTATCAGGTCGACATGGCCATCCGCCTTTTAGGGAATGTGTGTGGCCGGCGATAGTGGTCTGAATGGGTTGGAAATGCATTTAGCTCAGGTATATACTTGGCTGATTTGAGGAAAAAACTCCCGCATTTAAAGGATGTTTTGCTCATCCGTGAAAATGACTGGCGTATTTTAATAGCTAGCTTATACTCCTATCATGGAAGTCTATGTTGTTTAACAAGCTACTCAGAATAGGCATTGCCTCGATAGCTTCATTTGGCATCATCACAAGCACCGAAGCTTCATTGGATTTGCTCGCAGGTGTCGAGGCAGGTATCGAGACTGATACCTCAATGACAACGAGCGATCTGGAACAGACGCAAAAGGCTTTGTCGACAGAGGCCGTGGGGTCACGTCATTACTGGGTCAATCAGGACACCGGTAACGCCTATGAAATCAACATAGACCATACCTATTCCTATGGGCACTACCCTTGCCTCGCTTATGAACTGTCGATTACCAAGGATAACGTGACGGAAGTGAAGTCGCTGGATGCCTGTAAAAACAGCAGTGGTCAGTGGATTTCCATCACACCGGCCGCCACGGCACTGTAATCATTTTGGTGCATCAGCGATAAAAATGCCGCGCATCGGAGCCGGATAACCCTCAATCGTCTTACTACGATCATCTGGATCAAGAAAGTCTGAAAGTGATTCAAAAGTCATCCACTCCGTCTGGCGTTGCTCATCAAGCGATGTCACATCCACATCAACACAACGCGCATTCTTAAAACCACAGCGACGAAGCCACAGCAACATCGTATCAACCGACGGGATAAACCAGACATTACGCATTTTGGCGTAGCGCTCTTCCGGCATCAGGGTCATGCCGGGACCACCTTCAATGATCAGGGTTTCCAGCACCAGTTCACCACCCGGTTTAAGGCAGGATCGCAGTTCCAGGAGATGACTCAGCGGCGATTTGCGGTGGTACAAGACCCCCATTGAAAATACGGTATCGAACCAGCCCAGGTTGTGTGGCATATGTTCGATGCCAATCGGCACGACAAAGTGTTGATCACTGCCAATAAAGTGATTTATCAGTTGGTACTGCATCGTGAACACCAGCGTCGGATCAATGCCCAGAACCAGGTCCGCGCCCTCTCCCAGCATGCGCCAGCCGTGATAACCGTTGCCGCCACCGACATCGAGCACACGACGGCCTCCGAGTGGACTCAAGTGCGGCAGCACCCGGTCCCATTTCCAGTCTGAACGCCA
Source organism: Methylophaga sp. (assembly GCF_009711715.1). Taxonomy (GTDB): domain Bacteria; phylum Pseudomonadota; class Gammaproteobacteria; order Nitrosococcales; family Methylophagaceae; genus Methylophaga. Next base: position 237,302 of record NZ_VENF01000001.1, on the reverse strand, counting down.
TTCGGTATCAAGATGAATATCAAACAGCGAATACGGGCCCTTGCGCCAGGGATGGAAACGTTTGATCAGTTCGATAAACGTTTCGCGATCGACATCCACCAGATCGGCGGCCCTGCCGATAGTCACACGATTTTTTAATTCAATCTCACTGGGCACGACAACAGGCAAGGCATTCAGTGTTTCCTGCCACATCGGCATCTTGCCGTGACGGGTCAGCGACAGTTGCGACTCAATACGGCTTTGCAGTCGCTCGCGCCATTCAGTGAAACCGGCTTGGTCAAGAATATCGAATAATGGCTGATACCCCCTCATTTGATCGCCACCATCGAGATAAAGTTAAAGCACTGATACCACTTTTCAACAAAGCTGAATCCCGCCTGATGCAATCGGGATTGATGCTGAGACAGGCTCTCGGGGATAAGCACCTTTTCCAGCGCACTGCGTTTCTGGCTTATTTCCAGATCACTGTAACCATTGGCGCGTTTAAAGGCGTGGTGTGAATCAATATGAAACTGATTGGTTTGCGGGTCTTCAAAGGCCAGTTTTTCGGACAGGATTAGGACCCCGCCCGGCAGCATGCCATCGTAAATTTTTTGTATCAGCGCCTGCCTTAGCTCGGGCGCGATAAACTGCAGTGTGAAATTCATTACGACGACTGAAGCCATTTCTATGCTGACTTCATTGATATCGGCACAGCGCAATTCCACCGGCACTGATTTTTCATCTTCAGCCAGCACCTCACGCGCCTTGGCTATCATCGCTTCAGAGTTATCAACAGCAATGATTTTGCAGTCAGGCTTATCAATAGCATGACGTAATGACAGACTGACTGCGCCCAGTGAACAGCCCAGGTCGTAGCAATGACTGCTTGGCTGGACATAGCGGGCAGCCATAGTGCCAATATTGCTGATGAGCGTGGCATAGCCCGGCACCGAGCGCTGAATCATATCCGGGAAAACACTGACGACCCTTTCATCAAAACGAAAGTCGACCATTTGCTGCAAAGGCGCGGCATAGATATTATCTTTCTCCCTCGCCATTACTGCTCACCTTTTTTCTTGGCCACATTGTCTCGCAGATAAACCGGCACAGCGTGCTCTGCTGCGATGGTCTGCCCCTGTTCAGCCAGACTTCGGGCCAGCTTGGTCATCGCCGCGGCGGTAGGCAGTAAAGTCACATCTTCACCTGACAGCTGATCAGCGAAAGTGGCTTTTAATGTCTCGCCATGTTCCTGCCAACCGGTACCGGCAGCAAACCATTTATTTTCATCCAAAGGCGTAAATTGTCCGGGCGGGCAGACCTGCTCCCGGCCACACAGGACAGCAAGCCCGTTTTCGTCACGGTAATGCGCGGCATAGATTTCGCCCATGCGGGCATCAAGTGCGACTGCAATATGCTTTGCGCCGAACTCATCAATGGCTCTCTGGGCCACAGCAGCAAGGGTGGATACCGGTATCACCGGCAGCTGTCGGGCAAAAGCGATACCCTGGGCCACCCCTACTCCGACGCGAACGCCGGTGAAGGAGCCCGGGCCGCGACCAAAGGCCAGCACGTCAATATCTTTCAACGAGACGCCTGCCTGATGCAGCAGTTCATCGAGCATGCCCAGTACACGCTCGGAGTGGCCGCGTTGGGTGGAGATTGCCTGCTCAAATAGCTGATTTTGATTCAACAGGGCAACAGAGCACATTTCGGTGCAGGTATCTAATGCAAGAATTTTCATAGTGGCGAGATGTTTTGTCGTCATTTGGCTGTCACAAGCGCGCATTATAATGCAAAGCATCTGATTCGATGGAGCGAGGACAGAATATGTTAATGCTGATTATTGATGCTATCTACGTTTTAAGAGAATTAGCGCGACTGTTATTTGTGGTCGTGACTTCCCCCTTCGCCGTGGTCGGAGGCCTCTTGCTGCTGGCTGGCCAGCCTTAACGTCATTGTCTCACCGCCGCCGGACACTCATATTTTCTATTTATTTCAATCTGTTATAGCATAGTGCTGTCAGAACATTTCTGGGAGGAGATGGCTATGGCAACACAACACTTGCAATCTTTGGAACTGGCGGCTCAGGGTGACTGGGATAGCGCACACCGCACGATACAGATTTACGAAGATAGTCTGGCGTGCATGGTGCACGGCTACCTGCACCGCGTGGAAGGCGATAATGGCAATGCTGCCTACTGGTACCACCGCGCGGGAAAATCGTTACCAGTAAACAGCCTGCCGGAAGAGTTTGACCGGCTTTATGAGCTGGCCAAACAGGTTTGATTACTGCCGAATGCCCTCAATTGACAGGGTCAGATAAACTTCCTGTGCTGACGGGCCCAGCATACTGACATCGATACCGTAGTCGGCGATGGTGAACTTGGTTTCACCCACAAAGCCGGCACGGTATCCACCCCATGGATCGTCGCCTTCCCCGACTTTCTCAACCGGAATCACCAACTCGTTGGTCACACCATGCAGGGTGAAATCACCTGTTAACAACAAACTGCCATCTTCCTGTTTCTCGAAAGATTTTGATTTAAACGTGGCCTCGGGATATTTATCCGTATGCAGAAACTTCTCACGTAAATGTTTATCACGTTCGGCGAAGTTGGTATCGACGCTGGCGACATCAATAAGCACATCGACTTTGGAAGCTTCCGGTTGCTCCGGGTCGTAACTGAAAGTGCCGGAAAAATCATTAAATCGACCACTCATCCAGCTGAAGCCGAGGTGCTGAATACGAAAGTCGATAAAAGCATGCGCTTTTTCGGTATCAATCACATACTCTGCGGCATGGACCGGCATCATCGCCGACAATCCCAGAAAAGACATGGCGAGCAAGGTTTTTTTCATAAATCATCTCCTGATGGAATAGCAAACATACGCTTCAAAGTCGCGTCCTTATCGATAAAATGATGTTTCAACGCTGCCAGGCCATGCAGTGATGCCAGCGCGATAATCAACCAACCCAGCCACAAGTGCATGCGCCCGGCCAACTCGGCCCAGCCTGCTTCATCTTTGAACAGGGAGGGAATGGAGAACCAATCGAAAACGCCCAGTGGATCGCCCTTGGCAGTGACCACCAGGTAGCCGGTAACAAACAGTAGAATGACAGCCAGATTCATTATCAGGTGAGCCGCTTTGGCGCTGATACGCTGCCATAGCGGGATACTGGGAAGTGTGGCCGGTGTGCTGCGAAAAAGCTGCCAGGCCCAGCGAATAATCACGAGCAAGGCGGTGATGACACCCATGCCTTTATGCCACCATGGTGCCTGATAGTACCAGTCATCATAATAGCCCAGATCGACCATCCACAGCCCTGAAGCAAACAGAGCAACTGTAAAAACCGCAATGCTCCAGTGCAGCAAAACGGAAAACCCATCATAACGCCGAATGAGCTGCTGGCCTGGCATCCCTACCTCTTGAAAATGATTCGAACTGACATCATTGACCGCCAGCAAACATGAATGTTTCGCAAATAAGAAAATTTTTTATTCGCTGTATTAGCGGCGGCGACGTGCGGCTTTAACTTTGGTTTTTCCCGGCCGGGTGTGCTGGGTTTTAAACGGGCGCGTATTACCCTGAACGCTTTTCGCTTTACGACTGACACGGGCACCTTCGCCCCGTTCACCCGTACCGGCAGGCTGCCAGGTCGGAATCAGATGCTTCTTGCCATTACCAATCAGATCGGCACGGCCCATTTTCTTCAGCGCTTCACGCAGCATCGGCCAGTTTTCCGGATCGTGGTAACGCAGAAAAGCCTTGTGCAGCCGGCGCACTTTCAGGCCCTTGGGCACCGTAATGTCGCCGCCTTTGCGACGCACTTTATGCAGGGTATCTTTACCTGAGTGATACATGGCCGCCGCTGCTGACATTGGTGATGGCAGATAAGCCTGCACCTGATCGGCACGGAAACCGTTTCGTTTCAGCCACAAAGCAAGATTCATCATATCTTCATCGGTGGTGCCGGGATGGGCGGCAATGAAGTAAGGGATCAGGTACTGTTCTTTACCCGCTTCCTTCGAATATTTATCGAACATCTGCTTGAACTTGTCATAAGTACCGATGCCCGGCTTCATCATCTGCGATAACGGCCCGTCTTCGGTATGTTCAGGCGCGATTTTCAGATAGCCGCCAACATGATGAGTCACAAGCTCTTTGACGTATTCCGGTGACAATACGGCAAGGTCATAACGCAGCCCCGAGGCAATCAATACTTTTTTAATGCCCGGCAGTGAGCGAGCCCGTTTGTAGAGGTTAATCAGGGGCGTGTGGTCGGTATTCAGGTTTTTACAAACCCCGGGATAGACACAAGACAGCCGACGGCAGCTGGCTTCAATTTCCGGGTCGTTACAGGCCAGGCGATACATATTGGCTGTGGGCCCACCCAGATCGGAAATCACGCCGGTAAAGCCCGGGGTCGTGTCACGAATGGCTTCCACTTCCCTGATAATCGAGTCTTCACTGCGGCTCTGAATAATGCGGCCTTCATGTTCGGTGATCGAACAGAAAGTACAGCCGCCGAAACAACCGCGCATAATATTGACCGAGAAACGGATCATTTCGTAGGCCGGTATATTCATTTTGCCGTAAGTGGTATGCGGCACGCGGCTATAGGGCAGATCAAACACCGCATCCATTTCCTTAGTGGTCAGCGGAATCGGTGGTGGGTTTAGCCAGACATCGCGTTCGCCATGCTGCTGAACCAGTGCCAGTGCATTACCCGGGTTGGTCTCCAGGTGCAGAATCCGTGAAGTATGGGCATAAGTCACGGGATCATTCTTAACCTGATTATATGCCGGCAGACGAATCACCGTTTTGTCGGCATTACGCGGCGATACACGGTGAATTTTGATCACATTACCGGCAGGCTTTTCGGCTTTATCCTGTTCAGTGCGGGCTTTTTCCTCGGCGCAGCTGGCTTCGGTCTGCATCTGGTAGGGGTCGATGGGCGGATTCAGTTTTCCGGGGGTATCAACTGAGGTTGAATCCTTTTCCCACCAACCTTCTCTGCGGCCATGTTTGGTCATATAGGCGGTGCCGCGAATATCGATCAGATCTTTAACCGATTCGCCGTCAGCCAGCCGGTGAGCAATTTCGACGACCTGACGTTCGCCATTGCCATAAACCAGCAGATCAGCCTTGGAATCCATCAACACACTGTGGCGGACTTTTTCCGACCAGTAATCATAATGGGCGATGCGTCTGAGGCTGGCTTCGATACCACCGATTACGACAGGCACACCTTTAAAGGCTTCGCGGCAACGTTGGCTGTAGACTACAACACTATGGTCAGGGCGTTTACCGCCCTCGCCGCCAGCGGTGTAGGCATCATTGCTACGGATTTTGCGATCCGAGGTGTAGCGGTTGACCATCGAATCCATATTGCCGCCGGTCACGCCGAAAAACAGATTGGGTCTGCCCAGCTTCTGGAAGTCTTCAGCGCTGGTCCAGTCAGGCTGCGAAATAATGCCGACACGAAAACCATGTGACTCCAGCAGCCGTCCAATCAGGGCCATACCAAAACTCGGGTGATCCACATAGGCATCACCGGTCACGATAATAATGTCGCAGGAGTCCCAGCCCAGCGCATCCATTTCTTCACGTGACATCGGTAATTCTGGCGCAACACCAAAACGGTGGGCCCAGAATTTACGATAGGAAAACAGGTCGGGTGCGGCTTGCATCAGGTCCTCGGGGGGAGTCGAACAGAAATTGGCATTATTCTACCAAATTCAGACACCTGAAGCAGGGATTTAACGACAGCTCAGTCAGTGATGGTGACGGTCGTGCCTTTATCGATATAGCGGGTCAATTGTTCGACTTCGTTGTTACGAAGTGCGATACAACCCTGGGTCCAGTTTGCCAGTTGATGGATTTCCAATTTATCTTTGGTTTCTTCACCAATGCCATGAATGCCGATGGCACCGCCCAGAGAGGTATTCTGGGGTGGCAGCTGACCGAAGATATGGGCGTCAAGGATCTTGCGATATTCCGCTTTGCTTATCCGGTCAGCTTTAAGCGCGTTAATCGCATCACGGACACTGGGATAGTCGAGCTGAATAAAAAGATGGAAACGGTCACTGTCGCGAACCTGAACGATGTGATATTCGCCCAGCGGGGTCTTACGATCGCCGGCCTGGAGCTTGCCACTTCTTCCGCCGCTGCCGAGCGCCACATGGAAGGTGCGTACCGGTTTTCCGTCTTTTTGCACAATCAGGCGCTGTTCTGAACGTTTGATCAGCAGCTGATAATCACCGGTAGCCGAAGCCGGCAACTGCCAGGCAAGCAAAGACAGCATTAACAAAGCAGAGACTGACAATTTTTTCATTGAAGACTTTCCCGCACTACTTCAGTCAGTTTAATGACCCCGATTGGGGTGTTATCCGTTGCTAATACTACCAAATCACTGACGTCACACTGCAACTGTCTGTGCAAAATCTGATTGATTTGTTCATCTTCACGGCAATAGGCAAAGTGCGGATCCATTAACTCTTCGGCTGTGGCCGCAGAAACGCGGGCAAATAACTGCCTGTGAGAATGCACCGGACGGTCGTGACTGAACAAGTGATTGACCAGTTTGTTAAAGCTGAGGTGTCCCCGCACACGGCCATTTTCAATCACATAGGCATCGCGCGACTCATGGGCGAGCATGGCTCTGACAATGTCCAGTATGTCTGTGTCGGGTGAAACCGACACCAGCATGGCAGGATGTTTCTGCAGCCACTCCGTCACACTCAGTGTAATAATGCGTTCAGTCATACCTGCCCTCCTCACTTATTTCTCCGGCCTGCCGAAGGGCATAGCGGGTAGCAAATGGACCCAGCAGTTCATAAATCAAGGTGCTGGCGAGAATCACATTGACGATCAACAGCCCCGTGTCAGCAAAGGCAGGATGATTGAGCAATGACAACGCAAGACCAATGGCAATGCCCGCCTGCGGAACAACACCAAGTCCGATATAACGTCTCACTGCAGGCGGTGCATCGGTAAAGCGTGCCATCAGATTGGTACCGGCAATTTTGCCAACAACCCTGGCTAACACGTAAATCACCACCAGTTCAGCCCCGCCCAGCAGCACATTCAAATTGAAATGCGCGCCAGCCAGCGTGAAAAAAACCAAGAAAACCAGTTCCTCCAGATACTCAACCGGCGCCAGTAATCGCTCGCCACCGGACTTGTATGTAGCGCGACCGACAAACCCAAGGGTCATAGCTGTGAGCAGCGGCGAGCAATGCCAGATCTGTGCCAGCCCCTGCGATAGTAAAATGGCACTCAACACCATCGGCAGAAAGAAATGGGGGTTGCGAACGCGATTGCCGAAAAACGCCAGCGCCCAGCCCATAACGGCACCTAAAAGCAAAGCACCACCGACTTCCACGGCTGCCACCGACATTGCACCGGTAAAACTAATGCCGGTAGTGACAACCAGCAACAGTGAAAACAGAATAATGCCGACCGCATCATCAAGTGCGACTACGCCTAACAGTGAGGTAGTCAGTGGCCCCCGGCTACGATACTCATGTATTACTGCCACGGTTGCCGCCGGTGCCGTGCTGGCGGCCAACACCGACAGTGCAGCTGCAACCAGCAATGCCTGTGCTTGCCCTGACAGAAAAAGCCAGACAGCGACAAAAACCATAATCGCTGCGCCCAGCACTTCACCAGCGGTGCAAAACACAATGGTATTACCGAGTCTTTTGAGCTGTCTTGCTGTCACCGAGCCACCGATCAAATAAGCAATCAGCGCCAGCGCCGTCTGGGTCAGCATCCCGGACCAGTTGCCCAGTTGCAGATTGAAAACCCCGCCCAGTAAATCCTGCGACCAGATGAGCCCTGCCAATGCATAGACGGCAATCCTGGGCAGATTGAAACGCGCGGCCAGCAGACTGAACAGCAGGCCCGTCACCAGCAGCAGGCCCAGATGAAGAAAGATCGGATCTGACATCAGGCAAACAGTCGGCTGATGAAATTACGGTTCTGCCGGATCAGATTCTGCAGCGCCTTGGGCAGATTTATCCGGTAACGCATTTCCTGCTCATCAACTTTGCCCCGCAACAGTTTGAGATCCCGATGACTCACTTCAAATTGAGTTGCGAGGGCAATCACGTTACCCTTGTTTTCCACCGGCAGAAGCATTGATCGACCGGCGAAGCTCTGGTTAATCCGCTGCATGGTGGTATTGAATGTCGAGCGGTCACTTCCCCAGAGGTTGATACTCATCACCCCGTCTGAGCTCATAATCCCTGCACAGGCATCAAAAAAGGCCTGTACCCCGACACTGGCCGCCATACCGTTGTGATCATAGGCATCAACCAGTAACAGGTCGTAGCTCAGATCAGTCTCATAAAACAGCTGACTGACGTGCAGATAGCCATCCCCCTGCATGATGTTGAGCCGAGGATCCGTCAGGGGCACATCGAAATAACGCGCGGCGACTTCAATCACATCACGGCGATATTCCACCACATCAATCCGGCATTGCGGGAAATGATGGAGCAGAAACTTGACTACGGAGCCACCACCCAGACCGATAACTAAAACCCGCTGTGGAGAAGGATTCAGTAACAGGCAGCCCATCATCGCCTGTGTATAGCTCAGCTCCAGGTAGGTAGGATCGCTGAAACGCATACTGCTCTGACGGGGGAATGTGCCGAAATGCAGCGAACGGCTGTCACCACTATCGACCACTTCAATGATACCTTCATCAGTCTGGGCCTGATGTACCAGCGTGCCGTCGCCATAAATACGCATCAACTGTCGGCCTCAGGCACAAACTGTGCTGCCAGCCAGCCACGAACATAACTCAATACCCGCTGTTCAAAGCCGTAAAACCGATAGCCGGCGCCGCTTATCAACCGCTGAGCATAATTGGCGGCCTGTTGTTGCTGCTGCATAAAAACACGTCGCCCTGTAGCCTTTTCGTTCATCCGACCGGGCACCGTCGGTGCGATATCAAGTATGGGCATAATGGCAGGCAAAGTATCAAGCGCAACATCGGGACGAATCCAGATAAGGCCGCGCTGCTCGCCGAGTTGTGCCGCCAGCGCATCTGCCAGCTTTGCTGCTTCGCCCACAGCGAGAATCACGGTGGTGCCGGGTTGCTGGGCATTCAGATAAGCCAGCGCCGCACTGACCCGAGCGGCATTATCCGGAGGCAATTGTTTGTCACTGCCTGTGTCAGCTTCCGTAACGATATTTTCTTCCGGGGGGCTTGGCATCGCCTCACTGGCAGCCAGGGTCGGTTGCGCAGCCGATGCCGGGCTCGTGGCAAGATAGATACCGGGGTCCTGAGAATAGGACAAGGCAACAGTCATCGTTGTCCAGCCCGAGTCAGGCAAGCCCAGTCGCAGCGTCTTAATCAGCCCGGGGCTGTCTATGCCGTCGTTACTGTCATGGAGAATCAACACTTTACCGTAAGATTGTCCCAGGCGATCCGGTATCAGCGTTGCATCAATCATGCTATCGCCGACCGGCAGCGTCAGATAGCCGTTAATCTCGCCGCTCTGACGCAAAACTGACCAGTCGGTCTGCGTTGTTTCCGCATTATCGTCAGCGGCCGCCAAAGGCTGGCTGAATAGCATCACCAGCGCCAGAAGACCGCTTTTTAAAACGTTTCGCAAACTACGCTCCATCCTGTTAATAACGCACAGCTCAGTATAATCACTGCAGAATCTTTTCAAAAGCTGAAAAATGAGACCTGATACGGTAAAGTATAGGGTTTATACAGCATTTCTAAACCTAAAGTTTTAAGAGAGAACAACATGGCTGAATTTAAAATTGCTCCATCTATTCTGTCTGCCGACTTTGCCCGCCTGGGTGAAGAAGTCGACAACGTACTGGCCTCCGGTGCGGACATTGTTCACTTCGACGTCATGGACAATCACTACGTGCCCAACCTGACCATTGGTCCCCTGGTCTGTGACGCACTGCGTAAACACGGCGTTGCTCATGAAATCGACGTGCATCTCATGGTTAAGCCGGTTGACCGTATCATTCCCGACTTTGCCAAAGCCGGCGCGACATTCATCACTTTCCACCCGGAAGCCTCAGAACATATCGACCGGAGTCTGCAACTGGTCAAAGCCGAAGGCTGTAAAACCGGTCTGGTATTCAATCCGGCAACACCGCTGACGCTGGCCGAACACGTGCTGGACAAAGTCGACCGTATCCTGCTTATGTCCGTGAACCCCGGTTTCGGTGGCCAGAAATTCATCCCGCACACGCTGGATAAGCTGCGCCAGGCCCGCAAGATGATCGACGAAAGCGGCTATGACATCGATCTGGAAATTGATGGCGGTGTTAACGTCAAAAACATTCGTGAAATTGCTGAAGCCGGTGCCCGCACCTTTGTTGCCGGTTCCGCCGTCTTCGGTGCTGCCAAAGACAGCGATCCGAACAAATACGAAAGCATTATCGCGGAAATGCGTGAGGAACTGGCCAAAGCCAACGTTTAATTACCTTAATGGGCTTAAACAAACCCGAGATCGTGCTGATCGATCTGGACGGCACGCTGGTAGACAGCGTGCCGGATCTGGCCTGGTGTGCGGCCCGCATGCTTGAAACGCTGAACTATCCGGCCTGCACAGAAAGCGAAGTCAGACAATGGGTGGGCAATGGCGTTGAAAAACTGATAAAGCGTGCCCTTACCGGTGATATGGATGACGAACCTGACGCGACGCTGTATGCCAAAGCTGCGCCGCTATTCATGTCACTGTATAAAGATAACAGTTGCCGGCTCAGTCATCTCTATCCCGATGTTATGACCGGTCTCCGGTGGCTGCAGTCCCAGCAAATCAAAATGGGCTGTGTCACTAATAAAGATGAAGCATTCACCCTGCCGATTCTCGACTCTCTGGGAATTCGGTATTTTTTTGATGTGGTGATAAGCGGCGACAGTCTGCCGCAGAAAAAACCTCATCCGGCACCGCTGCTTTATGGCGCGGAATTTTTCGGAGTCAGCACCGACAAAGCACTGATGATTGGCGACTCCATCAGCGATGTCAAAGCTGCCCGCGCTGCCGGATTCAGAATTGTTTGTATGAGCTACGGCTACAATCACGGTGTCGATATTCGCAGCACCGGACCGGATGCCGTGATAGATAGTTTTGCAGAGCTGGAAGGCTTATTTTAGAAAGAAGCGATGAAACAGGCAGAATTCGAACAACTGGCCGCTGAAGGCTACAACCGCATCCCGCTGGCACGGGAAGTACTGGCTGATCTTGATACGCCGCTCAGTACTTACCTTAAACTGGCCGATGCGCCCTACTCTTATTTATTCGAATCCGTTCAGGGTGGTGAGAAATGGGGACGTTATTCGATTATCGGCCTGCCCTGTGAAACGGTTGTCCGTATTCACGGCTTTGATATCAGCGTTGAGCATCAGGGCGAGATTATCGAAACCGATAAAAGCGACGATCCGCTGAGCTGGGTTGAACAGTTCCAGCAACGCTTCAAAGTACCGGATATTGGCCATCTGCCCAAGTTTAACGGTGGTCTGGTCGGCTATTTTGGCTACGACACGGTTCGTTATGTGGAAACCCGGCTGGGCGATTCTCCTGCCCCCGATCCACTGGCGTGCCCGGATATCATGCTGATGGTCTCGGATGAACTGGTCGTGTTCGATAACCTCAGTGGCCGTCTTTACCTGATCGTTCATGCCGATCCGTCACAGGATAAAGCTTATGAACGCGCTCAGACTCGCCTTGATGATTTGATTCTGACGCTGCGTAACACCACGCCCAAGTTTCAGCGCAAAGGGGAAAGACGCCGGGTTAACGAAGAAGACTTTGTTTCCGGCTTTACCCACGATGGCTTCATTGCTGCTGTAGAAAAAGCCAAGCAGTACATCAATGACGGTGACATTATGCAGGTGGTGCTGTCACAGCGTCTGTCGATACCATTCGCGGCCCAGCCGGTTGATATGTACCGCGCTTTGCGTACGCTGAATCCATCACCGTATATGTACTATCTGAACCTCAAAGACTTCCATGTCGTCGGTTCATCACCGGAAATTCTGGTACGGATGGAAGATCAGGAAGTCACGGTCAGACCGATAGCCGGTACCCGCCGTCGCGGCAAGACCGAAGAGGAAGATATTGCGCTGGAACAGGAACTGCTCGCCGATCCGAAAGAACTGGCCGAGCATCTGATGCTGATTGATCTGGGCAGGAATGACATTGGCCGTGTCAGCCAGACCGGTACGGTTGAACTGACAGACAAAATGGTTATCGAACGCTACTCACACGTGATGCACATCGTGTCTAATGTGACCGGCAAGGTACTGGAGGGCATGTCAGCCATCGACGCCCTGCGCGCCACTTTCCCGGCCGGCACTGTCAGTGGTGCGCCCAAGGTTCGGGCCATGGAAATCATTGATGAATTCGAACCGGTCAAACGCGGCGTCTACGCCGGTGCGGTCGGTTATTTGTCCTGGTCCGGCAATATGGATACGGCGATTGCCATCCGCACGGCCGTGATTAAAGATAACACGCTGCATATTCAGGCCGGGGCCGGTATCGTCTATGATTCGATTCCTGAACTGGAATGGAAAGAAACCATGAACAAGGCAAGAGCTATCTTCCGTGCTGTTGCCATGGCGGAAGCCGGCCTTGAAGCCGATCCGCATGCTGAGCGCTAAGCCGGGACACACTTATGCTGTTAATGATCGATAACTACGACTCTTTTACCTACAACCTAGTGCAGTACTTTGCTGAATTAGGTCAGGAAGTCGTCGTACACCGCAATGACAAAATTACCATTGAAGATATTGAGGCACTGAACCCGGATAAAATCGTGCTCTCGCCGGGCCCCTGCACACCCAATGAGGCGGGTATTTCAATGGCTGTCATCAAGCACTTTGCCGGTAAAAAACCTATACTGGGTGTTTGTCTCGGCCATCAGGCCATTGGTCAGGTTTTTGGTGGTGACGTGGTTCACGCCCGCGAAATCATGCATGGTAAAACATCCAAGGTCTATCACAACAATAGCAGTGTGTTCCGCGGCCTTAATAATCCGCTGGAAGCGACCCGTTATCACTCCCTGGTCATTAAAAAAGAGACGCTGCCGGACTGTTTCAATATCACCGCCTGGACTGAAACTGAAGATGGTGAAATGGATGAAATCATGGGTATCGAACACAAAACCCTGCCCATTGAAGGTGTGCAGTTCCACCCCGAATCGATCCTGACCGAACAGGGTCACGAACTACTGAAAAACTTCCTGGATCGATAGGACATCAGTGCATGGATATTCAAGCCGCTTTAAAACTCATCACCCAGCGTCAGGATCTGAGCGCAGAGCAAATGCGGGATGTGATGAATCAAATCATGACAGGTCAGGCGACACCGGCTCAGATCGGGGGATTCCTGATTGGTCTGAGTATGAAAGGTGAGACGGTCACTGAAATTGCGGCTGCAGCCGAGGTCATGCGCTCGCTGGCCACCCCTGTCGATATTCAGGGTGATCATGTGGTGGATACCTGTGGCACCGGTGGGGATGGAGCCAGCACATTTAATGTGTCCACCGCCAGTGCCTTTGTCGTAGCAGCAGCCGGCGCCCGGGTGGCCAAGCACGGTAACCGCTCTATCAGCAGCAGTTCCGGCAGTGCCGATGTGCTGGAAGCGGCCGGTGTGAACCTGGAGCTCACACCGGAACAGGTCAAGCATTGCATCGAAACGGTAGGCGTCGGTTTTATGTTCGCACAGAAGCATCATGGTGCCATGAAACATGCCATTGGCCCTCGCCGCGAAATGGGCGTGCGCACTGTGTTCAACCTGCTCGGCCCGTTGACCAACCCTGCCCGGGCATCGCATCAGGTCCTGGGCGTGTTTGATAAGAAATGGGTCGTGCCCATGGCCGAAGTATTGCAAAAGCTGGGCAGTCAACATGTCCTGGTTGTGCATGCCGAAGATGGCCTCGATGAAATCAGCATTGGCGCTGAGACCCATGTGGCCGAACTTAAAAATAACGAAATCCACAGTTACATTATCAAGCCGGAAGACTTCGGCATGAGCCGCAGCGATGTAAAAAGCCTGTCAGTCAAAAATGCCAATGACAGTCTGGACATTATCAAGGCTGTGTTTAATGGTGAAACGGGCCCGGCCAGAGATATTGTTGTACTGAATGCCGGCGCGGCCATTTATGCCGCTGATATTACCGACAGCCTGGAACAGGGTGTCGAGCTAGCCGCAGCAGCCATCGATTCTGGTGCAGCCTCACAGAAACTGAACGCGCTGATTGTCAGCAGCAGAAGCTAGAAGATAATTATGAGTGAAAATACCCCCGACATTCTGGTCAAGATACTTGAACGCAAGCAGGAAGAAGTTGCTGAACGCGGCAAGAAGATTCCTCTGGCAATAATGCAGCAACTGGCTGAGCATGCTGATGAACCGCGTGGCTTTACTGAAGCGATGTCACGCAACATTGCAGATGGTCAGCCAGGCGTGATTGCTGAGATCAAGAAAGCCTCACCCAGCAAAGGCCTGCTGCGTGAAGATTTCAAGCCCGCTGAAATTGCGGAAAGCTATGCACGTCATGGTGCGACCTGCCTGTCGGTACTGACCGATCGAGACTTTTTCCAGGGCCATGAGGAGTATTTGCAACAGGCACGCAAAGCCTGTTCACTGCCAGTCATTCGCAAGGATTTCATTATCGACCCCTACCAGGTCTTTGAAGCCCGCGCCATCAACGCTGACTGTATTCTGCTGATCGTTTCTGCGCTCAATGACAACCAGCTGGAAAATCTGAGCCAGCTTGCATTGCAACTGGGTATGGACGTACTGGTTGAAGTACATGACCTGGATGAGCTGGAGCGCGCACTGGTATTGAATGTGCCACTGATTGGTATCAATAACCGCAATCTGCGGACATTTGAAACCTCACTGGATACTACCCTCGCTTTACTCCCGCGCATCCCCGAAGGTCATATTGTAGTGACCGAAAGCGGCATTCACACGCCCGATGATGTCAAGCTGATGCGAGACAACGATGTGAATGGCTTCCTGGTCGGTGAAGCATTTATGCGCGCAGACGACCCGGGGCAACAGCTCGAAAAGCTGTTTTTCTAATACGCTTTTGAAATTTAGAGCTTCTTGATGACCGGTGTGGTACCGCGGTGCAGTTCATCATAGACAATCACGGTTTTGCCGTGGGCCCACACTTTGCTACCTTCCTGCAGCTCTTTTAATACGCGACCGACCATTTCGCGGGAACAGCCGACCATACGGCTGATTTCCTGACGCGTGACTTTGATCTGTGTACCGTGGGGATGACGAATAGCATCTGGCTGAGCTGACAGTTCAGCCAGCGCAGCTTCGACCCGTCCGGCCACATCAAGAAATGCCAGGTCAGTGGCTTTGCGGGTTGTGGATAGTAATCGCTTGGCCATTTGCTCACCCAGGGTGTAGAGCAAAAAGGCATAACAACTACTGAGTTGAGTATCAGCAAGATTACGAATCTGCTGATAAGAAATCTCTTCTGTCCTGACATCGGTCTTGGCACGAATGGTCACCATTCTGTCGCCGACCTCGGAAAAGAAGCCGATTTCACCGATGAAATCACCCTGATTGAGATAAGCCACAATCAGTTCTTCTCCTTCTTCATTTTCCATGCAGACGGTGACAGAGCCCTCACGGATGTAATAGAGGGTATCCGCAGGGTCACCGGGGCGGATAATGATGTTTTTTGCAGGATAAAATTTACTGTGGCAGCTGTGAAAGAAGTCGGCCAGACCTTCTTCGAGTGCTTTGTGTTTGTGATATTCCATCCAATATTCCAATTAATAACTCGGGAGAAGTATACAGCCGCAAACGGTTATAATTCGTTTTCGATTTCACAAATATGGCAAAATTAAAGTTATTTATCAACTTTGGGAAACATTTTAATGAAAGCACGAGTGAAATGGGTTGAGGATGTCATGTTTCTGGGCGAGTCAGGTACCGGCCACACTGTTGTGATGGACGGTCCGGAAGAAGCCGGCGGTCATGGCACCGGCATGCGCCCGATGGAACTGCTGCTGCTCGGCATGGGGGGGTGCACGGCGTTTGATGTGGTGGAAATTCTGAAAAAATCACGTCAGGATGTCAGAGACTGTGTGGTTGAAGTCGATGGTGAACGCAGTGAGGAAGTCCCCAAGGTTTATACCAACATTCATGTTCACTACAAAATCACCGGCAAAGACGTCAAACCGAATTTTGTGGAGCGTGCTATTAAAATGTCTACAGAGAAATACTGTTCAGCCACCCTGATGCTGGCCAAAACCGCCACCATTACCCATGACTACGAGATCATTGATGTCGACTGATAACAGTCAGACATTTGACCGTATACAGGAAAGCTATCTCGCCAGTTGGTGTCGATTTAATCCGGAAACAGCGCTGGACGCCGGTGTTGAAGACTATGCCGGTGAACTGACACCCTGCGACGATGCCAGCCAGGGCATTCAACTGGTGCTCAATGAAAAATGTCTGGCAGCACTGGATGAAATTGACGCCACGTCGCTGGATCCCGACCGGCTGCTCAATTTCCGTGTTTTACATGGTTGGGCGCTGCTGGAACATCACATGATGATGGAACATGACTGGCGCTATCGCGACCCGACTCGTTTTCTGCCCATTGATGCCCTGCATCAACTGACAATCAGACCGCTGGAAAGCTTCAGTCAGGCCTTACTGTCGCGGCTGCAGAAAATTCCCGGCCGTGTCCGCGAAGCCAAAACCTATCTCAATCTCCGGCCAGAAATTATTCCACCGGTCTGGTTACAAATGGCAACGCAGGAATGTGAGGCGGGTGTGCAGTTCTGCCATGAACTCTCTGATCACCCCCGCGTACAGAAAGCCCTGTTACAGCATGAAGCTATTGATACCGCGCTGCAGGAAGCCGGCAAAGCGATGGAAGATCTGCATCACTCACTTACTCGCCTTAATGGTCGTGTGCAGGGTGATTTTGCATGTGGCCGTGAGCATTTTGAACGCCTGCTGCATTACCGCCATTTTCTCCCGGTCAGTGCCCTCCGTCTCAGGCAGTTCGGTGAAAAGCTGTTTGAACAAACCCGCGCTGAATTGCTTAAGGCGGAGACTGATTCCGGCCTGACACTGGAACAGGTGCGTGAATATCATCCAACATCGAGCCAGCTGCTTGAAAGCTACCAACAGGAAATGCAGGCCGCCAGGGAGTTTTTAAAACAACATGCTCTGGTTACCCTCCCCGGCAGGCAACACCTAAATGTCGTCGACACGCCGGTCTTTTTACGTCATCAGATTCCCTTTGCGGCCTATCTCGAGCCCAGCATTGCCGACCTCAGCCAGAGTGCATTCTATTACGTGACACCGGTCAGTCGTGATGCTGAACTCAGGGAGCATAATTTTGCGGCCATCGCTCAGACCAGTGTGCATGAGGCCTGGCCGGGTCATCACCTGCAGTTCGTAACCGCTAATCAGTCTGACCAGGGGTCTGGTTTGCTGCGAAGGCTTTTCCCCTGCGCGACGCTCTACGAAGGCTGGGCACTGTACTGCGAGCAAATGATGCTGGAACAGGGATTTGACCGCTACCGCGGCCAGAAGATCGTCATGCTCAGAGACCGGCTCTGGCGGGCCCTGCGGATTATCATTGATGTCAATCTGCATACCGGCGAGTGGAGCCTGGAGCAGGCCGCTGAGGAAATGGTCGACAAACTCGGTTTCAGCAAAGCCCAGGCCATTGGTGAATGTAACTGGTACAGTCAGGCACCGACCGTGCCGATGAGCTATGCCGTGGGCTGGGCGCTCATTAACGCGTTGCGTAATATCGTCAAACCTGCTGATGGCGAGGAACTGAAAGTCTTTCATGACAAATTACTGCATTGCGGTTCCGTTGCCCTGCCGCTGGTCATTGAACACCAATTTGGTTCAGAAATCTGGCAGCAATGCTGTCAGCAAGTATTTGGAGAAGCGTAATGGAACGACCCGGCAAAACCGGTGGCATGCGTCATATTGCCCTGTTTGTGACAGATCTCCCTGCCTGTGAGCAGTTTTATGTGGATTACCTGGGCATGAAAGTCGAGTGGCGACCGGATGAAGACAATGTCTACCTGACTTCGGGCAATGACAACCTGGCATTGCACCGGGCTGAAGTAACGCCAGCACCACAGGAACAGCAGAAACTGGATCATATCGGTTTTATTATCCCGACTATGGATGAAGTCGACCTTTGGTTTGAGTATCTGCAGTCAAAAGGCGTTAAAATGCGAAATGCACCGCGTACTCACCGTGATGGCGCCCGCAGTTTCTATTGTTTTGACCCGGCCGGCACCGTGGTGCAAATCATTTACCATCCGCCGATTTCCTGATTATTTAGTACATCAAGCAAGATGAAAACCTATATCTATAAAAGTACCAAGAAAGACGAGCTGTATCTTTACATTGCCAAAAAAGACGATTTTTCTGACATACCGCAATCGCTCTACGATTCGATGGGTAAAGAGCCGCTTTTTGTGATGGAACTGGAGTTAAGTCCGGAGCGCCCCCTGGCGCGGGAAGATGTATCGACGGTCATTAACAACCTGGAAACCCAGGGTTTTCATGTGCAGATGCCACCCCGCCCCGAAAAACTGGGCGAATTTATGAATGCCAAAAAGCAACACTTGCACTGAGGACAGCGATATCCGCAGATGACGCTGATTAGGGTCACCTGCGGACGGTGCTGAACCACACCATCAGCAATCCGCTTTCGACAGCTTCCTGAGTTCATAGATTAATTCCAGCGCCTGCTTCGGGCTCAAATCATCAGGATCAATCTGCTGCAGGCGTTTCTCCAGTTCTGATTCCGCGCTATCGCTGGTAAACAAATCCGGCTGTGGCAGATTCCTGCGCGCTTCGCCCTGGTAGCGATGCTGTTCCAGCTGTTGCAGTTTTACTCTGGCTGCAGAGATCACATCGCCCGGCACCCCGGCCAGTTGCGCTACCTGTAAGCCGTAACTCTGGTTGGCGGCTCCCTCTTTCAGCTGATGCAGAAACACAATTTTATCGCCATGCTCAATCGCATCGAGATGGACATTGCGCGCCTGTTCAAACAAATCAGGCAACTGCGTCATTTCGAAATAGTGGGTCGCAAACAGCGTGTAGGCACCGATATCACGAATCAGCTTTTCAGCGCAGGACCAGGCTAAAGCAAGGCCATCAAAGGTGCTGGTACCACGTCCAATCTCATCCATCAGCACCAGACTGTGCTTACTGGCATTGTTCAGAATATTGGCGGCTTCATTCATTTCCACCATGAATGTAGAACGTCCGGATGCCAGATCATCGGATGCCCCGATGCGGGTAAAGACCTGGTCAACCGGACCAATAAGCGCCCTGTTCGCCGGTACATAACTACCCATGTGCGCCATCAGCACAATCAGTGCAGTCTGGCGCATATAAGTCGACTTGCCCCCCATATTGGGACCGGTAATGATCAGCATGGGCTGCTTGTCAGTCAGCTTCAGATCATTGGCACAGAATGGGACAGACTGACTGGTCTCTACCACCGGATGGCGTCCGGCCTCAATGTCAATGCCTGTTTCATCGGTAAATGAGGGAGCCACGTAGTCCAGGGTTTCGGCGCGTTCCGCCAGGTTAGCCAGCACATCCAGCTCAGCCAGTGCAGCAGCAGATTGCTCCAGGGCTGGTAATTCCGGGGCCAGCTTGTCGAACAATTCCTCATAAAGGGATTTTTCCAGCGCCAGCGCTTTTTCATTGGCGCTTAAAACCTGCTCTTCAAAGCTTTTCAGTTCCGGCGTGATATAGCGTTCTGCATTCTTCAGGGTCTGCCGGCGCACATACTCCGTCGGCACTTCTATATCATGAGCGCGGCTGAGTTCAATATAGTAGCCGTGCACTCGGTTGTAGCCGACCTTGAGACTACTGACACCAGTGCGTTCGCGTTCTTTCTTTTCCACCACATCGAGAAAACCGCTGGCGTTATGGTGCAGATCGCGAAGCCGGTCCAGTTCGTCGTTATAACCGGGTCTGATCACACCGCCGTCACGGATTAATACCGGCGGCTCATCCAGGATCGCATTCTGCAGTAATTGCTTAAGCTCGCTGAAGTGGCCCAAAGTGCGATCCAGATGACGCAGATGCAGACTGGTCATCGGTTTTAACATGGCATGCATTTCCGGCAGCATCTCAAGCATCCGCCGCAAGTGCATCAAATCCCGCGGTCGGGCACTACGCAGTGCAACACGGGACAAAATCCGCTCAATATCACCAAGCTGACGCATCAGCTGATGGCATGTTGCCGCACTCTGCTGATCGATAAACTGCTGAATGCCTTCCTGACGTTGTTTCAAAATCCGGGTATCACGAATCGGCCGCATCAGCCAGCGTCTCAACAAACGCGCGCCCATCGGGCTTGCGGTTCTGTCCAGCACTGAAATCAGCGTGTTCTCTCGCCGGCCTGCCAGGTTCTGTTCCAGTTCCAGATTACGTCGCGACTGCGGATCCAGCCGGATACTGTCACTGGCATACTCCACCATGATCTGACGCAAATGCGGCAAGGCAGTGCGATGCGTCTGCTGGGCATAATTCAACAGGCACCCCGCGGCGCTGACAGCCAGTTCCAGATCATCACAGCCAAAACCTTTCAAGTCCGACACCTTGAAATGCTCGCAAAGCCGCCTGCGTGCAGCTTTTTGTTCAAAATGCCAGTCCGGTAAAGGCCGCAGGCGTTTTTCAAACTGCGGGTAGGCAGCGACATCGGTATCACAGATCAACAGTTCGGCCGGTTGTAATCGTGCCAGCTCCGCGCGTAAATCAGTGGCCGATTCAATTTCCGTGACAATAAAGCGGCCACTACTTATTTCCGCCGAGGCCAGACCAAAGCGGCCTTTGTATTCGCTCACCGCAACCAGCAGATTCTCATTACGGCTGTCGAGCAGCGCTTCTTCAGTCAGTGTGCCCGGCGTTAAAACCCGGACCACTTTTCTTTCAACCGGCCCCTTGCTCTTGGCAGGATCACCGACCTGTTCGCAAATCGCCACTGACTCACCCAGCTTGATGAGCCTTGAAAGATAACTGTCTGCAGCATGGTACGGCACACCGGCCATCGGAATCGGTGCACCGTTGCTGTTACCACGGGCTGTGAGGGTAATATCAAGCAGTTCTGCAGCTTTGTGCGCATCGTCGAAGAACAGCTCGTAAAAGTCACCCATGCGATAAAACAACAAATAATCAGGGTGTTCCGCCTTGATACGCAGATACTGCTGCATCATCGGTGTATGATTTTGAGATTGAGTCATCGGCATAGTTTATATCATGAAAAAAATTTCTGACGCTTCACTCAATGAACAGGTTGAACAAGTCGCTGAATGCCTGATTCAGCAAGGCAAAATGCTGGCCACTGCCGAATCCTGCACTGGCGGCTGGGTCGCGAAATGCTGTACTGATCTGGCCGGCAGCTCGGTCTGGTTTGACCGCGGCTTTGTCACTTATAGTAATGAAGCCAAACAAGACCAACTGGGTGTGGAAGCGGCAACGCTGGAAAAAAATGGTGCAGTCAGCTTACCGGTGGTTGAAGAAATGGCTTTCGGCGCGTTGAAATTTTCACGCGCCGATTTCAGTATCGCCATTACCGGCATTGCCGGACCGGGTGGTGGTTCTGCGCAAAAGCCGGTTGGCACCGTTTGGGTTGGCTGGGGCAGCCGAGACGGCGGCGTCCACAGCATCTGCTACCAGTTCAGCGGTGATCGCGAATCAATACGCAGACAGGCTGTGTTCGCAGCACTGGCCGGGCTAATAAAAATGGCTGCAGACAGTTGATTTTTTGAGTAATTCTCTCTGACCTGTTAAAAGCCCTTCCAGCCTCTAGAGCCTGAGTGATATCTATGGGATAATCCATGGGTTTTAGTTAATTAACTCAGGGGTGGCGCAAAATGGATGACAACAGAAAGAAAGCGCTGGGCGCAGCGCTGGGACAGATTGAAAAGCAATTCGGTAAAGGGGCCGTTATGCGCCTTGGTGACGCCGGCGCTGCCCGCGATGTTGCTTCTGTCTCAACGGGTTCCCTGGGCCTGGATATTGCCCTCGGTATCGGTGGCTTGCCGCGTGGTCGTGTTGTCGAAATCTATGGTCCTGAATCATCCGGTAAGACCACACTGACGCTGCATGCAATTGCTGAGATGCAGAAACTCGGTGGCACAGCGGCCTTCGTTGATGCCGAGCACGCACTGGACCCGGATTACGCTGAAAAACTGGGCGTCAATATTGACGACCTGCTGGTCTCTCAGCCCGACACCGGTGAACAGGCGCTGGAAATCACCGACATGCTGGTTCGCTCTGGTGCAGTAGATATTGTCGTCGTTGACTCGGTCGCCGCTTTAACCCCGAAGGCGGAAATCGAAGGCGAAATGGGCGATAGTCATATGGGTCTGCAGGCACGGCTGATGTCACAGGCACTGCGTAAACTGACCGCCAATATCAAACGCTCTAACACGCTGGTCATCTTCATCAACCAGATCCGGATGAAAATTGGTGTTATGTTCGGTAACCCCGAAACCACTACCGGCGGTAACGCGCTTAAATTTTACTCCTCTGTTCGTCTTGATATCCGTCGTATCGGCGCCATCAAGAAAGGAGATGAAATTCTGGGTAATGAAACCCGTGTTAAAGTCGTCAAAAATAAAGTGGCGCCGCCGTTCAAGCAGGTTGAATTCGATATTCTCTACGGTCAGGGTATTTCGCGCGAAGGCGAACTGATTGATATGGGCGTTCAGGCGAATCTCGTCGAGAAATCCGGTGCCTGGTACAGCTATAACGGTAATCGCATCGGCCAGGGCAAAGATAATGTCCGCACCTTCTTGAAAGAAAATCCGGAGATGGCAGCTGAAATTGAGGCGAAAGTGCGTGAACTGCTGCTCCCTCAAAAAAAAGTGAAAGCCGCTGAAAACGATGCTGTCGAGGACGATCTCGAGGCGTGAAAAAAACCGCCAGTGAACAGGCAGTGAGCTATCTGGCCCGCCGCGAACATAGTGCACTGGAACTGAGCCGCAAGCTGAAAAAATCCGGCTTCGACGAGTTTGAAATAGAAGACAGCCTGGCCAAGCTGCAGCAGGCCGGGCTGCAAAGTGATCGGCGATATGCTGAGAGCTTTGTCAATTCCCGCATTAATCGCGGTTATGGCAGTGTCCGGATTCGGATGGAATTAAAAGAACGTGGCGTGGCCTCCGACATAATCACGGACAGCCTGCAACAGGCAGAAATTGACTGGTTTGCACTGGCTGCCGAGGTCAGAAGCAAACGCTTTGGCGAGCATGACCCTGAAGACTTTAAAGACCGGGCCAAACAGCAACGGTTTTTACAGTACCGCGGTTTTACTCATGATGAAATAACGGAAAGTTTTAACGTAACCGACGATGAAAAGTAGCGCTGATATACGCAAATTGTTCCTCGACTTCTTTGCCGGCAAGGGACATCAGGTGGTTCCCAGCAGTCCGCTGGTACCTGCCAATGACCCTACCCTGTTATTTACCAATGCAGGCATGGTGCAGTTCAAGGAAACCTTTCTGGGGCAAGAAACTCGCGCCTACACTCGTGCAGTGACCACCCAGCGTTGCGTGCGTGCCGGGGGCAAGCACAATGACCTGGAAAACGTCGGTTACACTGCCCGTCACCATACCTTCTTTGAAATGTTGGGCAACTTCAGCTTCGGTGACTATTTCAAGCGTGAAGCCATTCAATACGCCTGGGAATTT
This sequence comes from Methylophaga sp., assembly GCF_009711715.1. Lineage (GTDB taxonomy): Bacteria > Pseudomonadota > Gammaproteobacteria > Nitrosococcales > Methylophagaceae > Methylophaga. Next base: position 213,607 of record NZ_VENF01000001.1, on the reverse strand, counting down.
CTGACCGACACGCTGGGACTGCCGCCGGAAAAACTCTGGGTTACCGTGTTTGAAGAAGATGATGAGGCTGCCGATATCTGGCTCAAGGAAATCGGTATTTCTTCCGAGCGTTTCTCCCGTATTGGTGCCAAAGATAATTTCTGGTCCATGGGGGATACCGGCCCCTGCGGCCCCTGCTCCGAGATTTTCTATGACCACGGCCCGGACGTTGCTGGTGGCCCACCGGGCACACCGGAAGAGGACGGCGACCGCTATATCGAGATCTGGAATCTCGTCTTCATGCAATACAACCGCAGTGCAGACGGCACCCTGACACCGCTGCCAAAGCCTTCTGTCGATACCGGCATGGGGCTGGAGCGTCTGGCTGCCGTTCTGCAAAACGTCCACAACAATTACGATATCGACCTGTTCCAGCACCTCATCAAAGCGATTCAGGCCTTGTCCGGTACACAAGACAGCAGCAATTTTTCACTGCGTGTCATTGCTGACCACATCCGCTCGTGCTCGTTTATGATTGCCGATGGTGTCCATCCTTCCAATGAAGGCCGGGGTTATGTTTTGCGCCGCATTATCCGTCGCGCCATTCGTCATGGTCACAAACTGGGTCTCAAAGACGCCTTTTTCTACAAACTGGTACAGCCACTCGTTGACGAAATGGGCGACGCTTTCCCGGAATTGACCCAGGCACAGCCGCTGGTTGAAAAAGCGCTGCTGCAGGAAGAAAACCGCTTTGCCGATACGCTCGATAACGGTCTGCGTATTCTGGACCAGGCGATTGAAGAAATGGCCGACAAGGAAATTCCGGGTGAAACCGTTTTTCTCCTCTACGATACCTATGGTTTCCCGATTGACCTTACCGCCGATATCGCCCGCGAACGGGGCCTGACTATCGACATCGCCGGTTTTGAACGTGCGATGGAAGAACAACGCTCACGTGCCCGCAGTGCCAGCCAGTTCGGCGGTGGCATGACCGAACAGGTTAATATCGACAGTGAGACTGAATTCTGCGGCTATGAACATAGCCAGGAAGACGGCACCATTACTGACATTATTCTGAATGGTGAACATGTCGACAGCCTGGCCGAAGGACAGGAAGGCATTCTGGTCCTCGACAATACGCCCTTCTATGCCGAATCCGGTGGTCAGGTCGGCGATCATGGTGAAATCACCACTGACACCGCCAGCTTTACTGTGACCGACACCCGCAAGCAAGGCAAAGCCTTTACCCATATCGGCCGCTGTGAGCATGGTCGATTCCAGGTGGGACAGAAAGTCACCGCGCAAATTGATGAAAACAACCGCCGGGCCACAGCGCTGAATCATTCCGCTACACATCTTCTGCATGCCGCGCTGCGTAAAGTGCTGGGTGACCATGTCACACAAAAAGGCTCTTTGGTTGACCCGCACCGGCTGCGCTTTGATTTCTCTCACTTTGAACCGCTGACGGATGCTCAGCTGCATGAAATCGAACGCATGGTCAATCAGCAGATCCGTCTCAATCACCCGGTTGAGACCAGACTGATGGCGCTGGAAGAAGCCAAGCAAAGCGGCGCGATGGCACTGTTCGGTGAAAAATATGATGAAAAAGTGCGCGTGCTGAGCATGAGCGATTTCTCAATCGAGCTCTGTGGTGGCACCCATGTCAGCAACACGGGGGATATCGGTCTGTTCAAGATTACGGCAGAAGCCGGTATTGCCTCCGGTGTGCGTCGGATTGAAGCAGTGACCGGTGAGACTGCGCTGGATTATGTTGACACCACTGTCAATACATTGAAGCAGGTCTCCGAGCTGCTTAAAGCCAAGCCGGAAAATGTGCAGGACAAAGCCACGGCCCTGGTCCAGCGCAACCGCGAACTGGAAAAAGAACTGGAAAGCCTGAAAGCCAAACTGGCCAGCAGTGCCGGTGATGATCTGGCGAATGATGCCAAGGACATTAACGGCATCAAGGTGCTCGCCTCGACGCTCGAAGGCGCCGACGGTAAAGCGCTGCGTGAAGCAGTCGATCAGCTTAAAAACAAGCTGGGCAGTGCTGCTATCGTTCTGACTTCGGTCAAGGATGAAAAAATCACAATTATTGCTGGCGTAACCAAGGACATTACCGATAAAATCCGCGCCGGCGATCTGGTCGGGCATGTAGCCAGTCAGGTCGGTGGTAAAGGTGGCGGTCGTCCGGATATGGCACAGGGCGGCGGTAATGAGCCTCAGAACTTGGCAGCGGCTTTGGCCTCTGTCTCAGACTGGGTCGGATCTAAGCTGGAAAACTAAGCATGTCACTTATCGTACAGAAATACGGCGGGACGTCCGTAGGCTCAGTGGAGCGCATCAAAGAAGTCGCCAAAAAAGTTATCGATTACCGCAACCAGGGTCACGATATGGTTGTTGTGGTCTCAGCCATGAGCGGTGAAACCAACCGGCTGATTGATTTAGCCAAACAGTTAAATGAAGACCCGCGCGGCCGCGAACTGGATGTATTACTATCGACCGGCGAACAGGTTACCATCGCGCTGCTCAGCATGACGCTGCAGCAGATGGGCATGCCGGCTGTGTCCTATACCGGCAGTCAGGTACGTATCCTAACCGATAACGCCCACAACAAGGCACGCATTACCGAGATTGACGATGACAAAATTCGCACTGATCTGAAACAGGGCAAAGTCGTCGTCGTCGCCGGTTTTCAGGGCTGTGATGAAGACGGCAATATCACCACGCTGGGTCGCGGCGGCAGTGATACTACGGCAGTCGCACTGGCAGCCGCCTTAAAAGCCGACGAATGCCAGATCTATACTGATGTCGATGGCGTTTATACCACTGACCCGCGCGTCGTGCCTGAAGCCCGTCGCCTCGATCACATCACCTTTGAAGAAATGCTGGAAATGGCCAGCTTAGGTGCCAAGGTATTGCAGATTCGCTCAGTCGAATTTGCCAGTAAATATAATGTTCCGCTTCGTGTGCTCTCTTCTTTTACAGAAGGTGGTGGCACACTGATCGCTGCAGAGGACCCATCAATGGAACAAGCTCTTATTTCAGGTATCGCGTTTAACCGGGATGAAGCAAAAATCACCGTGCTGGGTGTGCCTGATCACCCCGGCATCGCCTCGCAAATTCTGGGCCCGGTCGCGGCACAGAATATCGAAGTCGATATGATCATCCAGAACACCGGCCATGATTCAACTACTGACTTTACTTTCACTGTCCACCGCAATGATTACAAGTCGGCACTGAAGATTCTGGAGAAAACTGCAGAAAAACTCGGTGCGCGTGAAGTCAATGGCGATGATCATATTGCCAAGATATCCGTCGTCGGTGTCGGCATGCGTTCACACGCCGGAATTGCGAGTAGTATGTTTTCTGCACTGGCAGATGAAAACATTAATATCGAAATGATTTCGACTTCTGAAATCAAAATTTCCGTGGTAGTCAATGAAAAATACCTGGAATTAGGTGTTCGTGCTTTGCATAAGGCTTTCAATCTGGAACAGGATCCAGCTGCCTGATTTTTGTCACTAAACTGTTACATTTATCTCGCGAACAACATAACTTCCTGATAAAATGACACAGGATTGTGGAGTAGTTACGACTATGTCACAGTCCACACTAAAAGAGACGCTTAAGATCTCTGTGACATGGAAATATTTATTAAACAGGACAAGGCACGAGGCCTTACTGCATGGAAGAATTCAAGTTTTCTCCTGGTGACCTCGGCCTGCTTTTGAGAGTAAAGGGGAAAAAATCATGTTAATACTCACACGTCGTGTCGGCGAATCCCTCATCATCGGTGATGATGTTGTCGTTAATGTGCTTGGTGTCAAAGGCAACCAAGTCAGAATCGGTGTTGACGCACCTAAAGATGTCTCTGTGCATCGTGAAGAAATCTATGATCGCATCCAGCAGGAAAAAGATCACCCGAATGCCGGTTAATTTCACGTTATCACTAGCCAAATAAATTACATCTGTTATACTGTGCCGCTTTGATGGAGAGCTGGCCGAGTGGCTGAAGGCGCGCCCCTGCTAAGGGCGTATAGGTTAACCCCTATCGAGGGTTCGAATCCCTCGCTCTCCGCCAGAATTATTATTGCGGACATCAGTGAATGTTAGTATAATAAACGGCTTTAGCGCCCGTAGCTCAGCTGGATAGAGTACCTGGCTACGAACCAGGCGGTCGGAGGTTCGAATCCTCCCGGGCGCGCCAAAAAGTAAATACAATTAAGCAGTTATTCGCATAGCGATAACTGCTTTTTTTGTGCCTGAAATTTGAACATGGAAGACTTCCCTAATTGGCCGTTCCTGTTTTCATAACATCAGAAAAGCATCACAGACTTAGTTGTCAAAAACTGTCATATTACGAAGCATTAACGTGGAAGTACTTCGTATGAAGCTCATGATGATTTTAATAAGTTTTGGTTTATTTTCAGTACCGATTCTGGCTGATGACTCATCCACGCTGGATGCGGCAGTCGGAGGCGGCATAGGTGGTGCCATCGGTGCGGCTGTAGGTAATGAAGTTGGCGGTAAGGACGGTGCCATGATTGGCGGTGCTGTCGGTGCAGCCGCAGGTGTTGCAGTCAATACTGATGAAGATGGTCACCGTCATGATCGTCATCACGGTGAAATTTATATTGATGATCATCATGGTGGCCATTTCTGCCCGCCGGGACAAGCTAAAAAAGGCAACTGTTAACCAAACATACAGCACTGACTGACAAAACGGCATTGCGGCGAGTAACTTGCCTCAATGCCGTTTTTTTATTACTGACTGAAACGTCGGATCATATTGAGTAAGGCGGATGATTCTTCCGCCAGATTTTCCGCATTGGTATTGACCAGGTTGGCGTTGGAAACCACGCTTTCGGCGTCAGTACTGATCTGCACCACATTACGGTTAATATCTTCACTGACTGCACTCTGCTCCTCAACCGCAGTCGCTATCAGCGTATTAAGATCATTCAGCTCTTGCACCTTGTCCTTGATACTGGTTACGGAGGTAATCGACGCGGAAATGTCTTCGCGGCTTGATGAGGCAGTTTCCTGTGTCTTTTTCATGCCGGAAACCACCTTATTGACTGCCTGATCCAGCTTCTGGATAAGCTTGGAAATCTCTTGTGTCGATTGCTGAGTGCGGCTTGCGAGCGAGCGGACTTCATCCGCCACCACAGCAAACCCCCGGCCATACTCTCCTGCCCGTGCTGCCTCGATGGCCGCGTTCAGCGCCAGCAGATTAGTCTGTTCGGCAATATCACTGATAACACCGACAATGGGATTAATGGCACTGGAGTCGTCTTCCAGTTCACTAATGATGCTGTTGATATCACTGAAAGCGGCATCCAGCGAACCAAGACTACTGACCGCCGTTGAGGATTTGCGCTCACTGGCTTTAGTCAGGTCATCAACTTCTGATGCCGTTGACGCTGCTCTGCTGGCATTATTCGAGACTTCCTGAATGCTTGAGCTCATCTCCGTCATGGCCGTAGCCACCTGGTCGGTTTGTGAAGCCTGTGACTGGATCGACTCCATGATGGACTGTTGCGAGCTGAAGGTATCCTGCGCTTCCGCGTCGATTTTTGAAGCCGTATCCCTCAGTCTGACCAGCACCGTGTTTAGTTTGGCCTGCGTCAGTTTGTTCACCAGCGTCAATTGACCAATTTCATCATTATTACCGGTATAAACCATGGCCATCAACGGATTATCGACTTCCTTGCGGGCTTCTTTCAATGCCTGGTCCAGGCTGGAAAATACCCATTTGTTCAACAGGCCATAGGATGCTGCACCAACCAGCAACGGAATGATGATGGGTAAGAAAAACGGTAATGCCTCAACGATATCCAGTTGGCTGGTAATCATGCTCAGCATGAGTACAACACTCATGCTTAACGCACTTTTATGCTTCAGTCCGAAGCGATTGAAGATACTGCCAAGCCGGGGCTTTTTGCCGGCGTTGATTTGCTGGTAAAGCGTTTGTGCCCGCTTAACGTATTCCGCTTTGGGTCTAACACGGACCGATTCATAGCCAACGATTTGCTGACCGTTAAAAATCGGTGTTATATAGGCATCAACCCAGTAATAACCACCGTTTTTACTACGGTTTTTAACGATACCCATCCAGTGATTTTTGGTCTTGATGGTATTCCACAAGTCTTCAAATGCCGCCGGTGGCATATCCGGGTGACGGATAAGATTGTGGTTTTTTCCGAGCATTTCATCGCCAGGGAAACCACTGACTTTTTCAAACGCGGCATTGAATCCCGTGATTGCACCTTTCAGATCAGTGGTGGAAATGAGTTCTTCTTCGAATGTAACTTCGTTGTCAGTTATGGGTAAATTTTTCTTCATTGCCTCTACCTTGAAACGAGCATCAACTGGAACTGATGTTGTCGTCTGCTCGCAGAGGTTATCGGCAATAACAGCGGAGAGTTAAGCAAAATCGCGACTCAATGATCTGGATCAACCACAATGACGTTGCTCGAAATAATCATCAGCCGGTGCAGGCTGCCCATACAGAAACCCCTGAAACTGGTTACAACCCAACTGTTTCAGTCTTGCGGCCTGTTCCTGAGTTTCCACGCCTTCGGCAATCACTGCCAGTTCCAGGCTATCTCCCAGTGCAAGAATGGTTTTGATAATTGCTTCATCATCCAGGTTATGGGTCAGTTCCCGGACAAAAGACTGGTCAATCTTGAGCTGATGAATTGGTAACAGCTTGAGATAGCTCAATGACGCATAGCCGGTACCGAAATCATCCAGCGAGAAGCGAATACCGAGTGACTGCAGGCTGTTCATACGTTCCGCCACCTGCTCAAGATTATCTATGAGCAGATTTTCAGTGATTTCAAACTTAAGCCTGTCGGCATCAATGTCCTTTTGTCTGATGATCTGTTCGACGTGTTCAACAAAGCCGCTGTGCCGGAACTGACGCGGGCTGATATTGACGGCCAGCGTCCAGTCCGCTTTTTCTGAATCGCCCCGCCACTGTGACAGCACCTCGCAGGCCATTTCGATAACCCATTGGCCGAGCGGTATGATCAAGCCACTGTCTTCGGCAATCGGGATAAACTCTGTGGGTGAAATCGGCCCCATCGCCCTGTCATGCCAGCGTAGCAAGGCTTCCATGCCGATAATCGTTTCGTTTTTATTAACCTGAGGTTGCAGATACAGCGACATTAGCCGGTTCTCGATAGCATCTCGCAATGCGACTTCCAGCACGCTGCGACGGTTAATCGCTTCCTGCATCTGCGGATAAAAGAAACACTGACTGTTTCGACCGCGATGCTTGGCTTCATTAAGTGCCAGATCTGCGAGTCTGACCAGGCGTTCGGTCTGACCACCGGCATCACTGAATAAGGCGATGCCGATACAGACCGTGGCATTGTAATGTCCATTGCTGAGTTGATAAGGCACCGACAAAAGTTGTCTCATTTCAGTGGCCATGGTGGTAGTCAGCCGTTTCGCGTCTTTTTCTGCCGGTATCTGAACCAGACAGGCAAATTCATCGGAACTGATTCTGGACACACTGATATTGTCCGCATCGAAGGACAGCAGACGCTGGGCAATTTGGGTCAGCAATTCATCCCCATGACCATGACCACGCGATTCATTGATGATTTTAAAGTCATCTACATCAATCATCATTACCGCACCGTTCGCTGCGGCGTCTTCCTTCAGCACCTTGTCGATACGTCTGAACAGCTCAAACCGGTTTGGAAGGCCAGTCAGAGGATCAGAAAACTCCAATGCCTGCAGGCGCTCATACATTTTTTTATTATTGGTGATATCGGTTGATATGCCGCACAGCGCATAAATTTTATTGCGGGCATCGCGCAGCGGGATCTTTACTGACAAAAAGTGGCGTTTACCGCCCGCTTCCAGGTCACTGACTTCCTCTTCTTCAACCAGCCGCTCACCATACTCAAGCACTTTCGAATCATTGTGTCTGAGATGCTGACAGGTTTCCCTGTTAAAAATTTTCTCATCGGTTTCACCCAGCAAAGCCTCGGGTTTGAGGCCGGTCAAAGCAGTGATCTTTTGATTGATATAACGATAACGATGTTGCCGGTCTTTGATATAAACAATCGCATCCAGACTGTTAAGAATTGTATTGAGCCGGTTCTCGCTCTCGAACAGGTCACGGGTCTTAAGACTCACCTGTCTGCGTAAGACCTGATTGAAGCCGGCGATCAGCATCACGATGATGACCAGTGCAGCCACCAGCCACCAGATGATCAAGGGGATAGTTTTGTTTGCTGGCAGCGTCCATTTTTCCAAGACCTGGTAATACACTGAACTGGGCATAAGTTTCCAGCGAGTCAGATAGGCATCGATCACTTCGAGTATGGCACCTTCTCGCTGAGGGGAAACGGCGTAAAAAAGTCGCACTGGTTGAAACAGAATCGGCGTGGTGTTGAGCGACAGCGCCTGCATTTTATTATTGCCGTAATAATGACTTGATACCACCGCATCGGCTTTCCCGCCAACAACAGCATCAAAGGCCGCATCAAGGTTTTTGGTGGGCAACCAGTTCACATCAAGAGAAAAATTACTGGCGAGGTTCTGCAGGTAGTCTTCCTGCACCGAGCCCTCCAGCACAGCCACTGTTTTTCCATCCAGTTCCAGCAGGTTAGCCAGCCTGACATCGTCCGCGGTATAGACCTGTGACCAGCTCATCAATGCCGGTTCACTGTGAAACTGATAGCGCTGTTCGCGGGATCCGGTTTTCGCCACATCGGGCAACAAATCCAGTTCGCCGTTTTCCAGCATAAGGAGGCAGGCACTCCAGGTGCAGGGGACGGGCTCGATTCGCCAGTTTTCACGACTGGCGATTTGCTGTAATAAATCCCCCATGATGCCACTGAGCTCCTGCTGTTCGTTGAGCATCAGTTTGGGCGGATTGTTATAAACACCTACTCGCAGCGGAACCGGTTCAGCATGATTGGTGGTGGTCATTGCCAATGTAGCAATGGCAAACACAGATCTGATGAAAACGACCCAAAGGCGTGGTTTCACAATCGTCCCCTGAGATGCTCCCTGGCATCCTTAACCAGCTGCGTTATGATAAAGCGCAGCGTATGAATTCCAACGCTTATTATTTGTTTTTATTCTTTTTTTTGTTCTTTTTCTTGTCTTTTTTATCTTTCTTTGTCTTTTTATCTTTATTTTTAGGCTTATCTTTTTTAGCTTTCTTGTCTTTTTTATCAGCCTTGGCTTTTTTGCTTTTGGTCAGCGGCACTTCGACGGCTGTATCTACTGAATTTTCAGGACGTTCCCTGACTGCATCCAGTGCATTCATACCCAATTTTCGAAACCGGGTCACGATATATTTAATCTGTCCAAGGCTAAGACCGCTGGTCTCTGCCGCCTGTGCGTGGGTCTTGCCCTGATGAATGGCGAGCAAAGCGGCAGCTCGCTTGTTGTTATTGAGTTCAGAGCCGGCCAGTTGCTTGCAGGCAGTGACCTCGCTCGGTTTAAGAAGTTTTTTTACCCTGGCTTGAGTATTAGTCATGATTTTAATGGATCCTTGTCAGTCGACAGATAAATCAAACTCCGGCTCGGCTTTTTGCTGTTTGTGAGCTCGCTCACGTGGCTTTAGCTCTGCCTCCTGCTTTTTATGGCCTCGTCCTGCCAATCTGTGCTCAGCTTCTGTCGTTTGCTGGTACTGCACTTTCGGCTCCGGCTTGGCTTCTTGCTCTATGTGAGATTGCTCACGCAGCTTTGGCTCTGGCTCCTGTTTTTTATGACCTTGTCCTGCCAATCTGTGTTCAGCTTCTGTCACTTGCTGATATCGCCTCTTCCGCTCTGGTTCGTCTTTGTGAGCGTTCTGCTGTTCACCCGGATTTGGCTCGGGCATTGGTTTTTTCTCATACTGCTTCAGCGACTCCGATTCAGCTTCTTGCCTTTGGTGAGCAGCTTCTCCCGGGTCAAGGTAGACCTTGATATCATGGTTGGGACTCTCGTCCAGTGTTATCACCGGTTCCAGTAACCGGGTGATAGCCTCACGAATCTGTTTGTCGCTGAAAGCATTATTGACATCAAATATCTGAAATGGCAACTTGCCTTGCTGACATATCTGGCGGATGAACTGCTGTCTGCTACCCAGTTTGTCCTGATGAATCAGAATCAGTACGCAAGCGATTTTCCCGGTCGCTTTTTCAGTCAGGACGAGATCGGTTGACGTTGCTTCAATCCGTGACTTTATTTGCTGGGCTTTTTTATCCTTGTCAGGCGCTATTACCAGCAGATCGGCAAGCCGGACATGCGGGTAGACATCATAATCTTCGCCAACCGCGCGCTCTAACTGCGATTTAAAATCGCGCACCAGCTTATCCATCAGCATTTTTCTGGGGCTGACTTTGAGTTTGGGCGATTTATATTTTCTATAAATCCGAAACGCCACCCACAGCAAAACCAATACCGTAATGAGTGACCAACCAAGCATCAACATCGTTACTCACCTCTCAAGCTAGGCCATATCTACAAGAACACGTTGAGGCCCCCAATGACCGGGCATGGATTCAAACACACCGGCACAGGGCGTGCCGCAATTAAGACAGCAGCCTGCCTCATCCAGTTGCCAGGCTGATAACCGGTACCAGTCCCGGCCGATTAACAAACTGCCACATTGATGACACCAGGTGCTGTCAGCCTGCATGTCGTGCATATTGCCGACATAGGCATAACGTACACCCTGTTCGATAGCGATATCTCTGGCCCTGCGCACAGTTTTCGGCGGTGTCGAGGGCTTATCCATCATTTTCCAGTCTGGATGAAACACGCTGAAATGCATCGGCACATCCGGCCCCAGATGTTCAACTACCCACTGACACATTTCAGTCACTTCCTGCTCCGAATCATTCTCTCCGGGAATCAGTAAGGTAGTCAGCTCAAACCAGACATCAGTTTCATGTTTCAGGTATGTCAGGGTTTCCAATACCGGTTGCAGATGTGAGCCGGTTATCTTCTTGTAAAAACGCTCGCTGAAAGCCTTCAAGTCGACATTGGCTGCATCCATATAACGATAGAACTCCGTTCTTGGTTCCGGACACACATAACCTGCTGTGACCGCCACGGTTTTAATATCGTGCTCATGGCAGGCCTGCGCCACATCAATCGCATATTCATGGAAAATCACCGGATCATTGTAGGTAAAGGCAATACTACGGCAGCCTAGTTCTTTCGCCTTATAAGCCAGTTTTTCAGGGGTAGCCAGATCCATCAGCGTATCCATTTCCCTGGACTTACTGATATCCCAGTTCTGACAGAATTTGCAGGCAAGATTGCAACCGGCGGTGCCGAACGAAAGCACTGGCGTACCCGGCAGAAAGTGATTAAGCGGTTTTTTTTCAATCGGGTCGATCACAAAGCCACTGGAGCGTCCCCAGGTTGTCAGTACCATCTTTCCCTGATAATTGGCGCGGACAAAGCACAGTCCGCGCTGGCCTTCGTGCAGTTTGCAAAATCGCGGGCATAAATCGCACTGCACCCGGCCATCATCCAGCAGGTGCCAGTACTTGGTGGGAACCGCCTCGACAAAAGCGTCGGTTTGGCTGTTTTCGGGACTCATACCACACCTCCGGTAGCGGGAGATATTGCAATAAATTATTGATAAGATGATACTTATTCATAGTACGCCGATAAGCGGAGCGTTGCCATGGAAATCGTTCGCCCTAGTGCTGTTGCTGGTCTGTTTTATCCGGCTGATGCCGAGAAACTCAACAATATGATTGCCCGGAATCTGCAAGCCAGTACCCTTCGGGCAGATATGACACCAAAGGCACTGATTGTTCCTCACGCTGGTTATGTTTATTCCGGCCTTGTCGCAGCCAGCGCCTACAAACATCTGGAAGCTCGCAGAGACATCATCAAAAGGGTGGTTCTTATCGGTCCATCGCACCGGGTACCTTTTGAAGGACTGGCTGTTTCCTCGGTTGACTGGTTCGAAACCCCCATGGGCCTGATACCGGTTGATCGTCATGCCGAAAGCCAGATCATGAAAATCGAGGGTGTCCATGTACTGGAACAAGCCCATGCCAAAGAGCATAGCCTGGAAGTTCAACTGCCCTTCCTTCAGTACTTGCTTGAAGACTTCAAAATTGTGCCGATTGTAGCCGGTCACGCCAGTCCCAAGTTGGTTGCCGAAGTACTCGATATGCTTTGGGATGGGCCGGAAACTCTGATTGTCATCAGCTCGGATTTAAGTCATTACCTTGATTACGACAGTGCCTGCGAGATTGATGCAGAGACATCCCAGGCTATTATCAGCATGGATAACCATGTCATCGATGGTTACCACGCCTGTGGCAGTGTCGGCATTAATGGCCTGTTGCTCTATGCCCGCGAACATAATATGCAGGGACAAATCCTGGATTTAAGAAACTCTGGTGATACCGCAGGTAAGCGAGATAGTGTCGTAGGCTATGGCGCCTACTTGTTCCAGTAGCCATGATTTCCCGATCCGATCGTTTTCTGCTGCGTAAAATCGCCCGTGATGCCATTAAATACGGGCTTAGACACCAGGCTGTGATGCCATTGGATTTGAACAGTCTGCCGCCGAGTGTCACGGCTGAGGGTGCCAGCTTTGTGACCCTGTACTTTGCCGGCGCACTGCACGGCTGTATCGGCACTCTGGAAGCTTACCGCCCACTGGCTGAGGATGTTGCCAGCAATGCTTATTCAGCTGCCTTCCGCGATAGGCGGTTTGATCCGGTAACAGAGACTATGCTCGAAGAACTGGATGTGCATATTTCCGTACTCAGTAAACCTGAGTCAATTTCATGCCAGTCTGAGCAGTCTCTGCTGAATCAGCTCAAAGCCGGTGAAGATGGCCTGATACTGGAAGATGATCACCACCGCGCCACTTTCCTGCCTGCCGTGTGGGATTCACTGCACAGTCCGGAACAGTTTGTTGCCGCGCTGAAACGTAAAGCCGGTCTGCCCGTCGACTACTGGTCAGACTCTATCCGCTGTTACCGTTACCACACAGAGAACTTTTAGAGGTGTAAGCAGGTATACAGACGGTCCCCAGCCTTTGAACGCTTTTAAGTCGTAAAACGCTGGCTTTGTTTTGCTTCAATGCGGCGGCGACCGATGACAATCCCGGAACAACATCCACTGCCAAGGACTCGGTGAAACCTGCCAATAATGTGTGTTTTTTGTACTGTAAAGCTGGCGATTTTCAGCGTTAAATCGAATAAAATATTGGCTTTTAATCAGCCACCCCGGATTCGGTACTGTATATGAAAGCCCCTCAAGTCGGATTTGTCAGTCTCGGTTGCCCCAAAGCCCTGGTCGACAGTGAACGCATTATCACCAAACTACGCTCGGAAGGGTATGACATTTCCCCCAGCTACGACGATGCTGATCTGGTTATCGTCAACACCTGTGGTTTTATCGACGCTGCGGTTGAAGAATCGCTGCAAAGCATCGGTGAAGCGGTAGCCCAGAACGGCAAAGTCATTGTGACCGGCTGCCTGGGCAGTCGGGATAATGAGATCCGGGAGCGACACCCCCAGGTTCTGGAAATTACCGGAGCCCACGCACTGGAGGATGTGGTTAATGCTGTACATAAGCATCTACCGCCGCAACATGATCCTTTTGTCAGTCTGGTTCCAGCTGAAGGCATTAAACTGACCCCGCGTCATTATGCTTACCTGAAAATCTCCGAAGGCTGTAATCACCGCTGCACATTTTGCATTATTCCCTCCATGCGCGGTGACCTCGTGAGTCGGCCGATTCATCATGTGATGCATGAAGCCAAGCGGCTGGCCGATGCCGGCGTCAAAGAGCTACTGGTTATTTCCCAGGACACCAGTGCCTACGGTGTGGATCTGAAATATCAGCCTGCTGAATGGAATGGTCGCGAACGCGCAACGCGCTTTTTTGAGCTGGTGGAAGCACTGGGCGAGATGGGTATCTGGGTCAGACTCCATTATGTCTACCCCTACCCCCACGTTGATGATGTCATACCGCTGATGGCTGAAGGCAAAATCCTGCCTTATCTGGATATTCCGTTTCAGCATGCCAGTCCGCGCATTCTCAAATTGATGAAACGTCCGGCATCGAGTCAGAATAATCTCGACCGCATCCGGGCATGGCGTTCGATCTGCCCGGATTTGACTATCCGCAGCACCTTTATTGTCGGCTTCCCGGGTGAAACAGAGGAAGAATTCCAGGAACTGCTGGACTTTCTGACTGAAGCGCAACTGGATCGGGTCGGCTGTTTCACCTATTCGCCGGTAGATGGCGCTGCAGCCAATGATCTGCCCGATGCGATCCCTGAAGCTATCAAGCAGGCGCGTTTAGCAAGGTTTATGGCGCATCAGGCACAAATCAGCGCCGACCGTTTGCAGCAGAAAGTCGGGCGCCGGGGTCGCGTTATTATTGATGAAGTGGTGGAAGAAGGTGCGGTGGGACGCAGCGAAGCCGATGCCCCCGAAATCGATGGTCAGGTCTTTATCGACGACGCTACTCACCTTAAAGTGGGTGATATTGTTGAGGTCGAATTCGAAGAAGCGGATGAACACGACCTGTGGGCCAGACTGATTTGAGTCAGGTCTCCGCCGCTTCGCGGTGACGGTAAAACACATCCCGGACTGCCTCGACCACAGAGTCGGCCACCGCCGCCAGCCCGGCTTTATTTTCATCGCCGGGCAGGTATTTTCCGGTACGCACCAGGCAGGCTTCCAGCCCGGCTTCTCTTGCTCCGATGACATCCGCCTCCACGTCATCCCCTATCATCAACACTTCTTCAGGTTTGCAGCCCAGTGATGAAACGGCGGCATGGAAAAAACCGGCAGCCGGTTTACCCAGAATTTCAGCTTTCGTATCAGCAGCATATTCCAGAGCGTCGATAAATGGGCCGGCATCCAGTTGTAACTGACCACCGCTTTTGAAATAACGGTTACGACCGATACCTAATAAGGGCGCACCGCTTATCAACAATGCAAAGGCTTTATTCAGATGGGCATAATCAAAGCGATTAGCAGCATCTGCCAATACCACCGCATTCGGGTCCTGCTGATTAATATCGCTAAATTCAGCTTCCAGATCGGGGTGAATAAGCAAATATGGCCGCAGGCCGCGCTGCTGGCATACCGTTTTGACAGCAACCGGTGCAGTAAAGATATCTTCCTGCCTTACTTCAAAGCCCATTTGCCGGAGACTGTTGAAAATATCCTGACTGGTAGAACGTGAAGTGTTGGTGACAAAACGCATCGGAACGCCGTTTTGCTGCAGTTTGGCTACCGTCTCAACAGCGCCGGGGATGGGACGTTTATCTACGTGCAGCACGCCACTGATATCAAACAAAATCGCCTTGAGCATCACAAAGACCTCCCTTTTGTGAAAGCGATGGTTTTAGTATGCACCTGCGACCACTAAGACTCAAATCAGCAGAGTTTCAAGGTGATGGCGGCCGCACATGCCGTTTCAGGATACGCTGGTTTTCCTGCTGTACATCAGCATGTTTGCGCCAGGACCAGAGCAAATCGCGGGCACGTCTGGCATGCGCCTGATGATCAATAACCGGCTCAGGATAATCAGTGCCCAGCGTTAATTGATACATCTGCTGCTCCATTGGCGTCATTAGCCATGGTTCATGTAACAAGTCATCCGGCAACCCGGCCAGTTCCTGACACCACGTGCGAATGAAAATGCCGTCCGGATCCTGCTCCTGGCTCTGTTTAATCGGATTATAAATTCGAATTGTATTGGTACCGGTAACGCCGGCCTGCATCTGGAACTGCGGGTAATGAATGCCTGGCTCGAAGTCGAGGAAGAGCTGCGCCAGATGAGTAGCACCTCGGCGCCAGTCAATCAGCAGGTGGTGGCAGAGAAAACTGACCAGCATGGCCCGCATCCGGAAGTTGATATAGCCGGTCTGATGCAGGCAGCGCATGCAGGCATCGACCAGTGGGAAACCAGTCTTGCCCTGCTGCCAGGCTGCCAGCTCCTGTTCAACCGCCACATCATTCCGATAAGGAAACGATTGATAGCCCCGGTTGACCGGTCTGAATTCCATCTCGCATTCACTTTCAAACTTCTGCATAAAGTGACAGTGCCAGTGTAATCGGGAAGACAGGGCTGCCAGACTACGACGCCAGCCCCGATCCTGCCAGTGACTAAGCAGGTGCTGATACATTTCTCTCAGGCTGATATTGCCCCAGGCCAGATAAGCAGACATCCGGCTGCAGGCCTCGCGGCTGGCAGAGGGGCTCGATAAACGGCGATAATAATTCTGTCCCCTGCCCTGATAAAAACTTTCCAGTGTCTGCCAGGCTGACCGACTTCCGCCCTGCTGAAAGTTAGTATCCACCTGTAGCCATGATTCTGGCGGCTTAAAGGCAGCGTCCTCCGGTAATGGGATTGTCTGCAGCCTTTCCAGCCTCGGTTGCTGTTTTTCAGCACGCATTATCTTTTGCCAGTGTCTATCCCAGTCATCCCTGTTGGGCTTGGCTCGTTCAACAGCACCACAGGGATATTCAGACCAATCGACCTGGTGCTGTTGGCACCATTGGGCCACTGCCCGGTCACGCTCGAAAGTATTGGCAAGACCGATTTCCTGATGGCTGAACAGATTACGGATAGTAAATTGTTCACTGATCCTTGCCAGTAAATCTGGCATCTCAGATCTCACAATCATCAATTGCTGCTGACTTTGCAGCTGCGCCTGCATGTCAGCCAGTGACTGCCAGATAAAGCGCCAGTGCCGCAGGCTGTAATGCGGGTCTTCGACAAGCATCGGCTCAATGACATAGAGCAATAAAGCCGGTAGCTCTGAATCACAGGCGGCTTTGAGCGGTGCATGGTCGCGCAGGCGTAGATCACGCTTGAACCAGACGACATTGATATCCGGTCGGGGCATTAGCGCTGCCTGGGCGGCAAAATCGGCCAGTCTGCCGCATCGACCGAGTCCAGCTGGGGACTTGTTACCTCGCCATGCCATTTACGGATAAAGTCCCCGGCGGGATCGTATTGTCTGGTTTGCTTCTCGATATTGAAATGGCGACCACCGCGTGGATCCATACCGACGCCGGCAATGTACTGCCAGTTACCCCAGTTCGCTGCGACATCATAATCAATCAGTTGCTGTTCGAAATAAGCCGCACCGAAGCGCCAGTCCAGTTGCAGTTCATTGACAAAACAGCTGGCCACAATCTGACGGCCTCGGTTACTCATATAACCGGTCTCGTTCAGTTGCTTCATCAAAGCGTTGACCAGCGGATATGGCGTGTTACCGTGACACCATTTCTGATAGCGCTCCGGGTAAAAACAGCAATGAATTTTTCTGTTCGCGACGCCACCGGCGCTGAACAGTTTATGCCGCAGCTTCAGGGCAAGCCATTGAAAGTATTCGCGCCACAGCAGTTCGAAATAAATCCAGTAGGTAGACTCATTCGCCGTCTGCTGCTTTTCATAGCGTTTCAGTCTTTGCAGCAGGCGTCTGACCGACAGACTGCCATTGGCGAGCCAGGGTGAAAACTTGGTCGAGTTATGCCAGCCGTCCAGTTCGTTGCGTGTTTGTTTGTAATGAGCCGGCGCTGTGCCCGAAAAATAATCTTCCAGATGCGCCAGTGCAGCACTCTCTCCGCCTTCAAACACAGCCGTTGTGCTGGGTTTGACCAACACGGTCTCAGTTTCTGCAGCCAGGCTTTCCACTGCCGGCGGCAGGGTCTTTGGCATAGCCAGTGGTGGGTCAATATCAATTTCCTCGACCAGCCTTCGAAACTGGCTGAAAGTGGTCGGCAGGGCTTCGAGCGGAAACGGTAACTGTTCCGGACGAAACAAGGTATGTGAAGGCACAGACTCAAAACGCAGTCTGGGATAATCCGCCTTGAGATGCTGCCATTGACGGTTTTCAAACACGCCAACATGCTGACTGCGATAGACAGCGCCGATATCAAAGCGGGTGATAAAATCAGAAATAATCTCGACCGGATTGCCACTGACAATAATCAGCGACTGGCCGCGCTTGGCTAACTGAGCCGATAAATCAAGCAGGGACTGATTGAGAAACTGACGTCTGTTTTCGCCAAGTGGCTTGGCATTGAGGCCCGTGGCTTTGTCCCACTGGCTATCAATGCAGAACAGACAGATTAACCGCTCACAGTTGAGACTGGCCTCCAGCAGTGCCGGATTGTCATGCACCCGTAAATCGTTGTTAAACCAGACAAGCCCTGTTTTGATCATTTTTTGACATCCACCGTGTAAGAGTGAGACATAGTCAAATGGAATCAGACCATGCCCGAACAAGCTGACTTAGTTGTATTTTATGATGGCCGCTGTCCACTTTGCGTGAAAGAAATCCGTCTTTTGAAGCGCTATAATCATCGCGGCCGCTTACAGCTTGAAGATATTCATGCCAGCGACTTCACTCAGCGCTTCCCGCAAGTTGACCAGGCCAAAGCCGTAAAAATCCTGCATGGACTCAACGCTGAAGGCAAATGGCTGACTGGTCTGGATGTCACAGTCAAAGCATGGCAACTGGTCAATCGTCATCGCTGGCTTGCTGTATTGCGCTGGCCACTGATACGCCCCTTGGCCGATCTCGCTTATCGCTTTTTTGCCCGCCACCGGCAGACTCTCGCATGGTTAATCACCGGTCAGCGGCATTGTGAACGCTGCGTGACTGACGATGACTCATCAGCTCTCCTGTAACCAGTAAAAGCTGAATGCCGGTATCACCAGTGCGTTTTTGAAAATATCCGGTTGCCGGCCGCTGTAGACGTCATACAGCTGACCATACTGCGGGTCGCCCCAGCCGATTAAATCATCCAGGTTCAGATGCTGCGGCCTATCGTTGAAATTGGCGATAACCAGCACTTTATCGTGTTGACGGGTGATGTTGTAACGTTCGAACACAAACAAATGCTCATTACCGACATCAATCAGGTCACGGTTATTGAAATCAGCAAAGGCATCAATTTCTTTACGAACGGCAATCATGCGTTTCAGTGCGCTGAAGATTTCGTACTGATAATGCCCCGGCTGATTGCGCAACTCTGCTTTTTCCCAGTCAATCACTGGACGATGTACCCAGCGCGAATCACCTTTTTTATGGGGATCAGACAGGAAGGACACATCATTGATCGTGCCCAGTTCATCACCGTAATACAGCAGTGGAATACCGCCAAATGACATAATCAGGCTGTGCAGAAGCAGTATGATTTTAATGGCATTGTCTTCGGCTTCCAGATCACCGTTTTCCAGCGCATATTCCAGCCCCACCAGTGAAGCCAGGGATCCGGAAATACGGGCATCACCGGTCTTTTCATTCTGGCCAAACGGTAACCCGCGGGCATGGGAGTTGTCATAACGGCCCATAAAATAATCGATCAGGAACTTACGATGACCTGCCGGTTCATAACCGACCAGTTCAATATCCCGATCATCAAAGCCGAGACCAATATCATCATGGCAACGGATGTAGTTGAGCCAGGTGGCCCGCTCCAGTTTGACCGGCAGGCTTTTAATGCCCTGGTTAAGCAGCTTGGCATTCTTGGTCG
Source organism: Methylophaga sp. (assembly GCF_009711715.1). GTDB lineage: Bacteria > Pseudomonadota > Gammaproteobacteria > Nitrosococcales > Methylophagaceae > Methylophaga. The sequence continues at coordinate 194,120 of NZ_VENF01000001.1, read as the reverse complement.
CTACAGCGTCCCACATCAGTGCCATAAAGGTGGCGTTATAGGCAATTTCGCATTCCTTGGCGATAACCGCATCTTCGCCGAAATACTTGGTCACTTCGACCGGTGCCACAATCGCCTCGGCGATGTATAACACCCCTGGTGCCGTGACCTGGCAGCAGTCCTTGAGCAGTTGTAGAATCAGATGCGCTTCACGTTCATTCTGACAGGTACTGCCGATTTTCTTCCACAAAAAGGCCACGGCATCGAGTCGCAGAATATCGGCGCCCTGATTGGCCCAGAACAGAATGACATCGAGCATTTCGATGAAAACTGCCGGGTTGGAGTAATTCAAATCCCACTGGTAGTTATTGAATACCGTCATCACCCAACGGCCCATATCCTCATCCCAGGTGAAGTTACCGGGGGAGGTCTCCGGAAACACTTCGGGCATGCTCTGTTCGAACATATCCGGTACATTGCGGTTTTCGAAGGTGTAGTAATAATCCTGATAGGTTTTGTCGCCCTGCCGCGCTTTCTGCGCCCAGACATGCTCATTGGAAGTATGGTTAAGCACCACATCCATGGTCAGCAACATATCGCGTTGGTGCATGGCGCGTGACAAATGCAGCAGATCCTCCAGGGTGCCGGCCCGATCATCAATCTGACGGAAATCGCTGACCGCGTAGCCCCCGTCACTACTGCCTTGCGGGCATTGCATGATCGGCATTATGTGAACCATGTTAACGCCCAGTTCCTGAAAGTAATTCAGGTGACTTTCCATACCTTTCAGATCATTTGCGAAGCCATGGCTGTATAAAGCCATGCCGACCCATTTCTGGCTCAGGAACCAGTTATGATCAGCTTCGCGTTCTATATCACGCTGGCGTAAATCTTCCGGACGGCGGATATACTGCCAGGCCATGGTTTCAACCAGACTCTGTGCCTGCTCCTGAAAGTCATCACGGTCCCCATACAGCCTTTCGAACAGGGAGTGAATTGCATAAAAGTTCGCCCCCAGCCGCGTATAGAAGTAGCGTAAATCCTGCTTGGATATCCCCGCTTCTATTTCGTTGAGGATATCATTCAGCAGTTTATGAGCCTGTTGTTCATACATATAATTAAGTTTAACTTTTCTCTTTTAGTTATTGATATAGCTGTAGAATTTCAAATCATCCGAGATGGCACCGCGTAGTCCTACGACTTTGGATGCAAATGCCTGGGCCTCATGCAGCATGGTATTGATATCCCAGTCATGCAACAGACCGTGAATATACATGGCAGTAAAGGCATCGCCGGCACCAACAGCATCCACCACCTGCTCATTCGAAGTCGGTTTGACCAGATGGAACTCACCCTCAGTATCTCTGACGATGGCACCTTTCTCGCCACAAGTCACTATCAGTTGATCCAGATGAAAATGCGTATGCATTCGCGTCATATCCTGATGCAGATCGGCACTGCGAAAACCAAGCTCAGCCAGTTCATTCTGATTGAGTTTGACCCAGCGTGCCTGTTCAAGCCAGTGATAGACATCATCTTTCTGCCACCAGGGACTACGCAGGTTCACATCGACAAAAATATCGTAGTCCGGGTTTTCGCTGAGTTTCTGCAGCGTCTGGTGGCTGATATCACTGCGCGCAGCCAAAGAGCCGTGATAGAACAGGCCGGAGCTTGGTAAATCGTTGATCGCCGGGTAATCAATATAGTCCCAGGCACTGTCGCTGGCGATGTCATAGGCCGGTTCACCGTTATTGAAACTGACATTGACCCGTCCGGTCGGATGCGCCCTGTCAAGTTGCAGTGTGGCTGCAGACAGGCCCCAGTCCTTCACCGCCTGCTGGATTCGCTGTCCCAGATCATCATTGCCGATGCGACTGATAAAGACCGGGTTGTCGCCCATTGCCTGCAAATGCCAGGCAACATTAAAAGGTGCACCGCCCAGCTTGTTTTCACCATCGGGAAAACAGTCAAACAGAACTTCTCCGAAGATCGTTAGCGATTTTGAATGCGTCATGACAGTTTCTCTGTGTTGCTTGTCTCTGCGAAATAAGGGGAATAATGAAATACACCCTGCAGAACACCGGCCGAATAATTGCCGTTGTGCTGGTGTGGATCATTGCTGGCAAGATACAGCGCGTCAGGATGACCGTTATGCTGGGATAATTGCTGGGCCGCTTTTTTAATCTCATCACTGGCATTGGCCACCAGTACCGACTGTATCTGACTGGTCAGTACGGGCAAATCATTGCCACTGTCACCAGCGAAGATCACTTCCTTGAGATCGTAGCCAAGCTTATTTTGTAAAAAATTGATCGCATGCAATTTGGTGGCATTTTGGGGCAGCACATCGAGCAGTCCGATGTTTTTTGGCTCATCCACGCTCCAGAGAATGCTGGCCTCCACGCCTGCTTCACTCAGAAATGCTTCGATGCGGGCAATAATACTGTCCTTATCAAGATACAGCGGCAGGTAGTAACTCAGTTTATGGGTGTTCTGCTTACTGCTCTCCTGCAAACGCAGTTCACTGATAGGTTTCAGAATGGTTTTGAGCTGTGCGTGGGTTTTACCATGCCAGTCCTGATCGATTTCCGCTTCCCAGTCTGCCATTTGCTGCCAGCTGCCCTTGCCTATCTGGTAGATCTTGGTGCCGACATCAGTGATGGCAAAGTCAGGCTCGGGTAAGGCATAGTTTTTGATGGCCCGTTTGACCAGCGAAACATGACGACCGGTCACATAGACCAGCTTGACATCAGGCCTGCCGCAAAAGCGGTTAAACTCACGTCGGGCCTCAGGCGGTTCCGGCTGAAACCCGTTGGGGATAATCGTCCGATCCATGTCGGTACAAAGCAGCAGTTTGGGTTCTTTCATGACAGTGCTTTCTTGCTTTTGACGAGATCAAAAAACTGGTAATGGGCCAGTGCTTCCAGAATACCGGCCGCATGAGATTCGGTAGCAAAATAGATCCGGTCAGTATCCACCAGCTGTGATAATTCTTCATGGTGCCGGTTGGCCACCACAGCCGCCAACGTATTGCCACGCATCATATCTTCATCGGCGCCGGAACCGCCCACCACCAGAATATGCTCCAGCGGAATCTGCCAGCGGTCGGCGACATAACGCAGCGCCATGCCCTTGGAAGCGCGAATCGGCAAAATATCCAGATACTGACCAAAGGCGAGCTGGGCATGCACGGATTGTTCTTCCTGATGAAGCAAACGTTTGATAGCTTCAATGTCTGCCTCTTCCGGGTCAATGTAGTAACTCAGCTTGAACCGGCTCTGTTCCGATTTGGGCTGTTTTTCCAGCCCGGGATAGTCATCCAGTAAGGGCCGGATTTTGTGCGGTGTCCAGTGATAGTCGATATGCTCTGCCCAGCCTTTATCCGGTGTCAACTTGGGCGCGTAATAGATTTCGGTACCGGAACTGGTGATCAGTATGTCGGGTTCCGGGATCTGGTGTTTCTTCATCAGCCGCAATGCCACATCGAGCCGACGACCGGTGGCGATGGCAAATTTGGTGTTTTTGCGGTTCACTCTCAGCAGGCTGAGCAGTTCCTGCAATGAATCGTCATCACCGATAAGATTCAGATCGAGGTCACTGACCAGGGCTCTCTCCGCATACATCTGGCTGGTTCGCTCCAGCGGTTTTCGATGCAGGAAATCAGCACGATCAGCAATCGGTCTGACCAGTTGCATATAGCGCTCAGCATGGGCCTGCCATGAGTAGTGCTTGGCCACGCCTTCCAGGCCCTGTCGTGAAAACAGGTTCCAGGTGGCAGTGTCCGAGAGCAGGTTCAGCAAGGCCTCTGTGACAGTCGCGGCTTCCAGCGGATCAATCAGGATGCCGTTATGACAGTTACCGATAATATCTCTGGGCCCGCCATCTTCCGTCGCCACAATCGGCAGACCCGAGGCAGCAGCTTCTATCAGCGTTAAGCCAAAAGGTTCAGTTAAAGCCGGGTTGACAAACACCCCGCCGGATGCCGCCGCAATCCGGTAAATCAAGGGCACCTGTTCGCGTCTGTGGTGTTTGGGCAATGCCACCTTGCCGTATAAATCATAACGGTCAATGGTGACCAGCAAATCGTGAAATACCTCCTGTGCGCCCTGTTCCAGATCATCAATATCGTCACGGTTGCCGGCTATGATGACGATATTGGCCAGTTGCTGAAGCTCTTCGGATTCACCATAGGCTTCAATCAGCACACCGATATTCTTACGTTTATCCGGTCGTGATAATGCCAGAATAATCGGTTTGTCAGGCTCTTTGAGGTGAGTAGTAAGATAGCCGAATAATTCATCTTCCAGTTCACCACCGACTGGTGGTTTAAACTGCTTGATGTTGGTACCCGGCGGAATGACCCGCATCTGTTCAGGCTGGTAATGATCGTAGATTTCGTACTGTTCTTCAATTTCCTGATGCGTGCTGGTGATAACCCGTTCTGCCGTGGCCAGTGTGATTTCTTCGGCCTCAACCCGACGCGACATGTTATAGCGGGCTTCAATCTGATCGGCGCTCAGTCCGCTGGCCAGCAAACGCCGGCGTTTAACCCGACCCAGTGAATGGCCGGTATGGACCAGGGGAATACCGAGTAAATTGGCCACATGGGAACCGACCAGGCCGGCATCCGCATAATGGCTGTGAATCAGATCGGGAAACTGATCCTGGTCACGGAAAAAATCAGCGAGATTGTCCGCAAACACATCCAGATGATCCCAGAGATGTTCTTTATAGATGTATTCATCGGGACCGGCATCAATTCTGACTATGCGAAACTTGTCATTGATTATTTCAAGCGCCTCGGCATAATCCGGGGAGACGTGCTCATCTTCAATGCGGCGGGTGATCAAATCCACCTGGGCGACATCAGGCCGTTCTGACAATGCCTGTGCCAGCTCCAGTACATATAAGGTCTGGCCTCCGGTATCCGCATCTCGTCCCAGTTCCAGATTTCGTCCGCGGATAAGCCCGTGAACACTGATAAGGGCAATATAGATCGGTCCCGGTTGGTCGCTCATGTAGATTGATTCTCCGAAAATGTTGTCGTACGCCACAGCAGGAATGCGATGCGTAGAACGTTGATCCTGAGTCTACTATAGCATCCCTGCAGGTGAGCCTGATGACAGTGAAGTCACAAAACCAGCATGCCGGCAGGTCAGTCGGCATGCGATTAGGACAGGTGGGAACAGCCAGTGTTCCGCGAATAAGCTGCCGTCGCTGGCAGGCTTATTTGAATAGAGATTTCAGCCTGGCACTCAGCCGGTGAAAGAAGCGATGCTTATTACCGGCAGCCTGACTGGTCAGGAAATTGATCTGAATCGACTGGCGTTTGCCTTCAAAACTGGGATAACCATGCCAGCAATTATCGGTGACCTTAAAAGCCAGCAGACTGCCTGGTCCGGGGGCAATTTCCTCGACATAGTCTTCCATATCATGCTCACTGCGCAGCACCCGCAATCTACCGGTTTCTGCCGGCCATTCCTGATTCAGGTAAATCAGAATCGTCGCCACCTTGGTTTTGGAGTCAGTATGGATACGGCCGTCTTTTTTCCGGGAATAACCACGCAAGGTAATCATCATGGGCAGTTCCATGACCTGGACATCAAACTTGTCACAGATAATGCGACGAAATTCAGGGGTGTCGATGGAATCAATCAGGGACTTGAACGTCGGATGCATCTCAACATCGTCGATGTTGTAACTACCACCGTCATTGATAGAAGGAAAAGCTTTGATGATATCGTCGACCTTATCTGAATCGATCGCGCTGTCGACCGTGAAATAGGGATAGGGGTCGGTTTTCAACAACGCACTCGAGAGTGCATCCAGTTTGAATACGTTTTGCATAAAAATGTCACAATGTCCTGATAAGCTGTAAGGTTACCATGCGCCACTATAGGCAGAAAGCAATTTATTCGCAGCGATCATGCCGTCCTGCCCACTTTTGTATGCCTCAGCGATAGATAGCCAGTTCGCGCTCGCAACGTTCCCGGTTGCGATCTTCCTGAGTGACAACGGATTCAATCCAGGCAATATACTCGGCGGGCAGCATATGCTCCCGGGCGCCTTCAAGCACATGTCGCTTGTACCAGGGATAGGGGCTGAGCCCGGGTTCGAGCAGGACAGCAAGATAAGTCAGGGCCTCCAGCCGCTGGCCATCTTCGGTCTCGACCTCAACTTGCACGACTTTGTAGCCCTCGCCTTCACACATATCGAGCTCGGCCTGCTCCTCAGCATCAAACAGAAATAAGACGCCCCGGGTCAGATCATCCGGGTTACCAGTCTGATACGCATCACATTTGGCGGAGTCATCCACCAGGCTGTGTTTGTGAAAACGAAGTTGATGCCCCTGAAGCACTGCCCTGGCATACACCTCTGCCGATGGCACCCTGGCCTGCAGTCGACGGCTGGACATATTGGAGCCATAGGCAAAATAGAGCACCTTCCCGCGCTGGGCCGTTTGCCCTTTCTGACCAGCTTCACTCATTGTGGCAATGGCAAGACAGCCAGCCTGTTATTAGGCAGTGGCAACAACGTCGGCTTAAAGTGAAGACAGCATCTCATCTATTTCAATCATCACATTCTCGATATTTCTCGGAATCGTTTCCTGTGGCCGCCCTTTCACTTCAGTTTTGAATTCCTGCAACAGTTCGCCGGACTCAACGTCAACAACGCGAAGCATGATGTAGGAAAACAGGTAAGTGGGTTTATGGTAGCGTCCGACGACGACATAGTCGGCACCGAATTTCTCGCCCAGACCCGCGGCCTCGCCGGGCCGGTCAAACAGAAAACCGACGCCTTTATCGGCTTTTTTATGCGCCTTGTCGTTAATACTGACCAGCTCATACTGGTCCCGTTTTTCAAAGCCCTCACGCACCAGGCTCTCTGTCAGCGCCACGTTACGCGCATCGTTGGCCGCGATGTCTGCGTTTTTCTGCGGATCACTCAATTCCATTGTCAGATTCAGCAGCTCCATATCGAGCACGGCGACTTTGCTGTCGGCCAGCACACTCGCTGAAACCAAAAGACTGAGTGAAACAAGCAGTTTCGAGAATAACTTCATATTTCTCCTATTAAATCATCGTATTAATCAATTTAGCCAGACCACTATAACGAAACTGACCTGCCCCGGGTCAACCGGCGCAGGTCAGAAAAGGGTCCTCGAATCAGTTTTAATCAGCTGGCGAGGCTAACCTGCACCAGGTTGTCCGTGAAGGTGGGTGCATGGCCCATATCGACAAACTCAGCCGAGCTGACGCAGTTGACTGTGCCTTTATTGAGCTGACGCCAGTAGCCCAGCGTGGCGACCACAATACCCGGACTGACATCATCAGTAATTTGCGCCACACCTTCGAAGGCGCCGCGCTGATTGAAAACACGGACCTTGTCACCGCTCTGGATATTGCGCATATCCGCATCCGCCGCATTGATCATCACAAACTGTTCACCCTGACCTTTGATCTTGTCCTCAATATTGGCGTAACAGGAGTTCAGAAAACCATGGCTCTTGGGCGAGATAATATTGAGTGGAAATTCGCTGGCCAGGGTCGGATTGGATTCAGCCGTTTCCCGTGAAGGCACATAATCGGGCAGGCTGTCGATAGGCTCGCCCGGCTGGAAACCTTCATACATTTGCCGGAACGGCGGTGCCACAAAATTGGTTGCGCCTTCAACCATAAACTCGCATTTGCCGGAAGGTGTCGGAAAATTGCCTTCCTTGTGAGGCGCCCTGTTATCACGGGTCCCGACATTCAGGCGGGCAAAGCCATGTTTGCGCAGATAGGCCAGATCGATTCCCTCACAGGCCGGCGCATCCCAGTCAACATAATTTTCCAGGCATTCAGAATCAGACCATTTGAAATTCTCTTCTTCATAGCCCATTTTTGCCGCCAGGCGACGGAATATTTCATTATTAGGCAGCGCTTCACCGGGCGCTTCAGCGCATTTCTCATTGTAGGTCAGATACAAGTGGCCCCAGGACAGAATCATATCTTCCATTTCAGCACCCATCGCTGCTGGCAAGACGATATCTGCATAGGAAGCGGTATCAGACAGGAAATGTTCAGCCGACACCATGAATAAATCCTCACGCATCAGACCTTCAACAATCTTGTCGGTTTCAGCGGCCTGAGTGACCGGGTTGGCATTCCAGCACATCATCGATTTGATCGGTACATCCAGGTTCATTTCGCCATTAAGCGCACGACCGATTTGAATCGCATTAATCACCCGGGTACCTTCCGGAATCAGGTCAGGCCGGCTGATCACATCGAATTTATAAGGATGCTCCCACACCGGGAACTGAGTCGCCCCGCCGCCGACATGGCGCCAGGCACCGGTTAGTGCCGGCAGGCAGGTCACAGCACGGATCGCCTGGCCACCACCGAAATTACGCTCCAGTGCGACACCGAGACGGATGGCGGAGGGTTGCGTAGTCGCATACTCGCGCGAAAAAACCCGTATTTCCTCAGCCGGGATCCCGGTAATTTTCTCGGCCCATTCCGGCGTGCGGGTTTTGGCCCGCTCTGCCAGTTCAGCAAAACCCACGGTGTAATTATCGACGTAATCCTGATCCTGCAGCCCTTCCTCGATGATGACATGCATCATCGCCATTGCCAGCGCACCATCAGTGCCCGGTTTGGGGGCAATATGCCAGTCGGCTTCCTTGGCGGTCCGCGAGCGGTACGGATCGATGACGATAACCTTGGCACCACGCTTCTGGGCTTCTTTGACGATATGCCAGTGATGCAGGTTGGTGCTGACCGAGTTACAGCCCCAGATCACAATAAACTTGGAGTGAATGTAACTTTCCGGATCAAGCCCGGCAGTCGGCCCGACCGTCAGCAGCCAGGCGGTGCAGGAGCCCTCTCCACAGAAAGTCCGCTCGCAAACCGTGGCCCCCATCTTATTAAAGAACGCGTCGCCACCGTTGAGGCCATGCACCAGCCCCTGATGGCCGAGATAGCTGTAGGGAATAATCGCCTGCGGGCCATATTCATCGATAATCGCTTTCCAGCGGGTGGTAATTTCGTCAAGCGCCTCGTCCCAGCTGATGCGCTCAAACTGACCGCTGCCTTTGGGACCGGTTCGTCGCATCGGATAGAGCAGCCGATCCGGATGATAGTGCCGCTTTTCGTAGTCTTTCAGCTTGACGCAGAGACCGCCCCGGGTCATCGGGTGCTCGGCATTGCCTTTGACGGACAGCAGTTTGCCGTTTTCAACTTCAAATACCATGGAACACGTGTCGGGACAGTCATGCGGACAAGCGCCATGGTGCGTGGTTTTTAAAACACTGGCCATTTCTCTCTCCTCTAATCATCTGATTTTTATTATTTTTGTTATGTTTTACGTATTTAGATCCTAATCAGGACTATACACCATATTCAGACGGGAAATTTGCCCAGCAACACACAGGATTTACGCTATTACCGCCAGTGCCTGTTCCAGGTCGCGGATCAGGTCCTGCACTGCCTCAAGCCCCACGGACAGTCGAATCATCCGCTCACTGATGCCGGCCTCATCAAGTAACTGCTGCGGCAAGCCATAATGAGAACTGGTCACCGGCTGTGTGATCAGTGTTTCCGCTCCACCCAGGCTGGGTGCCAGCTTCATCAGACTGAGTTTGTCGACAAATTGCCGGGCAGCCGAACCGCTGTCTTTGATATCAAAGCTGAGCATACCGCCAAACCCCTGCATCTGGCGGGCAGCGAGGTCGTGATCCGGCGAAGACGGCAGTCCGGGGTAATAAACCTGCGCGACGGCCGGATGCTGGTGCAGAAATTCTGCCAGTGTCTGCGCATTGCTGTTGTGCCGTTCCACCCTCAATGGCAGCGTAACCAGGCTTCGTTTGAGTTTGTGCGCGATTTCCGGTGCAATCGCCTGTCCCAGGCTTTTGCGCCAATGATTAAGTTCGGTAATGTCCTGATCTCTTCCAGACACAACCCCGGCAGTCAGGTCACTGTGGCCACCCAGATATTTGGTCGCACTCTGTAGTGCCAGGTCAGCCCCCAGGGACAAAGGCTGCTGGTTAATCGGGGTTGCGAAGGTGTTATCCACCACCAGCCGGGCACCATGCCGATGACTGAGCATGGCTGTCTTTTCAATATCAATGACTTTCAGGGTCGGATTGGCCGGCGTTTCCATATAAACCAGTGATGCGCCCTGTTCCAGCGTTGACTCAAGCGCTTTGTCGTCTCCACTGGCAATAAACCGGCTGTTAATCCCCAGCAGACTTGCCTGCTGCTGTAAAAATACCGTGGTGCCGCCATAGATTTCCCCCACACAGACGATGCCACCACGGCCAAAAGCCAGGCTGATCGAACTGATTGCCGCCATGCCTGAGCCATAGGCCAGAGATGATTCGGCCCTGTCCAGCGCGGCCAGTCTCTGTTCCAGAGAAGTAATGCTCGGGTTCATCCCGTAACGCGTGTAAAAGGCCGCCTGTTTCTGGCCGCCCACCACTTCCAGCAAAGCTTCGGTGTCGGTAAAACTGAAGGTCGTGGAGTCATACAATGGTGACACCGCCGCGCCGAAAGGCTCATCAATCTGACCACTGTGGATCGCCTGGGTCGAGAACTCGTCATACTCTGCCATACCGCACTCCTTTGTGCTGATACCAGCCAATTATCAATTCAAATTAGAAGCTCCTGCCAATCAAGTCAATCGGCAGATAATCAGCCTGTCTGACATTCTATTAAACAAAAAAGAGAAATTCCGGCCGAAGCCGGAATTTCTCTTTCTTTATTTTGGCTGAATTAAATGCTTTTCAGCATCATTCAGTCACCACTCAGGCGGCAGCCTTCTTGGCTATCGCAGAGGATTTTTCAGCAACAGGGTCAACATCAGGTTCAATACCCCATTTCACTTTGTCGAGACCTTCTGCCTGATCTTCATCAGAAACACGCATACCAATCGTGTGCTCAAAGATAAATGACAGAATCCAGGCAGTAATGATACCCATACCCAGACTGACGGCAATACCGACAAACTGCATCATGACACCGATTTCACCATGCTGGAATGCATAGGCACCTTCTGTAATGCCCACATAGCCACCACGAGGAACACCGATGTGCAATAAACCCGTCATGATCAAACCGTAAGAACCGACACCGGCAAACAATGGCAGCAACTTGTGGTCATCAATATGACGTTTTTGCAGGGCTTCATAGATCACATACGAGACAATCGGCGCACCCAGTGCAACCAGGAACATTTGCCATGGTACATAAACATCAAAACCCGATGCACCTGATACATAACCCGCCAGCGGACCCAGCAACAGATAAGCATATTTACGTTTCCAGTAGGCGAGCACCGCACCCATCAACGCACCACCGGCCCATGCAGCACCAAAGTTATTGAAAGCCAGGCCCACACTCGTGTCAGCCATCGTCACACTCACTGCCAACGCTTCAGGATCAAAGAAGAACAGGCAGGACAGGATAACCATTGGCAGACTGGCGAAAACACTGAAAACACCGACAGTGACCAGCGCCAGACTCGGTTCTCTGTATTCAGTGACTTTAGGATGAGCGGAGAACATACCCGGACGTGGAGAGAGCTTGCTGGTAAAAACCATCGCCATACCTGCAGGGAACAGATACACGAAGCCGACCCCGAAGAAATCATGGAAACCAAGATTGGTCAGCGGTCCCACTGAACCCCAGGTCCACCAGCTCAGAATTGATGACACAATTGTCGCCACAAAACTGGTGATGAAATAAGCTGAAGCCTTCATTCTTTCAGATACCGCAAAATGCAGTAACACGTTGATGATACCGGCAAAACAAGCCAGGAAGAAAATGAATATCTGGAAGTTGTTAATACCAGGGAAAACCGCTGGATCAACATTCTGCGCCATCTCATTGGAGAGCGCCCCGCCAAACCACCAGTCCTTGATACTATCTGTTAAGGTGTAATCCACCATGACGTAGTATTGTGCAGCCCAGAACGCAAAGCCAATCAGAAAATAAGTCGCAAACCCTATAAAAAAGCCGATCATTTTCTCAATGGTCGCATTGAATGCACTTCGCCTCCTGACACCGCCAGCATCAATCAGTAGTAAACCGACCACTACGAAGATTGCCCCGACAGTACCGGAGGCATAGACAAGGTTTTGCACGAGCGAGCCAAGAGAAACTTGCTCGGCAAATTGAGTTGCTATATCAAATGCCATATCTCTATTCCTTATAGTTATCACGGATGTGAAGTCATCCGCTGAACCCGAATCTATGCCCTGCCTCAGATAAGTGTCTATTACCACTAGTAATTAACACTTAAGGAGTACAGCAAGGTAATCCGAGTGCAGAGGCAGGTTCAGGAATAGTGATGTGCAGGCATGGCGCGGAAATTCGGCACACTGAACGACATAAATGAACTTTGTTCAGGCTTGCGTGTTTTGGCAAAAGCGCATCGGTTAGCTTCCTCACCATTCATCTTCGCAAACAGCCACGATTGAGGGCGTGTGCCAGCCAAAATGCACTATCAAGGCGCCGACTACCCCTAAAAGAGTAAGCCTTCTTAATAATTGTTGGTGGTTATTAATGCAGATTTAATAGCACTTGTCTTATGACACAAATTTTAGGAGGTAAGATATGAAATATGTACAACAAGCGATTAAAGCTGATCAACCGTCCATGGGTATTGAAGGCGTCAATGCTACGCTCGGTGATACCATTGTTTCTGATAGTAAGGATAAAACCTTGTGTGCCGGTTTTTTCCACCTCAACAAAAGTGACAAACCTCTGGTTTACACCTATGACTATGAAGAAATGAAAATCATCGTTGATGGTGAGTTCATTATCACTGATGAGTCAGGTCAGAAAGTCAATGCCAAAGTCGGTGACGTTTTGTATTTTGCCGACGGCGAAACCATTACCTTTGAAACCCCCAACAAAGCGACTGGTTTTTTTGTAGGACAACGTAAGCCCCTGTAACCTACAAAAAAGGCTCAGAAAAGCGCCGGTAGCATCGTACCCCTTGCTACCGGCGCTTTTTTTTATTTCTGCTGGTGTTTCCACACCGCCGCCTCCAGGCGACTGGTCAGATTCAGCTTTCTCAGAATATTCTTGATATGCACCTTCACCGTGGTGTCGCTAATACCCAGCTTGCGGGCAATGTTCTTATTATTCATGCCTTCCGCCAGACAATCCAGAATCTCATTCTCACGATCGGTCAGGCCGGCAGACGCCACTGTCACCCTGGTATCAGGCTCCGTCAGGGCCTTTTTCAGTACATCAGTCAGACTGTCCTGTAACACCGTCACCCCGACCGAGGCTTTCATCAGATTGGCACGCAGATCTTCCGGTTCCATATCTTTCAGCAGATAACCATCGGCGCCTGATTTCAGCGCCTCCATCAGATCATCCTCAGAATCAGACACTGTCAGAATGACATAACGTGCCAGCAAACCGGTCTGTTTGAAACGGCGCAGGGTCTCCAGTCCATCCATGCCTTTCATATTCAGGTCCAGCAACACCAGATCGGGTTGCAGTTCGTCTGCCAAATCCAGTCCTTCCTGACCTGAAGCCGCTTCCCCCACCACTTCAAAATTGGGATCATCGGAAATAATCTGACTCACCCCTTTTCTGAATAAGGGATGATCATCGATTATCAATACTCTTATGATGTTATGCATGATATTTATCTCAAAAATCTGAATCTAATTATTGTGCTAATTTTGGCATGAAAGACAGGTGCACTCGCGTGCCACCGTAACGTCTTGCCATGACTTCTACTTCCCCGCCCAGTGACTGGGCCCGCTCTTTCATTATCACCTGACCATGATGGTCATAAGTGCTCGATACCGGTGTATAACCCACACCATCATCATCAATGATCAATTCGACCTCACCACTTGCCAGAAGCTGCATCAGTATCGTGACATTCTTCGCACCGGAATGGCGAACAATATTCGACAGCGCTTCCCGGACCACGTGCAGAATATGAAATTCTTCATTCACCGTCAGCCGGCAATTGACCAGCCGATTATCGAAACTGATATGCAGTTGTGAACGCTGCGAGAACTCATCAATCGTCGCCTGAATAGCATAGCCCAGCCCCCGCAGATCCATATGAACCCGGAAAGTGGTCAGCAGCTCACGCAGTTCACGATAGGCATTGTCCAGCCCTTCCCTCAGCTCCTGCACAACGGGGGCCAGCTCGCTGTCATTGGCTTTGGACTGTAACCGCGCTACCTGTATTTTCATGAACGACAATGACTGGGCCAGCGAGTCATGCAATTCACGCGCAATCGAAGCCCGCTCCTCGAGCACAGCCAAACGTCTGCCTTCTTCATCATGACTCTGATACTTGGCGGTCATTGCCAGTAAACGGGCGGTGATTTCCAGCACCCTTATCTCCGAATCTTCAAGAAAGCGTCCCTGTTCCATTTCAACCAGCAATACACCGACACCGTTACTGACACCCGAGAAAGTGACACCGAGACAAGTCAGCTGCTCATCATCAGCGGATCGGTAGTCAAAAGTCGTGGCCCCAGACTGCATCAGTTCATCGAAGACGGGATTACTGAGTACCGGTGGTTTGTGGTGGGAGAAAATAATGCGTTCCCGGGCAATCACGGCAGCATCATCGGTGTATATCAAAGCCGCGTTGACAAAGTTCATGGTGCGCTCCAGTGAATACAGGAACTTCAGTAATGTCCGTTCACTGAGCACCTCTTCACTGGCAGTTTCGATAAACTGAAGCAGAAAATCCTGCGCACGAATCAATACCCGCATATGTTCACTGGTACGGTGAGCCCAGGTCACCTCTGATTCATAGCTTTCCATCTGTGCCGAAAGCTCGGAAACGCGATGTTCCAGTTCAGCAAACTCATCGACAGCACGCCGTTCGGGCTTTTCCCCGGTTTTAATGTGGATGAAGCCCAGTAAATTATCAATCCGCTCCACCAGCACTTTTCTGGCACTGACTGCGAGCGCCAGGATGCAACTGAGCACAAAAATCAGACTGATGGCCTGCAACAAACCAATTATCGATTGTTTAATTTTGCTGTCGTTATGCAGGGCATCACTCAGTTCGTCATAGGCACTCGCCACCCGCTCAGCCACCCGCAACTGCGCGGTCACCCGCAGATTAAACTGAGCCACATCAACAAAGTTTTTCTGCTCCCGCTCTACTTTACGGACCGCAGCGACGACTTCCGGATTGTCCTGCCTGAGCATCCATAACACCTCGGGATCGGCTGTATCCAAGAAGTGCCGTTGCATCGATTTAAACGTCGCCTCGGCCTCATGCAGTTGTATCGCCTGCACATGCGAAAGTTGGCGGTGCCAATAAAGCTTTTGTTCGTTGACTTTGTCTAGGGCTGACTGGCTTGAAGGGATATAATCAAGCAGAAAAATGGTGCCCGCCTGCATCAGCAAAACGCTGGTGGCGACACACAGTAACAACATAATCAACTTGGCATAGAGTGCCCGACGGCTGAAGCTGTTCAGGAAACTGACAATGATATTTTGCTTTGCCGCCATGACTAACTGCGCTCTTCTCGTTCAGGCTGTAAATGAAAGGGGTTCGTAATGACCTTATTATTATTTTGTCTTGTCATGCTTAGCGGCATTTTTGCGGTAGTTTTCGGCTTCTGGTGGGATAGCACTGCCCCTTTCAAAGTCCATCTGTCGATGCTGGCATCAGTGCTTGCCGTGTTTCTGTCTGCACTTTTAATCATTAATATTTATCCCAGAGTGCAACGGCGCAGTCTCACTGCCAGCCAGCACAACAAGCTGGACCATGTCGGCTGGGGCCATGATATTTCCACCAAACTCTCCACACCGGCTGCCGTGGTCGAAGGCTACAGCATCAAATTTGCTAATAATGCTTTCCTCAAAGAACTGGGCATGAGTGGTATGCGTGATTTCATCACGGATATGCCCCTGACCAACCTGGTCCACCCCAGCAGCCATCAGACGTTGACCGATTTGTTCAGCGAACAGAATGGCGAAGCTTCCACTGAGACGATGGTCATCAGGATGCTTTATGTCGATGGTACGACAATCCCCGTTCATATGTCATTATCCCCGCTGGCAGCCGCTGAGGCCCCGAACCAGTTTTTACTTCAATTTACTACCACCAGTTCGATTGAGCCCTCATCACAAATCTCCGCAGAGGAGCTCACCTATCATATGCTGATCGACCGCATTGAACAGGTGGTTTTTCAGATTGATGTCGATCAGGCTTTTATTTTCCTTAACCCTTCCTGGCAGCGCTTACTCGATTACAGCCCGGAAGAAAGCCTGAATAAGCCTTTATTTTCCTATATCCACCCGGAAGATATTCCACTTGCCGAAGCCCGGCTCAACGCGCTGACTGATGGTAAACGCCAGCAGTGTCAATTCGAGCTGCGGCTTATCGCCAAAAACGGTCGGGCCCAATGGTTTGAAATGCGTGCCTCAACCACCTCCCGACTCAAAGGCGAACGTTCCAGCATCATCGGTACGCTGACCGATATCAGCCGCATGAAACTGACTTCTGCCGGCCTGCGCGCCAATGCCCGTACCGCGACTGACATGATCATGCCTAATATTCCCTGCATGCTTTATCGCTGTAAGAATGACCGTAACTGGACCTTTGACTTTGTCAGTGAAGGTTGCCTCGAAGTCACGGAATACCAGCCCTATGAAATAACCAACTCACTGCATTTCAACTATATGCAGCTTATCTATCCAGAAGATCAACCGCGAGTCTGGGAGCACGTCCAGAATCAGATCAACAAACAGCGCAGCTTCCAGATTATCTACCGCATTCTGACCCGTAGTAATAAGGTGAAGTGGGTCATGGAACGGGGCAAAGGCATCTTTTCCGGCAGTGATGAACTGCTAACGCTGGAAGGTGTCATTATCGATCTCAGCTGTGATGACTTCTCTGCCCTCGAATATGGCCTTGAGCAGATCCTCAACGCCCAGGTGGAATCCTGAACGCACTTTTTGCAAACATTAGGTCCGAATCCAGACAAAAAAAAGGAGTCACCGTGTGACTCCTTTTCTGTGTGTAGCCTGATTAGAAACTACGCGAGATATACCCGATAAACTGGCTATCACCGCGGTTGTCGCCATCGACACCCAGCCACCAATCTTTGTCCGCATTGGTATCAGTGTAATTCACACCCACGGTCCAGCCTTCCGAACCGGCCAAAGTAAGGTCTTTACTCACACCAATCAGGTAGTCGGTATAGTCAAAGTCGCTGTAGTTTTCAACATCCAGACGACCGATATGCGCGGTAAAGTTAATTCCCATCGGCAGGCCGTAGTTAAAATTCAGCTCGTAGTATTGAGTACCCTTGGTATCACCATTAGCGTAACCATCGATACCGGCAGATTTGTTATTAACACCACCCCAGTCAGTCAAAGTGCGGCTGTACTTAGCAGTGAACCATTTCCAGGTAGCGGCCACATACGCTTCAGTGGTGTCAAAATCTTCACCGTTGTATTTTTCACGGTCCGGATAGTAAAACTGCAACAGACCCACATCCACAGCAAAATCTTCTGTGAACTGATGGTAATAACCACCATAGAAGTCCACTTCAATGCTGTTACCCACATTCAGGCCTTCTTCCAGCGTTGACGCCCATACGCCCGCGTACCAGCCACTAGCATGAGCATAGTCAAAGCCACCCTGCAAGGCGACATCTTCATCAGTATAGTCAATGCCACGGAACACATAGGAACTGAACAGACCAACATTGGAACTGAAGCTGTGTGGTGATACTTCCTCAGCATGAACTGCGGTATTGGCAGTAACCGCAGTCCCCGCCAAAGCCATCATTGTTAATAGTTTTTTCATTCTTAAATCCTTCCTCTTGGTTGGTGAATATTTACCCCTGACTACAACTTGAACATTCTGTTTGGTGCTTATTCGGGATGTGTACCCAACCCAAGATCTGCGCCATCATCCATCGGTGCCAGATAGTCAATGACCAGCTGACGATAGTTATCCAACCCTTTGTATTCAGATAAATCCGGATGCAAATTGGTCAGAACCCGGCGCAGGCGCTTGGCCCAGCGAGGATAAGTTTTCAGGTCGTCAATACTGGCCAGATAACCGCGGATGCTGAAAGCCATCGCATTACTGCGAGGCAGTCTGAACAAGGCCTGCAGCTCAACACGAAGATGAACCTTTTGACCAACGTTGTCTGCGGTGACAGAGACATTATCCGGTCCCCAAAGCGGGTACTCTTCCGGCGAGGTATCCAGACGCGGATTGACGGTCATGGTCCAGTTAAGGCGACGGACAGGACTGCCATACTGCAAATGCAGCAGATATTTCAGCGCCCGATCGAAGATCCCGAGTTCATTCGCCTGTGGTACGGGACCATGCCATTCTTTGAAAGACATCCCGGCATCGAATGCCAGCGACCAGTCGGCCTGGCTGGTGATAATCCCCATATCGGCAAACAAATCATCATCCCGCTGATCCATCACCACCCAGTCACCCTGAACCTGACGGCCAACATACTCAAAGGGCTCCATCGGCAACGTAGACTCGTCACCAAAAACGAACTTTTGATCGATGTTTAATGGCTTATTAATCCAGTGCCAGTTATCACCGTCTTTGCTCAACTGGAACAAGTCGGGGTAATCGGTGGAAAGCGAGTCCATAATCAGCTCCACCATATCCCACTGCGCATCCTTCATATGTGGCAATGCGATATAGCGGCCGGGGTCTTTTTCCAGCGTTATGCGTCTGTCCTCACATTCCGCCACGTAGTGTTCATCGATATCAATAGCGTGCTCGAATACGGAACCCGGTGCACCGCCGTCATGCTGTTCAATATTGACGCTGTACATGTACTCGTCCTCAGCAAACGGGAACGGGAAACGGCGAATCGCTTCCGCAGAGTTGCTGTAGGTATAGTCGTCGCGGAAAGTTTCTTGTTTAAATGCGATATTTTTAGCCATATTCATCACTTATTCCTCAAAGATTGACCACCAGTTTTGAGCACTTCGCACGTGATACGCACGGCATAATGCTTCTGCCCTCTGCTTTTTCGTGGTCGGACAGATAATGGTCGTTGTGCATAATGACGCCGTCGCAGGAAACCACTTCCAGTTCACAACGGCCACAGGCGCCGCCACGGCACAGGAATGGCGGCTCGGCACCGGCTTCTTCCATCGCTTCCAGCATGCTCATATCACCAGGCACGGTCACTTCCATACCGCTTAGCGCCAGCTCAACGGTAAACTCATCTCCTGATGGCGGTGCAGTAAATTCTTCACTGTGAACGTGGTTATCGGGCCAGCCCAGATTTTTGGCATGCAGATGGAGTGCTTTCACCATCGGTTCAGGTCCGCAGGTATAGACATGGGTGCCCAGTGGCTGATGGCGTAGCAGTTCCGGGATATCCAGTCTTTCGCCTTCACTGTCGACATAGAAATGAACACGGTCACCACACATAGCTTCAAGCTGTTCACGGAAGGCCGCATTCTCTGGCGAGCGATAGGCATAATGCAGCTCATAGTCATAGCCCAGGCGGTTCAAATCCGAAATTTGCGACATAAACGGCGTAATACCGATACCGCCAGCAATGAGGATGTGGCGACGACCCAGTTTGGAAATGGCAAACAGATTGACCGGATAGGTGATCTGCAGGCTGGTACCGGGCTTCACCTGTTCATGCATGAAGACCGAACCACCACGGGAGTTTTCCTGTTTACGAACCGAAATATGGTAGCTATCGGTATTAGCGGTCGACCCCATCAGCGAGTAGGGGTTGCGGTGAATACGACCGTCGATATTCATCGATACCACCACATGACTGCCACCGGAAAAGTGCGGCAAAGGTTCACCGTTTTCCTGGACCAGGGTGAAGTGCTTGACCACATCGGTCACTTGCTCCACCTCTGCCACTTTGACATTCAGAATACTCATGGATAAATCTCCTCTGCTGCCGGAATATTGCCCGGCTCTTCAGCATCGACCATAACGCCCATATAGGCGCCCAGGCGGCGTGAGAAATGGTCGCGGACAAACAGATGCCGACCGCAGCCACTGCATTGGTGAATGCTGTGATGAACATTTTTATCTGTGGTTTTGCAGTGCACACAGTAGACTGATCGCGCCAGCGTTCCGCTCAGCTCTTTCTCGACATTGATATCCTGCACGCCATAGACTTTCAGTTCGTCCATCACTGCCCAGATAAAGGCTTCACTGCCTGCAACATAAAACTGTGTTCCCATCAGACAGTCAGGTAACTGCTCTCTGAGCGCAGCCAGAACGGCCTGTTCTGACTCACAAATCTGCAAACCTTCCGGCACCAGGGTCTGAATGATGTCAGCGTATTTCCTGGCCGCAGAATCCTCATCCGCAAACAACAACTTGATTGGTTCACGGGGACACATTTGTTGAAATAATTTCAGTACCGCAATTCCGCCTTCGCCCTGGGCGACAACCACATGTCCGGTCGCTTGTTGCTTCCAGACCAGTGAGTCATAAAGGGGTTTGCTTCTGATCCAATAACCTCTTTCCATCGCTTTTTCCTCATCTTTATTGCCCGGCCACCTCCCTGTGGCATCTCAGGCAAAGTTTTTACTACTGCTCGGGATGGGTACGAAGACGCATCGGGTCGTAGAAAGGTGTCTTAACAACATGGGCTTTCACCGGAGTCTCAGCAGCAACCACTACTTGGGTACCCAGTAGTGAGAACTCGGGCTTGATATGGACCATCGCGAGCGATTTCATCAGGTAACGGCTAAAGCTGGCACTGGTGACAACGCCGATTTCTTTACCGTCTTTGATAATTTTGGCACCTTCCGGCATAGCTTCACTGCTCTGGCAAACCAGACCGGCCTGTTTGAAACGTTCACGGCCTTTCAGTTTGAGCAGTGCTTCTTTACCGATGTAATCGCCCTTCTTGTTCAGGTCGATACACCAGTGCATATTGACTTCCCATGGCGTTGTGTCGCCTTCCGGCATGTCAAATGGATAGAATAGTAGGGCTGCTTCCACGCGGGTCAGATCCAGTGAATCCCAGGAAGCGGCAATAACGCCGTACGGGTGTCCTTTTTCTAGGATCATGTCCCAAATATGAACCGCATCTTTAGCTTGACAATAAACTTCGTAACCACGCTCACCGGAATAACCGCCACGAGCGATAATCACATCACAGCCAAAAAGCTGTGTTTCGACATGTTTGAAATAAGGTAATTTGGCCAGGTCGACATCGACTTCGGGGTTCAGCACATCTACCGAGCGTGGCCCCTGTAGTGACAGAATATGTACGTCATAATCCTGTTCTACCGTCACATCCTGACCTTCGGCCAGTCTGGCCAGTGTCTGTTGAGTGCAGCCACCGCCGTGAGAAATACGATACTGGTCCTTGGCATCACAGATAATCATGATGTCGTCGACCAGGGCGCCTTCCTCATTGACTTCAGCTGCCAACCGGGACGTACCGGGTTCCAGTTCGGTGACATCTATCGCCACCAGTTGATCGAGGACTTTCAGAGCGGCGGGCCCACTGACATGAACGATGTTCAGTGCTGATACATCATAAAGACCGGCACGGGTTCTGACCGCGATCACCTCATCGTGGGGATCTGTATGGTAGTGCTGAGGGATTGGCATGCCCCAGATAACATCATCCAGCTTTGATCCAAGCTCGCGATGACGTTCATTCAGCACTGAGTTACGGGTGATTGCCGAATCAACGGCTTCGACAGGTTGGGTAGAATTGCTCATGGCTCTGACTCCGGATGTAACAAAAATGTAAGCTTAGGAAAAACATATCGGAATCAGTCCTGTGCTGAAATTCCCATCATGGCGTACTCCTTTTTGAGTAGCGGCCGGTCTCGCAGATCACAGCCGTTACCAAACTGCAAGCTCTGTAGTAAGACGGTGGCATAACGCTGTTTTATAACTGGCCCAGACTCTGCACTTCCTGCACCATTTCAAGTACGACCTGGGCTGCCTCAGCACCTTTAATAGTCATTCTCTGTTCAGCCTGATGCTGGTTCTCGGTGGTGAGAATAGCGTTGGCAATCGGAATGCCGGTATCAAGCTGAATATTAGAGATGCAGCGGGCTGACTCATTGGCAACCACTTCGAAATGATAAGTTTCTCCGCGGATAATGCAGCCCAGTGCAATCAGGCCATCAAAGCCGCCGGTCAGTGCCATTTCATTCAGCATAAAGGGGACTTCAAGTGCCCCGGGGACCTGTTTGATAATAATGTCCAGCTCCGCAACACCGCAGTGACGGAGTTGATCGAGGCAGGCGCTCAGCAGGCCATCACCGATGTCCCGGTTAAAGCGGGCACGGACAATGCCGATCTTCATGCCGCTTCCGTCCACATCAGATCGGGTGACAGCATTGTTTAAATCTGTTGCCATGGAAAAGTCCCTGTATGAAAACTGGCGGACAGACCTCGTGTCTGACCGCCAGATTGATGCTTTACTTCGCTACTCGAAGTGGGTACGCAGCTCTTCTTCGATCTCGAAGATATCGCCAACAATGCCGTATTTGGCAATGGTGAAAATCGACGCGCCCGGATCGGTATTCACCGCCACGATGGTAGGAACATGTTTCATCCCTGCCATGTGCTGGATTGAACCTGAAATACCCATCGCCACATACAGCTTACAGTTACCGACGACCTTGCCGGACTGGCCAACCTGTCTGGACTTGGGTAACCAGCCGGAGTCTGCAATCGGCCGTGAGCAGCACAGGGTCGCTCCTGACAGGTCCGCCATTTCACGGAACTCGTCGACATTGCTTTCCTCACCGATACCACGGCCAATCGACATGATGAAGTCAACCGAGGTGATATCAATGTCATCCGCACCTTCAGGCTCTACATAACGGACATTCTGGCAACGGCTGCCGATATTCGTCATATCGAGACTGGTGGTAGACGGGCTGCCTGATTCTTCAACCGCTTTGAACACACTGGAACGGATGGTCAGAATCACACAATCTTTACCCGGAAAGTCCATTTCAACATGCACTTTTTCGTTGTAACCGGCACGGGTCACAACCAGATCCTGACCGTCATATTCCAGTTTGAAAACGTCGGTGGCAAAACCATAGTTACCTTTACGTGCCAGGGTCGGTGCATAACCGAGGCTATCTACGGAGTGCGGCAACAACACCACATCCGGTGTGTAGTTTTCCATCAGGGAGGTCACTGCGGCTTCATGAATATCAGCATCAAAATCTTCAGAGCTGACTTTCACGGCGACCACTTCGTCCACCCCTTTCAGTGACAGATCATCGACGTAGGATTCAGACTGTTGACCGATGATGGCGACCACTACTTTGTCATCAGCTTCCCGCACGGACTGTGCAGCACTGATCACTTCAAGCGAGATGGGACGGAGTTCATTTTGGCGGCTTTCTGCCACAACAAGGATGGTTTTCATTACGCTTCTCCCTTGAATTCTTTGATAATTTGAGCCAGTTTGGCTGCCTGCTCTGCGGTAGTACCTTCAATCATGGTGGCCATACCTTTTTCAGGAATGTACATGCGACGAACCCGTGAGAAAGCCGCATCGGCACCCACTTCTTCTGCAGACAAACCAAGATCTGACAGACTGACTTCATCAATCGGTTTGGCCGCAGCCTGCTTAATGCCCCGCAGTGATGCATAACGCGGTGTGTTAATCCCCAGCTGAATGGTCAGCACCGCAGGACAACTGATTTCGACTTCCTGACCCAGGCCGCCTTCCAGTTCACGGCTGGCCGTAGCTTTGTTCGCGCCGGGGGTATAATCCAGGCCTGCAACCACTGCGGTATGTGGCCAGTTCAGATAAGAAGCGATAGCAATGCCGGTGGAAGCATCCGCGTTATCCGATGACTGAACGCCGGCAAAAATCATGTCGGGTTTTTCCTGCTCGGCAACCGCCGCAAGAATGCGGCCGACCGTAATGGAGTCAGAGCCTTCCATTTCGTCGCTCCAGACTCTGATGGCACGATCAGCGCCCTTGGCAAGGCATTTTCTGAGACTTTCCTCGACCCGATCCGGACCGACTGAGACGACAACAACTTCCACCTCTGTATCCGATCTTTCTTTGATGCTCATGGCTTCTTCCAGGGAAAAGTCATCCCATTCGTTCAGCTCATAAAGCAGGAAATCCTCATCTACATCCAGTTGGTCGTCACGAATTTCAAAGTCATCATCGAGCGATGCAACTTCTTTGACTGCAACTAAAATTTTCATGCTATTTCTCCTAATTTGCTGTCTACATCAGCTTTTTGGTGCAGTGATTTACTGCTGGTATTGCCTGGAAAACCAGGAAAACAGGGTGAAGCGCACTGCCGGATCAGGATCATCAGACAGACGCCACTTATCTTCAGGACTGAGCACCGGATTGCCGACCAGCAGCAAGCGGTTCAGATAAAAGGGGTCTTCAATTAAAGGCAGCAACGTTTCGCGTTTGGCGGCTTTATTTGTCACTACGCCGCGACGCACATCAGCCAGAACTGAGTGAGTCAAACGCTGCAATATGGCCTGGGGTGTATTCGGGTTATGTGCGACTGCCGCTAACACGTCCACCTCTTCCTCATCCGCCAGAACCGACAGAATTTCAGGTGGCGTGTTGGGCTGATTGGCTACAGCCGCCCGAACCCAGGTTTGTTTGTCCCTTGCCAGCAGTTGCAGTAACTGCGGTGGGGTTTTGCCATTTCTGGCGACAGCGCGGCGGACTTCTTTATCCTCGTCTTCTGCCAGCAGTTGCAACTCCTGCTCGGATAATTTGCTGCTCAGCGCCACCCATTGCCTGACCCAGTGATCAGCATCATGAATCAACAACCCGATAATCTCGGCCGTGAGGTCCTGACGTGCTGCCACGACGCGTCTGACATAGTCAGAACTGTCCTGCGCCAGTTCTCTGGCCAGTGTGGTCGACAGCCGCTGTTGTGAGGCAATCGCCCGTCGTACGGAATAATCAGGATGACCGGCAAGATAACCCAGCAGTTTGACAGGCAATGTTGGATTGGCCGCTGCATGACGGACCACGATGACATCGTCATGCCGGACTGCCTGCTCAAGAATCGCCTGCGGGCAGTGAACATGGGCCGCTACTGCCGCCTGAACGAAGTGATTGCCTCGTTGATAAAGCCGCTTGAGGATATTTGCCGAGCTGTTTTCATGACTGGCAAGTTCGGCGTCAAATTTATTACCGAAGCGGGCTTCGATAACCGCCAGCACTTCATTGCTGGCATTGGGGTTTCTGGCCGCGGCTCGGATGATTGCGGTACTACTGACCTGCTCGACTATCGTAAACAGGACCGATGCCGATGTATGACCATGTTGAGCAACCAGCCCAATCAGATCCTGACTGTCCTGATCATTGAACAGATCAGCCAGGGTCTGACTCTGGGTCGCCGGATTCTTCTCCACCCGCAAGCGGATGGCATCATCATCAAGTCCGGCCAGCACCGCCAGCACTTCTGCCGGTGTATGCTCCCAGCGAGCCAGCTTGAGCGCATCACGTCGCCGACCGCAAAGAATCGCCTTCAGGGTATCGCGCTGTTTTTTATCGGCAATCCCGAAGACTGCCGCAGCACTGTAAATATCGCCCTGCTCAACGGCCGCCTCGACCAGTTCCGTCGCCGTTTCCGGCATGGCAGTATCAAGCGGCTGCTGTGTCATCGTCTTCCGGCTCTTCAATATCGAACTCGACACACTCGGTGATAAGTTCAATCAATTCCTTGACCACGAACTTATCTTCGAAGCCAGCTGTTTTACGCGCATCCTCAAACATCGTCAGATCTTTAGGACAGGAGACGATAAAGACATCCAGATCGTCGATCGCACCCGCTTCACGAATACGGTTTTCCGATGGTTTTTCCAGACCAACCGGATCCGGAATCCAGATACGGCCACCACCGGCACCACAGCAGAAAGAGTTATCGCGGTTACGATCCATTTCCACCAGTTCGCAGCCAATCATTTCGATCAGTTCACGTGGCGCGTCATAGCCTTTGTTGTAACGGCCCAGATGGCAGGGATCGTGGAAAGTAACGCGATAGTCGAGTTTTTTCTTGATTTTCAGCTTGCCTTCCTCAAACAAGTGCTTGAGTACAGTCGTGTAATGCTGAATTTCAAACTCACCACCAAAGTCCGGGTATTCATTACGGATGGTGTTGAAAGAATGCGGATCGGTGGTCACAATCGAATTGAACTCACACTGTTCCAGCGTGCTGATGTTGTTGCTGGCAAGAAATTCGTACAGTCCTTCCTCACCGACACGACGGATATCATTACCGGCATTCATTTCCGCTTCGTAAAGCAGGCCGAAATCGACCCCCGCCTGTTTCATCAGTTTGGCAAAGGACTTGGTCACAACCTGATTGCGCGGATCGAAAGAGGCATAGTCACCAACGAACCACATCACATCAACCGGCTCTTTACGTGCGTCTTTGATAGTGAAGGGTAATTCCTTGGTCCAACGGGCACGCTTACGCTTGGATTCGCCCATTGAGTTGCCGTTTTTATGTACCGACTGCAGGGTTTTCTGCAGGATCGGTTCCATATTGCCCTCATCAACCAGCTTACGGCGCATCTGCACAATGATGGGCACATGCTCTACCGCCACCGGGCAGATTTCGACACAGGCCATACAGGTCCGGCACGACCACAGGGTTTCCATAAACACCTGGCCAACATCCTTGCCATGAACGTCGAGTTCGACTTCGTCCGGCAGTTCTTTTTTCTCCAGTGCATTGTTGGCAAATTCACGCAGCGACAGAATCACATCGCGCGGAGACAGTGGCGCACCCACCGCATTGGCCGGGCAGGCTTCATGACAACGGCCGCACTTGGTGCAGGCATCCAGATTAAGCAGTTGCTTCCA
Organism: Methylophaga sp.; assembly: GCF_009711715.1. Lineage (GTDB taxonomy): Bacteria > Pseudomonadota > Gammaproteobacteria > Nitrosococcales > Methylophagaceae > Methylophaga. Next base: position 167,335 of record NZ_VENF01000001.1, on the reverse strand, counting down.
GGTGAAATCAGTAATGGTTTTAACACCGATGCTTTCCTGATCTTCCGGCACAGTCGGCAGCCGTTTTCCTGCCATCGGGTCACGGAACATCAAAGATGCCGAAGCGGTAAAGATATGTTTGACCTTGGTAAACGGGATCAGCGCGACGAAGGCCAGCGCCAGGATACCGTGGAACCACCACAGGCCGGTACGGAAGTCACCTGCTGCTTCCGGTCCCATACCGAGACCATAAAACAGATGCGCAATGCTTGCGCCAACCGGCGACCACCAGCGGTATTCCCAAACTGTCGGATCCTCCATCAGCCAAATCAGACGGGATGCTTCCAGCAGGAAACCGGTAATAAGAATAATGATAAAGACCCACAGAAAAGCCCAGTCTTCACGACGGTAGGCACTGCGATCATAGTCAGGATCGCCTGGCTCGCGATCAGGACGTGTGTAATCAAGTTTAGGTAATTTGAGCCATTTACGGCGATACATCATGTAAATCAGGCCGGCAATAGCCGCCACGCCTGCAATATCCAATATCAGCGAGAACCACAGATAGAAATCGCCGTACCAGAAAGTGATCCCGAACAAGGGTTCGAGAATGTCGTATTCCAGCGTAATGGTGGCAGTACCGATGAACAGCAGGACAAACCCAAAAAATATTGCTGCATGCGCTTTACCCGCCGCTTTATCGCGACGTTTTATAGTGCGATGCGTCATCATGGTTTTGACCATGTCCCAGAAACGCGCCAGGAACTCACCCCAGGCGGCATCCGGTTGACCGCGACGATATTTTCTTACCTGCACATAACAGCCATAGAGAAAGATCGCGATGGCCGTATAGCCAATGACATAAAACAGATAAACGGATGAGGTCTGAAAACCTTGGAACAGAATTCGGGTTATTTCTTGTGCTTCGTTCATGACACACCTGCCAGCTTGGAATAGGAATAATGAGTGCTGAGGTTAGGGGTGGTGCTGCCACGGTACGTGGCAGCACACAACCATTTACTGCCTAGATCTTGTACTCGATCTCGTGGTTGCCACCCGGCTTGTGCGGGGTGCCCCAGGCAACGGTTTCACGTTTGTACGGCAGAGGATATTGTGGATTTTCTTCATCAATTTCCCTTGCGATACGCTGACCCGTGAAGGTTGCATCGGCAATCAGACGAGGTGCTTCGGCATCACCAATCAGGTAAACACCCTTGATACCGTTTTCTTCCCATTCTGATTGACGTTCTTTGAGCTCTTTGTACAGGGCATTGTCAGACTTGCGTCCGGTGACCAGAACCAGAGAGTCAAATTCGAGCCAACGGTGAGTCTTATTCTCATCACGAGGATAAACACCCGGGCCGCGATAGCTACGTTTGGAACCATCACCCCACATGTTGAAGATTTCCAGACGGTTCTTCTCGATACGGGTACAGAAGTGATCACCGATTTCTTCGACGCCCAGTTCATGCAGGCGACGCATCATATTTGGATATTCCAGCGTGAAGTGCATGTAGTTACCCAGATGTACACCGGATACGATGGTCACTTCATGACCTTCTGTAGCCAGTTTTTCAGCCAGGCTCGGAGTCATGAAATAGCTGTCAGCACTCAGAATCACGACGCGTTTGCCGATTTTCTTCTCGCCAGACAGGACTTGCTCTGGTGTCAGTTGTTCCGGCTGTGATGCATCCGCACCAGGAATGGGTGCATGGGTCAGACAGTTTTCACCATCTGTGGTCCAGTGAGAACCGGTAGCGATAATGACTTTTTCAGCACCGTATTCCAGTACATCGTCAGCAGTCAGCGGTTTCTGACCAAGCGCAATCACATTGTGCTTGTTCTTCTTAACCAGTTTGTTGAGCTGAGTTTCACGATAATCACGGTGATAACCCCACTCTCCCAGACCCGGCAGCGTGACAACCTGGTTAACGTGACCACCGATTTTTTCAGCTTTATCGTACAAGTGAACGGTATAACCACGCTCCATCAGCACACGGGCGGCTTCTGAACCGGAAGGACCGGCACCGACCACCAGAATCGAATCTTCCGACTCGGCTTTGGCAAACTTCTCAGGATGCCAGCCACGGCGGTATTCTTCACCAGCAGTCGCATTCTGAGTACAAATCATCGGCGGACCACCGATCTCCCAACGTGAGATACAGACGTTACAACCAATACAGACACGGATATCGTCGTAACGACCTTCTTCAATCTTCTTGGGCAGGAACGGATCAGCAATCGAAGGACGGGCGGCACCGATAATGTCTACCACGCCCTTAGTGACGATTTCGGTCATTTTTTCCGGATCAGTGTAACGACCTACACCCAGTACCGGTTTTTTGGAAACGCGTTTTACATGCTCAACCCAGGGAACGGTATGACCTTGCTGGTAGAAACGCGACGGACCGGCATCCTCACCCCATTCGGCGATATCACCAACGGTGATGTCCCACAGGTCAATGAAGTCATCAGCCAGTTCGATGAATTTGATACCGTCTTCTTCAACTTCAATCTGGTCAGGACCGTAAATGGTATCAATGGCAAAACGAGTCGCAATGGCACAATCATCACCCACCGCTTTGCGGACTTTTTCCAGGGTTTCAACCCAGAAACGGGCACGGTTTTCCAGGCTGCCGCCATAACCGTCAGTACGCTTGTTGTAATACGGATTCAGGAACTGCAGTGGCAGGTATGAGTGCGCGCCGTAAACGTAAACAATGTCGAAACCGGCATCGCGGGCACGATAAGCCGCTTCCACGTAGTACTGCTGGACCATCTTGATATCATCAAGGTCCATTTCTTTACAGTAGCTGAGGGTTTCGAATTCTGATGCGAACTGGCTAGGGCCACGTGGTGTTGCGCGGCTTTCCATGTTAGGTGCATGGGCGGCGCCGTACCACATTTCGATACCGGCCAGTGCGCCGTATTTGTGGACTTCGTCAGTCATAGCCCGCAGGTTGCGTACATCGCCTTCATCCCAGATACGGGCTGAAAGACGGTGGGTATCGTCAGATTCAGGATGGATCGAGCAGTATTCCGTATTCATCGCCGCCCAGCCGCCTTCCGCTTTCATGGAACGGTGTGCAGCCTGAAAACCGGGTCTGTCGGATCCTGCGCCGATACAGTGAGGAACCTGATAAAAACGGTTCCGGAGTGTTTTGGGACCGATTTGAATCGGCTCAAACAAAATATCGTGTTTTGGATCGCGTGCCATTATATTTCTCCCTTTTAGTGAGTGTTGGCAATGCTATTGTCTAAAGTGGGATGACGCTCAACAATTCCTAAGAGGGGTTACCTCCTAGGTAGTAGAAACAGGCATTTTCAGGAGAATGTCAGCTTGGATGCTGCACAGCCGGCAAAGGGACGCCGGCGGAAACGGATCCGGTCAGCTCAGGTAGCTACCCACAGCCAGGACGAGGGCACCACCGGCCAGGGCCAGATACGGAAGTATTCCGGCACGCTTGACGGTATAGTCATTACGGGAAAGATCAATGTCTTCGAGCATGGCACTGGGGAATCGTCCCCTATCCACCACATAGTGCCGCCAGACAAAAATGGGAATAATCAGGCTTGCCACAATCAGCCCGCTCATTAAGGTACCCGCCCCCCACACATTGGCGCCCAGTCCCATCAACAGCATATTGATATAGGCCAGAATAGTACCGGTCACGATCAGAATCGTCGGTGCCTTGTAGGGGCGATCCCAGTTAGGCCGGTCAATGCGGTGAATCCAGCCGGCATTCAGATTCAGAAAATTGAAAATGATATAGCCGACATTGGAGGCGGCGAGCAGAAACACATAATCGGACATGCTGAGCAGCATCAGGTTGATCAACAGATTCGTCCACATGGCACGGGTCGGCGCTCCGTTTTCATTCACCTTGGCTAAATAACGCGGCAACAGGCCGTCGATAGCGCCCTGACAAAGGGTCCGCGAGGAACCCGACATGGTGGTCATAATTGACAGCAGTAATGCCAGTACCAGCATCACCACGAACAGGTTGGCGATAAAGCCACTGCCGCCCACGATGCCAGCTAGGGCACTGGCGACCCCCATCCCGCTGTAAATATCATCCGACAACATGCCATTGTATTTCGCCGGTGCAATCACCTGGCCGGCCGTATTCAGGGTTTCCGGCTGTACCAGCTGTCCCAGCCCGAGATGCCCCTGGAATGCCAGCGGAATAAGCGTAAAAGCGACGATGCAGAGTAAACCGGAATACAAAATCGCTTTGAAAGTATCCGTTCTGGGATGCTTGAACTCCCGGGTATAGCAAACGGCAGTTTCGAAACCATAGGTTGACCAGGCAGCAATGAACAAGCCACCGGCCATCAGAACCCAGCCATCCAGATTCCAGTCTCCGGCCATGACATGACCTTCACTGTCATAGGCCAATGGTGACAGCGGGAAAAAATGGTCCGCGGGCAGATCACCGGTAATCAGCGGTACCAGTGCCAGCACCATCAATGGAATCAGACTGGTCATGCCCAGAATCATGGTCGCTCTGGCTGAGCGCAGAATACCGCCATTCTGAATCGCAAAAACGATAATCATCAACGCAGCGCCAATGATAAAAGTGGCATTAATACGTAAGGTCAGTCCGGCTTTGAGGGAACCCAGATCCAGCAAGGTAATCTGCCAGGTATTGATGACTGCGTCGGGCGGAAACAGGGCCGTCAGAATATAGCCCGCAGCGAGACCGGAGCCGATCGCCAGTACCGGCCCCCAGGCAATCCAGTTACACCATATCGACAGCGGCGCGATCAGTTTGCAGTAATTTACCCAGGCGACTGAACCATAGACCGATGCCCCCCCGGTCTTGTGAGGAAACAGGCCGGCAATTTCAGCGTAGGTAAAAGCCTGAATAAAACCGAAACTGATCGAAATCAGCCAGACCAGCCATGCGGGTTTGCCTACCGTGGCAGCAATTGCTCCCATTGAGAATAGAACCAGCGCAGGAACGCCGCTGGCCACCCAGAAGGCACCGGTCCAGTTTATACTGCGATGAAGTGAGAATCCCGCAGATTTAATCTCACTGCCTGCTTCCTGATTATCGTTTACAGGTGACTGTTGCACATTTCAATCCGATATTCACAGGCCAGTTGCCCATTGCATCCCGTTAAAGCCGGTTTCAGCATGACAGTCTGAGGGAAAAGACACAATCTACAGATTCAATAAAATGAATTGAAGCTGGCAGTCATCCTCACAACCGACTGACAAAGATACGGGCATGGTATAAGGCTAGCGCGCTGAGCATGGCTATCACGATGATCGCCAGCACATCGGCCCCGATATATCCCCAGAACTCAGACATCCTGCTCACTCCTCTGCACCGCCTAAGCGGATACTTTCAAGCCCACAATGCCGGTTAAAATCAGACACACACTGGCCAGTCTGACAAAACTCGACGGCTCGGCCAGAAACATAATGCCGTAAATTGCCGTACCTACAGCACCAATACCGACCCAGACACCATATGCCGTACCCACTGGCAGTGAACGCATTGCCAATCCCAGTAACCAGAAACTCAACAGCATGGTCAATACGGTAAACACACTCGGCCAGAGCCGGGTGAAGCCGTCCGAATATTTCAGACCCACCGCCCAAACCACTTCCAGTAGTCCTGCTATCACCAATACCACCCAGGCCATCATTTACTCCTTATGGGGCCGTCCCCGACGAGAACAGAGCGGTGAGGTCGTCCTCACTTCTATAATGAAAATTACAGCAAGCCGGTATCTTTCATACGCTGGCGGCCGAATGCCGATAAAGCATACTGGAATACTAACCTGTCACACAGATTATCCAGTCGATGATCTTCACGGTTTATCAAACCAGCCGAGGCCAGTTCATCGAGAATAATACGAAAGTGATTCAGCCAGTAACGGCCGGAAAGTTGATATTCCTGCATCGCCTCGCTAATCAGCACATCATCCCACTCCAGTTGCTTTCGCTCCAGCAATACCAGCATGTAACCTTTATGATGCAGCTTCATCACGACCCCGGCGTTTCGGTTACCGAACGTAATTGGGCCACGGCTTCCGCGGGTTCCCGGAACATCACGAAGCTGCCGATAATGGTCAAAGCCAGACCGACCAGAAAATACCATTCCGGTAATTCCAGCGTGACCAATGCGACAAAGATCACGGCGAAAACACCATAAAGATTGCCGATTGCCTCGCCGCGACTGACACCAATCAATGAAAAGCTTTTATAAAATGCCGTATAGCAGAATGCATGACAGACCGATGCCAGCAACATCCAGGTCATGGCAATAGGCGTCATCAAGGTCTCTTTTATCAGAAACCACACAGGCTGCTCGGTCAATAACATCACCGCGGGCAGCACCAGCAGCCCCCAGAAAAGTATTTCAAAACTGAAGCGGCACTGTATTCCGACATCCGGATCGGTGACATCCATGGCTCTGGAAGCAACCGCCCCCTCTGCCCCCCAGCCGATAGCGGATAATATGCCGCCGAGATAACCGAGCCACACGTAGCTGCTGTCATCACCCAGTTCACCAAAGATGCCCGGGCCATAAATCACTACCCCGCCCATGATGATAATCGCCATACCCAGTGCCGCCTGTCCGGAAATTTTTTCCTGATACCAGAGACGGGCAATCACTGCCCCTACCACCGGATAAAACAGCGAAGTCACGGCGGCAAACACTGGCCCGACGAATCCCATTGCCATGTAGGAGCCGAAAATTGCCATGGGACCGCCGAATAAGGAGGCCAGTGCATACCATTTGGAAATCTTGCGAAACCGCACCAGTGTGCGGCCATAATCTTTAAGTTTGCCCAGGCTGCCGTTCCACAGTGCAAGAAAAATGAAAACGGCCAGCGCATGGATCCAGGTCATGACCGCGGTGGCGACCAGGCGTTGCCCCTGGTTATCCGCGCTGATGCTGTTATAAGGATATTCGTACCATAAGGCCGTACCGGGAATATACCAGGCGCCCCATAACACGGCGGTCCACAATGCCCATCTGAAACCCCAGCGCTGATGGCGGACAAAGTGCTGCTGAAGCGCGTAATCGCTGTAGCTGCTCATGCAGTTCTCCTAACCGCGGGACAAGTCAGCCAGTGCCCGTTCGTTCAAGTCTTCCGGCAGCACATATTCGTCAACAGACAGGCCAAAACCACTCATTGAAGGCAGTTTCCTGGGCCAGGTCATCAGACGCATACGGCCAATGCCCAGTTCTTTGAGGATCTGGGCACCAATACCATAGTGCTTGAGCACATACTCTTCATCGAAATGACGTTCACCTTCAACCTGTGCCTGCCATTCCTGTTCATCTCCCTTGATCAGCAGCAGGACCCCTTCTCCGGCTTCCTGTATATGCTGCATAGCTTCGGTGACACTCCAGGTATGACCATGACGCCGGTTATCCAGGAAATCAAAGTTATTGATGGGCGCATGAACCCGTACCAGAGTGGCATTCTGTGTTTGTGGTGAGCCACAAATCAGCGCCACATGCGTCAAGTCCGAGGTAAGATCACGATAGCTGACCATTTCAAAGCTGCCGTACAAGGTACTGATATAACGGCGGTCTTCAAAAGCGACCAGTCGTTCATTGCGACGGCGATATTCAATCAGGTCGGCAATGGTGCCCACCTTGAGTTGATGTTTATCAGCAAACTGCAGCAAGTCCGGCAGCCTAGCCATGCTGCCATCATCATTCATGATTTCACAGATAACAGCAGCGGGTTCACGCCCCGCCAGTTTACTCAGGTCACAACCGGCCTCAGTATGGCCGGCTCGTGCCAGCACGCCACCTTCTTGCGCCTTCAGCGGGAAAATATGACCGGGCCTGACAATGTCAGTCGCTTGTGCGTTTTTAGCCACTGCTGCCTGAACCGTTCTGGCCCTGTCTGCCGTGGAAATACCGGTCGTGACCCCCTCTGCCGCTTCAATAGACACGGTAAAGTTGGTGCCCAGTCCGCTGCCGTTCTGCCTGACCATCAACGATAAATCAAGCTGACGGCAACGAGCCTCTGTCAGGGTCAGACAAATCAAGCCGCGACCATGCATCGCCATGAAGTTAATGGCATCCGCATCAACGGCATCTGCAGCCATGATCAGATCGCCTTCATTTTCACGATCCTCATCATCCATCAGTACCACCATTTTGCCCTGACGGATATCGTCGATGATATCTTCAATCGGTGAAACAGCGGTCTGACTCGCCCTGGGCACAAAAGGGATGGTGGGGCTATTCATGATGGTCTCCTGACATGCGATCGATCATGGCGTAGGCGGAGTGATTATGAATCGATTCGAAATTTTCACATTCGACGCGGAAGCCGCCAATGGCTGACGCTTTATCCAGCGCACCGGCAATATCCCGTACCAAGTCTTCTACGAACTTGGGATTGTCATAGGCGTATTCGGTAACGAATTTCTCGTCCGGCCGCTTGAGCAGACCGTAAAGCTGGCTTGATGCCTGTGCTTCTACCAGCCCAATCAATTGATCCAGCGTCATGCTGTCATCGACCTCGACCTCCACGGTAACCAGCGAGCGCTGGTTATGAGCACCATAGGCAGAGATTTTTTTGGAGCAGGGGCAAAGGCTGGTAACCGGAATCTCGGCTTTAACCGTCAATGCGAAGCGCTCACCAATATCAGCCTTGAGGGTGACATCATAGTCCATCATGCTGGTGACACCGGATACCGGTGCAGACTTGGCCAGAAAGAACGGAAAGCGCATTTCGACATGGCCGTTTTCCGCCTCCAGCAGATCGAGCATATCCCGCATGAAGGTATGCATCTGACTGACAGCAAAAATCTGTTCGGGTTTTTCCAGCAATTCAATAAAGCGAGACATATGGGTGCCTTTCACATGATGAGGCAAACGCACATACATGCTGAAGTCAGCTACCACCCGGGTAGGGCCGGCTTCATCGCTTTGGAAAAAAATCGGGTAACGTAAGGATTTGATGCCGACCTGGTCAATAGCCAGCTGGCGTTTATCGGGGGTGTTCTGAACATCTTCCAGACCAGTATTGAGCGGCAGGTTCATAACGCTAATCCTTATCTTGTAGACTTTCCAGTCGTTGTTATTCGTGGTTATCGCAAAAAAAGGAGGGTGAACTGTCTACCGCCTTGTCACATGCCATTGAGAACAGTGGTCTGGCAGTGACAGTTCACCCCCAACGTCCCAACGAGAGAACGGGTTAGAGGATAACCATGAAGAAGCTGAATCGCTTTACTCAAAGCAGCTTCAGTTTCATTATCTATTCCGTCACCCCTGCCAACAATTCCAAAGAAGGATTACTACCTAGGGGTTACGAAACGCTAAAAAAATGCCGGTATCGACAGCCGATACCGGCAACGTGGCTATCACTTAATCTAATAAGGTCAAGCGATTGCTCATCCGGACCTGCAGCGCTGAATCCGTCTCCAGCGCCGCATTGACCGCATGGTATTCCTCGGTCAGCACTGCCCCGGTGTAGCTGCCCGACATCCAGCCGTTCGTCATCAGGCTGAGCAGGCCGTCATAAACGGCTTTCAGAACTCGGGACAGCTTTAACAGGGCCATTTCACTCTCCTGCCGGCGCGACGGCCAGCGCAGTTAACTGGCGGGACTCGTGCTGAGAGTACAGCCACAACGGCAGATACACTGACAGGACGATGAAGCCAATCCAGGTAGAGAACCAGCCGACTTCCAGACTGTTGAGATAAACCACCCCAATCAGGCATAAAGGAATATTGAACAGGCCGAACAGCAAGGCCACATTTTTCCAGCCTTTGGGCGCACTGAACGGTCTTTCCAATTCAGAAAAATTTGGATGTCTTTTTGCTTTGACATAGGCAAACAGACTGATGCCGTTGGCGCAGGTATAGCCGATCGCTGAAGCCGCCAGAATGGCAGCCGGTGTTCCCATTGAGATCAGCACCAGATTAAACAGCCCGATCGTGATCATCGCCACCACCGGTGTCCCGTGGTTATTGACTTTACCGAACACCCGCGGCAGATTGCCTTCGGTTGCCATCGAATGCATAGCTCGCGCGGAACCGAGATAGGCAGTCTGAATAATCAGGACCATTGCAGCAATCAACATGACGATTGCAATCACAGAACCGGCATCGCCAAAGGCAGCCTGGGCAACGGGAATCATCGGAGAGACAGGCTCTGCCAGTACACCCTCAACGCCCAAAACACCGATAACGGCAGCCTGAACCAGTACGAATGACAACAGGCAGATGGCGCCACACACAAACAGGGCTTTGGGCACATCTTTGGCTGGCTGCTTGTATTCCGGACCGTAGATGGCTGCGGTTTCCCAGGCACAGGCACTCCACTGTGCAATCGCAAATAATCCGAACAGAATCAGAATATGATGCAGGTCCCAGGACCAGTCAGCAGGTAACCAGTTGTTTGTAATATTACTGAATTCAACGCTACCGCTGGTGAAGGGCACAACGGTCATCACGACCAGAGGGACCAATGACACACCGGCGAGAATATATCCCAGTACGGCACTGTCCTTCAGACCAAAGAAATTAATGATGATCAGACCGCTGAAAATAACGATGCCTGACAGCAGCGAAAGTTGATATTCAGTGAATAGGCTGCCCAGCTCAGGAAACAGGCCGTGTAAATAACTCCCGACCAGAATGGCGAAGATAGCCAGTACCGGATTCCAGGCGAACCAGTAACTCCACGCACTGAACCCGCCTATCAACTTGCCTTTGTCAAAATCACCCTGATAATCCTTGGTTTTGAAGACATGCTGGGCAAACCCCGGCAGTCCGGATGCTTTAGGAAACGTTGTCGCCAGCTCGGCATAAGCCAGATTTTGCATAAAGCCCTGTAAAACAGACAGCCCCCAAACCAGAATGGCTGCTGCAGCCACCCACATCGGGAAATAACCCAGCGAAGGTAAAATCAATAATGGCACGCCCGATGCAATGGCGAGTCCCTGTTTCCAGTCAATCGACCGTTCCAGGGATTCATGTTCATGCACTGAGCCTGCTTGCGTTGCACCGGAACCGGCGCTTGTTTTGTTCAGCTTAATATCACTCATAGTGTCATCTCCGCTTCAGTTCGACAGTCGTCTTGCCGAGACTTTTGCTGTTGATTTCAACGCGGAAAACAGCGCTGCCATTTCCGCCATTGAGACTTCGGAAAGTCTGATTCGAACTTAGCGTGTTAAAGCGAACTTGATAATTCCCTCGTGGCAGTACTTCCAAGGTAGTAACTGGAGAGAAAATATTTTTTAATCAGGATCAGACGTATCGAGCCTGCTGCCAGCGCACCCTCGCCCACAGATACGCGTCCATGACTGACAGGGCATAAATAAAGATGCCGCCGGCAAACTGGCCGATCACGGAAACGTCCGGCCCGGCAAACTGAAATGTCACCATGGCCAGCACCATCATGAAAAACACCATGGTCAGGCCCCGTAACGGTGTCTGGTTCAGGACCTGTCCGACACCGGGCAGAATAATGGCAACCAGCAGCACCAGGTAGGGATGCCATGGTCTGATTGTTGATGCATCACGCTGCTTCATCACATCGCACTCCATCCAGATTAGCCAGCAATTTTTGTAACTGACGGGTCAGGGCTGCTATTTCGGCCGAATCAATCGGCTGCATATCAAACTCGGCGCTGCGTAAAAGCAGGTATTGCCCCCGCTCCGCCTGTCGAATGAGATAGGTCAGTCGTACCGTCTCGGGTGTAATCAATAACTCCTTGGCCATCTGATCGGCGAAAATCGTCTTTACATCACTGTCGATAGACTCCAGGGACGGCGTCCTGTCACGACTGACATAACGTGCATGATGTGGCCAGCCTTTAAGCGGTGTCACCGGTTTATTCCAGTTCCAGCCGGGACTGAATACATCGCTGGTGTGAGGTCTTACAAGGATATCAAGACTGCCCTTGCTCTCGACCGGCCGCAGCATCGTGATATGCAGCCACATCACCGGCAGCTTGCGGGCAGTCAGGTTATCCACTTCCAGTTTCAACCCCACGCTGGTACCGTCGTAGTCGCCCAGCAAATGCTGAAATCCTGCCCGGTCAGCCACACTTTTTTTGATATTGATAACCTTGCTGCTCTGACTTAACAGATCCGATCTGGCCTGCATCACCATGCGATGATGATGCTGGTACATCCGCCACAACAAGACACTGAAAACGGCTGCCATAACAAAAATAAATTGCGTCATTTTTGCCTCCTTATCAGCAAAAAAGGCCCCGCAGCATAATGCCGCGGGGCTAAGAATCAGCGCACTACCGTTACCGGACAGTGCGCCTTGCTGATAACCTGCTGGGCAATCGAACCCAGCAAGACTTTGGAGACGCCGGTGCGTCCCACCGAACCGGTCACCACGTGATCGTGGTCATTGCTTTCGGCATAATCGATGATCGCCTTGGCAATATTGTGTCCCGGCACCGTGGTACAAAACACCGGCTCCAATTCCCGGTCATGGGCCTTTTGCATCGCTTCATGCAGTTCGATCTGGATCTGATCATTCGCTGCTCCCAGTACATTCGAGTCCCAGAAGTAGGTATGAGAGATTTCTTCAGCCGTCGACATCACGACATGAATAAAGGTCAGCTCGGCCTCCGCCAGTTTTGCCAGTTCAATGGCAAAGTCCACGGCTTTTTGCGCGCTGTGAGAGCCATCAGTTGCACATAAGATCTTTTTCATTTGTCATCCCTCCTCAATAACCCCTTGGCCGCGGCCAGGGCATGGTGAATTGATCACCGCGTTTCACAAACTGATAACGACGCATCACAAACCACGCCGAAGCCACGATGTAGAAGGCCATGATCGACAGTAGTGAAGCGCCGTAACCGAGGAAGGTCGCAAAATAAACGGCTGCGCAGAGCCCCAGCAAAACCAGCGCTGGAATCGGATGGAACGGATGGATATACCCCCGTTTGATCACATCCAGCGGCCACATTTTTCTGAACCGCATCATGTTGATCGACATGAAGGTATAACCCAGCAGACCCGACAGAATCGAGAAGGTAATAACCTGATCCAGCAGGCCGGTAAAGGCAAATGACACGGCAATGGGAATCAGGAAGATAATGGCCCTGAACGGTGTCCGGTAATGCGGATGAATCGCCCCGAACCAGGTCGGCATGTAACGATCCCGTCCCATCGAGAACCAGGCACGCGCCGCATCATTGATACAGCCATTGGCAGATGCAATAGCCGCGAACATGGTACCGATAAACAATACCACCTGCAGACTCGGATTACCGATAATGGAAGCCGCATCGTATAAAGGTGTCGCGGCCTGTCCCAGGTACTGCCATGGCATTAGACCCGTCGCAACATACCAGGTCAGCGACGCTGCCACCAACAAGGTCAGAATCCCACCGATCGTACCCAGAGGTATAGACCGGCCGGCACTGCGCACCTCTTCCGCCGCCTGACAGGTACCCTCGATACCGAGGTAGTACCACATGCCAAACTGCAAGGACGCAACTACGCCTATCCAGCCGTAGGGCAATTCTGTCAACAAATCGCTATGTCGGAGAATATTACCCGGATTGAGCGGATCAGCACCGATAAACAAGGCAATAATGGCCAGGAAGGCAAACAGCGTAATGACAAAGTTCACCGTCAGGGTCATAAATACCCCCCGATAGTTGAGCCAGGCCAGAAATGCGATCGTCAGCACCACAAAGGGTTGCGGACTCAAGCCTTCATAACCGGTCGCCGCCGCCACTGCAGACATCAGATCCCCAACTATCAGGGCATCCGCTGCCTCCAGCATGGTATAGGCCATCACCAGAAACAGACCAACATTAAAGGCCATTAGCGGGCCGATAATATGCTTGGCCTGGGTATACTGGCCGCCAGCTGCCGCTACGGTTGACGTGACTTCAGAGTCGATCATGGCGACACAGCTATAGAGCAGCCCGATCACCCAACAGGCAATCAGGGCACCATAAGCCCCGCCCTTGGCGACCGAAAAGTTCCAGCCCATGAACTCGCCGACCAAAACGATCCCAACCCCTAAAGCCCAGACATGGAAAGGGTTGAGCACCTTGAACATCGAAATACGTTGCGGGTTTTCAGCCGCCGAAGTTTCAGCCGTCATTTGATGCCCCCTTCTTTCTTGATTTCATCAAGAATCTCATCGACGCCCTCACGGGAGCTGATAAGCAATTCTTCGTCGAACTCCCGCGATACGCTGATGGCATCGACCAGAATCCACAGTAATAGCAACCCGGAGACAATCCAGGCGGCATAACTTAGAATTTCCCAGTAAATCATTGTGTCGCCTCCTGTTTGGATGAGGTTTCATCAGCACCAAATTTTTCTTCTATGACTTCGCGATACTGTCTGTCGGAGATTCGTATAACGAAAAAGAAGTAGCCGATAATGACCAGCGCGGTAATGGCCAGCATCAGTGGGTCAATGGTGTAATCAAACTTGTCGTTGATAATCTCGGCAGCAGCGGCTTCGTCGTAACCAAGCTTTTGCCACTGTTCTTGTTCAACGGCGGAGACGCCCAGTGATTCCCAGGTATAGGACTGGACAGTGGCTGTTTCCTCGGCTGACTTGGTGTCAGATTCCAGAAACAGAGGGATATAGAGACTTACATAAACGAGTACCAGGATAAACAGACTGTCAATTAACTGCCCTCGTTTATGCTGGATCTTGGGGATATATGTGGACATAGCATTTCCTCATTAATTAACTCTTGCATCACTGGCAGCCCGATGATTGACTTTTGCATCATTCTTGGCAGCCCGATTATCATCGAGATGTTTAATATCCAGACCGTATATAAAGTCCTTGTCTTCCGCGTAATGATGGGTCATAGCCCATACTGACGTGGTATTGAAAAGAACCAGTAAGGCACTGGAGATAATCATGACCCATTGAATGACGGGGTCATCGAGAATGCTGGAGATACTAATGAGGACGAAGCCAACAGCCAGCCAGAGCAGAATGACATCCGCCCAGGCCATGACACAGTCCCGTAAGTACATATTGTGAATACGTTGTTTTAAATTATTATTCATGATTAATTCCTCTCTCTTGTTAAAAACTAATGAATTACACGAATTCCTCCTGGTAAAAAAATGCAAAAAAAGATAAGGGCCGATACCACGCTGAAAAAAGCACTTAATGACGGGGTAAGGATCATTTAAGTTATTTTTCTTTGCAGTACCGGCCCTTATTTTGATCGCTCGTTAAAAACGGGTCTTAGAAGGCCTGTTGCTGACCAGGAATCCAGTTAGTGCCGGCCAGTGGTACACGGGCCATAGCAGCAGATTCCACCGTCAGAGCAACCAGATCTTCCGGTTCCAGGTTACGCAGGTCGTTCTTACCGCAGGCACGGGCCAGGGTTTGCGCTTCCAGGGTTAAAACTCGCAGGTAGTTCGCCAGACGACGGCCACCTTCAATCGGATCAAAGCGTTTCATCAGCTCCGGATCCTGGGTTGAAATACCGGCCGGGTCACGACCTTCATGCCAGTCATCATAGGAACCAGCTGTAGAACCCAGTTTCTGGTACTCTTCTTCCCACATCGGATCGTTATCACCCAATGCCACCATCGCCGCGGTACCAATGGCGACCGCATCCGCACCCAGTGCCATACACTTGGCCACATCAGCGCCGTTACGGATACCACCGGAAACAATCAGCTGAACCTTGCGGTGCATGCCCATTTCCTGCAGTGCCTGTACGGCTTGTGGAATAGCTGCCATGGTCGGAATACCCACGTGTTCGATAAACACATCCTGGGTTGCTGCAGTACCACCCTGCATACCGTCGACGACGATAACGTCGGCACCGGCTTTGACCGCCAGTTTCACATCGTAGTAAGTGCGGGTTGCACCGACTTTGATGTAGATAGGCACCTGCCAGTCTGTGATTTCACGCAGTTCCTTGATTTTGATTTCAAGGTCATCCGGCCCTGTCCAGTCAGGATGACGGCAGGCAGAGCGTTGGTCCACGCCTTTCGGCAAGGTACGCATCTTGGCAACACGGTCCGTGATTTTCTGACCCAGCAGCATACCGCCACCGCCTGGTTTCGCACCCTGACCCAGTACCACTTCAATGGCATCAGCTTTACGCAGGTCGTCCGGGTTCATACCGTAGCGTGATGGCAGGTACTGATAGACCAGCTTGGTGGATTGACCGCGCTCTTCCGGGGTCATACCACCGTCACCGGTAGTGGTTGAGGTACCCACCGCTGAGGCACCGCGACCCAGCGCTTCTTTCGCATAGGCAGACAGCGCGCCGAAGCTCATACCGGCAATCGTGATCGGGATTTCCAGCTCAATCGGTTTCTTGGCAAAACGGTTACCCAGGGTCACCGAGGTGTTGCATTTTTCACGATAACCTTCCAGCGGGTAACGAGACATACTCGCGCCCAGGAACAGCAGATCGTCAAAATGTGGCAGCTTGCGCTTGGCACCGGCGCCGCGGATATCGTAAATGCCGGTATCGGCAGCACGGCGGATTTCCGACATCGTCGAGCGGTCAAATGTCGCTGACTCGCGCGGTACGGTCATGTATTTTCTCTTTTCACTCATTTCTATTTCCTCGCAATATCAGCAATTAATAAGCACCAGCGTTATCAACTTTGAAGTTGTAAAGCTGTCTGGCAGAGCCGTAGCGTTTGAAATCTCTCGGGTCCTGATCGGTCACACCGGCACGTTCAAACAGTTCGGTCAGTTCCTCGATGTGTTCCGCACGCATTTCTTTTTCAATGCAGTCCGCACCCAGCGATTTGACTGAACCTTTGACATAGATGTGTGCTTCGTAGAGTGAATCGCCCAGCGCATCGCCAGCATCACCACACACCGCCAGAACGCCGGCCTGTCCCATAAAACAGCTCATATGACCGACGCTGCCTTTAACGAGGATGTCGACACCTTTCATGGAAATGCCGCAGCGAGAACCGGCATCACCTTCTATGATAAGTAAACCGCCGTGAGCCGTGGCACCGGCTGCCGAAGAGGCATTGCCTTTGACGCGAACCACGCCTGACATCATGTTTTCAGCCACGCCCTGACCGGTATGACCGTGAATGGTGATCTCGGCCTCCTGGTTCATGCCGGCACAGTAGTAACCCGCCGGGCCATGGATATCGATCTTCAGTTTCTGATCAACGCCAACCGCCAGGTTGTGGTGGCCTTTCGGATTCAGCACATCCCATTTTTCGATGGTCATTTCATCGTGCTGGTCATGCAGCGCCTGGTTCAGGTCACGGACAGTCTGCACCGACAGGTCGACTGTTCCCACGCCGTTGATTGTTTCGAATGCAGCTTTCTCTGCTAAGTTGTTCGTACTCATTGTGTTCTCCTAATCACCAAGTCTTAGTTGCCATTACGTTCCCAGACGTAGATGCGTGCTGGTTCCGGTTCCCAGACCTTGGCGTCTTCGATACCGGGCAGGGTTGTCAGCGCCTGGTATTCAGATGCCATCGCCACGTAGTCGTCTGTTTCAGCGATCACAGCCGGTTTACAGGCAATCGGGTCACGCACGACAGCAAAACCGTCTTTGGTGCCAATCGTTAAGGTGTAAAAACCATCCAGCGTTTTCAGTGCGTTTTCGAGTGCTTCGTTAAGAGAATCACCCTGCTGCAGACGATAGGTCAGGTAACCTGCCGCAACTTCAGTATCGTTTTCAGTATTGAATTCAATACCTTCGCGTTGCAGCTCTTTACGCAGGCGGTTGTGGTTAGAAAAAGAACCGTTATGTACCAGGCACAGATCCAGACCGGTTGAGAATGGATGGCTGCCAGCCATGGTGACGGCAGATTCAGTCGCCATACGGGTATGGCCGACGATGTGGCTGCCTTTCATATTCTCCAGCTTGAACATATCGACGATACGCTCTGGCAGACCGACTTCTTTCAGGATCTCGATAGATTTACCTGAGCTCATGATCAGCACGTCATCATGGTTTTGTTCCAGGTAGTCTTCGACTTTCTCAGCATCTACACCGACTTTGAACACGGCGACTTTGCTGTTCTGGAACCAGTCCACTTTGGTATCCAGTGCTTTTTCAATATCCTTAGCCAGCGCAGCCCAGTCATAGTTTTCGTCTTCATGACGCAGGGTCAGTTTGATGCCGTCTTCAACAGCATCGCCATAGACCGCAAAACCGGCACTGTCGGGACCGCGTTCGGTCATGGCAATCAGCATCGGTGCGAACAGTTTGCCCAGTTCGCTTTCGTACTTATCGTTTTTCAGATAAAGACCAACGATTCCACACATAAGATTTCTCCTAAATACGCCTCTCAGGCGGAGTATTAATAAAACTCAACGTAACGGTTGATTTCCCAATCGGAGACATGACGCATGTACTCCACCCATTCCATGTGTTTCAATTCCAGAAACTCCTTGGCCAGTCCCTCACCCAGGGCCCCTTTGACCACTTCATCTTTCTCCAGCGCCAGCAAAGCCTCATGGAGGTTTTGCGGCAGGATGCCGATGCCGTTTTCTTCCAGCTCGGCCGGAGACATGTCATAGAGGTTGGAATCGTGACCTTTGCCCGGATCCAATTGACGTTCCACGCCATCCAGACCGGCAGCAATCGCCGCTGCAGCAGTCAGATAAGGATTGCAGGTGCCGTCCGGCAGTCGCAGCTCAATACGGCCGTAAGGGATCCGCACCATGGTTGAACGGTTGTTATTACCGTATGAAATATAGGCTGGTGCCCAGGTTGCACCGGACAGCGAACGACCTACCACCAGACGTTTGTATGAGTTCACGGTCGGTGCAGCAATCGCAGTCAGTGCTGGAGCATGAGCCAGGATCCCGGCCATGAAGTGATAAGCCAGCTTGGAAAGACCCATACCAGAGGGATCACTATCATCCTGGAACAAGCTCTTTTCACCATCGCCAATCGACATATGCATATGCATGCCGTTACCGGGACGGTTGCTGAACGGTTTCGACATGAATGAGCAGATCATGCCCATTTCATTGGCGATTTCACTGGCACCCATCTTGAACATGATGTAGTCATCAGCACTCTTCAGCGCATCAGCATAGGTGTAGTTGATTTCAAACTGACCATTCGCATCTTCGTGGTCGATTTGGTAAATATCGAGACCGACCTTCATCAATGCTTCAGTCATTTTTTCCAGGTATTCGCCCTGCCGCTTGATGCCTTTATAGTCATAACAAGGCTTTTGCAGCGTATCGGTGACATCGCATGGTGATAACTGACCGGTTACCGGATCTTTATGCAGCAATGAAAATTCAGGTTCCAGACCGGTGTATAGAATCCAGCCCTTTTCTTCCAGCCGCTTCAGTTGTTTTTTCAGTACCACACGGCTGTCGTGATTGTAGGGTTCGCCATTAACGTGACCGTCACAGATAATGCGCGCATAGCCCGGCTGCCAGGGCAGCAAAGTCAGCGTACTGAGTTCGCCGACGGCCATGTAATCCGGGCCGTTGGGCGCAATACCCATGCCCCAGATGGCACCACCGGCAAAACCGGCACCGTTGGTGAGAATGTCTTCCAGATGCCCGGCAGGAACAGACTTAACCTTGGCGACACCATGGATATCAACAAACTGGGCCAGCACGTATTTAACGTCGTTATCTTTCAGAAACTTCTTGGCCTGCTCAATTTGGGCTGACTCCAGAAGTGTGTCGTTATGTTCGTATTTCATGAGCTCTTTCCTTCTGTTTATGTAAACAGCGTTGGTGATTAATTAAGCTTGTAATAAAAGTTGAAACCGACCGGGCCGCCGCCCTGCTCTTCGATGATGCCGAGCAGGGTTTTCCACAAATAAGGTCCGAAGGTTCCGTCACACCAGATGCGATAAACAGATTGGCCGTTAAGCGTCTGCTTCAGCAGCGTTGCCGATACACCGGCGATGACAGTCATGACCAGACGATTTTCTTCCAGTGTGGCGCCTTCCAGGTCGATGGCACACACTTCAGAAAACAAGGCTGGGGTCAGCTCTCCGCTGACAATAAAAGCTGCGTCATTGCGCAAAACTTTATGGACGCCGCCTTCATTCACGGCAGTGTCATTCAGCATCCCGGTCAAGTCGTTTTCCGGCTGGTCTTCCAGCAGAAATTCGGTATTACCCAGACGCATTACCAGACTGCCGTTATCCTGTGGCGTCCAGCTGTTGGTGGTGCCAGGCAGCTTGATACCTGCTGCCTGCAACCAGTTAGCAGCTTGTGGCCCTTTCACACCAAAACGGTTGAGATTACTGACATCACAGATACTCAAGGTCTGGCTGCGTTTGGCTTCCACATCCGCTGCATCAAAGCTCAATGCAGTCTCCATGCCATTGACTTCCCCGTTGACCGGCTTCCTTAATGCATGAGCAAAGGCCACCGGACTCATTAATACGGCGTCTTGCATATTCACTCTCCTCTACTCTCTAAAAGGTGGAAAAACGGAGCCTTGCAGGCAGTCGCCGCAACCATCGCGCCGGAATCGGTGCGAATCTGGAAACGGGCGCCGGCATGACTATGCTCAGGTGGCACAAAGGCAAAGCCGATATGACGATCGAGATAGCCACTGTAGGAAATACTGGTGACACGACCGGCAATCTGGCTTGCACTATCAATGACCAGATTGCACTCATTTGGCACTTCACCATGGAAATCCGGATCGAGAACAAAGGTCGTGAGCTTCTTATTGAGTGGCTTCTTCTCCAGGATCTTCAGACTGCGCTGACCGATAAAGAACGGTTTATCCATCGCCACCAAAGATTCAGAGTGCGCTTCAAATGGATTGGTCAGGCCATCGGTATCGTGGCTCACCAGGTGATGGCCCATTTCCAGACGCAGCAGACGTTGAGCATCGGTACCAAATGGACGAATACCCGATGCTTTCCCGGCTTCCATCAGCGCCTTCCAGACATGCAGGCCGGCTTTATAGGGCACATGGATTTCAAACGCCAGGTCGGCGACAAAGCTGACACGCATGACGCGGGCATCAACACCGGCGACTTTTCCGGTACGGAAAGCCCCTTTGCCCATTGCATCAGCTGATACATCAATATCCGTGAGAGAGGCCACCACATCGCGTGATTTGGGGCCAGCCACAGTCATCGCCGCCATCGCACCGGTCAGATTGACCAGCGTGACCTGCATTTTCCACAGCTGCACATTGCGCTGCATTTCACGGTAAACGGTCGCGGCATTAGATGAGTTGGTAGAGACATAAAACTGCTCTTCCGCCATTCTCACAGCAACCCCGTCATCAACCACGACGCCGGCTTCGTCCAGCAACATCGCAATGCGGCTGCCACCGACTTTCTGATCGGCAAACTTGCCGGTATAGAACCGTTCCAGGAAAGCACCGGCATCACTGCCGAAGACTTCAATTTTGCCCAGGGTACTGCCGTCAATCATGCCCACGCTTTCACGCACGGCCAATGTTTCCTGCTGCACCGCCTCGCTTGCGGTCAGGCCGGCACCGGCCGGTGCGTAATAGGCCGGACGCAGCCAGACACCGGCTTCCATCATTTCGCCGCCATGTTCCACATGCCATTGGTGCATCGCGGTATAACGGTGTGGATGGAAACCACGGCCGCCCAGGTGACCAATCGGGGTCGGATGAAAGAATGGTCGTGCCGTCGTGGTACCGATCTTCTCTACCGGCAGCTGACGGATGCGGGCCAGGATGCGGATGGCATTCATATTGGAATGCTTACCCTGACTCGGGCCCATGCCGACGGTGGTGAAACGTTTCATCAACTCAATATTGTCGAAACCTTCTTTGGCGGCATTGATAAAGTCTTTGACCTGGATATCCTCGTCAAAGTCGACAAAGTTCTTGCCTTTTGGGTGATTGACAATGGGATAAGGATGGCTGGGACGGTTAACGGAAGCCGCTTTAAAGCTTTCCAGCTGTACCGCTTTACCCAGGTAACTCGCTGCTTCTGCTGCAGCACGGCGACCATCCAGTTGACGGGATTTCAAATCGAACACGCCGTTGACCTTACCGGCAGCGAATACGCCTTCCGGTAATTGGGCAGGTACGAACTGCTCGACGTCGTAGTCGTAAGCCATTTTGGTACCGGCCTGATATAGCAGGGCCGCTGCCGGTGCCCAGCCGGCACTCATGGCAACGCCATCACAGCTCAGGCGCACACTCTTACTGGTATCAGCTTCCGCCGTGTTTTCGTCGTAAGGGCAGACCACGACTTCTTTGATACCCAGCTTGTTACTGCTTGGCACCGCTTCATAAATGCAGCTGCCTTTGTGCACGCTGATGCCGCTGTCTTTGACTTTCTGTGTCAGGTCCTGACCGGCGCCGCTGCTGCGCATATCAATGACAGCCACCACATCTACACCCACTGAAGCCAGATCCAATGCAGTGCGGTAACCATGATCATTGGCCGTCACGACGACGCCTTTTTCAAATGGTTTGACTGCATAACGATGCACCAGGCGCTGGGCGGCAGAGCCCAGCATCACGCCGGGCAGATCGTTGTAACGGAACACCGGCGGTTGTTCGAATACACCGGTCGCGACAATGACGGATTGTGCACGGACCTTGGTAATGCCGCTTTTTTCGACAATCGGAACCAGGTGGTCAGTGTAGTAACCGCCGGCGTAAGCATCGGTAATCAGGCGGATATTCTGATTGGCTTCGACTTCGCTCAGGAGTGCATGCAGCGTATCCGCTGAAGACTGATCGCCTGCGTAGTCATAGCTGAGACTGCCACCGGCCTGAAGATTCTCGTCAACCAGGATGACACTGAGGCCTTCTGCTGCTGCAGCCAGTGCCGCAGACAAACCGGATGCACCGGCACCGACCACCAGCACATCACAATGGGCATGGCGTTTGGGACGGATATTGCGCGGGTAATTAAAGTTGACCTCGCCCAGACCGGCTGCTTTACGGATTTTGTCTTCCCAGAACGGGAACATACGCTTGGGCTTATAAAAGGTTTTGTAATAGAAGCCCACCGGCAGGAAAGGTGACAAGTAGTCGATGTACTTGTTCTTGTCCTTGATAACGCCGCCATCGGTGTTGACCGCTTTTAGGCTCATGCCGTTACTGACCGGCCAGACGTCGGCACGGATATTGGTGTCTTCGCCATCGGTCATCAGCGCGTTGACATCATGGTTGGCAAAGCTCAGCAAACCGCGGGCACGGTGATATTTAAAGCTACGGCCCAGCACCCGAATACCGTTGGCCCACAGCGCACTGCTGATGGTATCGCCTTCATAACCCTGTACCTGCTGACCTTCGTATTCAAACGTCAGGGGCTTGTCGCGATTGATCCACTCGCCTCTTTTCTTTGCAATTCGACTGGTCATTTAGCTTCCTCCTGACCGGCAATGTAGGTACGGATGACTTTGTCAGCCATCGTGTCGCGTTCGGCAATAAACCAGGTGCCGCTGGGGCCGTGGTACCACCATTCCTTTTTCACACCGGGTGCACCATTGCGGTAGTGCACATAGGCAGCCCATTCCTTGTCGCTGCAGGTGTCGGGATTCGGCATATCGCGGTACTCACCGCCATAGGTGAATTCGCTGAGAGGCCGGATGCCGTTGATTGGACATTCAAGTAATTTCATCGCTTAGCTCTCATTAATGGCCGACCGAGGCTGCGCCTTTCTCGCCGGTCAGCTCGTAGTCTTCAAAACGGGATAAACGGAATGGCTGGATCAGATCCGGCGCCACATCGCGGGCGATGGTTTCGGCCATCGTCTTACCGCTGATCGGGGTCGCCTTGAAGCCCCAGGTACCCCAACCTGCGTCGAGATAGAAACCTTCAACCGGGGTCTTACCCATCACCGGTGCAAAGTCCGGCGTCAGATCAGCCATACCGGCCCATTGACGGACGACTTTGACGTTGGAAAGGAACGGGAACATGTCGACAATGTGGGATGTGAGACCTTCGACAAAGTCCAGTGAGCTGCGGGTCGAATGCACTTCATACGGGTCCAGTGACGACCCCATCACCAGCTCACCGCGTGAGGACTGGCTGACATAAACGTGCAGACTGCCGGAGACCAGGATGGTGTCGAGCCAGGGTTTCATCGGCTCACTGACACAGGCCTGCAGCGGGTGAATCACAATCGGGGTTTCGATATCGACCATATCGGTGATACGTGGTGTGAAGCCGGCGACCGCAGACAAAACGCGGTTAGTCTCGATATAACCTTTATTGGTGTTGACACCAACGACCTTGCCGCTTTTTACATCGATACCGGTAACTTCTGTCATCTGGAAGATTTCGACCCCCAGACGATCAGCTTCTTTGGCATAACCCCAGGCGACCGCATCATGGCGGGCGACAGAACCGGGGGCGTGATACAAAGCACCCAGGATCGGTGCCTGGCCACTGCACTGGATGTCCAGTTGCGGACAGGCCTGGGAAATTTCATCGGGCCCTACCACACGGCTTTCTACACCCACATGCTTATTCACTTCGGCACGCCAGCGCATGGTGCGCATCGCGGATTCGGTGTGGGCCAGTGTGAAGTGACCGCGGGTGGAATAGAACAGGTTGAGATCCAGTTCTTCCGACAGGTCTTCATACATCTTGACGCTGGCATCGTAGAAATTAACGCCTTCGGGCGTCAGGTAGTTGGAGCGCACGATAGTGGTATTACGTCCGGTGTTACCACCGCCGATATAGCCTTTTTCGAGTACCGCCACATTGGTGATGCCGTAGTCCTTGGCCAGGTAGTAAGCCGCAGCCAGGCCATGCCCCCCACCACCGATAATGACGGCGTCATAGCTTTTCTTGGGCTGAGTACGATCCTGGAAAAACCGTGGTGCCGGATGTTCCTTGCTCAGACCGTATTTCAAAAGTCCTAATGGCATTCTTAACCTCCACTGCCGTGGCGCTTGCTTCTACTACCTAAGAAGTAGACTGCGGCTACCACCTTTTTAGTAAACATTGTTTCACCATATGAAACTTGGTTTCCATTTACGCATGACTGATTTCTGATGTCAATACTTCTTGGAAACTTTTTTTCATACAATGAATCACTCGATAGTTTGAATCCTGAAAACTGATGTATAATCAAAGCCATGAAATAGGCATACAACGGAGTATTTTCAGGCGTGAATAACAAAGAAACGCTTACTACCACAGGGACTGTCGCCCACACACTGGATAAACATCTCGGTAATACCCTGCGCCATTTACGGATGGAAAACGGACTGACCATTGCCGAGGTCAGCAAACGGGCCAATGTCAGCCGAGGCATGTTGAGCAAGATCGAAAACGGACTCACATCACCCAGCCTTGAAAAACTGGAACATCTGGCCAACGCGCTGGGCGTCACCCTGTCTCGCTTGTTTCATGACTACGACACACCCAAATCCGGTGCTCAGTACGTGCGACATAACGAAGGTATGGAAGTGGTTCGTCGCGGAACCAAAAGCGGCCATACCTATCACCTGCTGGCCTATGACACGGGCCCTAAAAAACTGTTTGAACCGTTCCTGATTTCGCTTGATGAACACAGCGAAGTGTTTGATCCTTTCGAACACGCCGGTACCGAATTCATTTATATGCTCGAAGGCAAACTGGAATACTCGGTCGGTGACAAGCTCTATATTCTGGAACCCGGCGACTCGTTGACCTTCGATGCCGAGCAACCGCACCGGCCGATGGCCAAAATGGAAATGCCAATCCGTTACCTGGCTATCATTTACTACGACAGCCTTGACGACTTTGAAGTCGACTAACATAGCTAGCGCGCACTCAAGACTGAGATTGCCGCACCAGAATGGCGGCCATATCGGTAAAGCTCTGCATTAATTGCTGTTTCAGATCGGGGGCATACTCAAGCTTGTCCAAAGCCATGGACATACTGGTCAACCAGGCCTGACTCACACTCTCGTCAATATCGACATGCGCATGAATCTGACGCACATTCGAATGTCCCCATTTTTCAGCGTACAGCTTGGGACCACCGAACATGCCGGAAAAGAAATTCAACTGCTCCATCCGCGCATGGGCCATACCATGACCACGCAGATGCAATAAAAAGACGGGCTTGCCGACTTCAGTCGTTTCCAGGATGCCGCAGAAAGTCTCAACCAGTTGCCCGACACCTTCCGCGCCACCAATTCTCTGGTAAATACTTTCACGAGGTTTTGTTACAGCCTGCTGCATGCTTACCCCCCAACAACTCAGCCTTCAATTATGAGTGTGATTCTAGTGAGGGTTGGCAAGCCGGATAAATACCGATGAATGTGTACTCCCAAGGGAGTAGAGACAGCATCAAGACCGCTTTTCACAATCTTAGCCAGCCATGGTAATGTCATAGAAAAAAACAGTTGGATTAGTTATGTCTCTCAGCCTGTTGGTATACCGTAGTCGCTCAACACACCAGCTGAAAAAAGAGAAAGTTGTCGCGATGTCCAAACACTTCGCACTCAGGAACCGTGACCGCAATATCACCGGTATGCTGGTGTTTGATGGTGAGTATTTCATGCAGGTACTGGAAGGCCCACGGCAGAAAATCTCTGCACTCTACGAACTCATACAGTCTGACCCCAGGCATGAAGAAGTCGTCACCGTTCTTGATGAACCCATTTACAGACGTACCTTTGATGACTGGGGACTAGGCTTTATCGTTATTAACGATGAAGGCGGTAAACAGATTATTTCCAGTGACGCCACCTTTGATCATCAGCTAAATAAGCTGGGGCTGGACGACCTTGAACGAGTCGATACCACACGAGCTTCACTGATTATTGATGCGTTTGCCAAAGGTCGCTGGCGTGAACCCTACACTGTGCCGTCCCGAGAACTATATGAAGACCTGACTGAGGGGGCAGTGCCTCATCTCAACAATCACCCAACTATCGGCCCCTATCCGGTCAATTTTGCCTTTCAACCTATCGTTAACCCTGTCAGCAGACTTGTCACCTCTGCCGAGGCACTGCTGAGAGGACCGAATCAAGAATCCCCCGCCGACATTCTGTCGCAATACAGCGGGATCGACCTCTATCGTTTTGATCTGGAATCCAAGCAGTATGCCTTGCAGATTGCTGCTGATATGGGGCTGCCCTGTCGTGTCTCGCTCAACCTGCTGCCGATGTCGCTGATCATGGTTCCGGATGCGGTGGATTTTCTGCTGGAAAAAATTGAAAGTCTCGGTCTGTCCAGCGAACAGATTGTGGTCGAGATTACTGAAGAAGAAGCCATCACCAATCATGATGCTTTTTTTGGTGCGATTACCCGGCTCAGAGGTGCCGGTATCAAAGTCGCGATCGATGATTTCGGTGCCGGTTATGCCGGTCTGTCACTACTGGCCGAATTCCAGCCGGACAAGGTTAAAATCGATCGCAAACTGATTCAGGGTATTCAGCGTAACGGCCCCAGACAGGCGATTGTCAGAGCCATTGTCGAGTGTTGTTACTCGCTGGGTATCTCAGTTATTGCCGAGGGTGTGGAACAGGAAGCCGAAGTGAAATGGCTGCTTGAGGCCGGCGTCAGTAAATTTCAGGGCTTTTATTTTGCCCGGCCGTCCTTCAATAGTTTTCCTGATATTCACTGGTAAGAATGTGTTACCAGCCAGCTACCCGGCGCATGATATGAAAAATCAGGTTCTGTTCATTAACCCCGGATACGGCTGAAGCACCCGGGCCGGTGGCATAAATCGCGACATCTTCACCGCCATGGGTTTCTGCCTCCAACGGCACCAGCGCTTCCTGATGATAACCACTGGCCTCAGTATCAACCCGGCTTAAATCATGTCGCCCGCTATTTGCCGGCTCCCCGTAACTGATATCGGCATCGGTTTCATCGCCCAGATCCCGAAAACCCAGCCCATTGGCATAACCCAGCGTGGTATACGGCATGCCGTCTTGCGCCTGAGCGGGTTCCTGTTCACCAATATTGACGACTTTGCCCAGAATCGGATTACCACGCTTGGGATAACCTGCCATCGTAAACACATGACTGTGATCGGCGGTAACGATAATCAGGGTCTCTTCTGTGTCGGTTTTCTCCAGTGCCACTTTGACCGCCCGTGCAAACTCAATCGTATCAGTGAGCGCGTTGTAGGCATTACCGGCATGATGGGCATGATCGATGCGGCCGCCCTCGACCAGCAGGAAAAAGCCTTTTTCATTGTTATCCAGAATATCAATGGCCTTGGCGGTCATCTCGCTGAGGGACGGTTCACCGGCTTCATCATTTGGCCGATCAGCTTCGTAATGCATGTGTGAGGCTTCAAACAGGGCCAGCAATTTATTGGTCTTTGCCGGGTCAACCGCATCAAAACCCGCCTGGTTTTCGATGTAATGTCCGCCAGGATATTGTGCCTGCCATTCATTAATTAAATGACGCTGATCGCTGCGATCTCCGGTGAATATGGCCATTTCATCCACACTGTCAGAGGCCGGCTGATTCGGCAGAAAATGACGGCGGCCACCGCCCATCATGACTTCAATACCATTGATATTTGCCGCGGCCGGAAACCGCTGCTTGAGATTGTTCTCAAAGTTCAGCAGCTGCAGCGCAATATCTTCACAACCCGCTGCGACGGCTTCCTCCGGCAAATCAGAAATATCTTCCCAGTTACGCTCGGGCGCTTTGGCATAAGTCGCCGCTGGTGTCGCATGCGTGACCCTGGTCGTCGTTACAAATCCGGTTGACCGGCCTGCAATTTCAGCCAGCTCCAGCGCCGTGACCAGTTCATTGCCCTTCACCGTGCTGCAATCGCCGCGCTTCACATCTTCATCAATACTGATAATGCCGGCATCGGTTTTCACACCGGTGATCATGGCCGTCATGGTGCCGGCCGAGTCCGGTGTCTGAGCATCGACATTGTAGGTTTTGGACAGACCGGTAAAAGGAAAGGATTCAAAACTCAGGCTGTTCTCTTCGCCTGCGAGGCCTTGGTTCTGTCCGTCCAGAATGCGGGCGGCTGTAATCGTGGAAACACCCATGCCATCACCAACAAACAAGATGATATTTTTGGCTTTTTTATCAGGTTCGAAAATTGGCTTTTGCGCCAGAGCGGCTTCAGCTTCATGGAACCAGTGATTTTCACGCTGACTCTGGGGGATAAGTGATGAATCAGTCTGAACAGCACCGCTGAACAGAGCCAAAACTAAGAGGTAGCTATGACGATTAAGCAACAATGCCCGTCTCCGAGATAAATAATTAATCAGCTTAATAATAGTATGTGACTATTGTTTTGCAGCCGTTGAAACCGGAAATTCAATTTCTGAATAATAATCAGCAAAAACGATCTCAATGCGAAGACGCTCACCGATTTTAGCCATGGCCGCAGGGTTGGAAACCTGTTCCAGCCACTGGCTCGCCTGTGCGGCAGGAATCAGGTTGCAGATATCCCCGACAGGCCAGTGGAAATACAGCTCATTGTTTTTCTTTTCGGCCAGTACATCCGGGTCAGTCGTTTCCGGGATGGGAATATAGGAACTGAACATTTCCAGGCCGCCCTGCTGCTCCGGATCATCAGCAAAGTATTCCAGCGAGATATCCCAGCCCCGAACCAGACCGGCAGTATCATCGCCCTGCTCCAGGCTGAAGCCATACATTGCGAGCGTGCCGTCATTGATCTTGGGCAGCTTGTTCAAGGCTTTCTGAACAGCTTTGATAGCTTGTTCGTCCTGCTGGCTTAAGCCTTCCAGTGACAGCAGCCAGTCTCCCAAATCAATTGCTGACTTGATGAGCTTTTTATGCGATTTGTCGGGCAGTATATTGGCCATGGCAACAGCGAATTAAGCGAATACAGTCGTAATCAGGTACGTGGTGTAAGCCACATAGGCTGTCAGCAGAATACCACCTTCAATCCGGTTTATACGGCCCTGCCCCCGGAAACCGTAGCCGAAGATGAACAGCGAGATAGTCAGCACAATCATTGTCATCACATCGCGATAAAGCAGTTCCGGGCTGACCGCCATCGGCGCGATGGTACCGGCAATACCGACGACCGCAAGCGTATTAAATAAGTTGGAGCCGATAATATTACCCAGGGCTATATCATGCTCGCCTTTACGGGCAGCAATCACGGATGAAGCCAGTTCAGGCAAAGAGGTGCCAATGGCGACAATGGTCAGGCCAATGATCAAATCACTTACTCCCAGAGCGACGGCGATTTCCACTGCGCCCCACACCAGTACACGGGAACTCAGAATCAGCAACAATAAGCCGATAATCAACCACAGCACGGCTCGCTTGAGCGGCATCTGATGCTGTTCAAGCTCCTGGGCGATTTCGATACCAAACTCATCAGTCTTTTTCTGCATGCCCTGCCAGATAGTCCAGCCCATCAGCGCGGCAAAAATCAGCAGCAATACTACCGCGTCGGTGCGTGACAAATTACCATCCCACAACTGCCAGGCAGCGGCAAAGGTAATAATGGTCAGAATCGGCAGCTCTTTTCTAAGTACCTGCGAATGCACTGCAATGGGACTGATTAAGGCGGTGATACCGAGGATCAGAGCAATATTGGTGATGTTGGAACCGTAGGCGTTACCCAGCGCGATACCGGGGTTACCCTGTGAAGAAGCCAGTGCCGACACCACCATTTCAGGAGCCGAAGTACCGAAGCCGACAATCACCATACCGATTAATAAGGCTGGCATGCCGAAATGCCGGGCGGTGGCTGCCGCGCCTTCAACAAATTTGTCGGCACTCCAGACCAGCAGAATCAGCCCGAAAATCACAGCAGCAATGGCAAGGCTCATAAAACTTACATCCTTAATAATGGGTGGTTAAAGTAAGGCACTAAAACGATGCTCATCATAGCAAATGCTGGCTGATTAGATAGTAGTCGGAGGTGATTTGAGGCACAAAAAAACCACCCGAAGGTGGTTGTCTTTGTTTTTGGTGGAGGCGGCGGGAATCGAACCCGCGTCCGCAGATCCTCCGCCCTTGGATCTACATGCTTATTCCATCTTTTAGTTTAACTGTTTGCAACCCGATGGACAGGGCAAACAAACAGCGAGCTAGTTAAAGTTTTAGTCTCTTCGCACCTAGCTTACGTCGAGACGATCTTGTGTGAGTCGACGCCCGATACCAGTCGCACAAGCACGGATCTGGTCGGACGGCATTTGCTGGTTATTAAGCAGCTAGTGCGTAGTTGTTATCGTTAGCAACTATTTTAATTTTCCAGTCTGTTTTACGAGAAGAACTGAAATACTCGGCATGCACCTCAGGTTTTGCGATCCCCGTCGAAGCCAGGTCGCCCCCAAAGCTTGTGTTACATAGACATTATAGAGAAAGACAAGTTTCTCAGCTAGGGTCTTTTTTGTATCGACTTTGTTCTTGTGTTTCGAAAGTCGGAGTATGGGTCGTTACTAGCGCTGGCTATCTGGAATAGTTATCAGTTCACAGGCGGTTTGGCTTGGTGCACCTATCCAGTGTGCCGGCCCCTATTTCATCTTCAGGATGCGAGCTTTGTCACGGTTCCAGTCGCGTTCTTTTTCCGTGGCGCGTTTGTCATGCAGCTGTTTACCCTTGGCCAGCGCGATTTGCACTTTAGCCATGCCTTTTTTCCAGTACATGGTCAGCGGCACGAGGGTGTAGCCCTTACGCTCGACAGCGCCGATGAGTTTATCCAGTTCGCGTCGGTGCAGCAGCAATTTTCTGTCACGTTGCGATTCGGGCACGATGTGCGTTGAGGCCGTTTTCAATGGGCTGATCAAGGCATTGGCGAGATAAGCTTCGCCGTTGCGGATATGCACATAGCTTTCATTAAGCTGTAGTTTGCCATCACGGAGGCTTTTGACTTCCCAGCCTTCCAGCGAGATGCCCGCCTCAAATTTTTCTTCGATGAAAAAGTCGTGACGAACTTTGCGGTTGACCGCAATGGTGTTGTCACTGAATGTTTTCTTTTTGCTCTTTTTAGCCATCCGCCCATTATAAAGTTTTTGACGTTGGTATTCATTATTTTAGTGAATACCGCTAAACAAACGCTGTTTGTTGATTTCGTCCAAATCTGGTTACAATCGGAGCAATTTGTGCATCAAACAGGACGCAAACATGGCAAGACCTGAAAAGTCGATACACGGTGAGTGGACATCCCGCTGGGCGTTTATTCTGGCGGCCACCGGTTCGGCTGTTGGTCTTGGCAATATCTGGAAGTTTCCCTATATCACCGGCGAGAACGGTGGTGGTGCGTTTGTTCTGGTCTATCTCGCCTGTATTGCCGTGATTGGTATTCCGCTGATGATGGCCGAAGTACTTATCGGCCGCCGCGGTCGCCAAAACCCGATTAACAGCCTGAAGTCGCTGGCGAAAGAAGAAGGCCGTCCCCTCGCCTGGCGCTGGCTGGGGGCAATGGGGGTACTGGCCGGCTTCTTTATTCTTTCTTATTACAGCGTGATTGCCGGTCAGGCAATGGCGTATATTCCCCGTACTTTCTTTGGTGTGTTTGAAGGCGTGACCCCGGATGGTGCCGCCAGTATTCATGCTGCATTGGTCAATGATCCGGAACGGCTGCTGGCCTGGCATACCATCTTTATGATCATCACCATGTTTGTGGTCACCCGTGGTGTTCAGCATGGTCTGGAAAAATCGGTGCGGATTATGATGCCGGCGCTGTTTGTGATTCTGCTCATACTGGTCGGCTATGCCGCCAATACGGGAGAAGCCTTCACCCGCAGCGTGCATTTTCTGTTTGATGCCGACTTTTCCAGGCTGACAGCCAACTCGATTCTGATTGCGATGGGTCATGCTTTCTTCACGCTGAGCCTGGGGATGGGGGCAATCATGGTTTATGGCTCTTATCTGCCGAAGAAGACTTCCATCTTTAAGATGTCGGTGACCATTTCCGTGATGGATACCAGTGTTGCCCTGCTGGCTGGTCTTGCGATTTTCCCGCTGGTATTTGCCAATGGCATGGAACCCGGTGCCGGTCCCAGCCTGATTTTTGAAACCCTGCCGATTGCTTTCGGCCATATGCCGGGGGGCGATTTCTTCGGCGGTATCTTCTTTCTGCTGTTAGTTTTTGCGGCCTGGAGCTCCGGAATTTCTCTGGTTGAACCGATTGTGGCATGGATGGTGGAGAACCATGGTTTCAGCCGTCGTAATGCAACCATGCTGTCAGGTGGCATTATCTGGCTGCTGGGACTGCTCACATTGTTTTCATTCAACATCGGCAAGGAATGGACCCTGTTCGGCAAGACGGCCTTTGGCTTGCTTGACTACCTGACTGCGAATATCATGTTGCCTTTGGGTGGCTTACTGATAGCCATTTTCGCCGGCTGGATGATGAAGCCATCCAGCACAGCCGATGAGTTGGCAATTAGCAATCGCATATTGCAATACTGCTGGTTGATATTGATTCGTTTCGTATCACCGCTGGCAATTCTGATTGTGTTTGCCAATCTCACCGGTCTACTGAAAATATAAGACATTAACCCGACCTAATGACTACCATTACACGAAGTGCTTTGGTGATGTATACACCTGACCAGATGTTTGATCTGGTCAATGATGTTGAAGCCTATCCCCGTTTTCTGCCCTGGTGCAGGGGCAGCCGCATCATTAGTAAAAATGAAGATGTGATCTGTGCGGCATTGGATATCGCCAAGGGCGGTATTCACCATGAGTTTTCCACACGCAACGTGCTCGATCATGGCAATGCTATCCGTATCGAGCTTATCGATGGTCCGTTCCGGCATCTGGAAGGTCATTGGCAGTTCAAGCCGATTGGTGATAACCAGGGCTGTCGGGTGCAACTGGACATGGACTTCGAATTTTCCACGCGATTGCTGGATTTGGCTTTAGGCCCGGTTTTCACCCAAATCTCAGGCTCGCTGGTCGACGCCTTCTGCAAACGTGCCCAGGAAATCTATGGAAAACGCTGAACACATCATTGTTGAAGTGGCCTACGCCCTGCCCGATGAACAACTAATTCTGGAAATCGAAGTCCCCGCAGATTGTCAGGTCGAAGAAGCTATCAAACGCTCGGGCATGCTGGAACGCTATCCACAAATAGATCTGAGCACCGACAAAGTCGGTATTTTCGGCAAGATGTGTAAACTCAATGCCAGCCTCAATCACAAGGACCGGATTGAGATTTATCGCCCGCTGATTGCGGACCCCAAAGAATCACGCCGCCAGAAAGCAGAAATGGCCAAGAAAAAAGCTAAACAGTCAGAGGACTGATTCAAGCGCGCTTCTTGTACACCGCCTGAGATTCCAGCAGCGCCATTTCGGCTTCACTGAAACCGGCCGCCATTCTGGCATCGGTGTGAAACGGGCCCCGAATCTCGCCGTTGAAATAGGTTTCCAGCAAATCCTTGAAAGTCTGGTACGGGTCCAGTTCACGCTGTTCGCAGAGGTAATTAAACCAGCGGGTGCCGACTTTTACGTGGCCGACTTCTTCCCGCAGAATGGTTTCCAGTATCTCAACAGCGCGATGATCACCAGATTTTCTGAGCTTATCCATCATCGCCGGAGTGACATCCAGCCCGCGTGCTTCCAGCACTCTGGGCACCAGTGCCATTCGGGTCAGGGGATCATGATGGGTTTTCCTGGCCATTTCCCACATCCCGTCATGAGCTGAAAAATCACCATAGCTGAAGCCCAGAGCTTTGAGATGGGCGTCGAGCATTTCGAAATGGGTGGACTCTTCATAAGCCACCTGTATCCAGTCTGCATAATAATCTTCCGGCATCTCACTAAAACGTGCGATGGCATCCAGGCCCAGGTTAATCGCGTTGAATTCGATATGGCAGATGGCATGAATCAACGTGGCGTGACCGGTTTGCTGATTATTGCGTCGGCGCGGTAAGTCCCGTGGGGGCACCAGTTCGGGGTTGTCAGGTCTGCCTGGAAACTCTGGCACCTTAAGCGCGGCATGAGAGACCTCAAAGCCTGAATTCCGGACCTGTTTATAGAGATCCCGGGTGGCAGCGGCTTTACTCCAGGGATCTGTGGTAAGCAGACATTGCAGGGCCTGCTCGCGAATGTGAACGGAGTCAGCCATCAAGCCGTACCCGCGGATCGACCACCGTATAGGAAATATCGGTCAGCATCAGGCCGACGATATACAGCACGGAGCCCAGGAAAACCATGGCGCGGACAATGGCAAAATCCTGCGCATGAATAGCATCAATTGTGTAACTGCCGAGGCCCGGAATACCAAAGAAAGATTCCAGGATCAGGCTGCCCATGAACAGGGTCGGTAGCACCACAACAATACCGGTCAGGATGGGAATCATCGCGTTTTTCAGAACATGCGAAAACAGCACCCGAACTTCAGACAGTCCTTTCGCACGTGCAGTACGGACATAGTCCTTGGAGGCTTCTTCCAGAAATAAAGTGCGGTACCAGCGTGAGCCGCTGCCGATACCGGAAATAATCCCGATGGCGACCGGCAGGATCAGGAACTTGGTGGCATCAAACCCCTCGGCATAGCCCGATATCGGTACCAGTTGCATGATTTTTCCGACCAGGAACTGGCCGCCGATGATGTAGAAAAGCCCGGAGATCGACATCAACACTACACATAAAACCACGCCGCTCAGATCGACATAGGTCGCCCTGAAGAACACCATCAGCATGGCAAAGGTAATGTTGACCATCAGCCCGATAATCAATATTGGCACCGCAATTGCGAGACTCGGCCACATGCGGTTTTTAATATCCTCACCGATATCCCGGCCATCATCGGCCTGACCAAATTCAAACACAAACAAAGTTAAAGATTTGGCGAAGAAAATGGTATCGGTGACCTTATCGGTCCCCTCTGCCTGGCTGTTCCAGAGCAGCGGCCGGTCGTAACCACGTTCTTCTTTCCAGGTTTCAATCGCGGCCTCAGTCACATACTTGTTACCAAGGTGCATGCGCGCCATATCATCCGGCGTATTAACCATAAAGAATAAAACGAATGTCAGTGCATTGACCCCCAACAGAATGGGAAAAGCGTAAAGAATCCGTCTGATGATGTAAGCGAGCATGAAGCGATACCTGTCAGGGAACAACTACTTGGCAAAACGTCAGATTAATGACCGATGCGTTTGCCTCAAGTTTCACAGAGTCACATTGTAGCAGTTGCCGGCAATAATCAGTGAGAGCAGCCTTCAAAGCGAATGCAAACAGAACAATGCTCAGCCATAATGGTCACAAGATAATGCTATTGCCCTTTTACTGACAGTGAGGTCTGCCATGAAGAAATTGATTTTTGCCCTGCTCATTCCCTTTTTCACTGCATTAAGTCTGCCCGCCAGTGCCGAAAATACCCAAATCATGATCCGGGCAAAGGCAGCTGATGCCAAGTTTATCGGCACCAGCGTCGGTGGCGTTCGCGTGGTCGTAGAAGATGCTGAAACCGGCGAAATTCTCGATGAGGGGTGGATTAATGGTGGTACAGGTGACACCGATCTGCTGATAAAAAACCCCATTGAGCGTGGACAAAGACTGACAGATGATAAAACAGCCGGTTATCTGGCCGAGATCGACATCGATGCACCGCGCCTGCTGAAATTTAAACTGATGGGCCCTTACGGCTATCGACAGTCTTTGCAGGAAGCAACCGTGACATCGTGGGTCGTGCCCGGCAAACATCTGCTTGGTGATGGCATTATTCTGAATATGCCCGGCTTTATCGTTGATGCCTGGACCCAGGTGCTGGAAGGCGGCAAAGTCGAGTTTTACACCAAAGCCTCGCTGTTGTGTGGCTGTCCTATCACCAAAGATGGCTACTGGAAGCCGGATAACTATGAAGTCAAAGCCGTGCTGATGCAGGATGAAGAAAAAATTGCTGAAGTACCATTAGAATTTACTGGTCCTGTGGGCATGTTCTCTGGCAAAACCGACATCAAACAGTCCGGTCATTACAAAGCTATCGTTTACATGGTTGACCCGACTACCGGCAATGTCGGTGTTGATCGCACCATGTTTGAGGTCAATCTCGACTGAGACGTCTGTAACAATATGCCGGCCTGAGCGTCACTGTATCAGAGACTGAATGCAGGAGCATTTTATGAGCAGGAAAACCTATCCGGTCAGTGGTGCCGGTCTCGGACTGCGTCGCAGCTTTATCGATGAACTGGCTGCGATGGACAACACCGGCATCGATTTTCTCGAGGTCGCACCGGAGAACTGGATGGAAATGGGCGGCGCTTTTGGTCGTAAGTTCTCGGCCATGGCTGAACGCTACCCGATGCTGTGTCACGGCCTGTCATTATCCATTGGCAGTCCGGCTCCGCTTGATGAACATTTCCTGCAGCGATTGAAGCAGTTTTTCGACAAGCATTCTATCCGCTGCTACAGCGAACACCTGAGCTATTGCAGTGATGACGGGCACCTCTACGATCTGATGCCGATTCCTTTTACCGAGGAAGCCGTGCAGTATGTGGCTGATCGCATCAAGCGGGTCCAATCAATTCTGGAACGCCGTTTGGTAATAGAAAATGTGTCCTATTATGCCGCGCCGGGTCAGCAGATGGATGAAATCGCCTTCATCCGCGCCGTCATTGAAGAAGCTGACTGCGACCTGCTGCTGGACGTTAACAATGTGTTCGTTAACAGCGTCAATCACCATTACGACCCGCTCGACTATATCAAAGCACTGCCTTCTGACCGCATCGCCTATCTGCATATTGCCGGCCATTACAATGAGGCAGAAGACCTGATTGTCGATACTCACGGGGCGGATGTGATTGATCCGGTCTGGGAACTGCTGGCAC
The DNA here is from genome assembly GCF_009711715.1 of Methylophaga sp. Classification (GTDB taxonomy): domain Bacteria; phylum Pseudomonadota; class Gammaproteobacteria; order Nitrosococcales; family Methylophagaceae; genus Methylophaga. Next base: position 129,789 of record NZ_VENF01000001.1, on the reverse strand, counting down.
AGACTTATCAGCATCATGGGGTGCTTCCCACGCTGCTGGAGCGGGATTTTAATATTCCTTCCCTATCGCAGCTGTTGGAAGAAGTCAGCACCATTCATCGATATCAACAACAAACACCGCTTAAGCATGTCTCACAAGGCTGATTCATTTAAAGATACCCAGTACCGCTTCGCTGCCCATATCAGGGACCCTGAGCATGAGCCGGCACCGGATCAGGTTGAAGACCGGCGTATGGCGATTTATCGCGACCTGTTTTTCAACAATATCAACGGCACGTTACAGAATGCCTTTCCGGTCATTCGCAGCCTTTTCAGTGAAGACAAATGGCAGATAATGGTGCGTGATTTTATGGTCAAGCACCAATGTAAGACCCCGTTGTTTGTTGAAATCGCCCGCGAGTTTATGGCTTATCTGGATAATGAACGCCTGAGTGATGACGATCCGCCATTTCTTAAAGAACTGGCGCACTACGAATGGGTGGAACTGGCTTTAAGTATTCACGAAGCCGAGTTTGAACGCACACCGCTGGCTGACGAAGACTGTTTGAGTTTGCAGTATCGGCAGTCGCCTTTGGCCTGGCTTCTGGTCTACCAGTTTCCGGTACACCAGATCAGTGTTGATAACCAACCGCAATCACCCAATGACACACCGATCTGCCTGCTTGTATTACGCGATGAAGACGATCAGATTAAGTTCATTGAACTGAATCCGGTCAGTGCCAGATTAATGGATCTGCTCTCTCAAGGTGAAATAGGCGAATCGGCAGTAGCAGCTATCGTCAATGAAATGCATCACCCTCAACCAGAAGTGGTAGCCGCAGGGGCAAAAAAGATGATTGATGACTGGTTAAACCGCGGCATTTTGCTGAAGCGTGATTGAATAACAGCCTCTTTCTGAATCCCGTATGCCTTAGCCAGGCCCATGACAACTTTTGACTCTCTACTTTTTTGTCATCCTGAGCATGCCGAAGGCTCTCTCCGAGCTTGTAAAGTGTTCAAAACCTTATCCTGCCAAATAAAAAAGGCGCTGATTAGCGCCTTTTTCAATTTAAATGAAGCTTGAAATACTCAGGCTGTCGCCAGTTCAATGGCTTCTGCTGAGAGACGGGTGATTTCATCCCAGTTTTCAGCATCGACCAGATTCGCTGCACACATCCATGAACCACCGACGCAGCCGACATTAGGCAATTTGTAGTAGTCATTGACGTTTTTCTGACTGACACCGCCGGTCGGGCAGAAAGTGATCTGCGGAATCGGCGCACCAATCGATTTCAGCATCGGCACACCGCCCGCGGCTTCGGCCGGGAAGAACTTCATTGCCGTAATACCTTTTTCCAGCAGGCGCATGGCTTCACTTGGATTGGCAATACCCGGCAGCAAAGGCACACCGGTTTTCAATGCGGCATCGATCAGGCTGTCAGTCGTACCCGGGCTGACGATAAATTCCGCGCCGGCATCAATCGCCGCATTCAGCGTTTCGATATTGATGATAGTACCGGCACCGACAATGGCATCTGGTACTTCTGCCTTAATCCGACGAATCGATTCCAGTGCGGCATCAGTACGCAAAGTAATTTCCAGTACCTTCAGGCCGCCTTTGACCAGTGCTTTAGCCAGCGGTACGGCATGGTCAGCATTGTTGATGACCATCACCGGCACAACCGGCGAGACTTTCATAATTTCATGAATTGTTTTCGACATGGATAATGCTTTTCCAGATTGTTGGTTATTATTCGACGTTGAACATGTTGATCGCACCGGTCTCGGAAGTCGAGACGCCCTGGCGGAAGCTGTCGAACAGCTCACGACCCATGCCATAGTGATGTTCCGTATTGGCCATCACACACGCCATGCGAGAGTTCAGCTCTTCCTCATCAACCAGCACATTCAGTTCACCCTTCTGGGTATCGAGACGAATCATGTCGCCGTCACGGACTTTGGTCATCAGATTGCCGTCGGCACATTCAGGCCACAAATGAATGGCTGATGGAATCTTGCCGGATGCACCGGACATGCGACCATCAGTGACCAGTGCCACTTTATAGCCTTTGTCCTGCAATACACCCAATGGGGGTGTCAGTTTATGCAGTTCGGGCATACCGTTGGCTTTCGGTCCCTGGAAGCGCAGAACAACGATAACGTCTTTGTTCATTTCGCCACGCTTAAAGGCTTCAACCACATGATCCTGATTGTCAAAGACCATTGCCGGCGCTTCCACCACTTGATGTTTCGGATCGACAGCAGAAATTTTTGACATGCCACGACCCAGGTTGCCTTTAATCAGGTTCAAACCACCTGTGGTGCCAAATGGCGCGCTGACACTGCTGATGACTTCCGGATCCAGTGAGGCCTCAGGGCCATCTTTCCAGGTCAGTTCGCCATCCTGCAGTGTCGGTTCGCGGGTATATTGTTCCATACCCTTGTCATCACCGACGGTCAGCAGGTCCGTATGCATCAAGCCATTCTGTGACAACTCACGGATCAGAACGCCCATACCACCGGCTGCCTGGAAGTGATTCACATCCGCGGTGCCGTTCGGGTAGATGCGTGTCAGCGATGGAATGATCTTGGACAGGCGGTCAAAGTCATCCCAGTTAATGATAATACCGGCCGCACGGGCAATCGCAACGAGGTGCATGGTGTGGTTGGTAGAGCCACCGGTAGCCAGCAGACCAACCAGCGCGTTGATGATGGCTTTTTCGTTGATCATATGACCAATCGGACGGAAGTCTTCACCCAGCGCGGTAAATTTCAGCACTTGTTCTGCCGCACGCTTGGTCAACGCATCACGCAGCGGTGTATTGGGGTTGATGAATGAACTGCCTGGCAGATGCAGTCCCATCATTTCCACCATCATCTGATTACTATTGGCCGTACCGTAGAAAGTACAGGTACCCGGGCTGTGGTAAGACTCGGATTCTGCTTTGAGCAGTTCGTCGCGTCCAACCTTGCCTTCGGCATACAGCTGGCGGATGCGGACTTTTTCTTTGTTAGGCAAGCCACTCGGCATCGGACCGGCAGGCACAAACACAGCCGGAAGATGACCGAAGCTGAGAGCGCCAATCAGCAGACCTGGAACAATTTTGTCGCAAACGCCCAGATACAACGCCGCATCAAACATGTTGTGGCTGAGGCCAACAGCTGTTGCCATAGCGATGACGTCACGACTGAACAGAGACAGCTCCATGCCCGGCTGGCCCTGAGTGATACCGTCACACATGGCAGGGACACCACCGGCAAACTGGGCTACACCGCCAGCCTTGTGAGCTGCTTCCTTAATGATGGCCGGAAAATCTTTGAATGGCTCGTGTGCCGACAGCATGTCGTTGTAGGAAGAGATGATCGCGATATTGGCTTTTTGGTCACCGGCGAGGTCGGCTTTATCTGTCATTGAGCAGGCTGCAAATCCGTGAGCCAGGTTACCGCATCCTAATACCCCACGATGAGGGCCTTTGCCAACGGCTTCATCGATGCGCGCCAGATATACCGAACGCGTTTTTTTGCTTCTTTCGATTACGTCATTGGTGACGCTTTCTAATACTGGATGAACCATAGTTTCCTTCTCTCTTTAATGCTTTGCCTGTTGTATTTGCAAAGGATTGCCGGGCCCGGAATGTCCCGAAGATTTTATGTCAAGACCCACCATTATACCTTGAAAGGACTATTTTGGCATACGAAGAATTCGTTTTGTTAGGGTCTTAATGCCTTGTGAATCTATTACTGGCGCCGCTTTGACGGGAAACGGGCGCGACGCCCACATTGTCATTCTACCAGTTTGGCTGGCGCTGAAATACAACAGTCGGATTGATAGATTAATCCACGACTTACGCTTTGATCCTAAACCTTGTGCACCATGACAAACAAGCCAACAGATCATGCCATGCGGACTGCCATTCAGGTATGATCGCTGATTTATTTCACGATCAGGAAAACAGCCTCTCATGTCCGAATCCAGAGTCATGCGCCCTATTCGAAGTTTTGTTCGCCGCGAAGGTCGGCTGACCCCGGGCCAGCAAAAAGCACTTGATGAACTATGGCCCGCCTTCGGCATTGACGACAATCATGATCCTATCGATATGGACAAGATGTTCGGCCGCAATGCTCCGGTAGTACTGGAAATCGGTTTCGGCAACGGCGCTTCACTGGCGGAAATGGCAAAAAATCAGCCTGAGCAGAATTTTATCGGCATTGAAGTGCATCGCCCTGGCGTCGGTCAGTTACTCAAGTCTATTCAGACGCAGGAGCTCAGCAATGTTCGCGTTGCCTGTACCGATGCCGTGGAATTGCTCAAACACCGGATTCAGGATAAAAGTCTGGACCGGGTTCAGATTTATTTCCCTGACCCATGGCACAAAAAACGTCATCACAAGCGACGTATTATTCAGCCGGCCTTCGTCAATACGTTGGCAGACAAACTGAAACACGGCGGTCACCTTCACCTGGCCACAGATTGGCAGGATTATGCCGACCAGATGCTTGTTGATGTGTCTGGTAACCAGCGCTTCGTAAATTGCGGTAATGAAAGTGGATTTATTGAACGTCCAGGCTATCGCCCTGTGACAAAATTTGAGCAGCGTGGACATCGTCTTGGACACGGTGTCTGGGACTTGTTATTCAAGCGAGTTTAACAAGTTCCCTGATAAATGCTTGCGTCTGGTAATCGCTTAATATAGTTTAGACCATTAATTAAGATTACCACGCAAGTGATTGACTATGAACTCGAAACTAAAAAATATTTCAGCACTCATATTAATAGGCAGTCTGCCGCAGGCTGTATCAGCAGCCGGGTTTGCTATCAAGGAGCAGAGTGTTACCAGTCTGGGCCGCGCTTTTGCCGGAAGTGCCGCCGTCGCTGAAGATGCCAGCACTATCTTTTTCAATCCCGCCGGTCTGACCTACCTGAAGCGCGGTGAGCTTGATATGGGGCTGAACTATATTAAACCGCAGTCTGAGTTTCGTAATGAGGGGTCATCAGTACCAGACTTTGGTGGTTTTGGTGGTTTCTCCGGTCAACCGCTCACTGGCGGTGATGGCGGCGACGCGGGTCATGAGGCTTTCGTTCCCAACTTCTATTTGAGTCATCCAGTCAATGACAAAATTAGTCTCGGCCTGGGTGTCTCAGCGCCTTTCGGTCTGGTCACTGAATATCGTGATGACTGGGTCGGCCGTTACTTTGCCGTCAAATCAGAAATGCTGACGCTCAACTTCAACCCGACCATCGCCATCAAGGCCACGGATAAGCTCTCACTCGGCTTTGGTGTCAGCGCCCAGTACATTGATGTGAAACTGACCCAAATGGCCGATCTTGGTGCCCGAGCCGGTTTCCCACAGGCAGCTGACGGAAAAGTTAAGCTTGGCGCGGATGACTGGGGTTATGGTTACAATCTTGGTCTTATTTATCAGGCAACAGACACGACTCGTGTCGGGCTCTCCTTCCGCTCCAAAATCTCTCACACGCTTGAGGGTGATGGCACACTGAAAGATGCCAACGGTAATACCCTGGTAGATGACAATGTTGAGGCCGATGTTGATCTGCCGGAAACGTTATCGCTGGCGATACACCATCAAATTAACAGTAAATGGTCCGTTTCGGCTGATGCAACGCTGACTCGCTGGAACCGTTTCAGTGAATTGAATATCAAGTCTGATGGTGGGCAGCTATCTTCAATCAAGCCTGAAGACTGGGAAAATTCAATGCGCTATGGTTTGGGGCTCAGCTACCAGCATAATGACAAATGGCAGTTCCGCACCGGCGTCGCCTATGATGAAACGCCTATTCCCAACAGTGAGCGCCGTACTGCCCGCATCCCCGGTACCGATCGCAAATGGGTGGCTTTCGGTGCGAGCTATCACTACTCTGATAATATTGTGATTGATGCAGCCTACGCCCACTTGTTTATGGATGACCCCAGTATCAACGAAACGGATGATAATGGTTACAACCTGCGCGGCGAGTATGATGCCAGTGTTGATATTGTAGGCCTGCAGCTTCGTTGGCTGATGTAGGCCGGATAAATGGCTAAAGCAGAGACAGATTACATCTCAGCAGAACAGGCAGGTACGCTCTACGGTCTGTTTCTGGAACGACTGAGCCGTTCCCCTGAACAGACTGCCTATAAAAGCTATTGTGCCGACAGTGACGACTGGTTTGATACAAGCTGGCGGGAAGTTGCCCGGGAAGTCGCTCGCTGGCAAAAAGCCCTGGCAGAAGAAAGGCTGGAACCCGGCGACCGTGTAGCGCTGAATCTGCGTAATTGCAAGGAGTGGGTGTTTTTCGATCAGGCGGCCATGGGGCTGGGACTCATTGTTGTTCCGCTCTACCCCGATGACAGACCGGATAATGTTGCCTATATCCTGCAGGATGCTGACGTCAAATGTCTGTTTCTGCAAAACAATAATCAGTGGAAGCGTTTGCAGCCATCGATTACCGAAGAACACAGCCTGACCCGTATCATTATCAATAATGATGACGATGAGCCCGTCGATGGTCAGGTAGTCTATGTCAAAGACTGGTTACCAGAAGATGGCGGTGACGTCAGAGACTGGGATGCCGATCCGCATCAGCTGGCTTCTATTATCTACACATCCGGCACCACCGGTCGTCCCAAAGGGGTGATGCTGAGTCATCATAATATGCTTTCCGTTGCTGCCGGTTCACTGCAGTATTTTGATATTCTGGCTGATGACTTATTCCTGTCATTTCTGCCCCTGTCGCATACGCTGGAGCGTACCGCGGGATATTACCTGCCCATTATGGCCGGGGCTACCGTCGCTTACTCAAGAGGTATTCCGCAGCTGGCTGAGGATATACAAAGGGTTAAACCGACTATCCTGATTGCCGTTCCGCGAATTTTCGAACGCATTTATACCCGCCTGCAGGCACAGCTGTCTGAAAAAGGCATACTGAGTCGTATGCTGTTTAAAGCCAATGCCCGTATTGGCTGGTCCCATTTTCTCTACCGTCAGGGCCGCCGTGGCTGGCGTCCGGGTTTTATATTACTACCGTTGTTGAATAAGCTGGTTGCCTCTAAAGTGCTTGAGCGACTGGGTGGGAGAATGCGTCTGGCAGTCAGTGGTGGCGCTCCTTTGCCGGAGCAGGCATCCAGGCTTTTTATCGGGTTGGGGCTTAATTTATTACAGGGTTATGGACTGACTGAAACCAGTCCGGTCGTGAGCGTCAATGAACCGGATAACAACTTCCCAGCCAGTGTCGGTCGTGCCATTCCGGGCGTTGCGGTCAAAATCGGGGACAATAATGAACTGATGGTGCGGGGGCCCGGTAATATGCTGGGTTACTGGAATAATCATAAAGCCACTGCCCAGACCATCAATGCTGAAGGCTGGCTGCATACAGGAGATCAGGCACGAATCAGTGACAGTGGCCATATTTACATCACCGGTCGTATCAAGGACATTCTGGTACTGAGTAATGGTGAAAAAGTGCCGCCGGCCGATATGGAAACGGCTATCCAGTCCGATCCGATGTTTGAACAGGCGATGATTGTGGGCGAAGGCGAGTCCTATTTATCTGCTTTACTGGTACTCAACAGCGATAAATGGTTCAGTCTTGCCAAGCAACTGAAGCTGAACCCGATGGAAAATCAGAGTCTCAATGACAAATCGCTGCACCAGTTTGTTATACAGCGTTTACGCCAGCTACTGCATGATTTTCCCGCCTACGCCAAAATACGGCGGGTGAGTCTCACACTGGAACCGTGGACAATAGAAAACGGCATGATGACACCAACGATGAAAATCAAGCGGGCCAAAGTGATTGAGCACCATCAGGCCGACATTGCCCGCCTGTATCAGCATTGAGACTTTAACTTGCCTGAGAGACCGGCTGCTGGCACTCCGGCAGGAACAGCATGGCTGCTTCAACTGTGTGGAATGAGCCAAAAATCAGAACCCGGTCACCGGGCACCGCGGCATTCATGGCCGCCTCATAGGCCTGTTTGACCGTGTCCAAACAGTGAGTTTTGGCCTCACCTGTGATCGGCGCAATTTGACTGCCGAGCTCCTCACCGCTCATTCCACGGTCGCCTTCAAGACCGGCCAGAAACCAGCCATCGATCACCGGATTGAGTGCTTCAGCGACGGCTTTACAGTCTTTATCCTTGAGCATGGCCAGCACGGCATAGGTTTTACCCTCGTTTTGCGTCTCTTTAAGAACGGTACAAAGGTTCTCGGCACCCTGCTGGTTGTGAGTCACATCCAGGATGCGTGTCACCTGTCCCGGTAGCAATTGGAAGCGGCCTGACAGGCGTATAGTTCTCAGGCCCTGGCGAATCGCCTCCTCAGTGATTCTCAGTCCCTGCTGATTAAGCAGATAACAGACTTGCAGTACCGCAGCACTGTTCTGCAACTGGTATCGACCTGCCAGTAGCGGTAATGGCAATTGTTCAAAGCTGACATCCCCATTATGCCAGTGCCAGTGCTCGTTATCATCCTGATAATAGAAATCTTGATCGCGTACAAAGGTGGGGGCAGACAGACTCTCTGCATAATCCATCACTGTTTTTGGTGGCGTGGCTTCAGAACAGACCACGGGTTTAGCACGACGGATAATACCGGCTTTTTCGCGACCTATCTGCTCCCGGTTATCACCCAGCCACATCATATGGTCGAGGCCAATTGGTGTAATCAAAGCGACATCGGTATCGAACAGGTTAACGGCATCGAGTCGTCCTCCCATCCCCACTTCCAGCACGGCCACGTCAACATTTTCCCGGCAGAAAATATCCGCCGCTGCCAGTGTTGCAAACTCGAAATAGGTCAGTGAGATATCGCCACGGGCTTCATCAATACGCTGGAATGCTTCACAGATATCGCTATCGCTGGCGGGAATACTGTCGATACAGATCCGCTCGTTATAGCGGAGCAGATGCGGCGATGTGTAGGTCGCCGTTTTATAACCGGCGGCCTGCAGAATAGCCGCGGTGATCGCGACTGAAGATCCCTTTCCGTTAGTACCGGCAACCGTGACCACTTTAAATGGCAGCTTACGGTTGCCACCCATGCGCTGCCATACTTCGCCCACCCGTTGCAGACCGGGATCAATATCCCTGAAATGCAAGTGTTCCTGCCACGCCAGCCATTGCGACAAAGAAGAAAAGCGCATTGAAGTTGTTATCAGACCGCAGCCCGTTTTTGCAGCATGGTCAATACATTGCACAGACGGTCGCGCATGTCACGACGGTCGACAATCATATCGATAGCACCATGTTCCAGCAGGAATTCAGCGCGCTGGAATCCCTCCGGCAGGGTTTCACGCACGGTCTGCTCAATAACACGGGGACCTGCAAAACCGATCAGTGCTTTCGGTTCGGCGACATTGATATCACCCAACATAGCTAGACTGGCGGATACCCCACCCATGGTGGGGTCCGTCATTACCGAAATAAAAGGAATGCCGGCATCGCTCAGCTGAGTCAGAATCGCGCTGGTTTTCGCCATCTGCATCAGTGAGAACAGGCCTTCCTGCATTCTTGCACCACCACTGGCAGAGAAACAAATCAGCGGAATATTGTGCTTGAGTGCCACCTGTGCGGCACGGACAAATTTCTCACCGACTACCGACCCCATTGAGCCGCCCATAAAGCTGAAATCAAAGGCAACCGCGACCACGGGCAGATTGTTAACCTTGCCCTGCATTGCAATCAAAGCATCATTCTCTCCGGTGTTTTTCTGAGCCTGGCTGATACGATCGCGATAACGCTTGCTGTCCTTGAAACGCAACGTATCGATAGGTTTGACTTCTGCCGCAATTTCTTTACGTTCATCTTCATCAAGAAAGCTTTCCAGACGTGCTCTGGCACCGATGCGCTGATGATGTTCGCATTTCGGACAGACCATCAGATTACGTTCCAGCTCGGCCCGATAAAGCACGCTGTCACAGCTGGGACATTTACACCAGACACCTTCGGGCACTGACCGGCTGCGTCCAGTAGTACGAATCTTCGACGGAATTAATCTTTCAAACCAACTCATCTTTTCACCTTAAAATTACAATCAGGCACTGGCCAGGTCACGGGCATTAATTGCATGGCGCATTTCTGCCAGCAGACCAGCGACGGCGGCCGGCAGTTCGTCCAGTTTGTCAGCATGTTCTTCAATGCAGCGCACCAGGGTTGAACCGACTACAACAGCGTCTGCAATTTCGGACACGGCAGCCGCTGATTTGCCATCCCGGATACCAAAGCCGACACCCAGCGGTAATTGTGTCTTGTCACGCAACTGCGCCAGCTTCTGCGAAACTTCACTGACATCCAGCGCTGCTGCGCCCGTTACACCTTTGATTGATACATAGTAAATAAAGCCACGGGCGAAGCTGGCAATGGTGGCCATCCGCTCAGGAGAAGTGGTTGGCGCCACCAGATAAATGGTATCGATCTCATGTTCATCCATGATCTGACGGAACTCATCAGACTCTTCAGGTGGCACGTCTACTGTCAGCACGCCGTCCACACCGGCATCCTTGGCGAGTTCAGCAAAGTTCTGATAACCCATGGCCTCAATAGGATTGGCATAGCCCATCAGCACTATCGGCGTTTCTTTGTTCTTCTCACGGAACTGTTTCACCATTTTCAGCACATGCTTGATGCTGACATCGTTTTTCAGGGCCCGCTCACAGGCTTTCTGGATAACCGGACCGTCACACATGGGATCCGAAAACGGAATCCCCAGTTCAATAATGTCGGCACCGGCATCGACCAGTGCATGCAGCAACGGTACCGTGACCCAGGGTTCAGGATCACCGGCGGTAATATAAGGGATCAGCGCGGTCTGACCATCGGCTTTTAAACTCTTAAAACACTGGCTAATGCGACTCATTGTGGCTCCCTTAAAAATTCAAACCAGCCATGGCTGCGACTGTGTGCATATCCTTGTCACCGCGACCGGACAGGTTAATAACAAGTGTCTGATCCGAAGACATGGTCGGCGCCAGCTTGCTGGCATAGGCCAGTGCATGGCTGGATTCAAGCGCCGGGATAATACCTTCGGTACGGGTTAATTCGTGGAACGCGGCAAGTGCTTCATCATCAGTCACCGAGACATAGTTGGCACGGCCGATATCTTTCAGCCAGGCATGTTCGGGCCCCACACCCGGGTAATCCAGGCCAGCTGAAATCGAATGGGTTTCGATGATTTCGCCGTTTTCATCCTGCATGAGATAAGTACGGTTTCCATGCAGAACACCGGGTTTACCGGCACTCAATGGTGCAGAGTGCTGACCGGTTTCGATACCATGCCCTGCCCCTTCAACACCGTACATGGCCACTGATTCATCTTCGATAAACGGATAGAAAAGACCGATAGCGTTGGAACCACCACCGATACAGGCAAGTAAGGCGTCCGGCAGTTTGCCGGTTTTTTCCATCACCTGCTGTTTGGCTTCTCGACCAATGACCGACTGGAAATCCCGCACCATGGCAGGGTAAGGGTGCGGTCCGGCGACAGTGCCGATTATGTAGAACGTATCATCCACATTGGTCACCCAGTCACGCAGGGCTTCATTCAAAGCGTCTTTCAGCGTACGTGAACCTGATTTCACCGGAATGACCTGAGCACCAAGCAATTTCATCCGGTAAACATTCTGCGCCTGACGTTCAACGTCTTCAGCACCCATGTAGACCACGCATTCCATCCCCAGGCGGGCGGCAACAGTCGCTGTAGCGACACCATGCTGACCAGCACCGGTTTCAGCAATAATGCGGTTTTTACCCATCCGCTTGGCCAGTAGTGCCTGGCCGATGGTATTGTTTACTTTGTGCGCGCCGGTATGATTCAGATCTTCGCGTTTGAGATAAATCTGGGCACCACCCAGCTTTTGCGTCCAGTTTTCGGCCAGATAGAGAGGTGAAGGCCGGCCGACAAAGGTGCTGAGATCCTTGTCCATTTCTGCCAGGAAATCCGGATCATCACGATATTGCTGATAGGCCTGTTCCAGTTCGTAGATGGCCTCCATCAGGGTTTCACCGACAAAACGGCCGCCATACGGGCCGAAATGTCCCCGTGAATCGGGGAAATTCTTAAAGTAATCGTGGATATGCTGTTCAAGCATTAGCTACCTCTCTCATAAAAGCGCTGATCTTGTCATGACTTTTTATTCCCTTTTCACGCTCGACGCCACCACTGACATCGACCGCGAAAGGTCGCACTTGTTGTATCGCTTGCTGGACATTGCCAGCATTCAAGCCTCCGGCCAGAATCACAGGCCGGTCTATATCGGCGATTAAAGACCAGTCGAATGTCTTGCCTGTCCCACCGGGAACGCCAGGTTGATAGGCATCCAGCAGAAAACCGCGGGCCGCCCGGTGGGCTTCAGTGACTTGTTTCAGGTCCGTGCCCGGTTTCATTCTGATGGCCTTGATGTAATGCTTGGCAAACTGCTCACAGAAAGCCGGACTTTCATCGCCGTGAAACTGAATTATATCAATGGGTAGCGCGTCAAGGCACTGTGAAACCTGTTCTTTATCAGGATTCACAAACAAGCCGACCACGGTGACAAAAGGCGCAATTCCTGCCACGACTTCCTGCGCCTGCGCAATTGTAAGCGAGCGCGGACTCGGCGGATAAAATACCAGCCCTATCGCATCGGCGCCAGATTCGGCTGCAAAATCAGCATCTTGGCGACGGGTCATGCCGCAGATTTTGACACGGGTTCTCATTGCGCTCTGAAATAGTTCTGTAATCGTTGTGATACTTTACCAGAGCACCGGAAAACCCGACACTGTTGGTAAAGAATATTGTTCCGGATAACGAACATCGACCAGATATAAACCTTCCGGCGGTGCGGTAATACCCCCCCGGCTTCTGTCTGCACTTCTCAGCACTTCACCCGCCCACTCGACCGGCTTGCTGCCGTCGCCAATTGCCGCCATCACACCAACCAGGTTACGCACCATGTGATGCAGAAAGGAACGTGCCTCGACGTCTACCGCAATACAGTCATGCTGCTTGCTGATTTCGATTTTATCCAGTGTTTTCACCGGGCTTTTAGCCTGACACTCACTGGCACGGAACGCAGAAAAATCATGACGGCCGACAAGCTGTGTTGCCGCAGCCTGCATTCGCCCGATATCGAGCGGATGGTGATGCCACCACATACGCTGATGATGCACCGCAGAACGGCTTAAACGGTTAAGAATCAGATAGCGATAGCTACGTTTGATCGCGGTAAAACGGGCATTGAATTCATCATCTACCTGTCTGACCCAGGTGACGGCGACATCTTTGGGAAGGTTGGCATTGATACCCAGCAGCCAGCCCCGCAGTTCACGGATCGATGGGGTATCAAAATGCACTACCTGATTAAGCGCATGCACACCGGTGTCGGTTCTGCCTGCAGCGAATACTTCTATTTCATGATTGGCGACTTTGGAAACGGCTTTTTGCAGTTCATCCTGCACAGTTCGGGCATGGGGCTGATACTGCCAGCCGCAAAAAGCTGTTCCGGCATATTCGACGCCGAGTGCAATCCTCACATCCAGTCCCGCTTATGACAGCGAATTGAGCAAATCGTGAGCCCGATTCTTCTGTTCGTCGTTACCTTCTAACAGTACTTCATTCAGTATGCTGCGTGCGCCATCCGGGTCACCCATATCAATATAGGCTGCCGCTAAATCAAGCTTGGTTTCAGCCTCATCGATTTCATCCAGATCGTCGATATCAAACTCAAGGTCGGGCTCTTCATCATTTGTTTCAACAAACTCTGCCTCGTTTAACAACGCGTCAGTGTCTTCAGGTTCGGATGAATCAGACTCGATGTTCTGGTCAAATGACAGCGTCTCATCGCGCTCATCATCTTCCGTGATATCGAGTTCCAGTGGCGTATTGTCTTTGTCCTCAGTTGTCTGGATTTTGTCATCCAGACCTAAATTCGTGTCAAAGGTCAGCAAGTCATCGTCAACATCCTCTGCCTGTTTCTTGTTGCTGCTGACCTCTTCCTCCGGCTCAGTTTGAACTTCAGTGTCTGCAAAGTCATTCAGGTCAAATTCGATATGGTTGCTGTCCTGGGTTTCGACTTCAGCTTCCACCTCAGTGTCGGGTTCAGCCTGAGCAGATTCTGTTACGGTCTCTGAGACTGTCAAAGCCTCAGTATCGCTGTCTTCGGCCTTTGCAGGTGCTGCTTGCTGCTCGGCAAACAGGCTGTGATTGGGAGCCAGTACTTTACCCCATTGTTTGATCTCTGCCCATTCAAAGCTGTCAGTTTCAAACGGTACTTCTTCTACCAGTGCAATAAATTCATCTGTCTGCTGTTGTTTGTAAAGTACAAACAGTAATTTGTATGCGACCAGGCTATTGGCAGGTTCCATACTTCTGGCCTGTTCCAGTGATGAACGCGCCTGAACATAATCGGCATAACCGACGAACATATCCGCCTGTTCGACCAGCTCTGAAACAGATTTTTCCTGTTCATGTTCCTGCTCAGATAGAGGGGCATCAGTCATGTCATCATCATTGACCGGGGCAACAACTGTCGATTTACCAGCCTGTTTTTCGCTGGCCTTATCCATTTTCTGGACGGCTTCGTCCCAGGTTACTTCACGACGGCTGCGACGAGCCAGTAACCAGAGAAGCAATAACAGCAACAGTAAGCCCAATGCCGTCGGCAACTTGTTGTCATTAACGAATTGCTTCACCTGATCGAGCGTGGATTGCACCTGAGCAGCGTCCAGATTCAGTGCTTCAGCCGTATTGCTGATGATATCGTTGTTTGCGCCAGTTGGCGCAGGCTGTTGCGATGCAGTTTCCGCTGTATTATCAGTACCAGTTGCTGCCGTTTGTGGCTCGGCGTCAGGCAGGGGATCGGTCGCGGCGGTATCAATGGCCTGGGCATCTGCTGTAGCCCCACCCGCTTCTGACTCAACAACGGCAGCGGCCTGTGCAGCCAGCGCCGGATCCTCTTCTTCAAGCATAGACTGCAGGCGCGCCAGATCCGCATCTTTCAGTGAGATCAGCCGTCGCATGGTTTCCAGCTGCTCTTCCATCGCATCCATACGTTCTTTGAAGTCGATATTTTCCTGTGCCTGGGCTTCGATGGTTTCCTGAGCCAACGTCAATTGCTCAGTAAGCTGTTTGATATCCTCGTTACCTGCCACATTGGGTGAGGCATCATCTTCTGAAGTATCCGCATCTTCCGGGGCAACCAGTTGCAGACGAGCTTCTGCCGACTCCGTGTCCGTGCTGCCTGCAGCAGTAGCCGGATCCGGCGTATCAGCAGCAGTTGCTGTATCCGTTGTGTCCTGAGTTTCCGGATCTGCTGTCGCAGTTTCCTGCGCTTGCTCGGGCTCAGTCGTCGTCCGGGTCGTGATTGCTGCGGTTTGTGTTGGCTGGCGGTTACGATTCTTCCAGGCTTCGTTCTGCGCAGCAAATGCGGCTCTCGCAGCCGGGGATGACATCGCCAGTATCTCATCACGCGACGGGATCTGCAGTGTGACACCGGCTTTCAGACCATTCACATTCTGATTGGTGAAGGCATCCGGATTCGCATTCAGCAACGCCATCATCATCTGATGCACACTGACATTACTGTCAGGCCGTGTCTCCAGTGCCACATTCCATAGCGTATCACTGCGTTTGACATCATAGCTGCTGCCATTGAAACCACGGCTCTGTGCATACTGGTAACGGGTGGTGCTGGGCTCCTGCACCGGCGCTGCAGGCTTGCTCTCGGCAGTGCGGTTGCTGCCTCTGCTGGCTGCAGTCACATATTCAGGTGGGTCCAGCAGAACCGTGTATTCACGGATCATAATCCCGGCCCCGGCAGTCGCTGAGATGAGAAAGTCCAGGAAAGGCTCTTTGATAGGCTGCTTGGAGGTAATCAGAATCTTATTACGGCCACCGGATTCGATAATATCAAACTGCATCTGGTCGAGCAGCATACTGCGACTGAGTCCGGCTTTGGTAAATTCGGCATCGGATGCCATCTTGATCTGCAGATTGTCTTTCTCTTCGGGTCGTAATGCCGTCAAGCCAATCTCCGCTCTGAACGGTTCGTTCAGCGCTGACATGACGTCAATCTTGCCCAGCCCGAAAGCGTGGCTGGTGAGGGGAATGAAAAAGCCCATCGTGGCAGCAGCCACCATTCCGGCCAGAACCTGTTTCTTCATCTTCATTCCCTCATCTTCCTTATGCGCTGATCAAAGGTATTTTTCGACCAGGACTTCTGCTATCTGCACGCTGTTCAATGCCGCGCCTTTACGTACATTATCCGCAACTACCCACAAATTCAAACCTTTGGGATGCGAAATATCTTCCCGGATACGACCGACATAGACCGGGTCATTACCGGAAGCTTCGGTGACGGCAGTGGGATAGCCGCCATCATTGCGATCGTCCAGTACCACAATGCCCGAAGACTGCTTGAGTAAAGCCGTGGCCTGTTCGGCTGTCATCTTGTCACGGGTCTCAATATGAATGGCTTCTGAATGACCGAAGAAGACCGGCACACGGACCGCTGTTGGATTGACCAGAATATTCTCGTCACCCATGATTTTGCGGGTCTCCCAGACCATCTTCATCTCTTCTTTGGTGTAGCCGTTGTCCTGGAACACATCAATTTGCGGCAACACATTGAATGCGATTTGCTTCGGATAGACACTGGCTTCAACCGAACGGCCATTGAGCAGATCAGCAGTTTGTTTGGCCAGTTCATCCATGGCCGGTTTACCTGAACCCGACACAGCCTGATAGGTACAAACATTGATGCGGGTAATCCCGACTGCATCATAGATAGGCTTCAGGGCCACCATCATCTGAATGGTTGAACAGTTCGGATTGGCAATAATACCCCGGTTTTTGTAGTCCGCTACGGCATCCGGATTCACTTCCGGCACGACCAGGGGGATGTCTTTGTCATAACGGAACTGAGAGGTATTATCGATGACCACACAACCGGCTGCAGCTGCTTTGGGCGCGTATTCGGCCGAGACGCTGGCACCGGGCGAAAACAATCCGACCTGCACTTTGGAAAAATCAAATGTTGCCAGGTCCTCTACAACCAGTGATTTGTTACCGAAACTGACTCTGCTGCCGGCACTGCGCTCACTGGCCAGTGCATAGACTTTACCGACCGGGAAATTGCGCTGGTGCAGGATTTCCAGCATGGTTTCACCGACAGCACCGGTGGCGCCAACGACTGCAACATCAACTTGTTTACTCACATTTCACCTTTTATCTTGGGATTACAAAGCTGCGACAACCGCATCGCCCATTTCCGATGTCGATACTTTGGTGCTGCCTTCTGAGTAGATGTCGGCCGTTCTGAGACCGTCATCCAGCACCTGACTCACAGCTTTTTCGATTCGATTAGCCATGTCAGCTTCATCGAGCGTGTAACGTAACATCATAGCAGCTGACAGAATGGTTGCCAGCGGGTTGGCAATATTCTGGCCGGCAATATCCGGGGCACTGCCATGAATCGGTTCGTACATGCCCTTACTGTTTTCATCCAGTGACGCTGACGGCAACATACCGATGGAACCGGTCAACATCGAGGCACAATCGGACAGAATGTCACCAAACATGTTGGTAGTGACCATCACATCAAACTGTTTCGGTGCCCGTACCAATTGCATGGCAGCATTATCAACATACATGTGACTGAGTTCGACCTCGGGGTAATCCCGTGCCAATTCTGTCATAGTTTCACGCCACAGTTCCGTGCACTCCAGCACATTTGCTTTATCAACGGAGCAGACACGGCCCTGCCGTTTGCCGGCAATATCAAAAGCCACTTTACCGATACGCTGAATTTCACTTTCACGGTAAACCAGCGTGTTATAGCCTTGTTTCTCACCGTTTTCCAGGGTGCGAACACCACGTGGCTGACCGAAATAGATACCGCCGGTCAGTTCACGCACAATCATCAGATCCAGTCCGGCAACAACTTCCGGCTTCAAGGTTGAAGCACCGGCCAGCTGAGGGTAAAGAATCGCCGGGCGCAGGTTGGCAAATAGATTCAGCTCACTGCGCAGACCCAACAGTCCTTTCTCTGGACGCACGCTGATATCCAGAGACTCCCATTTGTAGCCACCCACGGCACCAAGCAGAATCGCATCGGCTTCCCTGGCAAGCGCCAGCGTGTCATCCGGCAACGGAGTGCCGGTCTCATCATAGGCTGCACCACCGACCAGACCGTAATCCAGACTGATATCCAGACCTTCAGTGCGAAGTTTTTCCAATACCTTAACCGCTTCGGCAACGATCTCAGGACCAATCCCGTCGCCGGGCAGAACTGCTATTTTTTTTGTCATTGTCGTTTCTTTAATTGCTATATCTTGTTTCAGGAGAACAGCCAGGGCGCTTCCTGTTTACGTTTGGCCTCGTAGGCTTCAATCTCTGCCGTGTGCTGTAATGTCAGGCCAATATCATCCAGACCTTCGAGCAGACAGTGCTTTTTGAAGCTGTCAATGTCGAATGGGATCATTTCACCATCGGGCAGTGTAATCATCTGCGCCGGTAAATCAACCTTAAGTTGATAACCGGGGCTGGCTTCGACCTGAGCAAACAGCTTGTTAATCAGCTTTTCTTCCAGCGTGATGGCGAGAATACCGTTCTTGCTGGTGTTACTGAAGAAAATATCGGCAAAACTCGGGGCGATAATCACGCGGATGCCGAAATCATCCAGCGCCCAGACGGCATGTTCACGACTGGAACCACACCCGAAGTTCTCCCGCGCCAGCAAAATAGTGCCACCTTTATAGCGCGGCTGATTCAACTCGAAATCAGGGTTAATCGGTCGCTCACTGCAATCCTGTCCAGGTTCACCGTGATCCAGATAACGCCATTCATCAAAAAGATTGGGGCCGAAGCCGGTGCGTTTGATTGATTTAAGAAACTGTTTGGGAATGATGGCATCGGTATCGACGTTGGGTCTATCCATCGGAATGACAATGCCGGTTTCAACTGAAAACTTTTGCATAACGCGGTCTTAACCTCTTTACATCGCGTTCAGTACTAAATAAAAACTGACAGGTACTGCCTGACTGATGCTTGGCAGGCCGGCCAGTTCACGTAATTTTTCAAGTCCTTTGACCAGATCGAAATCAGCCACATTGAGAATCACCGGCTGATTAGAGACAACCAATAGTTCTTTGTCACTGACTTTGGTCACCATCAGCGCCAGATTCACGGTTTGTTTCTGACCATGAAAATCCAGCTCGGCATCAACTGCCAGCGGTTTGGATTGTCCGGCTGCCAGCTCACTGATAAAGGCAGGATCGATCTTGGCGTGCAGGTCGGCGGTCGGATAAGCATCCACCTCAAAGAAAAACTCTTTCATCCGTGAATCACGGATCTCAATGCCGGTATTCACACTGGTAAGATCAATTTCAACAGCCAGTTCGCCGGCTTCGTTGACTGAGCCAGCGATCCAGTCGAAATGATGGACTTCTGCAATATTGTTTTTCTTGACAGAGACAAAGCTGAGCTGTGACTGGCCATTATCCAGTTGCCAGGAAGTGGCACTCGCAACCGCACTCACCAATAACAGGCCCATCAAACAGAATGTTTTGTAAAGGTATTTCATCTTGAACTCCTTTTATTCGTATAGCGGACTGATTTCGCTGTCGACGGATTCGTGCTCCTGCATCAATTCGTCTATGGAACGAGTCAGCTCCTCCTCCACCGGTGACTTGAGGACAATAATCTCAACCCGGCGGTTTTTGGCCCGGTTTTCTGCCGTATCGTTGGGAACCAGCGGCTTGGTATCCGCATACCCCTCCAGCACAAAGCGATCAGCAGGTATTACACCCGGTGCCAGCAACTCATGCACCACCGAGGTCGCCCGTGACGTCGACAACTCCCAGTTCGATCGGTAACGAACAGTGTTAATCGGCACATTGTCAGTGTGTCCTGCCACCGCTATGCGGCCATCCGTGGTCAGCAACACATCATGAATTTTCCGCAAAATCGGGATAAACCCAGGATTGAGACGGGCATCACCGGAGGGGAACGAGCCCTTCTCACGGATGCGTATCACAATACGGCTGAACTGGCTCTCAACCACAATCAGCCCATCCTTGATTTCCTGCTCCAGTGCTTCCCGGAATTCCTGCGTCTCTTCAGCGACTTCTCTTACCTGCTGCTGAGCCAGTTGTTCCGCATCTGCGGTGACCTTCAGCTGTTCACGGGTTTCGTCCATTGTATCCTGTCTGACCACTTTGAGGGGAGTCGGTTTAGGCTCCCCCGGACTGAACTCCTGGGCGATAATGCTGGTGCCTTCAGGTATTTCGTCTTTTGGCACTTCGCGCTGGACACCAAAAGCCGTTTCCAGCGATTTGACCACCATCTTGTATTTCAGCGCATCGATTTCAGCAAACGACAACAACAGAACAAAGAAACACATCAATAGCGACATCAAATCGGCAAACGTTGCCATATAGGCAGGCAAGCCCTCCGCGTCACGTTTGACTCTGTTTGAATTCTCACTCATAGATAAAAGCGGCCTTGTCAGGCGGCAGCTTCTTCTTCGGTGTCACGCTTGGAGGCGGGAAGAAAGTTTTTGAGGATTTCACCCAGGATTTTCGGATTTTGTCCTTCCTGAATTCCGAGTACGCTCTCGATAATGATGTTTTTGTTCATTTGCTCTTCGCTGCTGCGAAGTGACAGTTTGTCAGCAATTGGCAGCGCAAACATATTGGCCAGCATCGCACCGTATAAAGTTGTCAGCAGCGCCACAGCCATCGCAGGACCGATGGATTTAGGGTCAGACATATTGCTCAGCATCTGTACCAGGCCAACCAGGGTACCTATCATGCCCATCGCAGGCGCGGCATCGCCCATGGCTTTGAATATTTGCTGGCCCACGCTATGGCGGTTCAACGTTTCATTCATTTCCGTCAGCAGTGCTTTCTTGACTACGCCGGGCTCATGACCATCGACCAGCATCATAATGCCTTTGGAAAGAACCGGGTTGCTGATTTCCTGACGCTCCAGCGCCAGCAACCCTTCCTTACGCGCAATAGCAGCCAGTTCAACCACACTGTCAATGATGGCTTGGGGTGATTCTGACTTATGCAGAAAAGCTTTAGTGGCTGTTTTTATCGAACCGATGAACTGTCCCAGAGTGAAGCGCATCAGAACTACAGCAAAGGTCCCCCCCAGAACAATCGCCAGTGATGGCATGTTGACGAAAGTACCGGCAGCCGCGCCCAGCGCGATTGTCGCAATAATCAATCCCCAGGCAGTGACAAGGCCCAGCAGCGTAGCAAGATCCACTCTTAAGCTCCCTCTATAGCATCCAGCATCAACATCACAATTCAGGCGGTAATTCTACCGAAGCCGTCACAAAAAATCTGCTTTTCAGGTAGCCGGAATTGAATGTTTTTTATGCTTTTTATGACGATAAACCATCACTGCCGGCAATATCATTAGCAGCAATGCGAATAACAGCAGCAACAGTGGCCAGACAGTAGGCCTGTTCCACTCATCCTGCAGGCGTTGACGCAGCTCGGTATCGAGTCGACGGTATTTGAGGGTGTTGTTCGCCATCAGATTAGGTTTAATGTTGTGATTCCAGGCATGATAGAGCGTGAACATTTTGGGATGAAAGCCCCAGACCCAGGGCGCATCCTCACGAGCGATATCGGCCATACGCTGAATGATCTTTAGCCGTTCTTCATTATTTGGCATCACCCGCATTGATTCAAACAGCTTGTCAAAAGCCGTATTTTTATAGTTCGCCGCATTCTCACCACCGGTTTCCACCTTGCCGTTGGGGCCGTAGAGTAGAAACAGAAAATTTTCCGGATCCGGGTAATCGGCATTCCAGCCCCACTGGAAAATCTGCGCCTGACCACGCCGCATTTTATCCTGGAAGCGGTTGTAATCGGTGCTGCGGATGACCAGTTGCACGTTAAGCTTGCGGAACTGCTTGCGTAACCAGTCAAGCTGGGCCTTGCTGTCAGGGCCGCTGGCCGGGACATCAAAATACAATACCAATGGCTCACCGGTTTCAGCATCACGCCCCCTGGGGTATCCCGCCTCACTCAGCAGCTTTTTGGCATCCTCAATTGGTCGTCTGACCGGCATCCCTTGTTGCCAGTCATAGACATGTGGATTAATACCGGCTTCACCTTCAACATAACCGAAAATGCCGGGCGGCACCGGTCCCTGTGCCGGAATACCGCGGCCGTTGGCAAAAATCGAAATATATTCCTCGTGATCAATGGCAATGGAAATCGCCCTTCTGAGTTTTTTGGCACGTTCCGAATAGCCCCCAACCACCGGATCAAGCATATTGAAACCAATATAAAAGGTAGAGGTGCCTACGGCCGTTTCCAGTTGAATGCCTTTTTCTTTCATCGCATCACTGAGGCCGAATTCACCGGCTGAAGAAACCTGTACTGCCTGATCAAAGCTGTCTGAGCTAATACCGCTAACATCATAATAGCCCTGAATAAACTTACCCCAGTAGGACGTGTTTTCCTTTTCCAGAGTAAAGACGATTTCATCGATCAGTGGTAGCGGCTTGCCGGCATCGTCAAGCAGTCCGGCCTCTGCATCACCCGGATCGCCCTCAGTCGGGTAAAACTCGCCGTGAAAGTGCGGATTCTTGCTGAGCACCATACGCCGGTTAGGATCATTCTCGGTCATATAAAATGGCCCGGTACCGACCGGATACCAGTCAATGGTGATGTTTTTATCAATCAGTCCGGGCTGGGCATAAAACTGCTCGGCCTCCCACGGAATGGGGGCAAAAAACGGCATCGCCAGCCAGAACCGCAATTGTGGATAACGACCGTAAACCTTGATCTGATAATGGCTGTCGTCAATAACTTTGACTCCCTCAATATCCAGTTTTCTCAGATCTAACGGCAATCCCTGCTGGCGTAATTCCCTTAACTTATCGGCATAGTCTGTCAGACCGACGATATGTTCCCCCATCAGGCCAAGAATGGGAGAGTGAATTTCGGGATGAGCCAGCCGTTTAATCTGGTAAACAAAATCATCGGCTTTCAGCTCACGGGTATCGCTTTGCTCAAAATCTGCCAGCTTTTCAATCTCTTCCAGCTGTTCATTGCTGAGGTTGTGATAAAGAAACTCGCCATTTTCATCCCGGACAAAGGCCGGATGCGGCTGGAAGAAGATCCCGCTTTTCAATGGGATTGTGTAAACACTGTAGGCAACGTCATCGCTGTCTTCCGGTACCGGTTGGTCATTTTCATCCAGGTAAGTAACGGCGGGCATATCGGCTGCCACCAGTGGTTCCAGCTGATAAGGTCGCTTGAGATAGTGATACTGGTATGGCGGCTCGTAAATCTGGCCGGTAATGGCAATTTCGTTCGCACTGTAGGAACGGGCCGGGTCCAGGTGCTTGGGGCGCAGTGAGAAAGAGGTATAAAGTGTATCAATCTCCGGGTTTTGATCGGGGTAAGGTGAGTTGACCGCGCCGAACTCACAAGCGGTGACGACAAGCAACGACAGATAAACCAGCAGATATCTCAGTTTCATTCTCACATCATTAAAATTGGAACCTCATGTGTGACCAAGATTATCATGAGATTACTGCGCGGTCGCCCTTCCCGTTAATGTTAAAATCAGGTAAGTTATCCGGCTTTATCCGCAGTTTAGGAGAGACTTATGGGTTTCCTGCAAGGCAAACGCGTGTTAATTGTGGGCGTTGCCAGCCCGCGTTCCATCGCCTCCGGCATTGCGCATGCCATGGCTAAACAAGGCGCTGAGCTGGCCTTTACCTATCAGAACGACAAGCTCAAATCCCGCGTTGAAAAAATTGCTGCCGAATGTGGCGGCGACCCTTCTCTGGTCTTTCCCTGCGATGTCAGCAGCGATGAACAGATTCAGGCCGTGTTCGACGATCTGGGCAAACACTGGGATGGTCTCGACACGATTGTTCATTCGGTAGCCTTTGCGCCACGCGAACAGCTTCAGGGCAGCTTTGTTGACAGCGTCACCCGTGAGGCCTTTGCCATGTCAAATGACATCAGCGCCTATAGTTTTGCCGCCTTGGCGAAAGCCGGGAAGCCGATGATGGCTGGTCGTAACGGCTCGATGCTGACACTGAGCTACCTGGGTGCTGAACGCGCGATTGATAACTATAATGTGATGGGCGTGGCTAAAGCCGCCCTCGAAGCCACCGTGCGCTACATGGCCTACTCTCTCGGTGAGGAAGGTATCCGTGTGAATGCGGTATCGGCCGGTGCAATCAAAACACTGGCAGCGGCAGGCATCGGTGATTTCGGCAAAATGCTGGCTTACGGTGAACGTAACTCCCCGCTACGCCGCAACGTCACCATCGAAGAAGTCGGTAACGTGGCTGCTTTCCTTTGCTCCGATCTGGCTTCAGGGGTGACCGGCGAAATTACCTATGTGGATGCCGGCTATAACATCGTCGGCATTGGCGACAAATAGCAGCCAGCTTATCTGCTAATATCAACGACAGGGCATTTTATATGCCCTGTTTTGTTTTCAGCGCGGGGAAATTCAATGTCGCACTCACATGCCATGGCCCTGTTGGCCTTTATTATTGCCGGGGCCGTTGCTGGCGTTTTCTACGGCTGGTATGCCGGCGAAGCAGCCATGTCGATAGGCTGGCTGGGCAGCCTGTTTCTCAATGCGTTGAAGATGACCATTATTCCGCTGGTGATTGCCTCTGTCATCAGCGGTATCGGCAGCCTCGGTGATATCCGGCAACTTGGAAAAATGGGCGGTTATACCCTGGTCTATTATCTATCAACCACCGCCATTGCCGTTTTCATCGGCCTCTTAGTCGTCAACTGGATTCAGCCCGGCATCGGCATTCAGCTGAGCCAGACTGAGGTGCCTGAACATATTCTGTCTAAACAGGATACCGGCATCAGCGATATTGTCTTGTCCCTGATCTCCCCCAACCTGGTGACGGCCGCAAGCCAGACAGAATTACTGCCGCTGATTGTATTTGCCATTATTTTTGCCATGGCACTGACTACCATAGGGGATAAATCCAAACCGGTCTTTGCCGTGTTTGACGGCATCAATGAAGCCATGATGAAACTGGTTATCTGGATCATGCATTTTGCCCCAATTGGCATCTTTGCTCTGATTGCCGCACGGCTGGGCAGTGCCGGTGGCGGCGAACAGTTTATGGCTGAAATCACCGCTGTGGGCCTGCATGTCGTGACCGTGCTGACCGGGCTGCTTATACATGCCATTGTTTTGCTGCTGATTCTGTTTTTTATTGCCAATCGTGGGATCGATTACCTGCTGGGCATGGCCAGAGCTTTGGTCACCTCATTCGGCACGGCGAGCTCTTCTGCCACCCTCCCGCTGACCATGGAATGTGCCCGTGAGAACCAGGTTAACCCCAAGGCCGTTAAGTTCGTACTACCGCTGGGGGCAACAATTAATATGGATGGTACTGCCCTCTACGAGGCAGCAGCAGTGCTGTTTATTGCGCAGGCTTATGGGATTGA
Organism: Methylophaga sp.; assembly: GCF_009711715.1. Lineage (GTDB taxonomy): Bacteria > Pseudomonadota > Gammaproteobacteria > Nitrosococcales > Methylophagaceae > Methylophaga. The sequence continues at coordinate 104,372 of NZ_VENF01000001.1, read as the reverse complement.
GCTCAGCCTGATGCAGCAGGGCATTGTTTTTATCACTGCGACACTGGCGGCAATTGGTGCAGCCGGTATTCCGGAGGCGGGTCTGGTGACTATGGTGATTGTGCTTACTGCGGTCGGTCTGCCACTGGAAGGCATCGCCCTGTTACTCGCGGTGGACTGGTTTCTGGATCGTTTCCGTACCACCGTCAATGTCTGGGGTGACAGTGTCGGCGCCGCAGTGATTGACAGACTGACATAAAAAAAGCGCCCGAAGGCGCTTTTTTAGTCAGTTCAGTCAGGCTTATCGCAGGCTTTTATCGATAATATCGATATCGGCATCAGCACGTAAGCTGGCGATGAAAGCCTGTAGCTCAGCATTAGCCAGCATCTGTTGCAATTGCGCTTCAATCGACTGCTTTTCTTCAGCCTCAACCTCAGCAGCTTGGCCGTTCTGTACAGCAGTCAGCTTGATAACGACATAGTTACCATTATCTGCAGTGAAGCCGGCATATTGCGCTTGTGCATCCGGTTTCTGCATTTCAAATGCCCGCTGCAGGATCTGATTGCTGACTTCCTCACTGTCACGGCCATAGAAAGCAGCAGGCTGCCAGTTTTCCAACAGACCCTGCGCCTCGGCGCCCGATTTCAGCTCAGACACAATTGCTTCCCCTTTTTCACGGGCAAACTGACTCGCTTTATCAAACAGTAATTGCTGCTTGATCGCCGGCTCAACCGATTCGAATGGCAACACACTTTCAGGAATATGCTTATTCTTGTGAATCACCACCAGATGAGTGTCTGATAGCTCAATCACGGAGCTGTTCAGTTCATTTTGCAGCACATCTTCGCTGAAAGCGGCTTCAACCACTTTGGTCTCACTGGTGATACCGGACTCGGTACCGCCACGGGTAAACAGTTCCGTGGTTTGAATATCCAGCCCCAGCTCTTCGGCTGCCACATCAAGACTATCCGGGTTTTCAAAGCTCAGGTTAGCCAGTTGCTCAGCTTTGTCATAAAACTGTGCTTCAGCCTGCTGACGGCGGTAACGTTGTTCGACTTCATCACGCACATCAGCAAAATCCTGTACTTCAGGTGACTCTACACCGGTCAGTTTAATCAGGTGATAACCGAACTCGGTTTGTACCGGTTCACTGATGTCACCGACGTTTTCCAGCGCAAAAGCGGCTTCCTCAAAAGCCGGGTCCATCACGTCACGACCAAAGAAACCCAGGTCACCGCCCTGAGCTGCCGAGCCGGTATCCTGGGATTCCACTTTGGCAACGTCCGCGAAATCTTCGCCCTGTTCAATACGTTCAGCAATCGTCTCGATTTTCGCCAGTGCTTCCTCGTCATCCCCTTCGATCAGAATATGGCTGACCCGGCGTTGTTCAGGACCGACGAATTGTGACTGGTTATCAGCATAAAACTGTTTCAGCGCTTCCTCATCGACCGTGATTGTTTCGGCGATACTGTCTATATCGAGCTCAACATAGTTGAGCTTAACCTGTTCCGGTGCGGTATAAGCGTTTTTATTATTTTCATAATAATCGCGGACCGCTTGGTCATCGATACTGACTTTGTCTACATATTCCTGAAGCGGAACCACACCGTAGGCGATTTCACGCTGCTGTTTTTCCAGTGCCAGCACCCGATTCAGTTGTGCCTCAGTGACGATAGCGGAACGCTGAATATTCTGCGTCAGTTCCTGTGCAAGCAGATCACTGCGCAACTGAGCTTCGTAGCTTGTGGGACTGTAACCCACCCTCGCCAGCACCATCGCATAATAGTCAGGATCAAACTGACCGTCACGCTGAAACGCCGGCGTGGAACGAATCATTTCAGAAACCGAGGCGTCATTGACTGTCTGACCCAGCTTTTGATTGGCTTCTCGTAATAACTGCTGTTCTATCAGGCCGTCCAGAATATTACGTTTAACGGCGGCACCTTCAAACATAGCCGGATCGAACTGTTCACCCAGTACATTACGCATCTGATCACGGTATTGCTGTAATGATTGCTGCAGTTGCGTCTGACTGATTTCATGGCCATTGACTTCAGCCACGACCACATCAGAAGCACCTGTCATGTAGGAGTTCACCCCCCACAGCGCAAACGGAATACTAATCAGACCGACAATAAACCAGGCAATCCATCCCTGGGCGCGATCACGTATGAAATGCAACATGGAAGAAAACCTTCATTTCTTTGATTATTAAAACAGATAGTCTAAACCATCAGGCAAAAAAAAAGGCGCAATAAATGCGCCCTTTTTCGTCTTGGCGGAGCGGACGGGACTCGAACCCGCGACCCCCGGCGTGACAGGCCGGTATTCTAACCAGCTGAACTACCGCTCCAAGAATTCCTGGTGGGTGCTGAGGGGATCGAACCCCCGACCCTCGCCTTGTAAGGGCGATGCTCTCCCAGCTGAGCTAAGCACCCCAAGAAAAACGACTAGTTTACAGCATCCTTGAGTGCTTTACCAGCTTTGAAAGCAGGAATTTTAGCCGCGGCGATTTTGATTTCTTCGCCTGTACGTGGGTTACGGCCAGTACGTGCGGCGCGCTCGCGAACTGAGAAAGTACCAAAACCGACCAGTGTGACTTGGTCGCCTTTGCTCAGTGCTTTGGTCACAGCTGATGTCATGCCATCAACAGCTTGAGCGGCTTTTGCTTTAGAGATGTCTGCAGCTGCAGCAACTGCATCGATGAGTTCAGATTTATTCACAGCTTAATTCCTCATATCGTTATTAATCGTTATGTCGTTCAAATGCCGGATTCACTGCTACCTGGCTCAGCGATACCGGACTGTGAGTATCTAACTACAGCAAAATTGACGTGTCAAGACGACTAAACACTGTTTCGAGCAAGATTTTATCGGGGCTGAGCAGGGATTGATGGCTGACGGTTGACAATCTGACGCAAGGCGTGAATATTGTCAGGTTGCCTCTCGCAGCTGCAGGCAGCGAGTCAATTCGACATATTGTTCCACCGTGACCGTTTCAGGTCGCTGCCCCGGCTCAATACCCACCTGTTCTAGCGTTTCCAAAGACACCTGTTTTTTCAAGGTGTTAGCGATCGTTTTACGACGCTGACTAAACGCCGCTGTGACGATTTGATTGAGTCTGGCCAGATCGACCTCTCCCCCTTTGTTTTGTGACAAAGGTTGCAGATAAATAATCGCAGATTCCACTTTGGGTGGGGGATCAAAGGCTTCAGGTGGCACGACAAACATCTGTTCTACATAGCACTGATGCTGGAGCATAATGCTCAAACGACCATACTGCTTGGTGCTAGGCTCCGCGCAGATGCGCTCGACAACCTCACGCTGCAGCATGAAACACATGTCTTCAATACAGGCTTTCTGCTCGACCAGATGAAACAATAATGGCGTCGTAATGTTGTAAGGCAGGTTACCCAATACCCTCAGCTTTTCACCGTGCTGCTGTAATTGCCGGTAGTCGAATTTCAGCGCATCCGCTTCGTGAATGGTCAAATGCTTGTGATGGCCCAGTTTGCTCGCTAACAGCGGAACCAGGTCGCGATCCAGCTCAATCACATCAAGCTGGTCACAGCGGCTCAGCAAGGGCATTGTCAGTGCACCGCGGCCAGGACCAATCTCCACCAGATGCTGTCCTTTATCAGGACTGATGACCTCGAGAATGCCTTCAATGATGGCTTCATCATGAAGAAAGTTCTGACCAAAGCGCTTGCGGGCGCGCGGATAGTGGGATTGTGTCATATTATTTGCCGTTTTGCTGGCTGTCAGCCATGGACAGGGCCATATCCACCGCGGCCTGCAGGCTGGATGCAGAGGCTTTCCCTGATCCCGCCATATCAAGTGCAGTACCGTGGTCGACTGAAGTACGTATAAACGGCAGTCCCAGCGTCACATTGACGGCACGGCCAAAGCCATGATGTTTGAGCACAGGCAAACCCTGGTCATGGAACATGGCCAGCACCACATCGTAATCTTTCAGTTTGTCCTGGTTAAAAATAGTATCCGCTGGCCAGGCACCGCTGACAGCAATCCCCTCAGCGTGACAGGCATCAATCACCGGCTGAATGGTTTCAATTTCCTCGCGACCGAGATGGCCCGCTTCACCGGCATGAGGATTGAGCCCGCACACGGCAATTCTCGGCTTTTCAAGACCAAACTGGCGCTGCAGGGATTTATCAATGATGTGGATAATCTGCTGCAGGCTGTCACGGGTAATGGCGTCACTGACCGCTTTCAGTGGTAAGTGCGTGGTCGCCAGTGCTACCCGCAGCGATTCGGTCGCCAGCATCATCACTACTTTGGCTACACCGGCCCCGTCAGCAAAAAATTCGGTATGGCCGCTGAAACTGTATCCGGCATCGTTAATCACACCTTTATGCACCGGCGCGGTCACAATGGCATCGAATTCACCGCTGAGACTGTTATCCAGGGCCAGTTGCAACATAGCAAGCACATAGGCGCTGTTAGCCGGGTTCAACTCTCCGGGAGTGACCTCATGCTTTAAAGGTATCGGCAGATAATAGAGACTGCCGGGGTCAGCCACAGCCGCGGGCTGTGTCAGATCAGCCTCAATCAGTGTCAACGGCAAGTTGAGCTGATCTGCGCGTTGCTGCATCAGCATGGGATCGACAAGCGCAATCAATTGCGCCTTCTGCGGCGTCTGTGCCAGTTGGATACAGAGATCGGGACCAATACCGGCTGGTTCACCTGTTGTCAGTGCAATTCGCCTGATCACAGTCAAAGGTCGCGGTACTCCACATAGGCTTCATCACGCATCGCACGCAGCCAGCTTTCCATTTCTTCATCGATTTTGCGCTGGCGAATCTGTTCACGGGCTTTGTTACGTTTAAATTCTTCCGCCATGTTTTCTTCGCGACGATCTTCGACTTTAATCAGATGCCACCCAAAACGACTCTGGAAGACCTCACTCATTTCACCAATCGCGAGTGCATCCATTTTTTCCTGGAATTCCGGCACCATCACACCGGGACTGACCCAGCCAAGGCTACCGCCTTCAATTGCCGAACCAGTGTCTTCCGAATGGGCGCGGGCCAGTTCGGCAAAATCTTCACCGTTAACGATACGCTGACGTAATTGATTCAGTCGTTTTTCCGCTTCTTCATCTGTTACCAGCTCATTGGTTTTTATCAGGATATGGCTGGCCAGCGTCTGCTTAACCAGATGCGTTTCAGCACTTTTTTTATCTTTCAGTCTGACCAGGTGAAAGCCACTGCCGCTGCGAAGCGGTTCACTGACCTCACCAACAGAAAGTTCAGGCACCACATCGGCAAACAGCGACGGTAACTCACCCTGTTTACGCCAACCCAGTTCACCGCCTTCCAGCGCATTCTGACCATCGGAGTAGCCTGCGGCAACCTGACCAAAATCGCCACCTTCAGCCAGCAGGCCCTGGATTTTTTCCAGTTGCTCCTGCGCCTGTTGCACCTCTTCCGGTGAAGCAGCTTCCGGCATACTGATAAGAATATGCTGCAGTTGATATTCCACTTCGCTGTTACCGGCCTGAACGCTCTGCGTGGCCAGGAAATTATCGACTTCCCGATCTGAGACAACTACCCGATCCTCGACCTGCCCCTTACGAAGACGGCTGATGATCATCTCTTCGCGGATGGTTTCACGGAATTGACTGAAATCATAGCCATCTTCTTCCAGCACATCCCGGAACTGGCGCAGGTTCATATTATTGTTATCGGCAATCTGGCGTAGCGCGGCATTCAGGGCATCATCACCAACTCTGACACCAACCTGCTCTGCGCGCTGTAACTGCAGCCGCTGCATGATCAGACGCTCCAGCACCTGTTTGCGTAAAATATCGGTCGGCGGAATCGCCGCCTGGCGCTCGCGTAGCTGCTGACGCACGGTTTGCTCCATGTCCATCAACTCACTTTCTAGAATCACTTCGTCATTGACGACAGCGATAATACGATCCAGCGGGGCAGCCCAGACATTGGTAGCCAGCAACAATGCGGCAATCAGAAACTTCATCAAAACAATTACTCCAAAATTCTCGCGGGCATTATATAAGGATATGGACAGTCTGTGTGTCCTGGCTCCAAAGACAGCGCGTTCCGCTAATGAGTTCAGTCTGGCTGATAACCGCGAATGCTGGTTTCCAGCAGGCTGTCAGACTTCTTACCAAATGCACCCAGACCTTTAAGCTCAACCTGAAAATAAATGGCCAGGTTACGATCATCATCAAAGGCATCATTGACGTAGTTGCGAATTGCCAGCCTTGTGGCCCAGCAACAGCTGTCGTACTGGACACCGGCCAGGGCTTCCAGCGTTCGGCCCTGATCAATGGAACGATACCAGCGACCGAACAATTGCCAGCGCTCCGCCACCGGCACCTGGGCAGAAATATCCACCTGCTCAAGACCTTCTATGCGGGTAATGTCAGCATTGTCGCGACGATAGCGGTGGGAAATGTTAAAAATACCGCCCTCATCACCACGGTAGCGCAGGCCAACCGAAGACATATTAGATTGTGTTTCACCCGGATCCCACTGGATTTCACCACTGACTGACCATTCATCATTAATGAAGGCCACGGCTTCTGCGATCATATCGGAGTCGGGTTCACTGTCTTCGGTGCCATTGGGCAGCGTCACCTCACGATCATCAAAATAACGGATCTGACCCAGCGTCAGTCGCAGGTTTTCATCACCGGTTTCCTGATTGATGATACGGGAAGTCACCGCAAGCGAGAGCTGATTGGCATCACCGATACGATCACCGCCGATAAAGCGATCATAGGAAAAAAGCCGGATCATATTAAAGGTGGATAAACTGGTATCAAAATCCGGAATATCCGACTGATCGCGCTCGGGAATATATAAATAGAAAGCCCGTGGCTCCAGTGTTTGCAGAAAGTTACCCTTACCAATATTAAGTTCACGCTCGAAAAACAGGCCGGTATCGAAACTGGCAATTGGCAGGGAACGCGAAGCATCGTCATCAAATTGATTCAGATCATCGCTTTTCAAATTGTAACGGGTGTGGTTAAAGGCCAGTCTGGGCGTTGCAAAAAACGCCGAAGTACCCATCGGCATACTGACAGCAGGCTCAAAATTAATACGCTGACCTTCAACCCGGTCATTATGGTCAAACTCAACATATTCGCCTTCAAACTCATAAGTCAGCCCCAGCGCCTGATCCGGCAGATAACCATTGAGCAGTAATTGTGGCAGCCTTTTATATTGCTCCGGCACATCGGCCAGGGTCTGATATCCCTGCATGCGGGCTGTAAAATTCCAGACATCGCCCACATAGCCGGTTTCAACCAGACGATTGAGGTGGGTGCGGCTGGATAAGCTCAAACTGGAGCCAAAATCCTCAAAATAGTTTTCATCTGACACATAGTTGTAATCAACAATAGCTCGCCAGCGATTGGGCAGATAGGAACGATGTTGCCAGGTAAACAGTTCACGGTCTTCCTGATAATAAGGATTAATATCCTCACCATCTTTTCTGAGATTATCTGAAGCCAGATAATTAGCCTCTACTTCGCCCTCACCCCACTCAGATAAATAACGGAACTGACCACCCAGCATCAGACCGCGATCACTCATATAGCGTGGTGTCAGCGTGGCGTCCATATTAGGTGCAATATTCCAGTAATAGGGCGTCATCACATCAAAACCGGTTTCATCACTGTTACCCACTGAGGGTGGGAGGAAGCCCGATTTACGCTCATCATTGAGCGGGAAATTAATATAAGGGGTATAAAACACCGGCAGACCGCCGACACGCACGACCACATTTTCTGCCTCACCAACCCCCGACACGTGATCCAGATGCACTTCGTCCGCATCCAGCCGCCAGGCATTGTCCCCTTCTGGACAGGTGGTATAGCTGGCATTCTTCAGATCGGTTGTTGCCTTGCCTTTACGCAACAGATGACTGGCCTGACCACGTGCATGCATCTGGCGAATCCGGTACTGGGCATCAAGCATTCTGCCCTCGTCCTTGTCCATCGACCATTCCGCCTGTTGCGAGTCGATGATAATCTCGCTGTCACGCAGCCTGACATCACCGCTGGCAGTCACATCGCCACTGCTACGGTTATATGTCGCCCGCTCGGCACTCAGTTGCTGTCCTGCCCGGCTGATATCGACATTACCGGAAAACACCGAGGTACCGCTTTGCAGCAACTGCACATCATTGGCTTTGACATCAACCGGGCTCTGCTCCGGATCCACTGTTGTTGCCGGCAGAAACAGATCCTCGTAACCGAAATGGCAACTCAGTCCTCGTTCCTGTTGGGCCGCAGCCGTCCCGGCCAGGCAGGACATTAATAAGGTAGATAGAAGCTTCAATTTGCGCATGTTCATCCTCAAGCTGCAGACCCAGCCATGATTGACGTCCTGACCGAATGAAAAATAACGCTCAATTTATCGCATATATATGTGTAATCGGCAAATCAGCCCCTATTCGACCTGTACTCACAAACAGGATAATCCCATGCGCTCAACAACTTAGCTTTTAGTGGCTGTAAAGCCGCTTTTACGGTCCGGATCCAGGGCACGGTTTATCCGGCCCGACACAGAAATTATTTTGTCATCTTTTGTTGACAGGGCGGGCTTCAGTACCTATGATATGCGCTTCCTTTCGGGGGGCTATAGCTCAGCTGGGAGAGCGCCTGCATGGCATGCAGGAGGTCGGCGGTTCGATCCCGCCTAGCTCCACCAATTTTATCGAAAGAAAAGTTTTAGGTCCCCATCGTCTAGAGGCCTAGGACACCGCCCTTTCACGGCGGTAACAGGGGTTCGAATCCCCTTGGGGACGCCAAATTCAGGGCCTGATAAAACAGGCCCTTTCTTTTCGAGACAAGTTAAAGACCTGGGTCCCCATCGTCTAGAGGCCTAGGACACCGCCCTTTCACGGCGGTAACAGGGGTTCGAATCCCCTTGGGGACGCCATCTTTAAAGCATCGTATTTATCTCACCCTGGTGTTCAACCACCACGCCAGTCCGGCAAACATCATAGTAGGAAACGACGATGCCAGCCACGGCACTAAGCCAAACACCAATCCCATATGCTGAAAACTCTGATTAAACAGATGAAAACCAATCCCGATCAGGGCTCCGGCGAGGATTCTGCCGCCAATCGGTGCTGAACGCAGCGGTCCGAATACAAAAGGCACAGCAAGTAATACCATCACCGCTGTACTCACCGGCATCATCAATTTACTCCAGAAAGCCAGTTCATACTGTGCCACCGACTGATGATTATCCTTCAGATATCTCACGTATTCGAGCAGATCCCACACCGGCAAAAACTCGGGTGGCACCACCACGATATTCACCATACCCGGATTAAGTTGGGACTGCCAGCGTGCATGCGTTACCGACCGGACTTTTACCCCTGCCTCATTGATAGTGCTCTGCACCACATCGGACAGAATCCAGCTGTCATCCTGGTACTCAGCCCGTGCTGCCCTGGTCAGAATCCTTAGCCGGTGATTATCATCAAATTCGTATATCGCAACATTGGAAAAACTGCCATCGGCATTGATTCTGTCGATGTGATTGAAGTGGTTGCCGTCCCGGGTCCAGAAACCGTGTTCCGATCGTGACCCCACCGTACCAGTCTGTGCCACAGACTGTAATTCCCTCGCATACTGCTCGGTGACTGGCCGCAGCCCCTCGCCTATCAGCAGCGCCAGCAACATCAATAAAGCCGCGACCACAACCACTGCCTTATTGATATCACCCAGTGAGTAGCCCGCCGCACGCATCGCCACCAGTTCACTCTGACTGGCCATACTGCCAAGGCCAATCACACTACCCAGCAAGGCCGCTACCGGCAGTAATTCATAAATCCGCTTGGGCATGGTCAGGGCGATATAGCTGAGGATACTGCCGATGCCGTAGTCGCCCTCACCCAGGTCATCAAGCTCGGTAATAAAATCCATGAAGGTATACAAAGCCAGCAGGACCAGCAAAACCAGCAAGGTGCTGGCCAGGATATTTTTGGCGATATATTTGGAAAGTATGCGCATTTATCGGCTTTGGTTTTGTTTATGGCGGGAAAGGAAACGGCGCAGGGTCTGACGGTTAAGCAGCAGTAACAGCACAATCAGCATCAGTACGTGCACCCAGACGCCGCCCAGCCAGATCGGGATGTCGCCTTTGGCCACCCAGGCACGATTCACTCCGAGTAGGTTGCTGTAGATGATATAAATCAGCACCGCGGGAACAAAGCCCGCATAGCGGCCCTGGCGCGGACCGGCATTGGCGAGCGGGATGGCCGACAGGCATAAAATCAAAGTCATCAAGGCCGCGGCAGTGCGCCACTGCACTTCGGCAACATCCCGCGGCTGGCCGCGTTCGAGTAACGCCGAGGTCGACATCGCCTTATGGCGTTCACGCACTTCCCCTTCCTGACCTTTTTCAATCAACAGGCTGTGGGTCGCAAACTGGGCAATCGTGAAATCCTGATCGCCGGCTTTACCTTCATAGCGGTAACCATCTTCAAGCACCAGAAATTTATCACCGGTTTGCGAATCGATTTCAAAATGGCCGGTCTCGGAGCGGAATATCAGCGGTTTGTCTTCACGTTCGATTTCAATAAAGACATTCTCCATAAACTGCTTGTCGGCACTGAGGCCCTGAGAGTAGAAAGTCCAGTCGCCACCTTCACTCTCCTTGAAACTGCCCGCAATCAGACCGGTAGTATTGGCGGAAATTTTGGCCTTTTCCTGGAGTTCATAACGATCAGATAAGACGCCTGGCACCACTGCCAGTGATAATGTTGCAACAATGACCGCCACGGTGCCGGCAAAAAGCAGCACATTGCGCATAATGCGTAGACTGGAAATGCCACAGGCTGACATCACGGTGAGTTCATTATCAGAACTCATCCGTCCCAGCGACAGCATCACCGCCAGAAAAGCACCAATCGGCAACAAAATGGACAATGCTCCCAGCGAGCTCAGTCCCAGCAAACTGAAAATGACATCGGCCGGCATATTGCCCACGGCAGCATCAGCCAGATAACGGGCAAAGCGGGTTGAGATATAAATCAGCCACAACACCCCGGTCACTGCGACCAGGTTAATCACAAACTCCCTGAGCATGTAACGATCAATTATCGTCAGCCAGGAGGAGATGGGGTACGGAACGTTGAGCATTAAAGGCGTGTCTTGGTTAGAATAAAACGTTTGTTTTTGGCACAATCAAATTCGAATCCAAGAAGTCTAAACCAATTCATCCCTACAGGAGAAATCCATGCAGTATTTTGTCACTACCGATGCGCTGGCATCTCAACAGACTGATTGTCTGGTTGTCGCTGTTTATGAAGGCGGCGAACTCAGCCCTTCAGCAGCCCAGCTGGATGAAGATACCCGCGGCGCGGTACAACGCGTCATTGATGCCGCCGACATCAGCGGCAAACCCGGTCAGACCCTGTTTATGCATCACCCGGAAGGTATCAAAAGCTCGCGTATTCTGCTGGTCGGCGTCGGTAAAAAAGGCAAAACCACTGAAAACGATTTCAACACGGCCACCACTGCGATGGCGCAGGTGCTGAATGAAAGCGGCGCGCAAACCGCTGTCTGCTGCCTCGCTGAAGTGGATCTGGGTAACAGAACGGCGGCCTGGAAAGTGCGCCAGGCGGCAATCAATACTGAAACGGCGCTGTATCGATATACAAACACCAAGAGTGAAAACAAGCCTATTGAAAAACCACTGATACAGCTCAGCTTTGCCAGTGACGATGAAGAGACGGCTGCACTGGGTCAGGCTGTTGACCAGGGTGCAGCCATTGGTCGCGGTATGAACCTCGCCCGTGAGCTGGGCAACCTACCCGGCAATGTCTGCACCCCGACCTATCTTGCCGAGCAGGCCATCAAACTCGGTCAGCAGTATGACAGCGTTAACACAACCGTACTGGATGAAGCGGAAATGGAGAAACTGGGCATGGGTTCCCTGCTCTCTGTCTCGCGCGGCAGCCGTCAGCCTGCCAAACTCATCACCATGGAATACAAAGGCGCCGGTGATGCCAAACCGGTGGTGCTGGTCGGTAAAGGCCTGACCTTTGATGCCGGCGGTATTTCGCTGAAACCGTCTCAGGGCATGGATGAGATGAAATATGATATGTGCGGTTCTGCCAGTGTTTTCGGCACGATTCAAACCGTCGCTGAACTGGGGCTGCCGATTAATGTGGTCGGTGTGGTACCCAGCTCGGAAAACATGCCGGACGGCGATGCCAACAAACCGGGCGACATTGTCACCAGCATGGCTGGCAAAACTATCGAAATTCTGAATACCGATGCCGAAGGTCGTCTGATTCTGTGTGACGCGCTGACCTACAGCGAGCGTTTTGAACCGGATACGGTTATCGATATCGCAACGCTGACCGGTGCGATTATTGTGGCGCTGGGTAATGTGACTACCGGCCTGATGGCGAACAATCAGGATCTGGCCGATGCCCTGTTGAAAGCCGGTAATGACAGTTATGACCGTGCCTGGCAGCTACCCATGTGGGATGACTACCAGAAACAGCTGGACAGCAACTTTGCTGATATGGCCAATGTCGGCGGTAAAGAAGCCGGCAGTGTCACCGCAGCCTGTTTCCTGTCGCGTTTTACCGAGAAATTCCACTGGGCGCATCTGGATATCGCCGGTACCGCCTGGCTGAGTGGTAAAGCCAAAGGTGCAACCGGTCGACCTGTGCCGCTGCTGGTGCAATATCTGCTGAACAAAATCGAATCACAAAGCTGAACATGACCCGAATCAGCTTTTACGTGCTGAAATCGATTGAGCCGGAACAGCGGCAGGCTTTTGCCTGCCGCCTGGCCGAAAAGGTTTACCACCAGGGTCAGCAAGTCTATATACATACCGAAAATGCCGCCCAGAGCGCGGCGCTGAACGATGCGTTGTGGGCGATTCGGCCGGACAGCTTTGTACCTCATGAAGAGATTGTGCCGAACGCTGACAATAACAGCCCTGTACTCATCGGCCACAATGAGGCCACCCCGCCACGGCTGATGGATGTGTTAATCAACCTCACCGATCAGCAACCGCTGTTTTTCAGCCAATTCGAGCGTGTCGCGGAAATCATTGATGACAACGCCCCGGTCAAACAGGCCGGTCGTGAACGCTTTCAGTTCTATAAACAGCGCGGTTACGAGCTCGACACCTTCCATATCTAAACGCCAATCACGGCATTTGCCGATTGCAGCTGACCATGGACTGCCACAGCAGGTATAATGCCCTGCTTATTTAACGACTTAGACCTGAATAAAAACAAGATGGAAAAAACATACAGTCCTGACGCGATTGAAGAACGCTGGTATCAGCAATGGGAACAGGCCGGGGAATTCAAACCGACCGGCGAAGGCGAGCCATACTGCATTATGTTGCCGCCCCCCAACGTTACCGGCAGCCTGCATATGGGCCATGGTTTCAACAACACCATCATGGATACCCTGACCCGCTACCACCGGATGAAGGGTTACAACACCCTCTGGCAGCCCGGTACCGATCATGCCGGTATCGCCACGCAGATGGTGGTCGAGCGTCAACTGAATGCCCAAAATAAAACCCGTCATGATCTGGGCCGTGACAAGTTCATTGACCGGATCTGGGAATGGAAAGAAGAATCAGGCGGTAATATCACCCGTCAGTTGCGCCGTCTTGGCTCCTCGCTGGACTGGTCGCGTAACCGCTTCACGATGGACGAGGATCTGTCAGAAGCCGTTAAACAGGTCTTTGTCCGCCTTTTCGACGAAGGGCTGATTTATCGTGGCAAACGCCTGGTCAACTGGGACCCGGTTTTACATACCGCCGTGTCTGATCTCGAAGTACTATCAGAAGAGGAATCCGGCCATTTATGGCATTTCCGTTATCCGCTGACTGACGGCACTGGTCACCTGGTGGTCGCCACCACCCGTCCTGAAACCATGCTCGGTGATACCGCCGTTGCGGTGCACCCTGAAGATGAGCGCTATCAGGGCCTGATTGGCAAAACCATCACCCTGCCGCTGGTCGGGCGTGAAATTCCGATCATCGCCGATGATTATGTCGATCGTGAATTCGGTACCGGCTGCGTCAAAATCACACCGGCACATGATTTCAACGACTATGAAATGGGTCAGCGCCATAATCTGGAACAGATCAATATCCTGACTGCTGATGCCGCGATCAATGACAATGCACCTGAAAAATACCGCGGCCTGGATCGTTACGAAGCGCGTGATGTTATTGTTCACGATCTGAAACAACTGGAACTGCTGGAAGGCATTCAGGATCATAAACTGATGGTACCGCGAGGTGATCGCAGCGGCGCGGTAATCGAACCTTTCCTGACCGATCAATGGTATGTCAAAGCCGATGTACTGGCAGAGCCTGCGGTAAAAGCCGTGAAGGAAGGCAAGGTTAAATTCGTGCCCGGCAACTGGGACAAAACCTTCTTCAACTGGATGGATGGCATTCAGGATTGGTGTATTTCACGTCAAATCTGGTGGGGACACCGGATTCCGGCCTGGTATGACAATAACGGTCATGTCTATGTCGGTCATGATGAAGCCGATGTGCGTCAAAAGCACAATCTCGCCGATGATGTTGAGCTCAATCAGGATGAAGATGTCCTTGATACCTGGTTCTCATCAGCCCTGTGGCCGTTCTCAACACTAGGTTGGCCGGAAAACACCGAGGCACTGAAAACCTGGTATCCGACCAGTGTGCTGGTAACCGGTTTTGACATTATCTTCTTCTGGGTCGCCCGGATGATGATGATGGGCCTGCACTTTATGGATGATGTGCCGTTCAGGGAAATCTACATCCACGGCCTGGTCCGTGATGCCAACGGCCAGAAAATGTCCAAATCCAAAGGCAATGTACTGGATCCTATCGATATTATTGACGGCATTGATCTGGAAACCCTGGTGACCAAACGTACCAGCGGTATGATGCAGCCCAAACTGGCTGCCAAGATCGAAAAAGCGACCCGAAAGGAATTCCCGGAAGGCATCGCGCCGCATGGCACAGACGCCCTGCGTTTCACCTTTGCCTCACTCGCTTCCACAGGCCGGGATATCAACTTTGATATGAACCGGATTGCCGGTTACCGCAACTTCTGCAACAAGCTGTGGAATGCGGCACGCTATGTGTTAATGAACACCGAAAATCAGGATACCGGCATCGATAACAATGATGTCGAACTGAGCCTGGCTGATCGCTGGATTATTTCCCAGTTGCAGAGCACCGAGAAAGAGGTGACCCGTGCCCTCGACAGCTACCGCTTCGATCTGGCGGCACAGGGCATTTATGAGTTTATCTGGAATAACTATTGTGACTGGTATCTGGAACTCTCCAAACCGGTGCTGACCTCAGACTCAGCTTCGGAAGCGGCCAAGCGCGGCACCCGCCGCACACTGGTACGCGTGTTGGAAGCCACCCTTCGACTGACGCACCCGTTTATGCCGTTTATTACTGAGGAAATCTGGCAGACCATCGCGCCACTGGCCGGTGTCAGGGGTGAGTCGATTATGCGTCAGCCATACCCAGTTGCAGACGACAGCAAAGTCGATGAAACCGCGGTAGCCCAGATGGAATGGGTCATGCAATTTATTACCGGTGTGCGATCGATTCGCTCGCAGATGAATATTGCACCGAAAAAACAACTGCCCGTATTGCTCAAAGATGCTCAGGCTGCGGACAAATCCCGGCTGGAAAACAACCGCAACTTCCTGAGCCGGCTTGCGAACCTGGAATCGATTGAATTACTGGAAGGCGAAGCCCCGGCTGCGGCAACCGCGCTGGTCGGCAAGATGGAAATTCTGATCCCACTCGAGGGCCTGATTGATAAAGATGCCGAGATTGCCCGTCTTAACAAGGAAATGAGCAAACTCGACAAAGTTATCAAACAATCCTCCGGCAAACTTTCCAATGACAACTATGTGGCCAAGGCGCCGGCTGAAGTCGTTGCCAAGGAGCGTGAAAAGCTGGAAGAAATGCAGCAGGCCTATCAGCAGCTGAAACAGCAGTTGCAGGCACTTGGCGCGTAATGCTCGACTGACAATCGCCAGTCTGGACATAAAAAAAGCCGCTGAATCACAGCGGCTTTTTTTGTTTCAGGCGGTTGAAATTTATTCTTTTTCCATACCGATTTCATAAAGCTCGATATTCGCTTCCTCGATTTCACCAGTTGAGGCATCCACATCTACTTTCACTTCGTAGCCGTGAATACTTTGAATATCAAACTCATAGGTTGCATCGCCGTCAAAGCCAACTTCCAATTCAGAAGCAACGACTTCACCCGGATGGAACATCAATGCAGTTTCACGCGCTTCATCCTGTGAAATCTTAGCCAGCTTCTTGAAAGCTGGATCATTAGCATCGACTTCACGTTCAATTTCAGTGACAAAGCCTTCCTCGGCATTGCATTCAACATTGTAAGTATTGCCGTCAGCTTCCGCTTCAATGTCGAACTCATAAACCGGATCGTCGCCTTCCATTTTCAGTTCGACTTTGCGGGCATTACCGGGAATGGTATCCAGAGCGGCATCGAGGCAGGTTTCTATCTTGACGATATTCCAGTCACGCACATCATCCAGATCATAATTATCATGATCGGCAAACACAGCTGGGGAAAGGGTTAAGGCAATTGTGGCAGGAATGAATTTCAGAACAGAATTTGTCATTTAAAGCTCCGTTTACAGGTGAAAGATCTAAAAAACGATCAATCTCTACCCACAAGAGCAATGATCAAACTTGTCAGTAGAGTTTAACACTGAAAATTGAATTTAGGAATTTCTCCTATACTCACAGCTAATGACAAGTGCTAAAAGGGAAAGTTTTTCTAGATACTCACCCGGCGATATGCCCGATAACTGGCGGCCCAGACATTAGCCTCAACCGATTCCTGCACCGCTTTTTCCGTCGCCTGCGGCGCCAGTCCCTCCTCCTGTGCAACCCTGATAACGGCATGAGCTATCGCTTTACTCAATTCCCGGACAGCACTCAACGGGGGCAGCAAAGCGCTGGTATTGTCTGTTGACAGCGGCGAGTTTTTTGCAAGCACTTCACTGGCTACCATCATCATTTCGTTGCTGATGCGGGATATACCCCCAGCGACCACCGCAAGGCCAATGCCGGGGAAAATATAGCTGTTATTACATTGTGAAATCACAAACTCCCGGCCCTGGTACTCAACCGGATCAAACGGACTGCCAGTCGCAATAATCGCCTGGCCACCGGTCCAGTGAATCAGATCTTCCGGGTGAGCCTCAACACGGCTGGAGGGATTACTTAAAGGGAAAATCACCGGCATCTCGCAATGCTGCTGCATGCGCTTAATCAATGTTTCGGTAAATAATCCGGGCTGGCCGGACACACCAATCAGAATTGTGGGCCTGGCATGCTCAATGACGGCCTCCAGACTGATAAAGCCTGAGTCGACTGGCCAGCTATTAATGGCGGTGTCAAACTGGGCCAGACGTTGCTGAAAGTCATAGAGTCCATGCATTGATTTAGTCAGCAGGCCCGCTTTATCAACCATAAAGATTCGGGTTCGGGCCGCTTCTTCAGTCAACCCTTCCTGACACATCTGGGCAATCAGCTGCTCTGCAATCCCGCAGCCGGCAGAACCGGCACCGGCAAAAACAATCCGCTGTTCCGATAATTTCTGCTGTTTGAAACGGCAAGCTGCCAGTAATGAGCCGACAGCGATGGAGGCCGTGCCCTGAATATCATCATTAAAGCAGCAAATCTTATCCTGATAGCGTTCCAGTAATGGCAGAGCCTTGCGTTGTTCGAAGTCTTCAAACTGGAGCAGCACACCTGGCCAGCGGCGCTCGACGGCGTCAATAAAAAGTTCGATAAACTCAGCGTACTGCTCGTCGTCAATGCGGTGATGCGGCCAGCCTATGTACATCGGATTGTTGAGCAGCGTTTCATTATCGGTGCCGACGTCCAGCATCACTGGCAAAGTATAAGCCGGGCTGATACCGGCACAGGCGGTGTAAAGCGACAGCTTTCCGATAGGAATCCCCATGCCGCCAACGCCCTGATCACCCAGCCCCAGTATGCGACTGCCATCGGTTACAACAATTACTTTGACATGCCGCTTGGTGGCGTTATGCAGAATCTCATCGATGCGATGACGATCAGGGTAGGCAATAAAGAGCCCGCGGGCACGACGATAAATTTGCGAGAATTTTTCACAGGCCTCCCCCACTGTCGGTGTGTAAATCACCGGCATCATTTCCTGCAGATGTTGCTCCAGAAGGTAATAAAACAGGGTTTCATTGGTATCCTGCACCATACGCAGATAAATATGCTTGTTGATGGCTGTGTCAAAACTGCAGTACTGCAGATAGGCGCGTTCGGCCTGTTCTTCAATCGTCTCAAAGTGATGTGGAATCAGCCCGGTCAGATTGAAATCGCGACGCTCCTGTTCGGTAAATGCCGTCCCTTTGTTGAGCAGCGATGTGCCTAACAGTGCTGTGCCGGCATGGGGAATATAGATGGGATCCTGCTTATCATTATCACTCATCGGCCGCGGCTCCCTGTGCTAGTTACCAGTATCAGCTTCAGTATAAACCTGCACCCGATACGGATAGCAAGGGGGTAACAATGAAGAATCACCGCCAATACACCACTGAAGGAGACTGACAGCGGTTGACGGACGGATAAGCAGAAAAAAGCCCGGCAATATTCTAACTGCCGGGCTTTTGAGTTTATTGGTCGACTTTAACTTCAATCCGTCTGGGTTTGGCTTCTGCCGACTTCGGAATGGTGAGTTCCAGCACCCCGTCACGGGTTTTGGCGGCGATATGATCAAGATCGGCTCTTTCCGGTAAAGTAAAGCGGCGGATGAAACTACCACTGAAGCGCTCGACTCGCCGGTAATTATCTTTTTCTTCCTCTTTGTGCCCCTCGCGCTGACCTTTAATAGTCAGAACACCGTTTTCTGCTGTGACTTCAATATCTTCAGACTTCACGCCTGGCAGATCAGCATGGATGGTGAATTTATCCTGATCTTCACTGATATCGACGGCCGGACTCCATTCCTCGCTGTTAAAGCTGCTTTCAACAGCCGGAGTATTGAACAAAGAACTCATTTCCCGCTGCAGTTCATCCAGCAGGCTCAAGGGTCTGTAACGTTGAATTGCCATAATAAACCTCCAAAAAACATCAAGTTAATCAGAGAGACATGTCTTTCTGACTAGAATAATGTGTCCGGCTGTATGGCTTTTCAAGGTTTATTTGAATTTTTTTATCTGATATTGATCTGTATCAATATAAACAGGATTATCAATAACTTGGGTATCCGCTATCAGGGTTTTATCAGTCCCAGGACAACGGCAATATTGGCTAGCTCCGCTGCTGTATTCACTCTGAGTTTGCTCTTAATCTGGGTATTGTAGTTGGCCACAGTCTTGTATCCGAGGTGCAGATCCTTGGCAACAGCATGGGCTGTCATGCCTTTGGCCAGTCGACAGAACACATCGAATTCCCTGGGTGACAATAAATCAATGACTTCACGGTAATGTTCAATATCCATATGCCGCACATCATCGACTTCAGGTAACAATTTCTGCTCAATATATTGTTTGCCCTCAGAGACAGTTTTCACGGCCTCTGCCAAAACTTCGGCGGCACTGTTTTTGCTGACATAGCCTTTGGCACCGGCCTGAAGCGCCCTTTCAACATAAATCGCTTCGTCATGAATGCTGTATACCAGTACCACTGCCTTGGCATCCTGTTTCTGCAGGCGACGGATGGTTTCCAGACCACCAATCCCTGGCATTGAAAGATCCATCACTACGACATCCGGCTGCAGCCGCTCGTATTCCTGTCCCACCAGCTCACCACGATTGACATCCATGATGTCACCAATAAAAGGCTGTGAAGACAGCAAGATTCTGAAACCGGCCCGGACTACTTCATGGTCGTCCACCAGCAATACACTTATTTTGTTATTTATCATTCTCTTTCTCAATGAACGGCATCCAGGCTCTTACTCTCACACCCTGGCCCGGATTAGATTCAAATACAAAATGACCTCTCATGCTTTCTACCCGTTCACGCATTCCCAGAACGCCGAACCCCTCGCCTTCTGTTGAACCACCAATGCCGTCATCTTCTACCTGAATGAGGACCTGTGGTTGTCCTCTGATAACATGGCGTCTGACATGCACAGTCGCTTTTGTTGCCTGAGCATGGCGTACTACATTAGTCAGGCATTCCTGCACAATTCGATAGACATGGATTGCCACCTCATCATCCAGCCAGTCAACTGCTTCGTCATAGTTAAGATCGATGTCCAGTGCGGGATGGCGTCGCTGCCACTCGGTCACCAGATCAGTCAGTGTGGCAGCTAGCCCAAGATCACTCAGGCTCAATGGATGCAGGGTACGCATCATTGATCTCACGACAACAGCGAGATGATTACAGATATCAATTATAGAGTCTGCAATCTCGTTAGTCCTGGCCTGCGGCTGCTTGGTAGCCACGGCCATCGCCTTCACCGCGGTCAGCGACTGACCCATTTCATCATGCAGCTCCCGAGACATGGTCTGCCGTTCGTTTTCCTGGATATGCATGGTATGTCTGGCCAGCGCCTGATTATTTTCCCTCGCAATACTCAGCGCCTCTGTCAGGTTATTGACTTCAGAAGCAATGGCGTCAAATTCGCTGATTTTGAATCGGGGTAGTTTTTTACTGTATTCACCGCTTTCAACACGGCGCAGGCCTGCCAGGATGGCGTGTACACTTCTTAACATCGATTGAAACACGATATTAATGGCGACGAAGATCACCACCATCATTAAGACTATTGACCAGAAAAAAGCGACTGACTCCCCCCACGCTTCTGCGATCTCATCTATCGGATCAGCACGAATAAGAATGGTCTTTGTCGTTCCGTCGAGCAGCCGAATGTCATAGCTGGCAGAAGGCGCATCTGAAGTGACCGCCATTTTGAACCAGGCAGGCGGCATTTCATCCTGCCCGGCCATTCTCTCCTCAGAGAGCCACTGACTCTCGCTGCCATCATCATTCACCAGACTGATATGAATATGGCGGGTTTTCTGGATAGTACTCAACTGGCGCATCCAGTGTTGCTCGCTGAGCATGCGATTGGCAGGATAACTGAAGCTCAGATCAATCATCTGCAGCGCCAGATTGAATGAGGAATTGATTTCTCTCTGTACCGACTGGCGTGCCTGCCAGATGGCCATCAGCCCACCTATAATGAGAATCAAGACTACGGAGAGAACAATCCTGGCATTGATCAGCCCTCTTAAACTCATTGAAAGCTACCTGAAACCATTAATGTTGCTCATCATATCGTCAAATGGCTGGTCTGATACCAGATAGATCATCGATGATGCATCATCACTGCCAACCGGCCCCAGGCGCCCGCTGTCCATCGCCGAGGCAAGCCAGCTACCGTTGAGCGCTTCGCGTTTCAGTTCAATGACCTTGTCCGAACGATTAAATAAGGACACGGCCGTTACGTAAACATTGTGACGTCGCCAACTCTCCAGCGGTACCGTTTTAATGGCTGGTTCTGCAAACAAACCTGCCGCAACCGGAATCACTCTGAGCGACTCATAAGCACTGTCCTCCGCCCATTGCACATCCGGCGATCTGACTTTTTGAGCCGCATAATTGGTCATATCCCGAAAGGCTTCGGCCTGATAGGGTTGCGGGATAATGTCACTTTCCTCCGCCGTTTTATCCACGTTAATAAACTTATTATCAAACTCCTGTGACTGCGGGTGTTTCTGATTGTAGTCACGATAAAAGCGGTTCTCCGTAATGCGCAGCGATTCACTGTCCTCCGGCACATTCATCACCCGGGGAGTGATCAGAAGTACGGTTTCGGTTTCCTGTTCACTTTCAGACGTAGACCGGAACACCCTTCCCAGCACAGGAATCTCACTGAGAACAGGTACCTTGCGTTCATTCTTAT
Source organism: Methylophaga sp. (assembly GCF_009711715.1). Taxonomy (GTDB): domain Bacteria; phylum Pseudomonadota; class Gammaproteobacteria; order Nitrosococcales; family Methylophagaceae; genus Methylophaga. The sequence goes on along the minus strand of NZ_VENF01000001.1, from coordinate 82,454 downwards.
TGGTACTGGTTCTGATCAGACCGCCGACTGCGACAGTCAGACCGTCTTTGGCCATGACCGTACCAGTCAACCTCGCCGTGTCTACCGTATCTACCGGAAGGTTCTGAACTGAGCCGGTTCCATCTGTTATCGGTACTGTGCCCCCCCCGGGGTTAACTGTGGAATTCTCCTGCTCGATTAGGAGTTCCACGGTTTCATCACCATTGATTCTTGGCGTGATCCGCAGCGTAATACCAATATCTTCACGATTGATAATCGCCTGCACATAGGAAGGCTGAACCACCACACCGTTATCAATGATGGCGGGAAAAAAATCGAACCCCTCCGTTAATAAGGTTTCTTCACCGATAAACAGCTCAGCCTGACGGTGATTCGACGCGACAATCATCGGGTTAGAGAGCACCCGAATACGGTTATTTTCTTCCAGGAACTGCAGGTTAGCTCGTAAGCGGCTGTTTAAAAACTCATACACCAAGGTACCGTTATTCAATAGTGCATTATTACCTAACAGTGTTGGTTGCTGGGATTCATTAGCACCACTGGGTTGAATACTGAAATTGAAAATAGAGTTGAAGTCTTCCCCCAGAATCACGCTCAGAATGCGCATCTCCAGCATGACCTGGGGAACAGGAATATCCATCCTGTCGATCAATTGCCTGATGCCTTTTAGCACAGACTTATCGTCCGAACGCACCACCAGCATATTGTGCTCGTTATTGACTGTCACATAAATCGGCTGGGATTGAACCGTCGCTTGCTGCAGAGCTTCCTGGCTGACATTGCGACTTCCGGACTGTTCGATCGCGTTGGCAATCTGCTCAATCTGATCAACGGTCAATTCCTCGCTCTCGAGCTGGGCACCAGACTGCGTCAGATTGTTTTGACCAAAAGAACTTCTGCCACCTCGGCTGCCACCAAAACTACTTCGATTTGAGCGGGTATTTCTGACTGTGCTGTTACCGCCCCTTACACTGCTGAAACCGCCACCACGGTTAAGACCACTGGTCCCGGCACCATTACCTGTGCCAAAACTGTTGGATGCTGGTGGTAAGCCATAAGACAGGATCACCCGCTGACCGAACAAATCCTCAATCGCCTGGGCAATAATCAGCACATTGGCATTGAGTAACCGGAAAATTTCAATGTTTTCACTCTCGCGAACAATCAGATCTTTGCTGTACTGCTCACGGGTCATCAAACGGAATGTATCCGTATCCTCATCATAGCGATACCAGAGGTCACTGATACGACTGATGGATTTGACAGCATCCAGAATCGTGACATTTTTCAGGTGAATGGTGACCTGTTTCTGCGCGGCTTCAGGCGTAGCGATGATATTCTGACGGCTCAGCTCGGACAAAGTCCGAACGACATCGCTGATATTACTACCGGTAAACTCGACCTCTTTAATTCTTGTCGTATTATCCGGATTGTCCAGAACAGGCCTCGCCGGTATCGCTTGCGGGCGCTCTGCAATAAAAGGCTGATTAGCAACAACCCGGTCTTGTGTTTCAGCTGACGCCAGGCTGACAAGCATAATGCCCGCCAGTAAAAAGCTTATTCTTTTTAATTTCATATAATTCATCTTAAAACGCGTATACGGCCCAGGGTGCCGGTCTCAATCGTGATACTCAGGCGGGAAATTTCAGAAATACGAATCGCATTGGCAGGTTGCCGGGGATCGATGTTGATCTCATCACCTTCTCGCACCATAAAAACTCCGCTTCCAGTGATCTCCAACAGAGCCAGCTGTTCCTGAGCGCCCTCTGGTGTGACGAAGCCCCGGAGACGCATCTTGGGGATTTTGATATCGACATCATCAGATGCAGGCCGGAAGCCAAATGCATCAGCATCAATATTGGCGACAGTTCCAGCCTGCTCATACATCAGCACGCTAGGGGTAAAAGGATCACGAATAAATGTTCGCTCAGGATTGGCACCTTCAGACAGCTCATTGGCAGCGAGAGGAGGAATAATAGTTAGTGAGAGAACACATATCATTAACTTTATAAAAAATTTCATCATGCTTACCTGTTAATTATGCTGCGAGAGCAAATAGCGCCTGAAAAAAAGCGTAGTAGACAAAGCCAACCATGCCACCAATCACCAGAATCATGGCTGGCTCAATCATTGCTGAAAGTCTTTTAATACCGATTTCAAGCAAATTTTGATAATAAATGCCCAGTTCCTGCTGGATACGATCCAGAGAACCGGTTCTCTCACCAATGGCAATCATGTGCGTCACCAGTGAGGGCATTTGTGGATGCTGAATACTGCTCGCAAGATCACGCCCTGACATCACACTGTCTGACGCCTGCCTGAGCTTGTCCGAATAAATCTTGTTAGCAATCAGGTCTGCGGTTATTTTTAATGTGTCAAAGATAGTAATGCCGCTTCGCATCAGGATAGAGGAAGCCCAGTTCAGCTGCGCCATGGAACCATAAATAATCAGTTTGCCGAATACGGGGACGCTGAGCAGGACACGATCAATCCAACGACGACCTTTGTAGGTTCGGTAGGTGATAAATATCAGGATGATAATGGCAATGCTTACGCCGATAATGGTGAGTCCGTTTTCTCTGAGGAAGGCAGCGCCATCTATCAGTGCTTGCGTTGATTCGGGTAAGCGTTTTCCTCGTCCCTGAATAAACTGAGCAAACTTCGGAATAATCATCACAACCATGAATACCGCAACACCTATCGCTGCAAGTATCACCACTACCGGGTAAATCATCGCATTGATCATTTGTTTGCGTAATTGCGATTTCTTTTCGAGGTGAACTGCCAAACGCTCCATAATCACATCCAGTTCACCCGTGCTCTCGCCGGCAACAACCAGATTGATAGCGATATCGCTGAATACATCAGGATGCTTACCCAGTGCCGAGGACAGAGATTTGCCTGCCTCAATATCACGGTGCATCCTTCTCAGTGCGAGGTTCAATCGCGGGCTGGAGACTTGGGTCGTTGCGAGTTGTAAACACTCAGCCAGTGGCAGGCCAGCTCTGAGCATGAAGGCCATCTGTCTGTAAAAGAAAATAAGGGCATCCGTGGAAACGGAACGTTGGGTCGCATACCAGTCTCTGAAGTTTTCTTCACCCAGAAAACCATTACGACGCTTTTCTTTAATATCAAGTACACGCAGACCTTCGGTACGCAGTGCCTGGGCAACAGCATTGGTATTTTCCGCCTGCATCTTACCGGAGAGTTCTTCACCAGTACGACTCAGCGCTTGATAGGCAAAAATCGGCATTTCAGACCACCTCTGCCATATCATGTCGTTTAAACACCGCTACATCACGAACTTCATCCATGGTAGTGAGCCCGCGCAATACTTTCTCGCAACCATCTTCCCACATAAACTTCAGGGCTTTACCTGCATTCGCCTCCAACGTTTCTTCATCAGCGCCTTTTGACACCATTCTGGCGAGCCGCTCGTTGAACCATAAGGTTTCGAACAGTCCCAGTCGCCCCTTGAATCCCTGTCCCTGGCATACGGCACAGCCAACAGGTTCAAAAATTTCGACGTCCTCTTCCACTCCAAGCAGAATGCGCTCATCCTCGCTCGCTGGTCTTGCCTTGGCACAATGTCGACACAAGCGTCTGACCAACCGCTGTGCTATCACTGCAGTCATAGTTGAACCAATGAGAAAAGGCTCACAACCAATATCGACCAGACGGGTAACAGCACTGACCGCGTTATTCGTGTGCAGGGTAGAAAATACGAGGTGACCTGTCATCGCGGCTTTGACTGCGACATCTGCCGTTTCTGAGTCGCGAATCTCACCGACCATCAACACATCTGGATCATGACGAAGTAAAGAACGCAGCGCATCGGCAAAGTTAATCTTGGGGCCGGTCTGTATTTGGGAAATGCCATCGATCACATACTCAATCGGGTTTTCGACCGTCATGATATTGATATCAGGATGATTGATTTCCTGTAATGCTGCACACAAGGTTGTGGATTTGCCACTACCGGTCGGGCCAGTAAGCAGAATCATGCCATAAGGTTTTGTGATGGCCTGCTTGAACTCGACCAGGTCACTCTCCAGAAAGCCGAGATCAGTCAGGGTCAGGCTGCTACTCTCACTGCCCAACAGTCGCATGGTAATCCGCTCACCGAGACGGGTCGGTGCCGTGGCCACACGGATGTTGAATTCCATATCAACAGGTGCCGCAAGGTGATAGGAAAAACCGCCATCCTGAGGCATCCTTTGTTCTGAAATATCCAGTCCTGACAGTACTTTGACCCTTGATATCAATCCTGCAGCGACAGACTGATCGGCGTCCAGAGGATAGTCGTTGAGTTTGCCATCCACCCTGAAACGAACACGCAGTCCTTCTTCCTCTGTCAGGAAATGAACATCCGAGGCACGGTTAAGATAAGCATCTTTAAGCACCTGGTCCAGCAGGGAAACCAAATCTGTCTCTGTGGTAACGCTCTCACTCGCTTGAGCAACAGCCGTGTTGGCAAGTACTTTCTTGACCGCTAACCTGACACGCTCGGGGTCGCTCATCGTGACCGGTAATACATCGCCAATCAGTCTGAGCGCAGAATCGATTGAAACTCGATCAGAAGGGTCGCTGATAACCAGTTTGTCTTCACCATCCTCGGTCATCACCAGCATTTGCTTGCGACTAATCAGACTGGATGGCAGTTTCTTTGTCAGAACTGAGTTTAATTTCGCATTATTGAGGTCAACATATTGAATCCCGTGATCTTCAGCCAATGCACGGTGCATCGCAGATAATGGCAAACGATAATGTGCGAGCAATTTCGACAGCAGAGGTACACGTTCCCTTCTGGCGAGCAGACGCAGTTGCTCTACGGTTGATTCTTCAATCAGTCCCGTTTCAATACCCGCTCTTATCAATTGCTCATCTCTGACTGCCATGAAAAACCTTTACAGGGCCAGAATCATTTCAGTTTTGAGCATTTGTGAGCTGCCCCTGAAAGGTGATATTTCGAGTTTGTCGATGTTCATACGAATCACCGTCACCTGGTAGGGAAGCTCATCGAGGCCATGAATAAAACGACGCAATGCGAGATAGCTACCATCGACCTCAAGACGCTGCAATGGGCGCTGAAACATCGAGCCCGGTGACATTCGCGTAACCCAGCCTGCTGTGACCGGTGGGATTATTTCGTTGTCATTACCGCCACGGCGACTATTATTTTTCAGAGGCTGGGGCCGAAGTGCTTCATTGACCCTGATTCGTATACCACTGTCACGGGCGAGTTCAGAAATTTTAACTTTCAGTTCCTGAGAATCAATGGGTGCCAGCTGTGATTCAATTTGGACCGCACTCTCCCGGATCGCGTCCAGCGCTTTTTGCTGATCTTCAAGCTCGCGTTTAATTTCGTCCAAGCCTTCCTGAGGCTCGTTGGGAATTTCCATTCTGGCAAGACGGTTGAGCGTGGCTTCTTTCTGCTGTTCCAGGCTCTGAATATTTCCCAGTCTCGGTTCGAAACGCAGGAAACCATACCCACCAAGAAAAATGACCAGCAATATAATGCCGGCAAGCGCACGTTCGCGATTATTCAATTGCTTCAGTTTCATGCCTGCCTATCCTCAAGTTCAGATTGAGGAATCACTCGCACCAGGCTCATTGATACAGAGTAACCAGCGAGGTTCATTGGGCCTGCTTTTTCTATCACCTGAATATCTCTCACTTCCATATCCCAGGCTGCCACTGAAAGCTTCATGTTCTGCACAAACTCCTGGGCGGCACTCTCCGTCAACGCCCAGGCATCAATGTTGAAATTATCTGTTTCCACCACGCCCGGTTTGTTGAGGGGATTGACTGCTGGTTGCACTGTCGCCCTACGCCCCATCTCATCAACACGGTTGACGATAATTTGCTCATTGATACTGTTTTGCATTACGCCAAGAATGGCCTGCACCAGGAGCGCCCTCTCTGGCAGTTCCTGACCGAAAAATTCCAGTCTGGCTTCCATGCGCCGCTGACTCTCTTTTTGCTCTCTAAGTTCTGCTTTTTGCTTCTCAATCGCTTCACGTTGTTTTTTTATACGATCCACCGCTGCATCCAGAACACTGGCTCGCTCATCGATTTCTGCTTTCTCTTTACTGAGAGCTGCGTGTTGAAGTGATAGGGTGACTTCTGAAATAACAATCAGAACAAGCATCGCTGCCACTAACGCTGTTGCCTGAGTTTCAGTTCGATGCCAGGTTGGTGGCAATGGCCCTCCTGGTCTCACCAGACTGATTTTTTTGGCGCCTTTCAGACCAAAAAAGAGTCTTCCCGCTGCAAACATGCCAGGTGACAAACCGTCTCGCTCATCGAACATCACCAGATCCGGCTCACTGGCTAGTGCAGAACTCAGGCTGCGACGCAGGTTGGGAATGCTACCGGGGGGAGCAGCCAACACCACACCCGGGTGTTGAGAGTTTTCAGCGTGAAATACTTCAAGACAGGCATCAAGCATGGATGCACTGCGATTAACATAGTGTTGCACTGAAACAATCCTGTCTCGCTTGAGATGCGAAGACGTCGTAATAAATTCAGTCGTTTCCAGTACCACCAAATGTTTATCAGCATGATCAATCAATGCCACGCTGTTTCCGGTCAATGGCATGAGCCCAGCAAGTTGAAGTTTGTAGTCCTCACAAAGCTCTTGCCATTTATTGATGACCGACTGATGTGTCGCCGTTGTGAGCCAATTCCAGACCCCTGGTGCATCGTCGACTTCACCCTGAGCAGACCAGCCGCATTGCACATCATCATCCTCACCACGAAGCCAGTCCTGTACGACAATCAGAGACTGAGCCTGTTCACGGCTTACATAACCCAGTTCCAACGCCATTTCACCAAAGCGTTTATTGCCTCGTTCGGCTTTGTTGCCTTCCTGTTTCTGTAGCTTTTGTGCCTGATTGATCTCAAACACTTGCTCAGCTGTGAGCATGCCATGGGATTCCATCAACTGTCCCAGCGTCCACTGCAATTGATGCTGCATCAATAAAGGCTCAACTTCCCACCTGACCAGCTCGTGCATCTGGTTTATCGGTTTGGGCTTCTTCGGTGATACCGGAAGTTCGACCATGGCACTCATCACTGAAGGGGTCAGTACAATCACATTTTTACCTTGCCATCCCTGTGTTCTCAGTGAGCTTAGGATCTGACTGAATGCTACTGCGGGGTCAATGCTGTCGGAATTAGCTGTCGCCTGAACCTGTAGTTTCTTACCCGTCTTACTAAACACCGCCGCCTGCATTGATAAGCCGGTCCATTCACAGACCATGACATTATTCGGCCGGATTGCGCTTAATTTCTCGGTCAGTCGTTTCAAATTCATCATGGTTCAATATTCCAGCGGATTGGTCCCAATTGTTGCCTCGGTAGCACCATTACGGTGTAGGGTGAGCTTGTCATAGCTGGGCAACTTGCCGGCGCTATTGCTAAGCTGTCATCACAACGCGCACTGATGATGTAATAGCCTGCAGGCAACTTATCTGAGAAGGCCGTTGAAGATGAGACAGCGACGGTGTACTCATACGTCCCTTGAGCAGGGATGCTCGAACCGGGAGGCGTGAAAGAAAAATCACTAGAGTAGGCATTGGGGTCAGTACTGCTTTTCGCCAACGTGATTGTCCAGTCAAGACTGGCATCCAGGTTTGATATCGCACTGACTGCAGAGGTGTTTACAAACCGAATATTAAAGGTGGCCGGAGCTAACCAGTCATCTGCCACAACCAGATCATCATCACCCAAAGGCGGGTAGTCGTCTGTCGTGGTGCTCAGATCATAGCCCTCACTGTAGAGGTAAAATATTTCTGCGGGTGGATCGATAGGGGCTGTAATGGGTGCCGAATATACCGTTCCAGACTCAGCCAGAGTGACAACCCACCCAAAATTGGGATCATTCGGGTTATTTCCATTCTGATAACCATCTCTGAAGCGACGAAAACCATCCTGCTCTGGATTGGTCTGGATATATGGTCCATACCACCCTGTTCGTATACCGCTTGCTGTGACCGTTGGCTTGAGCAATTCCAAAGAGTCATCACAGGGTGAAATATAAAATCCGGGAGCACTGGCGCTCTGAGTTAAATCAAAGGGTGAGACGACCAACTCCGCCAGGCAATAGGGCAGTCTGCCGTTATCAACAACAAAGCCGGCCAACTCGGGCTGGCCGTTAACGACACGTTCAGTACTACGAATAATAGCGTCACGGATGATTGTCTGCCGGCGCTGGGTCTCATTAAAGTAGGCTTCATCCTGCTGACCTTCGGTGAATAACAAGCCGGCTGAGGCCAGCAGGCCAATCAGGAACAGAACCAGAACTAACTCAAGCAGAGTAAAACCTTTTTGATGAGCTTGATTGAAATATCGCATGCGAGTCCTTTCAATCAGCGCATCAGGCATAAAATGAGGTCATCGCCTTCAGCGATGCAGGGGTCATTTCCTGACACGGGATTGGCATCATAGTCAGGGTCAATTTCACCATCCGGGCCGGGACTGATAATCCGGGCAGTATCCGCTGGCAAAATATGATCAGTGGCCAGAAACCCAGCATCGGAAGGCGTCAAGCATTCATACAAACCACCGGTCAGATCATAGTTATCACCGCCGCTATTGACCAGGCACCGGTAGCGGGCACCATATGTCAATTCCGGGTCCAGCAGGATGTAAGGATTTCCCCAGCTGTCAGTCAGTCCCTCTTTACTGATATAGGCGCCATTCCAACCTTGCTGTGTGCTGCTATTCCAAAGCAGGAAATCAAACGCTGCAATGTCGTACGGAAATTGATTAAGCATCACTAGTGCGTTGGAGGCAACAGGTTCACCGGCACTATTGTTATAGTCTTCCTGACACCAGTCCTGCCATGCGACAGCGTCTGCCGGAACGGGAGTTAGATCAAACCCGCTTGTAAAGTCATTGTAATTTTCATGGGTGTTAAGGTCATTGACGGTATTTGGACTGAAATCCCCCTGGCGATAGACCATGCAGGGCAACTCTCGATTGTCACGACGAAACTGTAAAAGCGCTTTTTGCAGGGCTGCCATCTCAAGGCGAGTAATGTTCTCACGTGCCTGATCTTCATTACCATCAAAGGCATTGATCGCGGCGATACTGACGATGCCTAGCAAAACGATAACAAGCAAAATTTCAACCAGTGTGAAACCGGTCTGATGATGAGATGATGAATTTACTTTGTTTGGTCGGTCAAACAATAAAAACCACATTTACTTGTTCCCGATGAATTTATGTCACGCTCGATTTGGCGACCCTGTTATACACGTTGCATGTCATCCTGTTCATACAAACGTTCTGGCAATAAGTTTTATTGACGCAACGTTCTGAAATAAAGAAAGGGCGGGCAAAGCCCGCCCCTCTTATGGCATCTTTAGGCGAGATTATTGCTGAGCTTCTGAAACCAGCTCGTCAATGTTTTTGCCATCTGGTGCAACAATGGCAATCAAACGAGGAGTGTCGTTCCATTTCCAAGACGGGTTAGGTCCGTCAACTTCACCATCGTCACCTTCATACACACCTGCTTGGAAAAGACCAATGTAACGGGAGTAGTGAATTTCAGGATTAACCTCAGTATCACTATCACCTGTGTTGCGAACGTATGATGGAGATTGTGCAATAGCAACGTTACTAAATGTAGTTGACGCCGCAGCATCACCGCCAAAGCCAAGCGCGATCATCAAGTGACACTCATCACCTTCAAGCGCATCACCATAACGATTTTGTAAGTTGTTGTTGTCAACTACAATTTCTCCTTCCAAATCATTTAGAACAGTGCTAGGAATGCCTAGTGATGCACCATTTTCGCCACAGATGTCATTCGGAATGACTGCGAATGCTGTAGGCAGTTCACCGTTTTCTATTTCAACTTCAAACGCACTACCAGAACTTTCATTGTGGAAACGGTTTGGAGCTACATTGTCAATGGCACCTTGATCAAGTGTCGCACCCGCAAAAACAGTTTGAAGCTCTTCGATACCAGCTTCTTCAAACATATCGACTAAAGCCGCATGTTCAGGTGTACCAGATGCCGGTGTTGACCAAGAGTTCAGGAATGTACCCATAACTGGAGCAGCGAAAGAGAGCCCACTACCGCCAGCATCAACCAAGTTATCCCACTGATTTGGATACACATTTTCCACCGCACGATAAGTGCGAATGGCACGATCGATTGTTGCAGCAGCATTACCCGCAGAAGCTGCTTCAGCTGATTCACCCACATCTTCATACGCAATGAGTGCACCCGTAGCCAGAATGGCGATCAGCGTGATAACAACCAGTAGTTCCAAGAGGGTGAAACCTTTTTCTTTACCTTGCAGTTTTTTCGCTTTGTTACGCAGCTTTTCGTCTTTGATGACTGACAAATCCGCTTTGCGGAATTTGGCAATCGCCGATTTCATTTGATTAATGTTCATTTATATTTCTCTCAGGGTTAGAGCCTCAGCCACCCCTAGCGGCCTGTTGGACATCGGGTTGTAAAATTGTTTTTAGATGTGACCCGCTCACACTCCTATGCCATCCGGGCTAATTGTCCTTTTCAGGAAATGGCTCCCTGCTCGCCCGGGAAGTCAATGACATAGCGGTATTGTTTACCGCAATGCAAAATAACCTCTTTTTGACGGCGTTTAAGAATACGAACCTCAACACGGATGTCGCCATAACCATCATGCGCCAGAATATCGTCAACCAGTTCCAGCAGTTTGGCTTTAACAGGCTGTTGGTCTGTGTCGACTTTGGCATTCATGAAATGATTCTCTCCGCTTGAACTTCGTTGGAGGATGATATTAGGCGAATCGGGAAAGCTTCCCTATAGGAATAATTCCTGAAATTGAAAACATCAGATTTCAGGCCACATTCAGAGCTAATTCCCAATCAGCATTGAGTGATAACTTTGTTTTTTGAACGGGATTGGCTCTGAATTGGCAAATGCATCTGTGTCTTATTCCCCCGGCTTATAGGGATCCTGAAGGATGATCAGTATCGGCAAGAGCGCGTTCTGTTGTTTTTTAACCACCTGGGCCAGAACAAAGCGATGATATGCTTCCCGGTACTCTGGAAACTGCTTAATCGCCATACGAATCATCTGCTGTGCTTGAACAGGTTTGTCATTCATCGCCAGCAAGTAGGCATGTGTGTAGCTTTCTACCCGCCCCGGCCAGTTTTCAACGACATGCTGACTGATAGTGAGCTTGTCTTGAATCAAGTCAGGCTGATTAGGTAGAACACGAACCAGGAAGTTATCCGCGATCGGGGTAAACACAGAGCTTTCCCTGAGCTGATAAAGCTTTTCCAGATTTTCATCAATTTCCGATTGAGGTAGTCCCTCTTCCCTCAATGATGTGAGCGTCGTCTCCAACTGGTGATAACTGGTTTGCAGGCTGCCCATTGACCAGGCAGAGAAAATGAAGATGACCAGGAAAAAAACCGGTGCCAGATTGAACTTCACTTGTATGGGGCGTTCAGATCCCAATCCCAACAATAAGCTGGCAATAGCGAGAAAGGTTATATACCAGAGCGGATACTCCAGCATGCTGTGTATCCCGATGACAGACAGCAATGCCAGTAGCCACCAACGTTCTGCATTCAGTTTGCTAAGGAACTGCTCTCTGAACCAGTAAAGCATACCTGCCGTCAGAATCAGCGCGCCCAGGATGCCTGTCTCCGCTAATAGTTGCAGGATCAGGTTATGCGCATGGTGCCAGAGTCCCTTCAAGGTGGGGTAAGACTCGGTGATGGAAAAGTTATACCAGGGAAACTCGGCCCAGCCTGCCCCTAGCCACGGGTATTGTTTAAATAAAAGCCAGGCTTGTTCTATCAAAATCAGGCGGCTGGACTCAGTCCCCATCGTCTGCATCAGTCGCTCCGCTGGCATCTTTGCAGGTTCAAGAAAACTGAGTAATGGAACAATAAATTGGGCTGCAATAAATCCCGGTATCAGCCAGAGTAGTGAAATCGGCTTTATTGACGTCATGTGATGATTTGTAAATGGTCTGGCCAATAGCCAACCGCCAACAGACAGTAATGCCACATAAAGGATTGCCATCCTTTGACCGCCCTGAGCCAGGCCAATCAGGATCAAAGCAGAGATAAGAATTGCAACAAAGTTACTGACCCGGTCTGTGATTCGCAGGTAAACCAGGGAGGCAAGCCCCAAAGCGAGATAGTTGGAAAAGTGATTGACCTGACCGATATTGCCGGAATTGCTGTCAAGAACCCACTTAGCAAGCGCATTATCTTCGGGTATTAATTTGCCGATGGGGAGCAATATCATGATCGTTGTGGCGCCAATCACAAATGCCCAGGCAATGACTGGTACGACTCTTTCCAATGTCAGGCTGTGTCGCAGGTTAGCGGCAAGTAGCATTAACAAAGCTGACAGCCCTAGGTAGAGCATAGCCACAAACTGGTTCTGCCAGTAATCCGGTACGCCCAGTGCAACTTGTAATCCCAGAACAACAATCAGTCCTAGTGGAATAAAGCTCACAACCGGAATTTGAAGTTTTTCCTGTCTTTTACCTATTAAAAACAAGCTGGCGAATACCGCCAGAAATGCAGCAAGCCATTCGTTATAAAAGCTGGCTATGGGTGGCATGTGGTAAGGGGATAGAAAAGGCACCACACACATCAGTGCCAGCATTAAAACACTGAAACCGGCAAGATAAGAGCGTGGCTGATGGTCGGAGGAAGTTGCTGCCGTCATTGACTGAATCCCACTGAATGGTTTGAAAAATCAGTCAATCTTAGTGAGGCATTAACAAACAGGCACTAGGAAAAAATCCTGTTTTGCTGTTTGTTCGACTTCACATTTATCAGGAGTTGTGTGAACTGCCTCACCCTCTTATTCGTGAGAAGAAATCAGATTTCAGGAATTATTCCTATAGGTCCTAGGGAGTTATGGGGAAATAATGAAGCTGAGATTACTTTAAATCTCGCATTACTCGTCTGTCATGATGACAGCCCCTTAGAGGTCGGCTTTTGACTCTCACTGTGGGTGAGATTTCACCCACAGTTATTTTTTCAGCTTAGTCTTTTAGACGTATAAGGCAGGCGAAGAAAACACAGCAGGCCTAGAACATACCGAGCTGGAGCTGAGCGGCCTCGCTCATCATGTCCTTGGTCCATTGTGGTTCCCAGACCAGTTCGACATGGGCTTTTTTGACGCCGGGCACGGACATCACACGCGATTCAACATCGCCCGGGAAAGACTGGGCAACTGGGCAGCCGGGGGCTGTCAGCGTCATATCAATATGGACGTTGCCTGAGGTACTGATTTCGATATTGTAGATAAGCCCGAGCTCGTAGATGTTAACCGGGATTTCCGGATCGTAGATGGTTTTAAGCACCTCAATAACATCTTCTTTGAGCTGTTCCGGGCTGATTTGATATTGGTCATTCATAAATCTGCCCTACTTATTCTGTGGTTACGGAAATATCGTGGTCACTGTCCATCGCGGCATGTACGGTGTGCCAGGATAAAGTGGCGCATTTCACACGAGCGGGAAACTCTTTCACGCCGGCCAGTACTTCCAGTTTGCCGGACAGTTCGCCGCCGCCCGCTTCACCAGTCAGCGCTTTATGCACATTGTCATAGAGCTTTTCGGCTTCTTCCATGGTTTTGCCTTTCAGAATCTCGGTCATCAACGAGGCTGAAGCCACTGAAATCGCACATCCACTACCCTGAAAGCTGACATCTTCAATCACGCCATCTTTGAGTTTGGCGTAGACCACCAGGGCGTCACCGCAGAGCGGATTGTTACCATGTGCCATGTGATTGGCATCAGTAATCTCACGGAAATTACGCGGATTCTTTTTGTGATCCATGATCACTTGTTGATAGAGATCTCTTAAATCACTCATCAGGCAAACAACTCCTGTGTGGTTTTGATGGCATTAACCAGCGCATCAATTTCCTGCTCGGTGTTATAAAACGCGAAGGAAGCCCGTGCCGTCGCGGCGATGCCATAGAACTCCATCACTGGCTGTGCACAGTGGTGACCTGCACGAATCGCGACGCCCTGCTGGTCGAAAATGGTACCGACATCGTGCGGATGGACATCTTCAATCATGAAAGACAGTACGCTGGCTTTGTTTTTGGCAGTACCGATAATACGAATACCATCAATGGCTTCTAGTTTCGCTGTGGCGACTTCCAGCAGGTGATGTTCATAGGCTGCCAGCTTATCGATGCCGATAGCCTGCATATAATCAATCGCTGCGCCCAGTCCGACGGCACCGGCAATGTGCGGTGTACCGGCTTCAAACTTATAAGGCAACGTGTTGTATTCGGTATGGCTGAAGCTGACCGAGAGGATCATATCGCCCCCACCCTGCCATGGCGGCATCGCTTCCAGCAATGCCTGTTTGCCATAGAGCGCGCCGATACCGGTGGGTGCAAACATTTTATGACCAGAGAAGACGTAAAAGTCACAATCCAGATCCTGCACATCGACGGCGATATGCGGCACCGCTTGGGCGCCGTCTACCAGCACTGGAATCGATTTGGCTTTAGCTTGACCGATCATTTCCTTAATCGGATTGATGGTGCCCAGTGCATTCGACACATGACCAATCGCCAGGATTTTGGTGCGTTCGTTCAGCAGGCTGTCGAAATCGCTGAGATCCAGTTCACCGGATTCAGTCATGGGAATGACTTTCAGTTTGGCGCCAGTCTGTTCACACACCATCTGCCACGGCACGATATTGGCGTGATGCTCGATATGACTGATCAGAATCTCGTCACCCGGCTTGATCTGAGGGCGTACAAAACTCTGAGCCACCAGGTTGATCGCTTCGGTGGCACCGCGGACAAAGACAATTTCCTTATCCAACTTGGCATTCAGGAAACCACGGACTTTATCGCGAGCGCCTTCATAAGCGTCGGTCGCGCGCTGGCTCAGCCGATGCACACCACGGTGTACATTGGCATTGTCCAGACGATAGTAAGCGTCGACCGCTTCAATCACCTGAACCGGTTTCTGGCTGCTGGCAGCATTATCCAGGTAGGCCAGCGGGTTGCCGTTCACTTCCTGATTCAGAATCGGAAAGTCACGTCTGATCGCTTCAATATCAAAGTCAGTTTCTGGAAACGGCACAGCTTTTAATTCGGTTTGTGTCATGCAATCACGCCCCTTTCGGTAACCGTTTTTCTATGACATTAGACAAGGCCTGACGCATAGGTGCTGACTTAATCCGTTGCAATACATCGACGGCAAAAGCATAAGTCAGCAGGCTACGTGCAGCTGTCTCATCAAGGCCACGGGCACGCAGGAAAAACAGGTGCTGTTCATCAATCTGACCGACGGTACTACCGTGGGCACATTTGACGTCATCAGCATAGATTTCCAGCTCCGGTTTGGTATCGATTTCACAGCTGCGAGACAGCAACAGGTTCTTGTTGCTCTGGCTGGAATCGGTTTTCTGGGCATCTTTGTGCACATTCACCTTACCGTTAAATACGGCATGGCTGTTGCCATCCAGTACACCTTTATAAACCTCATCACTGGTGGTGTTGGGCGCAGCATGGTCGATACGGGTGTGATTATCGACATGCTGGTCTCCGGTAACCAGATACAGACCATCCAGCGTCACGTGTGCTTCTTCACCCAGCAACTGACTGTGAATATCATTCCGCGCCAGCTTGCCGCCCAGTGAGATGTTATTGGTATTCCAGATACTGCCAGCGGCCTGTTTCGAGGCCAGAGTCGCAATATGGTAATGCGCCAGCGATTCATGCTGCAGTTTGAAATGGTTCAGCCTGGCGTTTTCAGCCAGTTTGACCTCGGTCACCACATCAGTGAAACCTGCCGTCTCGGCAAGGCTGACATAGTGCTCCAGCAGCGTCACTTCGGCATCTGCATCGACCTGAATCAGATTGCGTAAATGGCTGGCAAGCTTTGGGTTTTCAGCGGTGCTGATAACCAGTAACTCGATTGGTTTGCTGATTTTCTGGCCGGCTTCGACATGCAATGCAAGACCGTCGTGCATCAGCATCGTATTAATGGCATTGAGACCCGGCTTTTCCAGATCAATCTGATCGCCCAGCATGTTTTCTGCCTGATCAAGTGCCTCGGCCAGCGGTTTAATCGATAAACCTGCTTCTAGATTGTCAATTTCAGACAGTACCGCATTGAGGCGGCCATCAATGATGACAAAGCGGTAAGCATCTTCCAGTGCGGCCACGTGAGCCAGTTCGGTCTTACCCAGACTGACTTCATTAGCATCATGACTGAAACCTTCCTGGCTCAATTGCCACAGGGAGGTATATTTCCAGTCTTCAACTTTCTTTGCCGGCAGACCGTGACGTTCAAACTGCGCTTTCGCCTGATCACGCAGTTGCTGCAACCAGCCAAGCTCTGTGCCCGGCAATGGTTTTGCAGCGGCCACCTCGCCAAACGGCGTTGTGATCTCAGTTAACTGTTTCATGCGGTTTGACCTTCCGGTGCGTCGTGAACCCAGCTGTAACCGGATTTTTCCAGTTCCTTAGCCAGTTCCTTGTCGCCGGATTTAACGATTCTGCCTTCAGACAGTACGTGGACGAAGTCCGGCACAATATGGTCCAGCAAACGCTGATAGTGGGTAATCATAACGATGGAGCGGTCCTCGGCGCGCAGGGCGTTAACGCCTTCAGCGACCACACGCAATGCGTCGATATCCAGGCCGGAGTCGGTTTCATCAAGAATCGCCAGTGCCGGCTCCAGCACCGCCATCTGCAGGATCTCGTTACGTTTTTTCTCACCGCCCGAGAAACCTTCGTTCACGTTGCGGTGCAGGAACTGTTCGTCCATTTTGACCAGCTTCATCCGGTCACGCACGAGGTTCAGAAAATCGATGGCATCGACTTCTTCCAGGCCCTGATATTTGCGGACGGCATTCAAGGCCGCTTTCAGCAGGTAAATATTGCTGACGCCGGGGATTTCAACCGGGTACTGGAATGCCAGAAACACACCACGCTGCGCGCGTTCTTCCGGTTCCAGTTCCAGCAGGTTTTCACCTTTGTAGATGACCTCACCTTGCGTGACTTCATAGCCTTCACGGCCGGCGAGCACATTGGACAAAGTACTCTTGCCGGCGCCGTTCGGGCCCATGATGGCGTGGACTTCGCCTGGATTGACTGACATATTGATGCCGCGGAGGATTTCTTTACCTCCAACGCTGGCATGCAGGTTTTTAATTTCTAACATGTTGAGTCTCTATATTTCTGAAAATCTTTATGGGTTCCCGTTCGCTTAACCGACGGAACCTTCTAATGACAAACCGAGCAGGTTCTGGGCTTCCACGGCAAATTCCATCGGCAGTTCGCGAATAACCTGTTTGCAGAAGCCGTTCACAATCATCGATACGGCATCTTCGGCATCAAGTCCGCGTTGCTTGCAGTAAAACAGCTGGTCTTCACTGATTTTTGAAGTGGATGCTTCGTGCTCCACCTTCGCCGTCGGGTTTTTCACCTCAATATACGGGAATGTATGAGCACCACACTTATCGCCCATCAGCAGAGAATCACACTCGGTGTAGTTACGGGCGTTTTCTGCGTTCGGACCGACCCGAACCAGACCGCGATAGGCGTTTTGCGAGCGACCGGCTGAAATACCTTTGGAAATAATGGTAGAACTGGTGTTTTTACCCAGATGAATCATCTTGGTGCCGGTATCAGCCTGCTGCATATTGTTGGTGACAGCGACTGAATAGAACTCACCGATTGAGTTATCACCCTGAAGCACCACACTCGGGTATTTCCAGGTGATGGCTGAACCCGTTTCAACCTGAGTCCACGACACTTTCGACGATTCGCCACGACAGGCAGCACGTTTGGTCACAAAGTTGTAGATACCGCCTTTACCATTCTCATCACCGGGATACCAGTTTTGTACGGTCGAGTATTTAATTTGGGCACGGTCCATAGCGACCAGTTCCACAACTGCAGCATGAAGCTGATTCTCATCACGCATTGGCGCGGTACAACCTTCCAGATAACTGACATAGGAATCATCATCCGCAATGATAAGGGTACGCTCGAACTGACCGGTATTGGCTGCATTGATCCGGAAATAAGTCGACAGCTCCATCGGGCAACGTACGCCTTTGGGAATATAGACAAAGGAACCGTCACTGAAGACTGCCGAGTTCAGTGCTGCGTAGTAGTTATCCTTATAAGGCACCACACTGCCGAGGTATTTTTCAACCAGTTCCGGATGCGCTTTCACCGCCTGCGAGATAGGCATAAAAATAATGCCCTCTTCAGCCAGCTTATCCTGGAACGTGCTGGCGACAGAGACACTGTCAAACACCGCGTCTACCGCAACCCCCGCCAGGCGGGCGCGCTCATCGAGCGGGACACCCAGTTTTTCGTAAGTACGCAACAGTTCCGGATCGACTTCATCCAGGCTTTTCGGGCCATCGTCTTTTTTCTTCGGGGCCGAGTAATAACTGATTTGCTGGTAATCAATCTCAGGATAATGCACATGGGCCCATTCCGGCGTATCCATGGTCAGCCAGTGACGATAGGCTTTCAGACGCCACTCCAGCATGAAGTCTGGCTCCCCTTTGATGCGGGAGATTTCGCGGACAACCTCTTCACTCAGGCCGGGCGGCAGGCTGTCTGCCTCAATGTCGGTAACAAAACCCGCCTTGTATTCTCTCTGAGTAATCGACTCAAGTTGTTGACTTTGATCAGTCATGAAACTCACCATCCTGTATTGTTGCGTTACTCATCGCAGCTGCTGATGAGTAAAATTTAATCGGGCTCAACCCTGATGTATTCTGCGGTACCAGCATGTCTGACAGCTTGACTTCATCCAGCGCATGAAACACCGCATTGTTGATGCGCGTCCAGTTGGTCTGGACAGCACAGTGTGTTTCCTGTTCACAGTGGCTTTCACTGCTGACACATTCAGTCAGAGCAATCGGGCCTTCTATGGCCGTGATGATTTCAGCCACCGAGATTTGCTCTGGCATCCGGCTCAGGCTGTAACCACCCGCTACGCCCCGCTCTGATTGAAGCAATCCACCATGAGACAGGGATTTCAGTACCTTTCTGACAGTAGGCAGCGGCACCTTCACCGCATCAGCAATAGCGTGGGCGCTGTGTTGCTCATGGCGATTCGTTGCCAGGTAGCTCATCAGCACAATGCCGTAATCCGTCAGTTTTCCCATTCGCAGCATAGCTGAACCTCCTAATTGGTACTATTATAGTATCAATTCAGAGAATAACCAAGTGTTTTGCTCAGATATTGACGCTGACCGAGTGAAAATTCCGTTGATTTCGCGTATGGTGATGAACTTTAAAACGTGCAATTGTACTAAATTCGGCAACGCCTATAGAGTTAAATTCCAACCAGAGAGCCTAATAAATGAAATTAAAAGCACTGATTTTCTTACCCTTGTTATTTGGAGCGAATGTAATGGCTGATGATCACGCCGCAACCCTAGACTCAGAAAAACAGAAACTGAGCTATATATTTGGTATTCAAGTCGGACAAAACATGCTGCAGGAAGGCGTTGAGCTGGACCTGGATGCATTTAAAGCCGGTGTTGCCGATATGATGGCGGGCAAACAGCCGCAGCTGGATCAGGAAACTGCTGAAAAAGTGATTCAGGAATTCCAGGCACAAAAAGCGCAGGAAATGGCAAAAGTCATGAATGAAAAGCAGGCGGAAGCCAAAGCTTACATGAGCGAAAATGCCAAGAAAGAAGGCGTTGTAACCACCGACAGTGGCCTGCAATACGAAATCATTAAAGAAGGTGATGGCGCGACACCGACTGAAAACGACAAAGTGATTGCCCATTACAAAGGCACTTTGCTAGACGGTACCGTATTTGACAGCTCCTACGAGCGTGGCGAACCCGCTACTTTCCCGGTTAATGGTGTTATCCAGGGCTGGCAGGAAGCATTACAGATGATGAAGGAAGGCGGTAAATGGCGCATCGTTGTTCCCGCCAACCTGGCATACGGCCCACGTGGTGCCGGTCAGTTGATTGGTCCTAACGAAACGCTGATTTTTGATATCGAATTGATCGCTATCACTAAGTAAGCCTTGCTTCTGCTCAAAATAAAGCCGCCTCCGGGCGGCTTTTTTGTATCAGTCGAGTAGCTGTCTTAAATAATCCCATTCAAAAAACGGCCCCGGATCGGTCTTCCGTCCCGGTGCGATATGTTCATGACCGGTAATTCGCTCATAGTTCAGCTGTGGATAAGACTCACACAGACAAGCAATCACTTGCGCAAGACGGTGATATTGTTGATCTTCGAAAGGCTTGTCATCACACCCTTCCAGCTCAATCCCAATCGTAAAATCATTGCAACGCTCCCTACCCTGCCAGCTTGATACGCCAGCATGCCAGGCACGTTGATGAAACGGGACAAACTGAACCAGTTCTCCACTGCGCCGGATTAGCAGATGAGATGAGACCTTGAGGTCACGTAACTGCTCGAAATAAGGATGCAGGGTAGTATCCAGTTGGTTAAGAAAGAGATCATCAATAAAATGACCACCAAACTCCCCTGGTGGCAGACTGATGTTGTGAATCACGATGCCATGAATGTCTTCCGGATCAGGACGTTCATCGTGGTTAGGTGACAAGGTAAACACTGCATCAGTGCAGCGCCCTTCAGCCAGATCAATGTTCAAAGCGCTTTTCCTCAGCGTCATGGATTATTAAGCCGTCAAGCGTTACCCTATTCAGTTTTCAGCAAAGAGCCCGTCAATGAGCATTGAAAACCCGTTACCGCCAGCGTTTATCGACTCCCAGGTCAAGCTTGCACTGCTTGAGGATGTCGGTCAACAGGATTTAACTGCCAAGCTGATACCGGCGGATGCCTTGGCTGAAGCACAGCTTATTACCCGTCAGGATGCCGTGTTATGTGGCCGTGATTGGTTTGAAGCCGTATTTGCACGACTGGATGACAAGATTCAAATTGAATGGCTGGCCAGTGATGGTGATGAGCTTGCTGCTGATACGGTCATCTGTCGCCTCAAAGGCCCGGCCAGAACTATTTTAACGGGTGAGCGCACCGCAATGAACTTCCTGCAGACCTTGTCGGCAACCGCCACAGTAGCGAAACGTTATGCGGACGCAGTAGCCGGCCTGCCGGTAAAAGTGCTTGATACGCGTAAAACGCTGCCGGGCTGGCGGGTAGCACAGAAATACGCCGTTCGATGTGGTGGTTGCTTCAATCACCGTTTTGGTCTTTATGACGGCATTCTTATCAAAGAAAATCATATCAATGCGGCAGGCTCGATTGCAGCGGCTGTTTCACAGGCCCAGTCCCTGAATGCCGGGGTGGCGATCGAAGTAGAAGTCGAAAATCTGGATGAACTGAACCAGGCGCTGGAAGCCGGTGCCGATATCGTGTTGCTGGATAATTTTGAACTTGAAACACTGCAACAGGCTGTCAAGATTACCCGGAAGCGGGCTTTATTGGAGGCTTCTGGCGGCATTAACCTGGCCAATATCCGTCAGATTGCTGAAACCGGTGTGGACAGAATCTCTGTAGGCGCCTTGACCAAGGATATTCAGGCGGTCGATTTATCACTGCGCTTTAAATAAAAAAACCGCAGCCGGACAACACCGGGCTGCGGTGAGAGTAAAGCCAGTCATATTATTCAAGGCCGACTTGCCACAATTCCTTGTTGGTTTCTACTACTTTACCGGTAGCGGCATCGATTTCTATCTTGATCTCGCTACCTTCCAGCGTATCAATATCAAATTCATAGGATGACTTGCCGTCGGACTCGATTTCGTATTCGACTTCAATAATCTCGCCGGGATAAAGCTTGAGCGCAATATCTCTGGCTTCTTCTTCATTAACGTTGAAGTTTCTTTTGAACAGCGGATGATTGGGATGATTCACTTCCTGTTCCAGTTCAATTAACTCAGCGGAGGACTTCAGACATTCAACATCCCAATCTTTGCCATCTATGCCTCTGATATCAAACTCGTATACCTCGCGCTCATTCTCGAGTTTCAGTTCGACTTTAACCACCTGCCCGTCACGGGCATTCAATGCGACTTCAAGACAATCTTCGAACCGTTGATTACTGTCGTCGGCAAGGCTGGCAGCAGGCCACAACAAAATGGCTGAAAACAAAGTTTTTAACATGCTTTATCCTGAAATAAATTGGGCTGCCCGAAGGCAGCCCAATGTGGAGCTCAAGCTTGGGTTTACAGTGTCAGCTTAAAGCCAATCCAACCCGCTCTTGGTGAACTGGCACCGACAAAGCGAGGATCTTCAAAATCAACACCAGGGGCTTCATCCGGCTCACCATAGAGACCGAAGGTGTTGTACTCGCTGTCAAACAGATTGTCGACCTTGGCAAAGAACTGCAGATTATCAGTCACTTTATAGCGACCATGCAGATTCACAACCTTGTAATGAGCAATTTTCTTATCGACATTGGCTTCATCACCGCGATAGTACTGACTTGAATGGTAGGAAGCGGTAAAGCCCAGTGACAATTTCTGCGTAAAGGCATAATCAGCACCGATCTTGATATTGTGCTCAGGAATGCCAGGCAGTCTGTCACCTTCGTCAACGTTGAAGGTCACCACTTCGTCATCGACTTCACGAGCGTAAGAGAATTTATCCTCGAATGCCGCGCGGACATAAGCATAATTGGCAAACCAGCTCAGCTTGTCTACGGTACCGTCTGCACCCAGTTCCAGACCGGCACGAGAAGTTTCATCGATATTATCGAAGATACCCACGTTCAGACGTGGATCATCGACATCATCTTCAACTGCCGGGAAGAAGAACAGATCATCTTTAAGCTGGGTATAGAACACACCGGCATTCCAGTTGACATTACCGTTACTGCCACGGAAACCCGCTTCAATTGTTCTGGCCACAATATCATCCAGCGGTGGATCAGCCAGGAAGGAATTCGGCAATGCACAGGGGTTGTCCTCATCAGCGCAAGTCAGCTCTGATGGTGTCGGTGCACGATTGGACTCACTGTAGTTGGCATAACCGGTCAGGTTGTCTTTAAATGCATAGGTGGCACCCAATGATGGGTTAAAACGGTTAAATACGTTACTACCACCGCCTTCTGCCAAATCCTGTTCGCCACCTTGGCTGGTACCGGAAATATCAATATCGATACGGTTATAACGACCGGCCAGTGTTACTGCCAGGCGCTCGGTGACTGAGTGGGTATTGCTGAAATAGAGGCTGAATGTATCCGTCTCAATATCACCATCAACCACAGTGTCATCAATGATAAAACCTGTCCCATCAGTACCGCGGGTTGATGTGAAGCGGGCAATTTCGGATTGCGAGCTATAATCAACATCTGACTTGTCATAGCTGGCACCGACAATCAGCTGATTTTGACGGCCAAACAGATCGTCCAGAAACGTCGTTTGCAAGCCGAAACCATAACTATCCTGCTCTGTTTCACTGGTGTTGTTCAATGCCACAAAGTCACCATCAGCAAAACCGAACTGGGTTCCGTCAACGATTACCTCGCCATCATCATCCTCGATGTTACCGCCACTGACCTCAAGTTCTGAGCCATCACCATTAAAAGTACTGCGGTCACTGCGACGGTAATAGGTATTGGCTGACAGCATGGTGGTGTCATCCAGCCAGTGTGAACCATTCAGCGTAAACATACGCAGTTCATTCTGGGTATTATCGGGATGAGTGAAGACGGCTTCCCGATCCTGAGCAACCAGTTCAATCGGTGAAGCACCGTTCCCGTTCAGGTCACTGTCAACAGCCGTGATACCAAAATCCAGTGTAGTGTCTTCGTTGGCATAGCTCAGTTTTGAGAAAAACTGCTCAACCCGGGATGGTGAAAAGTCACGCCAGCCGTCTTCTTTGGTAATGGAGCCAGTCACATAGTAAGCAAAGTTACCATCACTACCACCACTCTCGATGGTGCCTGAATCACGACCGAAGGAGCCGGTGTAAGCTTCAAGGCTGTGGCCGGCATGGGTGAAACCGTTCTTGGTTTGAATGGACAGTGCACCACCCAGTGTATTCAGACCGAATACCGGGTTAGAACCGGGAATCAGGTTCATATTGGCAATCGCCGATTCTGGAATCAGTTCAAAGTTGATGGCATCACCGAATGGTTCGTTAATACGGATACCATCCATGTAAACGGATAAGCCCTGTGAGTTACCCACCAGTGGTGATGCGGTAAAACCACGGAACTTCAGATCCGGTTGGAACGGGTTGTTCTGGGCTGCGTTGAGGCTGACACTGCTGAGTGTCTTATTCATGAACTCTGATAAATCCATCGCCTGAACCCGTTCGATATCTTCGTCATTAGCTGACTGGATATTGGCCGGGATATCGTCTTCCGGTAAGCCTACACCTTGAATTGGTGTGGTACCCACGACTTCAATGTCACCCAACTGAACTTGATCCTCTTCTGCTGCGAGGACCGGGGCTGAAACCAGCACCGAGGCCAGCATCAGACTCAATGCTTTCTTTTTATGCGGAACTTGCATTACTCATTACTCTCCCGAAAAATTTTCATTGTTATGGTTATAGTAAAACCGGCTTATTAATAAGCATGGACAATGCCAACTATGAAAACTGTTTTATGACAACCAGTTACATTTGAGCTCTGCTGCGGATACCGGTTGTATTGGTTGATATCAACCAACCAGACTGGTTAATATCAACCACTCTTGAACCAGGCGAGGGTATTGTGAAGCCGTGTGACTTCACCAATGATCACCAACGTGGGCGCGACCGGCTGCTCTTGTTCAGCAAGTACCGGTAATTCACTGATGGTGCTTATCCAGACTTTTTGATTCTCTGTGGTGCCCTGTTGAACCAATGCTGCAGGCTTATCGGCCGGCATGCCATGCGCCTGAAGCTGCCGACTAAGCTCGGGTAGCCCGGCCAGGCCCATGTAAACTACGACCGTCTGCCGTGGCTGCACGAGTGTTTCCCAATTAAGATCCAGCTCGCCCTGCTTCAATTGCCCGGTCACAAAGACACAACTCTGAGCATAGTCACGATGAGTCAGAGGTATTCCTGCATAACTGGCACACCCGGAGGCCGCCGTAATACCCGGCACGACCTGGAACGGAATTTTTTCATCTGCCAGTGTTTCAATCTCTTCGCCGCCTCTGCCAAAAATAAATGGGTCCCCGCCTTTAAGCCTCAAAACACGTTTACCCTGCTTTGCATGCTGCAGCAGCAATTCGTTGATTTCCTCCTGTCGTACTGCATGCCAGGCTCGCTGCTTACCGACATAAATCAACTCGGCTTCTTTACGAACCAAAGCCAGGATCTCTTTACTGACCAGTCGATCATAAAAAACCACATCAGCCTGTTGCATCAGCCGCAGTGCTTTAAAGGTCAATAAGTCGGGATCACCGGGTCCGGCGCCTACCAGATAGACTTCACCTCGACTCAAGTCTTTATTGTCAGGATCCTGCAGTTTATCCAGTAAGGTCTTTTCAGCCAGTTCTTCACGACCAGCCATCATATGGTCAGCCACCGGTCCTTCCAGCACAGACTCCCAGAACCGGCGACGCTGTGAGACATTGTCAAATTTCTGTTTGACCTTATCTCGGTAGCGGCCAACGAGATCACCCAGTTTGCTGTAGGAAGGCGGAATCAACGTTTCCAGACGAGCACGAAGATTCCGTGCCAGTACAGGTGAGTCCCCACCACTGGATACCGCGACCACAATCGGTGAACGGTCCAGGATGGAAGCCAGAATAAAATCACAGTGGTCGGGGCTATCGGCCACATTAACCAGAATATTTCTGGCCTTGGCTGCCTGATAAACCGCTGCATTCACGGTTTCATCATTGGTAGCGGCAATAACCAGTCTTTCCTGACCCAGTTGTGCGGCATCGAATTTTGCTTCCAGCCAGTTGACCTGATGATTATCGACCAGCTTTTGTGTCGTGGCCGATAAGGCCGGCGCAACGATAGTGACAATGGCCTGGGCTTTGAGCAGCAATCCGGCTTTTCGGGCAGCAATATCACCACCACCGACAACCAGACAAGACTGCTGTTTTAAATCTAAGAATATCGGTAAAAAATCCATTATTTTTCTTTCAATGGTAGAGAGAGGCCCTGCAGAACATAGGCATTGTCGAGGTTTTGCACCACAGCCACGAGAGTCATATCATGCAGTTTCCACTCCGGGTCCAGTGGCAGCGTAGTTTGAATTTTTGCGGTTTTTCCATCCGCATTCAGTTCAAACGGTCCCAGCCAGCGTCTCACCAGATTCTGATGATTGAAAACGGCGC
This sequence comes from Methylophaga sp., assembly GCF_009711715.1. Classification (GTDB taxonomy): domain Bacteria; phylum Pseudomonadota; class Gammaproteobacteria; order Nitrosococcales; family Methylophagaceae; genus Methylophaga. The sequence continues at coordinate 56,237 of NZ_VENF01000001.1, read as the reverse complement.
CGATGTTATCACCGCCATGGATTTCGCTGATGATATTGTCTTCGATCAACGCCAGGTAAAGCTGGCTGTTTCCCAGATTGTCTTCACCCATTACAGTTACTGAGCTATCAATATCAAGCTGTTCATTCGTTTTGCTTACCTGCAGGGCGATATCCGCTTCAGCGTCAAAACTATTGATAAACTCAATGACTTCAGTACCGTGCTCACGCCAGTTATGAACAACTTCACCACTGATAAAGATTTCCGGCGTGAAGACCGTTTGGTAAAGATTTAAGCGAGCCATCTGACGCTGGCGCTCAGTAAAACGTGGCTTGGCGAAACGATCAACCCAACCTTTTTTGTCGTCCAGATAATCGACATGAAAGCTGAGTACAATCACTTCCTCTTCAGTGAAGCCCTGCTCCGGTAAATGCTCCACCCAACGCTCTGCGGCCGGACACAGGCCACAGCCTTCGGAAACAAATAATTCCATCACCGCGATTTGCTTATCAGCACTTTCAGCCTGCCACTGCTGAGCGGCCACAGTTTGAGTCAGCAGCAAACCGGTAATCAACAATAGGCCTGCTTTCATTCTCCGCATCAGATTACCCCGAAAAATCCGTCTATTGTTGTGAACCTTGCGATTCGGGCGAGTTCCGCTGACTGACATCAGTAATCTCAGCCAGTTCACGCATCACTGCTGTCGCATAAGACCCCGCCGGCAGGAAAAAGGACAGTGACAAACTGTCTTCATGAAAATGCCAGCTCATTTTTTGTGGTAACACGCGAAGTGGTCGTCTTTCCTGCTTGAGTCCGGCCTGTTCCAGACCTTGTCGCCATGTTTGCCAGTTATCAAGTACAGCAGATTCCAGCGCCAGACTCTCGGATTGGTTTGCTGATCTGCCTCGTCCCCAGAGAGGCCCGGTGATATCAATATCAAAGCTTCTCAAGCGCTCTGCGATACTTTCATCGATGGATTCAGCCAGAAAAATACTGCTAGTGCCGGCTAATTGCATGACATCCCCTGGCAATCCAGTTTGCCAGTTCTGCTGGCTGATTCGGGCTGATAGCACCTCATTAAATAACCAGGATCGGGCGGCAGATAAGATCATGCTTTTCTGTTGTCGCTTTTTAGGCTTTCTGCCGGTTTCAAACCATTGCTGTGCTTTATCCAGGTTGGCAAAGTGATGACCAAAACGTTGTTCAGCAAAATAATTGGGGACACCTTCAGCTTGGATTCGTGCGAGGTTGTGTTCCCAGATTTCCCGGTCACCTTCGATACAGGTCAATGTCAGCGAAAACAGGTTGCCAGACAACACGCCCCGTTTGAGCTTTTTATTGTGCCTGGTGAGGGTTTTGATTTGACAGTCATCGGCTGAAAACAGAGACCAGTCAGGTTCCTCGTAACCTTCCAGTTTGACGGTGAACCACTGGCTCGTGACAGCATGACGGTCCTTGAGACCGGCAAAACCGATAGCGACATCCTCAACCCCGGCAAAACGCGCCAGCTGTTTGGCCACCCAGTCGGTATTGCTGCCGGTTTTCTCGATCAAGAGCATGGCATGACCACCTTCGCCGCTAGGCTCGAAAGGCAGTTGTTCATCGACCCGAAAATGGTCAGGTTGCAGACGAATATTGGCACTGCATTGTGTGGCCTGAGGATTAGCGCGTTGCAATTGGCTGAAATCAAATTCCATCTTTTCAGGCCTTTTTCAACAGAACCACAGCATGGGCGGCAATTCCTTCCTGACGCCCGATAAAACCGAGCTTTTCAGTCGTCGTGGCCTTGATGTTGAGCTCAGCTTCACTGATTGTCATATCGTGCGCCAGTAGCGTTTTCATTTCAGGAATAAACGGGGCCAGTTTAGGGGCTTGAGCAATCACCGTGATATCGATGTTATTGACTGCCCAGCCACGCTCGGATAAATCTGCCAGAACGCGGCGCAGCAGAATACGGCTGTCAATATTTTTAAAGCTGTCATCGGTGTCAGGAAAATGATGGCCGATATCCCATAAGCCGGCAGCGCCCAGCAAGGCATCGCAAAGCGCATGGATCAGAACATCGCCGTCAGAATGCGCTTCCAGGCCATGGCTGTGGGGAATCGTCACACCACCGATAATTAAAGGCCGGTTTTCGACAAACCGGTGTACATCATAGCCATGCCCTATCCGCATTATTGTCCTCGACTCTGTTGTTGCAAATACAGGCTCGCCAGGGCAAGGTCCTGCGGCAAGGTAATCTTGATATTATCCTGATGGCCTTCCACCATCATCGGCTTCAGCCCGGTCAGCTCGACAGCACTGGCTTCATCAGTGACGGCAAGCCCTTGTTCAGCGGCCGAGGCAAGTGCCTTTTTCAGCAGATGCAAACGAAACATCTGCGGCGTAGCAGCCCGCCAGAGACCATGACGATCAACCGTTTCAATAATAGTCTGATGTGAATCGACCCGTTTGACGGTATCTGTCACCGGCACGCCCAGAATGCCGCCGACTTCATGCTGGCCTAACTGCTTCAGCATCCGGTCTATATCACTATGTCTGAGACAAGGCCGGGCCGCATCATGCACCAGTAACCAGGGATCAGCATCGGTTTCAGCGGTGAGTGTCTCCAGTGCATTGAACACCGAATCCGAGCGCGATTCACCGCCCGTTGCTGTCAATAACTGACAGTCCAGCTCAAGGTCAAGTTGTGGCCACCAGGGATCGTTTTCCGCCAGCGCGACGACGATGCCGGTAATGCGTGGGTGTGAGGCCAGACGCTCCAGGGTATGCTGGAGCAGCGGTTTGTTATTGAGCTGAAGATACTGTTTGGGTTTATCTGATCCCATACGGCTGCCAATACCAGCTGCCGGCACCACAGCCCAGACAGCGTCACTTTTGCTCATCTTGTTCTTCTATCACATGAAAAAAGGTCTCGCCGTCTCTGATCATGCCCAGTTCGCTGCGGGCACGCTCTTCGAGCGCATCGAGACCACTTTTCAAATCCTGCACTTCCGCTGCCAGAACCTGGTTACGTTCTGTCAGTTTTTCATTATCCAGGCGCTGTTTTTCGACCTGGTGATGTAAACGCAGCAGCGAAGGTAAGCCGTCATGACTGAGCCATAATCGGTATTGCAGTAATACCAGCAAGATGGCCAGAAAAATCATGACGGGTTTAATCATCAGGCCTTACTTAACGTTGAAGGCCTTCATGCCAGGATAGCTGGCCTTATCACCCAGTTCAGCTTCGATACGCAGCAACTGGTTGTACTTGGCAACACGGTCGGAACGTGACAAAGAACCGGTTTTGATTTGACCGGCATTGGTCGCCACCGCCAGATCGGCGATAGTGGTGTCTTCGGTTTCGCCACTGCGGTGAGAAACCACAGCGGTATAACCGTTTTCTTTGGCAAGATGAATCGCATCCAGCGTTTCAGACAGCGTACCGATTTGGTTGACCTTGATCAGAATCGAGTTGCCGACACCTTTGTTAATGCCTTCCTGCAGGATTTTAGGATTGGTTACGAACAGATCGTCACCGACCAGTTGCACTTTGTCACCGATTTTATCGGTCAGCAACTTCCACCCATCCCAATCATTTTCGTCCATACCATCCTCGATACTGATGATTGGATATCTGCTGACCCAGTCAGCCAGTAAATCTGCAAACTCAGCGGAGGACAGAGAGCGGTTTTCTGAAGCCAGCACATACTGACCATCTTTATAAAACTCAGAACTGGCCGCATCCAGTGCCAGCATAATGTCTTTGCCGGCCTCATAGCCTGCATTCTTAATGGCTTGAAGAATCACTTCAATCGCAGCCTCATTGGACGGCAGATCCGGGGCAAAGCCCCCTTCATCACCGACCGCTGTGCTCAGGCCTTTACTATGCAGCACTTTTTTCAGTTCATGGAAGACTTCCGCGCCATAGCGAATCGCTTCGCTGATGCTGCTGGCACCCACCGGCATGATCATGAATTCCTGCAGGTCGACACTGTTATCCGCATGTGAGCCACCATTGATGATGTTCATCATCGGTACCGGCATCACCGCTTCATCGCTGTCTGCAAGGTATTTATACAGTGGCTTTTTGGCATCTGCTGCCGCAGCGCGGGCAGTGGCCATTGAAATTGCCAGCAAGGCATTGGCACCCAGACGGCCTTTGTTTTCTGTACCGTCTGTTTCGATCAGCTTGTTATCTACCGCACGCTGGTCGGCAGCTTCCATACCCAGCACGGCTTCACGCAGTTCACCATTCACCGCAGCGACGGCCTTCAATACCCCTTTACCCAGGTAACGGGCTTTATCACCGTCACGCAGTTCGACTGCTTCACGTTCACCGGTTGACGCACCTGAAGGTACGGCTGCCCGGCCCATAGCGCCGCTTTCCAGTATGACATCGGCTTCTACAGTTGGATTGCCGCGCGAATCAATAATTTCACGTGCTCTTACATCAATGATTTTGCTCAATGCTTTGCTCCCGTATATCAGAAAATTGATCGGACCATTATCGGTTTGCCAAGAGGGCGTCTTCGATATAGTCCTGTTGCTTGACCGTGGCATCGATGGCCTGCAGCGTTTCCAGCAGCGCTGACAGCTGGTGCAGCGGCCAGGAGTTAGGGCCATCGCTGAGGGCCTTTTCAGGCTCAGGATGGGTTTCCATAAACAGTCCGGCGATGCCGGTCGCGACTGCGGCACGGGCCAGTACCGGGACAAATTCACGCTGGCCACCCGATGCGCCACCCTGTCCACCCGGTTGCTGAACCGAGTGGGTGGCATCAAACACCACCGGGCAATCCATCTGGCGCATGATTGGCAAACCGCGCATATCGGAAATCAGGGTGTTGTAACCAAAGGAAGTACCGCGTTCACACAACATGATCTGCTCATTACCGGTCGACTTGGCTTTGGCTGCCACATGCTGCATATCCCAGGGTGCCAGGAACTGCCCTTTCTTGATATTGACCGGTAGGCCCTGACTGGCGACATTGACGATAAAATTGGTCTGACGACACAAAAACGCCGGTGTCTGCAGCACGTCGACTACACTGGCCACTTCTGCCAGCGGTGTATCTTCATGAACATCGGTCAATACCGGCAGGTTGTATTCTTTTTTTACCTTTTCCAGAATCGCCAGGCCAGCTTCCACACCGGGTCCACGGTAGCTCTTGGTCGAAGTCCGGTTGGCCTTGTCAAATGAAGACTTGTAGATAAAGTTGATACCCAGCTTATCGGTGATTTCCTTGAGCTGACCGGCCACATCCATGGTCATCTGCTCACTCTCAATCACGCAGGTACCGGCAATCAGAAACAACGGCTGGCGGTTGCCGGCTTCAAATCCACATAATTGCATCAGTGGTTACCTCGCTGCTTGTGGTTTTGCCTGGCTGCGTTAATAAAGCCTTCAAACAGCGGATGGCCATGACGTGGCGTCGAAGTGAATTCCGGGTGGAACTGACAGGCAACAAACCACTGGTGTTCGGGGATTTCAATCATTTCAGCAAGGCTCTGATCTTTGGACATGCCGGAGAAAACAAGTCCGGCTTTTTCCAGCGCCGCCATGTAGTTATTGTTGAACTCGTAACGATGACGGTGACGCTCGACAATTTCATCGGCACCATAGATCTTGTGTGCCAGACTGCCCGGCTTGAGCAGACAGGGATAGCCCCCCAGACGCATGGTGCCGCCCAGATCGGAATCGTGATCACGTTGTTCCACTTTACCGTCCGCGGTCTGCCATTCAGTGATAAGGCCGATGACCGGGTCTTTGGCGTTCAAATCAAACTCGGTGCTGTACGCTCCGGGCAGACCGGCTTTATGACGGGCATACTCGATAACCGCCACCTGCATACCCAGACAAATACCCAGGTAAGGAATATTGTTTTCACGGGCAAAACGGGCTGTTTCGATCATCCCTTCGACCCCGCGCTCGCCAAAACCGCCCGGAACCAGGATGGCATCCATGTCCTTGATGCAGTCAGTCCCTTCCTGTTCAACCTGTTCAGAATCGACGTAATGAACATTCACCTTGGTGCGGGTACGAATGCCGGCATGAATCAAAGATTCCGACAGCGATTTATAGGCCTCGGTCAGTTCCATATATTTGCCGACCATCGCAATATCGACTTCTCCATCGGGATTGCTCAGGTTCTCGTAAACCTTTTCCCACTGACTTAAGTCCGCCGGCTTGGCATCGATGCCGAGTTGCTTGACAACAATGTCATCCAGGCCCTGACGGTGCAGTTCCATCGGAATTTTATAAATGCTGTCGACATCAATAGCAGAGATAACGGCCTTTTCAGGCACATTGGTAAAGAGGGCAATTTTGCGGCGCTCGGACTCAGGCAACGGGCGGTCGATCCGGCATACCAGCACATCCGGTTGGATACCGATAGTCCGTAGCTCTTTGACCGAATGTTGAGTGGGTTTGGTTTTGATTTCACCGGCGGAAGCAATATAAGGCACCAGGGTCAAATGCAGAAACAGCGCTCTGTCACGCCCCAGTTCTGTGGCCATCTGACGGATGGTTTCCAGAAATGGCAGTGATTCAATGTCACCCACCGTACCGCCGATTTCGATCAGGGCGACATCGGCATCACCCGCGCCCTCGAAGATACAGCGCTTGATTTCATCGGTGATGTGAGGAATGACCTGAACCGTGTTGCCGAGGTATTCACCACGACGCTCTTTACGAATGACGTTTTCGTAAATCTGGCCAGTGGTGTAGTTATTACGGCTGCTCATATCTGCATCAATGAAACGCTCGTAGTGGCCCAAATCCAGATCAGTTTCGGCCCCGTCCTCGGTGACAAATACCTCACCGTGTTGCAACGGGCTCATCGTGCCCGGGTCAACATTGATGTAAGGGTCGAGCTTAACCAGGGTGACTTTCAGACCACGGGCTTCGAGTATCGCAGCCAGTGATGCCGCGGCGATTCCCTTCCCGAGAGACGACACAACACCACCGGTGACAAAAATAAATTTAGTCATATTATGGAGAGTTCAATAAAAATGACGCGGCCAGAATAGCTGCGCTCAAAATAGGGTATAAATTATCAGAATTGGCCTGTGTGCTCAATCAAAAACTGGTTTATCAGACGCGTGTTCCAGCACCGGCAACCATCCCTTCTCACCGATATCTGCGGCGTAATGTTCAGCGTAGCCATAACCAACAACGGCTACCAGTTCATGATCGACAAAAAGCAGAGGAATATGCGGGCGTTGCCAGGGCGGAACATCCCATTCCTGAAACAGTTGTTTGAGCGCCTTGTGTTGCGCATGGCCCTGCAGGCGGATTCGCTCTCCTCCCTCACGGAATTTAAGCAGTAAATGGCCGTTCAGCACGTGTTGTTTCAGCCCTTTACCGGATTCCAGCTGCCATTTGAGCATCCGACCATCAGGCAGACGGACAGTATCCGTCCCACTGATCTCAAGTTCACCCAAATCCAATGCTTCAGCACGATCTGCCGCCAGATAGATAACATCCCGATAACGCCTGACCATGGCCCCCGGCCAGTGCACTTCCGGCATCCTATCCTCAGCAGCGGGAATCACTTCATCAATGATTCTTTGCAAAATCGCCGCTGACGGCAAAGTCAGGCCATTTTGTTCCAATGCGTAACGCAGCAGATTACGTTGTCTTGCCTGTGGCAGCTGACTTAAAGCAGCTATAGATAAACGATCACTGCGCTCAGGGCAGACATGCCGGGCATCGAGGCTGGCAAGCTCACGCATCAACTCAACTGCTTCGCGGCAGTGTTCAGCACTGCGGCTCAGGGTTTTTGAAACTGCTGGCCAGCGTTTATTCAGACGCGGCCAGATTACATGGCGCAGGTAATTGCGGCTGATGCTGAGATCAGCATTACTGGGATCATCAATCCAGTGCAGCTGGTGCAGTTCAGCATATTCGAGCAGATCGGTCTTGGGGAGCCCCAGAAAAGGCCGCACGATGGTCAGGCCTTCGAGTTCATCTTCCGGCCACATGGCCGACAGCCCCGTTGGGCCGGCACCACGCAGTAGCTGCAACATCAGGGTTTCAGCCTGATCGTCCTGATGCTGAGCGGTCAACAGCACTTCGTCCGGCGCCAGATCATAGCGAAAAGCATGGTAGCGGGCCTTGCGGGCCGCGGCTTCCATGCCCATTTCATCGATATCCTCAACACTAACCTGAATTGATTCAAAATCAATATTGAGATCAGCGGCAACCTGCCGGCAATGTTCAGTCCAGCCTGATGATTCAGAATGTAGACCGTGATCGATATGTAAAGCCCGCACGGCAGGTAACTGGGGGTGGCGGGTTGTGGCCAGCAAATGCAGCATCACATGGGAATCAACACCACCGCTGTAGGCCACGCAGACAGCGCGGCCAGCCACCAGTTTGATCAGGTCAATAATAATTTGTTGGGGGTTGAGTGACACCCCGGACTTAACCCTCGAATTCGCCGTAACTGAGAAGTCGTTGTTGACGGCGTTTGACCAGGTTGTCATGGGAAACCGATTCCAGTTCCTTGATCTTGGTCTCAATCGATTTTCTGACGCGGGCAGCCATTTCTTCAACATTACGGTGCGCCCCACCCAGGGGTTCCGGCACCACTTCATCAATAAGCTTGAGTTCTTTCAAACGATCTGATGTGACCCCCAGCGTTGCCGCCGCATCGGGAGCTTTTTCTGCACTCTTCCAGAGGATAGACGCACAGCCTTCCGGGGAAATCACGGAATAGATACTGTATTGCAGCATCATCAGGTGATCCGCCACCCCGACGGCCAATGCACCACCCGAGCCACCCTCACCGATAACGGTGGAAATAATCGGTGTTTTGAGCTTGGCCATCTCATACAGATTACGGGCAATCGCTTCACTCTGACCGCGTTCTTCGGCACCGATACCCGGGTAGGCCCCCGGTGTATCAATAAAAGTAATAACCGGCAGGCCAAAGCGCTCTGCCATTTTCATAATCCGCAAAGCCTTGCGGTAACCTTCAGGTCGGGGCATGCCGAAATTACGTGCCACTTTTTCCTTGGTATCACGCCCTTTCTGATGACCAATCACAACCACCGGGCGGCCATTAAGCCGGCCGATTCCGGTAACTAAGGCGGGATCGTCAGCGTAAGTGCGGTCGCCATGCAGTTCTTCGAAGTCGCTGATAATGTGTTTGATATAGTCCAGCGTATATGGGCGCTGGGGATGACGGGCCATCTGGGTAACCTGCCAGGGCGTCAATGAAGCAAAAATCGACTTGGTCAGGGATTCGCTTTTTTCCTTCAACTTCTGAATTTCTTCAGTGATATTGAGATCACTGTCGTTACTCATATAGCGCAACTCATCGATTTTCGCTTCCAGTTCGGCGATGGGTTGTTCGTAGTCAAGGAAATTTAACTGCATCAGGTTACCCTTACATCCAAAATTGTCGAATTATACACAGAGGCGGCAGACAAAACTCAGTTGAGGATCAATTCGTCATCGTCATCGTTGTCCATCGCGCCCTCGCCCAGACGGATGGCGAGGCTGAGGTCATTACGGGAGTCGGCGTTCTGCAAAGCCTCTTCCAGCGTGATTTGGCCGCCCTTATAAAGTTTAATCAGCGCCTGATCAAAAGTAACCGTGCCGGGATCGGTAGATTCTTTCATGGCGTCTTTAATGCTGCCGACTTCCCCTTTGTTGATGAGTTCAGAGATATACGGCGTATTAAGCATGATCTCGACGGCTGGCACCCGGGCACTGCCATCCACGGTCGGCAACAAGCGCTGGGATACAATCGCCCGCAGATTCAGCGACATATCCATGAATAACTGACGGTGCAATGTTTCCGGGAAGAAGTTGATAATGCGATCCAGCGCCTGGTTGGCATTATTGGCGTGCAAAGTCGCTAAGCACAAATGCCCGGTTTCGGCATAGTTGATGGCATGCTTCATGGTTTCCATATCCCGGATCTCACCAATCAGAATGACATCCGGCGCCTCCCGCAACGCGTTCTTCAGCGCGTTCTCATAAGTCAGCGTATCGATACCGACTTCCCGTTGCTGAACAATGGAACGCTCATGGGCATGAACAAATTCCAGCGGGTCTTCAATGGTCAGAATATGCGAACTGGAGTTACGGTTACGGTGACCTATCATTGATGCCAGCGTGGTCGACTTACCGGAACCGGTAGCCCCCACCACCAGAATCAGACCGCGCTTTTGCATCACGATATCGCCCAGAACCGGTGGCAGATGCATTTCCTCAAAGCGCGGAATTTTGGTTTTGATATAACGGATGACAATCGAGCATTCACCACGTTGACGGAAAATGTTGACGCGGAAACGGCCGACCCCCTTCAGTGGCACGGCAAAATTCATTTCCAGCGTTCTCTCAAACTCTGCGGCCTGCTCCTCGTTCATCAGGGCATAAGCCATGTCACGGACATCACCGGGTGCCAGTTTCTGAGTACCGACAGGTCGAATCACACCTTGAATTTTTATGTGGGGTTCAGTGCCGGTACAAAAAAACATATCCGATGCTTCTTTGTCCGCCATCAACCTGAAATAGGGTGTCATATCCACGTGACTTATCCTCAGTATTCGCTATCTGGTTAATCAGTCCAATCGTACACGATAGACTTCGCCCAATGAAATCTCTCGTGAACGGGCTCTGGTCATGGCGTTATCTGTCAGCGACACCATGCCTTCCTTCACAGCCTGCTCATGAATTTCGCCTGATGTTATATCAACGTGAATAAATTTTCGCAGACTATCACTCACTTCCAGCAATTCGTAGACGGCCATTCTTCCCGCGACACCGGTGTGGTTACAATGCTCACAACCACGGCCCCGATAAAATGGCTCATCATCACTGACGTTGAGCGCATGACGTATGAGCGGGTCCACCGGCTCTTTCTCGAGACAATGCCGACAATTGCGTTTCACCAGTCGCTGCGCCAGCACACCCAGCAGGCAGCCAGTTAGCAGGTAAGGCTCAATCCCCATTTCCAAGAGCCGGGTAACAGCACCGGCCGCGTCATTAGTGTGCAGGGTACTCAAAACGAGATGGCCTGTCAGCGCACTTTCCACCGCGATTTTGCCGGTTTCCTCATCACGGATTTCCCCCACCAGAATCACATCCGGATCATGACGTAAAATATTGCGCAAGGCACGGGCAAAAGTGTAGCCGGTCGTGTGATTAATCTGAATCTGCTGAATACCATCCATATGGTATTCGACCGGATCTTCAACAGTGAGAATATTCACGTTCTGCTTCTGAACCTCGGCCAACGCCGCATACAGCGTGGTGGACTTGCCCGAACCGGTGGGCCCGGTGACCAGAAAAATGCCGTTGCTTTTATTGAGCAGGTCTAGAAAGATCGTCTGATCGTGATCTGAAAACCCCAGCTCGGATACTGCTTTCAAACCCACCTGAGCATTGAGCAGTCGAATCACAACACTCTCGCCCTCGACCGTGGGCATAATAGAAATCCGCAGGTCGACCGGGTTATTCTTGTGTTTCACACAGCATCGGCCATCCTGTGGCAGACGTCTCTCGGCGATATTCATACCGCCCAGAATTTTGATCCGGCTGACCACCGCGGCGAGCAGTGTTTTGCTGAAAAAGCGGATATTGGTCAGCACCCCATCCATCCGGTAAATCAGCTCGACATTTTTATCGCGGGGCTTGATATGAATATCGGAAGCGCGGCGTTCAATCGCATCAACAATAATATTGGCCACCAGCCTGACAATCGGCTTTTCACTGCTGAGCCGCATCATCTCGTCATGCAGATCAGCCGCATCTTTTAGTGGATGCGCCCTGCCGTTCAGTGACTCCAGCGCCAGTTCATCATCACGGGCGCCGTAAAACTTCCTGACCGCCCACTGGACATCCGCGCGGGTCGCCACCGTTACATCAATACTGTAACCGGTGATGAAATTCAGCGTCTGGAACAGGTCCATATCCATCGGACTCGCCAGTGCCACCAGCAGATGCGTTTTATTGACTCTGAGCGGGATAACATCATGATTTCGGGCAAATTCTGCCGGAATCAGGCTCAGCACCGTTTCATCGAATGGATAATCATGAAGGCGGATAAACGGCAGACTCAGACGTTCTGCCAGGCTACGCTGACTGCGTTCATCAGCACTGTGTTTTACTTCAGCCTCCTCGACGGTCTGCTCAAGCGGCATTTTTTTGGTTGCTTTCAGTGCAGCATCCAGCGCATCGGTCAGTGAGTCATCCCTGACTGCGGTTCCCGCTGTTGAACTCTTCTCACCCGCAGACATAGAGCCTCCTTACGCTGAGGACTTGTATCTCATTGTAACAGCAACTTTTCCCGGCAGTGCAGCAATCTGGCTGAGCAAAGTATCGCTGGGGGTTACCTGCCACTCTTCGCCCAACATCAACAAGGCGCTGGCCTGCTGATTCTGATACCTGAGTTCCAGCCCCAGTCCGCCGCCCTTGAAGGGGGTCAAAGTAGTTCTCAGTTGTTCCACCCACGGCTTGGCTTCATCCTCATTAGCAATATTGATTTGCAGCGCCTGGCCGAAAGCCTCGCGGGCACCGGTGATATCAAACACTTTTTCCGCCGTGGCCGACAGCCCGCCGGTGAAGTTATCCTGTCCAATCTTACCCTGAATGACGACCAGCTTATCAGGCTGAATAAAGCTCTGATACTGCTCATAAACTTCGCCAAACACCCGCACTTCCAGTCGCCCACTCTGATCATCGAGGGTAATAAATGCCATCCGACTGCCGCTTTTTGATTTCATCGTACGAATCGCGACAATCAAGCCGGCAGTCAAAACCGGTTTTTCATTGCGCTGGTAGCCCTTGGATTCCGGTGCATCCAGTTCATTGATTTTCTTGGGAATAAATTCAGCCAGTTCTGCTTCGTAACGGTCAATCGGGTGTCCGCTCAGGTACAGTCCCAGCGTTTCTTTCTCCGCCAGCAGCAGATGCTCTTCAGTCCATTCTGCTGCCTGCTCCAGCGGCTCATCCTGCTCGGACTCATTTTCCGGGGTCAGGCCGAATAAATCATTCTGGCCGCTGTCTTGATCGCGACGGTGCTGTTCAGCGATTTGCATCGCCTTGGTCAGGCTGGCATTGAGGCTGGCACGGTGACCGCCCAGCGAATCCATCGCCCCGGCTTTCACCAGTGATTCCATCACCCGGCGGTTAATCTTGCGCATATCTACGCGGCGGCAGAAATCATACAGCGAACTGAATTCCTCGCCTTGCTCACGTTCATGGACAATACCGGCCAGCGCTGACTCACCCACGCCCTTGATGGCACCCAGACCGTAACGGATGGTGCGCTCATCTTCGACCGTGAATTTAATCTTGCTGTGATTAACATCCGGCGGCAGCACATTAAGCTTCATATCGCGACATTCATCGATAAGGCCGACGACTTTATCGGTGTTATCCATATCGGCGGATAATACTGCGGCCATAAAGGCGGCCGGATAATGTGCTTTCAGCCAGGCGGTCTGATAGGCCACCAGGGCATAGGCGGCCGAGTGTGATTTATTAAAACCATACTCGGCGAACTTTTCCATCAGGTCGAAGATAGGGCCGGCTTCTTTTTCTTCGATACCCCGTCCCGCGGCGCCTTCCAGGAAAATCTGACGTTGTTTGGCCATTTCCTCGGGCTTTTTCTTACCCATCGCCCGCCGCAGCATATCTGCGCCACCCAGGCTGTAACCAGCCAGGATCTGGGCAATCTGCATGACCTGTTCCTGGTAGACGATAACGCCGTAGGTCGGCTTCAGTACCGGCTCCAGATCCGGGTGTGGATAATCGACCCGGGCACGACCATGTTTACGGTTAACAAAGTCATCCACCATGCCCGATTGCAGCGGACCGGGCCGGAACAGGGCCACCAAGGCGATAATGTCTTCAAAGGTGTCCGGTTGTAGTCGTTTGACCAGCTCTTTCATACCACGCGATTCCAACTGGAATACGGCCGTGGTTTCACATCGCTTGAGCAAATCGAAAGTGGGCTTGTCGTTCAGCGGCAGATTGGTGATATCAATCTCGTCGGCCCTGTCGCCCAGCAGGGTACGGACATTATTCATGGCCCAGTCAATCACCGTCAGGGTTTTCAGCCCCAGAAAGTCGAATTTCACCAGGCCGACACTTTCAACATCATCTTTATCAAACTGCGAAACCAGACCCGCACCGTTGTGTTCACAATACAGCGGCGTATATTCGGTCAGCTCCTTGGGCGCTATCACTACACCACCGGCGTGCTTACCAACATTTCGGGTCAGGCCTTCCAGCTGCAAGGCCAGATCAATCAGCGTTTTGACTTCTTCCTCATTGTCATAGCGCTCTTTCAGCTGCGGCTCCTGCTCCAGTGCCTTGGTCAGTGTCATTTTCAGTTCAAACGGTACCAGCTTGGCGAGCTGATCGACAAAGCCGTATGGGTGTCCCAGTACCCGCCCGACATCACGCAAAACTGCCTTCGCCGCCATCGTACCGTAGGTAATAATCTGGGAGACGTGATCACGGCCGTAGTGCTGAGATACGTACTCAATAACGCGATCACGGCCATCCATACAGAAGTCGACATCAAAGTCAGGCAGGGATACCCGTTCCGGGTTCAGAAAACGTTCGAACAGCAAATCGTACTGCAGCGGGTCCAGGTCGGTGATTTTGAGGGCATAAGCCACCAGGGAACCGGCACCCGACCCGCGTCCGGGACCGACCGGTACGCCGTTATTCTTGGCCCACTGAATAAAGTCCGCCACGATCAGGAAGTAACCCGGGAAGCCCATGGAGTTAATCACATCGAGCTCTATTTGCAGACGCTCTTCGTATCGCGCCTTGTTGGCCTCGCGCTCAGCTTGCTCGGGAAACAAAACAAGCAGTCGCTCTGCCAGGCCTTTATAGGATTCTGCAGTAAAGAATTCCTCAATGGTCATGCCTTCAGGCACTGGAAAGTCAGGCAGATAGTGTTCGCCCAGTGTCAGCTGCAGGTTACAGCGCTTGGCGATTTCGACCGTGTTTTCAATGGCTTCCGGAATATCGGCAAACAGACGCGACATCTCTTCAGCACTGCGCAGATATTGATGCTCGGAATACAACCTTGGCCGGCGCGGGTCATCAAGTTGACGGCCATCATGAATACAGACCTTGGCTTCATGGGCCTCGAACTGCTCCGCTTTCAGAAATCGCACATCATTACTGGCCACCACCGGGATCTGTTTTTCTGCTGCCAGTGCCACGGCTTCGCGCACGAAGCGCTCTTCATCGTCACGGCCGGTGCGGATCAACTCCAGGTAGAAACGGTTGGGAAACAGTTTCTGCCAGAAAGCGAGCTGGTTCTGAACCTCATCCTGCTGATGATTGAGCAGCGCCTTGCCTAAAATACCTTCGCGACCACCGGAGAGACAGATAAGTCCTCCCGTTTGCCCCGTCAGCCACTCTGTTTCCAACATCGGGACACCCAGGTGCTGACCTTCAATGTAGGCCCGGGACAGGAGTCGTGACAGATTATGAAAACCTTCCAGATTCATACACAGCACCACAAAGCGGGTACTTTGCTTGGCATCGTTGGCATCGCGCAGGCGCAGATCGGCACCCAGAATTGGTTTGACCCCTGCCTGCATGGCCGCATTGAACAGTTTTACCGCCGCAAACAGATTGTGCTGATCGGTAATCGCCACCGCCGGCATGCCCTCGTCGGCGACCTGTTTGACCAGCGGCTTAATCCTGACCAGCCCGTCTACCAGGGAATAATCGGTATGAAGATGTAAATGAACAAACTGTTCGGCCATTAACGCTAAAACCTGTCTGAATGCTTAATTATCTTGGAAACTCAACCGGACCCGGAATCTCGCCGCTCAGGGTCTGGCTGACAATCGACTCCGCCTCTTTCTGACCACGCGCCAGCGCTTCCTCCTGGGTCATGCCGGGTTTAAACGGTTCTGCTGCCGGATGTGCCACATCACCGCGCTTGAGGTAGAGCGTCTGGGTCGGGAAGGCAAACTCAACTTCCAGCTGTTTCGCCAGGCGCAGGATATCCAGCAGGAAACGGTGCCGCTCGCGCAATTCGGTGCTCCAGTCCGGAGTCGCCCAAAATACATAAACCAGAATACTCAGCGACGCCGCACCATATTCATTGAAATAAACCTGGTAATAATCCTTACGCATGTAGGGATGAAGCTGAATGATCTTGCGGATCCCCTCGCAGAAGGCCTCAATTTTTTCCGGCGAGGTCCCATAGGTGACCGCAAGCACCTGTTTCATCCGGCGAAAGCGTCGTGCTCCCATATTATCGATCTTGGTGGTGGTTAGAATCGAATTGGGCATGGTCACCAGCGAATTGTAGAAAGTCCTGATGCGGGTACTACGAAAACCGACCTGCTCTACCGTGCCTTCAATATCACCGATCACCACCCAGTCGCCGATGCTGAACGGACGATCCAAAAGCACCGTTACAGAACCGAAAAAGTTACCCAGAAGATCCTTGGCTGCCAGGGCAAAGGCCAGGCCACCCAGGCCCAGACCGGCCAGCAGGCTGGTAACATCAATATTGAGGTTATCCGCTGCAAACACGATACCGATAACCACGACAAAAACTTTAAGACTCTTGCTGACCATCGGCACCAGCAGGTCATCAAATTTGTTATGGGTTTTCAGGGCCCTGCCGGTCCACATGGCATCAAAAATATCAACGATCCGGAAAGCACTCCAGATGCCGGACAGCGAAACCAGTAATTTAACGGCGACCAGCAAAATCACTAACGCGGTGTCCGGCAGGCCCAGCATATTAAGGCCTGACCACCACATCAGCGCCATCGCCATCAGCCCCAGTGGCCGCAACACATTACTGTCCAGCCCCTCAAAGGCGGGACGATTTTTCTGCCAGCGGCTGACATTGATCTTCAGCACCCAGGCAAGCACTTTATCGGCGATCGAACCGATGACAATAATCAGAAACAGACCAATCCATTGCCAGTATTCGAGCAGAAAACCCTGTTTAAGCACGGCCGGCATCTGAGAACGCAATTGCACACTGGTGGGCAAAGAGACGGTGTTTTCTTCACCTTCGGCGAATGTCTGCTGCTGAGTCAGCGCATCAAAAATCGCCGGAATCCGCGCTACCGTTTTACTGCTGAACAACCAGTTATTCTGATCATTAACTCGCAATACGACATTACCGGCTTCAGTGCGTAATAAGGTGTATTGCTCAAGCTGGGTATTAACCGGAATTGCCTCAAGCTTGGGGATCTCAGCAAGCTGAATCACGCTGAATAATAATCTGGCTGTCTGCTGACCACGCTCATCCTGAATCAGTGGGCTGACTTTGGATAAGTCCAGCGTGGCGATGGCTTTATCCATCGCATCATCGTCCCCCGTCGCCACCCTGCTCATGGCATTGATAAACTGCTTTACCGTGGCCTGCGGGCTGGGAAGGTTCGGTTCAGCTTTGCTTGTTTCGGTCTGACTCTCGGGGTTAGCTGACTGCTGGCCGGTAACAGCAGCGCCCGGATAAACACCTGCCTGCGCCGCATAGCTCAATACAAACAGGAGCAGAAATGTCCACTGTTTCATGCCAGGTTCAGCTCCATTTCCGGATCCGGTGAATAGCCGGCAATGGTGTCTACCGCCTGCTTCCACTCGCCGCTGGCCAGCAGTTGTTCCCGCGGCATGGCATGACGACCATGCAGACGCACCAGTCTGGCATGTCTGAGCGGATCCGGTTTGATTTTGAGCCCGTCAATGACCTCGACTACGCTGCCCGGATTATTGCAGACCAGCACCATATCACAGCCGGCCTCCAGCGCGGCCTCTGCCCGCTCCAGCGGACCACCGACAATGGCAGCGCCTTCCATACTCAAATCATCACTCAAAATCGCGCCCTGAAATCCCAGCCGCTCCCGCAATATCTCCTGCAGCCAGAAACGGGAAAATCCGGCAGGACGGTCGTCATGTTGCTCGTAGACGATATGTGCCGGCATGATGCCGGCCAGTTCTTTCTGGCAAAGCTGAGCGAAGGGCAGAATATCGGCCTGTAGCATATCCTCAAGATAGCGGTTATCCACCGGCAGCCCCAGATGAGAATCCACTTCCACCGCGCCATGCCCCGGGAAGTGTTTACCGACCGCTGACATCCAGGCCCTGCGCATGCCGTGGATATAAGCGCGGGCAATCTCAATCACTGATTTCGGATCACGATGGAAAGCCCGGTCGCCAATTACCTCACTGACGCCGTAATCCAGATCCAGAACGGGGGCAAAACTGAAATCGACGCCGACTGAACGAAGCTCGGCCGCCATCAGCCAGCCGGTCTGCTCCGCGCGCTCCCGGGTCAGTTGTGGGTGCTGATGAAACGCTTTGCCAATGGAAGCCACTGGCGGCAGACGGGTAAAGCCCTTGCGGAAACGCTGCACGCGTCCCCCTTCGTGATCAACCGAAATCAGCAGATGCGGTTTCCTGAGGGCGTGAACCTCACTGCACAGTTGTTCTATCTGGCGGGCATCTTCAAAGTTGCGGCTGAACAGAATCACACCGCCAACCAGCGGATGTTGCAGAATCTCTTTCTCTTCCTGACTCAGCGTAGTGCCGAGCAGATCGACCATCAACGGCCCTAGCGTCATAATTCTTGAACCCTATTCATCAATCCGGACTTTCAACCCCGGTTTAACCCGGTCGAATAAAGTCAGCAGATCCTGATTGTGCATGCGGATACAGCCATGGGAGAGAGGCTGCCCCATCGGCGCCGAATCCGGACAGCCGTGGATGTATATATAACGGCGCATTGTATCAACATTTCCCAGTCGGTTTTTGCCGATTTCCAGACCACTCAGCCACAGAATACGGGTCAGAATCCAGTCCCGCTCAGGAAAGTCCTTTGCCAGTTTGGGGTTATAGATTTCTCCGGTGGGCCGTCTGCCGACAAAGACTGAATTTAATGGCTGGCCCTGCCCTATGCGGGCGCGGATCTGATGCCAGCCTCGCGGCGTGCAACCACTGCCGTTGGCCTCACCTGCTCCGTTCAACGCGGTGGAAACTGGTGCCGAGAACACACAGTTATCATCCTGCCAGAGACGACAATGTTGTTCAGGAAGAGAAATTTCCAGCCATTCACGGGGTAAAATCTGACTCATCAGCGACCCATTTTTAATACTTTTATCCGCCCAAGATAGCAAAGCCGACGGCCTATTGCGACTGCGCCGGGGCTATTGCCGATAGGCCCGATATACGCCCCAGCCAGTGTAGAGCCGCGCCATCACAAGCACAGCGCAACACAACAGCGCCAGGTATAGAAACAGATTGACTCTGGACTGTTTGGGTAAGCGCTCTTCAACAATCAGCGGCTGGTATTGCTGGCGATGGATTTCATCAATCGCCGCTGCAAATTCTTTTAAGGAACCGGCCTCAAAGGCCTGGTATGGCGTGTTCAGACTTTTGAAAAAAGTGTGTAATTTTCGTTCCGGCATATCCAGCCACAGCAGATTGTCATCTTCCTGCTCATCGAGCGTCATGCCCCTGACCGTACGAAGATAGATCCAGTAGAGATTGATACGCATGTCAGCCAATCTTCGCTGTAACTGAGTTTTTTCATCGGCATCGAGAATCTCACCCCCGTCTGAAATCAACAGGATATTGCGTGAACCGCGATAGGGTTCGCCTTCGAACAGGCTGGCCGCCTTGCTCAGCGCCTGAAAAATATCGGTTTTGGACAAGCCCTTGCCCAGCCCGCCGGCCGCTATCGTTGCAAGAATGGCATCGCGGTTATAACTCAAAGGCAGGATCTCGGTCGCCCGGGTACTGAATAATATGTAGCCAAAACGGTCATCAGGCCGGCGTTTGACGAACTCGAGCAGATAATCGCCCGAAACCGTGCGCTTACTGCGGGTGGAAAAAGCTTCTATCGGTAAGGTGTTGCGCGGCGGCCGGGCAAAAATATCATCCATACTGCGGCTGCGATCGAGCGCAATCACAAACTCGGCTCCCTGCCGGCTGCGTTCCACCAAGCGTTCCGGAATAAAAGGACCCGCCAGCGCCAGCAACAAGGCGGCAATAGCGAGCGATGAAAGGCTTTTTAACAGCAGTGTCAGGAACTGGGAAAGACGGTCGTGTGGCAACATGGCCTGCCAGGCAACCGTCTTTTCGGTGTTGTGACTGAACCACGGCAACAGCGCCAGTGGCAGCAGCCACAGCAATATGGGCAGTTCCCAGCTCAGCATTAGTCAACAACCTGCCGGGACAGTCTGGTGCGGTTCCTGTGCAGCATGGACAGCTCCCGCTATGATGGGCTGTTATTGGCTAGTCATCGGTTCGGATAAACCAGCCGTAAGGTAAATAAACCAGCAAGATCAGGGCCAGTGCGATACCTGCAAACCAGGCATAAAGATCGTAGTCAATAGTCTGTGGCCGGGTTTCCGATACCTTGCTGATGACATCAACCAGCTTGCCCGGCTTGGTCGGTGAGGACACAAATTCAAAGCCTACCCGATCTGCCAATGTCCGCAGATGCGATTTTTTCTGCGAAGAAAGATGTTCAGTACGCGCCTGCGGCACATTCATGTTGGTATCTGCCCGAAGCGAGGCATAGACGTCCTGATGCATCACATCATTCACATCCCAGAAACCTTCGATTTCACCTTCCTCATTGGTTTTGGGGATCGGCAGTAAATCTTCACCACCTACGCCAACGATGACACCATGGATTTCGCCCGGTTTACCATCAAACCGTGGGAACAACGACTCGTTTATCGGTGGCGATTCATGACCGTCAGTCACAAACACGATGGTCGGTTCGGGCTCAATTTCCTTAGCCTGTCGAATGGCGGTATAAACTGCTTTCGACACTTCACTGGAACGGGCCCAGGCCATATGTGGATCAAACTTATTCAACATCTGGGTCAAATCATGATAACTGGCGCAGACCTCGACCGGGTTCATCAGAATCAGACTTCTGGCTTCACTGAAAATAGCAAGGCCGGCATGCGCCCCACAGGGCATATCCAGAAACGCGCGTCGCGTGAACTCCTTGGCCCAGGTCAGTCTGCTGACCTTATCGCCATTCAGCGTGGCGTCCTCGACATTCATGCTGTCAGTGATATCGATCACAAACAGCGCGTCCATGATTTTGACATCACGCTTAATATGCGGCATCCATAAAGCCGCCATCACCAGAATCAGCGCCACTGTCATGATGATGGCAGTCAACGTAATCCTTTTCTGATAGCTCAGCCTCATGGCAGATCAACCTTGAATGCCTTACTCTCAATCGAGCGCTGGCTGCTGATCACATTTTTTTCGAAATCCTCAGTATTGGCCGGATCTTCCGGTACCACCCGCAGTGCGATTTCAAGATTGTAACGGGCATTCCACATTTGCGGATCCAGCGCCAGTGCACTGCGATAATCCTGTTTGGCCAGTTCAATCAGCGGAATCTGTCTACCATCAGAACTGGTCAGTTTCAGTGCCTCGCGCAGATTGATATTGCCGCGGTTGAAGTACGCTAGCGGTAATAATCCGGCATCCGCCTCCCCCAACACCTGGGTCAATTGTTCCAGGGCCTCATTGGTTTTTTGCTTACGCTCAAGCATATTGGCATGCGCAAAGCGGGCCCGCGGGTCATCAGGTATGGTTTCAAAAGCTTCCGGATCGCTGATATAGGCGTTCACCTGTTGCGCCTGCCACAAACGTCCAGCCGTGATGACGGCCAGCAAAGCACTGCCGATAATCAGCAGAATCAACAGCCAGCGTGCTAAAACAAGTGTTTTATTCATGGGCTTTTCTTACTCCCCAGAAGGTGTATAGATGAGATGCTGCCAGCAACAGAACCGCTAATAAGGCGAGCCATAACAAGGCATCCGTTTTTGGCTCATGCGGCAGCGTTTCCTCGACAATCAGAGTCTGATAATGCTGGCGATCAATTTCTGCCAGCGCCTCGGCAAAGGCTTCCAATGATCCGGCTTCAAAAGCCCGGTAAGGCACGCCGATGGATTTGAAGAAGTTATGCAGTTTGCGCTCGGGAATATCGACCCAGAGCAGACTGTCCTCATCCGACTCTTCCAGTGTCATTGCCTGATTGGACTTAAGGTAAATCCAGTAAATGCTGAGGTTCATCTCTTTATAAAGACGGCTTATCTGTTCTTTTGCCTCTTCAGACAACAACTGTCCACCATCAGAGACCAGCAACACAATCCGCGAGCCGCGATAAGCCTGGCCTTCAAACATTTCGGCGCTGCTGAGCAGGGCTTCTGCCATATTAGTATCAGACAGACCTTTGCCAAGGGAGTTGGCATTGATCGTCGCCAGAACGACCTCTTTGTCATAGGTCAGTGGCAGCAGGTTGACCGACTTGGTACTGAAAAACACAAAACCGAAACGGTCATCTGGCCGGTTTCTGACAAACTCAGTCAGGTAATCCCGCGCGACATTACGTTTGGAGTTGTCACCGCCGACACTGACTGCAGCTGCCTGATGTTTGACCGCAAACGGGTCGTCCATGCTGCGGCTGCGATCAAGAAGCAGCACAATCTCTGCGCCCTCGCCGATTCGCTCCACTTTCTGCTCGGGCTGGCTGGGCCCCGCCAGAGCCAGCACCAGCGCCGCAATGACCAGGGTGGACAGGACTTTAAGACCGATATTGAAAAAGCGTGATAAAGGATCCACCGGTACCAGGTTGACCCAGGCCACGGTCTTATCCAGGTTGTGGTTAAACCACGGCAACAGCGCCAGCGGCAGCAGCAGTAAAAAGCCGGGATTAAACCATTCAAGACCAAACAGGTTCATGCCAGGCGCTCCCGCTCCCGGCAGGCTTTGGCAAGCTTCAGGATCTCCTCGAAGTCTTTCTGCTCAGCAGCTGAAGGACTGAAATAATGTGCTGCCGATGCATGGTAAAAGCTTTCTATGTCAGCCTTCAGCGCTTCCAGCCAGGGACATTGCTGCCAGAGCTTGTCCAGTTCGCTGTTAATCACAACCCGTCCGGCACAACGGTTGAAGGCATGGTGCAGGCTGCGGCTGGCCGCATCAGCATCTTTGCGTCCCAGCAGACGCATTTTGTTGAGTTCAAACATCGCCGTAGCAAAAGGCAAACGATGGCGAGGGCGCAGACCGAAATGCCAGAACAGCCAGATCAAACTGCTCAGCAACAGCACAGTCAGTGTGGTCCACAGCTGCCACACCAGTGTGGTCTGCTCAGTGGGTAAAAGTCGCATATCTCCACGTGGAATGACGCTGGTACCCCCTTCTCCATCACTGCTTTGTTCCATAAAAGAACCAATCTGCATGGGTGCTGACGGTATGGTGATGAACTCACCGTCTTTGGTTCTTAATTCCAGTTCCGGTGTGGCTACTTCGCGGTTTTCCGCCGGCACGTTAATCACTTGATAGTGCAGTATCAGGCGATTGTCCTGCTGTTCGGTGTCATGCAGATAAAGCCACGGGCCATAGCGCTTTTCATGTTGCGGCAGAGACTGAGAGTCCAGCTCTGTAACTGACACAGGCAGGTCTACAGTCGCTGTCAACATATCACCAACCAACAGGCCCCAACTCCGATCCAGTTCAATCGAGGTGTCTATCGCCTGTGCCTGCAGAGAATACAGAAACAGGACTAATACAAAGCAATTACGCATATCTGCATTCCTAAGCTCTTTTCATGCCGTGAAAATATTCGGTCAACTGCTGTGGCGTGATATCACCATCTACAAACAGGGGTCTGATGCGATAGCGCATAAAACACTCGGTTAACCGGGAAAAATGATCATCCATCTGCTGCTGCCAGCGCTTTTTCATACCGGGACGCATCCAGACACTGTGGCGCTGGCCGGTCTCGGCATCTCGGGTTTCCGCCCAGCCGGCATGTGACGGGAAATGGTCCACATCATCATGGCGCCAGATAATGGGAATCACCGTGTATTGTGATAGCTTTCGCAGACTGCGTTCCACCAGATCCAGATCAAAACAAAAGTCAGAAGCCAGAAATACCATTGCCCGCTTGTTGTTGACCAGATCGGCGGTATGGAACAAACCATCGGCACCGGGTGCTGAAGGAGCTGCTGCAGTCAGCAGTTTCTCCGCTGCAAATGCCGGCATACTGCGCTGTGTGGTCGGCATAATGGTCAGGTCCTGACGCCAGATTGAATCAAACGCAGCCATCGCAAAGCGATCGCCCAAACCAATCGAGGAGTGGGCAATCATATGCGCCAGCCTGGCCAGGCGTTCATGGTTCACACTAGCTACTGACATCGATTTACTGACATCGGCCAGCAACCAGAGTGTAATCGATGCCCGCTGCTGATAACGCTTGACCAGCCAGCGCTGTTGCTGCGGGCTGATATCCGCAGCCTGACTGCGGATACTGGCGCGGATATCCAGGCGGCGTGGATCCGGATAATCAAACAGGTCGGCAAAGCCAGCGAATCGATCACCGCTGCCCAGCGCAGTGCCGCTATGGGCACCGGGCACATGACCGAAGATCTTGTCCGGAAAACGGTAGCTGAATTCCTGCGGCTGCAGGTCTCGTAAATCCATAATGATCAGGGCGTGGCAATATGGTCACGCAGGGCGCGAACAAATTGCGGCATGATCTGTTCACGACGACCTTCATAGACCGGCGACAGGAAGACCCGGTGTGTCATCGAAGGCAGAAGTACGGTATGAATATCATCCGGCAGCACATGATCGCGGCCATCCAGCCAGGCACTGACCTTGGCCGCACGCACCATGGCTGACATACCCCGGACACTGGCACCGGCGACGACCAGATCCTCGACATAGATGTCTTCCAGTTCAATGCCCATTTCAGCCGGTTTCCAGCTGGCATCCCACAGGCGCACCACATAATTTTCGATTTCAGGAGACACAAAAATCGAACGCTGAATCTCACGATCCAGCTGATTCAGCTCACGATAGTCGAGTAACGGTTCACTGATATTGGCCAGAAGCTGATCCACATCATGGAAAGCCGGATCAAAAATCAGCCGGCGACGGATTTCATCCTCCTCCGGACGGCTGATATTGATTTCAAACAGGAAACGGTCGCGAGCAGCGGCACTCAGCTCGAAGGTCTCTTCTTTTTCCACCGCATTACGGTCAGCAAACACCACCATATGCGGGAAGCGGTATTCTTTACCGAAGGCTTCAACACTGCGTTCTGCCATCGCCCGCAGCAATAGGGACTGAACCTGCGGCCGGGCACGGTTGATTTCATTGAAGAAGAACACGGCCGTTTCTTCACCATGCCTAATCAGCGGACCGGGGTCGATGACCGGTTTGCCCTCAGCATTCACCCAGGCGCTGTAGAGTAGATCATTCGGCATCATATCGACACTACCTTCGATACGACCAAAAGCACCGCCTAATGCCTTGGAAAATGCCCGCAGCAGGGTTGTTTTACCGACACCGACACCCCCTTCCAGCAGCACGTGACCGCGGGCATGCAGCGCAATCAGAATAAGACGCACCGCCTGTTTTTGGCCGACAACGACATCATTAACGCCCTTCTCGAGTGCCAGCGCGTGATCACGCGCCGTTTGTAACAGCTGAGATTCAGCCATGTTCTCTCCCCTTAGCTATTTTTGTGTTTTTTGTGCCGGACTACTTTACCAAGCAAATTGAAGAAAAGTGAATCCAATCCAGACAAAACCTACTGTTGTGATTGCAAAACTGACCGCAGAAAAAATCTTCCAGATCATTTTGTCCCAGAATGCCATGTCAAACGCGGCAACGGTGAAAATGGTCGGATTGGTAAAACCGCCAATCGCGACAGCCCAGCATGCCAGAACCGGTAAGTCGATTCCGGCGCCTTTGGCAGCAGCATAGAACCCCAGACTGAACAAAGCCATCAAGGCATAATCCACATGGGCCCGAATCATGGTTTTATAGTCAATGATAAACGCATCCACCCCTGGCAGTGGGAACCACTTGGCAAAGGTCATCAGCCAGGCACTCAGAATAAGCGCCGCCATCATCGCTACAGCACCGATCAATAATATTTCCATGGTTCTCTCTCGTTTGTTTATTGTTGTTTGTTCTAACCTCCGCTATTAGAAATCGAGAGCACAATTGATGCATCAGATATCTGCCCTCAAACTACGGGCAAATTTCCCGAGCTGAATTTACGGCTTTTAAGCTGTCCCTTAACAGCCTAGACTTTAACTTCCTTTCAGCCCCGTGAAATACGCATGAATTTAAAAGCCCAGCTTCTGGTCCGGATACTGCTGATCGCTCTGGTATGTCTGATCGCCAGCGCCTGGTATGTGCTTTACCAGACTGACAAACAGGCTATTTTTGAAGCCAAACAAACCGCCAACCGGATAGAAAGACAAACCCGGCAACAGTTGTTACAGATGTTTCAGCGTTATGATTTTTCGCGAACATTTCCTGATGTCAATCAGTGGCGCGGCATCGGCGGCGTGCCTGGCTCCTGCACCCAGTTTCTATCTCGCACCCAGAGCCGTCAGCGTAGCCTGTGTAATGATATGCCGGATCTGGAAACCACCTATCCCAACTGGTTTGGCAGTCTTTATCAGCAGTTTTTTAACCCGGACTACGAAGTCAGGACACCAGTCAACTTCAACGCCTTGAGATACGGCACGGTGCTGGTGACACTGAATGTACAGATGGAAACCACCCGGGCATGGAATAATCTGCGTGCTGTTACCGGTGTATTGACCGTGACTTTCCTCGCCCTCTGCGTACTGATGTTCTGGACTCTCAACCGGATGCTACGTCCGGCCCACCGGATTGTGAATGGTCTGGAAAAAATGCGTGAGGGGGATCTGGATTACCGCCTTCCCAGCTTTGATATTGTCGAATGGCGCCGCACCAGCGAAGCCATTAACGCACTCGCCAGTAGCCAGCAACATACGCTGGCAGAGAATAAAAGGCTGGCACTGAAACTGATGAATGCCCAGGAAGAGGAACATCGTTATATTTCCCGCGAACTGCATGATGAATTTGGACAGTGTCTGGCCGGTATTAATGCGGTAACCGCATCAGTAGCGCAGACTGCCAGAAAAGACTGCCCGGCGGTGCTTGATGAGGTCCAGTCGATCAGCCATATCACTGCACATATGATGAAAGCCCTGCGAAATCTGTTGACGCGCCTCAGACCCACTGAGGTCGATGAACTCGGCCTCTGTGCCAGCCTGACGCAACTGGTCAAGAGTTGGAATCAGCGCAGCGGTAATCAGACACAGTATCTGCTTGATATCGATAAGAGTCTGGATAACCTGCCTGAGCCCTTACCGGTCAATATCTATCGTATCGTGCAGGAATGTCTGACCAATATCGCCAAGCACGCCAAAGCGGGGAAAGCCGAGATCAGTCTCAGGCGGATGACCGATCAGACGGTATTAATCAGTATCAGTGATGACGGTATCGCGCAGGCCGAGTCCTTTGAGAAGACGATGGGTATGGGCCTGCTCGGCATTCACGAGCGTGTCACCGCGCTGGATGGACGTCTCAGCTTGCAGGCACAGCGCTACGGCGGCTTGCTGGTCACCGTATCTCTGCCCATACATGAAGCGAACCAAGAGTTAATGCAAAATGAGTAAGACTGTCACAATCATGCTGGTCGACGATCATGCCATCGTCAGGGAAGGTTATCGCTCTTTGTTGCAGAAGCAGGCTGAGTTTGAGGTTATCTGTGAAGCCGGCGACGGTAACGAGGCATACAGCCAGTACAAACAGCATCAGCCTGATGTGGTGGTGATGGATATTTCTCTGCCGGGTCAAAGTGGTCTGAAAGCGATAGAACGAATTCGTCAGTATGATGCCAATGCACGGGTGCTGGTGTTCAGCATGCATCAGAATCCCAGTTTTGCACTGCAGGCGACCCGGGCCGGCGCCCTGGGTTACATCACCAAAAGCAGCGAACCGGAAGCCCTGATTCGCGCGATTCATCAGGTTGCACAGAATAAACACACCCTGAGTGCTGATATTGCACAGGCACTGGCGATGGAAAAACTGGGGCAGGAACAGTCGGCACTGGACGAACTGACCGTGAGGGAATTTGAGATTTTACGTTTACTGGTCGATGCCAAATCGAATCAGGCCATTGCCGATTTGCTCAATATCAGTCCCAAAACGGTGTCTAACTCGCATTACATCATCAAGAAAAAACTCGGTGTCAGCAGTGATATCGAGCTGACCCGCCTTGCAATAAAAATGAACCTCGTCAACCTGTTGGATCTGGTTGACGAGGCCCCGGGTTCAGAATAAAACCAGCAGCTTATCAGGCGGCGTTGGTTTTCTCTTCATCATCAAAATCACTGCGGATGATGTAATCAAAGGCACCCAGTGCAGCACGGGCGCCGTCACCCATCGCCATGATAATTTGCTTGTAGGGGATTGTGGTTACGTCACCCGCCGCAAAGACACCCGGCATTGAAGTCTGGCCGTGATTATCGATTTCGATTTCACCGTATTTGCTCAGTTTAATCGTGTCTTTCAGCCAGTCGGTATTCGGTACCAGACCAATCTGGATAAATACCGCATTCAGATCCAGCGTGTGTTTCTGCTCTGTCGCACGGTCGATGTAAACCAGGCCGTTTACCTTGCCCTCAGCACCGGTAATCTCGGTGGTCTGTGCACCGGTTACGATGGTCACGTTATCCAGCGAGAACAGTTTCTTCTGCAACACCGCATCGGCACGCAGTTCACCGTTGTACTCAATCAGCGTGACATGACCGACGATACCAGCAAGGTCAATTGCCGCTTCAACACCGGAGTTACCACCACCAATCACGGCAACCGGTTTGCCTTTGAACAGGGGACCGTCGCAGTGCGGGCAGTAAGCCACGCCATGACCCCGATATTCTTCCTCACCGGGTACACCTAATTGTTTCCAACGGGCACCTGTGGCCAGAATCACGGTTTTACTGCTCAGCGTCGCACCACTTTCCAACTCGACCTGGATCATGTTGTCTTTCTTGCTCAGCTTTTTGGCACGTTGCAGATTCATGACGTCAACTTCATATTCCTTGACGTGTTCTTCCAGGGCAGCGACCAGCTTCGGGCCTTCCGTTTCCTTGACCGAGATAAAGTTTTCTATCGCCATGGTGTCCATCACCTGACCACCAAAGCGCTCGGCCACGATACCGGTACGAATACCTTTACGGGCGGCATAGATCGACGCTGAAGCACCGGCAGGACCACCGCCGACAATTAGTACATCAAAATCTTCCTTGGCACTGATTTTCTCAGCCTCGCGCTTGACCGCACCTTTATCCAGTTTGGCAATGATTTCCGGCAGGCTCATACGGCCTTGACCGAAGCTCTTGTCGTTAAGATATATAGTCGGTACCGCCATGATCTGACGCTCATCGACTTCGTCCTGGAACAGCGCACCATCAATCATGGTGTGACTGATGTTCGGGTTGTGAATGGCCATAACGTTGAGCGCCTGGACCACTTCCGGACAATTCTGGCACGACAATGAAATATATGTCTCGAAGTGATATTCACCTTCCAGATTCTTGATCTGTTCGATGACTTCGTCTTCCAGTTTGGTTGGATGCCCGCCCGTGTGCAGCAATGCCAGCACCAGAGAAGTGAATTCGTGTCCCATCGGGATACCGGCAAAGCGGATTTTCTCTTCACCGTCTGGTTGTTTTATCTGGAATGAAGGCTTGCGGCTGTCGCTGTGAACGTCTTCAATGAAGCTCACCTGTGAAGACATATCTGCAATTTCCTGCAGCAACTCGCGCATTTCATTGGCTTTTGCACTGTCATCCAGCGCCGCAATCAACTCGACTGGGCGTTTGATGTTTTGCATGTAGCCTTTCAATTGTGCGGCGATGTTTGCATCCAACATGATAAATACCTGTAATCAGTTAACAATAAGTGGACTGTGCCCGGGCGCAATGCCCGGACAGAGTCTTTGGCAGGATGACCTGGTTTAGATTTTGCCGACCAGATCCAGTGATGGCGACAGTGTTTCTTCGCCTGGCTGCCATGAAGCCGGGCAAACTTCACCTTCGTGCGTGGCAACATATTGCGCTGCCTGAACTTTACGTACCAGATCTTTGGCACTGCGACCGATGCCCAGGTCGTTGACTTCGGCTGCTTTGATGATGCCGTCTGGATCGACGATGAAGGTACCACGCAGCGCAACACCGTCTTCTTCGATCATGACGTCAAAGTTACGGGTGATGCGGCCAGTTGGATCACCAATCATCGGGAACTTGATTTTTTTGATGGTTTCAGACGCATCGTGCCATGCTTTGTGAACGAAGTGAGTGTCAGTAGAAACAGAGTAGACTTCCACACCCATTTCTTTCAGTTGTTCGTAGTGATCAGCAACATCACCCAGTTCGGTTGGGCAAACAAAAGTAAAGTCAGCTGGGTAGAAAACGAATACAGCCCATTTACCTTTGACATCGTCGCTTGTTACATCAACGAATTCGCCATTGTGATAGGCGGTCGCTTTAAATGGTTTGATCTCTGTATTAATCAGTGATGACATTATTTAGCTCCTTTGTGGGTTATGTCGTAAATGACAGTGTGCATTGTAGTCGAGCCTGATAGATTGGTACAACGACTTAATTCAATTAATATGATTGACAAAAGCGATTATAAATAACCGGTAGAGAATCTTCGTTCAGAAACCGGTCATTCTGGAGCTTACAGGAACATTTCAGGCTGGCTGAAACAAAAAAGGCCCTTGAAACAATTCAAGGGCCTTTTTGATGAAATCACGATATTTTAGCGATTGCAAATATACATAGTGACTTCGAAGCCGAAACGCATGTCTGAATATTCTGGTTTAGTCCACATAATACAGTCCTCGTAGGGTTATTGCGTTACCAGTCATTCTGATAACTGTGGTGCAGTTTACCCTTCAGCATCCATCCGAACATCAGTGCTTTCCGCGATTGCGGTCAGGATTTTCCTTAAGCCTCAACCACTTGCCTACGTACAATTTCATCCAGCATGTTACCGATAGCCGAGGTCAGCAAATGCAGATCGTCGGTGTTGATAATGTACGGCGGCATAATGTAAATCATTGTTCTGAATGGCCGTATCCAAACGCCCTGCGCCACGATAAAGCCCGGCAACCAGTCCATACAGTCATCCAGCGGCCGGTTCAAATCGACGACCCCGATTGCGCCTTTAACCCTGACCTCATTGACAAGATCATGAGACTCATAGGGCGTGAGCTCGGCCTTGAGCTGCTGTTCAATCCGCGAGACCTGGCTTTGCCAATCTGACTCCAACAGCAAATCAATGCTCTCCGCAGCGACACGGCAGGCCAGAGGATTGCCCATGAATGTAGGCCCGTGCATCAGCACACCCTGACCATCAGCCGAAATACCCTCCGCCACTTTCCGGTTACATAGCGTCGCCGCCAGTGTCATATAGCCACCGGTCAGGGCCTTGCCCAGACACAGAATATCGGGAACGATGCCGGCCTGCTCGTATGCGAACAGGGTACCGGTACGGCCAAAGCCGGTCGCAATCTCATCAAAAATCAGTAATACACCGTATTCATCGCACAAAGCCCTGACCTGTCGCAGGTATTCTGGACAATACATCCGCATACCACCGGCGCCCTGCACCAGCGGCTCAAGAATAACGGCAGCCAGTTCATGATGATGTTCGCGGATTAAGCGTCTGAAGTCGGCAATGTGACTGTCGTTCCAATCCTCATCACGCTGGCAGGACGGTGCAGGCGCAAAAAGATGTTTGGGCAGGACCTGTTCAAACATAGAGTGCATGCCATTGACCGGGTCACAGACCGACATGGCCCCGAAGGTATCACCGTGATAACCATTACGAAGCGACATCAGTCGCTGCTTACGCGGTTGTCCCTGGGCAAACCAGTGTTGAATCGCCATTTTTATCGCTACTTCGACCGAGACGGAACCGGAATCAGCCAGAAAAACAAATTGCAGGCTCTCATCGGTAATATCGATAAGTTTACGGGCAAGATTCACTGCAGGTTCATGGGTCAGGCCACCGAACATCACGTGTGACATCTTATCCAACTGTGATTTGGCAGCCTGATTCAGGCGTGGATGGTTATAGCCGTGGATAGTCGACCACCATGAGGACATGCCATCAACAATTTCACGTCCGTCACTTAAGGTCAGCCTCACGCCGTCAGCAGACACCACTTCGTGCAGCAGCGGCGGATGGGCCACACTGGTGTAGGGATGCCAGATATGAGCGGCATCAAACTCAAGGTTCGCTGTTTTTTCCATGCGCAGATCATAGCAGCAGAGGCAAGCAGGCCCCAATTTTTAGAAACTTGGCTTATCTCTACGGCCTGCTATAAGCTAGGGTCAGGATAGCAACCTAAGGCATCATCCATGGGCCAAGAAATTGCGGGCGTCAGCTTCACAGCGAGAGATTTCGAGCGTTTCAGTGAGCACCTTCGAGATGAGACTTCACGCTTGCAACATCTGCTCAGCGATGCACTGCGGTTACATGAAACGCGCTATGCCGGAATCGAACTCGAAGCCTGGCTGGTGGATAAAGCAATGCGACCCGCCCCGCTTAACGATGCTTTCCTGAAATTGCTCAATGATCCCCTGGCCAATGCCGAACTGGCCAAGTTCAATATCGAATTCAACACCGAACCGGTACCTTTGACCGGTGATGCGATCAGCCAGTTACATCGCCAGCTGCAAAACGCCTGGTCCAATGCAAGCCAGCAGGCGCAGCGGCTGGAAGGTGAACTGCTGATGATAGGCATTCTGCCTACCCTGGCACAGGATGATCTGAATGTGCTGAACATGTCGGATATGAATCGCTATCGCGCACTCAATGAACAGATCCTGGCTGCCCGCGGTAAACCGGTAAAACTGGATATCAGCGGCGAGGACCATCTCAAACTGACGCATCACGATGTCATGCTGGAGTCCGCTGCCACCTCTCTGCAGCTACACACTCAGGTGCCGGTCAATGTAGCACATCACTTCTATAATGCCTCTTTGATGGCTTCGGCACCGATGGTCGCCGTCTGTGCCAACTCCCCTTTTCTCTTTGGTCACAGTCTGTGGCAGGAAACCCGGATCCCACTATTCGAACAGGCGATTGAAGCCGGTGGTTTCGCCGGTGCGGCGCACGGCCCGGTTAAACGTGTCAGTTTCGGCAGTGATTATGCCCGCCATTCCATTTTCGAATGCTTTGAAGAAAACCTGGCCCATTATCCTGTTCTGCTACCCGTTGATCTGGGAGAAGCCAGTGACAAGCTGGAACACCTGCGTTTACACAATGGCACCATCTGGCGCTGGAACCGGCCACTCATCGGTTTTAACGGGGGCAAACCCCATATCCGTATAGAACACCGGGTGCCGGCTGCCGGACCCACAGTAGCCGACATGCTGGCTAACGCGGCATTTTATTATGGACTCAGTCATGCGCTGTGTGACCGGATTATCGCCTATGGCACGGAACTGGCGTTCAGCGATGCGCGGGATAATTTTTACAAGGCCGCACGCTATGGTCTGAACACTGCGATAGTCGACTTTGAGGGCACGCATCAGCCATTACAGCAGTTTATACTCGAGACCTGTCTGCCACTGGCAGCACAGGGCCTGGACAAGCTGGGTATCAAAACTGCGGACCGCGATAAATACCTCGGGATCATTGCCGAAAGAGTTGAACGGCAGCAAACAGGCAGTGACTGGCAACAGGCTTTTATTGCTGAATATGGTAAAGATTTTGGCAGGATGAGCAGGTATTACCTGCATCATCAGCAACAAGGCGAGGTGGTGAGCCGATGGCCGATTTGAAACAAGACTTACTGCAACAGCTCGATAGTATTCCAGCGGGTCTGCTGGACAGCGATGCCAGGGATTTGCATAAAGTGCTCTCCGGGCCGACTCTGCTTCATCTGAAGGGCAAGCAGAACAATACCCTATTCCTCTCAGTCATGCTGCATGGCAACGAAACCACCGGTTTACTGGCCGTGCAACAACTGCTGAAAAAATATCAGTCCCGTCTGCTTCCGCGTAACCTGTCTGTTTTCTTTGGTAATGTTGAAGCAGCAAGAGACGGACTACGTCGACGAGATGATCAGGCTGATTTCAATCGCATATGGCCCGGCACTGAGTATGCCCCCTGTGCGGAAACCCGGATGGCAGAAACCATCGTCAATACCATGGCTGATCATAATCTGTTTGCCAGCGTGGACATTCACAACAACACGGGTCTCAACCCCCACTATGCCTGCATCAACAGACTGGAACCGGCTTATCAGCAACTGGCGACGCTGTTTGCCCGCTTTGTCGTCTATTTCACCCGCCCCAAAGGCGTGCAGTCGATGGCTTTCGCCCAACTCTGTCCGGCCGTGACCCTGGAGTGCGGCCGCCCGGATCAGACATACGGGGTCAAACACGCTTATGATTTTATTGATAGTTGCCTGAATCTCAGTGAACTGCCTGATCACCCGGTCCACCCGCAGGATATCGATCTATTTCATACTGTCGCTCAGGTCAAAGTACGCCCTGACGTCGCTTTCAGTTTTGATGACAGTGATGTGGTACTGCAGTTGGATCGGGATCTGGAAAAGATGAATTTCTTTGAGGTTCCCGCCGGTACGGCTTTAGGGCGAGTTAACAGCAACAGCTTTTTACCGGTTGAAGCTTGGGATGAGAACGGCGATGACGTCAGTCACCGGTATTTTGAACTGCGCGATGACGAGTTGATGTTCAAACGACCAACCATGCCCTCCATGATGACGTTGAATGAGCGCGTCATCAAACAGGACTGTCTGTGTTATCTGATGGAGAGATTGCAGGGCTGAACGCCCTGCGATGAATTATTTGGTAACGCTGAAACTCTCGCCACAGCCACATTCCGAAGTGACGTTAGGGTTGATGAATTTAAAGCTCTGATTGAGTCCTTCCCGGACAAAGTCCAGTTCCATACCTTCCATCATCGGCATGGCTTCTTCATTGATAACCACTTTCACATCGCCCTGCTCGATAACAACATCATCGGCAGCGACTTGGTCTGCATAATCGAGGGCATAGCTGTAACCGGAACAGCCGCTTTTGACCACACCAATACGCAGGCCTACGCCGCCTTCGCGTTTGCTCATCATATCGCGGACTCGTTTAATGGCTGATTCAGTTAAGGTAATCATATTTCACCTGTTCAATAAATGACTGAAGCGATTTGCTTCTTTTTCCAGCACTTTGGCTAGCTCTTCAATTTCTTCGACACTATTTTGCATCGAAACACTCACCCGAATCGCTCCCAATGCAATCGGGTCGGGTACGCCCATGGCTGTCAGCACATGGCTGGGCGTTTGTCTGCCGGTACCGCAGGCAGATCCACTCGACACTGCAAACCCCTGCTTATCCAGTGCCATCAGCATGGTGTCTGAATCAAAGCCCTGTAAAGCAAAAAAGCAGGTATTAGGCAACCGGTCGGCCTCACCGGCAAAAATGGTGACGCCCGGGATCTGTTTCAAGTGCTGTTCCAGAAGATCCCGCAGCTTCCGGCAATGCTGCTGATAGTCTTCAAGATGCGACTGCACATACTCAGCGGCAGCACCGAAGCCGACAATCGCCGACACATTTTCAGTACCACTGCGTTTATCTTCTTCCTGACCACCGCCCAGAATATAACCTGGCCAGTCCAGTCCCGGAGAGACAATCAAGGCACCAACGCCTTTGGGGCCACCGAATTTATGTGCCGACAAGGTCAGCATATCAACGCCTGCCGCGGTCATATCCACCGGCAATTTACCGGCTGCCTGAACGGCATCGGTGAGCAGCGGTACACCTTTGCGGTGGCAGACAGAGGCCAATGCCGGTATGTCCTGAATCACCCCGGTTTCATTATTGGCCCACATAACCGAGACCAGTCGAGTGTTATCGTCAATCATCCCGGCCAGCGTCTCGGGATCAACATAACCATTTTTATCAACCGGGATCAGTGCCAGTTCAAAGCCATGACGCTGAAGCCGCCGAGCCGGTTCCAGCATTGCCGGGTGCTCAGTCGCACCGACCAGAATTTTACCGCTGTCATACAGTTCAGCCACACCGGCAATAGCCTGATTATTCGCCTCGGTCCCCCCACTGGTAAAAATTACCTGTGAAGGTTGCGCGTTGACCAGTCTGGCGACCTGCTGACGGGCTTTATCAAGGGCAGACTGGGCATAACGACCGAAGCGATGACTGCTTGACGGGTTGCCCTGCTGTTGCTGCAAATACGGCAACATAGCATCGAGCACATGCGGCGCCAGTCCCGCCCCGGCATTATTGTCGAGATAGGTGAATGACATCACTGAAACCTGCTCAGACGACGTCAAATTGAATGACTTTTTCGCCGCTACGTTTTTTTTCGTAATTAGTGACAACCTGGGCCAGTGTTATACCGTCCAGATAAACCCGGATCTGGTCACTCAGGCTCTGCCACAATTCATGACTCAGACACTGCTCTTCACCATGACAGTTCTGACGGCCTTCACACTGGGTGGTGTCGACTTTTTCATCAACTGCCGATATCACATCCAGCACAGTGATGTTATCGGCAGCACGGCTGAGGCGGTAACCGCCGCCCGGACCGCGCGAACTGCTGACCAATCCCTGTTTACGCAGGCGTGCAAACAATTGTTCAAGATAAGACAAAGAAATACCCTGGCGCTCGGAGATATCTGCCAGGGTAATTGCACCCACGCCGTAATTGAGGCTGAGGTCCAGCATCGCTGTGACTGCATAGCGCCCTTTGGTGGTCAAACGCATGTTTCAATCCAGAATAAAATCAATCTATTAAGTGTACATGCCTGACTATTTTAGTCAACTTTTGAATCATCATTTTCTTTAGAGATATCGCAGTTGTCTAGCTCAGGCATATCGACGTCTTCGGGCAATTCGCCGCCCAGACGATGAATCGTTTCACGCAGCGATTCAACCCGCTTATCCATGGCCTGAATATGTTCAATCAGACCATGAATGGCCGTGGCGACCGGATCCTGGCTTTTACTGGAAGTGCCGTAGGCATCAAAGCCCACTGATTGCGCCAGTTTCTGCTGCTGTCTTTCATCCTCGGTCATCTCGGCTTTGGCTCTGACAATCCGCCCCGGTACGCCGACCACAGTCTCACCTTCACCGACATCTTTCACTACGACGGCATTGGAACCGACACGGGCACCATTATGCAATTTGATCGGTCCGAGCACCTTGGCTCCGGCACCGACGACCACATCATTGCCCAGCGTGGGATGACGCTTGCCCTCTTTCCAGGAGGTTCCGCCCAGCGTAACGCCATGATACAGCGTGCAATCATCACCGATTTCCGCCGTTTCACCAATCACCACCCCCATACCGTGGTCAATGAAAAAGCGACGGCCGATTTTGGCACCGGGATGAATCTCAATCCCGGTGACCCAACGGGCAAGGGTCGAGATGAACTTCGCCAGCCATTTCCAGTTTTTCTGCCACAACCAGTGATTAAAGCGGTGCAACTGTACAGCATGGACACCGGGATAGGTGGTGACGATCTCGAATACATTACGCGCAGCCGGATCACGTTCAAAGACGCAGTTGATGTCTTCCTTGATTCGTTGCCAGCGGCTGATATGTTCACTCATCTGTTTTCCTCGCTTTGGTTTCAGCGG
This sequence comes from Methylophaga sp., assembly GCF_009711715.1. Classification (GTDB taxonomy): domain Bacteria; phylum Pseudomonadota; class Gammaproteobacteria; order Nitrosococcales; family Methylophagaceae; genus Methylophaga. The sequence goes on along the minus strand of NZ_VENF01000001.1, from coordinate 18,762 downwards.
CGCGTAAGATCCCGTGCATGATATGCAGTTCATTGCGATCCAGGTCTGCACGATTGAATAAACGCCGGATGCGGCGCATCAGGTAACGCGGGTTGTCCGGATCCAAAAAACCGATAGTAGTCAGAGAACGCTCGAAATGCGCGTATAAATGTGACAAATCATCGGCTGTAATCGCTTCACGCTCCTCACCTATTCTGCCGAAATCAATCACAGGTTTAAAACTCATTCTCAATTCATAGGCAACAACCTGAACCGCAGCCGCCAGGTTAAGTGAGCTGTAGTCAGGGTTTGCCGGAATGTTAACGAGATACTGACAGCGATCCAGTTCATCGTTGGAAAGGCCGGAATGCTCTCGGCCGAACACGATGGCAATATGGGTATCGTCATCAAATTTTTCCAACTGCTCCACCGCCTGCCGGGGATTCATAACCGGCACATGCAGATGTCTCAAGCGGGCGCTGAGGGCGAAGGCATAATGACAACCGGACAACGCCGATTCCAGGCTATCGTGAACCACGGCTTTATGCAGCACATCATCGGCACCGGAGGCCCGGGTAGTTGCCTCCGCACTGGGATAAATCTTGGGAGAAACCAGGTGCAAATTACTGATGCCCATAGTTTTCATTGCTCTTGCCGCCGCGCCGATATTGCCCGGATGCGTTGTGCCCACCAGCACAAAGCGAATGTTTTCCAGTGAGGTCATCCCTTATTCCTTGTAATAAACATCGCATCGCCATAACTGAAAAAGCGGTAACGTTGCTCAATGGCATGCTGATAGGCGTTAAGAATATGTTCCCTGCCGGCAAAAGCAGATACCAGCATTAACAGGGTTGATTCGGACAGGTGAAAGTTGGTCACCATCGCATCAACACTTTTGAATTCGTAACCGGGGTAGATAAAGATATCGGTCTCGCCTTCGAAAGGCGCGATTTCACCATTTTGTGAAGCACTTTCCAGGGCCCGCACACTGGTGGTGCCTACCGCGACGACGCGGCCTCCCCTCTCTCTGGCAGCTTTGACCTGCTTACTGACCTGCTCGCTGACTTCAATGACCTCACTGTGCATCTGATGAGAACGGATATCATCAACCCGAACCGGCTGGAAGGTACCGGCCCCGACATGCAGGGTCAGGGCGGCGGTCTCAATCCCGGCCTGCTCGATACGCGCCAGCATCGCTTCATCAAAATGAAGTCCCGCTGTCGGGGCTGCGACCGCGCCGGTATTTTGCGCATAGACAGTCTGATAACGCTCCAGGTCATCCCTGCTCACTTCGCGTTCGATATAAGGTGGCAGGGGAAGCCGTCCGATGGCTTCCAGGGTCTCAACGACTGAGGTCGTGCCCAGAAACTTAAGTTCAAACAAGGCTTCATGACGCCCGAGCACTTCAACTTCCAGTTGCTCTTCAAGCAGAAGCTTACGTCCCGCAGCCGGCGATTTGCTGCTGCGAACATGCGCCAGTACCCGCTCATGATCCAGCACCCGCTCCACCAGCACTTCAACCTTACCACCACTGTCTTTCTGCCCCAGCAGGCGTGCCGGCATCACCCGGGTGTTGTTAAACACCAGTAAATCATCGGGTTCAAGCAAGGTCATTAAATCAGTAAATTGCAGATCCTGCAGACTGCCGTCATTACCATTCAATGCCAGCAGACGGCTGGCACTGCGCTGTTCGGACGGGTATTGGGCTATCAGTTCTTCTGGCAGGTCAAATCGAAAGTCGCTCGTTTTCATGAGCGCGATCATAGCAGAATGCGCCGGCTGGCTTGCGATCAAAATGCGATGTTAATGCAAAACTCGAGGATAAGTTAATGACTTGTCTGCTTATTTACAGCAACGTCATTGAAGCTGATAGTTTTAACTCAGGGAGACAGGCCCGTCAGCCGCTGCTGTATGATTTCTTCCTGTTCCAGCAACTGTTCGATCTGAGTGTCATCCAGACCCAGTACTTCCAGCGCAGCCAGATCCATTAGCGTCTCTCTATCATCCTCTGCTGCAATATCCAGCATGTACGTTGCAAAGCGGGAAGCCGCATGAACAGAGGCAGCGAGTTTGGCTGACTCACTATCGGCATCCAGTTGCTCATAGTGTTTGATCGACTCAACAACCTGGGCTGGCATGCCCCATCGGGTCACAACCAGCTCCGTCACCGGCTGGCTGTATTTATTCTCAAGCCGGTAAACCGTTTCCGGCATCAGACTGGTCCCCTGCTGTTTCGACAACTCCAGCATGGTTTGCAACACCGCCGGACGACCAATAGAGTGTAACAAGCCGGCAAGAAAAGCCGCTTCGGTATTGATACCGGCGGCTTTCGCAATTTCTTTAGACCAGAGTGATGTGGCAATGGCATGTTGCCAATTGAATTCAACATAGTCCTCGTAGCCTGGCGTGTTGAACAGCTTCGCACTCAACGCCGCCGTCAGGGCGATTTCGCTAATGACATTCATGCCAAGCCGGGCCACGGCCTGTTGCAGCGATACCAAGTTCGCCAGCGGGGTATAGGCAACTGAGTTGGCAATTCGCATGACATGACCGGCAAGTGACTGATCACGCTCGATAAGTTCAGCCATCTGCGCGGCACTGGCTTCCGGGTCGTGCGCCAAAGACAATGCCTGACCAGCTACTTCAGGCAGCATGGGGACTTCCACAAAACCTTCAAAAATGGCCTGCTGCAGAGACTCTTCGAGACTTTCTGCATTTGTCTGCTTTGTACCTAAATCTTTATCCATGAAACGACCTTACATTAAACCACTCCGGCAAATACTGAGTTTCGCTCGTCTCTGACTTCCCGGTCAAGCGATATAACCGTAAAAGGTGATTCAGGTCACAGGCATTAAATTAAGGCTTCACTTAGATGACCGTAATCGTTATAATTTGCGGCCTTGGTTGCCGGGGTGGCGGAATTGGTAGACGCGCCGGATTCAAAATCCGGTTTCTTCGGAAGTGTGGGTTCGATTCCCACCCTCGGTACCAAAATTCTCTATTTGTTGTTCTCTCAACATAATATCACCAAGTTATTGATATAGCAGGCATTAAGCAATTTCTCATCCATCTGAGAATGCTATCGTGCGGGGGTTTTTGAAGCTGTTTTGCTACAAAAACTGCTACATAAACTGCTACAAAGCGCCTATCTGTCCTTGATGCCACAAGGACAATTCATGATCACACGCAGGAATGGGATTTACTATTACCGTAAGGCCGTCCCACAACATCTTCGACATAGCATCGGCATGCGGGAGTTTATTGTTTCTCTCAAAACCAGAGATGGCTCAGAAGCTCTTCATCGTGCACAGATTATCAATGTATACTGCTCAGACTTGATTGCTAAGACGGAGTCCGGAGAGCTGGTTTTGAATAGTGGTAAAAAGTTGAATCTAGGTAAACTCTTAAACATCCAAACGACTTCAAGAGTCATTGAAAGGCCCGATGGCACTCGAGAGACAATAACATCTCGAGATGTTTCTCCTGACGACATCTTTGCTATGAAAAAAATCGGATTGGATGATCAGACAATCAGAGACATCATCACTAAGGCAGACATAAAAGAGACCATTAAACGTGCAATGACTGGTGCTGGCTTTGAATACGAAGATAATGATGATGACAAGTCAAGCGAGCCCACACTCGAAGAGGCCATAAAACAATTCACTGAGAGTTGGGAGCGAGAAGAAGGGAAAGAGTTTTGCACCAGAAAAATCACTCAATTTAACCGTCTATCCCAAATCGTGGGGCAAGATAAAAAAATTCGTGATATATCACGTCAAGATGCGATTGAAGTTCGTGACACCCTCGCCAGAATGCCCAAAAACTCAACCAAGTTCGCAAAACAATCAATTTCAGATGTCATTGCTACATTAGAGTCTAAAGAACCTGAATATGAACGCTTCACTGCCACCACTATCGAAAGGCATTTTGAAACATATCGAACGCTTTTTAATTGGGCAATCGATTCCGGATTGACAAATCCTCCCAACGCATTCGAGAAAGTAAAGATAGTTACAGGTGGACTTCGTGAAAGACTAATCGAGAAAGAACGGAAAGATAATGCTTCAAAAACGCCCTATTCAGACGAAGAACTCGATCGGATGTTCTCCACCGATTTTTTTACGAACTTTGGCTCGAAAACAGAGCATGAAGGAGTTAAATTCTGGCTGCCACTGATCGGTTTGTTGACTGGCAGTAGAATGTCCCAAATCGCCTCCTTGTATTGTGATGACATAAAAGAACAAGACGGCATTCCAATCATAGATTTTAACTTTGAGACTGATGATAAACTTGGGAAGACAGGCGATTCATTCAGGCCTGTTCCCATTCATCCATTATTGCTTAAACTGGGTATTCGGGAATACGCACAAAAAGTAAAGTCATATAAGATCTGCTCCGATTACAAGGATGCTAGTCGCCTGTTTCCAGAGTTGAGAACCTATGCTAGAGGCTCCTATGCACGCCGTGTTGAAGAATGGTTTAATAGGAATTATCTTTATTCTCTTGGAATCAGAGAAAGACATGACGGCAAAAGCTTTCATGCCTTTAGGAGCACGCTTCTGCGACTATTAAAGAAAGCTGGAGTCACAGATGAGTACACACGAAACTGCATCATAGGCTGGGCAAAAAATGAGGATGGTGCCAACAAAGTGACACGGGCACATTACGAAACATCCACATTAAAAGACATGTATGAAGCTCTAAGTGCTATAACACTGCCGGCATCTTTTGATGAAATACTTCCGTTTCCCATAGATAAAGAAATAGATTTCAGCAGAAAATATCGGAATCAGTGGAGCCAGAATTAAACCAGGCAAGCTGGGCTGAGCGTTATCCTTTTTTAGAAATAACATTATTGGGCTGTGACAAGGTTCAAGTGAGTTTCAAAGCACTGCAGTATTGAAACTCATAATGTTGACGCCCAACAAACATCAAATTTGAGTGCCCGGTTAGGTCTGAACTAATTATGCAAACTCAGGCAGCATTCTTCTTAAAATTCTCAGCCTGTTCAAAAATCTCTTTATAGACTTCATCACGGTCAACTGGCGGATAACCGAACTTAGCCAACAGCAGAATCAAATCCACTTTCAGCTCGGCTTTCACATCATCGCGTTGACTCCAGTCGGTGTACTTGGCTTTATCATCGACAACGACCTTCACCGCTTTGGCCAGCTCCAGTAATTTGTCATCCGGATAGCTGAAGTCATACTTCTTCATCAGGGTTTTGAGAATGTCATAGAAGGCTTTCTCTTCGAGACCAATGCCCATATCCTCAAACGAGTGAATCTCAATCTTCAGTTCTTCAAACAGCTTGATGATTTCATCTGAAAAATCTTCAAGGACGTTACTGACCAGGACATCTTCTTCCTTACGCTCGTTGTATTTCTCAACCAATGCCTGGAAGCGTTTACTGAACTCAATGGCTTGGGCGCGGTTGGTTTTCTGGAACTGCCCTATAGCTTTGGCCAGCAGCTGTTGTAACAGTTTAATCTTGGTATTTGGCAGCTTGATTTTCTCAATTTTGGCCAGGTAATCCTCATCGAAGATGTCGACTTCGCCACTGCCTTCACCCATCTTGAAGATTTCTTCTACACCGTCCGCTTTGACTGCTTCTTCAATCAGTTCACGGACCTTGGCATTCATCTGAGCGGTATCCGGTGCGTTACCTTTGGTGAGTTTGAATACGATGGAACGCACAGCAAAATAAAAGTGCGACTGGTCTCTCTCCTGCTGGGTTAGCTTCTCACTACCAGAGCATATGTCATAAGCCGCCTTCAAACGCTTCACAAGCCCCATAAAGCGCTTTTCCTGCTTATCGGTCAGCATAGCGAACTCAGCTGCCATATTTAAGCACTCAAGCTGTTTGAGTGATTCCCCAGTGTAATAAGGGCTGGCATCAAACTGATGGAATAGCTTATTGAGCAGATCCAGGTGATCTTTCACTGCAATCACCGAGGTTTCAATATCCTCAAAGTTTGTCTCATCCGTTTTGGAATAATGGGCCAAGGCTTTATTCAATTGACTCTTAATACCGATATAATCGACCACCAGGCCTTTTTCCTTGCCTTCGAACTTACGGTTAACGCGTGAGATGGTCTGAATCAGGTTGTGACGTTGGATGGGTTTGTCGATATAGATGGTATCGAGGAATGGGACATCAAAACCGGTCAGCCACATATCGACCACAATGGCGATCTTGAAGTTGGAGTGTGGATTTTTAAACTGGCGATCTAATTCTTTGCGATACTCTTTGGTGCCGAGTAAATCCCACAATTCTTTGGGATCATCTTTACCCCTGGTCAGCACCATTTTTACCCGTTCCGATGGCTTTATGTCCTTACGCTGCTGTTCGGTAAGCTCTGTAGTGCCGTCGCTTTCCTTTACCTCAAACCAGGCTGGCCGCAAGGCTTTCAGTTCTTTGTATAGGTCATAAGCAATCAGCCGTGAGCTACTGACAAACATCGCCTTACCCATCACCGTGCCGCCTTCCTCAAGGCGGTTCTCATAATGCTGAACAAAGTCTTCAGCCAGAGCCCGGATGCGATCTTTATCACCCAAGATGGAGTTCAGGCTCAGCATGGTGCGTTTGCTTTCCTCAATCTGGTACTCATTCGCGCCTTCTTCGGCAACGTCTTTGTAGTAATCCTCAATCTGTTGCAGCTTGGCACTATCCAAAGTGACTTTGGCTGCCCGGCCTTCATAGACAATCCGAACGGTGATTTCATCCTGTACCGATTCGGTCATGGTGTAGCTATCCACGACCTCACCGAACACATCCAGCGTGGCGTCGATAGGGGTACCGGTAAAGCCAACATAGGTCGCATTGGGCAGAGAGTCATGTAAATACTTGGCAAAACCGAATGTCCTTTTTACGCCATTCTCGGTCACCCGCACTTTCTGATCCAGATTGACCTGACTGCGGTGCGCCTCATCCGAAATACAAATCACATTATTCCGGTCAGTCAGTAACTCGGTATCTTCGGTGAACTTATGAATCGTAGTCAGGAACACGCCGCCGCTGGTCCGACCTTTTAACAACTCCCGTAACTGTGCCCGACTTTCGACACTGATCACGGTCTGGTCACCAATATAGCCTTTGGCATTGGTGAACTGCTTGGAAAGCTGGTCATCCAAGTCAGTACGGTCAGTAATCAACACAATGGTTGGGCTTTCAAAATCGACACTGCGCATCAACAGGCGTGTCAGAAACAACATGGTGTAGCTTTTGCCACAGCCAGTCGCACCAAAATAGGTGCCACCTTTACCATCACCTTCCGGTTTTCGATGTTCCAGAATGTTCTGATACAACTTGGTCGCGGCATAGAACTGGGGATAGCGGCAGACAATCTTTTCTTGCCGCTTCGACACATCCGGGAACAACACAAAATGACGGACGACATCCAATAATCGCCGCTGGTCAAACAAGCCCTCAAGCATTGTATGCAGGGCATTGATACCATCCTCGCCTATTGCCTCATTGCCCGTCACCTTGCGCCAGCTGTAGAAAAACTCATAAGGGGCAAATAACGAACCCAGTTTGGAATTCACCCCATCGGAAATCACACACAAAGCGTTGTATTTCATCAGCTCGGGAATATCGCGGGCATAACGGGTAGTGAGTTGCACGTAGGCATCGTGCAAAACCGCTTGTTCACGGATGGCACTCTTAAATTCAAACACCACCAGAGGCAAACCGTTGATATACAAAATGCCATCGGGGATGCGCTTTTCTGTGCCTTCAATTTCCAGCTGATTGACGATGCGATAACGATTGCTACTGTTATCGTAATCAATCAGCTGGATAAACAAATCCTTTTGCGTATGGTCATCACGTTTGAGCACGAAGCCATCGGCGACCAACTTATGGATGGCACGATTGGAGTCATACAAATCCGCAGAGCTGAAATTGATTAAACGCCGAATGATGGTTTCCAGTTCACCTTCGGTTAAACCATCACTGGCATAGCGTTCACGTAAGAAGTCTTCCAAATCCTCACGAATCATCACCTCAGACCGATCGCGATCAAGCGTTTCACCAGCCGTGTAGAGGTAGCCCTGCTGTTCAATCAACTCAATAATGGCTTGCTCTAATTTGGCTTCGGTGAATTGGCTCATACTGCTACAGCTACCTGTTTTTCAGCATCAGAGATAGTAAGTTCGCCTGAGAGAAGTTTGGGCAAGAGAACATCGCGAATACCAGTAAGCTGCTCATTGGAAAATAAATTGCCCCGTATCTTTTCGAATGAAGGCAATACAAGTTCTGAGAATTTGGTGCTGAGTTCTTGAGGCGGAGCAGCCACGTTGATAGTTCTAAAAGTATCTCTCGTAATTGTACTGAATACAGAGCCATGACTTCGTTGCTGTAAGCCGGCTACTTGATAACGCACAAGATAATATGTGAACTCGTCACCATAACCCTCACTTCCAACAATTGCGTAACAAGACTGGTTCATTGCCATTGGCACAGCTACCAAAGCACATTTACCAACAGTTCCTCTTGCACTGATAATTGTTGTACCAGGGCGAAGAATTTTTGTTGAAGAGTTCTTCACCCCTAAATCACTAACATGCTTCTCAGTATTGATAACGAATACATCTGATTCTGATGGCGCATCGACCACAGAAAACCAAGGAATCTCACCGTCCCAATATTCTTCGACCGATGTTTTGGGGGTGCCCCCACCAGTAAGTTCAATCAACTCATCAACAGATTTCGTAGCCCACCCCTCCGGCACCCAGCCCATTTCATCGGTGAAAACAAAACGGTCAGGAAAAAGCGATTGAATATCTGCGGGCAAAGGTTTGCGTTGTTCAACCAAGGCTTGACGAACAGCGGCACGTTTCTGCAGCGATTCGGGTATTTCATTACCCGCCGCCAGTGCATTATCGATCACCGGATCAAAATCCACAAACCAACTCTTAAATAATGCCTGCGCCATCGCCTCCAGCGTTTCGTTCATCTGTCGGTTGAGTTCGATTTTTTCGTCGAGTGCCGCCAAAATAGAAACAATTTTTTTCTGCTCAGTTAGACATGGAAAAGAAATTGAAACAGTTTCTAAATCTGAACCTCTAATGCCAGCTTGACCTGCACCTTGTTCAGTAATGCTCCATATTTCAGCTCTACCGATAGGACTATTGAAATAATAAAAGAGATATTCTGGACTAATAATATCTGGGTTAGGGCGCACTCGAATTATGTGAGATTCGAATAATACTGTCTCTTCATCACCAAGGAATATAGAACATTTACCAGCACCGGACAGTACTAATGACTGGCGAGCAAATAAGAGGTCACCTGGCTCTAGAGTTGATGACTCAAGCTCCTTATCTGTTGCTGGTACTCTGTCACAGGGGATATTTAGCATTCTCCCGTGAGCAAATATTTCCCCCATATTTACAAATTTATATCCCTTGCCTCTAACTCGCTTTGGTTTTGTCAGTCCATTCCTCGAGGGAATATCGTATAGATCAAAGAAAGGTTGGGTTAGCCACTCATTTCCCATAACCCAACCCCGCCAGATTTTCCTTAATCATTGCATCCAATTTTTCTGATTCAGCCATCTGCTGATAAAGCGCTTGAGTCAGCTCTGCCATTTTCTCTTCAAATGGCACGCCATCATCTTCAAGTGCTGCTGCACCAACATAGCGCCCCGGTGTCAGCACGTAATCATTGGCTTTAATCTCATCTAGCGTGGCAGATTTACAAAAACCTGCTTGGTCTTGATAAGTGCCATCTTTCGCTTCACCGCGCCATGCGTGATAAGTGCGAGTGATTTCAACTAAATCATCAGTGGTAAGCTCTTTATGAGTACGATCAGCCATCGTGCCCATATTACGTGCATCAATAAACAGGGTTTCACCTCGACGATTACGGAATGGTTCACGGGCATCACTAAAATGCTGTTCATCTTTATTTTTAGTGATGAACCATAAACACACAGGAATCTGCGTGGTATAAAACAACTGGCCTGGCAAGGCAATCATGCAGTCCACCAGATCGTTTTCGATTAGCTTTTGACGAATCTTACCTTCGCCACTGGTGTTAGTACTCATCGAACCATTGGCCAGTACAAAACCAGCGATACCATTTTCCGAGAGCTTGCTGACCATGTGTAATATCCACGCATAGTTAGCATTACCTGTTGGCGGCACGTCATAACCTGCCCAGCGTGGATCATCGACTAGTTCATCCTGTCCGCGCCAGCCTTTGAGGTTAAAGGGCGGGTTGGCCATGATGAAGTCAGCTTTTAAGTCAGGGTGCTGGTCTTTAAAGAAGGTATCTGCAGGCACATCACCAAAGTTGGCAGCAATACCACGAATGGCGAGGTTCATCTTGGCCAGCTTGTAAGTCGTGCTGGTTTGCTCTTGACCATAGATGGAGATGTCTTTTTTATTACCTTCGTGGCTTTCGATAAATTTGATCGACTGCACAAACATGCCGCCGGAACCACAGCAGGGGTCATAAATTTTGCCCCGGTAGGGTTCAATCATTTCAGCAATCAAGTTAACCACGCATTTTGGCGTGTAGAACTCTCCTCCTCGCTGGCCTTCTGAAGCCGCAAAATTGCCGAGGAAATATTCGTACACTCGACCGACCACATCTTCTTCACGGTCTGATGTGGTATCGATGTTGTTAATCGTGTCGATAAGCGAGGCGAGATTGCGTGGCTCCAACCCCTGACGCGAAAAGTAGTTATCCGGCAAAGCACCACGCAGGCTTTTATTACTCTTCTCGATAGTATGTAGTGCGGTATCGATACGAAGGGCTATATCTTCCTGCTTGGCTTCACGAACAATGGTTGACCAGCGTGATTCTTCCGGCAGGAAGAACACGTTCTTCATGGTGTAGAACTCGACCTTATCGACAAAGTCGGCCTGCCCTTCATCAATCAGTGCCTGGCGGCGTGCTTCAAATTTGTCACTGACGAATTTGAGGAAGATGAGACTGAGAACGATGTGTTTATATTCCGACGACGCCACCGTACCGCGCAGCTTGTCGGCACTTTCCCACAGGGTCTGTTCGAAACTTTTGTTATTTTTTGTTGCTTTGGTTTTGGCCATATTGGTGTGTAGTCTTTTAATTGTGTTGAAGCGATGTTTTATTTTCTTCGCTGGTCGCCAAATCGACGCCTTCTGCTGTTTTCCAGTCTTTCCAGCCATTGGAGGTGCGGTAAATCACACTACATGATGCCCCACTGGGGGATTGGAATAAATAATCCTTGGCAAATACCAAGGCATCAACATCATTCACCAGTACGCCGTTATCAATGAGTTTCTGACGGCGTGTTTTGATGCTTTGTGGTGTGGCTTTGGCTGTGGGCTTAATGGCACAGGTGGAGCCTTTGAGGACCGTAAAGCCTTCCGAACTTAAAATGCCCCGAGCATTGGCGCCTCTGGCCGTGCAGTAATAAATCGTGCTCTGGATTTCTTTGGTGTGGCTGGGTAATGGCTCCATGACCGGAAAGCCCATAGTGCTCATCAAAACGCGGATGGTTTCCAGTATTTCTTCACAGTCGGCTTCAAGTGGTGCCGGCGTGTGCGGCTTGGAACCGGAGTTGCCATTTTCAAGTTGGAAGCGGCCAGAAGCTTGTCCCAATTTAATCGACGCCCATTCCAAGTACTTGGCGTGCGTATCAGTAATGGTATTAGTGAGGGACACCGCGACAATGGCACGATGCCAGAAGTCTTTTTTCTGATGATGTTGTTGCAGTCTTTTACCGACATCACCGCTCTGGCCGATGTAGCAGGATATACTATCTTCGTTATCCACTTCGCTGAATAAGAAGTACAAGCCAACCTGGGTAGACTCGGTCATATTGAGAAATTCAGGCAGCAGCTTACGGGGAATATCGAAGACTCTAACCGTTCGCGTTGTTATTTCAGCGACACGTGTCCCCTGAGGATTACCGAAGGGAAGAAAGATTTGAATCGTTTGTGGTTTCGTCATCCTGACAACTCAAAGCTTATCAAGTTGAGTGATTGTAGCAGAGTGGGCTCGTTTGTGACTCTGAGCATCTGCCCCCTCAAAAACACATTTAACACAATTCGATCTCAATTATCTAAACAGACATTAATATTCCAGGTAGATGCGAAGTGGACTTTTCCTTCTAAAGTTAGGTTAATTAAGGTTTTCGCCGACCCAGGCGGAGATATTGGTCATTTGCTTTTAATAAAACTCACAATATATTGACATTAAGTATTGACATCAATATTTAATTCTGTATAATATCTCTCCATCACATCAAGCAATCAGTGTCTTATGTGATACTTCACCACCGAATAGGTGGTTCATAAAAAAAGAGACGTTTACTAACTTCGTCTTGCTATCTACCGCCGAATAGGCGGTTCATAAAAAAACAGACGTTTACTAACTTCGTCTTGTTGTCTACCGCCGAATAGGCGGAACGAGAGAGCCCGCTTTTCGCGGGCTTTTTCATTTCTGACGAGGGCCTAAATCAATGTTATTCATGCTTTTGAGAGCGTATGTGTGACATTAGATGCGGTGCATAAAAGAATCACAGCCTGATCAAAGCCAATGTTTCAAGTAGGCATGAATGATGAGAGTAACAAACGACAATATCGCCATCCTGGCAAACAAGATTTATGATGACATCCATTATCTGGTGCATGAAGACAGGCTAAGTTATGATGAAGTCATAGGCCATCTGCATGCCATGTTTGACAAGCCTATTTCAGCTGCGCCGTCATTTAAACAACTGCGACCACACATCAGGCGATTACTGAAAGCGGCTGCCAGTTACACCTCAATCGTTCATAACGCCAGACTTATCCATGACAGTAATGACAAAGATTATCTTGGATGGGTAGCAAAATCCGCTGTACGCATCGCTGGATATAGCTTTTATCACGCTGTCTACGCTGCCTCACAGAGCAAAAAACAGTACTCACGCTCATCCTGCTACCTGGCAAGAGCTATGGGTATTGCCAGCCTTGCAATGAAAGACGGCCTGGATCCGTTTTTTGTCACCATCACACTACCATCTCAATACCACGTATCCAGATTGAACTGGAACAAGATGACACCTGATGAATCAGCAAAGCTACTTACCGAACGCTGGGCTCAATTCAATGCCTGGTTGCGTAATAATAAAATTCGCATTGAATGGGTAAGGGGCATAGAAACGCATAGCGATGGCACACCACATATGCACATTACCTTGTTTACCGATGAGCAGGAGCGCGTAGAAGCGGCTCTGCAGCGTTTTTTCTTCTTTCCTGACTCCATGCAAGGCGCAGTTCATTTCGAGCCTTCACGTAACGTCAAGGCCTGCTTAAGATATATGGTAAAAACCTTCTGGGGGCTCCACAAATACCAGAATAAATCTGCAAGAATCATTGCAATGTGGTCTCAAAAGCTTAAAGCACGTCGCATCGCATTTGGATCCAGGATGCGGAAATTATTACCATTGAAGATTTGGGATCCTGCCCGAAGAGGGACTTGTGCCATTCAACACTCAAGCTATCCTGCAGTCTATAACTCACACACACTGACTGACGGTACAGACCAAGTTCGTATTGCTGGTCATGATTACTCCTCCCTTGAGGATGCCTATACTGACATCAATCAGGCTCTAAATCGGGCTGCTACTGAAGGGGACTATGCTTCTGCTCAACGCCTTTACCAGTCTGTTACTGCAACAACACGGCTCTCCCCTATTACGCAGAGACAAGGCCCATCTATCATGGCTTCACTGGGTAAAACGGAATTACGGACAATTAGTCAAGATGAGTATCTCAACCGGGATACACTTAAGTCGCTAATGGCAAAAACCTGGGATTTTGAAGACGTAAAATGGCTTCTCAGGAAGAAGCTCAGACCCCGGATGACAGCTGAAAGAATAAAGTCACTAAAATTTCTCAAAAAATTTGAGAATAGTCTTAAAGCACCATAGCAAAAATGCCTTAGAAATAGCCTTGATTTGCCTATTATCATCAAAGTCCGCGCACCAGTATGACCAATGGCTTTCAATGCATCAAAAGCCTTGCTTAGTGCATTCACTCTGCATGTTGTGTTTGACTGCTTGGTTAGACTCCGTCATCAAGTAGTAGCAATACTACTATTACTACTTAAATGCCCACATGCTCAAACACATTATCAGGACTTTCTTCAATTTCGACTACCTTACCTGAACTGTTTTTAAACCACCTACTTTCTCTTTTTTCGTCGAAATATCTGTGAGCGTTTTGCCAGGCAGGATCAATGCCAGAGCTTGGCGAGTACAAAAAGCCATACTTCGCCCCTGACATTGCCATCATCAAAACCAAATCCGCTACACACTGTTCATTAGTTATGTCTTCAGACTGCTTACCAAGGGCGTAGGTAGTGAAATCATCTTCAAGGATGGCAATGTCTGCTGTTTTAGCTAAATACCCTGTATTGACTCTGTATGGAGCCCGAATCGTTTTCATACGGTAAAATAGTGCAAATTCTCTTGAACGGAGTTTGTTGGCGACGATCAGCATCGGATTAATAGATTCTGATGGATGCGCTTCCGGGCCTTCTTCCAAAGCACCAACAGGCCAGTCCATTTTTTTCTCTACCTTTCTCGCCAGTTCATCTGTAAAAGTGAATTTGCTACCCGGTGAAAACGCTTGGGATAGATAGCTGTAGCTCATATCGAGTTCTTCGGACAGCTTTTTCAGATCACCTCTTTTAAGCCGAGCCCTGATATTTTTTTTTCTTGTTTGAGAATCCATAATTGATTTCCGAAGCTGAATTACTAATTATTAAACCTTATATATCATGATTAATCAAATGCATATTGACATTGATATTCAATATTGATATATTTAGAAAAAATTCAGGAGCGCTTCATATGAGCAGAAGAAAAAATGTTACCCAGGAAGATTTCGACCAATGCATTGCTGATCTCCAAAGTAAAAATAATATCCCAACAGTTTCCAGCATCGTCCGCCAGATTGGTGGTTCGTACACCACTATCGGAAACATGTTTTCAAAATGGCAAGAAGAGAATGATTTTTCTTTTACACAGCCAGGTCCTGACATTCCAGAAAGTGTAATCCGTGAATCGAATGAGTTACTTGTTAAGTGGTGGAATAAAATCCAGGAAGACGCATCAATCAGTATTCGCCAAATCCAGGAAACATCGGCAAAGCAGATCGCTCAAATTAAATCTGAGGCATCTCTCTTGGTAGAAGACTTGCAAAATATGGAGCGTCAAATCGAAGAGCTAACAACTTCTCATGAGACGGCTACCACTGCTCTGACAACACAACATCAACTTGAGGTTGACAATCTCAAGACCGAGCTTTCAGGTATGACTGAAAACCGTAATTACCTGAAAACAGCACTGGATGAGAAATCCAAAGAAGCAAAAAATTCGAACGACAGATACCACGCCCTGCAGAAAAAATACACTGATTTAGTTGATAAACTAGCCAACTTAAAACAAACATGATTGTAAAAATCCTGAAAGGGCTTTTACATATTGGACCTCATACACTTACCGCCTCTCATTGAGTTCAACGGTCACAGAGAAATTTCGGTGTGAATCATATTCACTTCAAACACTCACCCTCATGATAAGCTATTTGGCATTTTCAATATTTGGTTACGAAAATGCCAATCCCTCCAAAAGACCTCAAAACTTTGAGAAAAAAACTCGGCCTCACTCAACGTGAGGCCGCAGACACAGTACTTGTCACTCATAGGACATGGCAAAACTGGGAAGCCGAACCGGGCAGCACAAACCATCGCGTTATACCCGAATATGTTCTTGAGCTATTCTGTATAAAACAAAAAGTACCCTACAAAATAGTTGACAAAAAGACACACATTGTGTATATTTAAAATCAATGGCGGAATCAACCGCCATTATTTTTGGCAGGGAGAGCACACAATGAGTGCATATAATTCACATTTTACTGGTAATACAGAAATGGAAATGGCATGGGCAGCTGGCTTTGTAGACGGTGAAGGCTGTATCTGCATCGCCAGACAAACCTATAAAGACCGTCCGAATGTCAGCCACAGGCTGAAACTCACCGTCACACAGAACAACTATGAGGTGCTCAGTGAACTTCAAGGGATTATCGGTGAGCCCAGCTTTATTTCCATGTTGACTCGCACAGAAAAAATGAATCGAAATAGCTATGCACTCGTCTATGACAGCAAGCATGCTTTATCGGCCATCAGAAAGCTCAAACCCTTCCTTAGACGCAAACAGTTTGAAGCCGATGCGGCCGAGAAGATGTGGGAAGAAGGCATGATGGGAAAACGACCTGGCATGAAGGGATGGCCACCAGAGGTATATCAAACACGCGAAAAATGGGCCAGGAAAATCACACGATTAAAGTGATCTGCCCTCACCCTCTGCTCGGGTGAGCAGAGGGTGCTTTTCAAACATGGATGCCAGCAATGAATAAAAAATCACTTAAAGATGTCCTGAAAACGCAGACAGCGGTGCGTGATGATTTCGCCTATTTTTCTGATCAGACGGAAAAGTTGAAATCTCATTTGCCTGAAGCCGATAAGCAAGTGTTCGAACTTTTCAATCATAGTGAAGTAAAAGAGCTGCTTGACTTTACTCAGAGTGACAAACAAAAAGCCGTCTTGAGAGCCATGCTCAAGGAACCTTCAGTGAAGCGTGTGGCAATTATCAATGATGATGTCTTGCAAACATTAGACGGCTTGGAAGATCAGTTTCCCAATTTTTCAGAAGTTATCTCTTTATGTAAAACAAGCTTGCTTTTAAGCAGCCTCGAGCAGCCTGGCATTATTCAGCTACCTCCTATGCTACTAGCAGGCCCTCCAGGGCTTGGAAAAACGCTTTTTATGCATACACTGGCATCAAAGCTAGGTACGGACTTTTACTCTCTGGACATGTCCACAGCTTCAAGCGGCTTTGTTATCAATGGCGGCAATTGTTCATGGGCCGATAGCAAACCAGGCTTCATCTCTGACAGTCTGAGAAAAAGTAGATTTGCCAATCCCGTCATCATGCTGGATGAAGTAGACAAAGTAACAGGTAGCAGCCAGTTCGATCCTCTTGCCCCTTTTTATAGCTTACTTGAGGCTCATACCGCCAGGAGATTCGTGGATGAGTATATTGAAGTGCCAATGAACGCCAGTGCCGTCATGTGGGTTGCCACAGCCAATGAGCCTGAGCTAATCCCGGCGCCTATCCTCTCTAGAATGCATATCGTTGATATTCCACAGCCTACACGGAGTCAGGCCAGGAAAATTGCACAGTCCGTTTACACTGGCTTATTGAAAGCTAACCCTTGGGGTAAACATTTTGCTCCCTATTTAAACGAGCATGCTCTCGAAAAACTGGCAACCCTTCCGCCAAGACAGATGAAACATTGTTTGAAAGTAGCCATGGGGCAGTCAGTTCAACGTTCTGGTGGAAAATATAGACCCATCATCATTACGCATAAAGATATTCGGCCAGACATCAGAGATAGCAGTGAGCAGAGGGGTATGGGATTTCTTGCGAAAATTTAAATGCTGCACCCCAATAACGAAGCCATCATTTATGTCTGGCCAATAGAACTTGTACCGAGCGGGTTTAAAGCAGACTTGGTATTCGAGGTCTAAATGGAGGCCTGTCGTCAACAAAGTTGTCTTTGGGCATTGATATGGCGACTCTAACCCTCGCCCTTGATTTAGAAGGCATTTTTATCTCAAATGCGCTTAGTCCTTTTTCCTATCCTGGCTTGATGAGACTCCTGTGCCAATGCGAAGGTCTTTTTGGGCGTAATAATATTTGTATTTTTACAACCGTTGATGAAAAAAGGTTTAGAGAAATAGCAAAAAGATTAGTCTTAGATGGAAGAGCCCCAGAATGATTTTCAGCAGTCCGTTACATCGACTGGGTTGATGAGCACAAAGATTTACGCTTCGTCGATGACGACATCGACAATGTGATTATTTTGGATGACTATCCGCCCTACATTAAGCAGACTCAAAAACATCGACTCATTGATGTCAGCCTGTACCTGGAACCCTATACCCATGCGATGCCAGGTTTAGGTGATAAAGAGTTTGAGAGACTGATCGAGCAATTGAAGGCGTTTATTTCAGATTGACTAATCGACTGACTTATATGACTGAACTAATTCCCCTGATGTTGCTGAGAATAGTTTATCAGAGGCCGGCCTAACTGATCCGGATGTTAGTTAGGTGCCGATAGATTTTTTTGAACTCTGCATCATTCTGGAGCGGCTATTCCTCCCTACTCTCATCCTTATTAGTCATGACTCGAGAACCAATCAAAAAAATTTAAATTACCCCGTATATCCGATGTTTTCATAGTCAGGACTTCATTTCCGATAACTGTCTTAACGGTTATGGTATTAACCGTGTATGACAAAGGTATAGTCGTTTCATGAGCATACTGATCCTGTTGGCTCATATGCATGCGTATTTGGATACGGCTTGTATTTTTGACAAGTCAAAGCTTTCTATCGTTTAGTCAATTGATTTTATGATTACTATAGAATTTAAGTTTATATCTTTGAATCAAGAAAGTATGCTTCCTCATGCCTAAACATATTTATGTCAGTGAATACCGGGTACCGAAAATGGATTGCCCTTCTGAAGAGGGGATGATCCGCATGGCGTTAGATGGGATTGAGCCCAGCGTCGTGCTTGAATTTGACACACCTAATCGCAAAGTACGCATATTCCATGGAGATAATGCGACAACGATTGAGTCGCAGATGCAATCATTGGGGCTGGATGCCACGCTTAAAAAAACTGTGCCCGTGGCAGATAAGGATCTTGCCAGCGCATTA
>NZ_VENF01000011.1 GCF_009711715.1 Methylophaga sp. | reverse complement strand
GAGAAAAGTGCTTGCCTCAGAGCATGTCAAGAAAGGGGAACTGCTTAGATAACGCGGTTGCTGAAAACTTCTTCGGGATATTAAAAACAGAAATGTATCATAACGAAGTCTTTCGAAACGCCGATGAACTCATTGAAAGCATCAAAGAGTACATCAATTACTACAACAACAAACGGATTAAGCTCAAACTAAAAGGCCTGAGTCCGATTCAATATCGAAAACAGGCCTTGGTTGTCGATTAAAAATGAGTCCAACTTTATGGGGTCACTTCAAAAAGAGGGCTTTTTTATGTCTGCACGCTCAATACTGATAGCAGCTTAATCGCTGCCTGCTCTATTTGTGTCTGGGTGACACGGCAGCCATTAGCGCTGAGTAGTCTGTGTTATCAAGCCCCATTTCCAGTGTTTTCTGTAATAAAATTTCGATACCCTGTAGTGCGCTGGTATCCAGCCCCAGCTCTTCAGCGACCGAGAGAAACAACCGGGTGTCCTTGGCCAGATGTTTGGTAGGGAAGTTGGGATTATCAAAATCCCGTTCCAGCATGCGGCTGAGTTTCTTATCAAAAGTCGGTGCATAGAGTGCACTGTCGCGGACAATCTTCATAAACTGCTCGGTTTCGATACCCTCTTTTTCTACCAGGGCCAGGCTCAGGGCAAAACTTGCGGTCAGTCCGGCAATTAACTGGTTCATGGCCAGTTTCACAGTCGCGCCCTGGCCGACACTGCCGATATGCTGCGGATGCTTGCCAATGAGTTCCAGCAGGGGCAGCGCAGTTTGGAAGTCTTTGTCACTGCCGCCGGCCATCAGGATCAGTTTGCCGCTTCTCGCTTCAGGCAGGCTGCCGAGTACCGGACATTCCAGGTAGCGACCTTTCTGAGTACTAATCTGTTCAGCAAAGTGCCTGGATTCTTCCGGTGCAATGGTACCCATCTGAATGATTAGCGTGTCCCTGAATGCGGTTGCATCGATCGAGTCCAGTACCATCTGAATTGCTTCTGCATCACTCAGAAATAACAGGCAGATATCACACTGTTCAACAACCTCTTGTGCGCTGCTCGCCACTTCGGCACCGCGTTCCTGTAATTCTTCACTCTTTTCCGGGCTGCGGTTATACACCATTAATGGCTGATTCTCAGCCAGCAAATGTGTTGCCAGCGCTTGTCCCATCAGGCCTGTACCGATTAATCCGATTTTCATAATCTGCTAGCAAATCCCCGTTCGAATAAAACTGTCACTATGCCATAGATGATGGCTGCTTTGTGAGATAGAATAAGGTCCCATTTTATATCAGACACAGGGGATTACGGTGTACAAGAAAAACATGAGCATCGCTGGTTTTGACGATGAAGTGTTCAACGCGATTGCAGCCGAAGACAAGCGTCAGGAAGATCATATCGAACTGATCGCTTCCGAAAACTACACCAGCCCGCGTGTAATGGAAGCGCAGGGCTCGTCTTTGACTAATAAGTACGCAGAAGGCTATCCCGGCAAGCGTTATTACGGCGGCTGTGAACATGTTGACACCGTTGAAGATATTGCCATTGCCCGTGCCAAGGAACTGTTCGGCGCCGATTATGCCAACGTGCAGCCCCATTCCGGCTCTCAGGCTAACGCCGCGGTTTACCTTGCTCTGCTGCAACCGGGGGACACGATTCTGGGTATGAGCCTGGCCCATGGTGGTCACCTGACTCACGGTGCCAAGGTCAGTGCTTCCGGTAAAATCTATAACTCCGTGTCCTATGGCATTAACACTGAAACTGGTGAAATTGATTATGACGAAGTGGCCGGCCTGGCTAAAGAACATCAGCCTAAGCTGATCGTCGCCGGTTTCTCTGCTTATTCGCGCGTGATTGACTGGCAGAAATTCCGTGACATCGCTGATTCAGTCGGTGCCTACCTGCTGGTTGATATGGCGCATATTGCCGGTCTGGTTGCTGCAGGTCTGTATCCGAATCCAGTTCAGATTGCTGACGTTACTACCACGACCACGCACAAAACACTGCGCGGTCCACGAGGCGGTCTGATCTTAGCTAAAGCCAACCCGGAAATCGAGAAAAAGCTGAACTCAGCCGTATTCCCGGGTTTCCAGGGCGGTCCCCTGATGCATGTGATCGCGGCGAAAGCGGTCGCCTTCAAAGAAGCGATGCTGCCGGAATTCAAAACCTATCAGGAGCAGGTCATCAAAAACGCCCGCGTGATGGCGGATGTCTTTATGAGCCGCGGTTACGATGTCGTATCTGACGGCACCGATGATCACCTTTTCCTGGTCAGCTTTATCGAAGCCGGTCTGACCGGTAAAGAAGTCGATGCCTGGCTGGGTAATGCCCATATCACCGTTAATAAAAATGCAGTGCCTAACGATCCGCAGTCACCCTTTGTGACTTCCGGTATCCGTGTCGGTACGCCAGCTGTGACCACGCGCGGCTTCAAGGAAGCAGAGTGTCGTGATCTGGCGAACTGGATGTGTGATGTGATTGAGGCCAAAGGCAGCGATGACGTCATTAATGAGGTTAAGGCCAAGGTTGTCGCAGTCTGCGACCGCCTGCCGGTTTACGCGTAAGACGGGATATTCATGCGCTGTCCATTTTGTGGTGCCGATGATTCCAAAGTCGTTGACTCACGGCTGTCGGCGGAGGGCGATGCCATCCGCCGGCGGCGTATGTGTGTCGAATGCAATGAACGTTTCACCACTTATGAAACCGCAGAACTCAGCCTGCCCAGGCTGATTAAACGTGATCGCTCGCGTGAGTTGTTTGATGAAAACAAGCTGCGGGCAGGCATTATGCGGGCACTGGAAAAACGGCCAGTCAGTATCGATGATGTTGATACCGCCGTGAAGGGCATTACCCGCCGATTGTGGGCGACCGGTGAACGTGAAGTGGATAGCCGTCTGGTCGGTGACTGGGTGATGGATGCGCTGCGTGAACTTGATGAAGTGGCCTATGTCCGCTTCGCTTCGGTCTATCGCAGTTTCCAGGATGTAAATGCTTTCCGTGAAGAGATTGAACGGATGGAAAGCCAGACCGAACCGGATTCAGACCAAAACTAAAGAACTCAGCCTGATAGCGATATGGGCGTGATTATCAGGCATAATAAAATTTCGCCGAGGCAACCGGTTCAGCAAGAGATTGTCATGTCGACACCTGAACACTACATGGCGAGAGCCATCCAACTGGCCGAGCGCGGCCTCTATACTACTGACCCCAATCCCCGGGTCGGCTGTGTGCTGGTTAAAAACGGCCGGATCATTGCCGAGGGCTGGCATATGCGGGCTGGCGAAGGCCATGCTGAAGTCAATGCACTATACCAGGCCGGCAGTGAGGCGGGTGGGGCTGACTGTTATGTCACGCTTGAACCCTGCAGTCATTTCGGCCGTACTCCGCCCTGTGTTGATGCCTTGATCAAGGCTAATGTCAAACGCGTCTTTATCGCCATGACAGACCCCAATCCGATCGTCTCGGGGGCGGGTATCCGTCGACTGGAAGAAGCCGGTATTGAAGTTCATGCCGGCATTCTGGCTTCTCAATCTGAAAAACTGAACCCGGGCTTTTGCCAGCGTATGCGAATTGGCCGACCTTTCATTCGCAGCAAACTGGCAATGAGTCTGGATGGCCGTACCGCAATGGCCTCCGGAGAAAGTAAGTGGATTACTGGTCCGCAGGCAAGAAATGATGTGCAGAAACTCCGTGCCCGCAGCAGCGGCATCCTGACCGGCATCGGCACCATTCTGACTGATGACCCCTTACTCAACGTGCGTCCGCAACAGGGCGATGTTGAGTGGTACCCCGAGGGTCAGAAAGTCAGGCAACCACTACGTATCGTCGTTGACGGCCAGATGCGTATACCGGCCGATGCCCGTCTTTTGAGTCAGGAAAAGGTGCTCCTGGCGACCGCGGTAGATAAACCGTCACCCAAAAACACCGATACGGTGCTGCTGCCGGGAGATGGCGATATTATTGATTTGAATGCCCTGATGGCCGTGCTGGCCCAGCGTGAAATCAATGAATTGATGGTGGAAGCGGGTGCCGTGCTTAACGGGGCTTTATTGAAGGCCGGACTCATCGATGAACTGGTGATTTATATGGCACCTAAAATCATGGGTGATATGGCGCGTGGCGTATTTCATCTGCCCGGCATGGAAACCATGGCCCAGAATATCTCCCTGCATATCACCGATATGCGGGCCATCGGGCAGGACTGGCGTATTACCGCCACACCCCAATATAACGAAAAGTTTTAATTAAGGAAGCGAGCATGTTTACCGGAATTATTGCAGCCCTGGGTAAAGTGGAATCAGTCCAGCCCAGCGGTGGTGATCTCAGGCTGAAAATTGATGCCGACAAGCTGGATTTGAATGATGTCAAGCTGGGCGATAGTATCGCAGTCAACGGTGTTTGCCTGACCGTCGTTGATATCCAGGGCGCTCAGCTCAGCTTTGATGTCTCTCGTGAAAGTCTGGATCGCACCAGTCTGGGACAGGCGAAACCGGGTTCCAGTGTCAACCTTGAGAAAGCTATGGCGGTGGGGGATCGACTCGGTGGTCATATCGTCAGCGGTCATGTTGACGGGTTAGGCAAAGTCGCTGTGATGGAAGCTTCAGCCCGTTCGGTCAAGTTCCGTTTTGAAGTCCCGGCCAATCTGGAGCGCTACATTGCTGAAAAGGGCTCAATCTGCATTGATGGCACCAGCCTTACTGTGAACCAGGTCGGGCCGGGCTGGTTTGAAGTCAATATCATTCCGCATACAATGCAGGAGACCATTATCAGTGATTATAAAACCGGTACCGTAGTGAATCTGGAAGTGGATTTGATTGCCCGCTACCTGGAGCGCCTGTTGCTCGGAAATAAACAGGAAGGTATCAGCCGTGACACTCTGCAAAAACATGGATTTATCTGATGGAGTTGAACTCGACTGCTGAGATTATCGAAGAGCTGAAACAGGGCAAAATGGTCATCATCATGGATGATGAAGATCGTGAAAATGAAGGTGACCTGATCATGGCCGCGGAAAAGGTCACGCCCGAGGCCATCAATTTTATGGCCCGTTTCGGCCGTGGACTTATCTGTCTAACCCTGACAGAGGATCGCTGCCGCGAATTACGCTTGCCGCTGATGGTGTCCGATAACCAGACACCCTATTCAACCAACTTTACTGTCTCGATTGAGGCAGCCAGGGGCGTGACCACCGGTATTTCTGCTGCTGACCGCGCACTGACCGTTCAGGTGGCTGTTAACCCGGCATCCAAACCGGATGATTTAGTTCAACCGGGTCATATCTTCCCATTGAAAGCACAACCCGGTGGCGTGTTGACCCGCGCCGGTCATACTGAGGCCGGCTGTGATCTGGCGCAACTGGCGGGCTGTTCCCCGGCGGCTGTCATCGTCGAAATTCTCAATGATGACGGCAGTATGGCGCGCAGACCGGATCTGGAAAAATTTGCCCAGACCCATAACCTCAAAATCGGGACTATTGCCGATCTCATCAGTTACCGGCTGGAAAATGAAATGACAGTGAAGCAATTGTCACACTGTGATTTTCCCACCGACTATGGCAACTTTAGATTGCACAGCTATCAGGATTCGGTGAATGGGCAGGTGCACCTGGCGCTGGTGTACGGAGATATTGAAGCCGATCAGGAAACACTGGTGCGGGTGCATATGGCCGATCCGCTCGGCGATTTACTGGGTTCCGTACGCGACCCCAGTCACTGGCCTATTCCGGCGGTGATGCAGAAAATCCAACAGGCTGGTAAAGGGGTGCTAGTGGTCTTGCGGCAGCCGGAACAGAACAAACAGCTTGCTGCCAAGATCTTACGCTACCAGCAGGAAGATGAGGCCGAAACGCCGCCTCCGGCTGCCGGTGGCTGGGACTTGCGTACCTTTGGTGTTGGTGCCCAGATCCTGGCGGATCTGGGCGTCAGGAAAATGCGTGTAATTGGTACCCCGACCAAACTTACCGGGGTGTCCGGTTTTGGCCTGGAACTGACCGGTTATCTTGAGGCTGACGAGTTTTGACCAAACCCAAGCGCATAGTCATTGTGGCTGGTGAAGCCTCAGGCGATGCCCATGCCGGCCGGATGATTGCTGCCCTTAAAGCCAGGCGTCCCGATATTACGGTTTCCGGGATTGGAGGCGATGCGCTACGCCAGGCTGGTGCCGCAATATTCACCGATTTCAGGGAACTGGCGGTGATGGGGCTGGTGGAAGTCCTTAAGCGATATCGTGAGATTAAAGCCGTATTTAATGAATTGGTCGAACGGCTGCAAAAAGAGAAACCGGATTTACTGATTCTGGTCGATTACCCGGGCTTCAATCTGAAACTGGCTAAAAAGGCACACAAGCTGGGCATTCCGGTGTTGTATTACATCAGCCCCAAGGTCTGGGCCTGGCGGCCAGGGCGGATAAAGACAATACGGCGCTATGTCGACCATATGGCCGTGTTGTTTCCCTTTGAGGAAACACTGTATCAGGATGCCGGTATAGCGGTCACCTGTGTCGGCCACCCATTGGTCGACGCTGTTCATTCAGATTTAACTGTCTCTCAGGCTAAACAACATTTTGAGCTGGATCCTGAACATCGCGTGCTTGGCCTGTTTCCCGGAAGCCGTCGCAGTGAAGTTGAAGCTTTACTGCCAATCATGTTGCAAACTGCTGAGAAAATTAAACAGCGGCATTTTGATCTGGAAGTACTGCTGCCTCTGGCACCGGGTCTCGATATGGACTTTCTGCAACCGATGCTCAGGCGATCGGATCTGGATATTAAGGTCGTTTCCGGTGACTTCTATGATGTGATTCGCAGCTGCGATGCGATTGTTGCAGCATCCGGTACAGTGACACTGGAAATAGCCCTGATGGGCGTGCCTCATCTCATCGTCTACCGTGTGGCTCCGATGAGCTACCGAATTCTGAAGCACCTGGTCAAAATTCCCTACGTCGGGCTGTGCAACATTGTCACGAACGACAATATTGTCACCGAACTGCTGCAGGATGAAGTGACAGTCGAGAATCTGGATCATCATCTGACACCGTTACTGACTGATCCGCAGGCGAAGCAACGCGCCGAATATATTCGGCAGCAGGTACTGACTGCACTGGGGCCGGCAGGCGGAGCGGATAATGCCGCACAGCTCATTCTGGATAGGCTGGATGCAGCGCATGACTGAGATTCTGCTGGTAGCCGGGGTGGATGAAGTTGGCAGGGGACCTCTGGCCGGCCCCGTGGTGACCGCTGCCGTGATTCTGGATCCTGACAATCCGATTGAAGGTCTGGCTGACTCCAAGAAACTGACAGAGAAGCGTCGTGAACTGCTTGAACCTTTAATTAAAGAAAAAGCATTGGCCTGGGCACTGGGCCGGGCCGAACCCGCCGAAATTGATGAACTCAATATTCTGCAGGCCTCATTATTGGCGATGAAACGCGCTGTTGAGAGCTTGAAGATAACACCGGGACACGTACTGGTGGATGGGATTCACGCGCCCAGTCTCAACTGTCCGGTTACGACGATCATCAAGGGCGATCAATCTGAGCAGGCCATTGCTGCCGCTTCCATTCTGGCCAAAGTCGCACGCGACAGGGAGATGGTTGCACTGGAGGCGATCTACCCGGGCTATGGCTTTGCCAAACACAAAGGTTATCCGACTAAACAACACCAGCAGGCGCTGATTGAATTGGGCGCGAGCGACATTCATCGTCGCTCGTTCAGCCCGGTACAGATGAGCCTGTTGTGAACAACGATTAAAGACGAGTGATGTTAATTCCCGTGGTATTATTCTCGGCTTATGCTGTCTATCAATAAACTGATTAATAAACTGGTTAAGGGCAAAAACGGTGATAATGATCGTCGTGGTCATGAACCTGTGATCGTGCCGCGCAGCGAGCACTCTATCTCGCGCAAGCAAATCAGCCAGAACGCGCTGAATGTGCTTTATACCCTCAAGGATGCCGGCTATGAGGCTTACCTTGTTGGTGGCTGTGTGCGTGACTTGCTGTTGGGGCATGAACCCAAGGACTTTGATGTCGCCACTAATGCCTTACCGGAACAGGTCCACAGTCTGTTCCGACGAAGCCGGCTGATTGGCCGCCGCTTCAAACTGGTACATGTGCGCTTTGGCCGTGATGTGATCGAGGTTGCCACCTTCCGCGCGCCGCCTGAGACCAGCAGCCATGTGGATGAACAGGGCCGCATCATGCAGGACAACGTCTACGGCACACTGGAGCAGGATGCCTGGCGACGCGATTTCACCATCAATGCGCTTTACTACAATATCCGCGATTTCTCGATAGTTGATTACACCGGCGGGATTGAAGATCTCAATGCCGGGCTGATCAGACTTATCGATAATGTAGAAACCCGTTTCCGGGAAGATCCGGTCAGAATGCTGCGTGCATTGCGCTTCGTCGGCAAGCTGGGCTTGAAACTGGACAAGGAAACCGAAGCCGGTATCTTCAAATGGGCTGGCCTGCTCAGCGATATTCCGCCTGCCCGGTTGTTTGACGAAACGCTCAAGCTTTATCTCACCGGTAATGCTGCGGTGACCCATGAACTGTTGTGTCACTATGGCCTGTTTGATGAAATGTATCCGCAAACGGCGAAACTGCTGCATGAAGAAAAGGACGGTTACCCACGAACGCTGCTGATGAAAGCGCTGGAAAATACCGATCGCCGTATTGATGACGACAGACCCGTAACGCCGGCATTTCTGTTTGCCGCATTGTTGTGGGAGCCGGCCAGGCAGCGGGCTCAGCTGTTGATGGAGCATGGTATGCCGGAAATTCCGGCCATGCAGCGGGCCTCATCCGAAGTCATCACCGATCAGGTGCAGCGAGTCGCAGTACCTAAGCGCTTCAGCATGGTGACGCGGGATATCTGGAATATGCAGCCCAGACTGATGAAGCGACAGGGCAAACGGGCTTTCAGATCTTTATTGCACCCGAAATTCCGTGCTGCCTATGATTTTCTGGCATTGAGAAACGAAGCGGGTGAGCCGCTTGAGGACATTGTTGACTGGTGGACACGCTTTCAGGAAGTCTCAGCCAATGAACAGGAAAGCATGGTGGCAGGCCTGTCCGGGGGGGACAAAGCGGCTAAACCACGCCGTCGCCGGCGTCGCAGAAAGCCGGCCGCCAATAAAGCGCCAAAGGATGATTAATGCTGGCTTATATCGGACTCGGCAGTAACCTGGAACAGCCACAGCAGCAGGTGCGTACCGCGATCGAAGACATCCGTGCTGTCACAAAAACCACCCTGGTGGCCCAGTCCTCACTCTACCGCAGCCCGCCGATGGGGCCACAGGATCAACCCGACTACATCAATGCAGTTGTTGGTGTAGAGACCGATTTGACGCCACATGAGTTGCTGGATGCCCTGCAGCAGATCGAGCAAAAACATGGCCGAATCCGTAAGCGTCACTGGGGTGAGCGCACATTGGATCTCGACATCCTGCTCTATGCTGATAAAGTCATTGAAGATGAACGACTCACCGTGCCGCATCCCGGCATTGCCGAGCGTGCTTTTGTGGTTTATCCACTGGCAGAAATTGCGCCGGATTTGCAGATTCCCGGACTCGATAGTCTGGCCGCTATCAAGGCACATTGTCCGCCGGAGGGATTAGTGCCGTTGGAAAATAATCAGTCATGAATCAGTCTTTGCCTCATCACTATATTGTTGTCGAAGGCCCTATCGGCGTCGGCAAAACCCATCTGGTCAAGCGCCTGGCCGATAGCTTCGGTGCTACCACCCTGATGGAACAACCGGAACAGAATCCTTTTCTGGAAAAGTTTTATGTGTACCCCAAGCAATCTGCGCTGCCTACCCAGCTGAGCTTTCTGATGCAACGGGTCAAGCTCAGCAAAACACTGAACCAGGATGATCTTTTTAATGATCTGCATATTGCTGATTTCATGGTGGAAAAGGACAAGCTGTTTGCCCAGATTTCCCTGGATGATGATGAGCTGGCGCTCTACCATATGGTGTATGACAACCTGACTTTGCATCACCGCACACCGGACCTGGTTATCTATCTGCAGGCTTCACTGCCGGTACTGAAATCACGCATTGCGCAGCGTGGCATCAGCTATGAGCAGCATATCGAAGAGGGCTACCTGAAACGTTTGGCCGATACGTATGCCGACTTTTTCCACTACTACGATGCCTCGCCCCTGTTGATCGTCAATGCCGAGCAGATTGATCTGGTGAACAGCGAACAGGATTATCAGCAGTTACTGGAACAGATTTGCACTATTCAGAGCGGCCGCCACTATTACAATCCGCTCCCGATTAAAGAGAAGAAATAATCATGAGTCGTTTGAGCCTGACTGCGTTACGCAAAATGAAAGCGGCACAGGAAAAAATCGCGGTACTGACAGCTTATGATGCCAGCTTCAGCCACGCGCTGGAGGAAGCCGGCGTTGAGGTGATTCTGGTCGGCGACTCGCTGGGCATGGTGATTCAGGGCCAGGAGAGTACGCTGCCGGTGACCGTTGATAACATGATTTATCACACCGCCAATGTCGCCCGTGGCAGTGACAAAGCGTTTATCGTCGCTGATTTGCCGTTTATGAGCTATGCCAATGCCGATCAGGCGATTGCTAATGCAGCGAGACTGATGGCAGAGGGCGGGGCACAGATGGTCAAGCTCGAAGGCGGTGCGATTATCGCCGACACTATCGCCCAGCTTACGGCGCGGGGGATTCCGGTCTGCGCCCATCTGGGCTTATTACCGCAGTCGGTCCACCGACTGGGCGGGTATCTCGTTCAGGGACGCGAAAAAGAAGCAGCCGATGAATTGCTTGCTGATGCCCTGAAACTGGAACAGGCCGGTGCCGATATGCTGGTACTGGAATGTGTACCGGCCACACTGGCGGCCAGAGTCACTGCAGCGCTGACGATCCCTGTTATCGGTATTGGTGCCGGTAAAGACTGCGATGGACAGGTACTGGTGCTATACGACATGTTGGGGCTGACGCCCGGCAGACGGCCCCGCTTCAGTCATGATTTTCTGGCTGACACCGGTTCGATTCAGGCCGCGATCAGTAAATACGTGCAGCAAGTTAAAAGCGGCGAGTTCCCGACTTCGGAGCAGCAATTCTGATGCAGGTGGTGGATAACACAGTTGCACTGCGTACCCGTATCAAAACCTGGCGAGCGAATAATGAGTTAATTGCCTTTGTCCCTACCATGGGTAATCTGCATGAGGGGCATCTATCGCTGGTGCAGAAAGCAAAAGCGCTGGCCGATCGCATTGTGGTCAGCATCTATGTCAACCCGCTGCAGTTCAATGATAAAAATGACCTGGAAAAATACCCGCGTACGCTGACAGAAGATATTAATCTGCTCAGTGAACAGGAATGCGATCTGGTGTTTACGCCCGATGACAGCGTGGTATATCCACAGGGCATGAGCGAGCAGACCAGCGTACATGTGCCCGGTATGGATGACAAACTCTGTGGTTTGGGTCGGCCCGGCCATTTTGATGGCGTCGCCACGGTAGTTACCAAGTTATTCAATATGGTGCAGGCCGATATTGCCGTTTTCGGTGAAAAGGATTATCAGCAACTGCTGTTAATTAAAAAGCTGGTTGCCGATCTGAATATCCCGATCGATGTTGTTGGCGCGCCCACACGGCGTGAAGACAGTGGCCTTGCCATGAGTTCACGAAATAATCTGCTTAGCGATACACAGCGCTTGACGGCGCCATTGCTGTATCAGCAGTTGATGACCATTCGCACGGCACTGGAAAACGGTGAAACCGATCTTGACGCATTGACGCAGGCTGCTCAGACTCAACTCAGAGAGTCTGGTTTTGAACCGGAATATCTTGATATCCGCCGTGCCGATGATCTGCGGCCGGCGCAACCCGGTGACAGGACAGCACTGCGTATTCTGGTCGCTGCCAGACTCGGCTCAGTCAGGTTGATAGATAATATTCTGTGTGACCTTGCCTGAGTTTCTCTAACAAGCGATAATATTGGGCTAACCCACAAGATTTGTCCGCTATGCAACTGACACTCTTAAAAGCCAAACTGCACCGTGCGTGCGTGACCCATTCCGAACTGGAATATGAGGGGTCATGTGCAATCGATGGCCAATTTCTGGAAGCCGCCGGTATTCGCGAATACGAGCAAATCCAGATCTATAACGTCGCCAATGGTGAGCGTTTTACTACCTATGCCATCCGCGCTGAAGACGGTTCCAAGATCATTTCCGTTAATGGTGCGGCGGCGCATAAAGCCTCGCCGGGTGATCGCATCATCATCTGTGCCTATGTCAGCATGGACGAAAAAGAAGCTGAGCAACATAAGCCAACCCTGGTTTATCTCGACGAGAACAACGATATCACGCACATGCGCCATTCCATTCCGGTGCAAGCGGCTTAATAGATTTAAACCGGAGCCCGGTGGAAAATGGTTTGAAAAAGCGCTGTGGAACAGCCGCTTTATAGTGCTGACTGCGGTCATTGCCAGCATGCTGACTGCACTGGCCATGTTTTATATGGCTTCGGGCGATGTCTATTTTCTCACTGGGTTTATATGAACTCTTTATCAGCAAGATAGACGAGGCGGAGTCCAGCGATCATTCCAAGGTGCTGGCGATCAGCAGATCTTGATTATCTCAAAGCCCGCCTGGGTCGTATGGTGTTGATTATCCTCATCGTCAACTTCTTTGAACATGCGATCAGTATGGATTTCCATGGTCCGATCGACCTGCTGGCTGGCCGGGGTCTCGGTATTATTGCACTGGCGCTATACTTCACCCATTCCGACGCATCATTGATGCGGGCCCGCTGTGCCGGGCTGTCATCTAAGCGTCATCAAACTGCCATCAAGTGGTAACAGCATCGCTTTAAGCTTGCCTTCGATAGACAGGCACAGAGATCAACGATGCTCAATATTGAACAGGCAGTTCAACAGAAATTCCCCCGGTTTCAACACACCAGTCCCTGGATAAAAAAGCCGACACTGGGCTTTTTACGCAAAATTACCCACGAACATGAAGTCAATCGCTTCCTGGAACTGCACCAGGATCTGCGGGGCTTCGATTTTATCGATCAGGTGCTGGACTATTTTAATTTCAGCTACAGTATCAGCCATCGTGACCGCATTAATATACCCGCGACAGGTCGTGTAGTTATCGTCGCCAATCATCCGCTGGGCGCTCTGGATGGTCTTTCTCTGCTCAAACTGGTGGGTGAGGTCAGACGCGATGTCAAAATCGTTGCTAACGATATGCTGATGAATTTTGCTGCCCTGGAGTCCCTGTTCCTGCCAGTGGATAACCTCTCCAAATCGACCCGAAAAAGTAGTGTGGCGCGTATCGTTGAGAGTCTTAATAACGATGAAGCGGTGATTGTGTTTCCGGCTGGAGAAGTCTCCAGAATCCGCCCCAGCGGCGTCCGCGACGGCAAGTGGAACAGCGGTTTCCTGAACTTTGCCAAGAAAACCAATGCGCCGATCCTACCGATATTTATC
This sequence comes from Methylophaga sp., assembly GCF_009711715.1. Classification (GTDB taxonomy): domain Bacteria; phylum Pseudomonadota; class Gammaproteobacteria; order Nitrosococcales; family Methylophagaceae; genus Methylophaga. Next base: position 261,126 of record NZ_VENF01000011.1, on the reverse strand, counting down.
GGTGCCCGTAACTCCTCGTTGTTTTACAGCGCCTCCATGGTCTATAAACCCCTGTCTGGCATGATGCTGGCCCATGAGATGTTCAATAAAAACTCCAAGAACATCACCATGCGGGTCGGTGAAACCATTCCCTATCTGCAAATTGAACAACTGCCTCTGGTCAAAGCGGAAAAAGCCAAACTACTGCGTCGCCATCTTTACCGTTTGGCCAAAGGCAAAAAACCGCTGTTCAAGACCGAACAGACCATTGCGCACCCGATAGAAAGACGCTTTATCAAGCGTGAGTTGCAGAATGCGGAACTGCTGGGCGAGACCGCCGATAACAAAAAAATCTACCTGTTTGATTACCGGCCGGACTCGGCAGTGATGCATGAAATTGGCCGCTTACGTGAACTGACCTTCCGCCAGGTCGGCGAAGGGACCGGTAAACGTCGGGATCTGGATCGCTATGATCGGGATTATCGCCATCTTATTCTATGGGATGAGCAGGAACTAGAAATTGCCGGTGCCTATCGGCTGGGAGAGGTCAAACGCATTCAGTCACAGGATAAAAGTCGTGGCATATACAGTGAGGAGCTGTTTGCCTATGACAGTGAGAAAATGCAGCCGTTTTTCGAACAGGGCATCGAACTGGGCCGTAGTTTTGTCAGCCCGAAATACTGGGGCCGCAGAAGCCTGGATTATCTCTGGTATGGAATCGGCGCCTACTTGCAGCGTTACCCGGAGATTCGTTATTTATTTGGTCCGGTCAGTCTCAGCAACAGTTACCCTGAATTCGCTAAAGCGCTGATTGTCAGCTATTACCGGCTTTATTTTGCTGATACTGACAAACTGGCCAATGCCCGCGTGCCCTACAGTGTTGATGGTGAACTGAAACAACAGGTCTGGCAGACATTGACCGGCGAGGATGCCGACGAGGATTTCGTTGCTTTACGAGAACAGCTGGCACATATGAATGTCACCGTGCCCACCCTTTACAAGCAGTATGCTGATGTCTGTGAGCAGGGCGGGGTACGTTTTATCGATTTCAATATTGATGCTGACTTCGGCCACTGTATTGACGGTCTGGTGATGGTCGACCTGCAACAGTTAAAAGCCAGCAAGCGTAAACGCTATCTGGGAGCCGCCGCCTGATCAGCTGCCGTGGCACTGCTTGAATTTTTTACCACTCCCACAGAAGCACACTTCATTTCTGCCCAGTTTCAGTGGCGGCAGGAATAAGCCGTCATGATAAAACCAGCGGCCGGCTTCACGGGTAAAGCGGGAACGCTCACGGAGTTGACCGAGAGGGTCATCATCATAGAAAGCGACAAATTCAACTTCGGCCAGATTGTTGGCCTCTTTGTGATCGATGATTTTCAGACCCAGCCATTCAGTCTGAGAAATACTCTTCTGTAAGGCTTCGCGCTCACCCGGATGGCGCTTCGACGGATGGAGGGTTTCCAGCAGGTAGTCAACCAGGCCCAGTTGAAATGCACTGTAGCGTGAGCGCATCAGTTTTTCGGCGTCTTCTGCTACCCGTGTGTGCTGGTGCAGCGGCTGGCAGCACTCTTTGTACAATAATCCACTGTTGCATGGACAAAGCGATGAATCACTCATAATGCTCCTGATTCAGTTGCATCAAGTCCCGATGTTGAAGTTGATACCGTAATCGTTGTTTTATTTTCTGATTGGAAACAATCTTAAATTTTAGTGTGTCATCCTCAGCAAAATCTGCCAATGGAACACCAGCCAGCTGTGCCATATCAGCGTAAAATTCCCGTTTTTTGGGGTGAGTATCGCTGCAGCCATTCAATTTCTCACCCCACACACCCTGACGGACGATCGCGTCAATTATGCCGATGCAGTCATCAAAGTGAATCAGATTAATAGGGGCATCAGGCTGTTTGATTGTTTTGCCACCGCGAAAAAAGCGACCGGGGTGGCGGCCACGACCGACCAGCCCACTAAAACGCAGTATGGTCGTGCTGAAGGAGGATGATTGCTGAAACAATTGCTCTATCTGAAACAGCGGGCTGTCCGGATTTTCGGCGCCTTCGTCTTCAGTCACTTCACGGTTGAGGTTCTGATAGACCGAACTGGAACTGACAAACAGCAGTTTGCTGATTTTACTCCGTTCAATAGCGGTAACCAGACGCTTGAAACCCGCGCTATTTTTACTGGTGATATTGATGATCAGGATTTCTGCGCTGAGAAAATCAGCATTGATCTCTTCATCCTTATCGATATCCACCAGATAAGCGTCAAAGCCGGCCTGCTTTAATTCGGCCTGCTTGGCCTCGCTGCGTGTTGACAGTTTGATCGGGTGACCCAGTGCTGTCAAATGGGCTGCAAGCGGCCTGCCCAGCCAGCCACTGCCTAAAATACTGATAGTATCGATAAGTCACCTCTCATTGAACGGCGCCATTTTAACGTAATTGAACCGTAATTATAGCCCCGGATTCATTTTGACTTGCAGGTGTCTTAATGTCTGATTACAGTTAAAATCAAGACTATGAGTGCACCTGAACCGCCTAAAATATTTTCCGGCAGATTACTGACAATTCTCTTCTGGCTGTTTTTTATGGCCTCGTTAACGCTGTTTTTCAACGGACTGATTGTGCAACGCGATAACCCCAATCACGCTTTGCTCAGTTCGGAGTCAGTCAGTGGTGAGGTGGTGCTGGAACGCAATCGTGCCGGCCATTATCTGGCACCGGGTCTGATTAATGGACATCCGGTCAACTTCCTGCTTGATACCGGCGCTACGCATGTGAGTGTGCCCGAGGATATTGCCCAAGCCGCCGGGCTTAAGCGGGGGGCGAGGGGGATGGTCTCGACCGCGAATGGTGTTATCACGGTTTATCAGACCCGGCTGGATACCGTGAAACTGGGTGGAATCACACTACAGAATATTCAGGCCAGTATTAACCCGCATATGCCCGATGATGTCGTTTTACTGGGGATGAGCTTTATGAAGCATCTTGATATTACCCAACGGGAAGGACGGCTGACGCTTAAGGTGCCGGGTTCAGGATAGGTTGATTTTCACCACCCGCATAAACGGGAAGTCCATTCCGGCAACGGTTTCTGTGTCCGGGTAAAAAATCATATCAACACGTGCGCCTTTTAATGATTTGTACAGTTTTCGGCGTTTGTATTTGAAAGGGATATCCTGACCTTCGACAAGCACTGTATTCATTATCCAGTCACCATCTCGGCGCTGAACATGAGAACTCACTTTCTGCATAGTGGCATGCGTCAGCGCATCATGCTCGTTCAATAACTTTTTAGTGCTTTTAACCTTCATTGCGATAACGCTGATGCAGAATGCCGACGCGTTCTACATAGACTTTGGTCTCGGCATAGGGTGGAATGCCGTTGTATTTTTTCACGGCATTAGGGCCGGCATTATAAGCGGCGGTGGCAAGTTCGATATCGCCTTCAAACTGTTTTAGCAGATCGGCAAGATATTTCACGCCGCCCTCAATATTCTGATTGGCATCAAAGGCATTACGCACACCGAGGTCTCTGGCTGTGCCCGGCATTAATTGCATCAGCCCCTGAGCGCCCTTATTAGAGCGGGCTTTGGCATTGAATGCCGATTCGGCATGTATAACAGCACGTACCAGCGCCGGATCGATGTCATATTTAATGGCAATGCGATTGACCTCAGTGGCATAGGAAGCAGTGTTCAGACTGATAGTGTGCCAGTTGATTCTGGAGTCGGGATTACAGGCAAAACAACTGTATTTCAGTATTTCAAAATGGCCATGTTCCGGCTTTTGGTCCGAAAAGACAAAACCCTGACCGGTCTGGGATTTGTAAATGACGGTTTGCTGGCCTGCAGCAGAACCGACATTACTGAACTCAACACTGCCGTCGGCATTCTGAATGCGTTTGATGGTCTCGGCCTGTAAAAGCACAGGCAATGAGAGCAGAATCAGGGGGCAGAGCTTTATCAGTTTCATAGCACAGGCCAGTAGCGTCCTGAAGCGCCAATGACGATGGTAAGCAGTCCCAGAATCAGGTTCAGCAAAACCAGCTTGCGGATTTTGGTCAGCGCATTGCGGCCAGTGATCCAGTCATGCTCGGCGACTGCCCATTTGAGCTTTTTAAATGGATTAAAAAACACATGCATGAAAATCAACATCATAAAGATGCCGGTGAGCAGCATGACATGGACATGTACTCCGACACCGTCAACGCCACCCATGCCACCCAGCAGGTGAATCATCCAGAAGCCGGTTGCCAGCAATATAATGATCGCGATCCAGACCCAGGCGAAAAACAGTTTGAATACTTCGCTCCATAGCGGGAGACGTTGTTCAGGCGGCAGCAGCCCGGCAGCGGCAGGTCGCAGAACCATATAGGCAAAAAACATCCCCCCAACCCAGATGACGGCGGCGAGAAGATGCAAGGGGATGGCAAGAGTCATGGCTGTCTCCATACAACAGGGCTATGCCTCGATTGTAAGCCCTTCAAGCTTGATCCGCCATTGTTTAGGACCGTTTTCATGTACCGAGTCACCACGAGAGTCGACGGCGACAGTCACTGGCATGTTCTCTACATAGAATTCGCGAATCGCTTCCATGCCCAGTTCTTCAAAGGCGATCATGCGCGATGACTTAATCGCTTTCGACACCAGGTAAGCCGCACCGCCGATTGCAATGAGGTAGACAGAACGATGATTTTTAATGCTCTCGATAGTGGCATCACCACGCTCGGCTTTACCGATCATGCCCAACAGGCCGGTTTCGCCCAGCATCATTTCAGTGAACTTGTCCATCCGGGTCGCCGTGGTCGGGCCGGCAGGACCGACGACTTCGCCTTCAACCGGGTCGACAGGACCGACGTAATAAATAAAGCGGTTATGGAAGTCGAGCCCATCCGGTAAAGGCTGACCCTGTGCAAGCATATCGGCGATTTTCTTGTGTGCGGCATCACGCCCGGTTAACAGATGACCTGAGAGCAGTAATGTCTCGCCCGGCTGCCACTGTTCAATATCCGCCTGCGTGACGCTGTCCAGATTAACATGTCGGGTGTTTTCAGCAGCTTCCCAGGTGATATCCGGCCAGTCATCCAGGCTCGGCGGCTCGAATTCAGCCGGACCACTGCCGTCCAGAGTAAAGTGGATATGGCGGGTGGCAGCACAGTTGGGAATCATCGCGACCGGTAACGAGGCAGCATGGGTCGGGAAGTCACTGATTTTGACGTCCAGTACCGTAGTCAAACCGCCCAGACCCTGAGCTCCGATACCGAGCTTGTTGACTTTATCGTAGAGCTCGACCCGCAACTTCTCAGCGGCGGTTTCGGGCCCCCGGTCAATCAACTCCTGAATATCGATAGGATGCATTAAAGATTCTTTGGCCATCAGCATGGCTTTTTCGGCGGTGCCGCCTACACCAATACCAAGCATGCCGGGAGGGCACCAGCCGGCGCCCATTTTCGGGACGGTCTCAAGAACCCAGTCCACCAGGCTGTCACTAGGGTTAAGAATGGTGAACTTAGCCTTATTCTCACTGCCACCGCCTTTGGCAGCAATCTGAATCTCGACGCTATCACCGGGCACAAGCTCGGTATGAATCACGGCCGGCGTGTTGTCTTTGGTATTCTGGCGGCTACCCAGCGGATCAGAGACGACGGAGGCCCGCAGCACATTATCCGGGTGCAGATAAGCCCGCCTGACACCCTCATTAATCATGTCATCCAGGCCCATCTCGGCATCCCACTGTACTTGCATGCCGACTTTAACGAAGACATTGACGATGCCGGTGTCCTGACAGATGGGACGGTTATTTTCGGCACACATCCGTGAGTTGACCAGAATCTGTGCGATCGCATCACGCGCCGCCGGAGACTGCTCGCGTTCATAAGCCCGGCTCATCGCCTGAATAAAATCTTTCGGGTGATAGCAGGCAATGAACTGCAACGCGTCGGCAACGCTGTCGATAAGATCAGATTGTTTGATGCAACTCATGGGCTGATTCAACTCAGTTTCTGTTTAATCGCAGTGACAACTTCCTCCAGCAGGAAGTCTTCACCTTCACCGCTACGGCGGTTTTTGTATTCGATTTGGCCGTTGTCGAGGCCACGTTCACCCAGGATCAGGCGGTGCGGAATACCTATCAATTCCATATCTGCGAAGGCCACACCGGGACGCAGACCGCGATCATCAAGCAGTACATCAATTCCGGCGGCGGTCAGTTGCTGATAGATAGCTTCCGCTTTTTCTTTGACCCTGACTGACTTATGGGCGTTCACCGGGACCAGCGCAACCTGAAAAGGCGCGATGGCTTCCGGCCAGATAATGCCTCGCTCATCGTGGTTCTGTTCAATCGCAGCAGCCACGACACGTGATACACCGATACCGTAGCAGCCCATGGTCATGATCTGGGATTTGCCGGACTCAGTCAGCACCACCGCGTTCATTTTGCTGCTGTAGTTATCGCCCAGCTGGAAGATATGGCCAACTTCGATACCACGGGCAATTTCCAGCGTACCCTGACCATCCGGGCTGGGATCGCCGGCGACGACATTACGCAGATCAGCGGTTTGTGGTTCCGGCAAATCACGGCCCCAGTTGACGCCGGTCAGATGTTTTTCATTGTCATTAGCGCCACAGACGAAGTCACTGACAAAGGCGGCTGAATGATCGACCAGAACCGGAATATCAAGTCCTACCGGGCCGATGGAACCGATATTGGCGCCGCAGGTTTCCAGTACCTGTTCCGGTGTGGCAAAAGTCAGGGGAGAGCCGACCAGCGGATGTTTCTCTGCTTTAATTTCATTGAGATCATGATCGCCGCGCAGCACCAGTGCCACCACGCTGCCTTCTTCGGCTCCTTCGACCAACAGGGTTTTCAGGCATTGAGAAGCCGGTTTGTTTAAAAACTCGCTGACTTCTTCGATGGTATGTTTCTGTGGCGTTTCAACGCTGGCCAGGGTTTCCGCAGCAGCAGGTCGTTGACCGGCCGGCGCCATGGCTTCAGCCAGTTCGACGTTGGCGGCGTAATCACTGCTGTCACTGAAGGCAATCGCATCCTCACCGGAGCTGGCCAGCACATGAAACTCATGGGAGGCATTACCGCCGATACTGCCGGTATCGGCCTGAACAGCACGGAAATCGAGACCGATGCGGCTGAAGATACGTGAATAGGCAGCAAACATTTCATCATAGGTTTGTTGCAGAGAGGCCTGATCCAGGTGGAAGGAATAAGCATCTTTCATCAGGAATTCACGGGCGCGCATCAGACCGAAGCGGGGACGGATTTCATCACGGAACTTGGTCTGAATCTGATAAAAATTCACCGGCAGCTGCTTATAGCTGCGGATTTCCTGGCGAACCAGATCGGTGATGACTTCTTCATGAGTCGGGCCGTAACAAAAGTCACGCTGGTGACGATCGACCAGTCGCAGCAATTCCGGACCATATTTTTGCCAGCGCTCTGTTTCCTGCCAGAGTTCAGCCGGCTGCACGGAAGGCATCAGCACTTCCTGGGCACCACTGTTGTTCATTTCCTCGCGGATGATGGCTTCGGTTTTTCTGAGAATTCTGAGTCCCATCGGCAGCCAGGTATAAAGCCCGGAAGCCAGCCGGCGAATCAGGCCGGCACGCAGCATCAGCTGGTGGCTGACAATCTCGGCATCGGCCGGTGTTTCTTTGAGGGTGGAAATGAGCAGGTTGGAGGCACGCATCGCTTGTTGTTATTCCTGTGTCGCAAAAACGGCACCGCCGGAAGCCGGCGGTGCCAGTCTCAAAAAGTAATGAATTAAATGGTCAGAAAGTACTGTGGTTCCAGCCCCAGTTCTGACGCTCTGAATCAGTCATGCTGATATAAATCCGGCTGCCATCAATGCCAAGTTGTTCATTGATCATCGAACATAAGGTATCGGAAAAGCCCTGTCTGTCGCCGGGCAGTCCCAGCGATCGATAATCGAGTATGGCAGTGGGAGCATCGCTGCCACCGAACAGCATCGGTTTTTGCTGGTCAATGGTTATCATCACATAGGTCTCGGGTTTGCCGGAAGCCCGGGATACGGTCTGACTGGCAACTTTCATTAATGTCGCTTCGTCTTTGACTTCCTGGTTGGTACGGATATTAAGATAAGGCATCTTGTTCTCCTTTATTGACAGTAAAGGTCGACTTGTTCCTGAAATTCCTGGATTTTCTGCTGGCGATCTTCTTCGGTCAGGCGGGTCACGTTACCTTCCTGATCCATGATGCGACGGCCGGGATTATTCTGGTATGAACGCAGATTTTCCCGGGCGATCCGACAGTTTTCTTCGCGAACGGCCTCCTGTTCTGCTGCTTGCCGGGCTTGTTGCTCAGCCTCCAGTTCAGCCTGTTCCGCAGCTTGTTGCTGCTCAATCAGTTCCTGCACTTCGTCGCGTGCTTCATCAGGATTAATCGGTGGCGGAGGCGGAACGTCGATCATCTCAGCCTGGCCCGATTCGGGCGGTTGTTGTGAATAATGTGTCTGACCGTTTTCATCGACCCATTTATAGATCTGGGCATGGACACTGAAACTCAGCAATAACGCTGCTGATACGAGGCAAAGCCATTTGACGTTGAGTATCACTGCAGTCTCCATTCCAGAAATAGAAAATCATTTTACGCCAAAGCGTCCGATCATCAAATGTCTTACAGTGCAGCGGTGTCTGAAAAAATAGGCTGGCTCCCGGAGTGCTGAACAGCCCGGCATCGGATTGACAAGTTAATCTGTCGGGGAGTAGTTTCAGAATAAACCCGATGGGGGAGATCATTATGACACGCGACTACGAATCATTGATTACTAACGAATCAGATCATGCATGGAATGGTGATGAAAGACGCCAGCAACATCGCCGTTCGGGCGGTGACCGGCGGGATATGATTCGTTTCGAACCGGATAAAGAAGATCGTCGCCATGGTGCGGACAGGCGTAAAGCACGTCAGTCAGGCTGGGATTCAGGAACCACTATCTAGACGATCAGTTTCAACCCACTCTTTTGATGATTCGGGGCAGATAAGCACTCTGGCTCAAGCCACGGGCGGCCAGCAAGACCATCAGGGCAGCCCATAGTCCGTGATTGCCCCATCCCTGTAGCAGATACCAGGCCGGCAGGTAACAGCAAAAAGTAGCAAACAGCATGGTATTGCGCATTTCGCGACCCAGTGTCGCGCCGACAAAAAGCCCGTCAAATAAATAAGACCAGACACCCAGTAAAGGCGCAAGTACGACCCACATCCGGTAATCACCGGCCATTTCTGCGACAGAAGCAATGCCGGTCAGTAATGCAATGATTTGGGTACCGAACAGCCAGTACACGAGGCTGAAAAGACCGGCAGTGAGCAAAGACCAGAAACCATTCAGCAGCAAGCTGCGTTTGAGCATGGCCGCATTATTGTGGCCGATAGCGCGGCCGCTCATGACCTCTGTTGCGTTGGCAAAACCATCCAGCACATAGGCCATGAAGGTGATGAAGTTCAGCAGAACCATATTGGCGGCGAGTGTCGTATCACCCGCCTGTGCGCCCTGATTGGTAAAAAAAGCGAAACTGAAAATCAAACACAAAGTTCTCAGCATAAAGTTGCCGTGCAGGTTGAGATGATGCCGATTGGCCAGCATTAACCGAAATTCCTGCCGAAGCTGAATCTGGTGTAATGTCAGCCGGCGTTTTTGCAGCAGAGCCAAGGCAAAGATCAGTCCGCTATATTCAGCAATAACAGAGGCCAGAGCCACGCCATCAGCTTTCATACCCAGACCATTGACCAGTAACAGGTCAAACACGATATTGGTGAGATTAATCACCAGTACCACAGCCAGGGCAGAGCGCGAGGCAGACAGCCCAATCAACCAGCCCAATATAGCGTAGTTGAGCAAGGTCGCTGGTGCGCTCCAGATCCGAATGGCATAGTAGCGTTCGGCTTCAGCAATCACGGCAGCACTGCCGTCAATGATATTAAAGGCAAGCCAGCCGATGGGGGCCTGTAGCATCAGCAATACCATCGCAATAATCAGTGCCAGCAGGCCTGACTGAATTAAGACATCACGCGGTTTGCCAATATCGCCATTCACATTCGCCTGTGAGGTCAGACCGGTGGTGACCATACGCAGGAAACCAAACCCCCAGAACAGGAAGGTAAAAAGCATGCTGCCCAGCGCGACAGCACCGAGATAGACAGGGGAGTTCAGGTGTCCGACTACCGCTGTATCCACCATGCCCAAAAGCGGCGTGGATAAGTTAGCCAGAATCATCGGACCGGCAATGGCCCAGATGGCACGGTGGTTGATACTGGAGTCCTTGTTCTGCAATGCTTTCTTCCAAATAACAAGGCCACCCGCAGGTGGCCTTGGACTGAGTGAGACTGAGGCTTCAGATCAACAGCGGTGCGATAACCAGACTGACTATCGCCATGACATTGATCAGAATATTCATCGAAGGACCGGAAGTATCCTTGAGCGGATCACCGACGGTATCACCGACCACGACCGCTTTATGAACGTCCGAACCTTTACCGCCATGATGGCCTTTTTCGACATGCTTTTTGGCATTATCCCATGCGCCCCCGGCATTCGCCATCATCAGTGCCATCATCACACAGCAGATGAGTGCACCGCCGAGCATGCCGCCCAGAGCCTCCGGACCGAGGCCAAAACCGACCACAATCGGGGCCGCCACAGCCAAAGTGCCGGGCAGTATCATTTTATTAAGTGCGGCTTTGGTGGCGATATCGACACAACGCGCGGTGTCCGGTTTGGCCGTGCCTTCCAGCAGCCCCGGTATTTCCTTAAACTGGCGACGGATTTCGTGAATCATATCAAAAGCGGCATCGCCCACGGCTGTCATGGTCATGGCACTGACCAGGAACGGGAATATGCCACCGAGGAACATTCCCATCAGCACCAGCGGATTATTAATCAGCAAGGCAAAGCTGGGGTCGCCCTGCGTGATGGTTTCGATATAAGCACTGATGATGGCCAGCGCAGCCAGCGCGGCTGCACCGATCGCAAAACCTTTACCAATTGCGGCGGTAGTATTGCCGAGTTCATCCAGCGAGTCGGTAATATCACGCGTGTCTTTACCCATCTCAGACATTTCGGCAATGCCGCCGGCGTTGTCGGCGACCGGGCCGTAAGCATCAATCGCCATAGTGATACCAACAGTGGCCAGCATACCGACGGCAGCAATACCGACACCATAAAGATCAGCAAAGTAACTGGCAGTGAAGATAATCGCGGCAATGGTAATAACCGGTACCGCCACCGACTGCATACCCAGCGCCAGACCGCCGATCATGACAGTGGCCGGGCCGGTCTCACCACTGGCGGCCAGTTTTCTCACCGGCGAACCGCCAGTGTAGTACTCAGTGCTGAGGCCAATCACAATACCGCCTATCGCACCGGACAAAACAGCAATCCAGAGGTTAGTCAGGCCGCCGAGGCTGGTGATCAAAAACCAGGAAACTACAATAAAGAGTAATGAAGCTCCCATGGTGCCGATGCGCAGGGCGACTTCAGGGCTTTTGGTGGAAAACAGTTTAACCGTAAGAATGCCGGCCACCGAGCACAGCAGTCCGGCAGAAGCCAGCGCCAGCGGCATAAACATGAGTGTTTCCTGAGAGTCAGCTAACTGGCTGATGGTGACAGCACTCATTGTTGAGGCAATTGCGATACTGGCAATCATGGCACCACAGTAGGATTCGAAAATATCCGAGCCCATCCCGGCGACATCGCCGACATTATCACCCACATTATCTGCAATAACGCCGGGGTTGCGGGGATCATCTTCGGGAATACCGGCTTCAACTTTACCCACCAAATCGGCACCGACATCGGCAGACTTGGTGAAGATCCCGCCGCCGACACGTGAGAATAAAGCGACGGATGAAGCGCCCATGCCAAAGCCATGAATGGTGTGAGCAGTGTGGGGATCACTGCCGTAAAGCAGGTAGAGAATGCCCAGGCCCAGCAGTCCCATGGCGGCAACGGTCAGGCCCATGATTGAGCCGCCGAAGAAGGCCACGGTCAGCGCTTCGGAGGCACCATTGTCACGAGCGGCAACAGCCGTTCTGACATTGGCCTTGGTGGCACTGTACATGCCGATAAAGCCGGCGGTCGCAGAACTGATAGCGCCCACAAAAAAGGCCAGCGCTGTGTGCCAGCCCAAATCAGACAGCCCGAGACCGATAATGCAGATGAGACAGAAAATAGCGAGGCGCGAGTATTCTGCTCGCATAAACACCATGGCGCCCAAGTGTATCTGATCACCGATATCCACCACACTACCGCTACCCGGTGAGTATGATTTCACCTTTTTGTAGACCAGAAAGGCACAGAGTAGTCCAAAAATTCCCAAAATGGCCGGGACGGTGCTGAGTGACGTCATAAGTCTTACCTCGTTATTATCGTTAGAAAAATCTTACTGGGTGGTGCTCCTTGGAACGTTTAATGGTGCTCGGTTTTTTATACCTGTATCGTAACGGCAAGTAAAGCCGCTGGATAAGGCGTTATGGAGAAGTGGAATTGATGCTTGAATGGCTGAGTTTCGCCCTGGCGGGTGTAGTCGCTGGTTTAGCCGCCGGTTTGTTCGGGATAGGCGGAGGCCTGATTATTGTGCCGATCCTGGTGACGGTCTTCAGTTGGCAGGGCATGTCAGCCGAGATTGCCATTCATGTGGCGATAGGGACATCACTGATGACTATTACGGTGACTTCCCTGTCATCCATGCGGGCGCATCATCGCTATGGTATGACACAGTGGCAACTGGTGGGCCGTCTCACACCCGGCCTGATTATCGGCAGTCTCGGCGGCGCCGTGATCGCAGCCAGTCTATCCAGTGCATTACTGCAGACCATTTTTGCATTGTTTGCGATACTGATGTCGGGCAGGATGTGGCTGCCGCCGCCCCAGGCTTTATCGCCCAGATTGCTGACAAAACTGTTAATGGGAGTTTACGGCGCAGTGACGGGTGTGGTTTCCGCCATGGTGGGTATCGGTGGCGGTACGCTGGTGGTGCCCTATTTAGTCATGGCGGGGCAGAGTATGCAGAAAGCCGTCGGCACAGCTGCCGCCTGTGGTTTTCCTATCGCAGCGAGTGGCGTGGTAGGCTTTATCTGGATGGGCACACAGGTGCATCAGATTCATGCCGACTGGCAAACCGGTTTTATTCATTGGCAGGCTTTTATCGGTATCATTGCGACCAGCATTTTTATGGCACCACTGGGTGCTCGGCTGGCACGAGGTCTGTCACACAGAAAACTGAGCCAGCTTTTTTCCCTGCTGCTGCTGGCGGTGGGGTTGATTCTGCTCAGCCGAAGTTGAATTCAAATGGAGGTGTCATCATGAGAAAGTGGATCTGTACGATATGCGGCTTTGTCTATGATGAAGCCGAGGGCATGCCGGAAGAGGGCATCATGCCCGGCACAGCATGGGAGGATGTTCCTGATGACTGGGTTTGTCCGGACTGTGGTGCGCCAAAGGAAGATTTTGAGATGATTCCACTTGAGGAGTGAGTAGTGTTTCCGGTGAGAGCGAGTTTAATCCGGCTGCTTTTTCTTCTATAATTAGCGGATTTATACAAACTCAAGAACTGGAGCAAAACAGCTATGAACCTCGACCGTGTTGGATCGGGCAAGAATCTGCCACAAGACGTTAATGTCATCATCGAAATTCCTTCGCATTCCGATCCGGTGAAGTACGAAGTCGACAAAGAAACCGGTGCTTTATTTGTTGACCGCTTCATGAATACGGCGATGTTCTATCCCACTAACTATGGCTACATTCCCCACACACTGTCTGACGATGGCGATCCGGTTGATGTGTTAGTAATCAGTCCCTACGCACTGATCAGCGGCTCTGTCGTTGCCTGCCGGCCGGTCGGTATGCTCAAAATGACCGATGAATCCGGTGTCGATGCCAAAGTGATCGCGGTACCTCACGACAAGATGTATGACCATATCAATGATATCGGTGATGTATCTCAGTTGCTGCTGGATCAGTTGGCTCATTTCTTTGAACACTATAAAGATCTGGAAAAAAACAAATGGGTCAAAGTGGAAGGCTGGGTTGGTAAAACTGAAGCCGAGGAGGAAATTGTCGCCAGTGTTGAGCGTTTTAAAGCTGCGCCGGTCAAACCGCAATTCTAGAATTACCCATTAACTTTTAGTTACCCGGCGAGCTGAACGTTCAGTCTCGCCGTTTTTTTATAAAGCGAATTAAGATGACACAACTCATCCTGCAGGGAACGGCCCTGAACCGGCAACAGGCTGAAACCATTGCCCATGATTTCAGCGGTGAACTAAATTGGCGGCAAAAGTTTGCCGTCATCGAGTCGGTCAATATCAGCCAGGAAAACCTGCATAGCCTGCGCCAGCAATTTGATTTTGATATCAATGTGCTGCCGGAGAATTTTGCTGATTGCCAGCCCGGTCTGCTGGTCACCGATATGGATTCAACTCTGATCAGTATCGAATGTATTGATGAAATCGCTGACTTTATGAATATCAAGCCACAGGTGGCAGAGATCACTGAAGCGGCAATGCAGGGCGAAATCGACTTCGAAACTTCACTCAGAAAACGCGTGTCTTTGTTAAAAGGTCTTGATGTATCGGTGCTGGAGCGTGTTTATGACGAGCGTTTACAATTGAACCCCGGTGCTGAAATCATGGTTGAAACCCTGAAACAACAGGGTATCAAGCTGGCATTGGTATCAGGGGGATTCACCTTTTTTACCGACAGGCTCAAGCAACGACTGGGGCTTGATTTTACCCAGGCTAATGTGCTGGCAGAAAAAGACGGCAAACTGACCGGTGAGGTCGAGGGTGCGATTTGTGGTGCCCAGGCAAAAGCCGATTTTCTGCAGCAGTGCTGTAACCGTCTCGGTTTGAACCCGGAGCAGGCTATTGCCATTGGTGACGGTGCCAATGATTTATTAATGATGCAACCGGCTGGTTTAAGTGTCGCCTACCATGCCAAGCCCAAAGTACAGGCACAGGCGGATACAGCGATCAACCACAACGGGCTGGAAGCTATTCTGGGGCTGTTGCAGCTGGATTATAACTAGCCTAAGCTTGAAATTAAGACAAGCGGCCCCATTCTTACTACAACAATTTTCCAAAACGAGGACCAACTAATGGATGTTATGGAGCGGATTAAACAGGCGATTGAAGGTAATGATGTCATCCTGTTTATGAAAGGTACGCCCGAATTCCCACAATGCGGCTTTTCCAGCCGCGCGTCACAAGCGGTGGCTGCATGTGGTGCAGAGTTTGCATATGTGAATGTACTGGCGGAGCCGGAAGTGCGTGAAAATCTGTACCGTTATGCAGATTGGCCGACCTTCCCGCAATTGTATATCAACGGCGAACTGGTGGGCGGATGCGACATCATCATGGAGCTGTACGAAAACGGCGAATTGAAAAAAATGGTTGAAGAAGCCACTGCGAGCTAAGTAGACGCATGACTGACGAACACGATCACGATTGGCACGGCGATAATGATTACGCCGTCGCACCGGCCAAACCCGGATTGAAGCGGCCACCCAAATACCGGGTGATCATGCTTAATGATGACTATACGCCTATGGATTTTGTGGTTGAGGTTCTGGAAAACCTATTTGGCATGGGGCGTGAACGTGCCACACGCACCATGCTGCAAGTTCACACCGAAGGCAGTGCCTTGTGTGGTATTTTCACTTATGAGATAGCTGAAGCGAAAGTCGAACAGGTCAACAGCTATTCTCAACGCCACGGCCATCCATTGCAGTGTACGATGGAAGAGGAGTGACCCGTTCGATAGCTGTAACTGAACACAGTTTTGAAATGTTCAGATACGCAAGCAATTAGGTGGAACGCAAGATGTTAAGTAAAGAACTCGAACAGACTCTCAGTCAGGCATTCAACTATGCGCGTCAGCGCTCGCATGAGTTTCTCACCGTAGAACATCTGCTGTTGGCCCTGCTGGAAAATGGTCAGGCTCTGGCTGTGCTCAAAGCCTGTAATGTCGATATTCCGGCATTACGCCAGGAACTGAGTGATTTTCTGGCAGACAATCTGCCGACCCTGCCCGAAGACAGTGAGCGCGAAACCCAGCCGACGCTGGCATTCCAGCGTATTCTGCAGCGTGCTGTCATGCATGTTCAATCCTCCGGCGGCACCGAAGTTACCGGTGCCAATGTGCTGGTCTCTATCTTCTCAGAACAACAGTCACAGGCGGTATATCTGCTGCAGAAGCAGGACGTGACACGGCTTGATGTGGTCAATGCCATCAGCCACGGCGGTATTGAT
Organism: Methylophaga sp.; assembly: GCF_009711715.1. Lineage (GTDB taxonomy): Bacteria > Pseudomonadota > Gammaproteobacteria > Nitrosococcales > Methylophagaceae > Methylophaga. Next base: position 244,876 of record NZ_VENF01000011.1, on the reverse strand, counting down.
GAAGTGGTTGAAGAAACCGACGAAGAAGCAAAAATTGACGCTGAAGAAGCCGGTGAAGACGGGAAAAATCCGTTGTCACTGTATGCTGAAAATCTCAATGCCTCAGCCAAAAAAGGTCGCATTGACCCCTTGATCGGTCGCGCGATGGAGCTTGAACGCACCCTGCAGGTGCTTTGCCGTCGTCGTAAAAACAATCCCTTGTTTGTGGGTGAAGCCGGTGTTGGTAAAACCGCACTGGCAGAAGGCCTTGCCCGCCGCATCGTTCATGGCGACGTCCCTGAAGTGCTGCAGGACACGGTGATTTACTCATTGGATATGGGCGCCCTGGTGGCCGGTACCAAGTATCGCGGTGATTTTGAAAAACGCCTCAAAGCGTTGCTGCGGGAACTGAAAAAGCAGCCTGGCGCCATCCTCTTTATCGATGAAATTCACACCATGATCGGTGCCGGCAGTGCCGGTAACAGCACAATGGATGCTGCCAATCTACTGAAACCGCTGCTGGCCAGTGGAGAACTGAAATGTATCGGTTCGACCACTTACCAGGAATACCGCGGTATTTTTGAACATGACCGTGCTCTGGCGCGTCGATTCCAGAAAATCGATGTCCCTGAGCCAACTGTGGCAGAAACTATTGAGATTCTGAAAGGGCTGAAACCCGGCCTCGAAGAACATCATAATGTGCGCTATTCCCACGCCGCTATCGAGCAGGCGGCGGAACTGGCTCACCGTCATATCAATGACCGTTTTCTGCCCGATAAGGCCATTGATGTACTCGATGAGGTCGGTGCGGCACAACGTATTGCGCCTAAATCAAAACGCAAAAAACTGATTGGTGTGAATGATGTGCAGGCGATTGTCGCCAAGATTGCGCGTATTCCGGCTAAAACTGTCAGTAATGCCGATAAGGATAATCTGCGTAAGCTGGAAGATAACCTTAAACATGTTATTTTCGGTCAGGATGAAGCAATCTCTGCTCTCAGTTCAGCAATCAAAATGGGACGTTCAGGCCTGGGGCATCCGGAAAAACCGATTGGTGCCTTCCTGTTTGCCGGCCCCACCGGTGTCGGTAAAACCGAAGTGACCCGACAGCTGGCTCACAACCTGGGTGTCGATCTGATTCGTTTCGATATGTCGGAATATATGGAAAGCCATACTGTATCGAGACTGATTGGTGCGCCGCCTGGCTACGTTGGCTTTGATCAGGGTGGTTTGCTGACCGATGCCATCATCAAGCAACCGCATGCGGTACTGCTGCTGGATGAAATTGAAAAAGCACATCCGGACGTATTTAACCTGCTGTTGCAGGTCATGGACCACGGTACTTTGACCGATAATAACGGTCGTAAAGCTGACTTCCGCCATGTGGTACTGGTGATGACCAGTAATGCGGGTGCTGCTGAAATGAGCAAAACCTCCATCGGCTTCACCAAGCAGGAACACCAGACCGATGGCACTGAAGCGGTGAAACGTACCTTTACGCCTGAATTCCGTAACCGTCTGGATGGCATTATTCACTTCAAACCATTGCAGAAAGACGCGATTCTGCGTGTGGCGGATAAAGCGGTGCTGGAACTGGAAATGCTGCTTCAGGACAAAAACGTCACCATTGAAATTGACGACAAAGCACGTCAATGGTTGGCTGAACACGGTTACGATGTGCTGATGGGGGCCAGACCAATGGCTCGCCTGGTGCAGGAGAAAATCAAGCGGCCACTGGCAGACGAACTGCTATTCGGTAAGTTGAGTCAGCGCGGTGGACATGTCCGTGTCACATTGCAGGATGATGAAATTTATCTGGAGCTGGAAGATGCTGCCGAATCGGTTGGTTCCTGATCGATTATCAACCCTTGTTTCCTTAGCAATAAATGAGCCCGATAGTAATTACTATGGGCTCAACTGTTTCTGAGGCTGGATATTAGCACTGGCTAATGATTCAAAACTTATTCACCTCGGGAACTTTTTCCTCACCAATAATTTAAGTAGCGTCTGCAAGTGTTTGATTTTGTACATTGAGACTGTAAGTCATTGATAAATAATAAAATAAATTCCTGGTTATTTTTTAACCATTCTGAGGGGATGCTTGTTGGATGAGGCACTTAGAGACTAACTCCAAAGTTAGTCACAGAGTTATCCACAGAAAATGTGAGTAACTTTACAGTCATATGACAGAGCAAAAAATGCGCCACTGTCTGAACTAAAGCTCCACACCTTTCTGTGCTCTGATACCGGCACGAAAAGCATGCTTCACATCCTCGATTCGACTGACAGTATCAGCAGCATCTATCACGGTTTCCGGCGCACCCCGACCCGTAATAATGACGTGCTGCATAGGCGGGCGGTTGGCAATATCTGCCAGTACTTTTTCTGTATCCAGGTATTTCATTTTCAGGACGATATTGAGTTCGTCCAGCAGGACCAAATCAATCTCAGGGTTCTGCAGCATGCTTTTACAGATTTCCCAGCCTTTCTCTGCTGAGGCGATATCCTGCTCCAGGTTCTGCGTGTCCCAGGTAAAGCCATCGCCGACTACATGGTAGTCAACCTCTTCAGGAAAACGCCGGAAAAAAGCTTCTTCGCCGGTGCTGAACGCACCCTTGATAAATTGCACCACACCGACTTTCATATCGTGGCCCAGTGCACGTGCAACCATCCCGAATCCTGATGAACTCTTGCCTTTACCGTTACCGGTGATGACAAGTAACAGTCCTTTGTCTTTATCAGCTTGCTGGATCTGTTGATCGACGATGGACTTTTGTTTTTGCATGCGTTTGTTGTGGCGTTCGGTTTTAGTTTTGTCAGTCATTTTTTATCCATAATCGGGAAGTGGGCCAGAATTCTGGCCCACTTATACGCGTTATTTTAAGGAGAATAATGCAATGACAGCATGACATTGGTGCTATCGCTGTTAAAACCAGCCACAGTTTCATACTGCTCGTCGAATAAATTTGCAACTTTCAGCTTCAGGCTGGTTGAAGGGGCAATCTGATAACCACCGACAATATCCAGCGTTGTGAAACTACTTAAGCGACGCTCGTTAGCGGCATCATCAAAACGTCTGCCAGACACATAAAGTTTAGTTCCAAGGCTGTATTGACCGAACTGTTTAAATGCATTGATTGTAAGCGTTTGTTCAGCACGTCGTGGCAGTACATTTCCCCGATTCTCATTGTCTGCCTTGTTTTCTGGATCGAGCAGAGAGAACTGACCATTCAGATTAACGCCAAACAACACTGTACTGGCAGTGAATTCGACCCCTTTTATCATAGCTTCAGAAATATTTTGGGGTACAAAGAAATCATCAAGAATAATCAGGTTATCCACCCTGGTACGAAAGGCTGCAACAGTCCAGTCGACATTTGTCACGTTGCCAGCGATACCAACCTCTATACTCTCAGATTCTTCCGGTTCAAGATCTGGATTTGCGCCAAAAGGGCTAAACACGTCAACGAAACTCGGTGCCGAAAATGCTTCACCATAATTGATGTAGGCACGTGTATTGGCTGTGAACTGATATCCCCAGGCTGCATTTACAGATGTATCACTACCGTATTGTTCGTTGTCATCTTCCCGGATAGAGAACCTGTAGTCATGATCGCCAAACCGACCTTGAAGTTGTGCGAAGTAGGCATTGTTTTCTCTTTCCGCCTCATCATAACCGCTTAAGGCTTCGACTTTATCGTCTTCGTAGTCATAGCCCAATGTGAAGATATGATTATCTTTAATGGAAACATCACTTTGAATAGAAAATGTATTTTTCTTATTTTCAAAACGATTTGTGTCGGCGCCAAAATTACGGCTGTCGAAAATGCTCTTGCTGACTGAAGAGGTCAGTTTCCAAATATCGGTAAGGTCGGCTTTGGCGGTGAGTCCGGTCGTGTACTGCTCAAATAATGTTTCATTGTAGAAGCCATCATAATGTGTTCTGCCACTGCTGTAGAGTTTGAAAGCTTCCAGATTAAGTCGGGAGCCTAACTGTGTACCAGCCCTTAGTGAATAATTTTTGTTTCTGTAACCGTCGTTGTCAGGTTCATCTGCAAAGCAACCAATGCCAAGTGTGGCACTGCGACCATCACAACTGTCAAAACCGTCTGAATCAAGGTGGCCGGCGTCAAAATTAAACCAGGCTAGCTCATTACCAGCGCTGAAACCGATATTCGTTTCCTTGGTATTGTGTGAGCCCGCGGCAATGGACAAGCGGGGTTGAAATCCACTTTGTTTGTCTCGGGTAAAAATTTGTATCGTTCCGCCTATGGAGGATGAACCGTAAAGACTTGACTGTGGACCTCTGACCAACTCAATTCGCTCTATTGACTGAATTGGAATGTGTTCAATTTGTGGTGCACCAAACTCATTGGTAGCCAGCTTGGCACCATTTAACAGAATTTGAGTATGGTTGGATTCTGTACCTCTGATAAAAAGAGAAGTTTGTTTACCCAGTCCACCTGAATTACCAATGACCACGCCTGGAAGGCTATTGAGCGCTTCGGCAATAGTTCGGTAATCATAGCGTTCAATGTCTTCTCTTGTAACAACGGAAATCGAACTGAGCGTATCAGATACAGATGTATCTGTTCGGGTATCAGTGACAACGATCTGCTCTAGCTTTTCCGGCTCGGCATGAGCAGGCATGGATAGTAGCGTCAGCAAAGAGGTGCTGACAGCTTTTGAGAGAAAGGTTTTTTTGAATAACATGATGACGCCTGTAATTGACAGTATCCACCCGATACTGCTGATGAGTCCTATCCGCTGCAGGCGTGACGAAGTTCGGCAGAGCCGATTGAGATTCGCCACATCGCCCACCGCGACGCGAGAGTTGGGAATTAAATCCCGCTGACACAGGCCGGTCTCCGGACTTACAAGCTAAAAAAACAATCGCCTTCCCATGCGAGCACAGTGGCATATTGATTGTCTGAAACTTGAATACCGTTGCGGGGGCAGTATTGGAATTGCCAAAGGCTTACCAATTTCCCGATTATCCTGCAGTTTTATCTGCAGGCACCCGAATCAGAGTCGCAAACTCTAATCCCGGGCTTGGTGGATGTCAATTTTGCGTCAAGATACGGGAAGCTGGTCACAGGCGGCCATAGCCTTTAAAATTGAACAATTTACCCGGATATTTGCTTCCAGATGACAGAAGAATTTAAAGATAAAGGTTTCGCAACGCGTGCGGTGCGTGTTGGCCACCGCAGAACGCCTGAAGGCGAACAGTCGGAACCGATTTTCCCGACCTCAAGCTTCACTTTTGAGAGTGCAGAGCAGGCTGCGGCACGTTTTGCCGGTGACGAGCCGGGCAATATCTACTCGCGTTTTACCAATCCGACGGTGCGTACTTTTGAAGAACGGCTGGCCGCATTGGAAGGTGGTGAGTCATGTGTGGCAACGTCATCGGGTATGTCTGCCATTCTGTCGACGATGATGGCGCTGCTGGAGGCGGGCGATCATGTCGTCTCATCAATGAGTATTTTCGGCACTACCCGCGTGCTGTTTGACAAATATCTCAGCAAATTTGGCATCAGCACGAACTACGTGAAGCTGTCGAACCTGGACGACTGGAAACAGGCCATCAAACCGGAAACCAAAATTCTGTTCCTGGAGACACCATCCAACCCACTGAATGAAATTGCGGATTTAGCGGCGTTATCAGCTCTGGCCAAGGAAAACCATTGTTTGCTGGTGGTTGATAACTGTTTCTGCACACCTGCCCTGCAACAGCCACTGGCACTGGGCGCGGATATTGTTATCCACTCGGCGACAAAATATATCGATGGACAGGGCCGCTGTATCGGCGGTGCCGTTGTGGGTGATGCCGAGTTAGTCGGTGAGCAGATCTATGGCTTCCTGCGCACTGCCGGGCCGACCATGAGCCCGTTCAATGCCTGGACCTTTATCAAAGGGCTGGAAACACTGGACCTGCGGATGAAAGCGCATTCGGCGTCTGCGCTGGAACTGGCTCAGTGGCTGGAACAGCAGCCGGCTGTCAGCAAGGTCTTTTATGCCGGACTGCCCAGCCACCCGCAACATGAACTGGCAAAAAAACAGCAAACAGCCTTTGGCGGCATTATTGCGTTCGAAATCAAGGGCGGCAAAGCCGATGCATGGAAGTTGATTAATTCGTTGGAATGGTTGTCGATCACGGCCAACCTAGGCGATAGCAAAACCACGATCACGCATCCTGCCACCACGACACATGGTCGCTTGAGCGAGGAAGACAGGGCGCTTTCAGGCATTACAGACGGCATGCTGCGTATTTCTGTCGGTCTGGAAACAGTCGATGATATTAAAGCAGATCTAAGCCGGGGCTTAGCAGCAATTTAATCCTGCGGCATAAAACCTGCATACATCACGGAAAACTGGTTAAACGTCAGAAATTTGTCCCGCCTGCCAGGGCGGGGCTGACTGACTCAACAAGATGAGTGATTATGCGATGTCATTAGTCTACAAATTAGCTTTGCCTTTTTTCCTGCTGTTCACGCTGCCAGTCACTCAGGCTGCAGCAGCCAGCGAACCGATCAGTGATGTCCGCGTCGTGATCGATGTCTCCGGCAGTATGAAGCAGAACGACCCGAATAATCTGAGAGCGCCTGCCATGCGAATGCTGGTGGGACTGATGCCCGAGGATGAAACCCGCGCTGGTGTCTGGACCTTTGCCCAGATGGTCAACATGCTGGTGCCCTGGCGGGAAGTGAATGATGAATGGCGGCAGAACGCGATTGAAAAATCTACCCAGATTCACTCTCACGGTCTCTTTACTAATATAGAGCAGGCGTTACAAAAAGCCACTGCCAATCAGAAACAGGCGGATCCCGATTACCGTCGCAGTATGATTCTGCTCTCTGACGGTTTTGTTGATCTCAAGCCTGGAAAAGCGGCAACCCAGGCTTCACGCCAGCGTATTCTCGATAAACTGGTTGCCAGGTTAAAAGCCCTCCAAATCACAGTCCACACCATCGCTCTCTCGGATAATGCCGATCACGAACTGCTCAAGGCTTTATCGATGGCCACTGATGGCTGGTACCGGCAGGCAGATTCCGCCGAAGAACTGCAACGCATTTTTCTGCATCTGTTCGAGCAATCCACCAACCGTGACACGGTCCCGCTGGCGGATAATCAATTTTCTATCGATAAAAGTGTTGAGGAAATGACGGTACTGGCATTTCGTCAGCCTGGCTCTGCAGCCACTAAATTGCAGTTGCCGGATGGCACCACCCTTGAACAGTCACAGCAATCCGAACGCATACGCTGGCTGCATGAAGACAGTTTTGATCTGATTACAGTTGAGCAGCCCGTACCAGGCCAGTGGCAAATCAATGCCGAGCTGGATCCCGATAATCGCGTTATGGTGGTCACCGATATGCAATTGCGGACCAGTGACTTACCCAACAATGTGCTGGTGGGGGAGCAGTTCGATTTTGAAGCCCGCTTAACAGAGAAAGGCGAAGTGATTAGCCGGCCTGCTTTTCTGCATCTGGTGGATGGTCAATTGGTCAGAAAAAAAGCGACTGAACTTAATGAACTACCGCTCAACAGACGACCGGATGAAGCTGTATACCGGGCCTCGCTGGGTACCGGGTTCGAGGCCGGTCGTAATGATGTTATTGTGACGATGAAAAGCGCGACCTTTGAACGCCAGCGCCGTCAGAGTATTAATGTCATCGCTGCCCCGATCTCTATAGACACCACCCAGCTCGAACAACCTTCACGCAGTCACCGTATTGAAGTTGAAGCCGATGCCGGGCTCATCAATCCGGACTCGCTGTCGATAACAGCTTTATTAAGAGAGCAGGATGGTGATGAATGGCCCTATGAAATGCTCAAGATAGCGGACAATCGCTGGCGACTGACGCTGACTGATCTGGAGCCGGAGCAGGATTACACCCTGTCTCTGCAACTGCGGGGAGCGACACCCGAAGGCAGACAGGTTTTTCTACAGCCTGAAGCCATCACACTGACCGATAATAGGGCGGTTCAACCAGAGCCTGCAGAAGCTGCGACTCCGGTACAGGAGCCGGAAGCAAATACGACAGAAACTGAACAAAACATAGCGGAACAGCAGGAAACTGAGATTACGCAAACCGTAGCGCCGGCCCCTGAGCCCGAAGTTGCACCTGCTGAGCCGATGTCCGATACGATGAAATTATTGATTGGTAACGCCGTGATTTTGTTCTTGCTGCTGGTTGGTATTATCTGGTGGCGCAGACAAACGGCCTCAGCTGTTCCGGCAGGAGATTTGATTTGATGAACCTCACTGATCCCATTCTAGAATTGCTCGCCTACGAGGTCGCTCTGATCTTTGCGGTAATAGCCGGGGTGCTCATCGTTAAAAACCTAAAACAACACCGTCGGGTGAATGCACAGACAAAAAAAACGGTCAAAAAGATCAAGCAGAACCAGGAGCAGCGTGCATTACATTTGAAAACCCTGCTGGCCGAACAATATGGGCTGGAAGGTGAGCTACTGGAAACCCGTGCGGCGGAATTTCTTGACAGAGAAAAGCAGGTCTATAAGAACTTGCTACAAGCCTTTGTTGAACAGGATGGCAAAGCATTCGCCAGTCTGCCGGAGCGACTTGAACAGGCGGTTGATGCTGCGCTCGCTACACTACCGGAAACAACAGTAGAACAGCCTCAAGAAACAGAAAGCGCAGAAGAGTTTGAAACAGTTATTGAGCCGGCAACAGACCAAGCAGAAGAAAGTACTGAAAAAGTTGAACCCCGGGAAGCTGCCGAACCTGAACCAGAACCAGTTGACGACGGCGATCAACTATTTAGTGACAGCAGCTTTATCGAAACAAAAGCTGACAACCAAATCGAGCCCGAGTCGAGTGCTGAGCCGGTTCAGGAAGATGAGACTGACAGCACCGCCAAAGCCGAAATAACTAAGCCTGACACCGAGCTTGAAACGGCAGCAGAAGTAGAACCGGCATCTGAACCAGAAACAGCCTTTGACGAACAACGCCAGCAGACAGCCCAGGCTGAAGACACGGATCAGTCACTCCGCACCGATGATATAGAAGCCTTACTGGAAGGAGAATCCTTTGACCTGGAGGGTGATACTGGGGCTGAGACAGAAGCGCTTGCAGAACAACCACCGACCGAGTCGGCTAGCAAGCAGGATACTGCAAGCAGCGACGCACAGTTAGCTGATACACCGGCCGCCTCTGAAGATGAAGAGGATGTCGACATTACAGAGATTGATGGCAACCTGGCACTGGATGAGGAATACGCTAATTCAGGCCTCAGAGATGAAGATATCGATCGCTTCGCAGACAGTAGTGAAGCGATCGAAATACCCGGTGACCCGGAGAATCTTCACTCCGCGATGAGTGCTGACAGCCCGGAAGCCGAACCCGCGCCGGAGCCGCGGACTGAACCAGAGCAATCTGAGTCAGAAGTGACACAAGCCAGAGGTCTGAAACAATTCCTTAAAGCAAACAGCTTCAATTTGAAGCCGCAGAGCTCAGCTGAGCCAATGGCAGCGGACACGCCAGCACCATCAGAGGAAGCTGTTTCAGGGGAGCAGACAACACAAGATGCCGACATTGAAACTGCTGACTTATCAGCACTGAGGAATAAGCAGGATGTCATTGATGACCTGCAACAGGAAGTGACTCAAAACATCGAAACGGATGAGCCCCTCCCGGCTGCAACTGAGACGGAGGAGCTACCGGCTGAAGAAAGTATGGCTGGTGCAGAAACAGAGCATGAACCGGAACCCGGAGAAGCAAACGCGGCAGAGACTGAGCAGGCACTTTCAGCCAAGCAGGCTGCTGTCGTTGAGGAGTCACCGGAGCCTGAAGACGCGGTGGACGATGATATTGATGCTCTGGTTGAGCCAGTGGCGGAAACAGCGGTTTCAACTGAAGCTGTTGAGGAAGAAGCCGCTGAAAAATTGGAACCGGAAACTGCGCCGGATTCTGCTGATGTTCTGGAACAAGTGACAGAAACAGTGGAACCTGAACAGACGACAGCGTCCTCCAACCCGGAATCAGAACAGCAAACTTCAACTGAGACAACGGACACGCCGGAGATAAAGACTGATTCACAACCGGAGCTGGAAACGGCTGATACCTTTTCTGTTGAAGATATCGAGTCCATCCTGGCTCAACAGCAAGAAACAGAATCAGCGGCTTTACAGACTGCCTCCGAGCCACAAAATATTGCAGAGCCAGAGCCAGAGCCAGAGCCAGAGCCAGAGCCAGAGCCAGAGCCAGAGCCAGAGCCAGAGCCAGAGCCAGAGCCAGAGCCAGAGCCAGAGCCAGTTCGAGCAGAATCACAAGACGAGTCTGAAGCTGAACGTTTGCAACGCTTGATGGCTGAGAGCCAGGAACAAACGTCAGAGACTGAGATGTTTGCTGTTCCTGACACGGACGACACCGCCGGTCCGGACAAAGCGACCGAGCAGGAATCGATGCGCTCAGAGCTGGAAGATCTTCGCGCTAAGTTACGCGAACGTACTGCCCAATTAAAAGCCGAGGCCGAAGCTCGCCAGGCTCAGAAAGCAGAGCAGGAACTTGAGGCAGCGATCACTGAAACCAGCGTTGAAGACGCAACGGTCGAGGAACCAATCTCTCAAGCAGCTGAAACCTTGCAACTGCCAGAGGCGGAACAGAACCAGGACACAGAGCAGGAAGATGATGCAGTAGGAGTCCCGCCAGAAGCCGATGACTCATCAGAAATGGCAGCTGGGGCAGAGACGGAGCTGGAGGCTGAAAACCAGCAAGAGCAGGCTGATGCAGTTGAGGATGAAGCAGCCTTAGCTGCTGAATGGGAGCAACAACTTTCAGCACAGGATGAAGTAGCTTCAGAGGTAGAGAAAGAAGCGAATTCACAAGCACCCGAAACAGCAGCACAACAGATTGAAGAGGCTAACCTCGTTTCAGGCGAAGTGGGCGGAATGATGGATGAGGAAACGGTTGTTCCCGAGCAGGAGAAGACTGCTGAGGCGCTTGATGAGGAAGCAGCCATAGCAGCGGAGTGGGAACAGCAGTTGTCAGCGCAGACAGATGTCGCGTTAACGGAAGCGGAGGCTGATCTGGAAATGCCTCAATCATCCTCACCTGCTTTGGCTGATACAGATAATACCGGGTCGCCCGAAGATGAGACCGCGGTGCTGGCCGAGTGGGAAAGACAATTGGTCAACGAAGCGGAATCGCTCACTACCGACACAGAAGACAAGACAGACACTGATGCGGCTACAGGGATCACCGAGGAGTCAGCCGAGAGCCCAGTCAGCGAGGCGGTTAAGCCTGAGCCAGAAGCTGAAATCCCTGCGGAATGGGAACAGCAGCTTAAAGTGCAGGATGAGGCGGCAATCACTGAGCGCGAAGAATCAGAACCGGATTTGGCTGCGCCTGACACGAACGAGCCTGAAGCAGTTTCTGACACTGAGTCTGTAGACCATGAAAACGAAGCCGCGATGCTGGCTGAGTGGGAGCAGCAACTGGTCAATGAAGCTGAAATACAAACTGATGCCCCCGATGCTGCAGTTCAGCAGGGCAGCCCTCAGGGTGAAGGTTTTGTTGCCTTTTCAGAAACGCAGGCAACGCAGATAGCCGACAAGGAACGGGCAGAAGCAGATAGAGAAGCCGCGCTGGCTGCCGCCTGGCAAACAGCAAGTACTGAAACGGTTCAGCAGCCCACAATGAAAGCGCCTTCAGAGCAGGAACAGCCGGGTGAAGAGGCGTCCGGCGAGTCTGAAGATGAAGACATTGATACCGGTCCACCGGTCAAGTTGACTGATGCCAAAGCGGCACTGTCTGAAATGTGGGACGACCTGACTGAAGAACCGTTACCTTCTGAGGAGGATCTGGAATCAATGTTCAATGAAATTCGACAACTGGACCAGAACCAGCCCACCTCTAATCAGGAAAGCCGGAGCTCGAACAAAGCGACGGAGAAAGATGAATTGAAATCGATTCTGTCATCCATTCCATCGTTTTCACAGATGAACAAAAAATCTGACCACTAGACTGATTTCAACAGAGATTTCCCGCTGCGCCAGCGCGTCTATTCTGCTAGAATCTGGCGCAGTTTTTATCGGGAAAAAACATGACAGAACAAGTCCATGATGTTGCCATTATCGGTGGTGGTGTGTGTGGTACAGCCCTGCTGTATCTCTTAAGTGAATACACGGATATCCAGCATATTGCCCTGGTTGAGAAATACGATGACGTGGCCAAGGTGAATTCTCATGGTCGCAACAACAGCCAGACTTTGCACTGCGGTGATATCGAAACCAACTACACACTGGAAAAAGCCGCCAGGGTAAAAGCCGCTGCCGAAATGGTGGTGAATTTTGCCGAAACGCTGGACGATCACGACAAGGTCATTTTCAAATACCCGAAAATGGTTCTCGGTGTTGGCGAAAAAGAATGTCAGCAATTGCGGGAACGCTTTGAAAAGTTCAAAGCCGTCTTCACCACCATGCAGTTGCTGGAAAAAGAGCAGATCGCCGAGATTGAACCGAATGTCATCATGGTTGACGGCAAAATGCGTGATGAACCCTGTGTGGCGCTTGCTGTGCTCGATGAATATTCTGCCGTCGACTACCATCAGCTGGCGCAGCGATTTGTTCAGGAAGCCAGCAAAAATACAGATAAAGGCATTTCGCTGTGCCTCAACAGCCACGTGGAAAATATCATCGAGAAGGACGGCTTGTTCTCAATCGTTACTCAGAACCAGGTGATTAAAGCCAGAACGGTAGTTGTCTCTGCCGGCGGTCACAGTCTGTTACTGGCTCAGCAAATGGGTTACGGGCTGGAATACTCCTGCCTGCCGGTGGCTGGCAGCTTCTATTTCACACCGCCACTGCTGAAGGGCAAGGTGTATACGGTTCAGAATGACAAACTGCCGTTTGCCGCTGTTCATGGTGATCCGGATGTACTGGTGGAAGGTAAAACCCGTTTTGGACCGACGGCTTTATTGCTGCCGATGCTAGAACGCTATAACAGCAAGACTTTTGTCGAGTTTTTGCGAGTGCTGAAACTCGACCGTCGGGTGTTTAAAGTCTTCTGGGATCTGTTTAAAGTCAGCGATATCCGTAACTACATCTTTAAAAACTTCCTGTTTGAAGTACCCGGTCTGCGCCGCTGGCTGTTTATGCGGGATGCGCGCAAGATTGTGCCGTCGCTGAAGCTGGAAGATGTGAGTTTTGCCAAGGGCTTTGGCGGTGTACGTCCGCAGTTGATTGATAAAAAGTCATCCAAACTGATGCTGGGCGAGGCCAAAATCAATCCGGGCACGGGCATTGTCTTTAATATGACGCCATCCCCCGGTGCCACCAGTTGCCTGGAAAATGCCGAGCTGGATATGCGTTTTGTGGCGGGCAGACTGGGCGCAAAAATCGATGATGCGCGGCTAAACGCTGTACTGCATAAATAGTCCTGCTGGCTTAAGCTTTGCCGGCTTGTGACGATATAAGGCTGTAGGGAAGGGACCGCCTCTTTGAGGGAGATAAAATGCAGATACCGTCATCAAGACTGAGCAAAGGCGCTAAGCTGGCTGAACAAAAACAGCTGTTTACCTTTTTCGTGCAGGACATGCTGTTCGGACTGGGTGTCGAACATGTGCTGATGCTGGATCAGAATGTGGATAAAATTCAGCCTCTGCCGGTGGAAGAACAGGGATTCTGCGGTGTTATCAAGTTTCAGGGTGTGGTGGTGCCGGTGCTGGATTTTGCCCATCGGCTCAATGTGCCCTCGGGACTGGACAATAAAAAGACCCTGATCAATGACCTGAAAACGCGTTTGCAGTCACATCAGCGGTGGGTCGATACCCTGGCGGATTGTCTGCGCAACAGTGAGTCATTCAACTTGGATCTGGAATCTGCGGAATGTGCCAGCACGCTCTGGTTGCGGCAGTTTGAATCGCGTGATGAGACCCTGAGGGAACTGGTCAGAGCGATCAGTGTGCCACATCATGCCTTACACGAAGCCGGGGTGATGGCGACGCGCCAGGCGCAGGGGCAGGATCCGAATAATCTCGCCGGTCTGTTCCGGCAACAGGCGAGCCAGCAACTGCAGAAAATCAGAAACCTCACGCATCGTGCCTGTGAGCAGGTGCAGAGTGATATGCGTCAGGTCCTGTTGTTTGTCACCAACGATGGCAAAACACCACGCTATGCCTTGCTGATTGATGAAATCAATGATGTCATCAGTTATGATGCTTCGAATTTTCAGTCCAGTGCCCGTGGCGCGCTGGCACAGTTTCGAAAAATCGGTGACGTGCTCGCTGGTGTCTATACCCACGAAGAACAGGCCGATTGTTTATTTTTTGATGTGAATAAACTGGTAGATAACGAGGCGCTGCAGGCCGTTCAGCTATGACCAGACTGACCGGCCTGTCGTGCCGGTGAGACAGCATGAAATCATCCCCATATATTACCGCTGAAGGCATGTTTCGACTTAACCAGGAGTTGAGCGAACGCTGGCAGCGCCGCCGTGAAGTGGTGCAGGCTCTGGCTGCGGCCGCCGCGGAAGGCGACCGCAGTGAAAATGCCGAATATATTTATCGTAAAAAAGAACTGCGCGAACTGGATCGGCGGATTCGTTATTTACAGAAAAGACTGCCGGATCTGAAAGTAGTCCATGATGCGCCCGATGATCAGAGCAAGGTTTTCTTCGCTGCCCGGGTGACGCTGGAAACTGATGAAGGCAAGGAAGTAACCTATCGGATTGTGGGTCCTGACGAGATTGACTTTGAGAAAGGCAATATCAGTGTCGACTCACCGTTGGCCCGAGCTCTGCTGGGCAAGACGGTAGATGATGAAGTAGTGATTCACATTGCTGATGGTCGAAAACAATACTTTATTATCGGAATTCGTTATCACACATAAATCTGTCTGTTGCTGATAAAGTTTGTGTGTTAATCAGCAATTGCCCATGCGCTGTGCCTTGTAGTCCATTTTCATCAACATTTTGCCCAGTGGCGTATCCATTTCGCTGTGCATCTTGCCCTGCATCTGTTCACCATGGAAAGTGGCGTAACCGCTGAAGCGACTCTGCATACCCTGCATATCACACTGGGCAGCATAATCAGCGCGATCGCGCTCAATATCCACACGAGTTAGCTTGCAGTTCTCAGGGATTTCCAGCACATCGATACCTTTATCGAGATCAGCCTGGGTAACACATTGCTGATTTTTGGTAGTTTGCGGTTCGACCGATACCGGACCTTCGATACGGGTTGTGTGGGTATAAGCCCATAATCCAGGGACGAGGTTGGGCGTCTCTGCGCTGGCTGTCGAACTGAGCAGGGCAGTGCTCAGGCTGACGGCGATAAAAAAATTCCGACGCATAAAGTTGATTTCCTTTTATCGGTTAACCACTGCCGATATTATACGCTGTCCGAACAGCTTTTAAATTTCAGTCGGTCAACATTGGCGCAGACTGTTCTCAGTGCAAACCAGCGCAGACGATGATTTAAGTCCGGCACAAAGTTGACGCCGGCGCTTTTTTGTCATGGTCTGCTGTATGCTGTAAAACAATACAAAAGCGGTTTCAAAGCGAGGAAGTTTATGGAAATACTGATTACAGGCCTGCTGATCTTTCTCGGCAGTCACTCGGTTCGTATTGTGGCCGAGGACTGGCGAAATCAGCAACTGCAGCGTTGGGGTAAGATTAAATGGAAAGCTGCTTTTTCACTGGTCGCGCTGACAGGCTTGTTACTGATCATTAAGGGTTACAGTGAGGCAGCAACGAATCCGGTGATTTTATGGTCACTACCGGCCTGGATCAATCATCTGGTCTTATTACTGATGATGCCCGCTTTTATCCTGCTGGTGGCAACATACTGGCCGGGCTCAGGAATCAAAGCCAGAGTAGGCCATCCGATGTTGCTGGCGGTCAAAATCTGGGCCCTGGCCCATCTACTTGCCAATGGCAGTCTGGCAGACCTCATTTTATTTGGCAGCTTCCTGATATGGGCAGTCATCGATTTTGCTGTGTGCCGACGCCGCGACAGACGCGAGGGAGTGGCAAGACCGTCAGGTAGCCTGGCAAGGGACATACAGGTGACCGTGAGTGGTATTGTGATTTGGGCCCTATTTGCGTTCTATCTCCACAGCCTGTTGTTCGGGGTGAGTCCTATGGCTTTGTAGCCGGTGTAATCCGGTATATAACACCGGCATCGGTACCAACCAGAACAGCCCCGTCCGGTGCTTCAACGACACTACGGATGCGGCTGTTCAGGCTTCTGAGCAGACGTTTTTCATCGACAGCTTCATTGTTGTCATTGAGCGTCACGATATTGAGGTGCTGCAGTTTCATTGCACCGGACAGAAGCTTACCCTTCCATGTTTTGAACAGATCGCCCTGATACTGAATCAGACCGCTGGGGGCAATCGACGGATCATACATTTTAACCGGCTGCTCCATACCTTCCTTTTTCTCTTCACCCACCGGCATGGGCGCCCAGTATTCCTTGCCGTAGGAGATTTCCGGCCAGCCGTAATTATTGCCGGGTTGGACCAGGTTAATCTCATCGCCGCCACGGGGACCATGTTCCTGTGCCCAGAGGAGGCCGGTTTCAGTGTTATAGAACAGGCCCTGAACATTCCGGTGGCCATAGCTCCAGATTTCCGGCAGTGCTTTGTCCTGGCCAACAAAGGGATTATCTTCCGGCACGCTGCCATCAAGATTCAGACGCAGAATGCTGCCGGCATGATTGCGCAGATTCTGGGCATTATCGCGTTCGCCGCGGTCACCGAGTGAGAGAAAAACATGACCCTGGCCATCAAAAGCAATACGACCACCAAAATGCACGTTATTGCCTGTGCGGCTCTGGGTCACGATGAGATCCTGCCAGTCAACAAGCTGGTCAGCCTCAATACGGGCCCTGGCGAGGGTGGTGGCTCCCTGACCGTCGACATCTTTGTTATAACTAAGATAAATCCAGCCATTGTCCTGGTAATCCGGTGCCAGGCGGATATCAAACAAACCGCCCTGACCATCGACCCGGATATCATCCGGCAGACCACTGATTTGAGTGGTTTCGCCGTTTTTCATATCAACCCGGCTCAGGGTCTCATCACGCTGGGTGACCAGCAGTTGATTATCGGGCAGAACGGCCATGCCCCAGGGGATACTGAGTCCACTGGCGACTTTTTCAATATTCAGATCCTTGTCGCCGGTAATATCAGCATGAACGGAAAACGTTATGGAACAGATGAATGACAGGGTTAGCGTTTGTAGCCATTTCATAATGAATTCCTTGTTTCAAATTCGCATTAAGCACTGACAGAATAATCATACAGTTGCACTTGCCTGTGCAATTCTTGCAAGCGCCAACGTGTCGGACCTGGATTGCTTACTTACGTTCGCAGTAACAATAAAGAGGCCGGTTGTCTGTCGCCTGAGGCCTTGTCTCTAGTCAACGACAGGCTTCGGGCAGCTCAGACTCAACACACAAGCCGTCATTGCGAGCGGAGTGAAGCAATCCGCTGCCGGAGTGAGGCAGTGCAGCCGTTAAGAACTGCAGGACAACATGGAGCAACCGGGGCGGTTGCGCGCCCAATCGGGTCGCTTGGCCGCATACTGCTGGTATTTAGGCTGCTCGTCATAGGGCTGTCTCATCACATCCAGTAATTCATCGACCAGTGAATAATCGCCTTGTTCCGCTTTATCAATCGCCATTTGTGCCAGATAGTTTCGCAGCACATATTTGGGATTGACCCGGTTCATTTTTTCTTTTCGCGTTTCATCATCAATGCCGTCCTGTTTGACGCGCTCGAGGTAACGTTTTAACCAGGCCGTAAAATCATTTTTATCGGCTTTGCTGAGACTATCCGGTGCGTAGAAAGCAATCATCAGCGGGGCCAGCAGTTTGTCCTCATCGGCGTTGATATCATCGACGCTGACATCAGCCAAATGACGATAGAACAGGGTCATATCGGTTTCCGTCAACTGCATGATTCTGTTCAGTTCCTGGTTGAGCTCTTCGTCTTCCGCCTTGAATTCGCTCAAGCCGAGCTTGTCAGCCCGCATCTGTTGCCATTTATCGGTGTAAACCGTGACGTAATCATTGAGGATATTGCGCAGCGCTTCAGCATCATCAATCAGCGGATAAATGGCATTGGCCATCTGTAATAAATTCCACTGGGCAATCTGCGGCTGTGCACCGAAGCGATATCGCCGGCCAACGGCATCGGTGGTATTGGGTGTCCAGTCCGGATCATAATCATCAATCCAGCCGTAGGGACCGTAATCAATCGTCAGGCCCAGCACTGAAGTGTTGTCAGTGTTGAAAACGCCATGAACGAAGCCGACCCGCATCCAGTCCACCACCATATCAGCAGTGCGTTCACAAATTTCCCGGAACCAGGCGAGGTAGGTGTCTTTACCGGGCTCACCCAGATGCGGGAAGTCAGTTTCCAGCGTGTAATCGACCAGCTGTCTGAGGGTGTCGATATCGCCACGCGAGGTGAAGATTTCATAGCTGCCCAGCCGCAGGAAGGACGGCGAAACACGGCAGACTACAGCACCGGGTTCGGCTTTGGGACGGCCGTCATAGAACATATCCCGGGTGACATCCTCACCGGTGGCGATGATGCTCAGCGCCCGGGTGGTGGGGATACCCAGGTGATACATGGCCTCGCTACAGAGGAACTCACGAATGGAAGAGCGCATCACGGCGAGCCCGTCTGCCATTCTGGAGTAGGGCGTTTCGCCAGCGCCCTTAAGCTGCAGACAAAAACGTTTGCCTTCCCTGTTAATCACTTCACCGAGATTGATGGCACGGCCATCGCCGAGCTGTCCGGCCCAGTTGCCGAACTGATGCCCCCCATAACATTGCGCATGCGGTTCCATGCCAGGCAGCAGTTCATTGCCGACAAACACACGGGTAAACTGTTCGCTCTGACATTCCGCTTCGGTGAGTCCCAGTTCGGCTGCCATTTCCCTGGAATAGGCAACCCGTTCAGGGGCTTTTACCTTGCGGGGTTTGACAAAGGAGTAGCAGGCACCGAGCACCTGGCGTCGATGGTTATCTGTTTCCGGATCGGCCGGTAATTCACGGACAAATTTATTGTCGAACCGGAAGTCGAGTTCACTGCTTGTTTCAGTGGCTGTTTGTGCTATATGTTCAGTCATAGGCCTCATTCTACCAACATAAAACCGGAGAAATTGATGTTAATCGGTGTACCCAGGGAAATTAAAAATAACGAGTACCGCGTTGGTTTGACACCGGCAGGCGTGCGAGAGTTGAGCAGTGCCGGACATCAGATCCTGATTGAGAAAGATGCCGGCACTGAAATCGGGCTCAGCGATGAAGACTACCGCCAGGCTGGCGCCGAACTGGTGGATGACCCGAAGGAAATATTCCGACGTGCTGAACTGATAGTCAAGGTCAAGGAACCGCTGGCAGCAGAGCGACAACAGCTCAGTGAGAACCAGACCTTGTTTACCTATCTGCATCTGGCGCCGGATGCAGAACAAACCCGCGATCTGGTGGCGTGTGGTGCCACCTGCATTGCTTATGAGACGGTGACCGATACAGCGGGCGGATTACCCCTGCTGGCACCGATGAGCGAAGTAGCTGGCCGGATGGCGATCCAGGCTGCCGCCCATGCCTTGGAAAAGACGCAGGGCGGCATGGGCGTGCTGATAGGCGGTGTGCCGGGTGTCGCCCCGGCCGATGTCTATGTGATTGGCGGCGGCGTGGTTGGTGTCAATGCCGCCCGTATGGCGATGGGGCTCGGGGCCAATGTCACGATTCTGGATAAATCCATTCCCCGGCTGAAAGCTCTGGATGAGCAGTTTGGTCCGCAACTCAAAACCATTTACTCCACTTCGGAATCGATAGAACAGGCAGCAAAAACAGCCGACATTATGATCGGTGCCGTATTGTTGCCGGGCGCGAAAGCACCCAAGCTGATTTCCAGCGCGATGCTGAAACAAATGAAAAACGGCGCCGTGCTGGTGGATGTTTCCATCGATCAGGGCGGCTGTTTTGAGAGTTCACGTCCGACGACGCATGATGAGCCAACCTATCAGGAACAGGGCGTCATTCATTACTGCGTGGCCAATATGCCCGGGGCGGTAGCCAGAACCTCGACTTTTGCCCTGACCAACGCCACTCTGCCTTTTGTGCTGGCACTGGCGAATAAAGGGGTAGAAAAAGCGCTGAAAGAAGACCCGCACTTACTCGCCGGATTGAATATTTATCGTCGCCAGGTGACCTACCAGGCCGTAGCCGAAGCGCATGGCTATGAGTACGTCAGCCCTGAAACTGTGCTGAGATAGACTGATGGAACCAAATGAGCAAGGAGGGCGCAGGGTGAATAAAAAGCCATCCGCAGATTTCGCTGATTTGCGCAGATTAGAAGTGGTCCAACGAAGAAGTTGTTTAACAACATGACTTCACGCTTGTGAGCAGCGCCGCCTCTACTTAATGTAATCTGTGTTCATCAGTGTAATCTGCGGATGATGATTCTAAAAGCTCTGTGACCTCTGTGCCTCCGTGGTTAATAACTAGCGATTAAACCCCGGCCCGAAATCAAACTGCACCGCCGGGTTCCATATCCGCTGCCAGACCCAGCGGATACCCTGTTCGCGGTTGGACTCGACTCTGACACGATTTGGCGTGGCGGGCACAATGCCATGACCGTGATTCTCAGCCAGATTGAAACGGAAAAAGTAGGCGGGCTCCATACCCATTCTGAGATCGGTCGCTATAATCTGCTCTCCTTGTTTTTCCAGCTTGAACAGACCGTTGGTAAACCAATCTATACGCTGAAAGGCAGGGAGTTGCTGAGTAGCTTCAATTAAATCGCCACCGCGATCGTAGCGGCGGAAAGTCAGTTTCTGACCGTCATCAAACAGCGAACGGAACCCCTCGTAATAATAGTCATCGCCGACCACGATAATGCGCCACAGCAGCGTATTAAAAGCGGTGGCCGAGACCTGCATATTTTCATATTCGATATTTTGCTGAGCGAGCGTCTGTTCGGTTTGCTGCATTATCCATTGTTGTGCGCCAAGACCCCAGAGCAGATAGACACAGCTGAATGCAAACCCATAGCGCATGATGTTGTGGCTGCGTCGACGCTGCGGCCAAAACAGGATGACGATAAAGCCGGCCAGCAGCGGCAGGGTATAGGTCGGATCGATAATAAAGACACTGCCACCGGAAACCGGGGGTGGCATAAATGGCCAGAACAACTGCGTGCCATAAACGGTTAAGGCATCCAGTCCGGCATGCGTGACCAGTACCAGCCAGATCATTAACCACCAGAGAGCGAAACTGAATGTTTTATCAAAGCGATGCAGCAGCGCGGCCATCACCGGCGCCACCGCGGTGTGAACCAGCCAGGAGTGGGTCCAGCTGCGGTGAAAAGTCATCGAATCGAGATCATTATCGTAGGGGATAAAGACATCGAGATCCGGCAGCACCGCGATACCGGCGCCCCATAGCATGGCTTTTCTGCGGGAATGCTTCCCGCCTACGGCATAACCGACAGCGCCGCCCAACAGGGCCTGAGTGATCGTATCCATCTGATTTTCAGTTAACTATTCTGTCTTTGTGCAGTGCATCTATTGAGAATGGCATATGCACGGTTGCGGGAAAAAATTCCCTGATATACATTCAGGGTTTGATTAAAGCAGGCTCAAGACCTGTACCGCCAACCTGCAAAGCCAGACTCACCATGAAAAAGAATGCGCAACTGAGACAACCAACGCAAGCAGAAATTCAACCGGTTCTGAATGCACTCAATAACGGCCAGCTGGCCGTGGCCGAATCCACCGCCAGAAAAATGCTCAAGCAGTTCCCCAATGCGTTTGTGTTGCATAACCTCTATGGTAATGCGCTGGCAGGGCAGAATAAGTTCAGGGAAGCGGTGGACGCCTTCCGTAAAGCACTGAAAATCGATCCGGGGATCGCCGAATTGCATTTTAATGTCGGTATTCTGCTGACCAATCTCAATCGCACTGAAGAAGCGATTCAGAGTTATAAAAAAACCGTCAGCCTGAAACCGTCTCTGGTCGATGCGCATTACAATCTGGCTGCAGCCTATCAGAATCAGCGCCAGTTTGAGCTGGCTGCCAGCAGTTATCAGAAAGCGGTTGAACTTGAGCCCGGTTTTTATGAAGCGATGGCGAACCTGGGTGTGGTGTTACAGGAACAGGGACAGTTGGTCGAAGCGGTTGAAGCCTATCGACGCGCCCTGGCCATTCATGAAGATGCACAGACCTGGTTCAATCTGGGCACCGCACTGAAAAATCAGGGCAAACTCGGTGACGCGATTGATGCCTATAATCACGCCCTGGCGATCAATCCCGATTACCCGGAAGTACACAGCAATATCGGTGAAGTGCTGCGTGAACAGGGACGCTACGATGAATCAGTCAAAGCCTATCAGCATGCGCTTTCGCTTGATCCGGCACTGCCGCTTGCCAATTACAGCCTGGCAGTTTACCTCTACGATAGCGGCGATCTGGAAGGGGCATTAAAACACTTCCAGCAATCGCAATATGCCGACTGGCAGGAGCGGTCGCTGTATTGTCTCTATAAAACCGGTCAGTTTGATGCCTTCAGGCAGGGGCTGGATGAGCTTAAACGCAGCAAGGATAACTCGCCGTTTCTGGCAACGCTGGCAGGGCACTACGCGGAAAACTTCGGCGTTGAGAATGACTATAACTTCTGTAAAAATCCGCTGGATTTTGTCTTCCACACCGAAATAGCTGAACTCAAAGGCGACAGCGAGCTGTTGAAACAACTGCTGCACGATATTGAAACCTGCGACGCTGAAGAAAAATCCCAGGGCAGGCTCTATAACGGTGTGCAATCTTCCGGCAATTTATTCAAACGTCCGGAAGCCTCTTTCAGAAAACTGGCGGAATGTGTAGCGGATGCGGTAGAGCGCTATCGTCAGACTTTCGCTGGGGAAAACTGCCAGTTTGTTAAAGCTTTCCCAAAAAACACCGAATTTGCCAGCTCCTGGTATGTGCGGATGAAAATCGGCGGCCATCTCAACTCGCATATTCATGAAGAGGGCTGGGTCAGTGGTTCACTGTATTTGTCACTGCCGACCAATAAACAGCACGAACACGAAGGCAGTATCGAGCTCAGCACCCATGGCGATGAATACCCGAAGAAGCATGATAACTTTCCTACCAAGACCATCGCGCCTGAAGTCGGCGACCTCGTTATGTTTCCGTCCTCGGTATTCCACAGAACCATCCCATTCAGTTCTGATGAAGAACGCATTTGTATTGCGTTTGATCTAAAGCCGGCGGTGTAGGTTGGGGTGAGCTTTTACGAAACCCAACAATAATGCTGACATTGGGCTTCGCGCCTCAGCCCAACCTACGGCAGTTTGAATAATCTGAAGACTTATCGCCACTTCAGAGCCTGCTACAATCATCGCGCCTGTGCGCGAAACACAACAAAACAATTCAGAAGGATAGCTAGATGACAAATTTTGGCCTGCTCAGAAAAAATAATTTGACTCCGGCCGAAATCATTCTGGCAATCGTATTTCTAATTGCCCCGTTTTATTATCATGACAACATTGGCGGTACGGGCCTGAACCTTCCTACTAATATTACGGTCTGGGCATCGGTCAGCGTTTTTATCTGGTTAGCCGTCAAAAAAGTGCTGCAGCAATCGGAATTGCTGCTGCCACATAGCGTAATGTTGCTACTGGCCTTTCCTGTGCTTGCCACAATCAGCGGTTTTATATCTGGGGTAGCTGAGCCGATTGAGTGGGCTTTCAGGCTGCTGTTTATTTGGGGTGGTGTCTTTTTCCTGCTGGGCCTTTTCCAGTTTGACTTCAACCGCGCCCAAAAAGACAAACTTTTATTCCTTTTGATCATAGCCGGGCTGCTGCATGGTCTCGTCGCCTGCGTGCAATACTTTCAGCCTGAGGGCATGACCATTTTTCTCCCCACCTCCAAAGGGACCAATATTGCCACCGGTGTTTTCCAGCAGATTAATATTCATGCCTCTTTTCAGGCGACAGTGGTGCTCATTGCCTGGTATTTGATCAATCGACCTTTGGCGAGATTTAACACAATCGTAAAAGGCCTCATTCTTGTCACAGCCTTTGTCTCGACATTTATCGTTCTCAGCAGTGGTTCCAGAGTAGGGTTCTTGTCTCTGCTGATAGGCTTGATTCTGCTACTGATGATCTGCTGGCCAGTGATTAAACGAAATAAGAAAAACAGTTTAATGATGTTGGCAGTCGTGGCGCTGGCATTATTGACGAGTCTATTTAGTGATGGCTTCAGCCGTCTCGCAGACAAATCTGCAGAGGTTCATACAGAATATAAAGCCAGTGAAAGAATTGGTATTTTCCTGATTTCTGCAGAACTGGTGAAGCAGGCGCCCCTAGTCGGCCATGGTCTGGGAAGTTTCGAGTCAGTCTGGCAATATCAGAAAGCGGATTTTCAACAGCGACATCCTGATTATGAGCTGATTGATGATTATGTCAGCCATCCACACAACGAGCTTTTGTTCTGGCAGGTTGAAGGCGGTCTGCTGGCGAGTGCAGGAATTCTGGTTAGCTTCTTCACCATTTTGCTCATTGCCTGGCAGTCTAGAGCAAGATATGCGATAGCCTTGCTATTTCCTTTTGCCTTTCATAACCAGGTGGAATTACCGTTTCATATTTCAGCCACAGCCTGGTTTGCTTGTCTGTTTCTGATCTTTATCGCCTTATCGCACTCAACCAAAAATACCTATAAGGAATTTTTATCAGTGCCAATGACAAAGGCGATGAAGCTGGTGAATCATATTTGGTTGATACTGGCGATCTTATTCTACGGTCACACTGCCTGGGCTAATTATCAACTTGAACTAGCCACCACACCCAATGGCAATGCCAATCTTACGATTCCTTTGATGAATCCGTATTTCACTAAAATTGCTGAAGATTTCCGGATGCAACAAATATTCAGAATGAGTTCTATTGAGCGAAACGTGGACATGATGCGCGTTTTTAACCAGTGGCAGCAGGAAAGCATTTTGGTGCGCCCGACAGATTTTAATTTCAAAATGCTGATTGCTTCTTATCAGAATCTGAAAAATAGAGAGCAGGCCTGTAAAACTGCTGAAATAGCCAGCGATATGTATATTGATAACGAAGAGTTCAGGCTTTACCGGGAGAGCTGCCAGAAGTGACAAAAATTGTCAGGAAGTGACCAATTTCTTAGTGGTAAAGTTTGAAATTAAAATTAATTCAATAAATATCAATATCTTAATAACTGGTATGAATGCTGCTTATAGCTCTCTTGCAATTAATTGCGTTTCTTTAAAGGAGTAGAAAATGAAACAAGTTCAAAAAGGTTTTACCTTGATCGAACTGATGATCGTTGTAGCGATTATCGGTATTTTGGCGGCGATCGCGATTCCGGCTTACACTGACTACATTACCCGTTCTAAATGGGCTGATACAGTGTCTTCAGTTGCTTCAATGAAAACAGGTTTGGCGGAATGTATTGAGGACCACGCTAAAAATCCTGATGGGAATTGTGAAGCAGCTGCCGATGTTGCTGAATACGGAATCAGTGCGGACGCCTTTACTGCGGGCAATTTAACCACAAAATATGGTGCGGTAGTTACTATTGACGCTACCCCATCTCATGGCAGTGTTGCTATCCAGTTGGACGCAACTAATGCTACAGAGTTAGGTACTGAGGGATGTATCTTTGAACTTATACCAACATATAAGAGCAATACTTACATTGAGTGGGTCCCGGTTGAAGCAAATAATGACACAACATGCTTCAAATATGTCAAAGGTGCTTCAGATGGTTCAGCTATCTAATGATAAGCTATGAAGTCAGACGCTAATCAATGGGTCAGACACGATTGATTTAGCTTTGACCTGAAAGATGCGAAAGAGCCTCGGTGTAACAACCGGGGCTTTTTTGTTTGTAGGCGAAGCGCTAAGTTTTTATCGAATGTTTCAAAAGGATTTGAGCATGGAGTTTCTCAAGGTTTGAGATATTGGGGCAACCGCAACATGTTATTGTCCACAGCAGCAATCGCCGGAGTATTTTTGTTGCTGATATTGATAAGGTTCTTTATCTGGTAATTGGCTAGGGCGTATCGGTGATATAAAGTCGAGCCAGATTCTGATGTGCGTTAGATCGGCTATTTAAAGGTAAAGAGAATACCGACCCAATAGCCTGTCATCGCGAGAAACCGTGGCGGTCCAGTCCTGATTCAGAAGGGGGATAGATTGCTTCGTCGCAGTCTCCTCGCAACGACAGACCAGTGCGGGTTAATGCGCTCCCTGTGCCTCTAAGATTTAATCCAGAATCACTTAACCCGCATACCCGGCTGTGCACCGTCATCCGGGTTCAGAATAAAGAGATCCTTGCCGCCGGGACCGGCCGCCAGCACCATGCCTTCTGACAGGCCAAACCGCATCTTACGCGGTGCCAGGTTGGCGACCATCACGGTCAGTTTGCCGATCAGGTCTTCCGGCGCATAAGCCGATTTAATACCGGCAAATACCTGTTTTTCTCCCAGCCCGATATCCAGCGTCAGTTTCAGTAATTTATCGGCGCCCTCGACATGCTCGGCGTTAACGATTTTGGCGATGCGCAGATCAATTTTGGCAAAATCATCAAACTGGATTTCATCGGCAATCGGATCGAACTGCTCAGATTGGGCAGCGGGTTCAGCTTTGGGTTGTTCTGCTGCCATCGATTGTTTTGAGTCGGCCACAATGGCGTCCAGTTTGTCTTGTTCAATACGGGTCATCAGCGGTTTGAACTGATTGATTTGATGACCCAGTAACGGGCTTGATATATCAGACCATTGCAATGGGGCGATATTGAGGAAAGTTTCTGCCTGTTCAGCCGTGCGTGGCAGAACCGGTTTGAGGTAGGCAATCAGCACCCGGAAAAGGTTAATGCCCATACTGCAGATGGCCTGCACTTCATCCTCTTTACCTTCTTCCTTGGCAAGCACCCAGGGTTTCATTTCGTCGATATAGACGTTGGCGCGGTCCGCCAAAGCCATAATTTCACGCATGGCCTGACCGAATTCACGGGCTTCATAACGCTTGGCAATGGCTTCAGCCTGATTAGCGAAGTCTCTGAACAAAGCAGGTTCACTCAATTCATCTGCCAGTTGGCCATCAAAGCGTTTGCTTAAGAAACCGGCACAGCGGCTGGCAATATTGACGACTTTACCGACCAGATCGGAATTGATGCGGGTCTGGAAATCTTCAAAGCTCAAATCGATATCATCAATACCGCTGCCCAGTTTGGCGGCAAAGTAGTACCGCAGGTATTCCGGATTTAAATGGTCCAGATAAGTGCGGGCTTTGATGAAGGTACCGCGCGATTTGGACATCTTCTTACCGTCGACGGTGAGAAAGCCGTGGGCATAGATATTATCCGGCTGACGGAAACCGGCACCTTCCAGCATGGCGGGCCAGAACAGGGCATGGAAATAGATGATGTCCTTGCCGATAAAGTGCACCATTTCAGTGTCACTGCCGGGCTTCATAAAGCTGTCGAAATC
The DNA here is from genome assembly GCF_009711715.1 of Methylophaga sp. Classification (GTDB taxonomy): domain Bacteria; phylum Pseudomonadota; class Gammaproteobacteria; order Nitrosococcales; family Methylophagaceae; genus Methylophaga. The sequence continues at coordinate 217,403 of NZ_VENF01000011.1, read as the reverse complement.
AACGCCTTCGCGGTCGCAGTAATGCTTGAAGCTGGCAAGATAGCCGATGGGCGCATCCATCCAGACATAGAAAAACTTGTTGTCAGTATCAGGGATTTCAAAGCCGAAGTAGGGCGCATCGCGGGAGATATCCCAGTCCTGTAATCCGCTGTCGAACCATTCGCCCAATTTGCGGGTAACTTCCGGTTGCAGATGATCGCTGTGGGTCCATTCCTGCAGGGTTTTTTCAAAATCGCCCAGTTTGAAGAAGTAGTGCTCGGATTCTTTGGTAATCGGCGTCGCGCCGGAGACAGCAGAGACCGGGTTTTTCAGCTCGGTGGGCTCGTAAGTGGCACCGCAGGCTTCACAGTTATCGCCATATTGATCGGCGGCCCCACATTTAGGGCATTCACCGCGGATAAAACGATCCGGCAGGAACATTTCTTTTTCCGGGTCATAAGCCTGGCTGATAGTGCGGGCTTCAATATGACCGGCATCACGGTTGGCCAGGTAAATCCGGCTGGCCAGTTCACGATTTTCGTCACTATGGGTGCTGTGGTAATTGTCAAAGCCAATCGCGAAGTCGGCGAAATCAGTCTGGTGTTCTTTACTGACTTCACTGATCAGTTGTTCCGGCGTGATCCCCTGATTTTGTGCCCGCAGCATGATGGGCGTACCGTGAGCATCATCGGCACAGACATAATGCACTTCATGGCCACGCATTTTCTGAAACCGTACCCAGATATCGGTCTGAATATATTCAACCATATGGCCCAGGTGAATCGAGCCGTTGGCATAGGGAAGGGCACTGGTAACCAGAATTTTTCTTTGCATGGTGGGGGCCGTGTTTTTCGCGATGGGAAAAACGACAAAAGATACCAGAAATCGGGCGCTGACACCATGTAAGCAACGTTAGATGAACCACAAAGGCACAACAAACACGGAAAATAATTTTTTGCTTATCAGGACCACTGCTTTGGAGAACAAGCATGTGATTGAAAGGCACGAATCACCGAAGCATTTAGGTCAACTTGCGGCTTCGGGGACTGGATTGCTTCACTGCATTCGCAATGATGTGCGGGTGGAGAGCGGTCATACACTTATTAAAACTTCGATCACAAGCCACAACGGAAACTTTATTTATGTTGTAAGGAACGAAGCAATCCAGCATTGTTCTCAATCAGCACGGCAGACTCAATGGATTTGATCTCTGTGAGCCCGGTGCCCCCGAGGCGAATTTATGATCCAGAGCTATTGAAAGTTGCCCGGCTTTAGTCTAGATTGAACTAAACAACTCTTATATAAGACTTGCAGTTTGTGAGGGATTTGATGGAGCTAGACCTACACGATATACACCCCGATTCTATTGAGCTTGCGCTTGATAAGGCTCGTCAGTATCGCTCTCTGCACGAGCCTGAAATTGCCGAGAGTATCTGCCTCGATATCCTGCATATAGAGCCGGAAAATCAAAAAGCGCTGGTGCTTTATATTCTGGCGCTCAGTGATCAACTGCACCATGCCGGCAAGAAAACCCAGGTACAGGCGATTGAGCAGGCGATTCAGAAACTGCAGAGTCGTTATCAGCAGCATTACTACACCGGGCTGCTTCATGAGCGCCGCGCTCGCTTTATGTTGACCCAGAGCATGGCCCGGGTGTTTGCCTATGACTATTTCATCGAAGCCCTGCAGTTTTATCAAAAAGCAGAGAAAATCCGCCCCGAGCACAATGATGAGGCGATCTTGCGCTGGAATAGCTGCATACGCACCATTGAAAAAGAGAAGCTGAAACCGCGACCGGATAATAAAGACGCCAGACTGGATATGGAAAGTTAAGTCATGACGCTATTGCAACTCAGAAAACGCACGATGACGTTGGCGGGCAGTGTGATGACCGCTTATCTGATTTTCCATATGCTGACTAACCTCAGCTTTTTTTCTGCCCCTGCTTTTGAACAATTCTATGCGTTCTACAATCAGGTCTGGATTCGCTGGCCGTTGCTGGCTCTGGTGCTGATTGCCCTATTCATTCATGTCAAAGCCGCCATGGCGATTCGAATCAAGAACAGCCAGGCCAGGCAGGTCGGCTATAAAAAGCATGACAAACTGCATATTCCGGCACCGTTGGTGTCACTGAGCATCGTGCTGCTGCTGATTTTTATTCTGGTGCATATCGGCCAGACGTTAATGCTGGATACCAGTCAAGTCAGGCAAGCCATGCTGGACTGGTTCAGCTCCGGCTGGATGCTGTTGTTTTATCTGGCGGGTCTACTGATTCTGGCCATGCATTTACTGCATTCACTGGTCAATGTGTTGCAGACATTAGGCATAAGCTCCAGCATGCATCGACTGTCAATCAGTTCCGGCGTCGTGCTGCTGACAATCGGATTTGCCGCCGTTCCACTTTATATCTGGATCACCGCATGAGTGAATTTGAACTCGACAGTCACGCGCCCAAGGGCCCATTGCAGGATCGCTGGAAACAGCATAAGTTCAATTCCCGCGTGGTGAGCCCGGCCAATCGTAAAAAATACACGGTAATTGTGGTGGGAACCGGGCTTGCCGGTGCCTCTGCCGCGGCTTCTCTGGGTGAGATGGGCTACAACGTCAAAACCTTCTGTTTTCAGGACAGCCCGCGCCGTGCCCACAGTATTGCGGCGCAGGGTGGTATCAATGCCGCCAAGAATTATCAGAATGATGGTGACAGTGTCTGGCGTCTGTTCTACGACACGATAAAAGGGGGAGACTTCCGGGCGCGGGAATCCAATGTGTTCCGTCTGGCCGAATTGAGCACATCCATCATTGATCAGGCTGTTGCCCAGGGCGTGCCTTTTGCCCGTGAATATTCAGGCTATCTGGCGAACCGTTCATTTGGCGGGGCTCAGGTGTCACGTACCTTTTATGCCCGTGGTCAGACCGGGCAGCAATTACTGCTCGGCGCCTATCAGTCGATGAGCCGCCAGATTACTGCAGGCAGTGTGACACATCGCTCACGCTGTGAAATGCAGGATCTGATCATGGATGGCGACCGGGCGATCGGTATTGTGACCCGTGATCTGGTGACCGGTGAACTGGAAAGTCATCTGGCAGATTGTGTCGTGCTATGTACCGGCGGCTACAGTAATGCTTTTTATCTTTCCACCAATGCCAAGGGATGTAATGCCTCAGCTATCTGGCGGGCACACAAAAAAGGCGCATTGTTCGCCAACCCCTGTTTTACTCAGATCCACCCCACCTGCATACCGCAGCAGGGTGAGTTGCAATCCAAGCTGACGCTGATGAGTGAGTCGCTGCGTAACGACGGCCGGGTATGGGCACCCAAAAATAAGGCTGATGCCGATAAGCGGCCGGAAGAGATTGCGGAAGACGAACGCGATTATTTTCTGGAACGGATGTATCCCTCATTCGGTAACCTGGTCCCAAGGGATATCGCCTCGCGGGCGGTCAAGCAGGTTTGTGATGAAGGACGCGGTGTCGGTGCTGAAATTGATGGCCAGAAGCTCGGGGTGTACCTCGATTTCGCTGACGCCATCAGGAATCAGGGGCTGGAAGCGATACGTGAAAAATACGGTAACCTGTTCCAAATGTATCAGCGGATCACGGCTGAAGATCCCTACCAGACGCCAATGCGGATTTATCCGGCAGTACATTACACCATGGGCGGGCTCTGGGTTGACTATAACCTGATGACCAGTATTGATGGTCTGTTTGCCGGCGGTGAAGCTAACTTCTCCGATCACGGCTCTAACCGGCTTGGGGCCAGCGCCTTAATGCAGGGCCTGGCTGATGGTTATTTTATACTGCCCACGACGGTTTCGGATTATCTTGCCCGGCACAAGCCCATCAAAGCGGATCAGTATCAGGCTCAGGCGAGTGCTGCAATTGAAGAGGCACAATCACGCATAACACGGCTGATGAATGCCCCCGATGCCTCTGTCACCGCAGACGATTTTCACCGCCAACTCGGCCAAATTCTCTGGGATGCCTGCGGTATGGCGCGTGAAAAGCACAGCCTGCTGGCGGCCATCGATAAAATCAAGGCACTCAGGGACGAGTTCTGGCAGAAAGTCAAAATTACCGGTGAGGCAGAGCAACTCAACCAGACCCTGGAACGGGCGGGACGCGTTGCTGACTTTTTTGAACTGGCCGAACTGATGTGTCTGGATGCACTGGACAGGGAAGAGTCCTGTGGTTGCCATGCCCGTGAAGAACATCTGACTGACGACGGTGAGGCCAGGCGCAATGATATGGATTATTCCTATGTCGCAGCCTGGCAGTACAGCGGTGATACCAGCCAGCCGGTGCTGTTCCGTGAATACCTGCATTTCGATTTTGTTCGACCCAGCATAAGAAATTATCAGTAATCCTGAAATCCTCAGTTGACCGCAAGACATGATGAAAGATACTGAATTAACAAACAGATACTGGTACGCAGATAATGACGCTGCCAGACAAATTTGTGCTGGCCCCAAAGTTGCAATACGGCGTTGCCGCTCCTGGCAAGGGGAGCGGCCCCTGCCTGCGAACGCCACCTTGTCTTGTCCACTTGGTTCTCAGCACAAGTATGGTGTTCAACAGAGGTTCTCAGGATGATATTTAAACTCAATATTTGGCGACAAAATGGCCCTGATGCCGAAGGCTTTTTCGAAGCACATGAAGTCGATGCCAGTGAGGATTCATCATTTCTGGAAATGCTGGATGCACTCAATGAGAATCTGATTCTGGCCGGCAAAGAGCCGGTGGCGTTTGATTTTGACTGCCGGGAAGGCATATGTGGTTCGTGCAATCTGGTTATCAACGGCACGCCGCATGGTAAACACAGGGCAACCACCACCTGCCAGCAGTACATGCGCGATTATAAAAATGACAAAGAACTGTGGGTCGAACCCTGGCGGGCTACGGCTTTTCCGGTCATTAAAGACCTGATCGTAGACCGAACCGCCTTTGATCGTATTATCCAGTCGGGCGGCTATATTCCGGTTCGAACCGGTTCTGCCTGCGAAGCCAATACGCTGCCAGTTGAAAAAGAAGTGGCTGATAAAGCTTTTGATGCTGCTACCTGTATAGGTTGTGGAGCCTGTGTCGCGGTCTGCCCTAATGCTTCGGCCACCCTGTTCGTGGCAGCGAAAGTGGCGCACCTGTCTACCTTGCCCCAGGGCCAGCTTGATAAGGAAAGGCCGGCCAAGCTCCTCAAGGCAATGGAAGAAGAGGGCTTTGGCAGCTGCAGTAATTACCGTGAATGTGAACGCGTCTGCCCCAAGGAAATCAAGGTGACGAACATCACTAAGATGAATCGTCTTCTGTACCGCGCAGGCTAGAGATTCTCTGCTGGCTATTTGCAGTGAAAATGCGTTAATCTCAGTTCAGGTTTCAGTATTCGCTAGGGAGAGTGTGGATGGAAGTGGCCCTCTTTATTCTTATTGTCGGTGTGCTTGCCGTTTATTTATTGCTTATACGTAAGAAAAAACCGGAATCCCCGGTACCTGAAATTCACAAGCATCCTTATGCTGCGGTACGAATCAAACCTCATCAGCATGCCTGTAATGCCGCGTTCGATATGTCTCACCGGGTGTTCCTGGTTTCAGAGGCACCGACCCTGCCGCTCAATGACTGCAATAAAGCCGACAGCTGCCGTTGTGGCTATGTGCACTATGACGATCGCCGCAATGGACACGATCGCCGTGGTGAGAGCATTGTGATGCGGGATGCCTACAGCAAAAAAGAAAGAAGAAACGAAGAACGTCAGGGCCGCCGCAAGAGAGACTGAACACCCTGTCTGCGCGTCAAATCGCCACCACAACAAGCCTGCTTCAGACCGCATTTTATTCACGCTGGCCGATGCCAGTGCTATCCTCGACATCAGAGACCTGTTTCCGGGAGGACAGACTGATGCTCAGGGTCATTTTTACACACCTCTATGTGATCGTGATGGCGATCATTGTCATCACCACCAGCCAGATTCTGGCTGACCGGTATGGCGATGATATCGTCAATGGCCTCAAAAACCTGGTCACCAGTGCCGACAGTGGCATGAACGAGATGCAGGAAAACGTCAAAGACTGGAATAAAAATATGTTGGACTGAGTCGTGAATAACAACAAGCAAGCACAAACACAACAAGCAGTGACCGTAGGTTGGCGCGAATGGCTTTCGCTGCCGCAACTGGGTATCGAACGCATCAAGGCGAAAGTGGACACGGGTGCCCGGACTTCAGCCATTCATGCCTTTGAAGTTACCCCATACGAAAAAGACGGTAAAACCCGGGTAAGGTTCGGTTTGCACCCCAAGCAGGGAGAAACTGAGACCGTTGTCTGGTGCGATGCCGAGGTCATTGATGAGCGTAATGTGACTGACTCGGGTGGCCATACGGAAAAGCGTTATGTCATCCTGACCGAGGTCAGTCTGGGTAATAAAACATGGCCTATAGAAGTCACGCTGACAAACCGCGATAATATGCTGTTTCGCATGCTGCTCGGTCGCACAGCGATGACAGCCGGCAATATTGTGGTTAACCCTGCCTTGTCATTTCTGGCCGGGCAGAGCAACGCTGAAGCGAATGTAGAACCACGCAAAGAAATCCTTGACGGAGAAAGTGAATGAAGATTGCCATCCTGTCGCGTAACTCGAAACTGTACTCAACCCGCCGACTGGTTGAAGCAGCAGAGGGACGCGGTCACGAAGTCCATGTGCTGGATGTTTTGCGCTGTTATATGAATATCACTTCCCTCAAACCGGAAGTGCACTACAAAGGCGACATTCTGACCGGTTACGATGCGGTGATTCCGAGGATTGGTGCTTCGGTGACATTCTACGGCACCGCCGTGCTCAGACAATTCGAGATGATGAGCGTTTATCCGTTGAATGAATCAGTTGCTATCAGCCGTTCTCGTGACAAGCTACGTGCCCTGCAGTTGCTGTCACGAAAAGGCATTGGTTTGCCGGTGACCGGTTTCGCTCATCGCCCTGACGATGTGGATGATCTGATCAAGATGGTCGGCGGTGCGCCGCTGGTCATCAAATTGCTGGAAGGCACGCAGGGTATTGGTGTGGTGCTGGCCGAGACGGAAAAAGCGGCAGAAAGCGTTATTGAGGCTTTCCTCGGCATGAATGCCAACATTCTGGTACAGGAATTTATCAAGGAAGCCGGTGGTTCTGATATCCGATGTTTTGTGGTTGGCGATAAAGTTGTGGCCGCAATGAAACGTCAGGGCAAGGAAGGGGAGTTCCGCTCTAACCTGCATCGCGGCGGCAGTGCCAACCTGATCCGTATTTCTCCGGCAGAGCGGGCGACCGCCGTTAGAGCCGCGAAAACAATGGGACTGAATGTCTGCGGCGTCGATTTACTGCGTTCAAACCACGGTCCGGTGGTGATGGAGGTCAACTCCTCGCCGGGACTGGAGGGAATTGAGAAAGCGACCGGGAAAGACATCGCGAATCAGATCATCGAGTTCATCGAAAAAAATGCCAAAGAGGGCAAAACCCAGACTCGCGGAAGAGGTTAGCCGTGGCAGAACCTTTGATTATTGCCGGTGAGGAAATCAAGCCGGGCCAGAATCGCACTATCGAAGTCCCCTTACCCGATCTCTATATGCACACGGCGCTGAGCATGCCGGTACAGGTAATCAGTGGTCGCCGTACAGGTCCGGTTATGTTTGTGTCCGCTGCGGTGCACGGTGATGAAATCAACGGTGTTGAGATTATCCGCCGACTGGTTAAAAGCAAGAGCCTGAAAGGTCTCCGTGGCACCCTGATTGCGATCCCGGTGGTGAATGTTTACGGCTTTTTGAACCAGTCTCGCTATTTGCCAGACCGGCGTGATCTCAACCGTTGTTTCCCCGGCTCGGATGAAGGCTCATTAGCTGCCCGTCTGGCGCATTCCTTTATGACTGAAGTGGTGCAGCACTGTACCCATGGTGTTGACTTGCATACCGCGGCCATTCACCGGGACAACCTGCCACAGATGCGGGCTGATCTGTCCAATCCGGATGTGGAAGCCATGGCCAGAGCCTTTGACGCGCCGGTGATTGTTAACTCGGGCCTGATAGAGGGGTCTTTGCGCTATGCGGCACTGGAAGCAAATGTGCCGGTAATCGTCTATGAGGCGGGCGAAGCGCTGCGTTTTAATGAGCTCGCCATTCGTGCCGGTGTGAAAGGCGTGATCGAAGTCATGCGTAAAATCGGTATGCTGGCGCCTTCCAGGCAAAAAGCCAAAAAAAGGGACCCGTTTGTAGCCCGATCCAGTGTCTGGGTTCGGGCACCACAAAGCGGTATTTTCCGGATGCTGGTGCCGATGGGAGCCAGTGTTACCAAGGGCGATTTGCTGGGCATGGTGGCTGCGCCCTATGGCAAGGATAATTCGGAGACGGAAGTCTTTGCCAGCAGCTCGGGCGTCATTATAGGCAGAACCAATATTCCCCTGGTGAACGAGGGCGAAGCCCTGTTTCACATTGCCCGTTTCAGCAAGCCTGACGAAGTGGCTGAGGGGGTTGAAGCCTTTCACTCGGGACTGAATCCGGCGACTGACAGCAGTATGCCAGAGGAAATGCCGATTATCTGATCTCTGTTTGGGCGCAAAAAAACCTCGCCGGTACCGGCGAGGTTGTTAAAAGGATGCATACAAGCCTGCATCATACCTCAGAGAGATGATGCAACTCAGATACCTATCAGGATACTTTGCTCACTTGGAATCTGTCACCACCCATTCTCGCGGTTGAGGAAAAGCTTTCCGGTAAAACCAAAGTCACCCGGCAACCACCGCTGGTGTTTTTTTCCAGTTCCAGGCGACCACCTATTTTGCCGGCTCGGGACTTCATGCTGTTAATGCCGTAGCCCCGGTCTATGGCTTCTGATTGTGGATTAAAGGTGCCGTCATCTTCTATGCTGATAATAAAATCCTGTCCCTCGCGGTAGGCGTTGAAGTCTATCTGGCTGGCGCCGGCATGTTTCAGAATGTTGGTAAAGGCTTCCTGCAAGATACGTAACAGGTGCAGCCCGGTTTGAGGTTTAATGCCAAGTTCATCGGGCTGCGCATCGATCTGCCAGTTAAGTTCAATATCCAGCTGCTCCAGCTTTTTGCTGGTGCGGTATTTGAAGTCGGCCAGCAAGGATCCCATCACACTGTTCTGCAGACTCAGCGAATGGATGATTAACCGCAAATCATTCAGGCACTCTGTTAATACTGCATGGATATTCCGATTGACCTCGGAGTCTTTCTCAAGCTCGAGTATGGCCAGTGAAGCAACCAGCTGACCACCAATGCCATCATGCATATCACGCATGATACGTTCGCGTTCTTCCAGAATTGCTTTACTGCGCTCCAAGTCGATGGTTTCCTGGCGTTGCTGGGCCAGCGCTTTATTTTTCTCGGACAGGGCTTCAACGGTGTAGCTCAAAGAGGCCGTGGCAGCATTCACTTTGTCCTGTAACTCGGCATCATTACGTTCCAGCGAATCGATCATGCTATTGAACGTGCGCTGGAAATTCAGCAGTTCGCCGCTGCCATTTTCTTTGACACGGGCAGCAAAATTTTTCTGTTCCAGTTTCTTGGCAGTGGTCATCAGAGCATTGATGGCATTACTCAGGCGACGGCTGAACAGATATACCAGCAAAATACCCAGCGCGAGAGCCAACAGGGAAATTCCCAGCACTTTGGTGTAAGCATCAAAGCGCTGTGTTTCAGCACTGTTATTGGTAAAGCCGATTTCGATACTGCCCAGCGGGACTTTGCTTATATTGCTGCCGCCGGCATCAGAAAAATCATCCAGATTGGGACCGTGTGAGTACACCGGAAATTGAAACTCTCTGACTTTTCCCTTGGCCTCATTGCCGGATTTTTCCAGTAATAACTGGCCGGTCGAGTCGATAAAACGGATGAAAGACAGCTCATGGGTTCTTATCATCAAATCAGCGACTTTATTCAGTGCATCGACATCACCGGTGTACAGCGGAAATTCAGACATTACAGAGGCCTGGCTGGCAATACTCTGACTCCGCTTGACCACTGCCGATTCAATATTCTCCAGTACATCAAACAGGATGAACAGGGACACTACTGAAATCGTCAGTAGCAGGGGGAGAATGGTGATAAGGAGTAACTGGGTCTTGAGTTTAGTCGGAAACATCAGTTGCAGCACCTTGCCTCATGCTATCTGGTATCTCAATTTCCAAGGCCCGGGCGATGTTGTCATTGATGGAAATACTGTAGGGAGGGTAAAAATGTCGCTCCTGCATCACCCAACCCTGATAATCATGCCAGTAGGTGATAAGGTTCGCCGTTTCCCTGACGGTATCAAACAGGCTGGCATAGACGGATATCAAGGCGCCCGCCTTGAGGAAGCTTTTTGAGTAACCCACTACAGGCACCTTGTATTTATAGCTTTGATACAACATCCATTTGGCGTGTTCACCCGACCAGACCCGTGAGTCACGAACCGCAATCAAGGCCCCCGCATTCTGCAGGACACTGTCAATAACCTTGGCCGGCTCCTCATCACGGCCCACGACCACGATGTCCAGCTGTATGCCGATGGGCGTGGATAGCCGGGCAATTTCGTCGCGTATCAGTTGATTGTCCTCCGCGACAGCGATCACCAGTCTGTTGTTAATGCCGCGCTCAACAATCTGGGTGGCAGTATCAAGCAGAAGTTGCAGCGGTTGATCCAGCAACACGGCGACCCAGTTATCTGAGAAATCAGCCTCAATGACTTTTTTATCTATAAAACTGTACAGGTGGCTGTTCTGCGGATACTGACGTTTACTAAGATGAACAGCTGCCTCGCCGATACTGACAATCAAATCAGAGGGGGCGACGCTCTTTGAATCCGTGCTGTCGAGTGTGTGGATCTGAGCTGTCGTGCGCAGTGTTTTGTTGCCAATGTGATTCTTGATGTCTTCGGCCAGCTGGTGGTAAGCCACATTGTCTTCAGACAACAGGATGTGCACGCTGTCCGCTTGCGCTGTCCCCAGCATAAAAAACAGCAGACTGATGACTGTCAGTAAACGTCTCATCGAGCGTAACGGGCCGGAACAGGGAAAACCTGGCGAGCTTTTAATCGGGGCAGGTGAACAACAGTCTGCTCGCTATGAATAATGTTTGTCATCTTTTGCCCTCCTAGCCGAACTCATATCTCTGAGCGCTGGTGCTGCTTCGATTATCAGCATGGTTATTTATGTCTGAAACACCGGCCCGGAAGTTCAGCCAGCCTGCCCAGTTCCATATCCTGCTGTTCAATATATTACACCTTGTTATCAATGGTCAGGATAACGTCTTTTATTTCATGAACATAAGTCAGTCATCGCGACAATCTTTTAATACTAAATAATGCCCAGTAAGGTGGCTTCACTGACAGCCTGCATTTTATTTTTTACCGAGAGCTTTTTATACACATTGGAGACATACTCCCTGACAGTGTAATAAGAAAGATCCAGGGTTTTGGCTATCTCTTTAGAGGTGTAACCCTTGCTGACAAGCAATAGTACTTCTTTCTCCCTGGGGCTCAGAATGCTGTCAGCGGGTTTTTCTTTTTCTGTTGCTGTCTCTGCCATCGACAATTCATTGAGCAAATAACGCGCAATGCTCGGACTGATGGGGGCACCGCCCTCAACCATTTGAGAAATGGCCTCGTTGATGTCCATAAAATTGTCGTCTTTCAGCAGATAACCCGAAGCGCCGGCTTTCAGTGCTTCGATCACGTGATAGCCATCACCGAATACGGTAATGACGATAGCAAGCTCGGTTCTCACCACAGGCAGGTTGATCAGCTTGATAAGATCGACACCATTGCCGTCCGGCAGATCAAGATCGGTCAGCAGAATATCCGGTGGTGTCTGGCGAATGAAGCTCAAAGCTTCATTATAGGTGCTGACCGAACCGATAAGTTCAAACTGCCCGCCCCCTGTTATCGCCTCTTCAAGACGATGACGTGTAGCTTCAGAATCTTCGACAATCAGTATGGTTTTCATTGTTCTGGAAATATCACTCTGATTAAGGGCAGAATACCCACCTGTAAGAAGTCTCCATCACGTTTGTTTAATACGCTGACAGATCAGGTCACATACACGCTAGAGTATCAGTTGGTCAGCATAACATTATCCCCTAGATTGAGGGGGGGGGGCGTCTCTGAAGCACCCTGCCGGGCTGGGCTGATGGGTCGATTGCCCGGCTGACAGGAACCGTCTCTAGGTATGCGCGGTCATGCTACTGTAAAGTGACATTTGTAATTTTGTAATTATTCTTTGCATTTTCCTGCCAAAGTAGTGAAAATCGCGCACTTTAATCATCACCATTAGGGAACGCCGCCGATGCAAAACCACCTCTCCTCAATGCTGGACAAAGACCTGGACTTGAGTGCTGAGTGGAGTGCCGAACATAGTGCCCGTTTATACGGTGTGCGTGATTGGGGCAGCGACTATTTTGATGTCTCTGAAGACGGAAATGCCGTTGTCTCTGTGCCGTTCGGCGAGAAAACGACACAGGTGCCGATCATTGATATCGTCAACGGGATGCGCGAGCGTGGTCTTGATATGCCGGCCGTGCTGCGCATCGAAAACCTGCTGGACCAGCGCATTACCCAGATCAATGAAGCCTTCGGAAAAGCCATCAGCGATGCGGGATACCAGAATCACTATCGTGGTGTTTTCCCGATCAAAGTAAACCAGCAATGCCACGTTATAGAAGAGATTGCTGATTACGGTAGCCGTTATCATCATGGACTGGAAGCCGGCAGCAAAGCTGAATTGATTATCGCGCTGTCGCAACTGCGTGATCATGACAGCCTGATTATCTGTAACGGCTATAAAGATGAAGAGTTCATTGAACTGGGTCTTTATGCCCGTCAGATGGGGATCAAGTGCTTCTTCGTGCTGGAAACCGCGATGGAGCTCGATATCATCCTCGAGCGCAGTCGGGCGCTGGGTATCGACCCGTTAATCGGTGTACGAATTCGCCTGGCTTCGATGGTCGAAGGTCACTGGAATGAAGACAGTGGTGACCGTTCAATTTTCGGCCTGTCCACCAATGCCCTGCTGGGTGTAGTAGAAAAGCTTAAGCAGGCCGATATGCTGCACTGCCTGCAGTTGCTGCACAGTCATCTTGGATCACAGATCCCCAATATCCGTAATATCCGCAGCGGTGTGATGGAAGCCTGTCGTTTTTATGCCGGCTTGATCGAAGAGGGCGCACCGATGGGCTATATCGACCTCGGTGGCGGGCTGGCTGTTGATTATGAGGGCGCCCGTAGCAACAGCACACACAGCATGAACTACGGTCTCGATGAATATTGCTACAACATTGTCGAAACCTTGCAGGAATGCCTGGACCCACTCGATATTAAGCATCCGATCATTATTTCCGAATCAGGCCGTGCCCTGGTGGCCTATTCATCGATGCTGCTGTTTAATATTCTGGAAGTGCGCGAACACAAACCGGGTCCCATCCCGGCCGAGCCGCCCGAAGACAGTCATGATCTGATTGTGAATCTGTACGGCGTGATGGACTACGTCAAGGTCGAGCATCTGCAGGAATGCTATAACGACGCCCTGTATTACCGTGATGAAGTCCGTGAACTGTTCCATCACGGCCAGGCCACGCTGCGAGATCGGGCCTTAGCAGAAAATGTCATGCTGGCGATACTGGAGAAAATCTCTAATCTGCTGCCGCAAGCCAGACGTGTGTCGCAGGAACTGGAATCCTTGCCGGAGCTGATGTCAGATATTTACTACGGTAACTTCAGCCTGTTCCAGTCACTGCCGGATATCTGGGCCATCGACCAGCTATTCCCGATTATGCCGATTCACCGGCTTAATGAAGCGCCCGTGCGTGATGGGGTGTTGGCCGATATGACCTGTGACTGTGACGGCAAGATTGACAATTTCATCTCACCGGATGGCGTACGTAAAACTTTACCGCTGCATCCATTAAAAGAAGGCGAGGAATACTACGTCAGTGTATTTCTGGTCGGTGCTTACCAGGAAACTCTGGGGGATCTGCACAATCTGTTCGGCGACACCAATGTGGTCAGCGTCCACATCAATGAAGATGGGAGCTTCGACTTCCGTCGTGAGTTCCATGGCGATAGCATTGCCGATGTCTTGAGCTACGTTGAATATGATCCGAAACTGATCCATGAACAGTTCCGTCGTATTGCAGAACAGGCGGTTCGTGACGGCCGGATTTCAGTGCCGATGCGCCAGCAGATGTTGCGTGCCTTCCGTGACAGTATGAACGGTTATACATTCTTCGAACGTTAAGATTCTCGGGTTTTCCCGAATAGTTGAACAGATAAGGAAAGGTTCTTGTTATGTCTAAAGTCGTGATTATCGGCGCCGGCGGCGTCGGCGGTGTGGTGACACACAAATGTGCGCAACTGCCGGAAGTGTTTTCGGAAATCGTGCTGGCCAGCCGAACCGAAGAAAAATGCAAAGCGATTGCAGCGCAACTGGACCGGCCGATCAGAACCGCCAAAATCGACGCTGACAATGTGGCTGAACTGACGGCTTTTCTGGAGCAGGAACAGCCGGATCTGGTGATCAATGTCGCGCTGCCCTATCAGGACCTGAGCATTATGGATGCCTGTCTGGCTGCCGGTATCGATTATCTTGACACCGCCAACTACGAGCCATTGGACACCGCCAAGTTTGAATACAAGTGGCAGTGGGCCTATCACGACAAATTCAAACAGGCCGGCCTGACCGCGTTGCTTGGTAGTGGCTTTGATCCAGGTGCGACCAATGTGTTCACGACCTGGATAGCCAAACATTACTTCGATGAAATTCATGAACTGGACATCATCGACGTCAACGGCGGTGATCATGGCTATCCGTTTGCCACCAACTTCAACCCGGAAATCAATATCCGTGAAGTCACGGCCGAATGCCGTCACTGGGAAGGCGGCGAGTTCGTGACCACGCCGGCGATGTCGAAAAAGGCAAGCTTCACCTGCCCGGATGAAGTTGGTACCTACAATATCTATCGCATGTATCACGAAGAGCTGGAATCGCTGGTCAAGCATTTCCCGACCCTGAAACGGGCCCAGTTCTGGATGAGCTTCGGTGATAACTATCTCAAGCATCTGGAAGTGCTGGGCAATGTCGGCATGACCGGCATCGAGCCTGTGGAATTCCAGGGCCAGCAAATCGTGCCGATTCAGTTCCTCAAAGCCTTGCTGCCGGATCCGTCAACGCTGGGGCCGCGTACCAAGGGCAAAACCTGTATCGGTTGCGTGGTCAAAGGCATCAAAGACGGCAAGGAAAAAATCGTCTACGTCTACAACATCAAGGATCACCAGGACTGCTACAAAGAAGTCCAGTCACAGGCGATTTCCTATACCACCGGTGTACCGGCCATGATTGGTGCCAAAATGATTCTGGAAGGCAAGTGGAAACAGCCGGGTGTCTGGAATATGGAACAGTTCGATCCGGATCCGTTCATGGAAGATATGAACAAATACGGCCTGCCCTGGCAGGTGGTTGAACTGGATAATTTCAATCTGGATTAATACAACCAAAGAGACACAGAGAACACAGAGCAGAATAAGTCATTGCGAGGCCGCAAGCCGAAGCAATCCAGTCCTGATGTGGTAAACGGACCTTATCCTTCGAGTGCCATGACTGCTATCTGTTTTTTCTCTGTGACCTCTGTGTCTCTGTGGTTTAAATTAGGTTAATCAATGCAATTCACCGATTTTTCCAAGCTGGATCTGTCACGCCTGCCATCGCCATGTTTTGTGGTCGATGAAGTCGCGGTTGAGCGCAACCTGCGGATTCTGAGCGAAGTCGCCGAGGCCAGCGGGGCCAAAGTATTGGGAGCGCTTAAGGCCTTTTCCATGTGGTCGCTGGGCGATTTGACCGGCAAATATCTGAGCGGTACCTGCGCCAGTGGCTTGCATGAAGCGCGGCTCGGTTATGAAGAATACGGTGGTGAAGTGCATGCCTTTGCTGCGGCTTTCAGCCAGGCTGATATTGATGAACTGCTGACTTTTGCGCATCACATTGTGTTCAATTCCTGCGGTCAGTGGCTGCGGTTTCGTGAGCAATGTCTGGCGGCGAGGGAAAAACGGCCTGAGCTTCATTTCGGGCTGCGAATCAACCCGGAACATTCGGAAGGCACGGTGCCGATTTACGACCCATGCTCACCGGGCTCGCGTCTGGGCATTCCACTGTCGCAGCTGGATGAGGCGGCGCTGGAGGGTATCACTGGCCTGCATTTCCATACGCTCTGCGAACAGGGCTTTGACCCCCTGGCCAGAACCGTCGCCGCAGTTGAAGACAAATTCGGGCATTTGCTGCCCAAAATGCAGTGGATTAACTTTGGCGGTGGTCATCACATTACGGCTGATGGGTACGATATCAATGGGCTGGTCGATCTGGTCCAGGCATTTAAACAACGTCACGATGTCGAGGTCTATATGGAACCGGGCGAGGCGATGGCGATCGGCACCGGGATATTGAGCTGTGAAGTACTGGATATTACCTGGAATCAACTCAACCAGGCGATTCTGGATACTTCGGCCACCTGTCATATGCCTGACACGCTGGAAATGCCTTATCGTCCGGATATCACCGGCGCCGGTGAAGCTGATGAATTTGAACATACTTATCGCCTTGGCGGTCTTACCTGTCTCGCCGGTGATGTGATTGGTGACTATAGCTTTCCTGAGCCTCTGAAAATCGGGCAACGACTGGTGTTTGAAGATATGAGCCACTACACCATGGTCAAAACCACTACTTTCAATGGCACCAAATTACCGGCCATCGCGATCTGGAACTCGGAAACGGATGCGCTGCGAGTGGTCAAACAATTTGGCTATCAAGACTTTAAACACAGGTTGTCCTGAAATGAAACAACTCGAATATCCCATTTTCCTCGGTTCGGAAATCGATCAGCCGGCACCGGACAAGGCGATGTTTCACGTGTTGCCGGTGCCGTTTGAAAAAACGGTATCTTACGGTGGCGGTACCGGTCTGGGGCCGTCTTCAATTCTGGATGCGTCATGGCAACTGGAACAGTGGGATGGTTACAGCAAACCCTGTGATGCCGGTATTTATACCTGTGAGCCCGTTGACTGCAGTGTCGATGCCGGGCAGGTTATCGACAATATCGCTGGTGCCACCGCTAACATTGTTCGCCAGGGGGCATTGCCGGTGGTTCTGGGCGGCGAACATACTGTTACTTATGGTGTGATTAAAGGCCTGGTGGACGCCGGATTAACTGATTTCGGTGTCGTTCAGATCGATGCGCATGCCGACTTGCGCCAGGCCTACGAAGGCGATTTACTGAGTCATGCCTCGGTGATGAAGCGCGTTGTCGATATGGGTATTCCACTTTACCAGCTCGGCATCCGCGCTTTCTGCGAAGAGGAAATGGGCTTTCGCGAAGAGTTTGGGGTGCATTTTAAAGACGCGGATGAGCTGGTTCAGAACAATATTCAGCACATCACGCTACCGGATGACTTTCCGCAGAAAGTCTTTTTCACGGTCGATATCGATGGCCTGGATCCGTCCGTGTTTCCATCCACCGGTACGCCGGTCCCGGGTGGCCTTGGCTGGTATCAGACACTGAACCTGTTCGAGTCGGTTGCCAAACAACGTGAAATCATCGGTTTTGATGTGATGGAATTTGCGCCAATCGAGGGGTTCCATGCCTATGATTTTGCCGCTTCGATGCTGACTTACAAACTGATGGGCATCGTGCAGCGCAATCAACGCTAGCTTTCTCATAAAGCAACCACAGAGGCACGGAGACCGCAGAGGAATAATTAAGCGAGTCATTGCGAGGTCCAAAGCCGGAGCAATCCAGTCCCGGATCGGGGGGATGTTCCAGATGCCCCGGCTTCTGCCCCCTGGTATGCACCTGCAGTCTGATTATCTCCGTGCCCTCTGTATCTCTGTGGTTAAGCAAATGGCCTTAAACAAAATTTATGCTTTTCATTGAAGCATTTACGAGCTAAAATCCGCCGTTTTTTCTCTTTGGGATTTTGACCATGAACCAAGCCACTGTAAAACTGCTGCAAGACTACTACGATGCTTTCAACCGTCAGGATATGGATGCCTTTCTGGCGATGCTGACTGATGACGTGATCCATGATGTCAACCAAAGTGGCCGTGAAGTGGGTAAGGAAGCCTTTTCCAAGTTCATGGATCGCATGAACGCGCATTACAAAGAGCAAATCGTTGATATCTCTATCACCACCAACGATGAGGGCGATCGTGCTGCGGTTGAGTTCACTGTGCTGGGTGAATACCTGTCAACCGACGAAGGTCTGCCGGAAGCAGCTGGTCAGACTTACCGTCTGCCTGCCGGTGCTTTCTTTGTGATTCGTGACGGTAAAGTTGCCCGCATCACCAACTACTACAACCTGGAAGATTGGATCGCGCAGGTCGCAGGTTAAATCTGCTGCAGTGCCTTTTTCGTCAGTGAAGACGGGAAAGGCACTACCGCTTGAAATGAAGATTGGAAAATTTATGCTGAAACTGGAACGACTCTCCGGCGATAAGCTGAACCAATATATTCCGGCGCTGGCAAGGCTCCGCATTCAGGTATTTCGTGACTGGCCCTATCTTTATGATGGCGATCTGGCCTATGAAGAAAAATACCTGAAAACCTATATCGAAGCCCCCGACAGCGTGATTGTGCTGGCTTTTGATGGTGACAAGGTGGTGGGTGCGTCGACCGGTATTCCGCTTAAGCACGAAACCGATGAGGTGAAGGCCCCGTTTATTGACGCCGGCTATGATGTCGACAGGATTTTCTACTGCGGTGAATCGGTGCTCTTGCCTGAGTATCGTGGTCAGGGTGCCGGTGTCGCTTTTTTTGAACATCGTGAGGAACACGCCCAGCAAGTCGGCGGCTTTGACTACAGTTGCTTCTGTGGCGTACAGCGTCCTGACAATCACCCACGTCGTCCGGCAGATTATGTGCCGCTGGATAATTTCTGGCGTAAGCGGGGTTATGAGAAATATAACGATCTCAATACGACCTTCAGCTGGAAAGAGCTGGATGAGGACACAGAATCGCCCAAGCCGATGACTTTCTGGATGAAGAAAATTTAATGAGTAAGCTAAAAGCAGCGGTCGCACAGTACGATATTGGCTATTTCAACCAATGGAGCGAGTTTGAAACCAAACTCACTCACTGGGTTAAGCAGGCCGCATCACACGATGCCAAGCTGCTGGTATTCCCTGAATATGGCAGTATGGAACTGGCATCTCTATTTGGTGAGGAGATCTACAAAGATCTGGGCAAGCAGTTGCATGCGATGCAGGACGTCTATCAGGATTACGAAGCTTTATATACGGAATTGGCGCGTCAGTTTGATGTGATGGTGCTGGCCAGTACCTTCCCGGTGCTGCAGGAAGATGGCAGCTTCCGTAACCGCGCGAATCTTTACGGTGTTGAAGGACTGATTGGCTATCAGGACAAACTGATTATGACCCGCTTTGAAAATGAGCAGTGGCTGATTCATGCAGGCACTGACATTAAAGTGATCGACACCGATGTGGGTCGCATCGGCATTAATATCTGCTATGACACCGAGTTTCCGTTGATTGCCCATCAGCAGGTTGAGGCGGGCGCCGATGTGATTCTGGCCCCCAGCTGCACCGATACCCAGGCAGGCTTTTACCGGGTCCGCATCGGTTGTCAGGCACGGGCGCTGGAGAATCAGTGTTATGTGCTGCAATCGCCGACTTTTGGCAATGCCGAGTGGTCAGAGGCTGTGGATTTTAATACCGGTCGTGCCAGCGTCTACACACCGGTCGATTATGGCTTCCCGGATAACGGTATTCTGGCAGAAGGCAGTGCTGAAACGGCACAGTGGGTTTATGCCGATCTGGATCTGACAGAAATCGCCCGCGTGCGTCAGGCCGGCCAGGTCTTTAATTATCGCGACTGGCCCTTGCAAAACAAACTTCGGGGCCCCAACTAGTTATTAAGAGCCGAAACGCCATCATTGATGGCGTTTTTTTTGCCCGCTGCAAAACCACAATAGCTGTATGGATGAAGCAGTCGTTGCCAACCGTTAAAATAGCGTTAACACGTATTTACAGTGCACGCACTGAACAGACAGGAGTGAGGAATGTTAGACAAAAGCCAAGTTCAGGAAATCATCAATGATTTCGTGGACCCCGCCACCGAGATCAAACTCGGCGAAACCAAACCTGCTATCAAACTGGAACAGGATGGCGACAAACAGCAAATCACTGTCACGCTTGGCTACCCGGTAAAAGGTTACGCCACCGAGTTGCAACAACAGCTCGCGGACAAACTGAACCAGGCTGGGGCCGATAATGCCCAGGTGACTGTCATCAGCAAAATCATCAAACATAAAGTCCAGCAGGGTGTTCCGGCGCTGGAAAATGTCAAAAACATTATTGCTGTCGCCTCCGGCAAGGGTGGCGTCGGCAAATCCACCACAGCCGTTAATCTGGCTCTGGCCCTGGCAGCAGAGGGCGCCAGTGTTGGGGTGCTGGATGCCGACATCTACGGTCCCAGCCAACCCAGGATGCTGGGTACGACCAAACGTCCTGAGTCCAATGATGGTAAAACCATTGAGCCGATCGAAAGTTATGGCGTGCAAAGCATGTCGATTGGCTTTCTGATAGATGAAGAAGAACCGATGATCTGGCGTGGCCCGATGGTGACCCAGGCGCTGCAACAAATGCTGGGTGATACCAACTGGAAACAGCTTGATTACCTGGTGATTGACCTGCCGCCGGGTACCGGCGATATCCAGCTGACGCTGTCACAGAAAGTCCCGGTCAGCGGTGCTGTTATTATCACCACGCCACAGGATATTTCACTGCTCGATGCCCGTAAGGCCTACAAGATGTTTGAAAAGGTCAAAGTACCGGTACTGGGCGTGATCGAGAATATGAGCACTCATATCTGCAGCCAGTGTGGGCATGAAGAGCATATCTTCGGCAGCGGTGGTGGTCAGAGCATGGCGGATCAGTACGGCATTAATCTGCTCGGCAGTCTGCCGTTGAATATCCGCATCCGTGAAGATGCCGATGGCGGCCAACCGAGCGTGGTGACAGACCCGGAAGGTGATATTGCCATGGCCTATCGCAATATTGCCCGTCGCCTGGCCGCTCGCCTTGCAATGCAGGGTAAGGATTATGCCAGTGCCTTCCCCAATATTGTAATTAAAAACGATTAGCAAAAGATCCGCAGATTTCGCAGATGAACACAGATTAGATTCGCTATTGCATCCCGGTAAATACCCGTTCGCGGGGTAGGCGTCGCAAGCCTAATGCAACATGCGAGATGGCTTGTTTCTCCGCCAGGGAGAGAAGGATTATATGTACGAACCTTCGGGTTCTTCGCGGCTTTCTGATCAGGTTCAATCTGCGATAATCTGTGCCATCTGCGGATTAAAATAAATGACTTCTGTTAAGTTGCTCATAAACGTTATCATTAACTTTTTTTACCAAGGCTAAGCGGCTCAATTATGATCAAATCGGACAAATGGATTCGCCGGATGGCGGAGCAGGGCATGATCTCGCCCTTTGAACCCGGGCAAATTCGTTATCATAACGATAACCGTATCATTTCCTATGGCACCTCCAGTTACGGTTACGATGTTCGTTGCTCCAATGAGTTCAAGATTTTCACCAACATCAACTCGGCCATTGTCGATCCGAAAAATTTCGATGAGAGCAGCTTTGTTGATGTCTCGTCCGATGTCTGCATTATCCCGCCCAACTCTTTCGCGCTGGCTCGCACGGTGGAAACCTTCAGGATTCCGCGCAATGTCCTGACGGTATGTCTGGGTAAATCGACCTATGCCCGCTGTGGCATCATTGTGAATGTCACGCCGCTGGAGCCTGAGTGGGAAGGCCAGGTCACGCTGGAGTTCTCCAATACCACGCCGTTGCCGGCGAAAATCTACGCCAATGAAGGCGTGGCACAGATGCTGTTTTTTGAGTCAGATGAGGTCTGTGAAACCTCCTATGCTGATCGTGGTGGTAAATACCAGGGTCAGTCCGGTGTGACCCTGCCGCGATCCTGAAAACGGGGCATGGAATACGGTAAATCAATTTCAAGATTTTTCAGGCTGTCCCTCGCCAGCACTCTGCTGATAGCCTGCAGCAGCGAAAAACCGCCACTGCAATCCTGGCAGCATAGCCAGTACGGCAACTATGCTGCCGCCTTCTCACCTGATAAACGCTTCGCGCTGGTGGGAGATATCGATTTACCGGCCAAACTCTGGGATATCGAGGCCGGTAAAATCCGTTACAGCTGGCAAAATCAGCCGGGTGAGGCGGCCACCGCCACCGATGTCGCTTTTTCGCCCGATGGCACTGTGGCCGCCACCTGCGAGTCCAATACCGTCGTACTCTGGCGTATGACTGACGGCAAACCCATCAGTCGTTTGCAGTTTCCGGTCACAGTGAAGGATATGGCCCTGTCAGCCAATGGCAGCCATATCCTGATGGCATTACAGGACCGTACAGCAGTCTATTTCGATGTCGGCGCTAATCAGGTACGGCAAATCTTTGAGCATGATGGTGCACCGGTAAATTCACCGATTAATCAACTGATTAACACCGTCGCCTTATCTGCTAATGGTAAGCTGGCCCTAACCGGCGGTGATGATCAGACTGCCCGCTTGTGGGATTTGCAGAGTGGTGAGCAAATCCGTCAATGGAAACACGGTAATACGGTGACGCTGGTCAGTTTCAGTCCGCAGGATGATTATGTGGTCACCAGTGCCGGCAATGATCAGACCCGCGTGTGGGCGTTGCCCAATGGTGAAGAAATCGCCGTACTCAATACCTCACCGGTTCCGGTCGATGGTCCGTGGGGAGATTTTCCGGTTTTCAAGACCACCACCACGGCGATTGGTTTTTCCAGTGACAATCGTTTTATTGTGACCGGTCATCCCAATCAGGAAATCTGTATCTGGCGCGCCAGAGACGGGGAAAACATCAGCTGCTGGCTGGCACCTCGCCGTGATTCGCTCAAGCCCGGGGTGCTATTGCAGGCGCTGACATTCAGCCCGGATGGACAATCAATCTATAGTGAGACCGGTAACGGTCTGG
This sequence comes from Methylophaga sp., assembly GCF_009711715.1. GTDB lineage: Bacteria > Pseudomonadota > Gammaproteobacteria > Nitrosococcales > Methylophagaceae > Methylophaga. Next base: position 194,387 of record NZ_VENF01000011.1, on the reverse strand, counting down.
CACAGAAGTGGAGTTTTCAACATGACTGAGCCATTACTCAAATTGGTTTTTTTCGTACCTGAATCACACAAGGAAACGGTCAAACAGGCTATTTTTGCCGCAGGCGCCGGACGCTATGAAGGCTACGACTGCTGCAGCTGGGAAAGCCAGGGCAGGGGCCAGTTCCGTCCCCTGGAAGGTAGTGACCCCTTTATCGGCAGCCAGGGTGAAATTGAACGTGTTGATGAATTCCGGGTAGAAACGGTTTGCCCCGAGTCCCGCATTAAAAGCATTCTGCAGGCCCTGATCACGGCGCACCCATACGAAACCCCGGCCTATGAGGTCTGGTCTGTAAAAACATTAGACGATTTCTGAATCAAGAGCGTAAACCATGGATACTTCTACTACCGAAGCCTCGCCGAAGGTTACCTTACTGGCTGATTATCAAAAGCCGGCTTATCTGGTCGACCAGGTCCTGCTGCAATTTGATCTTGACAGTGCCAGGACCCGGGTAGTCAGCACCCTGACAATGCGTCGAAATCCAGAAGGGGCCGGCGGTGATTGTGTTCTTGATGGTGAACAGCTGGATCTGATTTCAGTCAAAATGAATGGCACGACATTGTCTGCCAGCCAGTTCCAGCGCTCAGACAGCCAGCTACTGATTCCCAATACGCCGGATAAGTTCGAACTGGAAATCACGACGGATATCCACCCGGATCAGAATACGGCACTGGAAGGCCTTTACCACTCCGGTCGCATCTTATGCACGCAGTGTGAGGCTGAAGGTTTCCGCCGTATTACCTACTACCCGGACCGGCCTGATGTGATGTCCGTATTCACCGTGACGATTGTCGCTAATCGCGAAAAATGGCCGGTTTTACTCGCCAACGGCAATCTGGAAGATCAGGGCAGATTTGACGACGGCCGTCACTGGGTACGCTGGCATGATCCACACCCCAAGCCCAGCTATCTGTTCGCGCTGGTGGCCGGGGATCTCTATGTTCAGCAGGATAAGTTCACCACCATGAGCGGTCGCGAAGTCGCGCTCAGGATTTATGTTGATCCGGAAAACAAGCATAAATGTGAGCATGCGCTGAATTCGCTGAAACAGGCGATGCAATGGGATGAGAAAGCTTACGGCAGGGAATACGATCTGGACGTATTTATGATCGTCGCCGTGAACGACTTCAATATGGGGGCGATGGAAAACAAAGGCTTGAATATTTTCAATGCTGCCTGTGTCCTGGCCAGTCCGGAAACCGCCACCGATCAGGATTTTTATACGATACAGAGCATTGTCGGCCACGAGTATTTCCATAACTGGTCCGGCAACCGTGTGACCTGTCGCGACTGGTTCCAGTTGAGCCTCAAAGAAGGCTTTACCGTGATGCGGGATCAGAGTTTCAGTGCCGATTTGAACTCTGCGGCAGTAGCCCGTATTGATGATGTCGATAAGCTTCGCAGCATGCAGTTTGCTGAAGATGCCGGTCCCATGGCACACCCAGTGAGACCGGATTCCTATATCGAAATCAGTAACTTCTATACGGTGACGATTTACGAGAAAGGAGCGGAAGTTGTCCGCATGATCAAAACCCTCGCCGGTGACGCTGGTTTCCGTAAAGGCACCGATCTATATTTTGACCGCCATGACGGTCAGGCAGTGACTACCGACGATTTTGTCAAAGCGATTGAAGACGCCAACGGTCTCGACCTGTCACAGTTCAGACGCTGGTACAGCCAGGCAGGAACGCCGGAACTGACGGTTGAAACCGACTACGATGCGGTTGAACAGCGACTGACAATGACCGTCAGTCAGCACTGTCCCGCGACACCCGGGCAGGATAAAAAACAGCCATTTCATATTCCTTTCGCCGTCGGGCTTCTGGATAAGGATGGTGACAGCCTGCCATTGCAACTTGCCGGCGAGGCCAGGCCTTATCCCGGTGAAACTCGCGTTTTGTCGGTGACCGAATCCAGCCAGACTTTTGAGTTTATCAACGTAAACAGCGAGCCGCTGGCTTCTGTATTGCGTGGCTTTTCTGCACCGGTCAAACTCAATCACAAACTCAGCAATCATCAGCTTGCGTTTCTGATGGCAAATGACAAGGACAGTTTTAATCGCTGGGATGCCGGGCAGAAACTGATAATTAACATCCTGCTGTCGCTGGTGGCCGATATTCAGCAGCAAAAACCGCTGACCCTGTCACCGCTGCTCGTCAATCAGTTTGATCAGGTGTTGACGGATAAAAAGCTGGATCCGGCGCTTATCGCCAAAATGCTGACTTTGCCAACTGAAAATTACCTGGCTGCCCAGATGGATACACCGGATGTTGATGCAATTCATCAGGCCCGTGAATTTGTTAAGCACCAGATAGCAGCGGCTTTGAAGGAACGGTTTGATCAAACCTATCAACGGTTGAGTTCAAGCAGGCCTTATGAATTCACTGCGACCGAAATGGCGCGTCGCAGTCTGAAAAACCTCTGCCTGTCCTACCTCGTTGCCAGTGGCGACCCGTTCCAGGTTCAGCGATGTCTGCGGCAGATGAAGCTGGCCGACAACATGACTGAACTGCTCGCCGGCCTCAGACTGATGGCCGATCAAATCGGACCGGAGCGTGAGCATGCTTTACGTGCTTTCTATGAGCAGTGGAAACACGACAAACAAGTGGTCGACAAATGGCTGGCAGTGCAGGCCGCTTCCAAGCTGCCTGACACGCTTATTCGCGTCAAAGGTCTGATGCAGCATGAAGCTTTCAATATCAAGAATCCGAATAATGTTCGGGCCCTGATAGGTATGTTCTGCCGCAACAATCCGGTCAACTTCCATGCGAAAGACGGCTCCGGTTATCAGTTTCTTGCTGAGCAGATCCTGATTCTGGACAAACTGAATCCGCAAGTGGCGGCACGCATGCTGGGGGCGCTGAACTCATGGCGCCGTTATGATGCCGGACGCCAGGCCCTGATGAAGCAGGCGCTGGAAAAAATTGCGGCAGAAAAATCCTTGTCTGCGGATGTCTACGAGATTGTGACCAAGTATCTGGCTGCCTGATATGTACGAGTTGCATCCGAAACTGGCACAGGACACCTTCAGCATCGGTGAGTATGAGCTCAGTGAGGTGCGCTTGATGAACGATACGCGCTATCCCTGGGTGATTCTGGTACCAAAGCGGTTTAATGTGGGGGAGATTTATCAGCTCAGTGAGGAAGAACAGCAGCGGCTGATTTATGAATCGAGCTTCACGGCACAGCAGATGATGGAACTGTTTTCAGCAGAGAAAATGAATGTGGCGGCGATAGGTAATATAGTCGAGCAATTGCATCTGCACCATGTGGCACGTTTTACCACTGACGTGACCTGGCCACTACCGGTCTGGGGCATTGGTGAAGCACAAGCCTATTCGGATGTCGCTGCCAAGGCGATGCTGTCGCAGCTTCGAAGAGTGCTGGATGACCTGCTGATTTAATTTATGACCGAGCTACGGTTTCGCCTGCATCTGCCGCGGCAAGAGGCACTTCGTTATTACCAGGGCCAGGTCAGCACGGTTGTTGTGCGCGCCCACAACGGTCAAACCATCAGTTTTCCTGCTTACCACATCCGCCCGTTTGTGGATGTCGCCGGTGTTAACGGACTGTTCCGGATTCGTTTTGACGAGAACCATAAGCTGCATTCTCTGGAAAGGATTGGGCCTTAGGTTCCTGACCTGGAGTTTGGATGCCCCATCCCAATCTTTCCCCGCAGGGGGAAGGAGTCAGAACCTGACCCGAAATTAAATATATTCTCTCGCCTCTTGCGGGAGAGGGCTGGGGTGAGGGGAAGCATTAAAACAATTCGCCAAGGCTGCTGCCATGCCGAGAATGCTGGGCTGCCTACCGCCCCACATCAGGACCTTCCACACAAATGCGAAGGTGATATGGTTTTGGACGAACTGAAATTTTTTAGGCTGAAATGACGCCTACTTCTTCTCAATCTTATGCACAATCAGCTGCGTGCCTGACAGCAAGTCATGCCAGCTCAGTTTGTCCTTGCTGAGCCACTGCCAGAGAAAGCCCAGTCCGAAACAAAGCCAGGACATGATGGCCACAGCAAAGCGAATCGATGCCTGCTTCCAGGTGATCTGCACCTGGGTCTGTCCGACCAGGTAAACCTTCCAGGCCCGCATGCCCAGCGTCTGGCCGCCGTGGGTCCAGAACCAGCCGTAGAAGAAAAGACTGACCATCAGCAGATAAAGCAGAAATATCGGGTTGCCTGCCTGGATGGCTTCGCCCTGATTCAGCGCGACAGGAATCACGGTGGCCAATAGCAGGGCAGAAAGCAGAAGCAGGATATCGTAAAGCATGACCATAAGCTGTCGCAACGGGCCGGGACGGGTATTTGTATCTGTCATATAAAACCTGAGAAAGACGCATTTTATTTGGGCGTTAAACCCCACTTAAAGTATCATTATCGCTTTAATTTATCTTTAATTGGGTTCCGCATGCTGCAATTGATTGGCCGTCCGGCTTTTTCTGCTTTCCGACTGGAGAAATTACTCAGCGCCGTTCAGGCGGAGGTCGCTGCTGTCAGCGCGATCAGAACTGAATATCGTTACTTCGTGGAAATTGAAGGCGAATGCATTCTGCCTTTGCCGGAACTCAAACTGGTTGAAGCCCTGCTGGAAGCCAAGGTCGGTGATACGGAGCCGGAAGCAGATGAAAGTTTTTTCCTGGTCACACCGCGCCCGGGCACCATTTCACCCTGGTCAAGCAAGGCGAGCGATATCGCCGAAAACAGCGGTGCGGCGGATATTCAGCGCATTGAACGCGGTGTTGCTTTTTTTGTTAAAAGCAGTCAACCGCTGACTGCCAGAGAAAGACAAAAAGTTGCCCGCCATCTGCATGATCGCATGATCGAATCGGTGTTCGAAAGTATTGATGATGCTGACCGCCTGTTTATGCACGGTGAATCGCGTCCGCTGGTGAGCGTCGATATTCTCAATGGTGGCCGTGAAGCGCTGGTTGCTGCCAATCAGCGCATGGGCCTGGCGCTGGCTGAGGATGAAATTGATTACCTGTTCGACAATTTCACTATGCTCGAACGTAATCCCAATGACATCGAGCTGATGATGTTTGCCCAGGCAAACTCGGAACATTGCCGTCACAAAATTTTCCGTGCTGACTGGATCATTGATGGCGAAACACAGCCGCACACCCTGTTCAACATGATCCGTAACACGCATGACAAAAACCCGGAAGGTGTGGTTACTGCCTACTCGGATAACTCCTCCGTGATTGAAGGGGCCCGCAGCCACCGTTTCCAGGTGGATATGGCGAATGGGCAGTATCACTACGAAGGTGAAGTTCAGCACATCATTATGAAGGTGGAAACCCATAACCATCCGACTGCGATTTCGCCGTTTCCGGGTGCTGCCACCGGTGCCGGTGGTGAAATTCGTGACGAAGGCGCGACCGGGCGTGGTTCCAAGCCTAAAGCCGGCCTGACCGGTTTTACTGTGTCCAACCTGGAGATCCCCGGCTTTGAACAACCCTGGGAAACCCCCTATGGCAGACCGGCCCGCATGGCCTCAGCACTGGAGATTATGACTGACGGGCCACTCGGTGGCGCCGCTTTTAATAACGAGTTCGGCCGTCCCAATCTGTGTGGTTATTTCCGTACCTTTGAAATGCAGGTGGAATCGAACCAGGGCTTTGAAGTCCGTGGTTATCACAAACCGATTATGGTCGCGGGCGGGATGGGCACCATTCGTCCGCAACACGTCAAAAAAGGCATTATGGACCCGGGCATGCAACTGATTGTGCTGGGTGGGCCGGCGATGCTGATCGGTCTCGGTGGCGGGGCTGCCTCGTCGGTGACTTCGGGCACCAGCGATGAGGGGCTCGACTTTGCTTCCGTGCAGCGAGGCAACCCGGAAATGGAACGTCGTTGTCAGGAAGTCATCGATCGCTGTGTCGCGCTGGGTGATGATAATCCGATCATTGCTATTCATGATGTTGGTGCCGGCGGTCTGTCCAATGCGTTCCCTGAACTGGTCGATGACAGCGGTCGTGGTGGTCGCTTCGAACTGCGCTTGATTCCCAATGACGAATCCAGCATGTCACCGATGGAAATCTGGTGTAACGAGTCACAGGAACGCTACGTGCTGGGCGTCCACCCGGATCGGGTCGATGAATTCCAGGCCATATGTGAACGTGAACGCTGCCCATGGGCCATTGTCGGTGAAACCACCGAAGAAGAGCATCTGCTGCTCGGTGACGCCGATAATGAAAACCTGCCCATCGACATGCCATTGTCCCTGCTGCTCGGTAAACCGCCCAAAATGCTGCGTGATGTCACGCATGTCGACAAGACTTACCCTGAGCTCGACTTCAGCGAGATTTCGCCTGAACAGGCGCTGGAGAGGGTGTTGAAACTGCCGGCGGTGGCCAGCAAGAACTTCCTGATTACCATTGGTGATCGTACGGTAACGGGGCTGGTGGCCCGTGACCAGATGGTGGGACCATGGCAGGTACCGGTGGCGGACTGTGCCGTGACGCTGGCGGATCACCATGCACTATTGGGCGAAGCCATGGCGATGGGTGAACGCACCCCTCTGGCCCTGGTTAATGGGCCGGCTTCAGGCCGCATGGCAGTGGGTGAAGCTATCACCAATATTGCGGCAGCCAGAATCGAGAAACTGAGTGATATCAAACTGTCCGCCAACTGGATGGCCGCCTGTGGTCACCCGGGTGAAGATGCCGTTTTGTATGACACTGTCAAAGCTGTCGGTATGGAACTGTGCCCGGAACTCGGTATTGCCATTCCGGTGGGTAAAGATTCACTGTCGATGAAAACGGTCTGGGAAGAAAAAGGCCAGACCAAAACCGTCACCTCACCGTTATCACTGATTATCAGTGCCTTTGCACCGGTCACTGATGCAGCCAATACCAGTACACCGCAATTGCGAACGGATCTGGGTGATACCGACCTGATTTATATCGATCTGGGCCGTGGCCGTAACCGTCTGGCGACCTCAGCACTGGCACAGGTATTCAAGCAGGTGGGCACTGAAGGGCCTGATCTCGATAATGCCACTGATTTGAAGAATTTCTTCAATGCGATTCAACAGCTTAAGGCACAGAATAAAATGCTTGCCTACCATGATCGTGGAGATGGTGGTCTGGTCGTGACTTTGGCAGAAATGGCTTTTGCCGGTCGCTGTGGTATCGATGTTGAACTGAAAGGATTGGGTGAAGCGCTGCCGGTGCTGTTCAGTGAAGAACTGGGTGCCGTAATTCAGGTTCGCCATGATGATCTTGATGAAGTGATGAACCTCCTGGCTGACAACGGCCTGGAGTCACTGTCCTTTGTGATTGGCCAGGCAACTGAAGAACAGCGTTTACGTATCAAGGTTGATGGTCACCAGGTCATCGATCAGTCACGTGTCACCCTGCAGCGCTTCTGGGCTGAAACCAGCTACCAGATGCAGGCATTGCGGGATAACCCGGAATGCGCCAGGCAGGAATTCGACACTATCCTGGATGAATACGATCCGGGCATGTTTGCCAAGCTGAGCTTTGATATGGCAGAAAATGTTGCCGCGCAGCTGATTGTCAGCGGTCAGCGTCCGAAAGTCGCCATCCTTCGCGAACAGGGGGTTAACGGCCAGGTGGAAATGGCGGCTTCATTCGACCATGCCGGCTTCTGTGCCATTGATGTTCATATGAGTGATGTGCTGGAAGGCCGGGTGCAACTGGCCGACTTTGTCGGTCTGGTCGCCTGTGGTGGCTTCTCTTATGGCGACGTTCTGGGCGCCGGTCGTGGTTGGGCCAGCACGATTCTGCATAATGATCGTGCCCGCAAGCAGTTTGCTGACTTCTTCCAGCGTAAGGATACCTTTGCACTAGGGGTCTGTAACGGCTGTCAGATGCTGTCTCAGTTGAAGGAACTGATTCCGGGCAGTGATCACTGGCCGCGTTTCTCTCGCAACCTGTCAGAGCAGTTCGAGGCACGTTTCTCTCTGGTCGAGGTGCTTGATTCACCCTCTGTACTGCTGCAGGGCATGGCGGGTTCTATCATGCCGATCGCGGTGGCACATGGTGAAGGCCGCGCCGATTTCTCAGAAACCGGCTCCGAATCACAGGCGATTGCTGCGATGCGTTTTGTTGACCACTACGGCCATGCCACTGAAACCTATCCATTCAACCCTAATGGTTCAAAAGGCGGCTTGACAGCACTGACCACAGAAGATGGTCGTGTCACGATTATGATGCCTCATCCGGAACGGGTAACCCGTGCTGTTCAGCACTCATGGCACCCGGATAACTGGAGCAAGGAAGGTCCATGGTCCCGCCTGTTTCAGAATGCCAGACGCTGGGTCGGTTAAAACGAATGATGCCTCGCAGATTTGCCCTGCGGGGCAGATTGTTTTTCATGCTGCTTCTGCTGTGGGGCGGGTTTGCATTCCACAGTGGCGCAGAGGCGGCCCAGCCACCGATGGATCTTGCCGAGCTGAACTGGGAGTATCGTTGGGGTGATCTTCCCTTAACTGACACCAGGCCCGATTTTTCCTCGGTGTCTTCCCAATGGCAGCCGATTGCCTACCCGGCCAATCCGCCAGAGCGCGATGAGCAACAGTATGTCTGGTTCCGCACGGTGTTACCCGAAGCCGATCTCTCTGAGCCGGTCATTTTCATTACCAGCATAAACCTGAATGTTGAGGCCTATCTCGACGACCAGTTGATTCACCGCTTCGGTGAACTGGCACAGGACGAGAAAAAACGCTTTATGGGCTGGCCCTGGCATCAGATTAATTTGCCTGAAGACTTTGCCGGTAAAACCCTGTATCTCCGCGTTTATTCCGATTACACCGATATCGGTTTATGGGGTGAAGCCAAGCTGATGGAACGCTCCAACATGCTGCTGCATGTCATCAGCAGTGGTCTGCATGAACTGATTGTTGCCGCTTTTTCTCTGCTGGTGGCTTTTGTAGCCCTGGTGTTTGCGCTGTTTCGAGGCACCAAAAAAGAATTTTTCTACCTCGGTTTATTTTCTCTGGCGACTGCCGGTGTGCTTATCGGGGAAAACCTGGCAATACAGCTGGTCATCCAGTGGCCATTAGTGAAAACCTACCTGGCTGCAGTCAGTTACTTCGCGATGCCGATATTTATCGCCATGCTGCTGTATTACTGGCTGAATGGGGCCAAAGGCAGCCGCTTACTCAAATTCGTGGCTCAGCTACACTTCGTTTATCTGACAGTGGCGGTATTGCTGTCATTAACGGGCGTGGTGAATCTTGCCATCTTTTTCCCGATATTTGATGCGCTGTTCGTGCTCTCCTTGCTCATTATGATGCGGGTTGTGCTGCAAATATCGACACAGGTCAACTACTCCCAGCAACTCGTGCTGGGGGCATTTGCCGTTTATGCCATCTTTTTGCTGGTTGATATGCTGGTGGCACACAGTTTCCTGCCATGGGTCGATTTCCCCATAGCTATAGGCGGCTTACTGTTTGCCCTGGTGCTGGTGGTGATTTCGATACGCAGTTATGTGCACACCAATCTGGCAATGGAACAACTGAATCAGCAACTTGAACAGCGGGTCATTGAACGCACGGCGGAACTGCATGCCTATGTTGATGCAGAACAAAAGCGCCGCAGGGAACTGGAACGGGAAAATCAGTTCAGTGCGGAACTGGAGAAATTCAATGTAGCGCTGCAATCCTGCCAGAATCTTGATGAAGCCAAAACATTGATGCGAGAAAAGCTGAGCGGTGTTTTCAGCCCGACTCGGGTGCAGGTCAGTCTGGATGGCGACATCATCAATACACTGCCGGATGCACAAATCCGGTTGCAGCAGTTGGAAGGGGGCAGCCATGTTCTGGCTTCACTGACACTGGATGGTGGTGATGAGGTCTTATCCAAAGATCGTCTGGCAGACTTCATACGCCGCGCTTCGCAGCGGCTAACAGTGACCCTGGGCAATATCAAGCTGCGTGAAGATTTGCAGCGTTATTCCTTTGAAGACTCCCTGACCGGTTTACGTAACCGTCGCTTTTTTGATGATGCGCTGGCACGAGATATTCAACTCGCCAAGCGTAATCAAACTCCCTTGTCGCTGTTGGTTTGCGATATCGATCATTTCAAACGCTTTAATGATGAGTTTGGTCATGATGCCGGCGATGCGGCCTTGCAGGCTGTAGCAGAGACACTGCAGCAATACTTCCGTGAAAGTGATATTCCCTGCCGCTTTGGGGGCGAGGAATTTGTAGTATTGATGCGTGATGCCGAGCCCGAAGATGCCAGAGCCAAAGCAGAGAAGCTCAAAGAGGCGGTGCAGGCGCTGGATATTCGTTATCGCGGAGAGAAACTCTCACATCTGACCATTTCAATTGGTATTGCCTCTTTGACTGATCGTGATATGGATGCGGAAACTTTGCTGCGACAGGCTGACCAGGCACTCTATGCTGCCAAGCAGGGTGGACGCAATAGAGTGGTCAGTCACAATGAGCAATTCAAACAGTCTCAGGCAAATTGATGGATAAGGCCGGTTTTGATTCGCTGAGCCGTTACATCGACATGCTGCTCGATGCGATTTGTGTTGTCGATAATGAAGGGCATTTTGTCTATGTCAGCGCGGGTGGCGAGCGCATTTTCGGCTATAAACCAGAAGAGATGATAGGCCTTCAGATGCTGGACATGGTGCATCCGGATGATCGTGAACGGACCTTGCAAACGGTGGCTGAAATCATGTCCGGCGTAGCCAAAGTCGATTTTGAGAACCGCTACATCCGCAAGGATGGCCGGGTGGTGAACCTGCTCTGGTCGGCACGCTGGTCGCCAGATGATGGAATTCGTATTGCCGTTGCCCGCGATATTACCCAGTTGAAGCAGACCGAAGCGCGTCAGTCCGCCCTGATCAGCATCTCCGAGGCGGCGCATACTGAACAGAGTCTCACCGATTTATACAAACGCATTCATGACATCATTGCCGGCCTGATATCAATGCAGCAGTTTGTTATTGGTTTGTTTGATGAAAAAAGCGCTGTAACTGAACTGGTCTATCACTGTGGCGCCAGCGAGCTTAAAAATCAGGAAAAAGTACTGGAAACGCTCTGCAGCCAGGTGGCAAGAAGGGGAGAGAGCTGGCCGAAGTCGGACTGGGAAAAAAACGCCGTGCTGGACTGGCTGGCTGTGCCGCTCAAATCCCAGGATGGCATTGTCGGTGCCTTGATGGTCAAAACGGATTCCGATAATAAAGCAGAGAATGTCGATGAACGGGAGTTGCTGGAGTTCGTGTCTACCCAGATTGCAGCAGCGATAATGCGCCGGAAGATGCTGGAAAGCCTGCATCAGCTGGCGATGTTTGATCAGCTGACCGGCTTGCCCAATCGCCGTCTGTTCCATGATCGTTTTCAACAGGTACTGGCGCGGGCTAAGCGTAATCAGGAGTGTTTTGCGGTGCTCTACCTTGATCTCGACAAGTTCAAACAGGCAAATGATCATTTCGGCCATGAAGCCGGGGACCGCATATTGCGACAAACGGCCCAGCGTCTGAATAGCTGCCTGCGTGATACCGATACCGTCGCCAGAATGGGCGGTGACGAATTTGTCATGATTCTGGATCGTATCGACCCAAAAGATGTTCAGGAGGTTGTTGATAAAATCAGGGTCGAGCTGTCGCTGCCCTATCAGCTCGACGATACCATGCTGAGCATGGCGGCCAGCATCGGCGTGGCCTGCTTTCCTGAGCATGGCGAGACACAGATGGCGCTGCTGCAGCAGGCTGATAATGATATGTACAGGGTGAAGCGGTCTGGTTAGCATCAGACACGGTCCTGACTGACCTGTGAAATATGAGTTGATTCACAGTTTTTATTACTCGATTGAATTAACGGTTATTTTCAATCGAACTCATCGGTGATGGTCCTGTCCTACTAACGAACCAAACGACAGGAGGTTACATGAAAAAATTCACTTCGATACTAACTGCGTTGTTATTCACCGGTCTTCTGGCCGCGGGCTCAGCGATGGCTGCAGACCACAGCGTGCAGGCACAGGGCATGAAATTTTCCCCCATGATCATCACGATAGAACCGGGTGACACCGTTTCCTGGGAAAATATGTCCACACACAATGTGCATATGATGGAAGGGCTGATTCCGGAAGGGGCAGAAGCCTTTGTTTCTCCGATGAGTGAAGATGTAAGCCATACTTTTGAAAATGAGGGTATCCACATCTATCAATGTGACCCTCACATTGGTGCCGGAATGGGCGGTGCTGTCATCGTCGGCAAACCGGGCAACCTGGAAGCCATTAAGTCTCAGGACGTTTCCGGTGGTTTAGGCCGGGTTGTCGACAAAGCTATCGAAAAAGCTGAAGGAATGTAATCAGTAACCCAGCGTAGAATTAAACCGGCTGCATCTGCAGCCGGTTTTTTTATGGCCTGTTATCAGCTAAAAAACACAGCTAGCCAGATGGTCGGCTGTTCAGAATCGGTTCTGAGAACCTTGTGCCGCTGGTGCGCCGGAATCAATAAATAGTCGCCTGCATTGAGCTCGATTTCATTCTCATCCTCAAACAGCAAGGTGCCGGAACCGCCCAGCACAATGACCCATTCATTTTCATCCTGATCATACCAACCTGATTCAGGAGACCGCTGTCCATAAGAGACGATGCGCTCTATGCGAACATTTTCGCTGGTCAGGATGTCTGCAAAGACTTCCTTATCAATTGATGTCGGCAAGTGCGAAAAAATATTGTTTTTAGTCATTGTTTGATGGCACTGCTTCAATTTCATCCAGATTCTCAGCCGGGCCGGCCTGTTTTCGGCGCCAGGCCTCCATCAGGCGGGAAGTGACCAGATCCCCGGTCACATTAACGGCAGTTCTTGACATATCAAGAATACGATCAACCCCCATAATCAGCGCAATACCGCTGGGCGGAATACCCACGGTCGTCAGCACCATTGATAGAATCACGATGCCAACACCGGGAGTCGCTGGTGAACCAATAGAGGCACCTACTGCCATCGCCACAACCAGTGCCATACTGGCCATACTCAGATCGATGCCATAAGCCTGTGCCAGAAAGATTGTAGCGACGCTTTGATAGAGCGCTGTGCCGTTCATATTGATGGTGGCACCCAGAGGAATAACAAATTGTGCAATTGACGGCCTGACGGCCAGCTTCTCCTGCGCGGTACGGATCGACAGTGGCATCACCGCGGCGGAACTTGAGGTGGAAAAAGCGAGCAACAGTACATCCCGACAATGTTTGAGAAACTGAACCGGATGCTGCCCGGCCAGCAATCTCAACAGCAGCAGATAAACAATCATCATGAGTAGAAGGCCTGTCAGCACGGTAAGGACATAAGAGGCCATGCCCAGCAAAGCACTGAGGCCGATACTGGTAGTGAGTTGAGCCATAAGACCAAAGACGGCATAGGGCGCCAGCCGCATTGCCCAATGAACTACGGTCATGCATATTTGTTGCAGGGAACGCAGCAAGTCCAGCATTGGCCGTGATTGTGCAATTGGCATAGAAACCATTGCCACGCCGACAATGATGGAGAAAATAACGACCTGCAACATCTGACCCTGAACCATCGCATCAAGTGGATTACCCGGCAACAGGCCTAACATCACATCAGGCAGTGTGCTCAGATCCGGTATAGTCGCCGATGGCATCTGACTGCTGTCCTCTCTGGGCAAGGCGATGCCCTGCAACAGTTTACCCGGGCTAAACAAATGCCCGACCCACAAACCGATGGCAGCAGCCAATGCCGTGGTGGCAGTAAAGAACAGGACGACCCTAACCCCAACCTTTCGCAGTTGTTCCATATCTTCGGTGGCTGCAAGTCCGCGCACCACTGAGGCGATGACCAAAGGAATAACGATCATTTGAATGGTGGCTATAAACAAGTGGCCCGGGAAAGCCAGCCAGTTACCGATAATAGTGCCGGTGGCCGGTTGAACCAGCCCTACTGAAGGTCCGAGCATAATCCCGGTTATCAAGCCCAGAAACATGCCTATCAAGACTTTCAGCCAGAGTCGATGCTGGACCAGGCCAAATAAGTAGCTGCTCAGTGAACGACGGGGTGTTAAAGCGGGTTTCTTATCCGGCTCTTGGCTTATTTTTTCTGACATTACGCGTCCCTGATCTGATATTTGAATCTGTCGTGAAAGCTATCCCAAATTCAAAATAGCACAACAAAAGCCATGCTGGCTTGCTCAACCAAGTGGGTTCGATAGCAGCAAGAATTGCGTCATGAGCCTGATTCTGTTCAACTTGGGCGCTAGGGCTTGTTGGTCTCTCATCTTCAATACTGAAAGATCTACAAGCCCTGGGTGTGTGCCACAATACGCACAACATTTCTGGGTGGTCAAAAGGACAATTTGAGTATGACCTTGCGGGCAATTTTTAGTGACTGGGCTGAGCGTTACTTCTCTGATGAAGAAGCGGTAATCATGCTGATTGTGCTTGTGCTCGGCTTTGCTGCTGTGATCTGGTTCGGTCGCATGCTGGCTCCGTTCTTTACTGCGCTGGTGCTGGCGTTTTTGCTTCAGGGTGTTGTGAACTTGCTGACCCGCAGACATATACCGGAGAAGCTCGCCATTGGTATCGTCTTCCTCGGCTTTATCGGTGCCATGCTGGCGCTGGCTTTTCTGCTCATGCCATTGCTGTGGAACCAGTTGGTTAACCTGGTACAGGAAATTCCGAAGATGTTGTCCAGCGGCCAGCAATGGCTGGACGAACTGCAACAGAAATATCCCAATTTTGTCACTCAGGACCAGATCCAGACCTGGATTGATGCCATCAGTCGCGAATTCAATCTCTATGCACAACGTGCGTTGACTTTGTCTCTGGCTTCTCTTGGCAGTGTGATCGGCTTGATTGTCTATCTGGTACTGGTGCCGATTCTGATCTTTTTTATGCTCAAAGACCGTGAAAAACTGGTTGGCTTTACTTTGTCAGTGTTGCCGGAAAAACGTGGACTGATGAGCCGGATCTGGAATGAGATGGATGATCAGATTGCCAACTATGTGCGCGGAAAAGTCGTTGAAATAATTATCGTTGGTTCCGTCACCTTCGTGACTTTTGCCCTGTTCGGCCTGCCTTATTCGGCACTGCTTGCGGTGCTGGTTGGCTTCTCCGTATTAGTCCCGTTTATCGGGGCGGCTGTCGCTACCTTGCCGGTTGCCGCAGTGGCCGGTTTTCACTTTGGTCTGACCAATGAGTTTCTCTATGTGGTGATCGCCTATGGCGTTATTCAGGCTCTGGATGGGAACGTACTGGTACCCGTTTTATTTTCCGAAGCGGTCAATCTGCACCCGGTATCGATCATCCTTGCCGTGTTGTTTTTTGGGGGAATTTGGGGCTTCTGGGGTATTTTCTTTGCCATTCCACTGGCGACGCTGTTAAAAGCCCTGATGAACGCCTGGCCTCGCAGCCTCAAACGCAGTCAGCAACCGTCTTCGCCTTCATCGTGAGGTCCCAGTAAGTCGTTTCACGACTTAAGGGACAGGCTTGCAGTTATAAATAGGTAATTTAAATACCTGATTATTGAATTATCTGTAATATAAGCGTAGTTTGATATTAACGCTTACTGTAGAAAAGATAAAAAGCCATTAACTATTAACATGTTACACACCGTTCCTAAGAAAGCGTTAATACAAATTGCAGAGCAAGCGCGTGCGTATGTTGCGCTGACCGCTATCGGGAAATCGGCACATAGCGGGCCTGATTGCTTCTCGATAAAACATAAAAATACTTTACGCTGCCATCCATCTTTTTGATGAGCTGGAGTTGTAACTGACTCCAGTTATCAGGCACGTGCGTTATCACAAAAAGGAGTGAGCTGATGACAAACGTAAAAAAACTCTGGCTGTTTCTGGCGCTGCTACTGGTCGTTTCTTTTGCTGTCCTGATCTGGAGTGGTAACCAGATTTACCAGAAAGCACCTCCAATGCCTGACAAGGTGGTCAGCAGCAATGGTGAATTAATTTACAGCCGTGACGAGATCGAACGCGGCCGCCAGGTCTGGCAATCATTCGGGGGCATGCAACTGGGCTCAATCTGGGGTCATGGCGGTTATGTCGCGCCGGACTGGAGCGCTGACTGGATGCATCGGGAAATGATAGCGCTACTCGATATCTGGGCCAGTAGGGAGTATGGCCTCGACAGCTATGAGCTGGCCAGCACAGAACAGCAGGCCGCACTGGAAGGTCGTCTGAAATCCCGTGTCAGAAACAATAGCTATAATCCCGATACCGGTGTGATTACGCTCAGTGAGGACCGGAGACAGGCAATCAGCCAGGTGGCCGGGCATTATCAAAGTCTTTTCAGTGACGATCCGGCAACCGCTGAACTGCGTGAAGCATACGCCATGAAGGACAACACGGTAGCGACAGCAGAAAACCGTCGTGTTCTGTCCGCCTTTTTCTGGTGGACTGGCTGGGCCACCATGACCAATCGGGTTGATGATGATACGACTTACACCAATAACTGGCCCAGCGAACCATTGATTGGCAATGAACCACCGGCCAGCATGTTTCTGTGGTCAGTGTTCAGTATCACCTTTCTGCTGGCCGGTATCGGTCTGATGGGCTGGTATTACGCGGTGTCTCATGACAAAGAGGAAGCAACCGGTCAGTTACCGGAAACCGACCCGATGCGGGATCTGCAACCAACGCCTTCGATGCTGGCAACGGCAAAATATTTCTGGGTGCTGCTGGCCCTGTTCCTGGTGCAGATTCTGCTTGGGGCGATTACCGCTCACTATCAGGTGGAAGGGCAGGTGATGTACGGCTATGAATTGGCCGATATTCTGCCTTACTCGATAACGCGAACCTGGCATACCCAACTGGCAGTGCTTTGGATCGCACTAGCCTGGCTGGCAACGGGGCTGTATATCGGTCCGGCTGTATCCGGCTATGAGCCGCCTTATCAACGGCTCGGTGTGAATGTGTTATGGGTTTGTCTGCTGGTGATTGTGGTCGGCGCATTTGCCGGTCAATGGCTGGCAATCAATCAGACCCTGGGCCTGGAGCATAATTTCTGGTTCGGCCACCAGGGATGGGAATATGCGGATATCGGTCGTTTCTGGCAATGGTTTCTGTTTATCGGCCTGTTGCTCTGGCTGTTTCTGGTTGGTCGTGCCTTATGGCCGACCTTGCGGCAACCGTCTGAAAACCGTTCCATCATCGGTTTGTTGTTTCTATCCACAGTCGCCATCGGTTTATTTTTCGGTGCGGCACTGGTCTGGAATGAGCATACCCATATTTCGATGGTCGAGTACTGGCGCTGGTGGCTGGTGCACCTCTGGGTAGAAGGCTTCTTTGAGGTGTTTGCGACGGCAGTTATCGCCTTTCTGTTTACCCGGCTGGGTTTAATACCGGTCAAAACCGCCACGGTCGCGGTTTTATTCGCGACCATTATCTTTATGTCCGGTGGTGTGATCGGGACCCTGCATCATCTCTATTTTGTAGGCTCACCGACACCGGTGCTGGCGCTGGGGGCCAGCTTCTCAGCACTGGAAGTGGTGCCACTGGCCTATATCGGTTTTGAGGCCTACCACAACTACCGGTTGGGCAAAGCCACCGAATGGATGAAGCGATACCGCTGGCCGGTGATGTTTTTCGTTGCTGTGGCGTTCTGGAATCTGGTCGGGGCCGGCCTGTTCGGCTTTTTGATTAATCCGCCTTTATCCCTGTATTACATGCAGGGCCTCAACCTCACCCCGTTACACGGACATACGGCTTTATTCGGTGTCTACGGTATGCTCGGTATCGGGCTGGCACTGTTTTGTCTGCGCGGCATTAAACCCAACCTTGTCTGGCGCGAAGGCATACTGAAATCCAGCTTCTGGTGTCTGAATATCGGTCTGGCCCTGATGGCACTGCTCACGCTTTTGCCGCTCGGCGTACTGCAATTATTCGCCAGTCTGGAGAAAGGCTATTGGTATGCCCGTTCAGCCGAATTCATGCAGCAACCGCTGGTGGATTTACTGGTCTGGATGCGTGTGCCCGGTGACACTATCTTTGCGATTGGTGCCTTGCTGCTGGCCTGGTTTATCGCCAGCCTCTGGATTACGCCGAAATATGACAACGCAGAGCGTCAACGCTAAGAAAGTCGGGGGTAATCCATTGTGACGGAGTTCTACAGCGAGGTCAGGCTGGTGCATATGCTGATGGCAGTAGCCAGCGGCAGTCTGCTGTTCATCCAGGGGCTCATCTCTATGCCTCACGCCGATGGCTGGGTGTACAAGTCAATGCGATACCTGCGCTACGGAGTCGATACCGTCTTAATCACAGCGGCGCTGATGCTGACTAATATCGTGCAGCAGTATCCGTTTATCAATAGCTGGCTCAGTGTGAAGTTTGTGTTGCTGTTGGTCTATCTCTGTCTGGGCCAGCTGCTGTTCTATACCGCAGGCTCCCCTCAGCAACGCTTTACTGCCTGGGGCATGGCTTTACTTACCTTGCTGTATATTTTCAGCGTAGCAACAACGCAGCAAGGCTGGGGTGTTTTCAACCTTGGACTTGGTTATGCTGTTGACGTTACAGCCAGTTAAACAGGACAGCCATGTCGACCCTAGTCGTACAAATTGTTATTCAGCAATGGGATAAAGGGCAGCAATCAGAGGCGGATATCAGCGCCCGAGCAGAGAGTCCGGATCGCTACCCGGTCACCGACCCCGATGCCCGTTATCTGTTTGATCATCAGGTCGTGCTCGATCAGCATGGGGACGATGTGATGGGCAATCGCATTCAGTATGAACTCAGTGATGACGGTCGTTTTATTATTGACCGCTTTCGTTTTGATCTGAATCGCAAGCTGCTCGAATACATTGCTCAGCCTGATTCCATGTTACCGACTGAGCCGGTCGCCGATCTCAGTGATGGCTGGGTTCAGTGCCGTTATCAATGGCGCTACAAAGTCTATGAAGGGGGCTTTTATTACTGGCTCTATGAGGCGATTATCGTTAATGCCGGTTTTGTCGAGAGCCTGAAGCAGGATGTGTTCACCGGCTCGGAACCGACCTTGGTATTTGAGCCTTGAGCAATAAAAAAGAACCGGCCGATCGGCCGGTTCTTTCTGTTTGAGCCGGTTTACTTAATCACACCACAGGCAAGGCGGGCACCGCCACCACCCAGTGGCTTGGGATGATCGGAATAGTTATCTCCATCCACATGAACCATTAGAGACCGGTTTCTGATTTCCTTCAGCGTCAGTTTTGGCGCCAGTACCGGTTGTGTAGCCATACCGTTTTTATCAACGTACAAGGCCGGTAAATCACCGGCGTGGCCGTGTAAGTCCCAGGGTTCAGCATGGCGTCCGGTATTGGCCGGATCAAAGTGACTGCCAGCGGCACCGCCCGGTACCATTTCTCCATCTTTCTGCTTGGGACCACAGGATGCAATTTCATGGACATGGAAGCCATGATTACCTGCCGACAGGTTACGCATATCCGGTGTAAAGACCGTACCAAACGGGTGCTGGCTGATAGTGACTGTCCCGGCTGATTCACCGGTCTGCAGATTTTTCATATCGACCGTGATGGAGTCAGCCGCAAAAGCACTGGAAGTCAGCAACAGCGATGAGAGTAGGGCGAGTTTTAACTTCATACAATCTCCTTTTTCATGAGTCATTTCAGGTTATTAATCTGGACTCTGTGAAAGAGGAGATGTTCCTATAAAAGGCAGCCAGGGTTGAATGCACTCAAACCCAGCCTGCCAGTCAGGCCAAGTTAAGTGATGCGGCGCCACAGTTATCAGGATTAACCTCTGACAGCGGCCTCGATGGTGGCGATATCGATTTTGTGCATCTCCATCATGGCATCAAATGCCCGTTTGGCTGCCGCAGGGTCGGGATGGGTGATGGCTTCTGACAACACGACAGGTGTTATCTGCCATGACAAACCCCATTTGTCTTTACACCAGCCACAGGCACTCTCCTGACCACCATTATCGACAATGGCATTCCAGTAACGATCCGTCTCGGCCTGGTCATAAGTGGCAACCTGAAATGAAAAGGCCTCGTCGTGGGTAAACGCCGGTCCGCCATTCAAACCCAGGCAGGGAATCCCCATCACGGTGAACTCAACCGTCAGGACATCACCCTTTCTGCCTGAGGGGAAATCACCGGGGGCAGTATGAACAGCGTCCACAGAAGAGTCAGGGAAAGTCTCGGCATAAAATCGTGCAGCCGCTTCGGCATCACCATTAAACCAGAGGCAGATTCTGTTTTTGGCCGATATCGTCATATCGATTTTCCTTTTTTACTGAAATGGTCAGTTATTTGGGCATCAACTCGGCCTGGATCGGTTGATTTGTCCTTCACTGTTTAGTTGAGTTCTGGAATCAGCGGCAGTGCTGAATAAAATAAGCAGTCCGGCCAGGGCAGAAATCAGTGAAGCCAGGAAGATGCCAACCTTGGCACTGTCAATGAGATTATCAGGGAAGGCAATATTGGCTATAAACAGTGCCATCGTGAAACCGATGCCTGCCAGAAAGCTGCCGCCAGTCATCAGGCGCCAGTTCAGTTCCTCTGGGCGTATAGCAATATGTGAGCGTAAAGCCAACCAACTGAAAGACAGAATGCCGATTGGTTTGCCAAGCGCGAACCCGAGGAATACGGCGAGTGTGAGCGAGCTTTCAAGCTGATTGAGATCCAGTGACAAGCCGGCGTTAGCAAAGGCGAACAATGGCATGATGAAAAAAACCACCCAGGGATGCAGGGCAATCTCAAGGCGCTCCAGAGGTGAAAGTGTCTCGCGCGAGGCAAATTCTGCCATCTGCAAGGTTTGACGATCTTCCGTGTCACCGCTTCCCTGGCTGGCTGATGGATGTGCGATAACCTGCTCCAGTATGGCATAGAGTTGCTCGTCACTGACCCATCGGCGTGCTGGTGTCATCAGCCCGAGTATGACGCCTGTGATGGTGGCATGAATGCCGGATGCATCGACTGCAAGCCAGACGAAACTACCCACGATAAAGTAAATCGGAAAACCCCGGAAACCAAGCATGGCCATTCCACGAATAAATAACAGGCCAAGTAGCGCCAGGACCACAGGCCACCAGTCAATCTGGCCGCTGTAGCCGATAGCAACGACAAGGATGGCACCAATATCATCAACAATCGCCAGAGACAGCATGAATACCCGCAAACTTTGGGGAATACGTGTGCCAAGTAGGGCCAGGCAGCCAATAACAAATGCGGTGTCAGTGGCCATGACCGTGCCCCACCCATGTTCACCGGGTTGTCCATGCTGCATTAACAGATAAATTGAAGCAGGTACCAGCATGCCGCCCACTGCGCCGGCAATCGAAAGCATCGCCATGCGAGGTGTTTTCAATTCTCCGAGTACTAATTCACGCTTAAGTTCGAGTGCCACAAGAAAGAAAAAAAGCGTCATCAGACCATCATTGATCCATTCGCGTATGGAGCGAGAAAAGTCCAGTGCCCCGGCTTCGATGCCAAGCTGTGTTTCCCAGACATGCTCGAAAGCATCAGCCCACGGCGAGTTGGACAGAAACAATGCGCCAAGAGTGAATAACAGAAGAATCCCGCCACCTGCTGATTGAATATGCAAGAAGCGAATAAAAGGGCTCATCAATCGATCGGCTAAAACCTTTGGAAGCCTACCTGCAAGCAGGGAATTGTGATGATCAGTGGTCACGAAAAAGTGACCTGAAAGCAAGCGACGCGACCACCACCAGGCTGGTTTTGTCATGGTGCTTGTTTAATTTATTCATGTCGCATACCACAGAATTGCAAAGTAGTGGCATGTGGTACCTCCCATAACAAACAGGTGCCAGATGAAGTGCCCGTAATACAATCTGGAATCAGTGGCGAAGAAGATCACGCCCAATGTGTAAAACAGACCACCCGCCAGCAACCAGATAAGGCCATTTAGGGGCATCAACATCAGTAATGGATCGATGGCGAACAGGATAAGCCAGCCCATCAGCAAATAGAGGCAGGTTGACAGAATCGGGTGCGACTGGCGTTGAAATATTTTCAATGAAACACCCAGGGCCGCCAGGCCCCATACCAAACCAAACAGTGTCCAGCCCAGGCCACCGTTCAATATACCCAGCGTGAATGGTGTGTAGGTACCAGCGATAAGCACAAAGATTGCTGAGTGCTCAATCATCCGCCACCGGTGTTTGGTTCCACCTGCAGGCAGGGCATGATAAATAGTGGAGGATGAATAAAGGAATATGGCACTGGCCGAAAATACCATTGTGCCCAGTAACTGAAGCGAACTCTGTTCACTCGCACTGATAAGGAGAAACGGGGTGCCAATCAGCACGGCAAGCAGCGATATGCCGTGGCTGATGCAGTTTGCGAACTCTTCACCTCTCGATTGCACACGTACTGGGTTTCTCATTATCTGCATGACATTGTCATTCATAACAAGCACTCTCCTTGGGGGACAAGGGACGTCAAACAGTACGGGCTCTGTTGCTCTGATAAGCCACCCGCGGACTTTTGAGAGATAGCGATTCTGATCTGTGATTAATGACTATGACCCGGGGTTCCGCCATCATCTACTGTTGCCGTGAAAAAAGCGACACGGCAGTACTTTACCAAAGCGAATATTGCTTTTCAGTATCGGCTTCTCATCCCCTCGAACTCCAGCTCAAGCTTAACTTTATTGTGATGAGAATTCAGGCGGGATGGCAAGGCTACGAGCAGAGCTATTCTAATCAGTGCTTAAGCCACTCATATGCCATCTGTCTGGCTGTCCGTTCAGCCAGCTCCGGCCCAAGAAAGCGGGATACCAGATGAAGGCTCATATCGATGCCCGCCGAGATACCGCCTGAGGTAATGAACTTACCCTCATCAACCCAGCGTTGCGCTTCAATGACCGTCAAATCAGGGTACGTTTCCCGAAGCGCGTCAATATCTTCCCAGTGCGTCGTGACCCTGCGCCCGGCAAGCAGGCCTGCTTCAGCAAGGATAAATGCACCGGTGCAGACAGAGGCGACGACCTTCGCTTTTTCAGCAGTTCTGGCTACCCAGTGTATGACATTGGATTTGTTCAGCTCCCGGGTGTGAACGCCGCCGACAACGATAAGCAAGTCAATATCAGGATGGTTGCTCAGGTCGTAATGTGGGTTAACGCTGAAACCACCCCTGGCAATAACAGGTGCTTTTTGCTCAGCAATAAGGAAAACCTCAAAGGCCTTGTTTGAATCAGCTAGCCGGTTGGCCGTTGAAAACACCTCAAAGGGGCCGGAAAAATCCAGCACCTCGGCATTGTCATAAATGTAAATTCCAATGTTCAAAATCTGGCTCTTATGATCCTGGTTGCGTCGGGGCTATCTGCTCATTATTGACTGACCGAGTAGCAGCTTGAGATATCCGGCCATTGTTCGGTTTTGATGGTCGTGTAGTGGCTCCAGAACGCATTGTCGATGGCCTGCAACTGGGCGGGCGTATCATCGCGACGGTATCGTGCCAGGTGTCCCGGACCGCCGTTATAAGCGGCATAGGTTGCCTTTATCAAATTGTCATCACCGCCGGGCTGCTCGTGCTCGCCAAGCCGGATCGCATAATCAACCAGGTAATGGGTCAGAATATCGATACCGGCATTCACATTGTAGTCGACCTCATTAACGAGGCGGTCAAGATCGTAGACCTTACGCCAGACCCGGCCATTGATCTGCATCATGCCCACGGCACCACCGGGTGAACGCAACACCTGGGGCTCGCTACCCGAGCCTGAGAAATGGCGCCAGCAGGATTCTTTCCATGCAGTAGCACGAACCAGGGGATCGAGCCGCTCTGTCAGCCGGTCAGGCAGGCGATTATTTTTGTCCAGCCAGGCGCTGGCCTGTTCCTCCAGCAAGCTGGCGACCAGCTTCAGGTAAGCATCAAGATTGTCCGGTTGCGGGACCAGCCCCTTTAAAGCCTCGGCCGGGGTGATACTGTCGGCATGCGCGGCCGGCAACAGCCAGGCTCCAAACCGGCCAAAACCCCCGGCGATTTGTTGGGTCAACGCGACGGTGGTGAATTCGGCCTCTTCTCGGGTCTCAAATCCAAACAAATCGCGAAATTCTGGATCGACCTCCAGCGGCAATGGGGTAAAACTCGGTGGCGCCGATTCGGCCATCAGTAAGCGGGCCAGCCTGCGCAGCCCGTCACGCGTGATTTCCAGACCATATTCCGGTCCCAGGGCATCAAGTGCCCGCAGTGCGTCACCGCCTGCCAGAAACGCGGCAAGCCGGAAGTCTACTTCCAAACCTGGCGTTTCCAGGCCTTCAAGTATGCCCATCAATGGCCGCAAACGATCCCATGTGGTCAGGAACAGTTCGCGAACCGGATCATGTTCCGGGTCATCGACTGTCAGCGCCTCGGCAATCGCGTGTCTCGCATCCAGTAGCACAGCGAATAACTCAAGCCGCAAGGCACGGGAATCAGTAGATTGGGCCAGCATCGTAATGATGGTGGTCAGAAAGCCGTCTAACTCATCTTCAAGCGTTTGCCATTCAGCCAACTCGCTGGCGTCCAGAATGGGCTCGGGGACTTGCTCGACCGGTTCAGGAGGGCGAACCTGGAAAGCCAGCCAGGCCCTGACGCCGGTTTCTTCAGTCTGGAGGCGGGCAATGTGGGTTCGCTGCACCAGGGACGGCACATCATTCTGGCCCAGCAATTGTTCGATCAATTCATCCAGGCTGTTCAGTGGCCCGGCCAGGTCAATTTGCATGGTTTTGATGCGTGGCAGCACCAGCGCATCGGCAATGATCTGAACGGGTTTGCTCAAAAGGCCGGGACTACTATCCGGGCGCGACAACTGGATCGAATCAGGTACAAACTCGATGGCCAGACCCGATGCCGTTACCTGCGGCGTCAATTTAAATGCAAGACGTCCCTGCCACGGTTTCGGCCCCCGGCAGGCACCGAAAACGTGGGCACCCGTCGTGGCGGTCAGTGCCATGTCGACAGACAGTTGAGCATCCTCAGTCATCACCCGCACATCAGACAACTCAAGCTGGTTGCAGAGGTCGTTGCGAAGCAAGCTCTGCCCATTCTCATCGATTTCAAGGACACGGCTAATCGCAGACTGCAGATGAGTCGTTTCTGCTAGCAAAGGGATTTCAACTTCGCCCGCGGACAGCGCGTTCGAACTGTATAAGACGAAAAGCAGCCACCCAATGTGTTTCATTCGATGTTCCAGTGGTTAAGAGCGAGATGACTCGCGGGGGTGTGCCAGTTCCTGATTCTGGGCTGCGATATTATCCGCGCTTTTTAAATCACTGTCATAAAATTTAGCGTTGGATGTCCTCAACGCTCATTGTCGCCTCGGAAGAGGGCGGGGGACAAGCAAGATACTGAATTTAAAACCTAAACTTGTAAGCAGCCATTAGCTGATTTTCGAAATTAATTGGCGAACCTCGTCAGCCTTTAATGGCCTCACCAGACGATCCACTTCCTTACCCTCATGCAGGAGTATCAACGTCGGCCAAAGCTTTACCTTAAATGCACGCCCCAGTCGTTTGCCTTTGCCGTCATAGATTCTGATATGACGTAATTCTGAATGTTCTGAGAGTGCTTCTTTTATGGCAGGCGTGGCGGCCTGACAATGTCCACACCAGGGGGCGCCGAACTCAAGTAGCGTGTCACCTGATAATTCGCCAATTTGATCAAGTGTGAAGGTTTCTTCTGAGTAATCAGCGTTAAAACCAATCATTGGTCCTATACCTTTCATATTACCAACCATGAATTTCTAGAATGCCCAATGCAGAGATTGCAACAATGAGTTAATTAGACCGAAGGTCTAAAAATAATCGTTAGCGTGAATGGACCATAATTCGAGAGAAATTAACAAGTACACGTAGCAGTTGTTTAGGTGGGATGGATATCCTGTCTTCTGGTGTTTCCATGACTTCACCTCCCACTTTACATAATGGTTGAGAACATTTAGTTATGTTCTACGCCCACCCGTTACACCAAGGATGGCCAGTCGAGATTTAAGGTAATACTCTTGGAGGAGAGGCTCACCTTATTAACCATTTTTGTGAGTCGAGTAGTCAATTAAATTTAATAATGACTGATAGTCTTCACCATCGATGAGGCAACTGTCTCGGCAGGAATTCAACAATTTAAGAGTCCGTCTGTAATAGGATATTGAGACTATAGTAGTCTCAATATGTTTATGGAATTCGTTAAGGATTGAGCAAAGCTCTAGAACTGATTCCTTACATTGGATGTAGAAATGTCGATTCTTATCTTGCTCACTGAATTCTGTAATTGATTTTCGTATTTTAGGTGGAAGTGCTAAAGAAGATGAGTTCTCTGTTTGCAATCCAAATATTTTTATATCATTTATTCTCTCGTGCAATTGATACAGTGTAATTGGCCCACCCAGAAGTTTAGGAATCGGAATTTCTTGTGAGAATAAGTCATTAGCTATCGAATATTGATACTCAAACGCATCCTGTAGCTCTTTCCTTCTTGCCTGTTTCAACTGAAGGTTGTGATTTAGTTCATGAGTGGTTTTTGTTTGTTCAAGTGCCGCGGCACTATTAGCTAATTCTTCTCTACTCGCTTTAAGCTGCTCGTTTGTTGACCGAAGCTCTCTAACTTGTATTGTTATTGACCAAACCAGCAAAAATATTGTGAGAAAAGTCAGAAATGGATTAAGAACCCCGCCTACAAAATCCCCGAACTGCCCGAAAGTTTCTTGCTTCCCGAATCCATTATTGAAGTTTGAAAAATATATCATTAAGACCAGAGCTATCGAAAAGAGGGCCAGGTAAAGGATTAACTTTATTGGCTTTGGGAGTAAGTCTTCTTCAGATCTGGATTTAGTATTCTCGGTCATACTTACTCCAAATATTTGCCCAATTTCTCTTTAGCATAATTCACTGCCAACTGCTTTGATATTGTAAAAATGGTATCGAGTGACTCTTCCTTGAACTCTGTTTTAATTACTTCCCAGACATTATCTTTCTCAATAGCAGCAATAAATTCATGACCACGCGCTGTTGTTCTCACTTGAACGCCAGCTATGGAAACATGCCCATCAAGAGATCTGTTTATGCCTGTGTGGTTACCCAATGGTTCAATAAATCCGTAGTCGAGGAGAAGCTCTTAGTGAAGAACAAACTGATCATCAACGTTTGGCTGTGAAGAGGTGTCTTCATAAAATGCTGAGGCAATTTCAATCACGGTGTGAGTAGCTGATTTTACTTACTCTGCAGCAAGTAGCAGTTTTCTTATATAACTGGGATCCATTTTCATTGTTAAAGCTCCATTTATTCAATTGCGATGTAAGTAGATCTAATCATCGCGCCCAAACCATCTTGTAAATCAGCCTTGCCTGCAGCAATCAAGGGGGGGGCAGCGAACTTGATTATTGGCGACAAAAAATTAATCGTGAAACATTCACCGTAAATTTTGGAATTATGTTGAGCGAAATTCCTCTTCAACATGATCAATTCCATGCGCTACCGTTTGTTCATTCCTAATCTACAAAGTCTGTGGCTGCTCCTGATGTTGCCGTTTAAGTAAAACATACAACGCCCCGGTGCCACCATCTTCCACCGTCGCGCTGCAAAAGGCGAGCACAGACGGACTTTGCCGCAGCCAGTAATTGATTTTGCTTTTGAGAATGGGCTTGTTGTCCCTTGAACCCCAGCCCTTGCCGTGGATGATACGAACGCAGCGGAGTTGCTGTTGCTGGCAGAGTTCCAGAAACTGACCCAGAGCGGGTTCTGCTTTGATGAGGGTCATACCATGGAGGTCGAGTTCGGCTTCCAGGTGCACTTTGCCGTTTCGGAGTTTGGAGAAGAGTTTGTGTTGAATGCCGGGGCCGCGATATTCCAGATATTCCTCATTGCCCACGGTGTCGGGTGCGAACATATCGGAAAAGGCCTGGCCGGTGACTTCATGCTCGATGCTGCGTTTGCGGCGTGTTTTGACTTCGGGTTTGGGACGGTCGATCAACTGGCTGTTGTGACGGATCGGGGTGGCATCGCGCATTTCCTGTCGAAACAGCGCGAAGTCATCTTTCTCCTTGTCTTTGTGCCTGTCAGCCATGGTTTATGAGCTATGTCGGAATCGGTATTTGTCAGTGTGATTATTATGCCAGATAAGGGTGGGTTGTGTTTTTTGGGGGGTTGAGATCCCTCGGCTGCGCTCGGCATGACAAGTAACAAAGCTCGGGATGAAATCCAAAAGCGCTTGGGATGACCTGTAATCGTGCTCAGGATGATATGTGCCTGGGATGAGATGGTTGGAGTTGGACAAGGGAATGAGCACCGCCTGGGCAGTAATACTTAGAATTTGCCCCCGTGCCCTTGTAGAAGTAACGGCTTTTGATTTACCATGCCAGTCACTTGTCGGGGTGCCCGAGCGAAATGTTTCGCGGAGGCTGAGATGAAACCCGTTGAACCTGAAGAAGTTAAGACTTCCGTAGGAAACAAGCAGGATAACTGCAAACACCCTTGGTGTATCTAAACACAGTATCCGCATCTTGTTCGCATTCCGCGCAACGATCTCATCTTCCCCGACGTTGGTTTTCAGACAGGGGGAAGTGACGTGTCCACACAAGCTACAAGCAAAGTAATCAACCTCAAAGATCGCACCGGTATTACCACCGAGCCATTACCGGGCAGCGAAAAATTCTATCTCAAAGGCAGCCGTGATGATTTGCTGGTGCCATTCCGCCGTATCAATCTGACCGATACACCTAATGCCGATCCGAGCCTGCCGGGTACACCGAATGAGCCGGTCGTGGTTTACGATACATCCGGTTTGTACACCGATCCGACTGCTAAAATCGATATCGAGGCCGGTCTGCCGCTGATTCGTCAGAAGTGGATTGAAGAGCGGGGCGACTGCGAGCAACTGGAAGCGTTCAGCTCGCATTACACCCGTGAACAGGATGCACAGGATTTTGATATTCCGCTGTTCGAGCATCGTCGTCTGCCGCGTAAAGCCAAGCCGGGCAAAAATGTCTCGCAGATGCACTATGCGCGTCAGGGCATTATCACCCCGGAAATGGAATACATTGCCATTCGTGAAAGCATGGGCCGTGAAGCACTGGCTCAGCGTGGTGAACTGCCGGATGATATGGAGCACTACATCACTGCCGAGTATGTGCGTAAGGAAGTCGCTGAAGGCCGTGCGATTATTCCGGCCAACATCAATCACCCTGAATCCGAGCCGATGATTATCGGCCGTAACTTCCTGGTGAAAATTAACGCCAATATTGGTAACTCGGCAACCACTTCCTCGATTGAAGAAGAAGTCGAGAAAATGGTCTGGAGTACCCGTTGGGGTGGTGACACCATCATGGATCTGTCCACCGGTAAACACATTCACCAGACCCGCGAGTGGATCATCCGTAACTCACCGGTACCGGTTGGTACCGTACCGCTGTACCAGGCGCTGGAAAAAGTGAACGGCATTGCCGAAGACCTGACCTGGGAGGTCTATCGTGACACCTTGATTGAGCAGGCCGAGCAGGGCGTGGATTACTTCACCATCCATGCTGGTGTGCGTCTGGCGCATATCCCGCTGACCGTGAACCGAACTACCGGTATCGTATCGCGGGGTGGTTCGATCATGGCTGCCTGGTGTCTGGCGCATCATGAGGAAAGCTTCCTTTACACCCATTTCGAAGATATCTGTGAAATCATGAAAGCCTACGATATCTCGTTCTCGCTGGGTGATGGTCTGCGTCCGGGTTGTCAGGCCGATGCCAACGACGAGGCGCAGTTTGCCGAGCTGAAAACGCTGGGTGAACTGACACAGATTGCCTGGAAACACGATGTGCAGGTGATGATTGAAGGGCCGGGCCATGTGCCCATGCACAAGATTAAGGAAAACATGGATCTGCAACTGGAGTGGTGTCATGAAGCACCGTTTTACACGCTGGGCCCTCTGGTCACCGATATTGCCCCCGGTTATGACCATATTACTTCCGGTATCGGCGCGGCAATGATCGGCTGGTATGGCACCGCCATGCTCTGCTACGTGACACCGAAAGAGCATTTGGGGCTGCCCAATAAGGATGATGTGAAGACCGGCATTATTACCTACAAAATTGCGGCGCATGCAGCCGATCTGGGTAAAGGTCATCCGGGTGCACAGATTCGGGACGATGCAATTTCCAAAGCCCGTTTCGAATTCCGCTGGGAAGATCAGTTCAACATCGGTTTCGATCCGGATACGGCCCGTGCTTATCACGACGAAACACTGCCACAACCGAAAGCCAAAGTGGCGCATTTCTGTTCCATGTGCGGACCGAAGTTCTGCTCAATGAAGATTTCTCACGATGTGAAAGCGGCATTTGCCGAGAAGTCGCAGGAGTTTAAAGAAGCCGGTAGCAAGATTTACCACGAAGTTTAATCCTGCGTCTTTGCATCCAGCGCGTTATTGCCGTCGCGTCTCAATCCAATCGTGTATGCCAATACACTCATAGAATTCGAGGCGTGACGGTTTAGCGCTGAAAGCAAACACTGTGGATTATATGAGCAGCTGAAATGAATCGTTATCTGATAATCGGAAGTGGCCTGATCGGACGCCTGACAGCCTGGCGTCTGCTTCAGGCCGGCCACCAGGTCGCACTGCTGTCGAAAGATGATAAGCAGGGGAGTGACAGTGCCGGTTATGTCGCGGCATCGATGGTGGCCCCTGCCACGGAGGCGATTAGCGCCGAACCCATGGTGAAAACTGTGGGTTTGCGCTCCTACGCTTTATGGCCGCAGTGGCTGAAAGAGCTGACAGAGCCGGTTTATTACCAGAATGAAGGCACGCTGGTGGTCGCCCATGCCGGGGATCAGGCCGATATGGCCCGGTTTCAGCGGCGGGCGTCGCATGTGCTGGATGCTTCTGACTTTCAGCTGCTGGACCAACAGGCATTGCAGGAACGTGAGCCGGAACTGGCGGATAACTTTTCCCAGGCGATGTGGTTCGAGCAGGAATCCTGTATTGATAACCGTCAGCTATACCGGCAGTTGTCGGCCATGCTGGATGAACATTGTGACTGGGTGCAGACCGAAGCTATCGGCGAACTCAACCCGGCTGAAATCGACCGGCTTTGTCAGCAGTATCTGAACTGTAATGCTGAGCATTTTGATGCCGTGATTGATTGCCGTGGTAATGGGGGGAAAGAGAATCTCACTAAGCTTCGCAGCGTGCGCGGCGAGGTGATTCGGGTGCAGGCACCGGAAGTGAATTTCAAACATGCCATACGTTTGATGCACCCCCGTTATCCGTTTTATCTGGCGCCCCGGCCCAATAATGAATATGTGCTCGGTGCGACGGTGATTGAAAGCGATGACCGTTCCCCGATTACGGTGCGTAGCGGGCTGGAATTGATGTCAGCTTTGTACAGCCTGCATAAAGGTTTTGCTGAAGCCAGAATTATGGAGATGACGGCACATTGTCGCCCGGGTCTGCCGGATAATATGCCGACCATTAAACGCACCGACTGGGGTTATATCATCAATGGCTTTTACCGCCACGGATACCTGTTCGGTCCTGCCGTGGTTGAGGATTTGACGCAATTACTGGCGGGCAGACAGGCGCAGGTACATTTCGGAGAGTTATATGACATCTAATCAGCAACAGATTCAGTTTAACGGTGAACCGCTGTCGATTGATCAGACACAGACGGTCTCGGCTTTTCTTGAAAGTCAGGCCGTCGGTGGGCGGTTTATCGTCGTCATCAATGATGAAGTCGTGCCCAAATCCAACTGGGATCAGCATGCTATCCAGGCCGGCGATCAGATTGAAATTATGTCTCCGATTAGTGGAGGTTAAACACACATGAAAGCATCCAACTGGACAGTCTACGGACAGGAACTTGGCAGCCGTCTGTTTATCGGCACCGCCCTGTATCCCTCGCCCAAAGTCATGGTCGATGCGATTCGTGCCTCACGGGCCGAGGTCATTACCGTTTCTCTGCGCCGTCAGTCTGCCAACCAGGCCCATAGTGGTGAACAGTTCTGGCAGATGATTGAAGAACTGAACTGTCATCTGCTGCCCAATACCGCCGGCTGCTACAGCGTCAAGGAAGCGGTCAAAACGGCTCACATGGCGCGTGAGCTGTTTGGCACCGACTGGGTAAAGCTGGAAGTGATGGGTGACAGCTACAACCTGCAACCTGATCCCTTTGCACTGGTGGAAGCCACCAGAATTCTGATTGAAGATGGTTTTAAGGTCTTTCCTTACACTACCGACGATCTGGTGCTGTGTCAGAAACTGGCAGATCTCGGTTGTGAAGTGCTGATGCCCTGGGGCGCACCGATTGGTACCGGTCAGGGTTTGCTGAATCCCTATGCCTTGAAAACATTGCGTGAACGTCTGCCCGAGCTGACCTTGCTGGTCGATGCCGGTATCGGTAAACCCTCCGATGCGGTGCAGGCCATGGAGCTGGGTTTTGACGGTATTCTCCTGAACACCGCCATTGCCGAAGCCTTGGAGCCGGAAACCATGGCCTATGCTTTTGCTGATGCGATTAATGCCGGCCGTCTGGCCTATGAGGCCGGGATTATGCCTAAACGGGATAATGCCAAGCCCAGTACACCGACTTTGGATCAGCCGATCTGGCAACAGGGTTAGAAGACTGAGCGGAAACCGTCATTGTGAGGAGGTGACGGCGAAGCAATCCAGTCCGCTGCATTTTTCAGGGCTGCGGCCTATCGGCCTCGCGATGACAAATCTTTTTTATAACAACACGCATTTACAGATAAACGGTCAATGACAACTGAAACCAAACCTGCAGTATTACTCATCGGTGGCCTGGACCCGCAGGGCTGCGCCGGCATCGCGGCCGATATCGCGACGGTAAAGCATCACGACTGTCATGCATTGCCTTTGATTACCGGGATGACCGAGCAGACTTCTGAAGGCTTGACTGAACTCGGTGCAGTCAGCCCGGAAAAATTGCTGGCCCAGTTTGAAAACTGCAGGGCCGATTTTGATATTGCCGCCGTCAAAATCGGCTTGATTCCCAATCTCGCGATTGCTGAATGCATTAAACAGATTCTGCAGCAGCTCGAAGGTATTCCCGTCGTGCTGGACCCGGTGCTGGCCAGTAGCAGTGGTGGTGAGCAGGTAGCCGCTGAAGTCCAGGACTATATTTCTACAGCGCTGTTGCCTCGCGTGACTTTGCTGACACCGAATCTGCCGGAACTGAACTTGTTGGTCGGAGTGAAAGAACCTGAACAGGGTGCTGATGAGCTTCGTAAAGCCGGTCTCCATGCTTGCCTGGTAAAAGGCGGCCACAGTGATAGCCAATTTGCCAGTGACTATTTTGTTTTTGAAGAGACCGGATTTTATTGCTACCAGGAAAAACGGGATAAGCAAGTGCGCGGTACGGGCTGTGTGATGGCTTCATCGATCGCAGCCCATCTGGCGAGTGGTCAGGATATCCGTGATGCGGTGGTGCTGGCCAAGGCCTATGTCTCCCGAGGTATTCGATTATCCGAAAAAGCCGGGCCTTATCAGGTCATTACCCACAGCCGTGAGCCGATGAAGCTGGAAGATATCCCCAGGCTTTGTTACCAGTCGGCGCTGATTGGCAAACAGTTTGAATTTCCAGCCTGCCCGCAGCGGCTGGGTATTTATCCGGTAGTAGATAGCAATGAGTGGATTAAAAAGCTGGTGGATGAGGGCATTCAGACCATTCAGCTGCGGGTGAAAGACCGCAACGAGACCGAAACCTGGCGGGAAATTAAGCAGGCGCTGTCGCATCTGAATGGCAATCAGGTCTGCTTTTTTGTGAATGATCACTGGCAGCTGGCGATTGAGGCCGGTGCATATGGCGTGCACCTGGGGCAGGAAGATCTGCATGATGCCAATTTGCAGACAATTGCCGAGGCTGGTCTGAGACTGGGGATTTCAACGCATTCCTACTGGGAACTGGCACGGGCTTTGGCTGTAAATCCGAGTTATATCGCGCTGGGACCGATTTATGAAACAACCAGCAAACAAATGCCATTTTCACCGCAGGGCATTGAGCGTCTGCAACAGTGGGTGGATATTTTGTCTGATCGCTATCCGGTCGTGGCGATTGGCGGCATTAATCATGAACGTGCGCGTGAATTACAAGCTACCGGCGTTGGCTCCGTGGCGATGATTACCGCCATTACCCTAGCCGAGGATTACCGTGCCGCGACGCAGGAACTGCTGTCGCTGTGGCAATAACTCAGCTGTCGCTGCCGTATTCGTCAAAGTCGCCCCATTTGGGTTCCAGTTCCGGCTGGGGGGCGCCTGATCCGCTTTCCCGGTAGTAAAGCGGAATATCATCGCTGTTGACCAGCTGCTCGTCATTAATGATGGCATCGGGATTAGTATTATCGATTTGCCGGGTTTTGGATTTTAAGGCTTCATTTTCTTTTGCCAGTGCTTCAACCCGTTTGATGAGCATCTGATTTTCTTCCTGCAGACCGGCCATTTGCTGCTGTAAAGCAACCAGTTCAGACAGAATTTTTGTCGTCGGCTGTGTCACCGGTGAGCTCACGGCTGACGCACCTGTCGCCGCCAGGCCCACGGCCGGGTTGAACTCACTGGCATTATCCGCGCTGGGTTCTTCAGCGGTTTCGTCTGAGGGGACCTCAGGCAAGACGATCGTGTCTTCTGTGTTGCTGCTTTCGGTCTCTGATTCGGTCGGCGCTGCTTCAGCTTCCGATTCACTCTGCGTGGTTTGTTCCGTGTCTTCAGTATCCACATCGGCCGATTGAGACAGGAAAAAGAAGCTGACAATCAGGGCAATCAGCACCACCCCGAGACCGGCAGCAATTTTAATCAGCAAAGCGGTTGATAGCCCTTTCTTTTTAGCCTGGGGTTCTTCGCCTGAGCCTTCTTCAAGAATATCGTCTGCGCTGTTTTCTGCCATTACGGTATTTGTCCTGCCTGTGTCCGGTAGGGTTATCGGACACAGCTAGCATTGCTTTACTTTTAATCAGCTTGGCAGACGATTTTCGTCCAGGTTGCCATTCTCATTCGTCGGTCCCTCGGTTTGTGCCGGGTCGCTATCATCCTGAACCAAAGAGACGACGGTCCAGCCGGTTTCCGGAGAGGGTGATTCCGCTGCCGTGAAGAAGCGCAAACGCTTACGCGGGTTAAATGCAA
Source organism: Methylophaga sp. (assembly GCF_009711715.1). Taxonomy (GTDB): domain Bacteria; phylum Pseudomonadota; class Gammaproteobacteria; order Nitrosococcales; family Methylophagaceae; genus Methylophaga. Next base: position 159,335 of record NZ_VENF01000011.1, on the reverse strand, counting down.
ACAGGGGGGTCACACGACGACCATGCTGTTGCAGATAATCTTCAAAGCTGAAGTTTTCAGTCAGCTTGGTCTGTTTGATTTTAGCGCCACGCGAAATCAGGCTGGCCAGCTTGGCATAGGTGATTTCATTGCCAAACAGGGTATGTGAATCGTGGCTTATAGCCTTGCGTGATTTAGCTTCATTACGTTCTTTATCTTTTTCTTTCTCGGTAGAGAGAAAGTAAACCTGATTACTGCCAAATTCCGCTTTGTAGCGCATACCAGCCAGGGCATTAAGCTCACTTTGCGGTGTCAGCGCCAGAACCTGGCCCAGTCCAATCAGATCCAGATGCCGGTCAGCATGCTCTGAGACGGCATTACCGTAATAAGTATCGAGACCACTCATCCGGGCTGCTTTGACATTGGTCCAGCTGCCATCGGTGAGGCGGGTTCTGAAGCCATTCTCATTCAGGGCCTTAGCCACTGTTCGTGCCACCAGATTCGCCCCCACAATCAGAAAGCCGCTGTCTTCCGGTTCGGCAACGCCCAAACGCTTGGCAATAAATTTTGCCGTGGAGCCCTGTACCAGTACGGTACCGATGATGATGGCAAAAGCCAGTGGTACCAGCAGTTCGGCGTTTTCCATACCGATGTCCTGCAGACGCAGTGCAAACAGGGCGGTGACCGCCGCTGCAACAATACCGCGGGGCCCGATCCAGCTGATCATGGTTTTTTCCTGCCAGCTCAGATCCGAGCCGATTGTCGACAGAAAAACTTTTACCGGGCGGGCGATAAACTGAATGAAGAGGAACAGCAGTACCGCCCCCATGCCCAGTTGCTCAAATGAGGCGAAGTTGAGTCGTGCCGCCAGCAATATAAACAGGCCGGAAATCAGCAGAATACTCAGGTCTTCCTTGAAGTCGAGAATATTCTCCACCGACACGTTTTTCATATTGGCGAGCCAGATCCCGAGAATGGTGACGGTCAGCAGGCCGGATTCTTCAGAGATTTCATTGGAAATGGCAAAAGTACCGAATACCAGTGCCAGGGTGCTGACGTTATGCAGATATTCAGGCAGCCAGTGACGGCGCAGTACAATGCCAAACAGATAGCCTGCGACGGCACCAATGACAACACCGACAGCAATGGTCTTGCCAAACATGTAAAGCGTATGGCCGATCGACACGTGACCCTGCAGCTGGATAGACAGCAGTACTTCAAAAACCAGTACCGCGAGAATGGCACCCAGAGGGTCAATAACAATGCCTTCCCAGCGCAGGATATTGGAGATTTTGGCATTAGGCCGCACGGTGCGGAGCATGGGCACAATCACCGTCGGACCGGTCACAACCATGATCGCACCGAACAGGATCGATAAACCCCAGGAAAAGTCCAGCAACAGGTGGGTTGCGACCGCAATCAGGCTCCAGGTAATCAGTACACCGACAGTGAGAATATTGCGGACCACACGCTGCAGCCCGCGTATGTCCTCGAATTTGAGGGTCAGACTCCCTTCAAACAGAATCACGGCCACGGCGAGCGAGACCATCGGAAACAGAAGATCACCGAACAGCGCTTCAGGATTGAGCCAGCCGGTTAAAGGACCCAGCACGATGCCGGCAATCAGCAGGAAAACAATCGCAGGGAGTTTTATCCACCAGGCAAACCACTGACAGAGGATGGCGACGATTCCGATGACTGATAGCGCGACGACGGCTTCCTGATTCATTCCTTACCCTGGCTCATCCGAGCATAGTTAAAACAGTCTGCAATGGTGACATTAAATGCCTTCAGCGGGAAGGGGTAAGGCTCAGCGGAGCAGCGTAATCTCGGCCCGGCGGTTTCTGGCCCGGCCCTCGACGGTCTTGTTGCTGGCAGCCGGTTTGTGGTCAATAAATGACTGCACGCGGATCAGCTCAGCCGGGAGTTCATGTTCCTTCAGAAGATAGGTTTTGACCGCATGCGCCCGTGCGTCTGAAAGCGGTTCATTGACTCTCTTGCGGCCGTAATTGTCAGTATGACTGCTGATACGGATTTGGCGGATGCTGTCATCCAGCTTCACATAATCCGCCAGACGGTTAAGCGCTTTTTTGCTGGCAGCATCCAGCGTGGCTTTGCCCAGCGGGAAATAGACCGTGAGCTTGCTGATTTCTTCAAAGCTATCCGGATGCAGGTTTTGCAAACATTGCTGGAAAGCGGGCAGGGAATCATTAAGCCGGATCGTCGATAACATCACCCTGATGTTTTTTGAAAATGACTGCGAGCGGTATTCAATCAGAGGAAAACGGCCCTCCTGCAACTGGGCCAGCGCTTCCAGAGCCACATTGCCTTCAACCTGAAAGCGGGTCTGACCTGCTTTAGTTGGCAAGCTTGTCAGTGTCTGGGTTTCATCGCTGTTCTGCCATGGCGCCGGGGCTACCAGGAACTGCACCTGGTTCTGCTCGGCAGGTTGTGAGTGCGTATTAAAGGTGAGTTGCAGCGAAGAGCCGTTGCGGCGATAAAAGCCGGCTTCGCCATAGCCCGGAATAGCCTGGGTCAGAGAACATTCCAGCGGTGATTCCACCACCTGCCAGCGCGTGTCGGTGACCGGTGCCTGAAACTGTTCGGCGAGCAAAGACTGGGATAAGAGACAGGTCAGTAGCAGCAGGAATTTTTTCATTGGTATTGAATCAGTGAGTGCAGAGGATATTGGCCGAGCTGTTCGCGACCGCCGAGAAAGCCAAGTTCCATCACAAAGGCACAGGCGATGACTTCACCACCCAGCATTTCCACCAGTTCACAGCTGGCTCTTGCGGTGCCACCGGTAGCCAGTACATCGTCAATCAGCAGAATTCGGTCGCCGGGGCTGATGGCGTCGATATGGGCTTCCAGCGAAGCATTGCCATATTCCAGATCATAATCCACGCGTTGAACGTCGTAAGGCAGCTTGCCCGGCTTGCGTAGCGGAATGAATCCGACACCCAGTTCCCAGGCGGCGAGAGAACCGAATATAAATCCGCGGGCTTCCATACCGGCCACGGCGGTAATGTTCTCCTTATGGTAGGGAGCAATCAGCGCCGCAATACATTCTTTTAATGTAGCCGGGTCCTTGACCAACGGTGTGATATCTTTGAACACCACGCCAGGCTTGGGAAAGTCGACAATATCTCGAATTTTGTTTTTCAAAGTTTCCATCAGGCATGCATTGAGTCTGGTCGAAGTGGCCGTTTATTATATCGGCAGCGTTGCTTAAGTTTTTAGCCTGTCTTAAACCAGCCATCCATAAGGAGTCATTTTGAAAGCCCCGATAACCGTTTTCAAACTCATCTTGCTGCTCAGTCTGACCACGCTGCTCAGTGCCTGTTTCAGCTGGGGTGGCGGCGATGAGGAATCCGAAACGCCACGCTATTATGTGGTGGATGTGGACCGCGGCGTGGTGGCCCAGGAATTTGCCCAGGACCGGGTTTTATTACTCAAGCCGGTCAGGGTGGTACCGCATTTTCGTGACAAAACCATCGTATTCCGGGTGAACGACAGTGAATACCAGGCACAACCACCGCATGAGCTGTTCACCGAACCGGAAGAGATGTTCACGGCCCAGCTCAAACGCTGGCTGCAGAAATCAGGCATGTTCAGCCAGGTCGTGACAGATGAATCCGTCGAAGCCGATCTGGTGCTCGAATCAGCCGTCACGGCGCTTTATGGTGAGAAACGACCTGAGTATTCGCCCCAGGCCGTGCTGGAGATGCAGTTCTTCATGACCTCAGCCGATGACAAAAAAAACCTGTTCCAGACCGGACTTAGAGTGGATGTCGATATTGAAAAAACCACGCCGGGAAATGTGGTAACAGGATGGAAACAAGGGCTTGAGGAGCTTCTCGCGACTTTGGAGCAGGATTTGAGCGCTTATTTTGCCAAAGTCGATGCTAGGTAGCAGTTAGAGATTAGCGTGCAGGAAATCGCCGTTGGTGGTAGGATTAACGCTTTGGTGGATAAGTTCACCTGTTGCAGATAGCTAAGCTTTAACTGGACGAATAATCAATGAGTGAAATTGCCTTAGAACTGGATTCGATAGGTATCGAAACCGAGATGAAGCAATCGTACCTCGATTATGCCATGAGCGTAATCGTAGGACGGGCGCTGCCGGATGTTCGCGATGGTCTGAAACCGGTTCACCGCCGGGTTCTCTATGCAATGCGGGAATTGGGTAATAGCTGGAACAGCCCATATAAAAAGTCTGCCCGTATCGTCGGTGACGTTATCGGTAAATATCACCCGCATGGTGATACTGCTGTCTACGACACCATGGTGCGGATGGCGCAACCATTCTCGATGCGTTACATGCTGGTCGACGGCCAGGGTAACTTCGGTTCGGTGGATGGCGATTCACCAGCGGCGATGCGTTATACCGAAGTGCGCATGGCCAAAATCACTCATGAAATGCTGGCCGATCTGGAAAAAGAAACGGTCGATTTCATTCCCAACTACGACGAGTCGGAAACCGAGCCGGCTGTTCTGCCAACCAAAATTCCTGCACTGCTGGTTAACGGTTCCTCCGGTATTGCGGTGGGTATGGCGACCAATATTCCGCCACATAACCTGACGGAAGTGCTTAATGCGGCGATCGCGATGATTGATGATCCGGCTATCGGCATTCCAGAGCTGATGGAATATATTCCAGGCCCGGACTTCCCGACTTCAGCCATTATCAACGGTGCCCGTGGTATTGCAGAAGCCTATGCTACCGGACGTGGCCGGGTTCATATCCGTGCCCGTGCCGATATTGAAACTAATGAAGCGACCGGTCAGCAGAGCATTGTTGTTAATGAACTGCCCTACCAGGTCAATAAAGCCCGCCTGCTGGAAAAAATTGCCGAGCTGGTCAAAGACAAGAAGATCGAGGGTATTTCAGCCCTGCGTGATGAGTCCGATAAGGAAGGCATGCGCATGGTTATCGTGCTTAAGCGCGGTGAGGTGCCCGAAGTTATCCTTAACAATCTCTATCAGCAGACCCAGATGCAGACGGTGTTCGGCATCAACATGGTCGCGATTGTTGATGGTCAGCCGCGCACACTGAATCTGAAAGAAGTTTTACAGGCGTTCATTCGTCACCGTCGTGAAGTGGTGACGCGTCGTTCTATCTATGACCTGCGTAAAGCCCGTGAACGTGCCCATATTCTGGAAGGGCTGGCGACTGCACTGGCCAATATTGATGAAGTGATTGAACTCATCAAGTCTTCACCGAATCCGGCTGAAGCCAAGCAGGCACTGGTTGCCAAGGGCTGGGCATCCGATCTGATTCAGGAAATGCTCGGCGCTGCCGGTGCTGAAGCCTCCCGACCAGAAGATTTACCTGCCGAGCTGGGACTGGTTGACGGCCTGTATTACCTGTCACCGGCCCAGGCCCAGGCGATTCTGGACATGCGCCTGCATCGCCTGACGGGGCTGGAGCAGGACAAAATCCTCGATGAATATCGTGAAGTGCTGAGCCTGATTGCCGAACTACTCGCTATTCTCAGCGATCCGGATAATTTGATGGCGGTAATTCGTGATGAACTGATTGCGGTCAGAGACGAATACGGTGATGAGCGCCGTACCGAAATTCTGGCTAATCATCTGGATCTGACGCTGGAAGATCTGATCAGCGAAGAAGAAATGGTGGTCACCTTGTCGCACGCCGGCTATGCCAAAACCACCCAGCTTGATACTTATCAGGCACAGAAACGGGGTGGCAAGGGTAAAGCCGCGACGGGAATGAAAGATGAAGACTTCGTCGAGCATCTGTTTGTAGCTAATACCCATGACACACTGCTGTGCTTCTCCAGTTTCGGTAAGGTCTACTGGAAAAAAGTCTATGAATTGCCTCAGGGTGGCCGCACGGCGCGGGGTAAACCTATCATCAACCTGCTGCCGCTGGAAGAAGGTGAACGCATCAATGCCGTTCTGCCAATCCGCGAGTACGAAGCCGACAAGTTTATCTTTATGGCCACCGCTTCCGGTACTGTGAAGAAAACCCCGCTGGTGGATTATTCACGACCACGTTCAAGCGGCATTATCGCTGTCGATCTGAAAGAGGATGACCGACTGGTCGATGTGGCAGTAACTGACGGTCACTCCGATGTGATGCTGTTCAGCTCTGCCGGTAAGGTCATCCGTTTTCCTGAGACTGATGTACGGTCTATGGGGCGTGTTTCCCGTGGTGTCCGTGGTATGCGGATTGCTGAAGATGAACGCATTATTGCGCTCATCATTGCCCAGGAAGAAGGTGCCATTCTGACTGCGACCGAGTTTGGTTACGGTAAACGAACCGATCTGGCTGAATACCGGGTTCAGGGACGTGGCGGCCAGGGTATTATTTCGATTCAGACTTCCGCCCGGAACGGTAGCGTTGTAGGTGCGGTACAGGTCCGCGACGAAGATCAGATCATGTTGATCACCAACGGCGGTACGCTGGTACGTACGCCGGTTAAGGATGTATCACTGGTTGGCCGTAACACCCAGGGCGTGCGTCTTATCAACCTCAGCAACGATGAAAAACTGGTCGGTGTGGAACGGGTGATTGAAGATGAAGAAGATGCCGAACTGCCGGTGGGTGATGACGAAGACACAGCAACAACAGCAGAAGAGTAACTTTGAGAGCGTATAACTTTAGTGCCGGCCCGGCCATGCTGCCGGATGCCGTGATGAAACAGGCCCAGCAGGAAATGCTGGACTGGCGGGGAACGGGCATGTCAGTGATGGAAATGAGCCATCGCGGTCCTGAGTACACTTCGATTGCCGAAAAGGCTGAAGCCGACTTGCGGGATCTGATGGCGATTCCGGATGACTACGCTGTGCTGTTCCTCCAGGGCGGCGCTTCATTGCAGTTCCCGATGATTCCGATGAATCTGCTGCGGGGCAAGACCAGGGCGGATTACTTCAACACCGGAGCCTGGTCGGGCAAAGCGATTTCAGAAGCCAGACGTTTTTGCGACGTGAATGTGGCCACGGATTCCAGCAGCAATCGATTCAGCACGGTGGCTGATCCCAGTGAATGGCAGCTGTCGGATGATGCCGCCTATGTGCATTACACGCCTAATGAAACGATTCATGGCCTGGAAATACATGAGGTGCCGGAGGTGGGTGATGTGCCGCTTGTTGCGGATATGTCATCAACGATTCTGTCGCGTCCCATTGATGTCAGCAAGTTCGGTCTGATTTACGCCGGTGCCCAGAAAAATATCGGCCCGGCCGGTCTCTGCATTGTCATTGTACGTAAAGACCTGATGGGTGAGGTTTTGGCTGGTACGCCGACCATGCTCAATTATAAAACCCATGCTGATAATGGCTCGATGTATAACACGCCGGCCACTTACAGCTGGTATCTCGCTGGTCTGGTGTTTGAGTGGCTGAAACAGCAGGGCGGTTTAGAGGGTATGGCAGCAATCAATAAACGTAAGGCTGACAAGCTCTATCGTGCGATTGATGAGAGTCCGTTCTATGCCAACCCGGTCGACCCACGTTATCGCTCCTGGATGAATATCCCGTTCACTCTGGCCGACAGCAGTCTTGAAAAAACTTTTCTGCAACAGGCGGCTGAACAGCAATTGCTGACTTTGAAGGGGCACCGTGATCTGGGTGGTATGCGTGCCAGTATCTACAACGCGATGCCGGAAGCAGGAGTTGATAAACTGATTCAATTCATGCAACAGTTTGAGCGTCAATACGGGTAAGCGCCGCAGATGAACGAACAAGAGCAAAAGGCCCTTGAAGCGATTCGCCAGCAGATAGACGAGACGGATCAGCAAATCCAGCATTTGCTGAATCAGCGTACTGCCATGGCGCAGGAAGTGGCCCGGATCAAAATTGAAAACGGTGAAAAAGCGGATTTCTACCGTCCTGAGCGTGAAGCGATGGTGCTTCGCAATGTCATGGCCCGCAATGAAGGCCCACTGTCATCACAGGAAATGGCGCGCCTGTTCCGTGAAATCATGTCTGCCTGTCTGGCGGCAGAAAAACCTTTACAGGTTGCCTATCTGGGACCTGAAGGGTCTTTCACCCAGGCCGCAGCACTAAAGCATTTTGGTGGCTCGGTGGAATTGCAGTCGGTCAGCACCATTGCCAATGTATTCCGGGCAGTTGAAACGGAAAATGCCTGTTATGGTGTGGTGCCTGTTGAGAATTCCACTGAAGGGGTCGTCAGTCATACGCTGGATCGCTTTATCTCTTCATCACTCAAGATCAACGGCGAAGTCACACTGCCGATTCATCATTACCTGCTGGGTCGGGCCGAGTCACTGGAGGAAGTGCGCCAGGTTTTTGCCCATCCTCAGGCGCTGGCACAATGCCGTCAATGGCTGGGGGATCAATTGCCCCAGGCTGAGCTGATTCCACTGGACAGTAACTCCGAGGCGGCCAAACGTGTATCTGCTATGGATGCCGGTGCTGCGGCGATTGCGGCCAGTACCGCCGCTGCGATTTACGGATTAAAAGTGCTGGCCAACAATATTGAAGACGAATCCGATAACACGACCCGTTTCCTGGTTATCGGCCGCCAGCATGTCGGTCCATCCGGTGTCGATAAAACGGCACTGCTGGTGGCCACCAAGAACAAACCGGGCGCTTTGCAGTCTCTATTAAAACCGCTGGCCGAAAGCGGTATCAGTATGACGCGGATTGAGTCGCGTCCTTCCCGCAAAGGGATCTGGGAATACGTATTTTTTATCGACATCGAAGGTCACGCTGACGAGCAGGCCGTTGCCGAGGCACTGGCCCGGCTGGAACAGGAATCATCGATGTTCAGAATTCTGGGGTCATATCCCAAGGCAGTCCTTTAATGAAACAGCTAGTACTGGCAAACCCTCGCGGTTTCTGTGCCGGGGTCGACCGTGCGATTGATATTGTCGAACGGGCACTTGAGCTTTTCGGTGCGCCTATCTATGTACGTCATGAAGTGGTTCATAACCGTTTCGTTGTAGACGACCTGCGTAATAAAGGCGCGGTGTTTGTTGAAGAACTGGATGAAGTGCCGGATAACAGCACGGTGATTTTCAGTGCACACGGTGTTTCCAAGCAGGTTCAGCAGGCCGGTACACAGCGCGGTTTGAAAGTGTTTGATGCCACCTGTCCACTGGTGACCAAGGTGCACATGGAAGTGTCACGCTATGAAAAGCAGGGAATGGAGTGCATCCTGATTGGTCATGAAGGCCATCCGGAAGTCGAAGGCACCATGGGCCAGTACACCTCGGAAGAGGGCGGTATGTACCTGGTCGAATCTCCACAGGATGTGGCCAGACTGAAGGTCAAAAATCCGGAACGACTGGCATTTGTCACCCAGACCACGTTGTCTGTCGATGACACTTCGGTCGTCATTGATGCCCTGCGCGAATATTTCCCCAATATCACGGGGCCCAGCAAGGACGATATTTGTTACGCCACCCAGAACCGTCAGGATGCGGTGAAAAAACTGGCTAATGAATGTGATCTGGTGCTTGTGGTCGGCTCGGTCAACAGCTCCAACTCAAACCGTCTGCGTGAACTGTCTGAAAAACTGGGCACCTCGGCCTACCTGATTGATAATGCAGATGAAATCCGGGCTGAGTGGTTTGATGACAAACAACGGATAGGCCTGACTGCCGGGGCCTCGGCACCGGAAGTACTGGTGCAACAGGTCGTCGCCAGGCTCGCTGAACTGGGCATTAAGAATGTGCAGGAAGATGATGGATTACGTGAAGACATCGAGTTTTCATTACCGAGAGAACTTAAGATTGATGTGAGCAGTCTGACAAAATAAAAAATAAGGCCCCACATGCCCTTTTTGCCCGTATTTCTCTGGACAGACATACTGATTTTTCTGCTACTGGCAGTGGTGGCCGCAGGCGTTATCTATATTCGCCGACGTCCGCATCTTCGTGCTCCCTGGAAATCTGTTATTCAAAGCCGTCGCGGCATGATCTCTATCATGGTGCTGAGCTGTTATGTAGTTATCGGTCTGCTCGATTCACTGCATTACCGGCCGGCGCTGGAAGCCAATGGTGACTCGATCAACACCCATTACGCTACCGAAGTTATCAGCGTATTTGACCATCTGGTGCAGCCGCTGCGTCAACAGGTTGAGAAAACCTATTCCGCACCTTTCGCACACCGACTTTACGTCAAGGAAATGCAGACGGCGGAAGATGGCTCCCTGGTCTATGACTATCCGCGGCTGAAATACGGTGGCAGCCATCTGCAAGACCCGCACAGTAAAATCCAGGACATTACCAGCACGATAATTACAGCCAGCTTATTCAGTCTGTTGCTGGTTGTTGTGGTATTTGTCCTGCATTGTCTGCTCCGTCGCTGGCGACTGGGTGGCAGTGTCATAAGTCAGGCGGGCCGCATTGTCCGCGGCAAGTCTGATTACCCGTTACGAACCTTTTACCTGATGCTGTTCCTGCTGACTTTGACTGCATTCAATCTGATTGCATTGAGTGCGGATTATCATGTCTTCGGCACGGATAAAGTGGGGCAGGATGTGCTGTATCAGGCACTGAAAAGTGTCCGCACCGGGCTGGTTATCGGCACACTGACCACGCTGGTGATGCTGCCGCTGGCGATTATGCTGGGTATTGCTGCCGGCTATTTCCGTGGCTGGATTGATGACATTATTCAGTACATCTACACCACAATGAACTCGATTCCCGGTGTACTGTTGATTGCTGCCGCCGTGTTGATTCTGCAGGTATACATGAACAACAATCCGGAGCAGTTTGAAACGATTGCCGAGCGCGCCGATATGCGGCTGCTGTTCCTTTGCATTATTCTCGGTGTCACCAGCTGGACGGGGCTCTGTCGCATTCTCAGGGCAGAAACGCTGAAGCTGCGCGAAGCTGAATACGTACTGGCGTCACGCTCACTGGGTGCCAGCAACTTCAGCATTCTGCATAAACACATTTTGCCTAATCTGATGCACCTGGTACTGATTGCCGTGGTACTGGATTTCAGTGGCCTGGTACTGGCGGAAGCGGTGCTTTCCTATGTCGGCGTCGGTGTTGACCCCTCAATGATAAGCTGGGGCAATATGATTAACAGTGCCCGACTGGAAATGGCCCGTGACCCGGTAGTCTGGTGGTCGCTCACCGCCGCTTTTATCTCGATGTTTATTCTGGTGCTGGCAGCGAATCTGTTTGCTGACGTGGTCAGGGACGCCTTTGATCCAAGAATGCAGGGGGCAAGATGACAGAGACCCTGCTTGAAGTCCGCGGTCTGAAAACCTGGTTTGGCCATGATGAGAATCCCGCCCGTGCGGTCGATGGTATCGATTTCACTATTCACCGTGGTGAGACGTTTGCCCTGCTGGGAGAGTCGGGTTGCGGCAAGTCAATGACTGCGCTTTCGCTGCTCAGGCTCAATCCGCACCCAGCCAGCCGTATTGTTGCCGGTCAAGTGCTGTTGTCAGGGCATAACCTGTTGCCGCTGTCTGAGACAGAAATGGAAAAGATTCGTGGCAGACGCGTTTCAATGATTTTCCAGGAACCACAAAGCTCACTGAACCCGGTGCTTTCCGTCGGCCAGCAGATTGGTGAAGTACTCAACTGGCACTTCAATATGGATCAGCAAAGCATTCATGATCGTTCCATTGAGTTACTGAAATCCGTTGGCATCCCCGATCCGCAACAGCGAATCAAGGAATACCCACATCAACTCTCCGGGGGGATGAAGCAGCGGGTCATGATCGCGATGGCGCTGGCCGGTGAGCCGGAACTGCTGATAGCCGATGAACCCACCACCGCACTGGATGTCACTATTCAGGCCCAGATACTGGATCTGCTTAAGGATATTCAGCAAAAAACCGGCATGGCGATTATGCTGATAACCCATGATTTGGGGGTGGTCGCCCAGATGGCGGATCATGTGGCGGTGATGTATGCCGGCCAGATTGTCGAGACGGCCAGCCGTCAGCAATTTTTTAATGATACCCAGCATCCTTACACACGAAAATTATTCGAGGCGCTGCCCTCAGAGCAGAAGCGTGAAGAGAAACTCACGGTTATCAAAGGCAGTGTGCCGCCGCTGAACCAGCCGTTTAATTGCTGCCGTTTTTCTGATCGCTGTGACTTTGCCTGGCAGCATTGTCATGATGTGGCACCACGCTGGCTGGAAACCGAAGGCCATGGCGTTCGCTGTCACTTGTACGACCCGGATGTATCAGCAGAACGGGTCAAGCCGGAACTGGCCGTCACCAGCTCTCGCCTGTCGGAAGTTGTGCCGGCAGATAAAGCGCTGCTGCAGGCGGACAGGCTGAAAGTGCATTTCCCGATTAAGAAAGGCATTTTGCAACGCGTTGTCGGTCATGTTAAAGCCGTCGACGGTATCAGCCTGGACTTGCGACCGGCGGAGACTTTAGCTCTGGTAGGGGAGTCAGGCTGTGGCAAAACCACAGTCGGTAAAGGTATTCTGCAACTGGTGCCGATCACTTCGGGTCAGGTCAGCTTTCGCGGCAGGGACATGACCCGCCTCCCTGAGCGTGAGCTTAAGGAAGTCCGTTCTGCAATGCAGATCATCTTTCAGGATCCGTTCTCTTCAATGAACCCACGCATGACCATCACCCAGGTGATTGAAGAGGGCATGCTGACCTCGTCGATTAAAGACCCGGCTGAGCGAGCCAGAAAAGTGGACGAATTGCTGGAAAGGGTGGGTCTCAGACCGGATATTAAATACCGCTACCCACACGAGTTTTCTGGTGGTCAGCGTCAACGGATTTGTATCGCCCGGGCGTTGGCTGCAGAACCGGAAGTGATTATCTGTGACGAACCGACCAGTGCACTGGATGTGTCAGTCCAGGCGCAAATTCTGAATCTGTTGCGTGATATTCAGCATGAGTTCGGTTTGTCGTACCTGTTTATTACCCACAATATTGCAGTGGTGGATTATCTCGCTCACCGCGTGGCGGTGATGTATCTGGGCCGGGTGGTCGAAGAGGGACTGCGGGATGAAGTGCTGAACTCGCCCAAGCACCCATACACCCAAGCTTTATTATCGGCGGTGCCCAAAATTGACACTGAAACCCGACAGGAGAGCGTTAAACTGGAAGGGGAGTTGCCTTCACCGGCGAATCCGCCCAAGGGCTGTCACTTTCATCAACGCTGCCCGCATGTGATGCCGATTTGCCGGGAAACTTACCCGGATTTAAGTCAGCTCAGTCGCAGTCACACTGTTAAATGCTATTTATATGAGGATAACTATGGATCAACAGACTCAAATTGAACTCGAAGCGGCCGCCTTTCGTCGTCTGCTGGAACATCTGCAGGCTAATACCGATGTTCAGAATATCGATTTGATGAATCTGGCCGGCTTCTGCCGAAACTGTTTATCGAAATGGTATCTCGCTGCCGCTGAAGACAAAGGGATAGAGATGGACTACGACCAGGCAAGGGAATATGTCTACGGAATGCCATACAGCGAATGGAAAGATAAGTATCAGACCGGGCCTAAGCAATAACTGTCAGTTAATTAATAAGTACAGGGGCGCAGAGGACACAGCATTTTTGATTTATCCGCAGATGACGCAGATGGCCACAGATTATTGTAAGAAAAGGCAGCGTCGGGCTTCCGGCAAAAGTAAATGTTGCGCTATGACTGCGCCGGAACCAGTTTAATCTGTGAAAATCCGCGGATAGCTATTTTGATTCACTGGGTCCTTTGAGCCTCTGTGGCTCAAATCCACCTACGCTAAGATAGAAACCACGCTCAGGACTCTGTTTTTGAGAGCATACGCAGCTTTTCCGCCAGTGCCTGAGTATCCGTGTCATGCTGCTCCTGAGGACGCAGAATATTGACTGTGCTGATAGTCTGCCGAATCTGCTGCAGGTAGCGGCGGCAGCAGCTGCAATACACCAGGTGCAGGAACAAGCCTACCCGTTTACCCAGTGGCAAATCACCATCCAGGTAGTTACTGGCTTCTTCAGCAACATCTTTACACTCAAACATTTATCTAGCTTTCCTGATACTTTTCAATACTGTGGTGCAATGCTGTCCTGGCGCGATGCAGCAGGACTCTAGCATTAGACGCGGAGATGTCGAGAATGTTACAGATTTCTTTCATCTCCAGACCTTCCATATCGGCCATGGTTAGAACGGCACGCTGCTGGGGTGGCAGCTTTTGATAAGTGGTCTCTATTACCTGCCTGAGCTGTTCGTTTTCCAGCAAGGCATCGGGTGTGTCGATATTCCAGGGTAATACATCATCAATCCGGTGGCCGCGTTGATCGAATTTGTAGTCAGGTTCAGCCTGCCAGCCGTCATCCAGGGATAATTGCCGGCTTTCCCGCCGCAGTCGGGTTTTGGCACCGTTGCTGGTAATTTGCAAAAGCCATGTTTTGAGCGAAGCCCGGCCTTCAAAGCGGGGCAGGGCTTTGATGGCCGAGACCCAGGCATCTTGTACCACCTCGTCAGCGAAAGCTTCACCAATAATCGCTCTGGCCACTGACAGCATGATGCTGTGATAACGATCCACAACAAATTCAAATGCAGCTGCATCGCCCTCAATCAGCTTGTCGATCAGCGCTTTCTCGTCCAGTTGATTGAGCGATGCAACTTTTTTCATTCCGTTTGTAACAATCAGCGAACACAAAAGTCTATGGTAGCAGGACTGGCTCAAGCGTGGCCGGTTGTTTTTTGTTTCATAACGAGAGAAGGATATAACGATGGCTACTACGAAAAGAACTTCATTTTCAATTGCTGCGGGCGCGGCTTTGACTGCAGGTCTGGCCCTGTCTCCAAACATCGCGAGTGCAGAAAACCCATTCGCTGCCCAGGAACTTTCTAACGGCTACATGCAACTGGCTGAGCATCACGCTGAAGAAGGCAAATGTGGTGAAGCCAAATGTGGCAGTGAAATGAAAAAAGAGAAAATGGAAGAAGGCAAAGGCGGTGAAGCGAAATGCGGCGCTGACAAAAAAGCTGAAGAAGGCAAATGTGGCGGCGAAATGAAAAAAGAGAAAATGGAAGAAGGCAAATGCGGTGAAGCGAAATGTGGTGGAAACAAATAAACCACTCGCCCACCGTCTGAAGGACTGGATAAGGGCTCAAATGAGCCCTTATCCTTTCAGAAGGATAACATCATGATGTCGCTGACAAGTCTGGGCTGCAGCCTGAAAAATCTTTTGGATAAGACCCGTAGCGTGGATTTTCTGGCTCCGCTGTTACTGAGGCTCTATCTGGCTCCCGTTTTCTGGGTGGCTGCCAACAACAAATGGAACCCGTTTGATGCTGACAGCTCGCTGGAAAATACCATTAACTGGTTTGCCAACCCGGATTGGGGATTAGGTCTGCCTTTCCCCGAAGTCATGGCCTATCTGGCCTGGGGAGCAGAGTATTTCGGTGCCATCGCATTGATTCTGGGTCTGGCAGTACGCTGGGCGGCAATCCCCTTAATGGTCACGATGATAGTTGCGGCAGTCACAGTGCATTGGCACAACGGCTGGCAGGCGATTCACGACAAGATGAGTGCTTTTCCCTCTGACAATGTGGATGGTGCCTTGGAAAGACTGGAACGGGCACGCGGCATCCTGCAGGAACACGGCAATTATGACTGGCTGACCGAAACGGGCAGTTTCGTTGTTCTTAATAACGGGATTGAATTTGCCGCCACTTATTTTGTCATGCTGCTGACCCTGTTTTTTATCGGTGCCGGCAAGTATTTGAGCCTGGATTACTGGATAACACGCCAGTATCAGCCAAACTGAGGTAATGACATGTTTATCAAACGCAGAAAATCCTGGGACCTGCCGGAGTCAGAAGTGACTGATTACCAGGTCTATAAAAGTCGCAGACAGTTTCTAAACACCGCTATCTCGGTGGGGCTGGCCAGTGCCTTGCCATCGGTTGGGCTTGCCAAACCGCTTGACGAGCTCAAAGTGTATGACACGCTGAAAAAAAGCCAGTTTTCCACTGAGGAAGAGAAAACGACTTTCGAAGCAATCACAACCTATAACAACTTCTATGAATTTGGCACCAGTAAAGAAGCCCCTTCATTGTATGCCACTGAGTTTCCCGATGAGTCCGAGCCGTGGCGGGTGGAGATAGACGGCGAGTGCGAGAATCCGGGCGTTTTCGACTATGATGCCCTGGTCAAACCTTTCACTCTGGAAGAACGGATTTACCGGATGCGCTGTGTTGAAGGCTGGTCGATGGTGATTCCGTGGATTGGTTTCCCGCTCGGGGAATTGCTGAAACAGGCCAGACCGACCTCCAGAGCCAAATATGTCGAATTCACAACTTTATATGACCCGGAACAGATGCCGGGACAACGTCGCGATGTACTGGAGTGGCCTTATGTAGAGGGTCTGCGCATTGATGAAGCGATGCATCCTTTGACCATTCTGTCTGTAGGACTCTATGGCAAGGAGCTGCTGGGTCAGAACGGCGCGCCGATCCGCCTCGTGGTGCCCTGGAAATATGGCTTTAAAAGTATCAAGTCGATCGTCCGCATTCGTTTTGTTGAAAAAATGCCGCATACCGCCTGGGTCAAAGCCAATTCCAGTGAGTATGGTTTTTATTCCAATGTGAATCCGGATGTCGATCATCCACGCTGGAGTCAGCGCAAAGAGCGTCGTATCGGCGAGTTCCTCAAGCGCGATACGCTGATGTTTAACGGATATGGTGATGATGTTGCTGAACTCTATACAGGCATGGACCTCAAACGCTATTTCTAGCAAAGACAAAAGCAGCATGATCAAATTCAGCCACCTCAAGGTGCTGTTGTTTCTGGTTTGTCTTTATCCGTTTATCTTTATGCTGTGGGGCTTTTTTACCCATCAGCTCGGGGCTAACCCGATTGATACCGTTACCCGCCTGAGCGGACTGTGGGCATTACGCTTTCTGTTAATCACTTTGTGTGTGACACCGCTGCGCTGGTTGACCGGATTCAATCAGCTGGTTCGTTTCCGGCGGATGCTGGGCTTGTTTGCCTTTTTCTATGCGACGGTGCATATGCTGCTGTATCTCGGTCTGGATCAGTTTTTTGACTGGAGTGAAATCTGGCGTGATATCGTTAAACGCCCGTTTATCACGGTCGGCTTTATTAATTTTGTGGCGCTGCTGCCACTGGTCGCGACTTCCACCAATAAAATGGTCAAACGCCTCGGCGGCCGTCGCTGGAAGAAGCTGCACAGACTGACGTATTTTGTTGCGGCGGCGGCCTGTCTGCATTTTCTGATGCTGGTTAAAGCTGATATTCGCGAACCGGTCATTTATATCATTATCCTGACCGGTCTGCTGGGTGTGCGTTTGTTGCATGCTGGCCGTCACAAACAGCTCAGTCGTCAGTAACATTCCGTTTCATCAGCTGCTTTCCAGTCTGGAAGCATCACCAAATCCTTAAATTAAGCAACGCTGTTTATACAGGCAAAAAATCTCAATAAATTTAAGCGTTGTTGAGAATCGCTTTTGTTTGGTAAATATTTGCCAGTAAAGATTTTTCTTAAATATCACCGCAGTTCACCTGCCGGGGGCGGGGGCGAGTGGAGATGATTTCGAACAAAAACTGTTACAATGTCCCGCTGATACTCATCGCGTAATGATTAAAGAAGGTATTTATGACTGATTTTGTCGATCATGATCCACAGGAAACTCAGGAATGGCTTGATGCACTCGAGTCTGTGATTGAGGCCGGTGGTGACGAAAAAGCGCACTATATCATCGAAAAACTGATTGATATGGCACGCCGCACCGGCATCAACCTGCCGTACAGCGCCAACACCGCCTACGTCAATTCGATTCCGGTCGATCAGCAAGAACGCATCCCTGGCGATCAGGCGATGGAACATAAATTAAGATCGTACATCCGTTGGAATGCAATGGCGATGGTGGTGAAAGCCAATATGAAACCCGGTTCCGTCGGTGGTCATATTGCCAGCTTCTCATCTGCCGCCACCCTGTATGACGTGGGTTTCAACCACTTCTTCAAGGGTGACGATTACGGCAACGGTTCCGATATGGTCTTTTTCCAGGGACACTCGGCACCCGGTATTTATGCCCGCTCATTCCTTGAAGGTCGCCTGACCGAAGAGCAACTGGAAAACTTCCGTTTTGAAGTTGACGGCAAAGGTCTGTCTTCTTATCCACACCCCTGGCTGATGCCGGATTACTGGCAGTTCCCAACGGTATCGATGGGACTGGGCCCGATCCTCGCCATCTATCAGGCGCGCTTCATGAAATACATGCAGCACCGTGAAATCGTGGCGACTGAAGGCCGACATGTCTGGGCTTACCTGGGTGACGGTGAAATGGACGAACCGGAATCTTTGGGTGCGATTACACTGGCCGGTCGTGAAAAACTCGACAATCTGATTTATGTTGTTAACTGTAACCTGCAGCGTCTTGATGGACCGGTTCGCGGTAATGGCAAAATCATTCAGGAACTGGAAGCCCTGTTCCGTGGTGCCGGCTGGAATGTCATTAAAGTGATTTGGGGCAGTGGCTGGGATCAGTTACTGGCCCGCGATACTAAAGGCTTGCTGCTCAAGCGCATGGAAGAAGTGGTTGACGGTGAATACCAGAACTACAAAGCCAAAGACGGTGCATATGTGCGTAAGCATTTCTTCGGTAAATATCCTGAGCTGCTGGAAATGGTCTCCGATATGACCGATGAGGATATCTGGCACCTGTCCCGTGGTGGCCATGATCCTCGCAAGATCTATGCTGCTTACAAGCGGGCTGTCGAGCATCAGGGACAGCCTACCGTTATCCTGGCGAAAACCGTTAAGGGTTACGGCATGGGCGAGGCTGGTGAAGGTCAGAATACCACTCACCAGCAGAAGAAACTCGAAATCGAACAGATGAAACGCTTCCGTGACCGATTCAATATTCCGGTTTCGGATGAAGATATTGATGAGATCCCGTTCATCAAGCTCAAAGACGACAGCCCCGAGAAGAAATACCTGTTGCAACGCCGTGAAGAGCTGGGCGGTTTCCTGCCTAAACGTAATCATGATGCACCGGCACTGGAAGTACCTGATCTGAAGATTTTTGATGCGGTACTGAAATCCAGCGGCGACCGTGAGCTCTCCACCACGATGGCCTTTGTCCGGGTACTGACAGCGCTGATTCGCGACAAGAAAATCGGCAAGAACATTGTGCCAATCGTACCGGATGAGGCCCGTACCTTCGGTATGGAAGGTCTGTTCCGCTCGATCGGTATTTACTCCTCTTCCGGTCAGAAATACGAACCGGAAGATTCCGGTAAAGTCATGTGGTACCGCGAAGACACCAAGGGGCAGATCCTGGAAGAGGGCATCAACGAAGCCGGTTCCATGGCCGAGTGGGTGTCTGCGGCAACCGCCTATGCCAACTATGGCGTCAACATGGTGCCGTTCTACATCTACTATTCGATGTTTGGTTATCAACGTGTCGGTGACCTCTGGTGGCTGGCCGGCGATATGCAGGCGCGCGGCTTCCTGATCGGCGGCACGGCCGGTCGTACCACCCTGAACGGTGAAGGCCTGCAGCATCAGGATGGTCATAACCTGCTGATGGCTAATGCAATTCCTAACTGTGTCAGCTACGACCCGACTTATGCCTATGAAATGGCGGTCATCGTGCATAACGGTATGAAACGTATGTACGAGAAGCAGGAAAATGTTTTCTATTACATCACCGCGATGAACGAAAACTACCAGCATCCTGAAATGCCGAAAGGGGCCGAAGAAGGCATTATCAAAGGCATGTACAAGCTCAGACAGGGCGGTAAGCATAAGCTGAAAGCACAACTGCTGGGCAGCGGCACTATCCTGCGTGAAGTTGAAGCAGCTGCTGAACTTCTGGAAAAAGACTGGAAAGTGGCGGCTACCGTCTGGAGTGCAACCAGCATCAATGAACTGACCCGTGACGGTCAGGAAGTGGATCGCTACAACCTTCTGCATCCAGGCGCTGAGAAGAAACGCAGCTATGTCTCTGAGTGTCTGGATGATGAGCCGGGCGTGGTCGTGGCCGCTACCGACTATATCCGGGTTTATGCCGAGCAGATTCGCCCATGGATCAAAGCACCTTACACGGTACTGGGTACTGACGGTTTCGGCCGTAGTGATACCCGTGAGAAACTGCGTAGTTTCTTTGAAGTCGACCGCTACCATGTTGTTGTGGCTACCTTGAGCACATTGGCAGACCAAGGCGATATCAAGCCTGAAGTTGTCGCTGATGCTATCAAGAAATATGACATCAACGCAGATTCAGTGAACCCGGTTAAGGCATAAACAATGGCAGATTTGATTGAAATTAAAGTACCCGATATTGGTGACTTCGAAGACGTTGAAATCATTGAAGTACTGGTGGCCGAAGGCGACAGTATTGATGCGAATCAGGAAGTCATCACGGTAGAGTCTGACAAGGCGATGATGGAAATCCCGGCTGACAAGGGCGGGGTGATCAAGGAACTGAAAGTCGCTGTCGGTGACAGGGTCAGTGAAGGCACAGTGATCGCCCTGGTTGAAGCGGCTGAGGGTGGTGCCGAAGACAAGCAGGAGGAAAAACCTGCTGAGCAACCCAAGACAGAAGAAAAATCTGCTGAACCTGCTAAAGCCGAAGCACCCAAGCAGGAAGAAAAGCCGGCGCCGACGACGGCTGAAGCGGGTAGTGTTTCTCAGGAACCACAGCTGAAAGAGCCTATTCCTTACGCCCCGGATAATAAATCCGGTATCCGTCGTGCGCATGCCTCACCTTCAGTACGCCGTTTCGCCCGTGAACTGGGCGTAGTACTGACTTCGGTGACCGGCAGCGGTCCCAAGGGTCGTATCACCAAGGAAGACGTGCAGGGCTACGTTAAGAATGCGCTGACCCAGCCAGCTGCGGCACCCGCGCAGACGGGCAGTGCCATTCCACCGGTACCGACGGTTAATTTCGAACAGTTCGGCGATATCGAAACGCAGGAATTGTCACGTATCAAGAAGATCTCCGGTAAGCATCTGCATGCCTGCTGGCTGAATATCCCTCACGTGACCCAGTTTGACGAAGCCGATATCACTGAACTGGAAGATTTCCGTCAGGAAAACAAGCAAATGGCGAAAGACCGTGGTGTCAACCTGACGCCGCTGGTGTTCATCATGAAAGCCGTCGTAGCCTGTTTGAAAGCCTATCCGGAGTTCAATGCTTCACTGAGTGAGGATAAAGAAAGCCTGATTCTGAAGGAGTACTACAACATTGGTGTCGCCGTAGATACACCGAATGGCCTGATGGTGCCGGTGATTAAGGATGTCGACAAGAAAGGCTTCCTGGAACTGGCCGGTGAGTTGGGTGAGATCAGTAAGCGTGCCCGTGACGGTGCACTCAGCGCCAAGGATATGCAGGGCGGCACGTTCTCGATTTCGAGCCTGGGCGGTATTGGCGGTCAGTTCTTTACGCCGATCATTAATGCTCCGGAAGTCGCGATTCTGGGTGTCAGCCGTCACAGCATGAAACCGGTCTGGAACGGTAAAGAGTTCGAGCCGCGTCTGATGCTGCCATTATCCATCTCCTACGATCACCGTGTCATTGATGGTGCTGCCGGTGCCCGCTTCACGGTGATGTTGAGCCAGATGTTGTCAGATATCCGAAAGGTATTACTATGAGTGTGATCGAGGTTAAAGTCCCCGATATCGGCGATTTTGACGCCGTTGAAATTATTGAAGTGCTGGTCAGCGAAGGCGAAGAAGTTAGCGAAAACCAGGACATTATTACCCTGGAATCTGACAAGGCTGCGATGGAAATTCCATCCACTGCCAGTGGTAAGGTGGCCAGTCTGAAAGTCAGCGTCGGCGACAAAGTCAGTGAGGGTGACGTGATTCTGACCCTGGAAGTGGCCGAAGCGGAACAGCCTGCTGAAGAAAAAGCCGAAGCCAGGCAAGAAAGCAAAACTGAAACAAAAGCGGAATCCAAGCCCGCCCCTAAACCGGCGGCTGCGCCGGCTGGTGATGCCGATATGCACGCTGAGGTGCTGGTGTTAGGTTCCGGCCCCGGTGGTTATACGGCCGCCTTCCGCGCAGCGGACCTGGGTAAAAATGTGGTTATGGTCGAACGACATCAACGTATTGGTGGTGTTTGCCTTAATGTCGGCTGTATTCCGTCCAAGGCGCTGTTGCATACCGCGCAAATCATCAATGAAGCCGATGAAATGGGTGGTCATGGTATCAAGTTCGGCAAACCAGAAATTAATCTGAAAGAGCTGGCCGGCTGGAAAGACAGCGTGGTCAAACAACTGACCGGTGGTCTGCAGGGCCTCGCCAAGCAGCGTAAGGTCAGCATCGTTCACGGTGAAGGCAGCTTCACCAGCCCGAATACATTGCAGGTTGAGGGTGAAGACGGTACCAAGACCATTTCCTTCGACAACTGTATTATTGCGGCAGGCTCACGCGTCACCAAGATTCCGGTATTCCCGCATGATGATCCACGCATGATGGACTCCACCGATGCACTGGAACTGGAAGATGTGCCGGAAAGATTGCTGGTCATCGGTGGCGGCATTATCGGTATGGAAATGGCCACCGTTTACGATGCGCTGGGATCGAAAATTACCGTGGTGGAAATGCAGGACAGCCTGATTCCGGGTGCCGATAAAGATATCGTCAAGCCGTTGCTGAAACGGGTGCAGGATAAATACGAAAATATTTACCTGAGCACCAAGGTAGCAAGCATCGAACCACAGAAAAAGGGTCTGAAGGTTAAATTTGAAGGCAAAGATGCGCCTGAAGAAGATACCTTTGACAAGATTCTGGTGGCAGTCGGTCGCACACCAAACGGCAAGCTGATCAACGCGGAAGCGGCTGGTGTTGCTGTCGATGACTGGGGCTTTATTGCCACCGATGGCCAGATGCGTACCAATGTCCCACATATCTTTGCTATCGGCGACATCGTCGGTCAGCCTATGCTGGCGCACAAAGCTACCCATGAAGGCAAAGTGGCGGCAGAAGTGATTGCTGGTCAGAAATCGGTATTTGAACCGATGACAATTCCTTCTGTGGCTTATACCGATCCGGAAGTTGCGTGGATGGGCCTGAGTGAAGACGAGGCCAAGAAACAAGGCATTGATTACGTTAAAGGCGCTTTCCCATGGGCCGCCAGTGGCCGTAGCCTGAGTCTGGGCCGTGATGAGGGGCTGACCAAAGCGCTGTTCGAGAAAGACAGCGGCCGCCTGATCGGTGCTGGCATCGTCGGTCCGAATGCCGGTGAACTGATTGCTGAAGCAACACTGGCACTGGAGATGGGCGCGGATGCTGAAGATATCGGTCTGACGATTCACCCGCATCCTACCTTGTCGGAAACCCTGTGTTTTGCCGCGGAAATGGCCGAAGGCAGTATCACTGATCTGATGCCGCCACGTAAAACGCTGCATTCCAAGTAATGCGTTGGGTCACTGGCCTGTGCCAGTCTGAATGAAAAAGAGGGCATGCCTGCGCCGTACGTGAGCATGCCCTTTTTTTGTGTGATAGTTTCTTTAAGCCATGGCCGCAAAACCAGAACAATCTCAACAACTGAAACCGCCGCTCAAGTGGGCCGGAGGCAAACGCTGGTTAATCCAGACGCTGCAGCGCTACTGGCGACAGCATCAGCATCGTCGTCTGGTCGAGCCGTTTTGCGGCGGCCTGTCAGTGGCTTTGGGCCTGAATCCGCAACAGGCGCTGCTCAATGATCTCAATCCGGCCTTGATTAACTTTTATCAGCATCTGAAACAGGGGCTGGTGATTGATATTGAGATGGTCAATAACGAGCAGGTCTATTACAAAAGCCGTGAAACCTTTAACCGCCTCAACGGCGATCCGGCTTCCAGGCTGATGGCGGCGCAGCTGTTCTATTATCTGAACCGGACCGGTTATAACGGCCTGTGTCGTTTTAATAAAAAGGGCGGTTATAACGTCCCGTTCGGACGTTACAAAACCATTAATTATCAGGATGACTTCAGTCATTATCGGCCGGTGCTGTCGAAATGGCAGTTCAGTAATGTCGACTTTGAGCAGCTTGATGTCGCTGATGAGGATTTCATCTATGCAGATCCGCCCTATGACACGCCGTTTCGTCAGTATTCTCAGCAGGGCTTTGATTGGGACGATCAGGAGCGGCTGGCTGAGTGGCTGAGCCGGCATCCGGGACCGGTAGTGTTATCCAACCAGGCCACGGACCGTGTCCAGAGGCTCTATCGCAAGCTGGGTTTTCGGCTGCGATTTCTCGACGCGCCACGACTCATCAGTTGCAAAGGTAATGAGCGACAGGCGGTGAAAGAAGTGCTCGCGCTGAGGGGACTTTGATACAATAGCGCCTCATTTTAATTCAAGAAACGCGCCGGTCGACCGCTAACTCTGGTAACAGGAAAAGGGTAGCCGGGCCACAATTTACAGGAATCATTTTTGCCCATGTCTAAGATTAATAAAGTCGTGCTGGCCTACTCAGGGGGCCTTGATACTTCAGTTATTTTGAAATGGCTGCAGGATAAATATGACGCCGAGGTGGTGACCTTTACTGCCGATCTGGGACAAGGTGAAGAAGTTGAACCAGCCCGTGCCAAGGCAAAAACGCTGGGCATCAAAGAAATCTTCATTGAAGACCTGCGCGAAGAGTTTGCCCGCGATTATGTTTTCCCGATGTTCCGGGCCAATGCCATCTATGAAGGCGAGTATTTGCTGGGCACCTCGATTGCCCGTCCGCTGATTGCCAAGCGTCTGATTGAGATTGCCAGTGAGACCGGGGCGGAAGCGGTTGCTCATGGTGCGACCGGTAAAGGTAATGATCAGGTCCGTTTCGAACTGGGTGCTTATGCACTGAATCCCGGTATCAAAGTTATCGCGCCATGGCGTGAATGGGATCTGCTGTCACGCCAGAAACTGCTGGATTATGCAGAGCAGCATGGTATTCCGGTAGAGATGAAACAGGGCAAAAAATCGCCTTATTCCATGGATGCCAACCTGCTGCATATTTCCTACGAAGGCGGCATTCTCGAAGATCCGTGGGCTGAACCTGAAGAATCCATGTGGCGCTGGTCAGTATCACCGGAAAATGCACCGGACGAGCCGACTTATCTGGAACTGAGCTACGAGCAGGGCGATATCGTCGCTATCAATGGCGAACGGATGACGCCGGCAACGGTCATGAGCTATCTGAACAAAGTGGCAGGCGATAACGGCATTGGTCGTCTGGATATCGTCGAAAATCGCTATGTAGGTATGAAGTCACGTGGCTGCTACGAAACGCCGGCTGGTACCGTGATGTTGAAAGCACATCGTGCGATCGAGTCTTTAACCCTGGACCGTGAAGTCGCTCACCTGAAAGATGAATTGATGCCGCGCTATGCCCAGATGATTTACAACGGTTACTGGTGGGCACCGGAACGCGTCATGATGCAGGCGATGATTGACGAGTCACAGAAAACCGTTAACGGTGTTGTCAGAGTGAAACTGTATAAAGGTAACGTGATTGTGGTTGGTCGTGCCTCTGAGACAGACAGCCTGTTTGATGAGTCGATCGCGACTTTTGAAGATGATGCCGGTGCCTATGATCAGAAAGATGCCGAAGGCTTCATCAAACTCAATGCACTGCGTCTGAAAATCGCCGGCAACAAGAAACGTTAATTTAGGTCGAGGAAAGACTGGATGGACTACAGCGAATTATCAGACAAAGCCGCAGAATACATGCGACTGGCGTTGCCGCTGATGAGAAAGCACGGTGTACCGATGACACCGGATAATTACGCTGTCTGGTATGAGCATGTGTCGGGTGCCAATGCCAAACTGTCTGAACAAATCCAGTCTATGCTTGCAGTCAATCCCGAGCTGAGCCAGGCACAGTGCAAGACACTTCATGACCAGTTTTTCAATCTGGAAAAAGATCGTCAGGAAGTGATTGAGTTGCGCCTCGAGCTCGCCCGGCTGTTGCGCGAAGTCGTGAACTTTGTCTGCAGCAGTGTGGCGCACAATGACAAGGTTAATCAGCACCTGAACACGCTGATGGGCAAGGTCAACCGCGATATGAGTCCGCAACAGATTCACGAGATCGTTGATGAGATTCTGAATGAGACCCGCCTGGCCATCAACAATGGTGAGTTGCTGACCGAGCGTCTCAATACCGCGATGGTGGAAGTTAACAAGCTCAAAAAAGAGCTGGAAGTCACCAAGCGTGAGGCGAAAACCGATACCTTAACGGGTCTGGCAAACCGCAAAGCTTTTGATGATCTGGTGGCTAAAGTCACTGAAGATGCTGACGGTAGCGGTCTTGATGTGTGCCTGCTGTTCTGCGACCTTGATAATTTCAAAGACATTAACGATCAGCACGGACACCTGGTAGGTGATCAGGTGTTGAAAGTGATTGCGAACGCCTTGAGAGACAGTGTCAAAGGGCGGGATCTGGTCGCACGTTACGGTGGTGAAGAATTCTCAATCATTCTGCTCAATACCAGCCTGCAGAATGCCAAGACCGTGGCGGATAATATCCGTCAGGAAATCGCTTCCAAGCGCATTCAGCGTAAGGATACCCATGAATCGCTGGGTCAAATTACGATTTCCTTCGGTGTTGCCCGCTATGTCCCCACCGAAGGTGTCGAAAGCTTTATGCAGCGCGCTGATCGTGCCTTGTATATGTCCAAACGGAAAGGGCGCAACTGTGTTTCAGAAGCGCCACCACCCATTATCTAAACCTGCCTCAGCATAACGGTGCAAGAAAGCGCTATCCGCAATCCGGCTGTTATTGGTTATTACCCGGGAAACGGTCGGTAAAGAATACTTCTTCCAGCGGTAACTGACCGGCGCGAGGACGCGCATCCTGGATTTTCTTACCAATCGTGATCATCATCACGATGATGTGATCATGTGGCAGGTTGATGACCCGTGCGACTTTATCGAAGTCGAAACCATCCATCGGGCAACTGTCATAGCCCATTTCACGTGCCATCAGCATGATGCTGGTTGCGGCAATACCGGCAGAGCGGATGCACTCATCACGCATGCCCTGATGATGGTTGGTGTAATAGTTCTCGATGGCCGGCAGCATGAAGTCCTGGACTTCCTTCGGTGCATTACGCCAGTAGCGTTGTGGATCTTTCTCCCAGGCATTGAGGTCGGCACACAGGACCAGCAGCATGGAAGCGTCAGTTACCTGTGACTGGCCCCAACTGGCGATTTTGATCTGTTCACGCTTGTCCTTGTCGACCACATTGACGAAGCGCCAGTGCTGCAGATTAAAAGCGGTTGGTGACAGAATGGTATGTTCCATCAGTTCCTGAACTTCAGCTTCGGTCATCTCATGCTCAGGGTCGTAATGTTTCACAGACCGTCGACTGACGATCGCTTCTTTCACATTCATATTGGCTCTTGCTTAATTGGATAATTCGATTTTCAGATACAAAATTTGCTGCTGTTCGCCGTGACTGCGGTAGCTGGTAACACCCTCGCGTTGCTGCTCCGCGTTTTCGGTGATGCGGCCGATTTCCAGCCATTCACCGGTTTGTCCCACGACCGTAGTGATGACTTCACTACCGCGAATATCGCCATCGACCCGCGACAGCTTACTGAAGAAAGGATGTATTTCAACCCTGACCTGGCCGTCGGGCAACAGATAGGGCACAGCCTGAAAGCCGTTGGCGGTACTGATATATCGCGTTTCATTGGCAACCGCGACACCACGGGGTCCGACAAATACCAGCTGTTGTTGCTGAGGCGTATCTTCACCCAGTGAGATAGAGACCGGGTTTCCGCTGATGGTGCGTGCACGGTAGTGTTGATCGCGATCATCGCTATTTTTTGTCGACCAGCGGTTAATATTTACTGAAGCCTGGATATCTTCATCGGCCTCAAGCTCAAGCTGATCCTGCCTGCCGCGCTGATGAGAAAGGTCTTCCGTGCTGCGGGTTACCGTGACGATCAGGCTTTGCTGCGGTTTATCCAGTTGCTCAAGGAGCTGCTGCACATTGGCGAGCGTGGCCCGGTCCGATTTCAGAATCAGCACATTGTCATAAGCACGGATCGTTGCGGTTTCCGGCAGGAACGCTTCAATTTGGGGCAGGATTTCTGCTGCCAACCGGTGTTTGAGATTGATGGTATGGATTTGCGTTTCGGCAAAAACCGAGACGGATAGCAGCAGGGCAGATAACAGCAGGACGATTCTCATAGGTTCAGCCGCCTTGTATTGATATCCGGTTTACTGTGATTCCAGATTTCCTCGAAGTCCTGCTGCATTTCCCTGACCGCTGCGGGGGCGTGCATTTCAGCCCGGCCCTGGTAACGTTCGGCAACAGGGCAAAAAAGATAGGCTTTGCCATCGACCAGCATATATTGCTGGCGCAGATCCCGGTGTTTGCTGCCGGCGATATGAATGTCAATCGAACTGGTGAGCTTCTGTGCCAACGGCAGCAGGCGATGACTGTTGACCACATTTTTCTGTGTATCGTTCACAACAATACGAATACGGGTGCGTGGACTGCGCCGGGCAAACTCGCTCAGTTTTTCCGCAGCTGCATCGTTATCGAACAGTACCGGATCAATCAGCGGCCCGAAGAAACAGATTTCCTGGCGGGCCTTGTTGATGAGGTCCAAAGCCAGTTTGGCAGCCTGATCCCGACTGTCGAAAGTCAACAGTGTGCCATTATCTTCAGTCGGGATATTCTCAGTCATTGTTAACCGTTTCTGGCTTGGTCCGCCGCATTACCAATATAGCTGGCCGGTGTCATCGCTTTGAGGCTGGCTTTGGCGTCTTCCGGCAGTTCCAGTCCGTCGATGAAGTCCTGCATGATGTCTCTGTTAACACGTTGACCACGTGTCAGCTCTTTGAGTTTCTCATACGGGTTCTCGATGCCATAGCGACGCATCACGGTCTGAATCGGCTCGGCCAGCAGTTCCCAGTTGGCATCCAGATCGGCGGCCATCGCTTCCGGTGCCGGTTCCAGCTTGCCAATACCTTTCAGCGCCGAGCTGTAGGACAGCAGGGAGTGCGCAAAACCGACGCCCAGGTTACGCAGGACGGTAGAGTCGGTCAGATCACGTTGCCAGCGCGAAATCGGCAGTTTCAGGGCCAGATGATCGAAGACGGCATTGGCAATGCCAAGATTACCCTCAGCATTTTCAAAATCGATGGGATTCACTTTATGCGGCATGGTGGAGGAACCGATTTCGCCCTTAACGGTTTTCTGCTTGAAATAACCGATAGAGATGTAGCTCCAGACATCACGGCAGAAATCGATCAGCACAGTATTAAAGCGGATCATGGCCTGGAATAATTCAGCCATATAGTCGTGTGGCTCAATCTGCGTCGTGAACTGATTCCAGCGCAGACCCAGGCCAGTGACAAAGGCATGGGCCATCATCGGCCAATCGACTTCCGGGTAGGCGGCATAGTGAGCATTGTAGTTACCTACAGCACCGTTCATTTTGCCGTAGAGTAAAACCGCTGCAACATGGGTACGCTGCAATTCCAGACGCTGGACAACGTTCGCCAGTTCTTTACCCAGGGTGGTGGGTGAGGCGGGCTGACCATGGGTACGCGACATCATCGGTGTGTCAACGTGTTGCTGGGCCAGTTTGCGAATGGACGCAATGATGTTGTCCATTTCCGGCAGAATGACCTGCTCACGGGCATTTTTTAGCATGATGCCGTACGCCGTGTTATTAATGTCTTCTGAAGTACAGGCAAAGTGAACGAATTCACTGACCGCATTCAGTTCGTCATTCGCTTTGAATTTTTTCTTGATGAAGTATTCGACCGCTTTGACATCGTGATTGGTCGTACGCTCGATGTCTTTAATTTCTGCTGCATCTTCAACGGAGAAATTGGCAATCATGTCGTTGAGAAAGGTTTCCGCCTCACCGCTCAGTTTAGGGACTTCTTTGATGTCAGCATTGTTACCGAGCAAATGCAGCCAGCGCAGTTCGACTTCGACGCGGGCACGCAGTAAACCATATTCACTAAAGAACGGGCGCAGGGCTTCGGTTTTGGAAGCATAACGACCATCAACCGGCGAAATCGCGGTTAAAGCGGTTAAATCCATGAATACTCCGATGAAACTGTGTTAATTGGATTAGTTAGAAAATTGAGCCAAATTATATCAGAGTTCGCCGTGCCCAGATGCTTTCAGGTAAAATGCCTGCATCTGATTTAAGAAACTTTTGGGGTGACTATCTGTGCTAACTGAATATCAATCACATGTCGAGGAACGTGCCCAGCAAGGGCTGCCACCATTACCGCTTAATGCCGAGCAGGTATCGATTCTGGTCGAACAGCTGAAAGCCGGTGATGAAAACAGCGAAACCTTACTGGACCTGCTGATCCATCGGGTACCGCCCGGTGTCGATCAGTCTGCCTATGTCAAAGCCGGTTTCCTGACCGATATTGCTAAAGGCAATACGCAATGCGATTTGATTACGCCAGTCCGTGCCACCGAATTGCTGGGTACCATGATGGGCGGTTATAACGTCCAGTCGCTGATTGATTTGCTTGATATTGAAGAAACAGCCGCTACAGCGGAACAGGCGCTTTGCAAAACCCTGATGGTGTATGACCTCTACCATGATGTGGTGGAAAAAGCTGAAACCAACGACTATGCCAAGCGGGTATTACAGTCCTGGGCCGAGGCTGAGTGGTTTACCTCGCGTCCCAAAATGGAAGATAAAATCACACTGACCGTATTCAAGGTACCGGGTGAGACCAATACTGATGATTTATCACCGGCTACCGAGGCCTGGAGCCGTCCGGACATACCGCTCCACGCTAAAGCGATGTTGCAGAGCAAAATGGATGATCCTATTGCCGACATTGAGAAGCTCAAACAAAAAGGCTATCCGCTGGCGCTGGTTGGTGATGTCGTTGGCACCGGTTCCTCACGTAAATCAGCTATCAACTCTGTGCTCTGGCATATGGGCCACGATGTGCCTTACGTGCCTAATAAGCGTCAGGGTGGTGTGATTCTGGGCAATAATATCGCGCCGATTTTCTTTAACACCGCCGAAGATTCCGGTGCCATGCCGATCGAATGTGATGTGCAGCATATGGAAAGCGGTGATGTGATCACCATCTATCCTTATGAAGGCAAGATTGTGAATGAAGCGGGTGACACGATCAGTGAGTTCACCATGCGTCCGACGACGCTGGCTGATGAAGTCCGTGCCGGTGGCCGCATCCCGTTGATTATCGGCCGTGGCCTTACCGACAAGGCCCGCGAAACGCTGGGCATGGGCCCGTCTGACGTCTTTGTGCGTCCGGTTGATCCGGTCGATACCGGCAAAGGCTTTACCCTGGCGCAGAAAATGGTTGGCCGCGCCTGTGGGGTTGATGGTGTTCGACCTAATACTTACTGCGAACCGAAAGTCACCACAGTGGGTTCACAGGATACAACCGGTGCCATGACCCGCGATGAGTTGAAAGAACTCTCCTGTCTGGGCTTTTCTGCTGATCTGGTGATGCAGTCTTTCTGTCACACCGCGGCTTATCCGAAACCGGTTGATATCAAACTGCAACACGAACTGCCGGACTTTATCAGCACCCGTGGCGGTGTTTCTCTGCGTCCGGGGGACGGCATCATTCACTCCTGGCTCAATCGCATGATTCTGCCGGATACGGTTGGTACCGGTGGTGATTCGCATACCCGTTTCCCGATTGGTATCAGCTTCCCGGCCGGTTCCGGTCTGGTCGCTTTTGGTGCTGCACTGGGCGTGATGCCGCTGGATATGCCGGAATCGGTACTGGTTCGTTTCAAAGGCGAAATGCAGCCGGGTATCACTTTACGTGATCTGGTGAATGCCATTCCATATGCGGCGATTCAGCAGGGACTGCTGACGGTGGAAAAGAAAGGCAAGAAGAACATCTTCAACGGCCGTGTGCTGGAAATTGAAGGCCTGCCTGATCTCAAAGTCGAGCAGGCATTTGAACTGTCCGATGCCTCTGCCGAGCGCAGTGCCAACGGTTGTACCGTGCGCCTGAACAAAGAGCCGATTATCGAGTTCCTGAACTCCAATATTGCGCTGATGGAATGGATGATTGCCGAAGGTTATCAGGATGCCCGCACGCTGCAGCGTCGTATCGACTCGATGAAAGAGTGGCTGGATAAGCCGGAACTGCTGGAGCCGGATGCAGATGCTGAATATGCTGCCGTGATTGATATTGATCTGAACGAAATCACCGAGCCGCTTCTGGCCTGTCCGAATGATCCGGATGATATCAAACCACTCTCAGCAGTGCAGGGTGCCAAAGTCGATGAAGTCTTTATCGGTTCCTGCATGACCAATATCGGTCATTACCGTGCGGCCAGCAAAGTGCTGGAAAACATGAAGAGTCTGCCGGTGAAACTGTGGATTGCGCCACCAACCAAAATGGATAAGCATCAGCTCACCGAAGAAGGTGTATACAGCACTTTCGGCCGCGTTGGTGCCCGTACCGAAACACCGGGTTGTTCATTGTGTATGGGTAACCAGGCAAGGGTGGCGGATGGTGCCACGGTAGTTTCAACCTCGACCCGTAATTTCCCTAACCGTCTGGGCAACAATGCCGATGTCTATCTGGCCTCTGCCGAGTTGTCTGCGGTGGTGGCCAGCATCGGTAAAATCCCGACAGTGGCTGAATATATGGAAGCCGTTTCAGGTATTCAGCCGATGGCCGCGGATATCTACCGTTATCTGAACTTCCATGAATTGGATGAGTATCGCCAGGCGGCGAGCTAATCCCGCATTTTAAAGCACAAGAGGCTGTTTTCCTTACGGGAAACAGCCTTTTTTATAATGAACGAAACCATACAAGTCATACCCCCCATCAAGCTGGCACTGGCCTTTGTGCCGGTCTTGCTGGTTATCGGCATTATGTGGCACTGGTCACTGCAGGCCGGTAATGCCGTCTATGCCCTGATCAGGATGCTGATTCAGTTGCTGTTGGTCGGTTATATTCTGATGACGATTTTTGCTGCCGAGCAAGCCTGGATAGTTGTCACAGTGATGCTGGTGATGGTACTGGCGGCGAGCTGGATTGCGCTGGGCACAGTCAAGCCGAACCGCACAAGGTTATTCAAACATGCTTTTGTCAGTATTTTAGCGGGAGGCGGGTTGACGCTGCTGTTGGTCACCCAGCTTGTTATCAGTCTCGAACCCTGGTTTGATCCGCGCTACATGATTCCATTGGCAGGGATGATTTTTGCCAACTCAATGAACAGCGTCAGTCTGGCAGCTGAACGGCTGGCGACAGAACTGTCACGTCAGCTTTCTTTCAGGCAGGCGCGCAATGATGCGTTTCAGGCCGCGTTTATCCCGACTATCAACAGTATGCTGGCGGTGGGACTGGTCTCGCTGCCAGGGATGATGACCGGTCAGATATTATCAGGCGTGTCACCGATTGTGGCAGCGCATTACCAGATCGTGGTGATGTGCATGATTTTCGCCTCAGCGGGTCTGTCGACCGCTTTGTTTTTGCAAATCAGTAAAAAACTGTTTATTCAGCAAGCGGCGTAAAGTTCTTCAGCGGCAGCGAGGATCTTGTTGCTCTGAAACAGGAACTGCCAGCGGCGGCCGCCTTTTTGACGCCACAGAACTGCTGCACGGATACCACTTAGCAGCAGGGCACGAACTTTATTGACGTTATCCGGTTGCTGCAGATAATTCGGATCGCCGTAAACCTGTATCTGTGGTTTAAGCTGGCTCAAAGTACGATGATAAATATCGGCAAAACGGGCAATCACCTGCGGTGCCATAATCTCGCCGAAGTATTCTATCTGCTGCGGCACCTGTTCCAGTTCCAGACCGATGGTATCCATCATTTTCGGATTTTTGGCCAGTTGCCGTTCCAGATGCAGCAGGCTGATAACGTAACGCAGCAACACCACATCCTTTTGCTCTTTCTTTTTTGACAGTTGCTGGCTCAGTTCACGCAGTCCGGGACGAAGGTTGCCGATACCGCCGAATACCGCCTCGGTGGTCGGCGCATCTTCTACCAGCAGACTCTGCAAAAGAGTTTCGATATCGGTCGCGCTGGCCTGACCGCTTTCGGCGATATGCTGCACCAGCATGGCCGATTGGACGACCGCTGCGAGGGCGATGGTTCTGTCACGCTGGCGATCAGACAGGCTCATGGGTGCACCCCGGGTGCATCAGTGGAGACAATAATGCCACCGCCGAGGCAGTCATCACCCTGATAGAAAACGACCGACTGACCGGGGGTCACAGCGCGTTGCTTGTCATCGAATTCGACGTGGATTAAACCATCATCATCCTGCGTAATGGTGCAGGGCTGATCAGGCTGACGATAACGGGTTTTAGCCGCGGCACGGCAAGGGAAAGCCGGTGCTTCGCCTGCCACCCATGACAATTGTTCGGCTTTCAGGCTCTGACTCCAGAGCCAGGGGTGATCACCCTGCACCACATACAGCGTGCGGCTATCCATATCTTTACCGGCGACAAACCAAGGCTCGCCAGTGCTGTTTTTACGTCCGCCGATACCCAGACCCTGGCGCTGACCCAGGGTGTAATACATTAAACCGGCATGTTCGCCGATATATTCGCCTTCCGGCGTACGCATCTCGCCGGGCTGGGCCGGAATGTAACGGCTCAGAAACTCGCGGAACTGACGTTCGCCGATAAAGCAGATACCGGTGCTGTCTTTTTTATCGTGGTTGATAAACCCGGCTTTCTCAGCGATTTCCCGTACCTCGGTTTTGGGCAACTCGCCCAGCGGAAACAGCGTGCGGGAAAGCTGTTCCTGACCGAGGGTATAAAGAAAGTAACTCTGGTCTTTTTTATCATCCTTGCCCTTGAGCAGGTGGAATTGACCGTCACGCTCCTGCACGCGAGCGTAGTGACCAGTCGCAATCAGCACACCGCCCAGTTCCATCGCATGGTCGAGGAAGGCTTTGAACTTGATTTCGCGGTTGCAGAGAATATCGGGGTTGGGTGTGCGGCCGGCCCGGTATTCATCCAGGAAATGCTTGAACACATAATCCCAGTATTCCATCGCAAAATTGGCTTCGTGGAAGTCAATGCCGACGGTTTCCGCCACTGACATGGCGTCTTTACGATCTTCCTCAATCGTACATTCACTCTCATCAGCAAAATCGACCCAGTTTTTCATAAACAGGCCTTCGACTTTGTCATGCTGCTGTTTAAGCAGCAGCGCTGCGACTGAGGAATCGACACCGCCGGAAAGTCCGACGACTACTTTTTTCTGTTCTGCCATATCAGTTACGTAATAAATCCAGTGAATAGCGATGACCTGCCAGGTAGTCCTGAAAACATTGCAGCACAAGTGGGCTGCGATGTTCGGCCTGTCTAGCTTCAATCTGTTCCAGCGTCATCCACAGGGCGCGGTGAATATCCCCGTCCAGTTCCTGTTCCGGATTATGTTGGGCGACCTGGCCGCAAAAACAATAGCGGATATAGGTTTCGTTCTTGAGTGGATGCACCCAGCGATAGATGCCGACCAGTGCCTCGGGCTCAAACTGCCAGGCTGTTTCCTCGTCCGTTTCCCGAATAACAGCCTCAATCAGGCTTTCGTCTGGCTCGAGATGTCCGGCGGGCTGGTTGAGTGTCATTTTGCCGTTGATTTCTTCCTCGACCAGTAGAAACTGGTTGTTGCGCTCGACGACGGCGGCGACGGTGGTTCTTGGTTTCCAAATCATCACGCCATTTTATCACGACTGCCTCGTCTATCGCTCGCCATTGTCCGGGCTGCAGCCCGGACAGTTGCCATGGACCAATCGCCACGCGAATGAGCCTCAGAGTCGGGTGTCCGACGGCGGCAGTCATTCTGCGGATCTGGCGGTTACGACCCTCGCGAATGGTCAGTGAAAGCCACTGTGTCGGAATTTGCTGCCGTTCCCTGATGGGCGGGTTGCGGGGCCAGATAGCTGGTGGCTCGATCAGACTGACCTCGGCAGGCAGAGTGGGGCCGTCTTTCAGTGTGATGCCTTCGCGCAGCTGTTGCAGCGCGGTTTCATCGGGGATATTTTCAACCTGAACCCAGTAAGTTTTAGCCAGTTTGAAATGGGGATTGGCAATCAGTTGCTGCAAGGCGCCATCATCGGTCAGTAGCAACAGTCCCTCGCTATCGCGGTCCAGACGACCTGCGGGATACACACCCTCGACCTCGATAAAGTCTTTTAAAGTCTGGCGGCCCTCAGTGTCAGTGAACTGGGTGAGGATGTTGAATGGCTTGTTGAACAGCAGCAGTTGGCTCATATTAGTCGTCATTGGGTAATGGTGTTAGAATGCTCGGTTTTCAGCATGTAACCCAGTCTTAATCGGTGTTTGAGTATATCAGTGTAAGCAATCAGGTCACTGCAGCATTGGGTTGGCTGGAAAAAATATGACAAATCCGTCATCATTAGACTATCAGCAGACAGGCTATCGCACATCCGGGCTGCTAACGCTGCCACGGATGAGTCGTTGCCGGTGTCTAGGACGCTGTGTCAAACTCACAGCCCTGTTGTGAAATGGCTGAAGCCATTGGCGTCAATGCCTCAGGTTGTAGTGAAGAAGCTGCAGCTGTAATCCAAAACATCCAAGTAGAGGAAATTCAATGAAAGTTGCAGATAATACAGTCGTTGTTATCGATTACACACTCAAAGATAACGACGGTAGCGTCATCGACAGCTCGGAAGGTGCGGGTCCGCTGGCTTACCTGCATGGTGCCGGCAATATTATTCCTGGTCTCGAAGAAGCACTGTTGGGTAAAGAAGCAGGTGATGCAGTTCAGGCCAGCATCGAACCGGCCAAGGCTTACGGTGAGCGCCATGAACAACTGAAACAGGATGTGCCGCGTGAACTGTTCAGCGGTGTTGACAACGTTGAAGTGGGCATGCAGTTTCAGTCTGAAACCGAGCAGGGTCCGGTACTTGTGACGGTGACTGATGTTAAAGATGAAAGCGTCACGGTTGATGGTAATCACCCGCTGGCAGGCGTTCATTTGAATTTTGATGTGACCATTCGTGAAGTACGTGAAGCCAGTGAAGAAGAACTGGAACACGGTCACGTTCATGGAGAGGGTGGTCACCAGCACTAATCGGGATGTCTGACTGAATTCAGTTCAGCCATGTCTTAGGAAAGACGGGCGTTCCAGCCCGTCTTTTTGTCTGGAAAATGTCTCATGCAGGATCTCAATACATTAAATCGCATTTTCGGGCGCGACGATAAGGTCAGTTTTGTAGAGGGCCCGTCTGGTATGCCCCTGATTCAGGTCTCGACAGCTCGCGCTGAGGCCAAGGTTGCGCTTTATGGTGGTCAGATGTTGTCATTCAAACCGGCACGTGCTGAACATGATCTGTTCTACCTGAGTAAGAAAGCGATTTACCAACAGGGTAAAGCGATACGTGGCGGCGTGCCACTGTGCTGGCCCTGGTTTGGTGATGATCCGGGTGATCTGGGACGTCAGGCGCATGGCTTTGCCCGGAACCTTTTCTGGGAAGTGCTCGACAGTCAGCTGCATGACGACAATGTCGAAATCACACTGGGTCTGGAGTCCACAGCAACGAGTAAGCAGTGGTGGCCCAGCGAGTTCCGTCTGCGCAAGAAAATTCATATTGGCGATCAGCTTAATATTTCGCTAACTACAGAAAACAAGGGTGAAATTCCCTTCAGTGTCTCCAAGGCACTGCACAGTTATTTCCGCGTCGGTGATGTCAAACAGACCCGTGTCAGTGGCCTGGACGGCGTCGACTACCTTGACAAGACACTGGGCTTTGCCCGGCAGAAGCAGGATGGCGATATCACCACTGAAGGTGAGACTGATCGGGTTTATCTCAATGCCCCAAGCAAAGTATCGATAGTCGATCCCAGCCTGAACCGCCGTATTGAGATTGAGCATCAGGGGGCTGACAATTTTGTGGTCTGGAACCCCTGGGACAAGGCGGCACAGCTCAATGATATGTCTGCAGAAGATTATGAGCAGTTCATTTGTGTGGAAACGGCCAATGCGATCGCCAACAGCATTATTGTGGCACCCGGAGCGGTGCATCACATGCAGGTCAGTTACCGTATCAGTCCGGACAGCTGATTAACAGAGCTGAAGCTGCCTATGCAGTCATTGTTGAGAGTGTTTGAGGATCTGTTCGATAGCATTTGGGGAAACGAAACCCTGCTAGTGATGCTGGGACTCGGCTCTCTGGTTTTTTTTGTCGCATCCCTGTTTCTGATTCCGTTTCTGGTGGTCAGAATTCCAGTCGATTACTTCGCCGAGAGCAAACGGCATACTACCCCCTGGGCCGAGCAGCACTTCGTGGTTCGATGGACTGTGCTTGTCGTTAAAAATATATTTGGCCTGATTTTCGTTTTACTGGGTTTAGCTATGCTGGTGCTGCCGGGGCAGGGTCTGCTGACTTTGCTGATCGGCGTGTTATTGCTGAACTTTCCCGGTAAGTATACGTTTGAGCGCTGGCTGATTCAGCGCCCTTCAATTTATCGTGCAGTGGCGTGGCTGAGAAAACGGGCAGATCAACCGCCCTTGCACTTTGATTAAGGTGTCAGCGCCAACGCTGACGGAGCTCAGTGCGGTTAAGTGCCAGCCATTGAATGGCAATGATCGGGATCGCTGACTCAATGCGGCCGTTTTCCAGCAGTTGCCAGACTTCTTCAAAGGGCAGACTACTGACAGCGATATCCTCATCCTCATGATCGACGCCGTGAACGCCGCCGACTTCACGGGTGTCGACCCGGCCACAGAACAAGGTCAGATATTCTGAGGTGCCACCAGGTGAGGTGAAAAATTCGCGGATTTTTATCATTTCCTGCACTTCACAACCGGCTTCTTCCATCGCTTCACGACGCGCCACATCTTCAGCAGTCTCACCCGCCTCCATGGCACCGGCGACAATTTCCAGCAGCCAGGCTTCTTCCTGGCTGGATTTCAGAATAGCCCCTGCACGAAACTGTTCAATGATGACGACTTCATCACGTTCCGGGTCGTAAAGTAGGACGGCAACACAGTTACCGCGATGGAAAACTTCGCGAACAATTTGACTGCTCCAGCCACCATTGTAGAGCGTGTGCTCAAGCGTGTACTTCTTGATGTTGAAAAAGCCTTTAAAAGGCATTTCCTCTTTTACAATACGGAAACGTTTGTCACTCATGGTTGCTCAATTGTTTGGCAGGTTGTAGTGAGGTAAAGGCCTGTTCAGTATCGATACCCTGCAGACGCCGCAACACGGCTGTGAACACGGCTTCATCTTCGACATGCTCCAGTTTCACCGGCAGATAACCCAGTGCCGGCGCACACCACAGTGTGGTTTCACGGTCATTGGGTTTTTCGCGGTGGCGGGTCAGCTTGATGGTTTCGATCTGTCCCATCGGTGTTGTGATGGTTTCCCTGGCCAGGACTTTGATTTCGTAAGTTTTAAGATGGCCGCCATCGGCGATGAGATAGTCAACCTGCTTGATGCCCTTGTTCAGATCCCGCATCAGGCTGATCTGATACACCAGTTTATCCAATACGCCGGTCTTAATGTCGAGTTCCCAGGGGTGCTCACGGTCATCAATACT
This sequence comes from Methylophaga sp., assembly GCF_009711715.1. GTDB lineage: Bacteria > Pseudomonadota > Gammaproteobacteria > Nitrosococcales > Methylophagaceae > Methylophaga. The sequence goes on along the minus strand of NZ_VENF01000011.1, from coordinate 119,970 downwards.
GACCTGTTTCTGCCGCCAGTTGAACTGCATCTGCAGGAATTTATCTTTCTTGCCACCGGTACGCTGATAGCGGTAGCGCTGGGGTGTGACACGGTCATCAACCAGCTTCCAGACACTAGTCTCTTCGATGACATCGGGTTTGAAGAAAGAAAAGACCCCCTTGGCCTGTGATACCGAGCTGAATTTACGCAGCCCGTTTTCCTGCGTCGTAAGCGTGCGTTTGAGCTCTCCGGCCTGTATGCCGTTCAATCTGACCAGGTAATTGGCAGAGAAGTCAGGAATATCACTGGCCAATGCCGGATTGCTGAGGCAAAAAAGCAGGATATAACTGAACAGTCTGAGCATATTTATTCCGTTTGTTGTGACACCAGCTTCTGTATGGCAGCTGGATAAAGCAGATGTTCCTGCTCCAGCACCCGGGCCGCCAGCGTATCGGCATCATCGTCAGGCAATACCGGCACGCGGGCCTGTAATATTACCGGACCATCATCCAGCTCTGCTGTGACAAAATGCACACTGGCGCCATGCTCGGTTTCGCCAGCTTCAATCGCTCGCTCATGGGTGTGCAGCCCCTTGAATTTAGGCAGTAGGGAAGGGTGAATGTTGAGCAGGCGGCCGCTGTAGTGCTCGACAAAATCGGCTGTCAGAATTCGCATAAAACCGGCCAGGATGACAAAGTCCGGCTGGTAAGCGTCGATGGCCTCAGCCATGGCGGAATCAAAACGCTCGCGGCTGTCGAATTGTTTGTGATCAATCACCTCGGTGTTGATACCGGCCTGTTGGGCGAATTCAAGGCCTGCCGCATCAGGACGGTTGCTGATGACTGCGGCAATATCAACAGCGAGTTCGTTTTTGCTGGCTGCTTCAACAATTGAGCGCATATTGCTGCCACGGCCGGAAATCAGGATCACCAGTCGTGCTTTGGAACGAGGTTCAGTCATCTCAGTTGATTACCACACTATCTTCGTCAGCAGCGCGGTTTTCAATCTGCCCAATCAGGCTGGCTTCTTCACCCAGACCATGCAGCAGGCTGAGCGCGGTGTCCGCCTCTTCCGCTGCGACAATAACGACCATGCCAATGCCGTTGTTGAAGGTGCGGTACATTTCCTTGTCTTCAACATTGCCCTGTTCCTGCAGCCAGTCAAATACAGCAGGACGTTGCCAGCTGTCGGCACTGATAACCGCTTTCTTATCTTCAGGCAATACCCGTGGAATGTTTTCCAGCAGACCGCCGCCGGTGATATGCGACAAAGCATGAATACTGATTTTGTCATTCAGTTCAAGCAGAGACTTAACGTATATCCGGGTGGGCGCCAGCAGTTTTTCACCCAGTGTGCTTCCGTCGAAATCATCATTCATCGACTGACCACTGCGTTCCAGAATTTTACGGATCAGGGAGTAGCCGTTGGAGTGAGGACCGGAAGCGGCGAGACCGATCAGTTTGTCACCGGTAGCGACTTTGCTGCCATCGATAACGCCGTCTTTTTCGACGACGCCAACACAGAAACCAGCCAGGTCATAATCACCGTCTTCATACATGCTGGGCATTTCCGCTGTTTCGCCACCGACCAGTGCAGCGCCTGCCTGCAGACAGCCTTCAGCAATACCGGAAACCACGGATTCAGCAACATCGACATCCAGTTTGCCGGTGGCATAGTAGTCAAGGAAGAACAGCGGCTCGGCGCCCAGGACGGCGATATCATTGGCACACATGGCGACCAGATCAATACCGATAGTGTTGTGAATACCGGCTTCAATGGCGAGGCGCAGTTTGGTCCCTACGCCATCGGTGCCTGATACCAGAACCGGCTGCTTGTAACGATCCAATGGCAATTCAAACAGACTGCCGAAACCACCCAGGCCGGCCATTACGCCGGGACGACGGGTTTTCGCCGCGTGGGGTTTGATACGATCCACCAGTGCATTACCGGCCTCGATATCAACACCGGCATCACGATAACTGAGAGAAGTGCGAGAAGAATCCGCGCGATCGGTCATGGTTTGTTCCTGAAAATTTATACTGGTTGCAGACGCTTAACAGCTCGATCCCGACAGACCGGCCTGCAGGTCGTCACACGTTGAAAACAGCGTGTTAGAATACCACAATGCATCGATTATTTATTGCCCTAATTTTGCTCAGTTTAACCTTTGGCAGCCAGGCTGCCGAGGTGGATAATCTTTACCAGGCCTCGACACCGGTCAGCTCGCGCGACCAGCAGGAAAGGGCAAAGTTGATGCCACAATTACTACAGCAGGTGATGCTTAAAGTCGTCGGTAACCAGGCCCTGCTGGAAACAGCGCCACTGGCCCCCGTACTGTCCAGGGCTGAGCAGTTTATGCAGCAGTACGAATACCGGCGTACCAACATTATCGGCGCGGATTTAACTCAGCCTGATGAGCTCTCCCTGTCTATGCGATTTGACCCGGCAGCGGTTAATCGCGCCGTTAAAGAACTTCAGCTGCCTGTCTGGGGCAATAACCGACCCGATATTTTAATCTGGGCAGTCGTCGACAATAATGGCGAAGCCAGTATCCTTGGACTGGAAAGCTCACCGATGGGCGTTTTCAGACCGCTGAACCAGGCCGCAGATCAACGCGGTTTACCGATTTTATTGCCATTGATGGATTTACAGGATCAGGGGGCTTTATCGGTCGCCGATATCCGTGAAGACAATCAGGCAGCGATTGATGCCGCTTCTGATCGTTATGGTGCTGATATCGTCATGACCTCCGTGATGCAGTTTAATGGTGATCAGGTACAGGTTCAGTGGCAGGCAAATGGAGCGGGCATCAATACCTCCTGGCAGTCGCAGGGATCGGTGCGCGAGGCATTTGCTGCAGGCATGGGCCATCTGGCTGATAATCTGGCGCTGCAGTTTGGCCAACTGGTCGACAACGGCAGTGAATCACAGCGACTGACCATGCAAATCAACGACGTGCTGAGCTACGCCGATTTCAGCCGATTGATGGCTTATCTGGAAAAGCTTGAACTCATCAGCGATATTCGTGTCATCAACCTGGGAGCGCAACAACTGGATCTGGATATCGCCTTTCGAGGCAGTATGGATGTGTTGCAGAAAACGCTGGCCGTTGGCAGTTTACTGATCGAAGAGCCGCAATCTGAAACCAGCGACACCAAACAGTATCGGTTATTACATTGAGTTTGAGAGATATCCCCAATCTGATTTCATTGCTGCGTATCGTGCTGGTTGCACCTGTGGTGTGGGCGCTGGCAACGGAGCAGTTTGAGCTGGCTTTGCTGTTGTTTGCCGTCGCCGGTATCTCAGATGGTCTGGATGGCTTTCTGGCCAAACACTTCCACTGGGAATCGCGGCTGGGTTCAATTCTTGATCCGATTGCTGACAAGCTATTGCTGGTTGCTACCTTTGCCAGCTTAACCTGGCTAGGCCTGCTGCCACTTTGGTTGTTGTGGCTGGTGCTGGGGCGTGATCTCATCATTATCGGCGGTGGGCTGGCTTATCATTATTATCTCGGGCAATTTGATCTCAGTCCGTTGTGGAGCAGCAAAATCAACACCACCCTGCAGATTGCACTGGTATTGCTGGTGATGGTTCAGCAACAGTGGCTGCCGGGACTGGACAAGGTAGTCACGATTGGCATCTGGCTGGTTGTAGCGAGTGTCATTAACAGCGGCACGGAATATGTTCTGGTATGGGGAGCGAGAGCATGGCGGCAGATCAAACAAAAACGATGAGCGATACCAATAAACTGATAGTCCTGGTCAGTCTGATTGCCGGGGGCTGGTTACTGTTTCAGCTGTCAGCAGTGTTGATGCCTTTTTTTATTGCCGCTTTGCTGGCCTATCTCGGTGATCCCCTGGTGGACAGACTGGAAAACTGGAAACTGTCGCGCGGAGTGGCAGTGACCGTGGTATTCGCTGTCTTGTTTATAGCCATGATCATCCTGTTGCTGGTTCTGTTGCCGATGCTGAGCGGTCAGGTGACCAAATTGTTTACCAACCTGCCGGGCTATCTGAATATGGCACAAAAAGCGCTGGAGCCGTTACTGACCAGCGCCGGTCTGCCCAGTGATGTTTTCAATCTGCAAACCCTGAAACAGGCGCTGAATAATTACTGGTCTGAAATGGGCAATGTGGCCGGCGGCGTCTTCAGTTATGTGACTCAATCCGGTATGGCACTGCTGCAGTGGGTCGGGAATCTGGTATTGATACCGGTGCTGACATTTTATCTGTTACGCGACTGGGATTTACTGGTAGCGCGTTTCCGAGAACTGCTGCCACGGCGATATTCGGGCAAAGTCATTGAAATGTCACTGGAATGTGACGACATGCTGGCTGGCTTTATCCGTGGCCAGTTGATGGTGATGCTGTCACTGTCCATCATTTACACAATCGGCCTCAGTCTGATTGGTCTGGAACTGGCGCTGTTGCTGGGTGTGATTGCCGGCCTGGTGAGTTTTGTGCCTTATCTGGGGTTGATTGTGGGTATTGCACTGGCCGGCCTCGCTGCTTTTTTCCAGTTCGGTGAATGGTTGCCGGTGTTCTATGTTGTGATTGTATTTACTGTGGCGCAATCGATAGAGGGCATGTTGCTGACGCCCCATTTTGTCGGCGAGCGCATTGGTCTGCATCCGGTGGCGGTTATCTTTGCAGTACTGGCTGGCGGCAAATTATTTGGTTTTACCGGCGTATTGCTGGCATTGCCCGTAGCGGCGGTTGTGATGGTACTGTTGCGGCATGCGCATCAGCGCTATGTCAGCAGTCATCTTTATTCCTGAGTTAATTCATTATCATGACTGTTGCCCAAACCCAGTTAACCCTGCGCCTGACGCCACAGGAAATTTATCGCCTGGATAATTTCCTGTTTGCCAAACCTGAGACCGAACAGGCATTACAGGCTTTCTGTGAGCTCGACAATCTCGATTTTCTCTATCTCTACGGCGAAGGCGGTACCGGCAAGACCCACTTATTGATTGCCTGTGCCGAACGCGTTCAGCAGCTGGGCTACCGTGTAATCTATTTGTCACTGGCCGAGTTGATTCAAACCGCTCAGCCCGCCGTGCTGGAGTCGCTTGAGCAGGCTGATTTACTCTGTCTTGACGATCTGGAAGCAGTCGCCGGCAAACGCGAATGGGAAGTGGCACTTTTTCATTGTTTCAACCGGCTGCATGATGTCCGGGGACACTTGCTGGTTGCGACCGAACATAACCCGGCCAACATCGCCATCGAGCTACCTGATTTGCGCTCACGTCTGGCCACCGGCCTGGTCTATCAACTGACCACAATGAACGATGAACAGAAACAGCAGGCTTTGATATTGCAGTCACAAATCCGCGGTCTGACCATGACGGAGGAGGTGGCCCAATATCTGTTACGACATTATGGCCGCGATATGCCGGCACTGATGACCGTGCTGCAACGGCTCGATAAAGCGTCATTGCAGGCTAAACGGAAATTGACGATACCCTTTGTCAGGCAGGTGCTCAACGATGGCTAAGGCCCGTCTGAGCCTGGTGCTGCCTGACTATGCTATTTTCTTTGCTAATGAACTTAATCGCGGCCTGGTGCCTGAGTCTGTAAACCGCTGTCTTAAAAAAGCCCGTTTCCACGCCGATGACAGTCCTTATTACCGGCGGCTATTATCCTTATTTGCTGAGCAGAAGCTTAAAGGCACAGATTTGCCCATTGCTCGATTGCGGGGAGGCAGTCAAAACAGTCTCTGTGCCGATCCCTGTTATCTCCACCCGGACCGGGATCAACTGTTGCTGTTTTACCGGGATCTGGATTTAAGTATCGATGAAGCAGAGGCTATTGCCAGCCGTGTACAGCCTTTACTGAATGAATTTGATGCCCGACTCACAGTTCTGGAAGCCGATAAATGGCTGCTTGAATGCAATGAACTGCCGCTCGTGGATTTGGCTGCCAAAGAGGGGCTGCATGGGCGCCCCGTCTCCGGTTACATGCCCAGCGGAGAGGGCGCGCAGGACTGGATTCGGCTATGGAATGAAATTCAGATGCTGTTATTTGATTGCCCGGAAAACCAGGCACGGGAAGCCGCCGGCAAAGTCCCGATCAATAGCCTCTGGTTCTGGGGCAAAGGAGCGCAGCCGTCCTGGCGAGCCTGGCCGCACGTGTCTGGTGAAGCACCGCTGTTGAAAACACTGGCTGTTGAAACCGGCTCAGATTACCAAAGCGGTATGTCCGAGTTCGAACAGATTAGCGCCAGACAGGCGGTACATGTTCTCGCCTTTGATCCAGAAAGTGACTGGGATCAACAATGGCAGACGCTCGCCCAAAACTGGCTGTTACCGGCCATGCGGGCATTGAAATACTGGCGTCTTGGCGGGTTAGAACTGATTATTCCGGAGTGGGGCGATTATAAACTGACTCCCTTATCAAGCTGGCGGTTCTGGTAATGACAGCAATGAGTATCAAACAGCGCGACAGCAGTGGCTGGGAACAGCTGCCGGCCAATTGGCCGGATTGTCTGCGACGGGTGCTCGCCGCCAGAGGTATTAAGGAGGCAGAGACGCTTTTCTTTGAACTCAATAATCTGCCACGACCCGAGCAGATGCTGGGAATGAATAAAGCAGTGGCTCTTCTGACGCAAGCTTTGCAGCAGCAATGGAAAATCACCGTGGTCGCTGATTTTGACAGTGACGGTGCTACCAGTTGTGCACTCGCTATACGCGGTCTTCGCGCCTTTGGCCTGCAACATATCGATTTTATTGTCCCCAATCGCTTTGTTCACGGTTACGGTCTGACTCCGGAGCTACTCAATGAAATTCCGCAACAGCAGCAGCCGGATTTATTATTGACTGTGGATAACGGCATTGCGGCCATCGCCGGCGTCAGCGCCGCAAAAGGACGGGACATCAAAGTCCTGGTTACCGATCATCATCTGGCCGGTGAGATGCTGCCTGATGCCGATGCGATCGTTAACCCCAACCAGCCCGGCGATACTTTCCCATCCAAAAACCTTGCTGGTGTCGGTGTCTGCTTTTATTTGCTGTTAGGGCTGAGACAGGTCCTGCGTGAACAGAACTGGTTCGAACAGAAGGGCATTAAAGAACCCAATGTCGCCGACTGGCTGGATATTGTGGCACTGGGCACTGTGGCCGATGTCGTGCCACTGGACCAGTTGAACCGGACTCTGGTGGATCTGGGCCTCAAGCGGATGCGGCAACGCCGCGCCTGTGCCGGCATCCTGGCGCTGGCTCAGGTAGCCGGACGTGAAGCGGCTAAACTGGCCAGCCCTGACCTGGCTTTCAGCGTGGCGCCCAGACTCAATGCCGCCGGCAGAATGGAAGATATGGGCCTCGGTATCAATCTGCTACTGACCGATAACTGGCAGCAGGCTTTAATGATGGCAGCGCAGCTGGATCAAATTAACCTGGAGCGGCGCGCTGTTGAACAACAGATGCAGCAGGATGCGCTGCAGATGCTCGACAAACTGTCGCTGGAAACGGAAGAGCAGGCACCGGGTTACTGTCTCTATGACGCAGACTGGCATCAGGGTGTCATCGGTCTGCTGGCATCGCGAATCAAGGAAAAACTGCATCGGCCGGTGATTGCTTTTGCGCCCGGTAATGAAGGCGAAATCAAAGGCTCGGCCCGCTCCATTGCCGGTGTCCATATCCGCGATGTGCTGGCTCGCATTGCCAGCCGTCATCCACAGATGCTGCAACGTTTCGGCGGCCACGCGATGGCGGCCGGCCTGACGCTGAAACAGACCGATTTTGAAGCCTTTGCCAATGCCTTTGAAGCGGCGCTGACCGATATGGTCGACCCTGGCGTTTATCAACAGCACCTGCATTCCGATGGTGAACTTGATCATGCTGAAATCAACCTGCAGCTGGCCGAGATATTACCCAACGCCGCGCCCTGGGGGCAGGGCTTTGAAGAACCCCGCTTCCATGGGGTGTTTGAAGTTGCCGACTGGCGGCTGGTAGGGCAGGAGCAGGATCATTTACGCTTAAGTTTAACTCTGCCGGATAAGCGACAAATCACGGCCATGGCTTTCAGACAGGGTAAACCGGACTGGCTGGCGCAGGGCACAAAAGTCCTGATTCGATATAGACTGGCTGTCAACGAATACCGCGCCAATAAATCGGTCCAGTTCCTGGTGGATGATTTACTGCAGCCGGTTTGAACGTGACCAGCGGGCGGCTTACATGAGTGATTTCGGAGTGACGCAAATAAAACTAAAAATTTTTCATCTGTATACGAAAATGGTGTCAGTCGGGATTTAAAAATTTGTTAATCGTTTAGACTTTTTCGCCTGTGTGGGGTGGTTTGTCATGCAGCGTATGCGCTGGTATGGTGCCTCTCAAACCTCACAAGGGGTGTTGAATATGAACAATCGTTTCACTCGCAGACAAAGTCTCAAAATGATCACGGCCGGTCTGGCTGTGACATTGTTGCCATCATTCCCAAGCTTTGCGGCCAGCACAGAACTGCTCAGGAAACGATATGCGCCTGACAAAGCCCTGCCGGTCATTGGTCTGGGCACATGGCAAACTTTCAATGTCGGCACCGATCCAAAATTGCTTGCAGCCCGAACAGAGGTGATCAAAGCGTTTTTCGACATGGGCGGGGGCCTGATCGATTCCTCACCCATGTATGGATCAGCGCCCGATGTCATCGGCTATGCTTTGCAGCAACTGGGTATTCCCGACAGCCTCTTTTCTGCTGAAAAAGTCTGGAGCCCGGCTGGTGGCTCAGCTCATGAGCAGGTCGCTGATCTCAAAGCTCGATGGCATGTGGATCAATTCGACCTGGTGCAGGTGCACAACCTGGCAGACTGGCGCGCGCATCTGGAAGCGCTGCGTGAAATGAAAAAAGAAGGCCTGATTCATCACATTGGTATCACCACTTCGCATGGTCGCCGCCACCGGGAGTTCGAAGAAATCATGGTTTCCGAGGATATCGACTTCGCTCAGCTGACCTACAACATCTCGCACCGTGAAGTGGAAAACCGGCTGCTGCCACTGGCTGAAGAGAGAGGGATCGCTGTAATTGCCAATCGGCCCTATGATGGAGGTAGCCTGATTAAAGGTCTGAAACGCCGCAATGAACCCTTGCCTGAATGGGCCGTTGAAGAGTGCGGCTGCACGACTTGGGCTGATTTTCTGTTGAAGTTTATTGTGAGTCACCCGGCGATTACCTGTGCTATTCCTGCCACCACGCAGGTCGTGCATTTGCGTGAAAATATGCGAGCGGGTATGGGGCCCATGCCATCAGCCAGTTGCCGACAAAAGATGGTCGATTATATTGAGTCGCTATGAGCAACGGGTTTAGTTACTCGCTGGAGGATTTTATTCCGTTTACCACGGAGATTTATTTCCGCTTGCTTGAACGCATGGGTGAGACATTCTGGCCCATGCATCTGCTGACAATAATATTGGGCGCGGTCACCCTGTGGCTGGCTCTGAATAACCGCGCCCGCCTGGCCAGCCTGCTTATTGCTCCTGTATGGGCTTTTATCGCCGTTGCCTTTTTTATCCAGTTTTATGCCGAACTGAACTGGGCGGGCAGTTATATGGCTTATGTATTTCTGACTCAAGCAGCATTGTTGTTATTGCTAGCTGTTATCGCACCGGGCCTGGATAGCTGGCCTGGTAAAAAACTCTCTACCGTCCTGGGTAGTGTCTTAGCGCTTGCAGGACTGATAGGTCTGCCTCTTATCGGGCTTGCAAGTGGTGGCAACTGGTTTAGGGCTGAGGTTTTCGGCATTCATCCTGATCCCACATCCGTCACTACGCTGGGGCTGGCATTAATCATGTTCAGAGGTTGGATGTTATGGCTTATTACGTTGATTCCTGCGGTCTGGCTGTTGTACTCGGGCCTGACCTTATGGGCGCTGGATATACCTGCAGCGATAGTCCCATTCATCATATTGGCAATGGGACTCATCGGGCTTGTCTGGAAAAGCCTTGAACGGAGATTCATCTGAGCAGGACAGACATCAATTGCCATGGTGCTGGACTTAATCAAACGCTGATCAAAGGCGCGAAAACTGCCATCCCCAGCAGGGGACCCCGTGAAATATCGCGCTGACTAGATATCCAGCTTTTTGATAACAACCTGTTTGCTCAGGCAGGCAATATCGCTCTCATCGAACAATTCGGTACCCGGATGCATCACCGTGCCGGCACCGCAGGCTAGCCCCAGGGTCAGGATCTGTTCTGGTGTGTCATGCAGACTGAAGCCGGCCACCAAGCCCGCGACCATCGAGTCACCGGCACCGACCGTAGTGTTGACGGTGACATCCAGTGCCTTGGCAAAATAGCTGTTATCAGGGGTGACCAGCAGGGCACCTTCATGGCTCAGAGAGACACAGACGTAATTGACCCCGCTCTGCTGAATCAGTCGGGCGCTGTGGGCGACCGCTTCCGGTGTGGGAAGCGATTCATTCAACATCATTTCCAGTTCGTACTTGTTGGGTTTAATCATAAACGGTTTGGCGACAATCGCCCGTTTCAGCATTTCTCCGTGCACATCGACCACCGCGCGGCCGCCCTGTTGATTAATTCGCTCAACCAGGTCGGCGTACAGAGACATTGACACGTTCGGTTGGCAGGAACCGGTGATAATGCCGTAGCCGCTGCCTGTCACTTCAATGAAGTCGTCGGCAATCCTATCGATGTCTGACGCGGGTATATCGGTGCCGCTGCTGGTTATCTGGAATTGGTTATGGCTGCCGGTTTCAATAATGGTGGTATTGATCCGTGTTTCCCCGGTGACTTCTTCATAGACCACATGACTCAACTGCTCAACCAGCAGAGTTTTGAAAATGCGACCAACGGCGCCGGCAATCACGCAGATAGTATGAGATTCAATCCCGAGACGGGTCAGCGCACGACCGATGTTAATGCCATTACCCCCCGGATCATAACGGGCGCTGTCAGCACGGGATTTCTCATCGGGAATGAGCTTGCTGACGTGGTAAGTCACATCCAGTGCCGGATTCAGGCATAAGGTGCAGATGGGGCGGTGAGGTCTTGTCGCCATAATGCCGTGCTTCCTGTCTACGCTTAGTAGCAGTGTAAGAAATTTCCCCAAGTTTTGCATAGCATAAAGATTGAATTACAGCGTTCAGATTAGGACAATAACGATTTAAACCATCATTTCGGACCCGTCGCTACCGTGCAAATCGCTGTTTTCAGTGCCAAACCTTATGATCAGACCTTTCTTCTGCGAGCGGCGGCGGATGAGCTTGAGTTCCAGTGTCTGGAACTGGCACTGAATCCGGCTACCGCGGTGCTGGCTCAGGGCGCAGAAGTTGTCAGTGCCTTCGTCAATGATGATTTGGGGCGGGAAACACTGACCATGCTGGCTGAAGGCGGCACACGGCTGATTGCATTACGCTGCGCCGGGTTTAACCAGGTCGATTTGCAGGCAGCAAAGGATCTTGCCATTCGCATTGTCAATGTGCCGGCCTATTCACCCTATGCTGTTGCCGAACATACGATTGCCCTGATGCTGGCTTTGAGTCGCAAGTTACCTCGGGCTTATAACCGGGTCCGCGATGGCAACTTTTCGCTGGACGGTTTGCTTGGCTTTGATTTTTACGGCAAGACGCTTGGCGTTATCGGTGGTGGCAAGATCGGCATGCTGGTTGCCGAGAGAATGCAGGCATTTGGTTGCCGGATCCTGATTTATGATCCGTTTAATGAAGAAAAATGTCGTCAGCAAGGCTATGAGACGGCGGCGCTGGACAGCTTATTTGCCAGCAGCGATATTATTACTCTGCACTGCCCGCTTAATGAACACACCCGTTATTTAATTAATCGGGACAACGTGGCCCGGATGAAGCAAGGGGTGATGTTGATCAACACCAGCCGCGGTGCACTGATGGATACGCAGTCTGTGCTGGAGGGCCTAAAAGCCCATCATATTGCCTATCTCGGCCTGGATGTTTACGAACAGGAAGGCAGTCTGTTTTTTGAAGATCACTCGCTGGATATTATTCAGGATGATGTGATTCAGCGCCTGATTACCCTGCCCAACGTGATTGTTACCGGTCATCAGGCATACTTCACCAAGGAAGCTCTGCAGCATATCGCCGAGACCACCGTCAGCAGCATTCTGCAATACCTGCATGATAAGCCGCTGACTTATCAGGTCGGAGGCTAAATTTGTCAGAAGCCATTTTTCGGCGTTTGCAGGCAGCGATTCCCGATTTCAAACCCCGGCCGCAGCAAGCGCAGATGAGCCAGTTTATCGCCGACCAAATGACAAAACCGGCACAGCAGCGAATTGCTGTGGTTGAAGCACCTACCGGGGTCGGCAAAACCCTCGCTTACTTAAGCGGCGCGATTGAGGCAGCCATCAGCAACAAGAAAACCCTGGTGATCAGCACCGCCACGGTGAATCTTCAGCAACAGCTGATTCAGAAAGATCTGCCGCAGTTCTCTGCGGCACTGGAACAGCCGATTCGTTTTGTTCAGGTCAAAGGTCGCAGGCGTTACCTTTGCCCCAGTAAGCTCAGTCAATTGGCGACCGCACCGGCACAACAAACGCTGGATATTGATATCGACGCCAAATATCAGCAGGCGCTGCATGTGGCGGCAGCCAAGCAGATGCTGAGTGAGTGGGAGCGGGAACGCTGGGATGGCGACAGAGACAGTCGCAGTGACAAGATCAGTTCGGATTTATGGAACCAAGTGTCTACCGACTCTGAGGGCTGTGCCGGCAAGAGTTGTTCGTTTTATCTGCGCTGTCCTTATTACAAATTACGCCGCGAAATGGTCAGCGCCCAGGTGGTGGTGGCAAATCACGATTTGATTCTCAGTGACGCCGATCTTGGTGGCGGTCTGGTGCTGCCCAACCCGGAAGAAGTGCTGTTTGTTTTCGACGAGGCGCATAACCTGCCACGCAAGGCGCTGGATCATGCTGCCAAGGCGCTCAACTTTATTCAACTTTATCAGACCACGGAAACCGCCGACAGCGTATTGAAGAAAATCCCGTCAGCACTGGCATTTCGGCAGCATGATTTTGGTTATATGCTCAGCGAATTACGCCGGGATCTGCCCGCTGTGATCAGCCATCTGCAACAGATGGAAACCATTCTTCAAAGCGACGGGCTGGTCCATGATTTATTGGCACAACGGATTAGTGAACCGCGTATTTTCTGGAACAGCCCACTGGTCAATGCCTTGTTGATTCCCTGTCAGAATCTGCTGCAAAGGGCGAATAATATCTATAAGCATTATTCGGTGCTGGCCAAGTGGATCAAGGAAGGGCTGGAGAAAACCCAGCTTTCCAACAAAGTGGGTGAAGCCCTGTTGCCACAGGTCGGCACGGTGCAGAATATCTTTGGCTACCTGATTGATTTTATGGCGCTGTTTCTGGAACCGGATCAGGCAGACCGGCCACCCAATGTCCGCTGGTTGTCGGTGGAGCAATTTGCCAAACAACAAACCCTGGTGATTCATGCCGGGCCGATGACTGCGGCCTATTTTCTTGATCGCAGTTTGTGGACCCGGGCCTTTGGCGTGGTATTGACCTCGGCGACCCTGCGCGGCATGGGGCTGTTTCACCGTTTCCGGATGGATTGTGGACTGCACCGCTTTGATGAACAGCATTTTCTGGCTGTGCCGTCGCCGTTTAAATACAACGATCAGGCTACGCTGAACCTGCCCGCCATGCGATACCTGCCTAATGAGCAGCAACTGCAGTGGCGGCAAGAGGTTGTCACCAGGTTGAAAGAGGTGATTGATACCTCAGAAGCCACCCTGGTGCTGTTTACTTCCCGCGAGGTGATGGAGGCGGTGTACCGGCAGTTACCGCAGGAAATCAGCCGGCTGGTGTTGATTCAGGGGGATACACTATCACCCAAAAACATGGTCCAGCGGCATATTCTTCAGGTGGAAGCCGGTCAGGGCAGCATTATTTTCGGCATGGATCGCTTTGCCGAGGGCGTTGATCTGCCGGGTGATCTCTGTACCCATGTGATTATTACCAAACTGCCGTTTCCGGTGTTTACCCGACCGATAGAGCAGGCCAAGCAGGAGTGGATTATCCGTCGCGGTGGTCAGCCATTTACTGCGCTGTCTTTACCGGCCGTCAGCGTTAAATTGATCCAGGCCTGTGGGCGTCTTCTGCGCAAGGAAACCGACAGCGGGCGGATAACCATACTGGACCGGCGCTTGCTGACCAAGGGCTATGGCAAACAGTTACTTGAGCATTTACCGGATTATCGCTTGGTTCTGTGAACTTGAGGAACTACAGAGGACGCAGAGTTATCACTTTAAAGCGTCGAGTTGTTTCAGCACCGACACAATATGAATAAAGCTTATTGTGCTGGGTAGGCGGAGTTTGAATGCCTGGTTGAGGTTTGTTTTGCTGAAAGGTCCGATCTGAAAGCTCTCTGGGCTAAGAGGGAATAAGACGATTTTTTATCCGCTGAATGCTTTGTGTCCCTGTGGTTATACAAATAAAAAAGCCCCAATGAAGGGGCTTTTTTAAATAAGACCAGGAGTCTTATTCACTACGGCTGGTCACTTCCAGCAGGTGATAGCCGAACTGGGTTTTAACCGGACCCTGCACGGTATTTACCGGTGCTGAGAACACGACCTTGTCGAATTCCGGCACCATCATGCCTGGACCGAACTCACCCAGATCTCCGCCGCTGCGACCGGAAGGGCAGGAAGAGTGCTCTTTGGCGATATCACCAAAGTCGGCACCCTGTTCGATTTCACGTTTCAGTTCCAGACAGATTTCTTCGCTGTCGACGAGGATATGTCTTGCAGTCGCTTTTGCCATCGGTATTATTCCGTTTTAGTTAAAACCGCTGATTATAACAGCTAAGCGGCCTGTTTGAGGCTCTCGAGCAGGGCTTCTGCCGTGGCTTCTGAGGATTGTGGGTTCTGGCCGGTGATCAGCAGGCCATCCACACAACAGTTCTCAGTCCAGTCTTCAGCTTTCACAAAACGGCCGCCCCGGGCTTTAAGTGCATCCTCCAGAAGGAAAGGGACAATGTCAGTCAGTCCAACAGCTTCCTCCTCGCTATTGCTGAATCCGGTCACGGCACGGTTGTTGACGATAGGCTGACCGTCTTTGCCGTGAACATTCATCAAAGCGGCCGGTGCGTGGCAGACAAAGCCAATTGGTTTATCTTGCTTGATGAACGATTCAATCAAGCTGATAGAGTAAGAGGAATGTGATAAATCCCACATCGGCCCATGGCCCCCAGGATAAAATACGGCGTCATAATCCTCAGCGCGAACCTGCGCTAATGGTAAGGTGTTAGCTAAAAGCTTTTGTGCAGATTTATCCTGTTTAAAGCGTTCTGTAGCGTCTGTCTGGAAATCCGGACTGTCACTTTTAGGATCCAGCGGTGGCTGGCCGCCTTTGGGTGAGGCCAATGTCACTCTAACGCCAGCATCATGAAAAACATAATAGGGTGCAGCAAACTCTTCCAGCCAGAATCCTGTTTTTTCACCGGTAGCACCTAGTCGGTCATGAGAGGTTAAAACCATCAATATATGCATGTTTTCTCCTTGTTTGGATGTCAGTTGCTATTGCTGACAGATAGAGTTCAGCAATGATTCCCGTTATGGTCAAAATGACCCTGCTTCAGAAAAATCAGCACTTGTCGTATAACCCTTGGCCTGCTCATCATAAAAGGATGGCTTACCGGCAGGGTGATATGATCTGTCATACCTTGCAGCCGTGTGCTGGCCACGCTGACCTGACCATCGTTGGGTTTGGGCAGGAATGGTGCACAAAAAAGATTAAAAGCGCGACTGCCGGCGATGACACCGACATCATAATCGGCAGCACCAAGATGCTCTAGGGTACGGTTGTTTTTTGTGCCTAATTCGGCAGCGACCGGGCCGAAAAACCAGTGATAAAAAGAATAGGGCTGCAGCCAGTCAGCAATCTGGCTACCGTGGTTAGGTGGAGCCAGCATGACAACCCGGCCCAGATTAGGGATGTCATGCTTGAGCAAATACTGCCTCAGCAGAATTCCTCCCAGTGAATGCGTGACAAAATGGAGACTGGCTTCGGCAGGCACATGGCTCAAGGCTTCACTGATAACCTGATCACTCAAAGTTTCGATGGCATATTGTCTGGATGGATAATCGATATTGAGCGTGTGGTAGCCGGCTTCCTCTAACGCCTGCGCTAACTTCCTCATTGAGCGCGCAGTGCGTGCTAAGCCATGAAGCAGTATCACAAATTGCATGGACGAGTCAGTCGGGCAAGCCATTTTTCATACCAGACGGCTGCATTCATTACTTTGTAAAAAAGAGTGTTCATTCAGTCGGAAATCACCAGGTAAAGATCATCAATCTGAATCCGGTCACCACCGATAATTTTGCGGCGCTTGCGAGTTTCCGCTTCATTATTCACGGTCACCATGCCCTGTTCGATCATCATTTTAGCTTCGGCGCCGCTCGCCGCGATGCCTTCAAATTTAAGAATTTTGTACAGCTCGACCGGGCTTTTACTTAAAACAACGTGAATGGTCTCGCTCATGGCGCTCCTTCTGAATGGATTATTGCCGGGGACATAATGATATATGCCTGGCTTGTGCCTATTGACGGTGTTTATAAAACAGCAACAAAATAAATGACATACTTTGAAGCTTGTGACAAAGGTCGTGACATTTCAGATTTCTTGTCGCTATAGTCGCGATTGTATCTTATCTGCTGCAGGACATAGCGAATGAAAATTCTGGTTAATCTGTTTCAAGTAGTTATTGTTCTCGCTATTTTGTATCCCGTTTTTTATGTCTGGGACACCGGCCGTATTGAGGATTTCTGCGAGTTGATTGAACCCGGTATTTCTGTCTCCGACTTGCAGCAACTGGCTGATGAGCAGGGCATCACGCTTAATATCCCTGCGGATAATGATACCGGTCAGTGGATGACTTCGGTGGAATCAACGGCCTCGATTGACCGTTTTGCCTGCGTGGTGATCGGTGCCGTTGACCGTGTTGCCAGTGCCAGACTGGTTACAGAGTAATAAAAAAACCCGCTGAAGCGGGTTTTTGTCAGCTTTAGACACCAGCGTAATTAATCAGTATACCGGCGGCAACCGCTGAACCAATCACACCGGCCACGTTCGGCCCCATGGCATGCATCAGCAGGAAGTTATGCGGATCGGACTCAAGGCCGAGTTTGTTGGAAACACGTGCTGCCATCGGGACGGCGGATACACCGGCAGAGCCAATCAGCGGATTGATCGGGGCTTTCACCAGTTTATTCAGTATTTTCGCCATGATGACACCGGAAGCGGTACCGATGGCAAAAGCGACCATACCCAGCACCAGAATACCCAGTGTCGCCATATCCAGGAAGCTGTCAGCACTTAGCTTGGAGCCCACTGCCAGACCCAGGAAAATAGTCACGGTGTTGATCAAAGAGTTCTGGGTTGTGTTGCTGAGACGATCGACCACAGCACATTCTTTCATCAGATTACCGAAACAGAACATACCCAGCAGCGGCGCCGCATCAGGCAGCAGGAAGGCGACCAGAATCAACAGCAGCAATGGAAATACGATTTTCTCGCGCTGAGAAACGTGACGCTGCTGCACCATCTTGATTTTACGCTCTGACTCGCTGGTCAAGGCACGCATAATCGGCGGTTGAATCAGCGGCACCAGGGCCATGTAGGAATAGGATGCCACCGCAATCGCACCGAGCAGTTCCGGTGCCAGCTTACTGGCGACATAAATCGAAGTCGGCCCGTCAGCACCACCGATAATACCGATAGCTGCCGCATCCGCCAGGCTGAAATCGAATACGCCCAGATAAGACAGCACTACGGCGCCCATCAACGTGGCGAAGATGCCGAACTGGGCTGCCGCCCCCAGAAACAGCGTTTTGGGGTTGGCCAACAAGGGACCGAAATCGGTCATCGCACCGACACCCATAAAGATAATCAGCGGGAAGGCACCACTCTCGATACCGACAGTGTAGAAAATATGAAGAATACCGCCTGCTTCAGCGAGACCGGCACCGGGAATATTCGCCAGCACACCACCGAAACCAATGGGTACCAGCAACAAAGGCTCGAAGTTTTTCTTAATTGCGAGATAGAGCAGCAGCATGCCGATCAAAATCATCACGCCCTGACCAGGCGTCATCTGGTTAATACCGGTCACTTCCCACAGGTGAATCAGTTTATCCATGAATTGAATCCTTGCTTATGCGATAGAGGCGAGGAGATCACCGACTTTAACGGCATCACCCTGCTTAACGGAGATAGAGGCGACAGTGCCAGATTTGGAGGCCACGATCTGGGTTTCCATTTTCATGGCTTCCAGGATCAGCAAGGTGTCACCTTCGTTAACCTGCTGGCCGATACCGACCTGGATTTTCCAGATATTGCCGGACAGCGGTGCCGTGACGGGCTCACCCTCACCAGCAGGCGCGGGTGCCGGTGAACTATCGGTACTGCTTTCTACATGGCTGATATCACCGCCTTCGTTGACCTGCACCACGTAGGCCTGACCGTTGACCTTGATGGTGTATGTTTCCTGATCACCTGCAGCGCTGGCAGCAGGCGCCGCGGACGCTTGTGGCTGCGCGCTTGGAACCGGCTCAAAAGCATCAGGATTATCACGGTTTTGCAGGAACTTAAGCCCGATTTGTGGGAACAGGGCATAGGTCAGCACATCATCAACCTGATGCTCACCCTCTGCCAGTCTGATGCCATCGACATCGGCTTTTTCCAGCAATTCGGTAGTCAGCTTGTCCATTTCCGGCTCCAGCAGATCCGCTGGGCGACAGGTGATTGGAGCAGCACCTTCCAGAACACGATCCTGCAGTTCCTTGTTGTAGGGGGCTGGAGCGGCGCCGTATTCACCTTTCAGTACGCCGGCGGTTTCAGCGCTGATTGTTTTGTAGCGCTCACCGGTCATGACGTTAATAACCGCCTGTGTGCCGACAATCTGTGAGGTCGGTGTAACCAGCGGTATGAAACCCAGATCCTCACGCACACGCGGGATTTCCTTGAGTACATCATCCATGCGATCCAGCGCATTCTGTTCACGCAACTGGCTTTCCATATTAGTCAGCATGCCGCCCGGCACCTGGGCCACCAGGATGCGAGAGTCCACACCACGCAGCGAGCCTTCGAATTGCGCGTATTTCTTACGCACTTCACGGAAGTAGGCCGCAATTTCTTCCAGCAACTGCATATTGAGGCCGGTATCACGATCGGTGTCTTCGAAAATGGCAACCACGGACTCGGTCGCGGAGTGGCCATAGGTCATCGACATCGATGACACGGCGGTATCCACATTATCGATTCCGGCTTCGACACATTTCATTATGGTTGCAGTAGACAGGCCGGTCGTGGCATGTGACTGCATGTGAATCGGGATATCAATAGCTTGCTTAAGATTTTGAACCAGCTCATAGGCTGCGTAAGGCTTAAGCAAACCAGCCATATCCTTGATGGCCAGAGAGTGGGCGCCCATATCTTCGATGCGCTTGGCCATATCAATCCACATTTGCAGATTGTGGACGGGGCTCAGCGTGTAGGCGATGGTGCCCTGGGCATGGCGGTCATTTTCCAGAACGGCCTGAATCGCGGTTTCCAGATTGCGCGGATCATTCATCGCATCAAAGACGCGGAACACGTCTACGCCATTGACGGCAGCACGCTCAACGAATTTTTTCACCACATCGTCAGCATAATGGCGGTAACCCAACAGGTTTTGACCGCGCAACAGCATCTGCTGACGGGTGTTGGGCATCGCGGCTTTGAGGCTTCGGATACGATGCCAGGGATCTTCACCCAGATAACGGATACAGGCATCAAAAGTGGCACCGCCCCAGCTTTCCACGGACCAGAAACCGACTTGATCGAGCTTGTCGGCAATCGGCAGCATATCGTCTAGACGCAGCCGGGTGGCAAACAGGGATTGATGGGCATCACGCAGAACGACGTCGGTAATGCCAAGTGGTTTTTTTGCTTCGGTCATGTTCATGGCCTTGGTTTGATCTAACGGAAACTGCCTGTAATTACAGGTAGTTTATTTATGACGTGAGCGGAACTTGTGAATCGCAGCGGACAGAACCGTGATCAGGTTCTTGTCATCATTGGCATGCTGCCTGGAACTCATCGCCTGACTGATAACGGCAGTAGGGGCTGGAATACCTTCTTCCGGCAAGGTGCCGACATCTTTTTCATAACGGGTGATAATCTTCGACATCAGACTGGTGGCAAAGACCAGTAATGTCAGAAAAACGAAGACAAAACCCATGCCGACCAGCATCAGGTTCAGACCCTCGGACATCAGATTGGATGTAGTCATAACGACCTCCTCTGTGCATCGCTTACGTCATTAAATCAATGACTTGATTCAAAACAGCCGCAGATTATACCACTGTTGAGCGCTCTGGGCTCGAACAGGGCTGTACAATAAGGGGCACAGCCCGCTGTGACAGAGATCACAGGCCAAGTTAAAATCTTGTGCGCTATCAACTGCGCGATGTCGCTTCTTTGGCATAATGGTGATCGTATTTAAATAATGAGGATGCAATGACGCCGGACGCGGAAGATTTTTGGTTCCTGCCATTGGGCGGGACAGGTGAAATCGGTATGAACCTCAACCTCTATGGTCATAATGGGCGCTGGTTGATGGTCGATTGCGGGCTGACCTTTGAGGCACGCACTGATGTCGATGGCGAGCCCATCCCAGGCAGCCGTGCAGAAATTCAAATGGCGGATCCTCAGTTCATTGCTGATCGCAAAGATCAGCTTGATGGTCTTATTATCACTCATGCTCATGAAGATCATATCGGCGCGGTACCGTATCTCTGGTCGCAGTTTCGTTGTCCGGTTTATACCACGGCCTATACGGCAGAGATTCTGCGTCGCAAGCTGAAAGAGGCCGGTCTGGAGGACGAAGTCCCGGTCGTGATCGTGGAACCCAAAGCGGAAATCGATATTGGGGTCTTCAATGTGCGCTGGATTCAGTTGACTCATTCGATACCCGAACCTTTTGCCCTTTTGATCGTGACGCCTGCGGGCAAGGTATTTCATACGGCAGACTGGAAGCTCGACAGCGACCCGGTCGTCGGGGAGCGCTATCAGCCAGCCGACTTTGAGGCGCTGGCTGAACTGGAGATTGATGCGATGGTATGTGATTCGACCAATGCCGATATTCCCGGCTGGTCAGCGTCAGAAGCGTCCCTGCAGCGTGGTCTGAAACATCATATAGAGCGGGCCAGAGGTCGCGTTGTGGTAACCTGCTTTGGCAGTAATATAGCCAGACTGAGGACCATTGCAGACATAGCTCAGGAGACCGGGCGTCACCTGGGGCTCCTGGGAAGGTCACTGATCAACACCTATACGGCTGCGAAGAAAACCGGCTTCTGGAACGGGGTCGAGACCTTTGTTGACCCGCATCATCTCGGCTATCTACCCAGACAGACCGTGCTGTTGGTTGCGACCGGCAGTCAAGGCGAGCCGCGTACGGCACTGAACCGTCTCAGTCACAACAGTTTCCGTGATATGCAACTGGAGCCGGGCGACACGGTGATATTCAGTTCCAAGGTCATTCCGGGTAATGAGACAGCGATTGAGTCATTGATAGCCAGGCTGAAATCGATGCAGATTGATGTCATTACGGTTGATAACAGTCGCCTGGCTATTCACGCCTCTGGACATCCTGCACAGGATGAACTCAAAGCGATGTATCAGTGGGTCAAACCCGCCTGTGCGATCCCGGTTCATGGCGAACTTCGTCATATGCGTGCCAATGCACGGGTGGCAAAATCAGTCGGAGTGCCCGAGCAACTAGAAGGGCAGAACGGTGATCTGTTTTTTATCGCTCCGGTTCGGGGTATCCGTCGCCGCGCTGTCATGACCGGCCGCCTGGGCCTGATCAATGATAAGCTGAAAAAACTTTATTGATTCACAGACTTAAAAGTCTGTGCTAAGTTTTTGAGATGATTGAAGAACTAAGGCAGTTTATTCGGCACCCCAGCAGTATTCCTATCAGATACAAGCTGGGGCAGCGACAGCATACCCGCCCGGCAAGAGATGTCAGCCAGGGGGGCTTATGTTTCACCAGCCAGCAGCCGGTCCATGTCGGGGAGAGTATTCTGGTTGAGATCAACTGTGGTAAACCCGGTTTCAGTGCCGAGGGCATGGTGCGCTGGTGTAGCCAGGAGGGCAGGAAATATTTGATCGGGGTGGGGTTTAAAGACAAAGCCGTCCGCTATGCGTTGAGGATGGTGGAGCAGGTCTGCCACATCGAAGCCTATCGGCGGCGGCTGGAAGCCGAAACAGGCCAGAAACTCAGTAGCGAGCAGGCCGCCTTTCGCTGGATAGCCGAAAACGCAGCCGACTTTCCAGCGGCGGAGTAATCAGTCAGACCTTGGCATCAAACCGCGGTGCACGGCGATCAGAAGAGACACGGCGTTCAATCCGTGGCTTTTTATTGCGCTTGCGCCGATCGGGCTGATGACGTCTGTCAAATTCAGACACCGATTTGGTTTTGTCAGCAATGGGACGTGCAGGGCCAACCTGCGCCGGTGTACTGACGGTGACCATATTATAGTGACTGAGACGAGGTATTTCGTTCATCGATCTTCACTTTCATGTTCTGTATGAAAGCTATCGACTTGATTTTGATGAACTTTAAAAAATTATTCACAGGCTATGGGATTCAGCGGAAACGACCGCTTTTAATGCGTTTGCCGGGATCGACGCTGTGGTTGTAAATATAGGCCCATGCTTTGATATGCTTGGCCGCTGTAATGCCAACATCGACCTGTTGCCGCTGGTATTCGTGCGGCTCCGGAAAGGCAGCTGAGCACTCTTCAAAATCATCCAGCTGTGCCAGCACCGACAGATTGGTCAGCCGGTAAACTTCGCCATGTACTTTATTGTTGTCATCTTCTGACAGCACAGCACCGGGATAATCCTGAATCTGATAGAGTTGAGCGCGTATCCAGCCCTTGCAGATATACTCGCTGTGAGCCTGCAGCAACTGGTGCATCGGATGCTGACTGTTTTGCATCAGCGTGCCGTAAACGAACAAATAGTCGTTATTCATATTTACTTTAAGTTTAATTTGTAAGTTTCAGAATAATATAAAGAATATCTAAATGAAGAAAAAGATAAAAGTCGGTCTCGCCTTAGGCAGTGGTGCGGCCAGAGGCTGGGCCCATATCGGTGTGATACAGCGGCTTATGGAATTGGGCTTTGAGCCGGATATTGTCTGTGGTAGTTCCATCGGTGCCCTGGTCGGTGCTGCTTATGTCGCTGGCAATATCGACAAGCTGGAAGACTGGGTCACTCAACTGGACAAATTGCAAACGGCGCGTTATTTCACTATCAACCGATCTCTGCGCGGTTTCGTCAATAAAGACAGATTACATCACTTTCTGCATGAATATGTGGTCAGTGCTGAGCAACTGATAGAGGATTTGGACAAAGCTTTTGCGACTGTGGCAACCGATCTGAATACCGGCCGTGAAATCTGGAATATGCAGGGTAAAGTCATGGATTCTGTCTGGTCATCGATTTCCTTACCGGGCCTGTTTCCGGCCATCAAGCATGATGATCGATGGCTGATAGACGGCGGACTGGTCAACCCGGTACCGGTATCAGTTTGCCGGGCTCTGGGTGCGGATGTCGTTATCGCTGTGAACCTCAACAGTGATATTGTCGGCAAACATTTTCGTGCTGAAGCACCGGATAAAGTCGATACCAGTGAACCGGCCAACCCCAGCTTCACTGAACGCTTTACTGATATGGTGGCCGATTACACCAGTAACCTGTTTAGTAACGGCGCCGAGGAAGAAGAAGCGCCGGATTTAATGGATGCCATTGCCGCATCGATCAATATTACACAGGATCGGATTACTCGCAGTCGCATGGCAGGCGATCCACCGGAAATTAGCCTGTCACCACGTCTGGCTCATATTGGCATTCTGGAATTCTACCGTGCTGCAGAAGCAATAGAAGAAGGCAAGGCCAGCGTCGACAGACATCAGCATGATTTTGATTATTTCCTGAAATAGCTTGGAGTCGGTGCGCTTGCCAGCGCTATCACATCAATCATCAGATGGACATTGCCAGTCAGGCCGCTGGGCAAAATACTCCCTGAGGAAATCAATCAGTATCCTGACTCGTTGTGACAGGTAACGTGTCTGCGGATAAACGGCATAAACACCAATTTCGTTATCCAGCAGACAGTTTGTCAGTACCGCCTGAAGTTTGCCTGAGCGGATGGCATCTGCGCAGATAAAGTCCGGTGACAGAATCAAGCCTTTACCTTCAATGGCAGCATCATGCAGAAACTGGCCGTTATTGGCGGTCATCACTGCCGGCAGATTAACTGAGAGCCGCTCACCCTGGTGATTTTTCATCTGCCAACTGGGACTGACATGGCTGTATTGCAGTTTGACATGCCCATAAAGCAAGTCTTCTGCCGTTTGCGGGCTTCCATTTCTGGCGAAATAATCCGGGCTGCCGCAAACCATCAGCCGTGTTGTGGACAGCTTTCTGGCAACCAGGCTGGAGTCAGCGAGGTTGGATACCCGAATCGCCAGATCAATCCCTTCGGCAACCAGATCCTGCTGCCTGTCATTAAACTCGATATCAAAAATAATATCGGGATGAATCCGGTTAAATTCCCTGAGCGCGGGACTTAAATGCATCAGACCGAAACTGATCGGTGCCGCCATTCGAATCCTGCCGGCCAGTGCTGCCTGATTGTCACTCAGTGCGCTCTCCACTTCATCTATGTCATCCAGAATGCGGACACAGTGCTGGTAATAATCGCGGCCGGCATCGGTCAGTGTCTGTTTGCGCGTAGTGCGTTTGAGCAGGCTCACGCCCAGCCTTTTTTCCAGATCGGTAAGCCGTTTACTGACAGCCGATTTCACCGTATTCAGCTGCTCAGCAGCACGGGTAATGCTGCCAGCCTCAACAATACGGACATAAGTCTGCATTTCTTCCAGTTGGCTCATATTAATCGTTCTCACTAAGGAAACAATAAGTTTATTAATAGCGTGTTTTTCAAGAATATGGAAACGATTAAATTGTTCCCGTGATCAATTAAACGAGGAATAAACAATGAATCTGACAAATCACATTTCATCGCTGACCGGCCGTGTGCTGCTGAGCGCTATTTTTATCAGTGCCGGTGCCAGCAAGCTGGGTGCGGGCTATGCCGGTACTCAGGGTTATATGGAGTCTATGGGTATTTCCGGCGCTTTGCTGCCGCTGGTCATTGCGACTGAAATACTGGGTGGCCTCGCTGTTCTGCTGGGCTTCAAAACCCGGATTGCCGCTTTTTTACTGGCCGCTTTCACTCTGCTGGCAGCCGTATTTTTCCACTTTGATTTTGCCGATCAGATGCAAAGCATTCTGTTTATGAAAAATCTGGCGATAGCCGGCGGCTTATTGATATTGGTTACGCATGGTGGCGGCGTCTTAGCCCTTGATAATTTGCGCTCAAGTCGTGTTTGACTGAGCGGGAGGAGTAAAAATGAAAAATACAATTTTACAGATTAATTCCAGCAGCCGTTTTGAAGGCTCGGTGACACGCGATATTTCAGCACAACTGACTCATCAGTTGCAGCAGAGAACTGGACTCTCAGTGGTTGAGCGTGATCTGGCTCAGGGCATTGATTTTATTGATGAGCAATGGGTCGGCGCCAATTTCACTGATCCTGGTGACCGTAGTGACGAGCAGAAAGCGGCGCTGGTTTTGTCAGACACGCTGATTGAGGAGTTGCAGCAGGCAAGTCATATCGTCATTGCCGCCCCGATTTATAACTTCAGTGTGCCGGCGGTGCTGAAGGCCTGGATCGATCAGGTTGCCAGAGCCAGAGTGACCTTTCGCTATACTGAAAACGGGCCGGAGGGTTTATTAAAAGGCAAAAAGGCTTTTCTGATCATTGCCTCCGGCGGTGTGCCGCTGGGCAGTGAAGTTGATTATGCTTCGACCTACCTGCGTCATGTCATGGGTTTTCTTGGCATTGACGATGTCACGCTGGTGAATGCCAATGATCTGGGCCGGGCAGCGAATGACAATGTTGAGATCAGTGAAAAACTGGCAGCGATTGCTGCAGGAGCAGAATCATGAATACAAGAGAACTCAGACAAATCGTCAATGGTGACCAGGTGTCCGACGGGGCTGGTGTGCAGCTTAAACGCATTATTGGGTCGCCGCAGTTGAATATGCTGGATCCGTTTCTGATGTTTGATGCCTTTGGGTCGGACCGGCCGCAGGAATATCTGGCCGGTTTCCCGCCCCATCCTCATCGTGGTTTTGAAACGGTGACTTACATGCTTGCCGGTAGAATGCGTCATGAAGACAGCGCCGGTAATCAAGGTGTGATTGAAACCGGCGGTGTGCAGTGGATGACCGCAGGCAAAGGCATTATTCATTCGGAAATGCCTGAACAGAAACAAGGCTTGTTGGCCGGGTTCCAGCTCTGGGTCAACCTGCCTGCCACTGAGAAAATGCGTGAGCCGCGTTATCAGGAGCGTTCAGCCGAAGAAATTCCGGTTGAGACGCATGCCAACGGTACCCGAATCAAAGTTGTAGCAGGCGAGACGGATATCGGAACCCGGGGTGTCATTGACAATCCTTACGTCAACCCCCTCTACCTGCATGTAGAGTTGCCCGCTGATACAGGCTTTGAGCAGCAAGTTCCGGGCACGGATAACAGCTTTGTTTATGTAATCAAAGGCCAGTTAGCCGTCGGTGATAAACAGCGGCCTTTGAAAGCCGGTCAGTTGGGTGTGCTGGAGCAGGGAGAGGCCGTCAGGCTCACTGCTGAACAGGCCAGCGAGTTTTTGCTGGTGTCAGGACAGCCCCTGAAAGAACCGGTGGCCCGTGGCGGTCCGTTTGTAATGAACACCCGTGAGCAGGTGGAGCAGGCGTTTGCTGATTATCGTGAGGGCAGGCTGGCTTGATTTTGTTTATCCGCAGATTACATCAAACTGAGGAACCACAGAGGCACAGAGTTAATTCGCTCCGTGCCTCTGTGGTTATTATTTAAACCTGTGGATTAGCGCTAAAGCTTAACCTTTCTCAACCTCAAGGCATTACCGATGACCGACACCGAGCTTAGGCTCATCGCTGCGGCAGCAATCATCGGAGACAGCAGCAGCCCGAATAACGGGTACAGAACCCCGGCGGCTACCGGCACACCCAGGGAGTTATAAATGAAGGCAAAAAACAGATTCTGGCGGATATTGCGCATCGTGGCACGGCTCAGTTTCAACGCCTGATGGATGCCACGTAAATCCCCTTTAACCAGTGTTATACCGGCGCTTTCCATAGCTACATCGGTACCGCTGCCCATGGCTATGCCAATTGTGGCCTGGGCCAGTGCAGGTGCATCGTTAATTCCATCACCGGCCATGGCCACGGTTCTGCCTTCAGCCCGCAACGCTTTGATTACCTGATTTTTCTGTTCCGGCAAGACATCAGCCCGGACATCATCAATTCCAAGCTGGCCGGCGACAGCCTCGGCAGTCACCCGGTTATCGCCAGTCAGCATGACAATGCGAATGTTTTCTCTATGCAGGGCTTTTATCGCTTCCTCGGTAGAGGATTTAATCGGATCGGCCACCCCAATCAGGCCGGCTGCCTGGTTATCGACGGCAACCAGCATCACGGTCTGACCCTGTTTTCGATATGCCTCGGCTTTTTCTTGTAATGAAGTCGAGTCTATCCCCAGCGTGGCAAACAGGGCCGTATTACCCAACGCGACAGGATGACCATTAATCTCTCCCAGAATACCCTTGCCGGTAACTGAATCAAATTGCGTTAGTCTGGATAGGGTCAGTCCTTTTTCTTTCGCTCCTTCAATTATCGCCATCGCTAGCGGATGTTCACTGCCTTGCTCCAGGCTGGCAGCTAATGTCAGCAGGGTCTTATCATCCCTATTTGTGAATGACTCAACCGTGACCAGCTTCGGTTTACCCTCGGTCAGGGTGCCGGTTTTGTCGACGACCAAGGTGTCAATTTGTTCCATCGCCTCCAGTGCTTCTGCATTTTTAATGAGGACGCCCATTGATGCGCCGCGGCCGGTACCCACCATAATGGACATCGGCGTTGCCAGACCCAGCGCACAGGGACAGGCGATAATCAGCACAGCAACTGCATTGATAATGGCATGCGCCAGTTTGGGTTCAGGTCCCCAGATAAACCAGGCTGCCAGTGTGATGATGGCGATCAATACAACTGCCGGCACAAACCAGGCAGCCACCTTATCGACCAGTTTTTGAATCGGCGCGCGTGAGCGTTGGGCTTCGGCGACCATATGCACGATCTGTGACAACAGAGTTTCACTGCCAACCCGCTCAGCACGCATCAGCAAGGTACCGGTGCCATTGACGGTCGCTCCTATCAGTTTGTCACCACTTTGCTTGCTGACTGGTATGGGTTCACCGGTGACCATGGATTCATCGACACTGCTGCTGCCTTCAATCACACTACCGTCGACCGGAATTTTCTCGCCGGGACGGATCCTAAGCTGCTGTCCGACCTGAACTTCATCCAGTGGAATATCCTGTTCCTGACCATCGTCGGTGACCAGGCGGGCAGTTTTCGGTGCCAGCCCGAGCAGCATCTTGATAGCAGCATTGGTCTGGCTGCGGGCTCTGAGCTCAAGTACCTGCCCCAGCAGAACCAGTACGGTGATGACAGCGGCTGCTTCGAAATAGACAGCGACTGTGCCATCTGCATGCTGCATGCTGGCAGGGAAAATTGCCGGTAAAAGCAAGGCAATAACACTGTACAGCCAAGCCACACTCACGCCGAGACCGATCAGCGTGAACATGTTCAGATTCAGGGTTTTAACAGATTGCACGGCACGTACGAAAAACGGCCAGCCGCCCCACAGTACTACCGGGGTCGCAAGGATAAACTCCAGCCAGTACCAGCTTTGTGTGGAAACCGCTGCTGGTAACAGGGCGGGCGCCATATCCAGCAGCATCGCAATTACAAAGACCGGCAATGCCAATGCGGCGCCAATCCAGAAGCGCCACGTCATCGCTTTGAGTTCGCTGTTGTCTTCTTCGACTTCTACCGTACTGGCTTCCAGCGCCATGCCACAAATAGGGCAGTTGCCGGGGTGGTCCTGCACGATTTGCGGGTGCATCGGGCAGGTGTACTGGGTTTTACTGCCGGGCAGCTGCGGCGATTCCGGTTCCAGTGCCATACCGCATTTTGGACAACTGCCGGGACCTGACTGGCGCACGCCTTCACACATCGGACAGATATAATCGCCACTGCCTTTTTTGATGCTAGCCGGATGAGGCTGTGCATCCTCACCGTCACAACATCTGTGTGGTTCTGGTTCCTCAACCTGCTGTTTTTTGTCATGACCGCCACAGCAGTCATGCGCGGTCTCAGCTTGATGCACATACTGCGTTGGATCGGCTTTGAAGTTATTCATGCAGTGCTGGGAGCAGAATACATAGTCCCGCTGTTGATGGCGGGCATGATACAACGCCTTATCTGCATCCACTGTCATACCGCATACCGGATCAATTGCCATGCTATCTCCTTCAGAAAATATTGCGGGCATCTCAGATAATGTAAAACTTTGTTGTGTCTGCTGCCAGCAAGACCGGACTTGTTTTACTGCCAGGGGATGAACTATAAAGTATGTACCATGGTACGGAGTCAAGCATGCAATGACACAGACAGCACTGACGATTGGAAAATTTGCTGCCAGCGCCGGGGTCAGCGTCGAAACGGTCAGGTTTTATCAACGTAAAGGTCTGCTGAAAATACCGGGTTCAGAGGGTGGTGTCCGCCGCTATGGAACCGAGGCATTACGGAAGTTGAAATTTATCCGGAAAGCGCAGGAAGCCGGGTTTATGCTCAGTGAGATTAAAGAGTTGATTCAGCTTGATTCCAGTCAGGATCATGAGCGGGCCTACCAGTTGGCGATGCATCGTCTTGAAGCGCTGGAGCAGAAAATCAGTGACATGCAGCAGGCTAGGGACAGCCTGAAGCAACTGGCTTCAGACTGTGCCTGTGGCGGCAAGACTAAACCCTGTGCCATCCTGGCGGCGTTTGATTAATACTTACTGCCGGGCCTTGTATTCAGCCTTGATGGTTTCCAGTGTCGGGGGGATGGCATCACAGTGGCTGACCTCACCGCTGCACTTGATACATTCAAAGGCTTTCCAGCCAGTGGCAATGTATTCCTCTTTGTTGGGGC
Organism: Methylophaga sp.; assembly: GCF_009711715.1. GTDB lineage: Bacteria > Pseudomonadota > Gammaproteobacteria > Nitrosococcales > Methylophagaceae > Methylophaga. The sequence continues at coordinate 89,817 of NZ_VENF01000011.1, read as the reverse complement.
TGTCGAGACGGTTGGCGATGCCGATGGTCGCTTTAGCCCGTGAACTGATGTAACCGTATTCGCCCTGACAAAAACGCATCTGGCTCGGATCTGCTTTAATCTTATCATCATATTTCTGATGAATTTCGCGGCCGGCCTGGTTCAGGTAATGCAGCTCCGAATACAATTTCTGTAATGTGTCGTCGCTATGCTGGTAGACGCCCGCAGGCAGGCCACCGGCCAGGGTTGAAAATGAAACAAATAACAGGCTAAACAGGGTACTCAGTCTCAAGGCTCTGCTCCGTTGCTGATTGAGTGTATAGTCAGATGATAACGCATCATGCCTGTTTATGAGAGATAAACAGGCGCTAAAGTTCATCACAGGCAATTCACCGGCATGATGCCGAAGAAGGCGAATAATGATTGAATATGAATTAGGCAGCTGTTCACTGGGTTGTGTGCTGGTCGCAATGAGTGAGAAAGGCGTCTGTGCCATTGCGCTCGGCGATGAGCCATCGCAATTGGTTGGATGGCTCAAACAAAAATATCCACATGCCCGGAAAGGGCGCGGCAATGCCGTTTTGTTGTCCCGATTGCAACGAGTATTGAACTTTGCCGAGTGGCCCGATGCCGCTCTTGACCTTGAGCTGGATATTCAGGGTACGGACTTCCAGAAACGGGTTTGGCAGGCATTACAAACTGTGCCGGCGGGTGAAACCTGCAGTTACACTGAGATAGCTGAAAAGATCGGTTCACCGAAATCGGTTCGCGCGGTCGCCGGCGCCTGTGCCGCGAATTTACTGGCTTTGGCAATACCCTGTCATCGTATCATTCGACAGGACGGTCAATTATCCGGTTACCGCTGGGGCATGGAACGAAAAAAAATGCTGCTGCAAAAAGAAGCGATTCGCTAAGTCATTGAAACGGGGCTTGTCCCACTAAACTGGGAGATTTTGTCAAGCCCCGAAAAGCAAGCGCTGGTTAAAAAATAACCAGTTTTTAAAGCTTGTCACAAAAGAGTCACTTAGCAACTTACCAGAAAGTTATCCACATGCTTCTCCACAGAAATTGTGAGTAATGTGAAAAACTTTTTTGTATGAATGTCGCCGCGATTAAATTAGCGGAGTTTGTCGACTTAACGATGATGATGCCTTTTATTGAAAGGCAGTACCTGGCAGCGTGGTTTGTGCTCCGACGCAGTTGTTTCACGGATAATCTGTTCCATATCCAGATTGGCAAGCTGGTAGCACTGGTTCATCAGCATATCTGAGATTTCAATACAGGCGCCGAGGGCATGTTTATGCTTACGGCGAACCATGTCGACACGAAACTGCAAGCCATTAAGCATACGGCGTTCTCTCTCACTGCTTGCGGAGTCTTCAATGGCCTGTTTGATGGCAGCGGCACGCTTTTTCTCAAAAGCGGCCTGATCCTGCTTCGCTAACTGCGCCCATTCCTCGAAATCAAATAACATGGGGGCTCCCCCTGTTTACGATTGTTTAAGGTCTAAAATATCAGACAACGTATCGCCGTGGGGGTTGCCAGGCTATTTTCAGGCATAAAAAAACCGGGGCCTGCTTCAGACCCCGGTTCTGAGTTAGCCTTTAATGAATCGGCAGATAAATTAATTTACCTGCTTTCATATCAGGCACCACCACATACTGTCCGTCTGCAGACAGGGCGATATCAGCAGCGGCCTGCAGGTTATCGGCAATGATCTGTGGAGTCGCGCGCGGGCCGGCCAGTTGCCAGACTTTGCCATTATTCCAGTCACTGACATAAAGGAAACCACGGGTATCGCGCACCAGACCATCAGCACCACCGAATCCGGTGTTCAGATCTTTAAGCTTAGCCGAGGCAATATCAAGGCGATACAGATCACCGGTGCCGAAATCAGCCACCAGCAGGCTGCCAATACCATCCATTAACAGACCATTGGGCCGTTTGATAGCGGCTTTGCTGTCCAGTATTTCAGTGATTTCTCCTAGCGTTGAAATCCGGTAAATACCAGCATTTTGACCGGTGTCGGTGCCACTGTCGGAGACATAGAGGTTGCCACTGCCGTCAATCTCAAGATCATTGAGAAATTCAGCCGTGCCTGGGAAGTCGCTGCTGTCGGCGACGACCTGGACATTGCCATCCATATCCACCTTCAGCACCTGATTGATATCAGCTACGTAAAGTTCGTTGTTGAAGAGATCGAGTCCTTTCGGATCGTTCAAGCCAGCAGCCAAAACAGCTTTACTGCCATCAGTGTTGATGATACTGATCTGGCCGTCACCGTTTTTACCGAACTCCCCGATTTCACTGACAAACAGCCGACCATCAGGATGAGCAATAACCGATTCCGGCATCCTCAGGTCCGTCACAGTCTGTTTGTCGGTTTTGGCAGCAGCGGTTTGCTGTGTTTCGCCATAACTGACGCGGTAAATCACACCGTTGTAGTCATCCGAGACCAGTAATGAACCATCAGGCAGTTGCAGTACATCAGTCGGTCTGCCCCAGGCTTCACCGTCAACCAGCCAGCCATCAATAAAGGTTTCATGACCAGTGACCTGATTGTTGTCGTTGAATGTGACGCGTTCCAGTTTGTAACCCACCGGCTCGGTACGGTTCCAGGAGCCATGCTGGGCAATGATGGCATCACCCTGATACTCGGCCGGGAACATCTTACCGGTATAAAACTTGAAACCAAGACTGGCAGTGTGCGCCTGGAACTCCACTGCAGGGAAAGTTACTTCCTGCGGCGGTTCTTTATCTTTCCAGTCCTGGTGGCGGGCGTCACCACCGGCGTAATAAGGGAAGCCAAAATGCATGCCTTTTTCCGGTGCGGCATTGAACTCGCCCGGCGGATTATCGTCGCCCATCATATCGACGTTGTTATCCGTGAAATACAAATCGCCGGTTTCCGGCTGAAAGTCGATACCGACCGAATTACGCACGCCATGGGCATAAACTTCTGCCTCACTGCCATCCGGGTTCATACGAATAATGCTGCCTTCATAGCCACTCACATCACAGATGTTGCAAGGCGCACCGACCGTCACATAGAGCTTGCCGTCGGGACCGAAGTCGATATAACGCCAGCCATGATGCGCCTTGTCAGGCAGATCGTCGAAAACGACCTCACGCATCTGCTCAAACGGCAGGCTCAAATCAAATCCAGGTGCGGCATAACGGGCGATGCGGTGTTGCTCAGCGACGTAAAGATTGCCCTGGTACATGGCCACGCCGTTACCGACTTTCAAATCGTCAAGGATATTGACGACCTCATCTGCCTGACGATCCTTGTTCCTATCGACCACGGCATAGACATTTTTGCCACGGGTACCGACAAAGACCGTGCCGGTGGACTGGCCGAAAGTCATTTGACGGGCACCCGGGACTTCGGCATAGACCTCGACATTAAAACCGTCAGGTACATTGAGTTTGTGCAGATTGGCTTCAGCAGCCGCGCGGTCTGCCATGACCGGCGACACCATGAGTCCCAGCGACGCTGCCGCCAGGCTTGCTACAGATAAAAATTTGAGTTTCATCATTCCTCCTTTAATGGTTTATGACCTCAAGCTTCGAGGAAGGGGTAATCGATATAACCACGCTCATCACCGCCATAGAAAGAATCCGGATCGGGTTCATTCAGCGGCGCCTGTTTTTCAAAACGTAAGGGCAGATCCGGGTTGGCGATAAACAGTTTGCCGAAAGACACCAGATCCACCTTGCCACTGGCGATGACCTCGTTGGCCTTCTCCAGGCTGTAATCGTAGTTGGTCATGTAAATGCCGTGCCAGAGAGGGCGCAGGCTATGAATATCAAATGCCGGACCGGCAGCGCCCGGATTGTCCACACCCATTTCAGTGATGTGGAGATAGGCCAGACCAAATTTATCCAGTTGCTCAACTGCGTAGCGGAAGGTCTGTTCCGGATGACTGTCCGAGACATCATTAAAAGGCTGCAGCGGGGACAGACGAACACCGACCCGGTCAGCCCCCCAGATGCGGCTGACATCGTCGACCACTTCCAGTAACAGCCGAGCCCGGTTTGCCACACTGCCACCATATTCGTCATCCCGGTGGTTACTGCCATCACGCAGGAATTGATCCAGCAGATAACCATTGGCGCCATGCACTTCAACCCCATCGAACCCAGCGGTCAGGGCATTATGCGCTGCCTGGCGGAAGTTCTCCCTGATACGCTCAATATCATCCGGCGTCATCGCACGAGGTGTTTCGTATGGCTTCATGCCTTCATAGGTCATGACTTCGCCGGCCGGTTTAATCGCCGATGGCGCCATGGGCAGTTTGCCACCCAGTAATGAGGTATGGCCGACACGGCCGCAATGCCAGATCTGCATGACAATTTTGCCGCCGGCCTGATGCACGGCATCGGTGACTTTTTTCCAGCCTTCAATCTGCGCCTGATTGTAGATACCGGGAATATTGGGATAACCGATGCCATCCTCAGAAACCAGGGTGGCTTCAGTAATTATCAAACCGGCAGAGGCACGCTGACGGTAATATTCGACCATCATATCGGTCGGCACTAAACCTTCACCGGCGCGGTTGCGGGTCAGTGGCGCCATTACAAAACGGTTTTTGAGCTGAATGGCACCCACCTGTAATGGTGATTGCAAATCCGGTTTGGACTCTGATGCTTGCTTCATAGACATTCCTTTTAGACAGTAACGATGATCTTGCCGAACTGGGTATTGGATTCGAGGTAACGATGGGCCTCGACGATGTCATCGAGGCTGAACGTTTTGGCGATCAGCGGTTTCAACTGAGCGCCTTCAAGCCAGCCGTAAATATCGTCCTTGGCGCGTTTCAGTTGTTGCTGATCCTGGGTGAACTCAAACAGGGTATAACCACTAATCGTCAGGCCTTTACCCAGCACACTAAACAATGGAAATGGCGTTGGCTCAGGGCTCAGAGCGCCATATTGGAAAATAATGCCGTGACTGGCGGCGACTTCAGCGAGCGTTTCCAGCATCGGGCCACCAACCGGATCGAAGATAATCCGTACGCCCTGACCTTCAGTGATGTTCTCGACTGCGGCGATCACATCCTCTTCTTCGCTGACAACCACATGGCGGGCACCCTGATTCAGCAGTTCCTGTTTCTTGTCGCTATGGCGGGTCATTGCTATCGGGACAGCACCGACCAGATTGCATAACTGTATTGCTGCAAGGCCGACACTGCTGGAGGCCGCCGGAATTAACACAAAATCGTCAGGCTGCATTTTGGCAATATCGATCAGTGCCCCGTAGGCAGTGAGATATTGCATCCAGATTGCGGCCGCTTCTTCCCAACTCAGGTTAAGCGGGTGGAATGCGACGGCAGTGACAGGCACATTTACCACTTCACCATAAACGCCATAGCGATTAAGCGGAAAATTGGGAATGGTGCTGACGGCATCTCCGATCTTGTAACCGTGCACATCTTCGCCGACCGCCTTGATGGTACCGGCTGCCTCATAGCCGAGCCGGGCCGGAAAGTCGGGTGCTTCAAGATACTGGCCCCGGCGGAACATCGCTTCGGCACGATTGAGGCCAATAGCGGCGACCTGGATCTGAATTTCTCCTGACGCGGGTGGTGGGACTTCCTCATCAACGATCTGTAAAACATCCGGGTCACCGGTTTGATTGAATCTCACTACTTTAGACATGGCTGACTCCTAGTATTAAAGACTGGCTTCCAGAATCTTGCGGCTTTTATCCAGATCGATATCGCCATGCTCACCTAACTGGGTCAATCCATGTTCCCCCAGCTGCTGAACCATCAACGGGATAGCCTCCGCGTCGATCTGGTAATCACTGAGCCGTGTTTTCACGCCCATCTGCTCAAAAAAGTCGCGGGTTTTGTTAATGGCAAGATCGATACGGCGTTCTTCATCTGCCTCCTCGATATGCCAGACACTGTCCGCGTACTGTAGTAGTTTGTCGTGTTTAACGGCGCGTTGTTCCTGCATCACGCTGGGCAATACAATCGCGAGGGTTTGCGCATGGTCGAGTCCATGCAATGCCGTAATTTCATGCCCAATCATGTGCGTTGCCCAGTCCTGAGGAACACCGGCGCCAATCAGGCCATTCAGTGCCAGTGTGGCTGTCCACATAAAGTTTGACTGAAGCTCGTAATTATCGGGATTAGCCAGCAGGGAGGGACCAATTTCTATCAAAGTTTGCATCAGCCCCTCAGCAAAACGGTCCTGAACCCTGGCGCCAACCGGATACGTCAGATATTGCTCCATGATGTGCGTGTAGGCATCGACGACGCCATTGGCGAGTTGTCTTGCTGGTAAGGTATAGGCCTTGGTCGGATCTAATATTGAAAACTCTGGAAAGACTAACGGGCTGCTGAATGCGAGCTTTTCATGGGTTTCATAGCGAGTGATCACTGAATTTGTATTCATTTCAGAGCCGGTCGCCGGTAAAGTCAGTACGGTGCCAAAGGGCAGGGCAGTGCGGATATTTTCTGCGCCCCGGACCAGGATTTCCTCCCAAGGGTCACCTTCACAATCTACCGCAGCAGCAATAAATTTGGTGCCATCGATGACTGAGCCACCGCCTACGGCGAGCAAATAATCCAGTCGCTGTTCGCGGATTAGTTCGACGGCACGCATCAATGTACTGTAACCCGGGTTGGCTTCAATACCACCAAAGCTTTCGACATGACGCTGACCCAGCGCGGTCATGACTTGATCCAGCGTGCCGTGTTTTCTGGCACTCTCACCGCCATAAAGGATCAATACTCTGGCAGATTCAGGAACCAGGTTATTGATGGCTTTGACCTGTCCCTCACCAAACACGATGCGGGTTGGATTGAAAAATTCAAAATTGTTCACGTTGATCCTTTGCTTAATTTAATAGACCAGTCGTCTAGTTTTGAGGCAAATAAAAAGGGTTCAGTTTTTGGCCTGGGGGAGGTTTAATCTTGCTCGTAATGCTTTCATCGCGACATGCAAAGCATCCGGGTTGTGATTGACCTTGGTGAGCAGGCAGGGTAGCGCCGATCCAGAGATAGTAAATTTCTTCTGTGACAGTTTGGGCATCGTCATCGATGCTGATTTCACCCTTATCAACGGCTTCCTGTATGACTGAAGCCAGACGATTGATGACCCGGTGGGTGCCTTGCTTGAGCGCCAGCCGCATGCTCTCAGACAGATCGGTCACTTCACCGCTCAGTTTCACCACCAGGCACTTATCTATACTGGTATCACTGCACTGTGAGATCTTCCAGTTATCGAAATAACTGATCAGCCGGTCGATCGCGCTGTTGTTGTCAGTGTGAAAGTGCGCATCAAGTGTCAACATATACTGATCAAAATAATTCTCGAGCAGGACACTGCCGAAATGTTCTTTGGATTCGAAATAATGATAGAACGAGCCCTTGGGGACACCGGCGGTTTTCAGAATCTCGTTGAGACCGACCGCAGCAAAGCCTTTACCCAGAATGATAGTCTGGGCCGTATTCAGAATTTGTTGTCGGGTATCACTGTATCGTGATCGGGCTGCTTGATTTATGTGGCGCATTATTTCAAAAAATAGACCAGTCGTCTAGAAAAAGATATTGATGCCTGAACAAGGGGTTATTGTTTAGGGTTCTAAATGTTGGAACAAGCCTTGCTTGGTGTTAGTCTGAACTTGAAAGCATCGTCTTCGAAGCAAAACCCTTCCATATCGGCGCTTCCAACATCGCATTCCTTCAAAACGTGCACCGTTTTGAGTCAAACCGCAGGGGGCAAGATGGGTGACATCTGGCAACAAGCGATCGACAGTGCGCAGCAATTGCGCCATGACCTGCACCGGCATCCCGAGCTGGGCTGGCAGGAAGTGCGCACGGCAGATCTGATTCGTCGTGAACTCAGCGCCCTGAATATTCCCTGGCAATCCTGTGCCGAGCTGGGCACTCTAGGTCGACTTAATCCTGAGGGCAAAGGCCAGCACATCGCCCTGCGGGCCGATATGGACGCCTTACCGATTCTGGAGCAAAACGAGCATGCGTGGCGCTCGGAACATGAAGGTTTTATGCATGCCTGCGGACATGACGGCCACACTGCCACCTTGCTGGCGACAGCCAGCTGGTTGAAATCAGTCGAGTCACAACTGCCCGGGCCGGTCACCTTGCTATTCCAGCCTGCCGAAGAAGGCGGGCATGGCGCTAAAAAGATGATTGAAGATGGCGCGCTTGAGGGGATTGATATGATTTTCGGCTGGCATAACTGGCCGGTCATTCCCTTTGGCAAACTGGTCTGTCCTGACGGCATTGTCATGTGCGGTAACGGTACCTTTCAAATCAACCTGCAGGGCCGGGGTGGCCATGCCAGCCAGCCGGAACTCTGCCGCGACCCGGTACTGGCCGCGAGTGCTGTGACTCAGGCACTGCAGCAGATTGTCAGTCGCCATGTCGCGCCCCAGCATCCGGCAGTCGTCAGCGTCACCTCGATTGAAGCGCCCAGCGCCCCGACGGTGATACCGGATTCGGCGCTGATAGGCGGCAGTATCCGGGTGCCTGATAGGGTGACCCGTGAACGGGTTAATCAATTAATCACGCAAATCAGTCAGCAAACGGCAGCAGCCTACGGCGTTGAGGCTGAAGTCAGACATTTTCCCCGCTATGACGCCACCATCAATCATGCTTCACAAGCTGCTTTGGTACGCCAGCAATGGCAACTGGATCATGGGGAAGGTGGCCTCGACAAGCTGCTGCCAGTTCCGGTCATGGCCTCTGAAGATTTCAGTTATTACCTGGAACAGATTCCCGGTGCGTTCGCCCTGATTGGTGCCGATGACGGACCCGGACATCAGGCTGTTTGCCACAGTCCTTTATATGATTTCAATGACAGGTTGATACCACTCGTCACTCGACTTTATGCGCGCTTGGTCGGTGCGCCGCTAGCAGAATAACCGGCCCGTTTTCCGTTGCCGCGGCATCGGCGTTGCCATTTTGGAGGTGTTTAATGAGTGTATTTGATCAACGTGAGTCCGCTATCCGAGCTTATTGCCGTGTTTATCCGGTTGTGTTCGATAAAGCCCGCAATGCCAGGCAGATGGATGAAGATGGCAAGGAATATATCGACTTTTTCGCCGGTGCCGGGGTGCTCAATTTTGGTCACAACAACGAACGCATGACCCAGGCTGTTATTGATTACATTCAGTCAGGCGGTGTGACCCATGCACTGGACATGATGACCGTTCCTAAGCGTCGTTTTATGGAACGGTTTGAAAAAGTCGTACTGAAACCGCGCAATATGAATCATAAAATGCAATTCATGGGCCCCACCGGTACGAATGCGGTTGAAGCCGCGATGAAACTGGCACGGCGGGTAACGGGTAGACAGGAAATTGTCGCTTTTACCCGAGGTTTCCATGGGATGACACTGGGTTCACTGGCCGCAACGGCCAACCGATATTTCCGGGGAGCGGCCGGCGTACCACTCAATCACGTGTCGCATTATCCTTTTGGTTGCAACAAACCCTGTATGGGCTGCGAATCTGGTTGTGGTGTGCAAGGCATTGAGCATATGCGTAGCTTGTACCGTGATACCTCCAGCGGGGTTACGCCACCGGCTGCGTTTCTGCTGGAAACGATTCAGGCTGAAGGCGGTGTCAATGTCGCCTCTAAAGAATGGCTGCAGGCAGTGGCGGCACTGGCGAAAGAGGTCGGCGCTTTACTGATTGTCGATGATATACAGGTCGGCATGGGACGTACCGGTTCCTTTTTCAGCTTTGATGATATGGGGATTGATCCTGACATCATCTGTCTGGCCAAGGGCCTTGGTGGTTTGGGTACGCCCATTGCGATGAACCTCACTAAGCCGGAGGTCGATGAGTACTGGGCGCCGGGTGAGCATACCGGCACCTTCCGTGGCCAGAGTATTTCCTTCGTGGCCGGCAATGAAGCACTGAGCTATTTCGAAGACAACAGCCTGATGACCGAAGTGCACGCTAAGGGCGATGTGATGAACGAGGCATTGAGACCGCTTGAGGAACGTTATGATCAGGTGCAGATCCGCGGCAGGGGCATGATTCTCGGTCTGGACGTGCTGACAGGTGAACGGGCCAAGGCCATTGTCGAAAGGTGTTTTGAAGCTGGTTTGCTGATTGCCTCCTGCGGCACCGGCGGCAGGGTTGTGAAACTGATTCCACCACTGACCATACCTGACAATGATCTTGAAGAAGGGCTCAGGATCCTGGTCGATGTGACCCAGAAAGTCATGGAGGAAACGGCATGAGACAACGCGAGGACATGACCTTTCCGTTTGAGGAATATGAACGCAGGCTGAGCGAGTTACGGGTCCGAATTGCCCAGCGTCTGCTGGATGCAGTGGTTATCACCGATCCGGAAAATATCATGTACCTGACGGACTATCAGACCACCGGTTATTCCTTCTTCCAGGCGCTGGTGGTACCGCTTGAGCAGGAACCCTTCATGATTACCCGGCAAATGGAGGAGTCCAACATTATTGCCCGCACCTGGGTCGAGCGAACCCGACCCTATCCGGATACCGGTGATGCGATTCAGATGCTGGTCGATGCCTTGCGTGAGTTCGGGCTGGCGAACAAACGTATTGGTTATGAAAGAAACAGTTACTTTTTCCCGGCCTATCAGCAGGACTTTATCCACACTACACTCACCGACGGCAAACTACTGGACTGTTTCGGGATTGTGGAACAGGGGCGGATTCGCAAATCCGAAGTCGAAATCGACCTGATGCGTAAGGCAGCAGCAGCCACCGAGGCCGGTATGCAGGCCGGGCTTGAAGCCGCTGCGGCCGGAGTGACCGAGAACGAGATCGGCGCGGCCATCAGCAGCGCGATGTTCAAGGCCGGCGGCGAGCCACCGGCTGTCATGCCCTATGTTACTTCCGGGCCACGGACCATGATCGGTCATGCCACCTGGGAAGGGCGCACAGTGCAGCCGGGCGAGCATGTCTTTCTCGAAGTCGGTGGCTGCTACCGCCGTTATCACACCGCATTGATGCGTACCGTTGTGCTGGGTGAACTCAGTGATTCAATGTACAAAGCACAGGAACGGATGAAAATGGCACTGAATGCTGTGCATGAAATCGTTCAGCCGGGCATGACCGTTTCTGATGTCGATAATCTGGTACGCAATATCATTACCAATAATGATGTCGGTGCCCGGCTGGTGACACGCTCCGGTTATTCCATCGGTATCGCTTTCCCGCCAAGTTGGGATGAAGGCTATATCTGCAGTCTGAAGCAGGGCGAGTCGGCCATCCTTGAAGAAGGTATGACCTTTCATGTTATCCCCTGGATGTGGGGAGTAGATGGTGATAAGACCTGTGGTATCTCCGATACCATTCATATCACAGCGGATGGTTGTGAGTCTTTCTTCACACTGGATCGTGACTTTACCGTCAAACCCGAACAGGGCCAGAAAAAGTTGGCCAAGCTGGAACAGGTCGCTCAAAAAAATAGTGACGAAGAATTTGGAGACAAACCTAAAACCGCCAAGAATACAAAGTGAGGTGCCGATGTTAAATGCAACCAATCCCTACACAGGTCAGATCCTGAATCATTACCAAGGGCTGGACGAGGCCGGTATCGAACAACGTATCGATGCCGCCCACCAGGCTTATGCAACGTGGTCGAGGCAAAGCATTGCCGAGCGAGCCGAGGTGCTGAGAGCGGTCGCTGACAAGCTGCGGGAGAATAAACCGTTGCTCGCCAAATTAATGGCTGAAGAAATGGGAAAGCCGGTCAAAGAGGGCGGCCCGGAAGTGGAAAAAGCAGCCTGGTGCGCCGAGCACTATGCCGAGCATGCCGAAATGTATCTGGCCAGGGAAGAACTGCCTTCAGATGCGTCATTGAGCTATGTGTGCTATCAGCCGCTGGGAACATTGCTTGGCATTCTGCCCTGGAATGCCCCGTTATGGCTGGCATTTCGTTATCTGGCCCCGGCTCTGATGGCGGGAAACACCTGTGTGATGAAACATGACCAGCATGTACCGGGTTGCGCTGAGGCCATTGAAACCGTCTTCCGGGAAGCCGGTGCACCAGACAATATTATGGTGAATCTGCCGGTTGAGACGCCGCTGGTTGAAAAGGCGATTCGTGACCCGCGCATTGTTGCTGTGTCATTTACCGGTTCACCCGGCGCAGGGGGGAAGGTTGCATCAACCGCGGCATCAGAAATTAAACCTTCTGTTTTAGAACTGGGTGGCAGTGACCCCTTCATTGTGCTGCAGGATGCTGATTTGGAAGCGGCAGCCGATGTCGCCACTCTGTCGCGTATTATCAATGCCGGACAATCCTGTATTGCGGCTAAGCGCGTCATTGTCGAGGCACCGGTTTATGATGATTTTATCGGCCGGGTTTTCGAAAGACTGCAGAAACTCAAACTGGGCGATCCCCTGTCAGAGGAAACCGATATCGGTCCGATTGCCCGTTTTGACTTGCGTGAGGATCTGCACAGGCAGGTCACCGAGACCATCGCTGACGGGGCGCGATGTCTGATGGGGGGCGAGATGCCCGAAGGCGAGGGCTTTCTATATCCTGTGACCATGCTGGTGGATGTTACCGCTACGATGACGGCATTTCGAGAAGAGACCTTCGGGCCTGTAATGTGCGTTATCCGGGCTGATGATGCCAAACACGCCATCGAGCTTGCCAATGACAGCGAGTTTGGACTGGGAGCCGGTGTCTGGACCGGTAATGCCGCATTAGCTGAAGATATGGCGATGCAACTGGAAGCCGGTCAGGTTGCCATCAACGGCATCGTTAAAACTGATCCGCGTCTGCCAAGCGGTGGTATTAAAAAATCCGGTTATGGTCGTGAACTGGGACCGCACGGCATCAAGGAATTTGTGAATGCCAAGCAGGTGTGGATTAAATAGCGCCTGCCAGCCCGGCTCAGAATCTGGCCGCAGTTTGATGACGGAATGTGCGTTTGCACCAGAGCCACAAACCGGCAATGCTGAGTACGCTGAGCAGTAATCCACAGAGGAAGACCAGCAATCGACCAGGCATTGCAAACGCCTCACCACTGTGTAGCGGAAACAACCAGAAAGCTATTTTCTGCCTGAAGCTGAGATCGGCATAATGCTGTTCAGCCAGGATCTGACTGCTTTGCGGGTGCAGCCACAGCATGGAGCTGCCTGATGTCTTGCGCGGGTCCCCGGCTGTTCTGAGGATAAAAGCAGCGACAGGCTGAGACTGTGTTGGCTGGCTAACACGCATCCATTCTGCATTGGGCCAGTGCTGGCTGACAGCAGGCAACCAGTCATTAATATCGATTATTTTGTCCGGATCAAGCTTCACATCCAGCTGTGGTGGTGCTGGTCGATTTAGCAATGCCTCAGTCTGATCATGAAAAATCATGCTAACCCCGGAAATGATTAACACGATGGACACGGGCAAGGCCGTCAGACCACAGAGAATATGCCAGCGACGAAGTTTCCCGATAAGGGGCGTTTTGCGATGTTTCCTTGCCAGCAACCAGTCCCGGGCTGCGCGACTTCTTGGCCAGCCCAGATAGACACCGATGATTAGATTCACCAACAGCACCAGGGCGAGAAAGCCGAGAAACAGGGACCCGTTGCGATCCAGTAACAAGGTAAAGTGAAGCCGGTAGATAAAAGAAGTGAAGTAACTGCCCCATTCACGGATGCCAGTCACTTCGGCGGTGTAGGGGTTAATCAGCACTTCCATTCGTTTTCCGTGATGCGGAGAAGAGGCCTGCATCACGGGATAGGCCATGAAGACCGTGCTGCCATGACGAGGTTTACGCAGAGAACTGATATGGACTGTCTGAGGCAGGGCCGACGAGGCTGTTGCCATTATTTGACTTAGTGGTGCCGGTTCGCCATCGGGTGGCACTTCAATCAGAAGGATTTCCGGATTGAGCCATTCGTCAATGGCATGATCAAAAACTATGATTGATCCGCTGATGCTTTGCAGCAACAGCGGAATCAGAATAATCAGACCAGAGATTTTATGGAACTCAATCCAGAATCGTCGCATGGACACAGACTAGCGGTTTCCACTTAAAAGTCCAGCGAGTACCCCAGTGTTACAGTCCGGCCACGCCCTTTGAAGTAACGTTCATCGAGTGTGTTGGCGGTCTGAGAGTAATAATCGAAATAGTCTTCATCGAGCAGGTTGGCAAAGGCCAGGTTTACAGTGCCTTTAGGCAACTGATAGGCCAGTGAGGCATCCACCAGAGTATAGCCATCAAATTTGATTTCCGGGTCACCCGGCTCTTCATCGAAACTGCGGTCAAAATTATGGCTGAGCTGAACAAAAGAAGACAGTTTAGGTGTCCAGCTGGCGTTCCAGTTGGCGATCAGACGATTGGGCGGGATGTTATTGCCATCCAGATCGCTGTCTATACTGCCATTATCATCAGAGTCATAGCGGCCGCGGATATACGAATAGCTGAGTTCAACACGATGGTCGTCATTAGCCTGAAAACCTAATGTGGTTTCGACACCATTGATTTCAGTCTTTTCCCGCCTGACGAAATAGGTACCGCCGATATTCTCCAGTCTTGAGCCCAAATCAGAGTCGGATTCGTAATAACTCACCTCGAAATCGATTGGATCCCAGTCAATCCGGAAACCAATTTCACGGTTATCGGTCAGCACCGGTTGCAGGTTGAGGAAGTCATCTACATCCTGTCCGGGAGTGCCGATGCCGCGTAATACTCGGCCAACATCGGGCATACCGAAACCTTCAGAGTAGTTGGCGAAGACACTGAACCAGCTCAATGGTGAGATAACAATACCGGCGTTGTAGAGTGTTTCGCTGAAATCAGGATTACCGCCTTCGACGGTGACCCCCCCAGCATTATTGGTTGAATGAATAGTCTGGAAATCATCCACATCCAGCTTCGCTTTTTCGTGGCGGATACCCGCATTTAACACCAGCATATCAACAGGTTTCAGCTGCGCCTGCAGAAAAGGTGCATAGTTTTTGAAGGTGGTTTCCGGTACCCAGCTGCGGTTTGTGGCTGCCAGTTCCTGCTCGGTCGTGTCATGCAGAATGTCCATGCCGGCGGTTAAAGTCAGCTTATCTTTGAATAAATCGTCTTTTGTCAGTGTGAACTTGGCGCCTTTTTTGATTGAGCTGGTTTGCGACTGGTCATATAAGGTACCAACAGGGGCAATAGCCGGATCCTGAAATGAGCCAAAGATACCGGCGCCGAACAAGGCTTCAAATTCCTGCCGATAGGCCTGGGCAGTAAAATGCATGCCGGCCAAATCATAATCTTCAAACTTGATGCTGGTCGTCGTGACCTCATTATGCGGAGCATCACCAGGTGGTGTCTGTTCGGTCGATGTAGCCGGGATTTTCCTGTTCCGATCACCGGGAACCGACAAATAATCGTTGTCGCCATCCAGTTCGTAACGGTTTAATTGCAGTTCGATGTTTTGATTGTCAGTCAGCCAGTAACCCAGTTTGCCAAACAAATCATAGCTACGGGAGGCCATGATATCGCCCTGGGTGTTGTCGACACCGATGGCATTATCATCGGCATCCAGGAACAGTCCCTGCTTTTCGTAACTCAGGCCCAAGGCATACTCAACATCTTTCTGACTGCCACGCAGACCGTAGCTGGTCCGGTAGCCGAAAGTGTCACCATCGACTTCACTGGTTGGCGAAGTCATCTGAACATTCATGTTCTGGTCCAACTTGTTCGTGGTTGGTCTGCGGGTAATGAAATTGATAATACCGCCGGTGGCACCGAGACCATGAATGGCACTGGCACCATGAATGACCTCGATGCGCTCTACCATGGATAAATCGATGGTGTGACCGTCACGCTGGGCATCACGTAACGGGTTAGATTGCGGAATGCCATCAATCAGGAACAAAGGCGCTCGGCCACGAAAAGTTTCACCGGCACTGCTCAGTTTCTGACGGGCAGGGGTAAAAGAAGGTAGCAGGCTGCTCAGCACCTGTGAGGCATCCGGCGATATTTTGAGCTGTTGCTCAATTTCCTCGCGTTCGATGATGGTGACGACCTGTGGTGAGTCTTCAATTTTTGTTTCAGCCCGTGTCGAAGTAATAGTCATTTCATCCAGCTCGACGGCTTTATCAGCGTAAGCCAGGGATGATAATGAAAGGGCCGGTATCAGGGTGATTAATTGCTTTGATAACACTTTGAGTCTCACCATTTTCTCCTGTCTGCGTGAAAATAATGAGGTATGCTAAACTAAATGATAATTATTATCAATTGAATAAATATCAAAAATGTCAGCTCCGACTGATCCTGACAACTATCTTTCAGAGACGGGCACCTCAGGCCTGAGGTGAAGATAGGACTGATCGATGAGATCGTTGTAGACACCCTCAACGTTCAGCGGTAACCATGCTTCATACATTTTGAGTGACCGAAACGCATCAAGCCGGATGTCCTGTTGCAGCGTTTTTAGGTTTTTACCTTCTCGCATACCGTCAAGCACAGCCGCGTAGAGCTGTTCTAAATAACGGAGATAAAAGCGGACATCGTTTTTATCACCGATGTCGCCATGGCCACCAACCAGTAAATCAAAATCCATCGCCAGCACGTCCCTGGTGGAATTTATCATGCCGCGGATATCATAGCCGGGCAGGTTTTTATAGGGCATGCGTCCCAGCACAATCCAGTCAACTACATGCACAACGCGCTGCGAGGGGAAGTTGATGGAAATGGAACCTTTACCATTATTAGGACCGTGATAGCGTAAGACGATTTGTGTGTCGCCAAGAAAAAGCTGCATTTCATCGTTGAACACGAGATCGGGTATTTGGGTATCGGCTTTAGTGGCCAGCAGATCATCACGTGCCCAGGCATGCGCGACAAATGTCACGCCGGGTTCGGCAAAGATCTCGCCACCATAAACATGATCAGGGTGATTATGACTGTAGATAACGTAACGGACGGGTTTATCGAAGCGCTCATTGAGCGCCTGCTTCAACCACTTGGCGCCCTCTGTCGATAGCGGATCGGTCAGTGCAATACCTTCATCAGTCACAACAAACACAGCGTGATGAGTGCCATTACTGAATTTGAATATATTGTCTTTGACCGGCGTAATGCTGAATTCAGCGGCATTGGCGGATGATAGGAATAAGCAGGTCAAAATAATAGCGACTCTAAGCCAGGGCATGTTCATCAAGTCCTGTGTTGCACATAATGCGTTTGTAGCATTCAGATAAGCTCAGTCCCAGCGAGTCAGACAGGTTATTCGTTCTCTGAATAAACGGATAGTTCATAGTCGTTATCGCTTGTTACCAAGAGATGAAACTCGATTGGACGACAACAGACTTCGCAGTCCTCTATGTACTGCTGTTCAGACACACTGCAATCGATAAGCACCGTAAAGTGCTCGCCGCAGTAGGGACACATGATGGTGCTTTCTTCCAGGGGATGAAGCATGAGTTGGCCTCCACATAAGTGGTGCGTTTAAAAGCGCTTTACTTCATTGTGGCACGTAAGAAGCTCAACGCGAAAGGCTGAAAAGATGACGTTTATCACCCAGTCCGATACCGGTTTCGATAATGCTGAAACCCAATGACTGATAAAACGCTATCAGGGCAGGGTAGTGAGCCACGGCATCAAGTTGTATAACGGCATCGCCAGCCCGGCTAATGCAGTATTGCATCAGTTGTTTGCCGTAGCCTTTACCCTGTGCTTCGGGACTGACAGCAAGCTGTGTGATATAGAAGTCTGCTTGAGGGGCCTGAGGCCAGCACGCCGAGTAATATTCTGCTTTTTCCGTTCCCAGCGCGATACAACCCAGGATCGCATTATCAGACTCGAGCACAAAGACCTTTTTTCCACTTAAATTGGCTTTGACTGAATCCTCATCATAAACACCCAGCCAGTGATGCATGCCCTGATCACTCATCGACTGGGCACAGGATTGTAATAAAGCCGTAATGGCAGCAACGTCACTGTCTGTGGCTAGCCGGATTTGAGAAGAAGTCATACTAAAGCCAAGCCTATGCTTGCCAGCAGACACCAGGCCACTACCAGCAGGGCAGATAATCTGAAAAACTGCAGCATAATAAAGCCGATAAGCGCAATCACAAAATCACTGACGTGGTGAACGGCGCTGATCCAGATGGGATCATACAGGGCGGCTGCAAGCAAGCCGACCACACTGGCATTGATCCCAGCCAAAGCGCTGGCAGCCAGGGGATATTTCAAAACCGACTGCCATAAAGGCAGCATCGCCGAAATTAACAGAAATCCGGGCAGGAAAATGGCACACAAGGCCAGCACCGCGCCGCTAAGGCCGCCCATCTCGCCAGGTAACAAGGCACCCAGATAGGCAGCGACAGAAAAAACCGGTCCCGGCACAGCCTGCGCTGCACCATAACCGGCGAGATAGTCATCCGCTGCGACCCAGCCAGGATCGACCACCGTTTGCTCCAACAGGGGCAGGACCACATGACCACCACCGAATACCAGGGCCCCGGCACGGTAAAAAGCATCCAGAACGGCAATCAGACTATTCATACCGGCCATAAAAGGCAGGCTGAACAGTAAAATCATAAACACTGCCAACAGTGTCCAGGCAATGCGTTTACCATAGTCAATATCAAACTGACTGGCGGGAAAGTGTTGATGACGACAAAGTACCAAACCGGCCAGCGCGCCGCCGATAACAACGGCGATTTGTGCCATTGGCTGATTCACCAGCACAAGAAACACAACCGCTACCAGGGCAATAAAACGACGCTGCCAATCCGGCGTGAGTTGTCTGGCCATCAGCCAGACGGCCTGAGCCACCACCGCCAGTGCAACCAGTTTAAGACCGTGAATCGCAGCGCTGCCAATCGTGTCAGATAAATAGGGTAGCCACTGAGCAAAGGCGAACAGAAGAATCGCTGAAGGCAGCGTAAAGGCGGTAAATGCTGCCAGACCACCCAGCCAGCCGGCACGCATCAGCCCTATACTGAATCCCATTTGACTACTGGCAGGGCCGGGCAGAAACTGGCAAAGCATCAGTAGCTGGGCGAACTGTTCTTCACTGAGCCAGCGGCGTTTCTCGATGAATGCCTCCCGGTAATAGGCAATATGTGCGATGGGGCCGCCAAATGACGTGAGCCCGAGCTTGAGGAATGTGACAAAGACTTCAGTCGCCGTGCCTTGCTTGCTCATGCTGTATCCGTTTCTATGTCATGAGCCTGAATTATGCTTGCCTCAGACAGGATTGCAAGCCATCGAGCGGTTGTAGCTACCCGACCTGAGCCGGACGGGTAAGCTGGACCGAAGGATTGACTTTGTTCTGTTGCAGATGATTCCAGATCTTCTCATGAAAATAGAAAGCCACTGTGTTGATGGCGGGTTCAACCATCGCCATGACACTCCCGGACAGAATGCTGCCCGTCAACAAATAACCTACAGTGAATGCCACACTGAAGTGAACGATTGCGAAACTGATTGTTTTAGCCATAACCATGTCTCCTTTTTGAGAATGATTATCATTAATTGCTTTGTTCAAGTAAAACAACTTAGTCCAATCGTTATCATTGGAAAAAACATAATAGATAAAAGAATAATCTTTCATCGGCTCAGTCGATTAATATAACCAGAATTACTTGTTTCACTTTAGGCTCCAGAGCTAATAGAATAAAAATCAAATTCAGGCGAACCTGACTCTCGCCTGATTGACTAAGGTCATTTATAACCTTGAACAAGGAGGCACAATAATGAGTACCATTGATATTGGTATCAATCAGCAGGATAGACAAGACATTGCAGACGGCCTGAAGCGTCTCTTGGCCGACAGTTACACCCTGTATCTGCAAACACATAACTTCCATTGGAATGTAACAGGCCCTCAGTTCCGTGAACTGCACCTGATGTTTGAAGAGCATTACACTGAACTGGCCCAGGCGGTTGATGATATCGCTGAACGTATTCGTACGCTGGGTGTTGCTGCTCCCGGGACTTACAAATCCTTTGCCCAGCTCAGCAGCATTGAAGAAGTGGAAGGGGTTCCGGGGGCTGCCGATATGGTTGTTACCCTGACCCATGGCCATGAACAGGTTGTGAAAACCTGTCGTGAGGTGCTGAAAACGGCACAGGATGCAGATGATGAGTCAACCGCAGCACTGGTCGGTGACCGCATGCGGGTTCACGAGAAAACCGCATGGATGCTGCGTGCCATGCAGTAAGTTCAGTCACAGACTGTTAAGAAAAAGGGAGCTTAAGCTCCCTTTTTTATTGCCTGAGGTTCCGGCTGTTGAATCAACAAAGCTTTCAGCTCTTCAATCTGACGCGATAAATCAGCGATAGTCGGCTCTCCGGCATGGTCTATCCGCCATTGCTCAGCACTTTCTTTTTCCATCACATTGACCACGATGCCGATCAGCATATTCAGAAAGGCAAAAGCGTTGAGAAAAATAAAACTGATATAAAAAATCCAGCTCAATGGATGCACGGCCATGGTTTCGTACATCACATCTGTCCAGTCTTCAAAAGTCATGATCCGGAACAGGGTGAGCATGGAGACAGTAATATCACCCCATAAAGTCGCGTTGATTTTTGCAAAAAAGGTGGTGCCGACCGCCGCATAAATATACACGATGATGAACATCAGCAGCGCCACATAACCGAGCTGGGGCAGTGCTTTGAGCAATGAGTTGAGCAGAGTGCGCAGTTCCGGAATTACCGAGACCATCCGCAATACCCGGAAGATGCGAATCAGTCTGCCCACCAGGGCCAGTTCACTGTCTTCGATGGGGATCAGGCTGACGATGACAATCAGGCTGTCGAAGATATTCCAACCGCTTTTGAAAAACTGCCATTTTCGTTCCTCGGCAAAAAAACGAATGCTGATCTCGAGCAGGAAAAACAGCGTGATAGCGTAATCCAGCCAGACCATGATATTGAGAAAGGCGGGCGAAATATCATAAGTTTTGGCGCCAGCCAGCAGGGCGGAAAACAGAATAACGCCAACGACAATGATCTCGAATAAGCGGTTGCTTCTGATCGCACTGAACATGCGAGTCAGACGGAACGTTGATTTGGGTTGAACACGCTGCATAGATGCTCCAGATAGGTGATGACTTCCCGCGGAATAATAACGGGCGCCTGGATTTATGCAACTGCCATGTGTTCAGAACAGGATTGTGATAAGGTCAGGAAAAAAGCGGAGAAGGCATTAATGAACACGACATTGAGAGATATCGTCGGGCTGGGACATCAGCCATCGGCGCTAAGCGATTCGGCTCTGATTATGATTGACTGTCAGAACACCTATCGTCAGGGTGTGATGCAGCTTGAAGGAGTGGAAGCGGCCCTCAAACAGGCGCAAAGGCTACTGCAGATGGCAAGAGATAACGGCGTGCCGGTGTTCCATATCCAGCATGATGGCGGGGCAGGGTCACCCTATGATCTCAATACAGCCCTGGGTGAAATAGCAGAAGAAGTCGCCCCGGCGGATGGCGAGCATGTGATCACCAAAAACTTTCCCAACGCCTTTGTTCAGACACCGCTGGATGAATATCTCCGTGGGCAGGGCATAGACAATATTATTCTGGCCGGATTTATGACCCATATGTGTGTCAATTCCACAGCCCATGGCGGTTTTAATCTGGGATATAACCCTACCGTCGTTGCCAGTGCCACGGCAACACGCAGTCTGGATGCGCCTGACGGCAGCATACTGCCGGCCAGACAAGTACATGAAGCAGCGCTCGCCTCCACACGGGACTTGTATGCAGCGGTGATTAATTCGGTGGATGACTTAAAGCTGTAAGCTGTCTTCTGGCAGGCTGAAAGCCAGCTCAAAGCCTAGTCGCAGCGCACTTTCCCCGCTCATTTCATAGGGGTTAAATTGCTTTTTGCCGGCGTATCGCAGGATGAGTGATTCTGGATCCCGGTACGTACAGTATGTGCTGTTTATCGAAGCTGCGATGGCTGATTTCATTGTAATTAAGCAGGATGACATCCTGAGATGGCGGTGATCGTCGTGGATTCTGCGGTACAGTTCATTCACCGCCGCGCGGCCGCCTTCCGGGCATTGCAGGAAGAAGTCACCGTTGAAGCACAAGGCGCCGCTGATAGCTGATTTCTTATTATTGACACCTGACTGGGACAGGATCTGGTACATCTCATTATCTTTCCAGTCGGCGGCGCGGGTGCCGGCATTGACGAGACTGACCTGATAGATACCAGTTTACTCCCTGTTTTCCAACGACTGCTGCGGCACCTTGCGGACTTTGCTGGTGTCATAGCCCATTGCTGCAATCAGCTTCAGCATGTCCTGATAGTCTTTAGCTGGAATCTGAGGCGTTCTTGCCATGATCCAGACATAGTCTCTTTTATTACGGCCAATTATGACCTGGCTGTAATCCTCAGTCAGGTAAACGATCCGGTAATCGGCCTTGATCGGCCAGACAAACTGCATGCCCCAGACTGCGTTGGTTTCTGTATTTTCAACGAAGCCTTTGGGGTGATAGGTCTTCAGTTCACCATCAAAACTGCCTTCACGAAAAGTAAAAGTGGTCGCAATTGTCCCGTCATTATTTAAGGAGTAGGACTCGACTGCGTTATAAGCCTGCTCTTCTATAAAAGTGGGAATGTTGGCGATGACATACCAGTCGCCCATAAAGCGCTCGATATTGACATAATCAACGGTGTCCAGCGGTGGTTTGGATAGACTCTGACAACCGAAAAGACCGAGACAGGCTGATAAGATCAGGCCGAATTTGAAATAAAGTTGCATGACTGACTCCTGTGTTTGAGTCAGTGTTGGACCGAATCTGTGAATTTGTCGTGAAGCCCCGGATTAGCGCGACATGCCCTGAATTTGTGCGTTTTGGCAGGGAATAGATAAAAAAAGAGCCTGCGTCCAGCAAGCTCAAAAATAACCGAAGAAGAGGAGTCACTCTCCGGTCTGAACTGTGAATATAAGAATTTTATTAATTTCGGGTTGTCTCAGGCCTGTGATATTTTGCATGGCTGGAAATTTGCTTACGATTACCAGCGTTTGATTGAGACCCACTAAGCGAAAAGCATTAAAACGGTATCCAGTATACTGATTTTAATTGGGGTACACTATACAGCAGTTTAAAGGAGTCCTTTAATGCAGCTCACCACCCATTCGGATTACGCGATGCGTTTGCTGATTTATCTGGCGATTCATCCCGGCGATAGACCGGCTACCGTCAAGGATGCTGCTGAACGTTATGGGATTTCCACCAATCACCTGGCAAAAGTGGCACAAAAACTGGTTCAGGAAAAAATCGTCCTCAGTCAGCGTGGTCGTGGTGGCGGTCTTAAGCTTGCCGTGCAGCCAGTCGATATCAACATTGGCAAATTAATCCGCAAAACAGAAAACCTTGAACTACTGGAATGTTTCGGTGACCAGTGTGCTTGCCCCATTGATAATGTCTGTATTCTCTACAGCGCACTGCGCAAAGCGCAAAAAGCTTTTCTGGATGTCCTTGATGGCTACACGCTGGAAGATGTCGTTAAGAACAAAGCCAAACTACTTCAGAGTCTCAACGTCGCCTGAAATTAGCTCATCCCTGAGCTTTATCCTTTGAATTAGCCTGCCAACTGAAGTGCCGGGCCAAATGCTTCGAGATGAATCTGTTCGGCCGGTACACCGGCTTTTGTCAGCAACTGATGACAGTGCTGCATCATGCCGTTGGGACCACACAGATAAAAGTCGGCAGAGGTATCCACCGAGGCAATCAAGTCTTCGTCAATCAGGCCTTCACTATGAAAACGGCCCTGATAACGGTCATTGTCTGTGGGCTCACTGTAGCGAATATGCCAGTCAAAGTTGCCATATTTGTTTTCGAGTTCAGCAATCTCATCCGCAAAAGCAAGTGTCTCACCGTTGACAGCAGCCTGGATTAAGGTGACCGGTGAGTCATCGTTATTATTATCCAGACTGGCATGCAGCATCGACAGTAATGGCGTGATGCCGACACCACCGGCAATCATCACCATTGGTTTGCCAACCGGGGTACGAATGGTGAACTCGCCGCAGGGCGGACCAACCCAGATGGTATCGCCGGCGCCAAGCTGATCATGCAGGAAATTCGAAACGACACCATGGGGCGCGTCATCCCTGCGAGCAGTTTCCCGTTTAACGCTGATACGGTAATAATCCTCACCGGGTTTATTCGACAGGCTGTAATTGCGCATTGTCTCGGTGTCTTCAGCTACTGGTACACGGATGGTGATGTACTGTCCGGCCTGGTGGGGATTGAGCGGCTGGTCGTCTGCCGGTTGCAGATAAAATGAACTGATTACCCGGCTGTTATCTTCACGTTTGATGACTTTGAATGGTTTAAAGCCCTGCCAACCGTGGTGTTGTTCATGGTTACGGTATATCTCAGCTTCGCGCTCAATAAAAATATCTGCCAGCACTTGGTAGGCTTCTGCCCAAGCATTGACGATATCGTCAGTAGCGGCATCACCCAGTAATTCCTTGATAGCTGCCAGCAGGTTCTGTCCGACAATGGGGTAATGTTCGGCTCTGATACCCAAAGACGCATGTTTCTGTGCAATCAATTCGACCGCTGCTGCCAGCGCGGCGGGGTTATCAATATTTTCAGCATAGGCACAGATCGCCCCGGCCAGTGCTTTTTGCTGACTGCCGGCTTTCTGGTGTGCCTGATTGAAGAATGGTCCGACCTCGGGATTGTTTTCAAACATCCGCTGATAAAACAGCCGGGTGAGTTGTTCGCCATGGGCTTGCAGAACAGGTACAGTGGCTTTGATAGTCGCGATTGTATCAGGGCTCATTATGCGGCCTCCTAAATAGGTATATGAAATGCATATTTGTAAGCTGTATATTATTTACGACTTTTAGTTTCGTCAAGTATTGATGTTGAAAACAGGAATAAATAAATGAAGGCCTGGCGACAGAGTCAGCGTCAGCGGCTGATCGAAGAGAGAGCTGCGCTATCACCTGAAGCGCATCGGTTGATAGCAGCTCACTGTCTGGCGCACGTTTCTGATTATTTAGCACGCTGTGAACCCGGCGTGCTCGGACTTTACTGGCCGATAAAAGGTGAACTGGATTGCCGTCCTCTCGCGGAGTCATTGTTAAAAGCGGGGTGGATTTTGAGTGTCCCGGTTATCAACAATGAGACCAGAAAACTGGATTTCGCCCGCTGGCAGCCCGATACAGCAATGACCACCGGTATCTGGAATATTCCTGTGCCGGCAAGTCCGGAGTGGCTGAGTCCGACCCGTTTCCTTGTGCCGTTGGTAGGTTTTGACAAAGCCAATTACCGGCTGGGCTACGGTGGTGGTTATTACGATCGGACCCTGGCGAATAAGGGCAATGAGATAGAAACGATTGGTGTTGGTATGGAAATGGGGCGGTTTGAGACCATTCATCCGCATGCGCTGGATATTCCGATGCACCGGATCATTACTGAAGCGGGGATGCAGATGCCTGAACCCAATACATCGACAGGACTCTAAAGGTATACCGTTAGTAAAATCGAGGTGCTTGTATGTCAAACGTCAGCATTATCGGCATGATTCTGTATCTGATACTGGCCATATTCGGCGGGTTTCTGACTGGTTTATTCAGTCGCTATGCTTATCACGGCGCAGTTAAAGAGTTCGGTAAAGCCATTGCGATCGTGTTCAGTATTGTTTTTTATGTCGCTCCTGCATGGGCTGTACTGAGTCTGTTCAAGGATGATGATTTGGATGTGTTCTACTTGCTGCTGCTTGCGAGTTTTGCTTTCGGCGTGTTCTATTTCAAACGTATCGGCGGGGAGCAGTCCGAAGACAGACACTATCATTTACCTGACGAGGATGAGCGCTGACTGGAGCGATTTGCATAATACAATGGCAGGCATTAATTCCAGATATTGAGCACGGCAAAATAACCACAAAGAAAATAGCGAAATTTGTTTCACTAAAACTGGTATTTGAGGTGCATCTTGCCTATCATGTCAGGTTTTTTCCCGAGTCAGGCCCATGCAAAGCCGAAAACGTCTCTACAGTATTATTATCAGTGTGATTGTATTGCTGGGTTTTCTAGCGACCAGCCTGATTGGCTACTTTGTGGCACGGGACTCCATTGCAGATCGTTTGCAGCAGGAAATGCTGCCACTGACCAGCGATAATATTTATTCTGAAATTCAGCGCGATCTGCTGCAGCCGGTATTGATTTCGTCGCTGATGGCCAATGATACCTTCGCCATAGATTGGGTGGCGAACGGTGAGCAGGATCCGCTCAAGATGCAGCGTTATCTTGCTCAAATTCAGGACAAGTACGAAACCATTACCGCTTTCTTCGTTTCTGAAAAAAGCCGGCTTTATTATCATCCTGACGGTATTATCAAACAGGTCTTAAAAGATGAACCTGCCGATCAATGGTATTTCCGTGCCCGTGATATGAATCAGGATTATGAAATCAATATCGACCAGGATACGGCTGATCGATCCCGCCTGAGTATCTTTGTCAATTACCGGGTGGAAAACAAACAGGGTGAGTTTATCGGCCTTATCGGTGTCGGGCTGTCGATGGAAAGCGTGGTGCAGTTAATTGAAAACTACCAGCAGCGTTATGGTCGCGAAATCTACTTCGTTAACCGTCAGGGCGAGGTCATGCTGCAAAGCAGTCAGTACAGTCACGATTTGCATATTCAGAACAAAGCTGGCCTGGATAAGTTATTTACCCGTATTCTGACGTCTCCCAGTGCCTCGGTATCCTTTGAAACCAAAAACGGTAATGTCATTTATCTCAATAGCCGTCTGGTGCCGGAATTCGACTGGTTTTTGATTGTTGAGCAGATTAACGATCCGGCTTCAGAGCGGATCGAAGCGGCACTATGGATCAATATCCTGGTCTCCCTCGCTATCAGTATTGTGGTGCTGTTTATTGCCCATCTTGCGCTCAGAGGTTACCAGGCAAGGCTTGAGACCATGGCGACCCGCGATAAGCTCACCGGTGCTGCCAGCCGTCAGGTATTCGACAGCCTGTTCGACCAGGCCCTGGCGAAATCCCGCCGCAATCAACAACCTATTTCCCTGGCGCTGATTGATATTGACCATTTCAAGCAGGTTAATGACAACTATGGCCATCAGCATGGTGATCAGGTGCTTGAAGCAGTAGCACGGATCATCAAATTACATATCCGTAAGGAGGATGTGTTGTGTCGCTGGGGCGGGGAAGAGTTTCTGGTGATGTTTACTGACTGTGATCAGGCTCATGCACAGCAACGAATCGAAGCGATTCGTCTGGCAATTTCGGCCTGGACATTCCATTTTGATGAGAGCAAGTTTGCAGTGACGGTGAGTGCTGGTCTGGCCGAGCTTGCCGGGGGGGACACGATGGCAAGCTTGATAGAACGGGCTGATAAGGCACTGTATCTCGCCAAAGGGGCCGGTAGAAACTGTATCAGGCTGGCTGAATAACTTTCAGCCATAAAAAAAGCCCCTCGACGGGGCTTTTTCTGCGTAGGGGCTATGTATTAGCGGTTGCAGATATACATAGTGACTTCGAAGCCGAAACGCATGTCTGAATATTCTGGTTTAGTCCACATGATGAATTTCCTCTCTGTTTGCTTACTTGAGAACTTCAAGTAGTTGTCTGCTATTTTAGAGAGTGCCACAAGAAGCACAATCAGTGTTTGACCCGATATTCATCAGGATTTTCCTGAGCAACAGTCACGGTCAGGAGGAATTATGTCACTCAGACAGAAATCATTCATCGGCATTGCGTTACTCTGCCTGGTGCTGGCCTGCCTGCCGCTGGAACAAGCTTTTGGCGGACAACTCACACAAATGCTCAAAGTGACCTTGACTGTGTATGCCTTGACACGTGGACTCAATGCAGTGATTTCAGTGGCACAGGGCACGGAGATGTCAATTGAACCGATGGGCGTGGGTCTGACGTTAACGCCCGGTGAAATTCTTGACCCGCTCAATGATCTTATCGAGCAGGTGTCTTCCGTGTTACTGGTAGCCTCAGCCTCAATTGGCATACAAAAAATTATTCTGATGCTGGCTGACCACATGCTGATTCAGGTGTTGCTTGTACTGCTCGCAATGCTCGCTCTGCTACTGATGATCCTTAAACCCGGTGCTGGCTGGTCAGGACAAATAGCGTTGAAACTACTCATTGTGCTGACTGTACTCCGGCTTCTTGTCCCGGTGCTGGCACTGGTTTCGCATCAGACGCAGCAATGGTTGCAAACCGAGCGACAGGAGGCGGTTTCAGTATTGCAGTCAGCGCAAGCAAGTGTCGATCAACTCAATCAAAACCACCAGCAGGAGTCCGGGGGCTGGTTCGACAATTTGCGTGAGCGGGTTGATATAGGGGCAAGGCTCGAACAGGTGAAAAGCCGGGCTGAGCAGGGCGTAGAAGCAGCAGTTTATTTGTTGGCCGAATTCCTGCTGATTATGGTGCTGTTACCACTGTTGTTTGTGTGGCTGGCACTGCGGATTATTGCTTCGATACGTATCTGATAAGAAGCCCCGCCACAGCGGCAGGGCTGAGGAAGCGGTTGGCAGGCTATGAAGCCAGCGATTGCTTTGCTTCCTTTTGTCTCAGACTGGAAGCAAGTTGATTCAATCGGTCGAGCAGTTCGAAAAATTCCGTGGAGGACAATTCTGTCTGACAGGCCACTTTTTCCTGAACTTTGGCAATCATCGGCTCCAGTTTCCTGGCTTTGTCAGTCAGTAGCAGACGCACGATGCGTTCATCTTTATCAGTACGAACTTTGTCCACCATACCGGCAGCCTGCAGGCGTTTGATAATGGGGGAGAGTGTACCCGAATCGAGATTCAGTCTTTTCATTACCTCTTTGATGGCGACGCCATCTTTTTCCCACAGTACCAGCAGCACCAGGTATTGCGGATAAGTCAGATCATACTCATCCAGCAGACTACGGTAGAGACGCGTTATGTTGTTCGTGGCACTGTAGAGTGCGAAGCACAGTTGTTTGTCTAGTTTTAGGTTATCAAATTGCGACATGCGTTCATCCTCATGATTGTGTATGGCGCGCAATACAAATCGTCTGCATCAAAATGCACACTATATTATGCATAATGAAGGCGGATTAACAGTAGTCGAATAAGGTTAAGTGCTTAAAAATACTGAATCAATGCTATGAGGCAGGCATTTTCTTGTTCAAGTGGGGTACTTTGACGCAAAAATGCTGTGCCTGACTTTACTCAGATCAGGCGCAGTTTTGGCAAATTTTGACGCAGATGCTGCTTAATCTCTTCCACACTGGGACGAAACACGATAGGAAAGATCTGGGGTTGCGAATCGGGTTCTATAAAGGGGGAGATTTCATAGCCTTCAAAGAACAGCTCAGCGCGCGCCTGACAGATACGTTTTATCCCATTACTGAAGGCCGGATGTTGCTCTGCCGCCATCCCATTTTCACCAATGGTCCACCCCAGTTGTTGCCAGCCCTGGTAGCACGTCTCGCTGATCTGAACGATTCGCTGATTTTCAGTATGAATCTGTGCAGCAGCCTGGTTTTCTGGCGCCGAGCCGGCAAATGTCTGATTGAAGGCAATAATCATCAAGACGATTGAGGGTGCGATAAAGGGAGAGAATTTCATACTCACCTCGTATATTTGTCACTGACCTTCATCCATTCCATAACAGCATTTGTGAATAAGAAGTGAAGATCCGTAAGGATGAGTTTGAGTTTAGCATGAAACATTGTGCGCAAGACAAATCCCGGTAGCTGGCTTTGTCTTGCGGGACTGTCAGCTAATTTGACGGTTGGCCGAGAATTTTGATCTCGCGCTGCGGGAACGGGATTTCAATCCCATGCTGCTGCAGAGCGTCCCAAATCATCAGCAACAGGTCGCCCCCAACCCGGTTACGTCCATCATCAATGCCTTCCATCCAGAACTCAACCAGAATATCGATACCCGAGTCGGCAAAACCCTGAATTTCGGCATCGGGTCGCTCTTCGATCGGAATATCCGGTCCGCTGATCACCTGCGGGTGACTGGCGACGACTTCCCGAACTACGTCAAACAGTTTGTGCAAATCAGTTTTGTAAGCTACCTGGAAATTCAGTGAGTAACGTTGTTTCTGATTTTTGTGGGTCCAGTTGGTGAAACTGGTGGTAATGAACTGTTCATTAGGCACCATGATGTCCTTGCCATCGAAGGTTTCCAGTGTCGTTGAGCGCATTTTGAGTTCGCGAATGGTGCCGGCACGGCCGTCCTCCATTTCTACATAGTCACCGACCGACAATGAACGATCAAGCAGCAGGATGATGCCGGAAATAAAATTGGAGGCGATGGACTGCAGACCAAACCCCAAACCGACACCCACGGCACCACCGAAGACGGCAAGGGCTGTCAGGTTAATGCCCATGATTTGCAGCAACATCAGGAAAACCACCACAAACAGGGTGACCTGAAACAGTTTGGCAAATACTTCACGGGTACCGAGATCCAGATCATGCTGATTACGAATGATTTGCTGCCCCGCGTTATTGGACAGCCGCCCCAGCCAGAACAGCACGGAGCCGAAGATCAATACTCTGGCGACACCATAAGCTGAAATCTTGAAGTTACCGATTTGCAGTGAGATAGTTTCAAGATAAGCCACCACCTCATCTAGCCAGCCGATAATATGCAACACGGCAATCGGCAGAATCAGCCACAGGGCAAGTTTACGAAACAGTTGTTTTTCTACAAAGCGATTGATAATCGAATAAAGCATAAAAATGACAGCCAGGCTCAGACTGATTCTGATTAACCAGCTCTGGGAAATCAGTGCCTGGCCGATATCCACCGCTATTGAGAGGGCCAGTATCATCATTAATGGCAGCACCAGGTCCCGCAGTCGGTAAATACCTTGTCTCAGGTTGAGCATGGCCCCGTCAGTGGGGGGCTGGCGAAGCAGTGGAGAACGGGATTTGAGAAATTTTGCCAGTGGAAAGGCAATTAACAGGGCGAGCAAAATCAAGCCTAACTGGGAATAGAACTTGGGACTGCTCAGCCAGTGCATGGTGGTTGTCAGGAACTGATCCAGAAGTGCTTTATAGTTATCCATTGTTTGGCTTCGTTATCATTTGGGAAGGAGCAACTGAAGAATAATGTAGGTGACTCGGTGGCTGATGGCAATAAAAGAAGGACTGAACTTTATCGTTAAGCACAGGTCACCATGACATCGCAATCACGGACAGCAGAGGACTTTTGATGAATACACCATTTGATATTAACTACAAAGTGGCCCTGGTAACCGGTGCGAACCGAGGGATCGGCAGGGCGATTGTCGAGGCTTTCCTGCAGCATGGTGTGCGTAAAGTCTATCTCGGTGTGCGTGATCTTGATTCGGTTGCCGAGCTGGAGCAGCAATATGCAGACAAGGTTACACCGATACATATCGATTTGAGCAGGCCCAGCACCATAATCTCTGCTGCCGCCAATGCACAGGATGTCGATATTGTGGTTAACAACGCCGGTATTCTCAAAAATGCCAGCCCGTTGCAGCCGGAATCAATTGATGCACTGGAAACCCAGATGGATATCAACGTGGCTGGTTTACTGCGTATGGCGCAGGCTTTTGCCCCGGTCCTTAAAGCCAATGGTGGCGGCGCATTCGTGCAGTTGAATTCAATTGCTTCACTGCGCTCCTTTCCGGCCTTTGCCACCTATGCTGCCTCTAAAGCAGCAGCCTATTCAATTACTCAGGCACTGCGCCATGACATGGCAGAACAGAAGACAGTCGTTCTGAGCGTACATCCGGGACCGATTGCCACGGATATGGCCGATAACGCCGGATTGATTGATGTCGCAGAGCCGCCCAGCCTGGTGGCTGAGGGTATTATCGAGGCCTTGAAAAAAGGCGAGTGTCACCTGTTTCCGGACACCATGGCAAAAGCGCTATGGCAGGAATATGAAAACTTTGCCCGTAAAGTGATTGAAATCGAGCCGGGTACGGCATAAAAAAAGCCCCGCATTGGCGGGGCTTTTTAATTCTGTCCGTAATGGAAACATTACAGGGCAGTGATGTTCTCAGCTTGTGGGCCTTTGGCACCCTGGCTAACGGTGAATTCAACACGTTGGCCTTCTTTAAGCGTTCTGAAACCATCGCCTTTGATTTGGCTGAAATGAGCGAAAACATCCGGGCCGCTTTCTTGTTCGATAAAGCCGTAACCTTTAGTTTCGTTAAACCACTTTACAGTACCGGTAGATGTAGACATAGATAATCCTATTTACTAATAAAAACATGCCATAGCAGGCGGGTATAGCTGGAAGGTGTGCAGAAGTACTTATTAATAAACAGGACGAGCTACTATGGGTAATGCATCGAAATGAAAAATAAATATTCAGATCAACTTTCAAGCTAATGTCAATTTATCGGGTTTATTAGCCGCTGTCAAAAATATTTTCAGGCATGGGAAACCCCGCTATGGCGGGGTTTCCCAGTCAATTAATCAGTTTGATTAGCGGTTGTTGATATACATCGTAACCTCAAAACCAAAACGCATGTCATTGTAGTCTGGTTTAGTCCACATGGTTCTCACCTCCTGACGATCTCTGATTGACACAATTTCATAATACCCGGCGGCTATTTATTTAAAATCAGCATATTGCGGGAAAAGGCTCAGTATTTTTCTGACGGTCTGCAATATCTGCAATAATTTATTATCTTTGTTCTGATTGATATTCTGTCTACTGACACAGCTTGACCGGAACTCCGGTCATTGCGCATGTTCTCAACATCATGAGTCATTGATTTATGGCGGGTGGGGAATGATGTATCGTCTGTGGCTGATTTTTATCTGTTTACTGCCGGCCCCGATCCTGGCGCTGGAGTTCAGCAGCGACGCCGGCAAAACAACCGTGGTGGAGCTCTATACTTCAGAAGGTTGCAGTAGTTGCCCACCGGCTGATAAATGGCTGTCCTCACTCAAATCTGACCCAGATCTTTTCAAGACACTGTTGCCGATGGCATTTCATGTCGATTACTGGGATGGTCTGGGCTGGTCAGATCGCTTTGCCAGTGAGGCCTATTCACAACGCCAGCGGGAAATGGTTCGACAAGGCATTTTGTCACAAGTCTATACACCGGGCTTTGTCGTCAACAGCCGCGAATGGCGTGGATGGTTTAATGGACAGACAACGCTTAAAAAGCCCGATTCGATGCCGGGCATATTGAGCGTCAGTCTCAATGACGGACAGTTAGCTATCCGTTTCGATTCGAATGAAACGCTGATGGCCCATGTTGCCGTTCTCGGCATGGGGCTTGGCAGTGAGGTCGAGGCCGGTGAGAATCGCGGCCGGCGACTTGAGCATGACTTTGTGGTGCTTGATAAAAGGCAGCTAAGCGGTCAGCAGTACTGGCAAACCAGTCTGGCTGCATGGCCCGATAAACAACAACAGCAAACGGCCATCGCCGTCTGGCTCACCAGGCCAGGATCACTGGAAGTAATACAGGCCGCGGGCGGTTATCTGGAATAATAAATCGATATTCAGGGAACAAACAATGTTAGTAAACAGAGCAGCAGAACGGGACTGGCAGATCGCCGAACAGCAAGGAATTGAAAAAAGCGTTTTCCGCGTCAATAACAAAGGCGGTAAAACGGCGATAATCAGGATGAAAAAAGGCGCCCATTTCCCACATCATGTTCATGAGGGAAATGCCGAAATCATGATGCTCGACGGCCAGGTGCTGATTGGCGGTGTGGAATTGAACAAAGGTGATTATCTTTATGCTAAGTCCGGCGAAGAGCACGATATTGTGGCATTGACCGATACCGAAATATTTCTGTCTACAGAACAGGCCATGACACTGATTACCTGACATTATGCGCGCTGTTATTCAACTGTGCCTGGTGCTCATGATGCTGCTGTTGTCTGCCTGCGACCCCTTTTCGCAGCCAGACAGTATGATGAAGACTTATACTGAGCGGCTTGCCAGAGTATTGGAGCTGGAGAACCAAACTAGTCAGCTGATAGAAGTGCAGACCTTGCCCAGAATGCGTGACCGGCGAATAGATATTGAGCAGATTAAAATCAATATGCTTGATTTTCTTTCCTTATATGGTTGCCAATTGCAGGTGGTAGTGGGGGAGCGTAATTCAGCGATGGGCAGGGTAATGACGCCACTCAATGATTTGCGCTACCAACTGGAATTCATTGAAAAAGCCAGGCAGTGCCTGCCTAAAATTGAACAGCAGGAATTGAAATCCCAGCTGCAGCAGGCGATTGAACAGAAACACGACGCACTGCCACACTATTTCTGGAACGCCATATGGGCTGATGAACCGATGGCCGAGCTGATGAGCCAGTCCGGCGGTTTCTATCAGCAGGATGACGGCCATATCAGTCCAGCCACCCTGAAAGCAGATCTGAAACATGCCCGGGAGATATTACAGACACTGCAGTCCGGCTCGCTGGCGCCGGAATTAAAAAAAATGGGCGAAATTCAGCAGCGCTGGGTTTTTGATCACAGTGGCGGCCAGCTGATTAATAGCATCCGCCTGCTGATTACAAGGCTTAATGATGCCTCCGATATGCTGGAGCAAAAAGTCACCGGTAAACCGCCGTGTTACATGAATAAGCCCAACCCGCGTGCTGAGCGGGTCAAGGGCGTGTTTTTTAATGTCTATATTGCAAGGGTACAGCCCTATATTTCCCATGTCAGCCGTGCTGGAGAGCAGGTATTCAGCGGGCTTTCAGCGCTAATCGAACTACAAAAACCGGATATGCCAGCCTCATTCCAGCCTTATTATCAGCGGGTGTTGGATATGAATAATCATGGGAGCCTGTGGTATCAGTTTGATCAGTCGGTGATGCGCCATACAAAAAGCTGGCAGAAACTCTTACGTCAGTGCGGTATGCAACCGATGGCCGGTTGAATCAGCTGATACAGTCCATGACCATGTTCTTACCGGCGCGTTTGGCAGCATACAGTCTTTCATCTGCTTTGCTGAGCGCTGCCAGTATAGTGGTATCGTTACTGGCCAGTTCGTAGACACCGATGCAGACCGTGAGCCTGATCTCGCGGTGATGTTTGTGAAAGAAAATTTCACTGACCTTGTGTCTGATCCG
The DNA here is from genome assembly GCF_009711715.1 of Methylophaga sp. GTDB lineage: Bacteria > Pseudomonadota > Gammaproteobacteria > Nitrosococcales > Methylophagaceae > Methylophaga. Next base: position 54,856 of record NZ_VENF01000011.1, on the reverse strand, counting down.
TTCTGCCAGTTCCATTGCTTCACTGCGTCGGGTTTCAGGCAAAAGCATGGCGAATTCCTCACCGCCGATACGACCGAAAATATCATAGGCCCGTTTCGTTGCAGTGAGACAGTGAGTAAACAGCTTGAGTACTTCATCGCCAACTTCATGGCCGAAAGCATCATTGATTTCCTTGAAATCATCAATGTCCATCATCAGCAGACAAACGGGTTTCTTGTTGCGTTGTGCACGCTGAAGTTCTTTATTGCTCTCGACGATAAAGGCACGGCGATTCCATATCCCGGTTAACTCATCGGTATCAGCAAGGCACTGCAGATGGTGACTTAATTGTTGAAGCGAGTGATTTTTTTCCAATAATTCCAGGTGGTTTTCAACCATCAGTTGCATCTGCTGCATCAATCCCTGCTGCTTGTCGTCATAATAATGGGTTTTTGAGTCCAGTACGCAGAGCGTGCCAAAGATGTCACCATTCGGCCAGCGCAGCGGCAGGCCAAGATAGTTGATCATATTTTTTTCAATGTCGGGGTTATCCTGCCAGACAGGATCATTGAGGGCATTGTCAACAAATAAGGGCGCATTGCTACGAACGACTTCTTCACAATACAGGCCCGAGCCAAGCAGCGTTTCAGCCTCGCCGACGTGATAAGGATTACTCACAGCATTGTTCTTGACGCAAACCGTGATTCTGTCCTTGTCGAGTCGCATGATGAGGGCGACCGGAACGGTCATGAACTCCGCCAGCAAATCAAGCATGGTCTGCCACTGATTAAGCAGATCATCACTCACCTTGGGATGCGAGGTGCTATCGAACTCTGTCACAGCCATTCCTTTGCAGTTTTTTGCTAGCTTACATGATAAACCCTTGCCTGCAATAGGGAATTTGCTGAAAAATACGAATTTCAAATTCTGATTAAATTCGCTGAAAGCAGGACCGCGAATTCTGCACAAACACGGACCTTGATAATAAACGTTTAATATTGTTTTAAGTTAAGCAAGTTAGAGTCTCGCCAGATTAACTGCAAAAGAATTGGCGATGACTAAGCAAACCTCTTTCAGCTATCGTTTTTCAGGCCCTTATGCATCTCTGATTCGATTGTTACTGGTATATCTCTGCATTCTTGGATTATCAAGAATGCTGCTGACCACCTGGCAGTATGAGCGTCTGGATGGTCTGCAACAGTTCTCAGTGGTCATGTTTAACGGCCTCAGGGTAGACCTGATTCTATCAGGCATGCTGCTGGCACCATTGGTATTACTCGTTCCGCTGCTGGCGCACAAATTCAGCTGGCTGTTGTGGCAACGTATCATCACGATATGGGCGGTGCTCACCGTCGCCATCATTGTATTTATGGAGTTGGCCAGCCCTACATTTATTATTGAGTATGGTCAGCGGCCCAATCGTTTATTTATCGAATACCTGAAATACCCCCGGGAAGTGATGTCCATGCTATGGGAAGGCTACCGTCTGACACTCGTGGGTGGTGTGTTGATCACAGCTGCCGTTGCCTATGGCATATTCCGGCTCAGCAGGTCATGGCTGGTTCAGAAACAGCCTGGCTGGGCATACTGGAAGACGTTGCTCTGCTGGCCACTGATGGTGCTGGTTACGGTTGTGATGATACGTTCTTCCTTCGATCATCGGCCCGCGAACCCTTCAAGCTTTGCGATCACACCGGACCCGCTGGTGAACGACCTGATGCTGAATTCTGCCTGGTCGGTGTATTTTGCCATTTACAATCTCAAGCACGAGGAAGAATCGAATGAGGTTTATGGTGAACTCAGTCATGAGCAAATACTCGCTGAAGTCCATGAGGAAAAGCCGGAGCTGATCGTTGATGCGATGGCCGATCCACCGATTGTCAACCCTCAGCATGCGACGAAGCAGCGCAAAAAACCGTTGAATCTGGTGCTTATCCTGGAGGAAAGCCTCAGTGCCGATTATGTAAAAACACTGGGCGGCAGTGGCGCGACACCGCAACTGGATAAACTCAGTGAGCAGGGATGGTGGTTTGAAAACCTCTACGCGACGGGTACCCGTTCTGTGCGTGGTATTGAGGCTGTCATCAGTGGTTTTCTCCCCACCCGGGCGCGAAGTGTCGTCAAACTCTCTTTATCACAGCAAAACTTCTTCACCATTGCTTCTTTACTGGAAAACAACGGCTATCTCACCGAGTTTATCTATGGGGGCCAGGCGCATTTCGACAATATGGCCAGTTTTTTCATGGGGAATGGTTTTCAGCATATTATTGACCGTGAGCATTTTGACAAGCCGGTTTTTGAAGGCAGCTGGGGCGTGTCAGATGAAGATGTATTTAATAAGCTGCATGACAGATTGCAACGACATCATGCTACCGGGCAACCATTTTTCAGTTTTGCTTTCACCTCATCCAATCACTCTCCCTATGAGTTTCCCGATGGCAGAATCGAAATAAACGGTGAAAAGCAGACGCCCGAAAATGCAGTACGTTATGCCGACTATGCGTTGGGACAGTTTTTTGAAAAAGCACAACGCAGCGAATACTGGCAAGATACGATTTTTCTGGTGGTGGCTGATCACCACAACCGTGTCGAGGGTGAGAACCTGGTGCCGATAGAGAAATATCATATTCCCGGCTTAATTCTGGGGGCGGATATCGAGCCCAGACGCCTGTCCACGATTGCCAGCCAGATTGATTTGCCGACCACGGTGCTGTCGATGATGGGAATCTCCTCCTCACATCCGATGATAGGGCGCGATCTGACGCTGGCTGAAGAGCAACAGAAAGCAGGCCGTGCTTTTATGCAATATGATGACTACTTCGCGAAGATGACAGGGGAAGAGGTCGTTATTCTGAGGCCGGAAGCGACACCATTGCTTGGGCGCTATGATCACACATCTCAGCAACTGCACATGCGAGGTTCAGCGGAATCTGAGCCCTACGAAACCGCACTTGCCCACGCCCTTTTACCCGGTTGGCTTTATCGCTGCCGTTGTTACCATGTGCCTTCAGGCAATGTGAAGTTCACCCAGTCTGAGGCGATGAACCTGTCAGTAATGCCAACACCTGTGTTGCATGAGCGTCAGGAGGAAATACCGGGTACAGGCATTGTTCAATAATCCCTGAACGACATATCAATGTCAGTCGTTTAATCCGCCTGACCCCTCCCCCAGATTCAAATAAAGGCAGTGCCAGTGCCCGGGTAAACAGTAGGTTTTCGTCACTGAGCAGCCGGTAGGGTAGTTGTAGTCGGGCTACAGCTTTCTGCTGTTCTGAATTAGTCTGATTGCTCAGACCGAACACCCGAACGCCCAGCTCAGCAAACATTTCAATATTATCGCGAAAACTGCAGGCTTGTGTGGTACAGCCTCTGGCCCCCGGGATTTGATTCCAGTCAAAGGGAAGGGGCCTGGCGGGATGGCCGGTCATGGGGTAGACAAACACCACAGTGGGGCCACACAACAAGGACAGATTGAGCATTTGACCGTTACTGGCGAGCAGCCTGATATCAGGTAAGTGTAAACCACTGAGGTGGCGACAGGCCCCATCATCTATGGGAATGGGGAGGTTTGAGGGTAGCACCTCTAATGTCGTCATTGCTGCTTCCTTTGCATGAATGCTCGACGCAATGATAGCGCGTTTTTCAACGTATTTTATAAAGCTTAATAGTAAACATTATCATTTACATAAGCGTGTGCTTCTCGTAATATACCGTACAAAAGTAAACCTGTACGGAGAGTCCGCCCCATGTCACCCTATATCAAACCCCTTACGCTAAGTATTGCACTGGCTTTGGGTAGCTTCACAGGCAGTACACTGGCAGCAGAAACAACCGAAAAAGAGAAGTCTGTTGAGCTTGAATCCTTAACCGTCACCGCCAGTGCGGATGCCTCCGCGGAAGGGCTTTCACCGGCATTTGAAGGCGGTCAGGTCGCAGAAGGCGGACGCGCCGGTATTCTGGGTACCAAGGATCACCTGGAAACCCCATTCAGCATCACCAGCTATACCAATGAATTTATTCAGGATCGCCAGGCAAAAAGTGTAGGTGACGTTCTTCAGGCTGATCCCGGGGTCAGGGAAGCACGTGGCTTTGGTAATTTCCAGGAGTCGTATTTTATCCGCGGCTTTATTCTCACCTCGGATGATATTGCCTACAATGGTTTGTATTCGTTGCTGCCCCGCCAATACATAGCCACAGAGTTGTTTGAACGGGTAGAAGTCTTACGTGGTCCCAGCGCGTTTTTGACCGGTGCAACGCCGAGCGGGGGCGGCATCGGTGGCACAATTAATCTTTTGCCGAAAAGGGCGCCGAATTATCCGCTGACTCGAATGACGGTGGGAACAGAACACGGGCAACAGGGCTATGCCGCACTGGATGTGGGGCGTCGTTTTGGTGAAGAACAGCAGTTCGGTGTCAGGGTCAATGCCGCTTATCGTGACGGTGGTACCAGCATTGAGGATGAAGAAACAAATTTGAGTTTGTTTTCAGTAGGACTGGATTACCGTGGGGATAAACTACGTTTATCAGCCGATATTGGTACACAGGATAACGAGCTCGACGAAACCAGAACTAATGTCACCCTATCAGGCCTGGCTGATGTGCCTTCTACGCCCGATGCAGACAGCAACTGGGCGCAGCCTTGGTCATACTCTGACGAGGATGATGTATTTGGCACCTTCAGAGCGGAATATGACTTCAACCAGAATGTGACAGGCTGGGCAGCCTATGGCATACGTCGTAGTAATGAGTCGAACTCACTGGCGAATCTGACCGTATCCGACCTCAATGGTGATGGCAGTTTTTTCAGGTTTGATAATAATCGTGAGGATCGGGTCGATACCGGTGAAATAGGGCTTAGAGGTCAATTCCAGACCGGCAGTGTCGGTCATGACTGGGTGATGGCGTATTCTTATTTCAAGCAGGAAACGAAAAACGCTTTTCTGTTTGATTTTGATACTTTCGCCACTAATCTCTACAGTCCGCAATATTATTCACAACCCCAGCCGAATGGCAGTGAATTGCTAGCGAATTCCCTGGATCCAAGACTGAATGCGGTGACAAAACTGAACAGCTTTGCGATAGGGGATACATTGGCGTTATTTGACGATACCGTGCTGTTGACATTGGGATTACGTCATCAGACATTGGATGTCAGGGATCTGGGCTATGACTATAATAGTTTCAGTGGTTCCGCATACAAAGAGCGCGAGCTGACGCCGGCGGTCGGTCTTGTTTACAGGCTTACCAATCAATTTTCGCTTTATGCCAACTATATTGAAAATCTTCAGCAGGGGGGTACCGTACCTGTTGATTTGGGCTATGCGAATGCCGGTGAAGCATTGGAACCATTCGTTTCAGAGCAGTATGAACTGGGCTTGAAATTCGAAACTGATCAGATGGGGTATGGCCTGGCCTACTTCACTACTGACAGACCCCGTAATGACGTCGATATTTCCAATAATGTCTATGGTGTTGAAGGTGAAGACAGCCATCAAGGGGTGGAGTTGACTTTCTATGGTAAGGCAACAGACGATATCAAACTACTGGGTGGGGTAACCTGGCTGGATGCTGAACAGAAGGATACCAGCGACCCGGCCATTGAGGGTAATGATGTCATTGGGGTTGCTGAGTGGCAGGCGACACTGGGTGCCGAATGGGAGGTACCGCAGCTCGATAATCTCGCGCTCGATACCCGCGTTGTCTACACCGGGTCACGTTATGCTGACAATGCCAACACGCTCAAAGTGGATGACTGGACCACCGTTGATATCGGTGCCCGTTATATAGTGGCAATGGGTAACCAGGATCTCACCCTGAGAGCGCGAGTCCATAACCTGTTTGATCGGGATTACTGGGCCTCTGTCGGTGGCTTTCCCAACAACGGTTATCTGGTCTTAGGAGCGCCGCGAACGGTCAGTCTCTCGGCGACGATCGATTTCTATTAATTAACACTTCCCGGGCCGTCTCCAGGCCCGGGACTTATTCTCTCTTGGGAATCAATTCTTTCAACAGTCTGCCCGCACGCTTAAAATGGCTGCCCGGCCAGAAAATCTGACCACAGTCTTCGCAGATTTTAAAGTCATCATAATGCTTGCGCGTAAGCGGCTCGATTCTGTCGAGGATTGCTGCTTTATTGATCTTCACCAGCTGACCGTTACAGTTGACGCAACGGGTAAAAGGCTCGGCATCGTCGTATAAATCAAACCGCGACATTATTTCGCCGACTTGCTGTCTGGGTTGATCTGAACGCACGAAATAGCCGTGAGTAATGATTTTGCGTTTCAACAAACGCCGGTCCCGGGTCAGTACGACACGATGTTGTTGATGACTGATTTCGGCAACCTCAGCATCTTCGTAATCATTTCGATACAGACAGTCAAAACCCAGCAGTCTCAGGTATTGACTGAGTTTTCCGAGATTACTGTCAGCAACAAAACGCAGATGGCGTAAGGGTTTGTCTCTCAGTCGCAGTAACGGGCTGATGTTAAAGCTTTCAAATACCGGATAAACACTGATTTCATCACGATCCTGGACCTGGTATTGAAAGTCGACCGAATGACCGTTAACCAGGATCAGCTCGACCTCGGTATGCGGGACACCCAATGATTCAATCACATCCTTAATTGATGCTTTGCGATCAATCGGGTGAGAGAAGGGCTGTTGCTTTTTTTGAGGCGGCAGAAAATCATTCAGCTCCTCGTAGAATCGCAGCGTTAATAAAGCCATATGGTTTTACCCTTACTGGCTCAGACTGGGTCTATGATAGACCTTATAAAACGGCCTGTTAAAGTGAGCTTGTAAAATTGGCCTTGGCTGACGACAAGCGCATAATGGGGATGTCCTGTTTATTTGCAGGAGAAGCTTATGGACGCGCTAATGTTATCTATGATGGCCTGGCTGCATTTCCATACCGGCTACGATACGAAGGTAGAACTGCCTAATGTGGCAATCACCGAAGTCGGCAACCTGTGTCAGAACTACGGTGTACAGGCGGGCAACTGTGAAGCCATGCAATTGAAAGGCTTTTACAACGAGCGTCAGACGATTTACCTTCATGGTCAGTTCCAGCAGGAAAACCCGGCCGATCAATCCCGGCTGCTGCATGAGTTGGTGCATTATATTCAATGGCATAATGCCGAGCATGTTGATACCTGCTGGGGCGTACTGGAGGTCGAAGCCTACCGTCTGCAGGATCAATGGCGGGTAGAGCATGAGATGGAAAAGCAGTCGGATCCTTTTAAACTCGTTATGCTGGAAGCTGCCTGTGACAGTTGAATATCAGTCATCCACCAGCGGTACAAAGCTGACTGCCAATACTGGCCTCGTTTCGGTCTGACCTTGTTCGTCTTTGGTGATGAGCGTGAGTTGCTGATACAGCCCCGTCTCTGCCAGAGGCAGAACAAGGCGGCCGCCGGGTTTTAGTTGATCCAGCAGGGCTGGTGGTACAAAAGGACTGGCAGCGGTGACCATAATAGCGTCAAACGGGGCTTTTTCCGGCCAACCGTGATAACCGTTGCTATGCCTGCAGCTGACGTTGTCAAAACCGAGTGCCTGCAGACGGCCGGCGGCAGCGTCGGCCAGTGATCCGATCCGTTCCAGTGTATAAACCTGCTTCGCCAGTTTGGCCAGAATAGCGGCCTGATATCCGGAACCGGTACCTAACTCCAGTACCCGATCATCCGGAGAAAGTTCCAGCAGATCGGTCATCAATGCCACGATATAAGGTTGGGAGATGGTCTGACCATGGCCGATGGCCAGTGGTGCGTTCAGAAACGCCCGGGACTGTGCAATATCAGGCACAAAGTCTGCCCGGTTAACCTGTGCCATTGCTTTCATCACGCTGTCAGCAAAACGCGGTCGACCAGTATAGTCGGCAGTCAGTCTGGCTTCCTGGTCGATGTTTTCCAGCATGTACTTTATATCAACATCCATGGCAATCAGGTATTGATATCAATAACAATAGTTTTATTGTGCGCCTTCTTTCTGAAGAGTCCAATGGCTGGACAAGAAAAAGGCATCCGAAGATGCCTTGATGCCTAGTCGTAACTGTAGTGCTTGCGAAGTGGTTTGGTCACTTGCCAGAAACTTTTCAGTCCGGCGGGGAATTCGACATAGTCACCGGCAACCACGGTAACAGGTGGCTCGCCATCCGGCGTGACGATGATTTCACCTTCCAGCAGGTAGGCTTTTTCTGTTTCGTCAAAATCCAGTCTGAATTCTGTGACCGGGCAGTCCCAGATTTCCCAGTTGGCGACACCCATTTCCAGAAGACGGGCTTCAGTCGGGTTCTTATCGATAATAATTTGTGGCATTGATTGATCCTGTATAAAAAAATCCCTGCTGAGCAGGGCAATGCTAAAACCGCAGCCATCGCGGCTGGCGAATAGTAGCAGAACTTGGCTGCTGAAAGGGAATTTAAAAACCGGTTTGAAATAGCTTTTCTCAGCGTCCAACTAACGGTAGTATCGAACTAAACACAGGAGTGGGAGGTTGAAATGGATGCCAGAGTTATCTCCATGCTGGTCAATCAACCGGATACCTTAAATGGCCGGCTGGAAGTGCTTCATCAGGCCGTTATGCAAAAATTCCCTTCGGTTACCCGTCTCAGTTGTGCGCTCTATGACAGACAGACTGACGAGCTCAAGACATTCCTGACCAGTTGTATGACTGGTGCGCGCGAAGAGCCGCATAAGCTGCGTCTGGGGGAAAATCCGCATTTGGCGGAGCTTGCACAGAAAACGCAATACTGTGTTGTGAATGAAGATTCCGGCTTTGATAACCTGGATGCCAACCATGCCGCCTGGTTGAGGGAGAAAGGTTACTTCTCAACTTTTATTGTGCCGCTATTACATGGGCAACGTTTTATTGGTTTTATCTTCTTTGATGCGATAGAGGGCGATGTTTTCAGCGAGCGCGTCGAGCGTGAACTGGTTCTCCATGTTCAAATCATCAATATGACGATTACGGCAGAAATGTCGATGGTGCAATCATTACTGGCAACGGCAAAGATCGCCCGTGATTTTACTGATATGCGAGATTTCGAGACCGGTTTGCACCTCGACAGAATGTCGCATTACGCCCACATTATCGCCAAATGTCTTGCACCGAAGTATCAGCTCAGTGATGAGTGGATTGAACATATTTTTATGTTTGCTGCCTTGCATGATATTGGCAAGATTGGCGTGCCGGACAGGATTCTGTGTAAACCCGGCCGGCATAATGATGAAGAACGGGAAATCATGAAAACGCACGTCAACAAGGGTGTTGTACTGTTGCAGCGACTACTGGCTGATTATGACCTGATTGATATGCGAGATACTGAGTTGATGCAGAATATTGTTGCATTTCATCATGAGTATCTGGATGGTTCAGGCTATCCTAATGGCCTCTGTGGAGATGAGATTCCACTTGAAGCCCGGATTGCGGCCGTAGCGGATATTTTTGATGCCTTAACCAGCCGGCGACCCTATAAGAAGGCCTGGTCAGTTGATGCCGCACTTGATGAACTGCAGTTAATGACCCGGGCTGGCAAGCTCGATCCGGATTGTGTCCAGGCCGTTATAGACGAAAGCGAGGAGTTTGAGCGTATTGTTCATTTGCTTGCTGATGAACAGGATAAGCGTTCAGCGCAGGACTCTATGAATCGCCCATAGGCTGGCTCAGGTCTAGAAAGTGAGCGTGGCTGCTTTTTCGCCATCAATGCTCACCAGGCAGGAAAGATCGACTTTCTTTTTCCATTGGCAGTCGGAGCTGACAGTGCGACCCTGATAAGTGCCTGAAAAACTGAAAGCGTCATAGTTGTAGGGTAAGTCACCCTGGATCACGGTTTCACCGTTAATCAGTACCTGATGCTCAAAGGAGATCTGATTAAAGCGACCGCTGATTTCAAGCTGGGATTCGGAATTGGCAGGTCGGTAAAATTGTTTGGGTGATGCAGTGGTACAACCCATGAGCGTCATCATCAGGCCTGCAAGGAAAATTCTATTCATGATTCATCCATATTTGTTTATCAGCTTAGCGCTGCAGCCGCCCTCAGCTGGCGATGTTCTCATACTAACCAAACAGTTAATAGCGCCACAAGCGCTATGACAGAGACAATCACTCAATAACGCGCTTCTGGTAGGATCGCGATGTGAAAAATTTCAAACGTCTCCTTATTCGCACTCTGCTTCTGCTGATATTGGCAGGTGTCACGCTCAGCCTGCTGATGGTGGTGCCATTTCGTTGGATAAATCCACCTTACACCATGGTCATGGCCGATCGCTGGCTAAGCAGTGAGGATAGCTTCTATCTGCATCAGCACTGGTTGAGCTGGGAACAAATCCCCAAACAGACTGCACTCGCGGTGGTGACTTCAGAAGATCAGCGGTTCCCGATGCATCGGGGCTTTGATTTTGATGCTATCGTCTCAGCAGTGAAAGCCGCCTCGAGGGGCCGTGAATTGCGCGGTGCCAGTACCATCAGTCAGCAGGTCGCCAAGAATATGTACCTTTGGACCGGACGCAGCTGGCTCAGGAAAGGACTGGAAGTCTGGTTTACCTTGCTGATTGAGCTCACCTGGGGCAAGCAGCGTATTCTTGAGGTTTATCTCAACATAGCAGAGTGGGGGAACGGTGTTTTCGGCCTGGAGGCGGCCAGTCGCTATCACTTTTCTAAACCGGCAGCACAGCTGACGCCGATGCAATCAGCGCTTTTGGCTTCCACTCTTCCCAGTCCTCTCAACTATAATCCGGCACAACCAGAACAGCATCTTATTGATCGTGCGCGATGGAATCTGCAACAGCAGAAAAAACTGGGTGGTACCGCCTGGTTAACTCCCCTGCAATAAGCCTTTTTCTCAGATTAAGCGAACATTCTTGATCTGGATCAGCCCGTTGCCAGATCCGTCTTGAAGCGGTCATCTACCCTTGCTAGTTTTAGCGTACAAGGTGAGTAGAGGAGAGTGTCATGGCGGCAATGATGAAAGCAGCGGTTTTTGTTGAACCTGGCCGAATCGAGATTGAAGATAAACCGGTGCCGGACATTGGTGACAATGAGGCACTTGTCCGCATTACCACAACGACGATTTGTGGCACCGATGTCCATATTCTCAAAGGTGAGTATCCGGTCGAGAAAGGCTTGACTATCGGTCATGAGCCGGTAGGCATCATCGAAAAGCTGGGCAGCAATGTGCGCGGATATCACGAAGGTCAGCGGGTTATTGCCGGTGCTATCTGTCCCGGATTCCATTCCTACGCCTGCCAGGACGGACATCCAGCGCAGGATGGCGGTACCCATGGGCATGGCTACAAGCCGATGGGGGGCTGGCGTTTCGGCAATACCATTGATGGCGCCCAGGCGGAATTTTTGCTGGTGCCGGACGCACAGGCGAACCTGGCCCCCGTGCCGGATGAACTGACTGATGAACAGGTACTGATGTGTCCCGATATCATGTCAACCGGCTTCGCCGGCGCGGAATCGGCCAATATTAAAATTGGAGATATTGTGGCGATATTCGCACAGGGCCCGATAGGGCTGAGTGCGACCGCCGGTGCGCGGCTTCGCGGCGCGGGTTTGATTATCGCGGTCGATGGTGTCGACGAGCGGTTGAACATGGCAAAGCAAATGGGCGCTGATATCACTCTGGACTTTCGTAAAGTCGATGTGGTGGATGAGATTCTGAAATTGACCGGTGGTCGTGGCGTTGATGCTTCAATTGAAGCGCTGGGTAAACAGGAAACCTTTGAAGCGGCGTTGCGTGTGCTTAAACCCGGCGGCACTTTATCCAGCCTGGGGGTTTACTCTTCTGATCTTTCCATTCCGCTGAACGCATTCAGTGCTGGCCTCGGCGATCATAAAATCATCACCAGTCTCTGTCCGGGCGGCAAAGAGCGTATGCGCAGATTGATGAGTGTAATTCAATCCGGCCGTCTGAACCTGGCACCGATGGTCACCCATCGATTCAATCTGGAGCAGATTGTTGAAGCTTATGATTTATTTTCACATCAGCGTGATGGTGTGCTCAAGGTGGCCATCAGCACAGGCTAACCAATGTGCTCAGAGCTAAAAGCGCTGTTTTAAGCTTGGCGGTCATGGAAGATTTAATCTCCCAAGTTGACGGCGAAAACGAGCATAAGACAGGCATTTCCGCAGGAACATACTGGTGAGGCGGGCTGTGCCGAGACTTGTTCTGCCAGAACCTTGAGCACGCCCTAACCAGGCTTGCCTGATTTCAAACCGTGTCGAAATGACACAGCTGTATCATCTGAACAGGCCTTTGTGCCACATCGGCACAGTCTTATCTGCACACGCGTAATGAAATCTTAAAAACTGTTTTATTACAGTTGCTTAGCATTTTTTATTGCATGGCATGGTCTTCGCTACCTTAAAAGTAAGTTGGAAAATTAAGGAGGATTTATGAATACCGCAAAAAAAATGCTTACATTACTCATTGCAACCGGTCTGTCCACTGCCCCTATGACAGCGATGGCCGGGGCCGGACAGCACACTAAAGTGCTGCGCCTGTACAACCACACCCCGATGGTCAGACTGGATGTACAAGCTGATTTTGTTGATGAGGATATTCAGCGTTTTGCGGATGTTCAGGATGAGTTGAGAACGATCGAACAGAATTTCTCAGCCCGGATTGATAACGCGCCAAACGCTGAAGCCAGAAAACAATTGGGGCAAGAGTACACCCAGGCAATGACCAGGACCATTGAAGCAGGCGGCATGGCTGTGGACAGCTATTCCAGAGTCGCTATTGCCGCTCAGAGTCATCCGGGTGTGAGGGCAGATATTCAGCAAAAAACAGAACGCGATCTCCCCGTGGATATGATGTACGGCACCCGTTACATCATTGCCATGAAAGAAAAAGCGCCGCTGAGCAATAAGGTTCATGCAGCGTTTACGGAGGAACAGTTGCTCAGCTATGTTGCAGTTCAGGATGAACTGGCCCTAATCCGGGATCGCTACTCTGAAAAAGTCCTCAGAGCGAGCGATGAGCGTGACGCTGAGTTGCTGGTCGAGGCGAAACGCGCGATGGCCGATGCTGTTGAGAAAGCGGGCTTGTATCGTGAGGAATATGCCAATATTTCATTAGCCATCGACGCTGATCCCAAGCTTCGTAGCCGTGTTCAGAAGATGAGAAAACAACACGCTTACTAAGCGCTGAAACAAACTATAAAAGCCGGGCTGGCTCTCCAGCCCGGCTTTTTGTATGCGTGCTATCAGTGTGATGATGTGGCGTCTCACCCAGGCGCCAAGGCGTACCATTACAGATTGGATAAAGTTTACAGCTACTGGTGCAGCCCCGGCATGGTAGTCGTTCAGCGACGGTCTTCGTCACACACGGTGGTTTGGCCTGATTCATGTTCTTGCTCAAGTCTGTCAATAGATTCATATTCTAGATGCTCCGTAGCGAAAATAATGTGAAAGCCCTGGAACGCAGATTTATTGACTGCTCAAGCTGTGAACCAGTTGTCACAAAACAGAGATTCTGTCCACGAGCTTTGAACCAGTTATGCTGTCATCCAGTCTAAATTTTTGTATGAGCCGTAATTAAGGAGAAGCTATGAAATCGAGACTCATTTTGTGTATTACTTTCAGTCTACCTCTGATTCTGGCTGGCTGCACCATGGACAAACAGACAGTTGGAACCGGCGTCGGCGGTGCTGTCGGTGGGGTATTAGCTTCGAATATCGGTGACGGCAGCGGTAAAACAGCCGCGATCATCGGTGGTACGCTGCTGGGGGCCATCATCGGTGGTAAAATTGGCGCCGACATGGATGAACTGGATCGTCGTCGGGCTGCCAGTACGCTTGAAACCTACCCGACAGGTCGCACTAACAGCTGGCAAAACCCGGATACCGGTGCATCTTATGACTTCACCCCGACCAGAACTTACAACACGGATGGTCAACCCTGCCGTGAATATGAAATGGATGTTTACATGGATGGCCGCAGCGAAGTAGTGACTGGCACCGCCTGTCGAAATTCGCGCGGGGAATGGGTCAACCAGTAAATCAAAAGTTTTCTTTAAAAGCCGGCCTTCGCCGGCTTTTTTTATCTCTCATGTTTGAGTTTGTAATCCTTTTGGAGAATGTTGTTTTCACTGCAAACAGGCGATGATCAATAAATGCTTGTGAGACTTGTAAAAACAGGCATAAAATTGCGCGCTTTTTTATTTTTATGGAGTGGAACAATGTCAGAACCAGTTTGGTTTAGAACCGGTGAAGCCACCGTGTTTGCCAGCGATGATCAGGGCACCGATGCGATGCCTGAAATTTTGATCGGCAGTGTGAAAGGACCAGCAGGTAACGCCTTTGCCAACCTGATGGGACAAACAGAAGGGCATACCCGCATGTTTGCCATCCGGGCGACCAACCAGCAAGTCAAACCGGCCACCATGATTGTGCCGAAAGTGACGATTAAATCCGGTTCCTATGTCGCCCTGTTTGGTGGCGTTGTGCAATCAGCCGTGGCTGATGCCGTGCTGGATAGCGTCATAGAAGGCGTAATACCCAAAGAACATGCTGAAGAGCTCTGCATCATCGCCATGATCTGGATCTCACCGGAAGCAGCGGCCAACCCTGATGTGGACCGTAAAGACCTCTATCGCACAAACTATGAAGCGATGAAACTGGCGATTCAACGTGCCATGAGCGGTTCACCCAGCATCGATGAGCTGATCAAAAACCGCGATACCATCCACCACGAAATGTACAACCCGGAAACCGGCGAGTCACTCTGGTAGAACGCTGCTATCGACAGTCGGCCGCTCCTGGCTGACTGTCGAGACTTCAATGAACCAGATTCATTGAGGCATCCTGATTAAGCCGATCCAGTTTTTTATCGATCACACTCAGCAGTTTGCGATACTGCGCTTCTGCTATCTGTATGTCCTTAACGGCATTAGTCTCATCACCACATTTGAGCAAAGTCAGGCAATTGCTGATGAGGTGTGACAGGCGAGTGTATTCCTGATCCACATAATGCAGAAAGGTATGTTCAAGGAAATGCATGTGGAAGGCTTTTTTAAGCCAGAAACGGCAGTGACTGTTTTCTCTAAACATATGATCAGGACGCAATGTTCTGCGTATCGGATCCGAAGGCAGGATACGGCGTCTTGCATGCTCCAGCTCTACATCAAGAAAATGTGCGAATAAACGTAACTGTGAAACGCGCAGACAACTGATTTTGCGATACTCCTCCAGCAACAACGCCGGGGCAATAAAGTCACAGGACCATGCCAGCACATTGTCAGCAGGTATTGGTTTTGAAATCGCGTAACCTTGTACCAGTTTGCAACCCATGCATAACAGAATCTGTCCATGTTTGAGTGATTCAACACCTTCGGCAATCACATCAATATCAAATGAGGTCGCCAGAGATATTACGCTTTCAACGATCTTGAAATCATTCGGGTCATTGAGCATATTGCGCACGAAGGACTGGTCGATTTTGACTGACTGAATGGGCAAAGTACGGATATGACTCAAGGACGAATAACCGGTACCGAAATCATCCAGCGCCGTTGTGATATTGAGTTGTTCTTTACAGGCACGGATGACGTTTTTGATTGTGGACAGCTCATCAAGTGCGTGACTTTCAAGAATTTCAATCTGGAAATAGCTCAAATCAGTATTGGGAAAGTCCTGACAGATTTTGCTCAGGGTCTCGATAAAACTACCGCGGGCAAGCTGATAGGCAGAGAGGTTGACGCTGACAGTGAGTTTCAGGCCGTGTTCGTGCCATCGCTGCATGTGTGTCAGTGCTTCACGAATCACCCATAAACCGAGACTGATTTCGACATCGGATTCATTGATGGTGGGTAGAAACTCAAGCGGCATCAACAGGCCTTTTACAGGGTGTTGCCAGCGAACCAGTGCTTCAAAACCAATCAGTTCACCATTGGCAATATTTAACTTGGGCTGAAAGTGCAGCCGCATTTCACCGGCGCTTATAGCAGAGAGTACTTCAGGCTGATTGAAACTGAACCGTGAACTCTGATTGGCGAGGGTGGTATCGCCATACATGGAAATGCCGTTCTTACCACTGTTTTTGACTCTGTAAAGTGTTTGATCGGCATGATCTATCAGCGACTCCAGCGACCCCCGGTCAAAGGGATAAACTGTATAGCCGATAGAAGCGCCGATATTGATGCTATGACCTTCAATCTCATAGGGCTCACTGAGTACGTGGAGTAATTTATTCAGCACCATTTCACAGTCCTGACGGCTGTGGAGTTCTCCCAGCAGTAATACAAACTCGTCGCCACCATAACGGGAAGCCGTATCCTGCTCGCGAATGGTATTTTTAATGCGCTGAGTCAGTTCAATCAGCAGTAAATCACCCACAAAATGGCCATAGGTATCATTGACCGGTTTGAAGTCATCCAGATCCAGAAAGCAGACTGCCAGCATCTCCTGCATCCGATCGCACTTGGCAATGGCACGCTCAAAGCGATCTTCCAGCAGGTTACGATTGGGCAGGGCGGTCAGAGAATCATAATGGGCCAACTTTTCCAGCGTGGCATGATGTTCTTTCATTTTAGTGATGTCAGACATCATACCAATATAAAACGGTGGCTGATCCGGGGTGAGCTGTAGCCGGTTGACCGTCAGTAACTCGGCATAAAATTCGCCTAGTTTATTACGGTTCCAGACTTCACCCTGCCACCAGCCATTTTCTTTAATGGTCTGCCACATAGTGGCATAGAAATCCTTGTCGTGTTTACCGGAGCTAAGCATACTCGGGTTGTTACCCAATAGTTCTTCCCGGCTGTAGCCGGTAATCCGGCAAAAAGTATCATTACAGGCAATGATATTGACCTTTTCATCGGTGACGATAATGCCTTCCTGCGAGCGCTTGAATATTTCCTCCAGAATGACAGGATGATTTTTCAGATTGAGCATAAAAATTCCATCTGATTCTGCTTTAGTCCGTTTGTTTAGCCCAGAATTGAGTTGCCAGCTCATTGAAGCTTGTGATGACCTGACGCAGGTGCTCGCTGATGCTGACGGTGTGATCGGCTTCTTTATAATTCCGATCAGAGGAATCTCGGATGGTGTGAATACTTTTATTGATTTCTTCCGAGACCGTGCTTTGTTCTTCTACCGCTGCCGCAATTTGCCGGGTCATATCATTAATGTTTTCTATCGTCTGCAAAATATGCTCAAAAGCCGCAACGATTTCCTTGTTTTGTTCCGCGCTCATTTCTGCATGATTGATTCCCTGTTGCATCGCTTTGACCGCTGAAGTCGCGTCGCTCTGCAACTGGTCGACCATGCCCCGGATTTCTTCGGTGGATACCCGCGTGCGGCTGGCCAGAGAGCGAACCTCATCGGCGACAACAGCAAAGCCGCGACCGGCTTCTCCGGCCCGGGCCGCCTCAATCGCCGCATTAAGCGCCAAGAGGTTGGTCTGCTCGGAAATATCATTAATCACATCCAGAACGATAGCGATGTCCTGACTGCTTTTTTCCAGGGCTCTGATGGTGTCTGATGCCTGAACAAAGCTTTCCTGCAGTTGCCTGTTCACTTGGGTGGTGGTGTTAATAACCGCTTGCCCTTTTTCCACTGCCTGCAAGCCTTCACTGGCCATCAGGCTGGTGTTTTGCGCATTTTTTGAGACCTCCTGAATCGAGGCCACCATTTCATTGATCGCCGTAGCAACCTGCTCGGTTTCATTAAACTGCTGTTCCGCATAGCCTTTGGAGGCAACGATGGCATCTCCCAGTGATTGGGTTCTGTGACCCATCGCACCGGCACTGTCAGCAATACGACCAATCAGGCCTGCCGTTTCAGATTCCAGAAACCGCATGGCAAGCATCAGATTGCCGACTTCATCCCGGCGGCCGGTGTAAACATAGCGCGCAACCGGATCATCAAGAATCTCACTGGCATGCTTGAACAGGTCCTGCAGAGACTGACCGGAACGCCACAGGCCAGCAGCTGAAACGGCTAATCCAGCGAGAACAAAAAAAGCCGGTGAGAGGGTAGGGAAAAGCAAGCTGACCAGGAGCGAAAACAGGACCGGTAAACTGACCCATAGCAGCATGCTTACCCGGAAAGGCAGCTGATTACGGAGCTGCTTCATCTTCTTGCCGGCCCGGATTCCTTGGTACAGTTGATGGGCTCTTGCCACCCGTTCCGGGGAAGGTTTCCGTCTGACCGACTGATACTCAAGCTCACCATTGTCTTTGATCGTGGGGGTGACGTAGGCATCAACCCAGTAGTGATTACCATTCTTGCAACGGTTTTTGACCAGGCCCATCCAGGACTGCCCTGATTTAAGCCTGTCCCAGAGCATGGAAAAGGCTTCCGGCGGCATATCCGGATGCCGCACAATATTGTGACTTTTACCAATGAGTTCCTCTTCCGTGAAGCCGCTGATGTCAATAAAGTCTTTATTGACATAGCTGATAATTCCCTTACTATTTGTAGTGGAAAGAATATTGGCAGTATTCGAATAGCTTTCCTCTACCTGAGTAACTGGTTCATTAATCTTCATGGCTACCTCCTATTCTCAGCAGCCGCTTCTCTCCAGCACCCAAAGTGTTCTGAAAGACAAAGCACTACTAGGAACCGCTAGTAAACATTTTTTCCTTGGAAGAAAAAAATGTGACGTAGTCGAGGTTATAAGCTATTTACTGAAAAGGTCTAATACTAATTATGAATCAGCTGATTGCACGAAGTTATCAGTTCAAATATGACCTTAAGCAACTCAGGTCATTTCTGGCTGTAGCAGAAAAATTGAGTTTCCGGGGCGCTGCCGATTCCTTGTTTATTTCCCAGCCGGCTTTATCCAAACATATCGCTCAGCTGGAAGCGGCACTGGACTGCAAACTGTTTGTCAGGGACAAAAATCAGGTATTACTGACAAAGGCGGGAGAGGCTTTATACAGTACCCTGCCCATGGTGCTGGAGCAGCTTTATCAGACAACGTCCTCCCTAATCACTGAAGACAGGAATGAGCAAACTATCAAAATCGGTTATACCTGTGCAGCGATGGCCAGTTTCTTTCCCCACCTCATCAGAGAAATCCGTCAGGAGCTACCTAATTATGAGTTCGAGTTTTCCGAGGCGATGACAGATAAGTTGATTGATGATGTCAGTCAGCAGCAACTGGATGGCGCTTTTATCATGTCACGGCCTGATGAGCCTCAACTCAGATGTATAGATATCAGACCCGAACCGCTCGGACTGATGGTGCCGGATAATCATTTCCTGGCAGGGATGGACGTGGTATCGCTGTCAACTCTGGCCAGAGAGACGCTGATCCTGTTCCCGAGAAAAATGAACCCGATGCTTTACGATGAAATCACCAGTCATTGCGAAGCTGCCGGTTTTGTTCCCCGAAAAATTTTAGAAGCGCAGTCAGGTCATGCCGCCATTGGTTTTGTGGCTGCAGGTGCCGGTATTGCCTTTATCGCCGTGTCGATGGCGACAGCCTGTCTCAAGGGCACCTGTTTCAAGCCATTAAGTCCACCGGTGCCCCAGATTCATTACAGTTTTATAACTAGGCAGAGTGCCCGGGGCGAGTGGTTGAATGCGTTTGAACAGCAAATTCAGGAAACGCTATCGCCGGAGCGTTGCTGCGGCCACGGTGTCATCACGGAGAAAGCAGGAAAAGTCGGGGTTCATAACTGAAGATGGTTTGTTGATCTCCCACAGCCGGACAAGCTTACCGCCTGCCGTGATGCAGTGACGCTAAGATGCTGGTTTTTAGGTTAATTCGGGTCTATAGTGACAATTATGTGAACCAGTTATCAAAACCATATGAAAGTCCTGATTGTCGATGATGCGGAAATCGACTCCTTACTTTGCCAGAAAATTGTGGAAAGTCTCGACTACCGGCCTATTGCCGTGTCTTCAGCCGTTGAGGCACTTGAGATTCTTCACAAACCGGGTGCGCCTGACATAATCATCATGGACTGGTTTATGCCTGAGATCACCGGCATTGAACTTTGTGAGCGTGTCAGACGTATGCACCTGATGGTGGAACCTTTCATTTTAATCATGACGGCCAACACGGACCGTCATGCTGAAGCTGAAGCTCTCAACGCCGGTGCGGATGACTTTATTTCCAAACCTATCAACCGCATTGATATGGAAGCCAAGCTGCGGCTCGGCCGGCGCCTGATAAAAACCCAACTGGCGCTGCTGGTGGCCAACCAGAAATTACAAGAGAAACTCCAGTATGACGCGGTGACCGGCATCATGAACCGGCAGTCCGGACTCAGGGCTATCAGTGCCGCACTCTCAAGGCTGTCCCGGCAAAGTCATAACCAGGGACTACTGGTCCATTGCCATGTTCGTCTCAATACTGATAAGCAGAGTCGTTTCAAACACGATGTGCATGACAAAATCTATATTGAACTGGCGGGGCAACTGGCCCGGATTCTGAGGCAGAGTGATATTGTTGTGCGTTTCCGGGATGATGAGTTTCTGTTCTTCGCTGAAAGTGATCCGGATAGTCATCAAAACCTGATGCAGCGCATCGAACGCGCCATTGTTCGCGATTATGCCACTGAGGCCGAAGCGGACTCTTCGTTTTTAATCGCTGGACTGGTGATAAGGCCTGAGCAAGCGATGACGCCAGTTGAGAGCCTTTTGCAGCAAACTGAAATTATCCTCACCAATCTCCATAGTGTCGGTAAAAACACTGATTTGATTACGCTCTCTTCCAGTCGAAACACCCGGGTCGTCGATTTTGCAGATTACCGCCGCGCGCAAGCGAAAAACTAAACTCAAACTCCTGCTTATTTGGGCCTGATAAAAACGTCCCGCACTACAGCCGCTGGTCATTCATACCGTTTCTGATTCTGCCGCCGGGCCACCAGAATCTGAATTTTGAGTGCAGTTTCAAATCTTCTGAATTTTACATTTGAGATACTGAGCGGTGTTCAGGTCAATATGCGTCGAACTCAGTCTTAATCATTCCTGACGGACATAGATGCCTCATCAGCTTGTCGCACAGACAGGCGCGTCAAATAATGTAGGGAGAGCAGACATTTGAATTATCCGGCAAATCCAACGCTTAATCATGATTCACCTAAACACGGCCATTCATTGAACCCGGCTGAAAAGCGGCACCGACGGCTTCAATGGATTGCACTTATTTTCAGCGTGTTTGTATTGTTTTCGCTGCGGGCAGAGGCAGAAGATCAAATCCTTGCTCCCTCCGGGGAACCTTTTTCCTATGCCTGGTTGAAAGGCTACGCCAAATCCCTGGCTGAGAAACCCTATCAAGATCAGCAGAACGAATTACCCGAATCACTGAGGGGGATGGATTGGGATGAATACCAGCAAATTCAATTTAACAGAGACAGTGCCCTGTGGCGTGAGGATGACCTTGCTTTCAGAACCGAGCTTTTTCATCTGGGGCTCTACTTTGAAAAGCCGGTTCAGGTTTATGAACTCGACGAAGGGGTAGTCACACGCGTCGAATACTCTCCCTCCATGTTCAATTACGGTAAATCCGACATAAACAGTGAAGCATTACCCGCTGATCTGGGTTTTGCCGGTTTCAGAATGCAGTTTCAGAATGACTGGAAACGCGATTTTATTTCCTTCCTTGGGGCCAGTTACTTCCGTGCTGTGGGTAAAGAAATGCAATATGGTCTATCGGCACGAGGACTGGCAATAGACACGGCCCTGGCAGAAGCGGAAGAATTTCCGATGTTCACTCACTTCTGGTTACAAAAACCGCAACCTGGCAGCGATAAGGTCATTGTTTATGCCCTGCTTGATTCGCCCAGCGTGTCGGGTGCTTACCGCTTCGAAATACAACCGGGGGGCGTGCTGAAAAACAGGGTCGATGCAGCGATTTATCCACGCACGCCGATCGAGCGTCTGGGCATAGCGCCCCTGACCAGTATGTACATGATCGGTGAGAACAGCCGTCGTGCCAATTGGGACTGGCGTCCCGAAATTCATGACTCTGATGGTTTGTTCATGCACACGGGGGGCGATGAATGGATATGGCGCCCGCTGGTGAATCCAAGACAGCTGCGATTCAATTCATTTTCAGATAACAATCCCAAAGGCTTTGGTCTGATGCAGCGTGATCGTGATTTTGATCATTATCAGGATGACGGTGTCTTCTATAACCTGAGGCCCAGTCTCTGGATAGAACCGCTCAATGACTGGGGGAAGGGCGCGGTACAACTGGCCGAGATACCGACGCTTGATGAAACCTTCGACAATATAGTTGCCTTCTGGAACCCGGCAAAGCCTGTAGAGCCCGGTGAGGAGTTGCTTTACAGCTATAACATGTACTGGGGCAGTAACCTGCCGACAAAAGCGGAACTGGCAAAAGTGGTCGATACCTTCACTGGGCTTGGCGGCGTCATCGGCAAAAAGCGGGAATATTACAGTAAACGTTTCGTTATTGACTTTGCCGGCGGGCGTTTATCAATGCTTGCCGAGGATGCGGAGGTCGAAGCAGTCATTAGCAGTTCTGACGGCAGGGTCGAAATTACTTCGGCACGGCCGCAAAATGCGATCGAAGGCTATCGGATCATGTTTGATCTGGTACCGCCGGAAAACAGTACACAACCGATTGATCTGCGTGCTCATCTCGTGGTTAATGGACAACCGCTGACGGAAACCTGGGTTTATCAGTGGACGCCACCACCACAGGCTGAGCGTAAACTTCACAATGCCGGCCATCTGAAATGATGGCTGTCTTGTTA
Organism: Methylophaga sp.; assembly: GCF_009711715.1. GTDB lineage: Bacteria > Pseudomonadota > Gammaproteobacteria > Nitrosococcales > Methylophagaceae > Methylophaga. The sequence goes on along the minus strand of NZ_VENF01000011.1, from coordinate 32,199 downwards.
TCTGGCATATCAGGTTAATGGTTCGGTTCCCTGCTGACGCTGCACACAGGCATCGAAAATCTGATCGTGAATGGTGTCAGCGTCAGTCTCTACAGGCTGAATAAAGACCTGTCCGGCGATGGCGAGCAAATCTTTACGGCCTTGTGACTCGCTGTATATCTTCCTGATGTTAGCTTCAAACTCTTCCCAGTTGTGACCCTCTTTATGTCGTATTTGCTGGATTTCATAGGCAGTACCAGCCTGATAGGCGCAACTGGTGATATTGTCACGATCGAGGGGTTGGGCTGACACATTGGCCATGCTTGAGTTGAGTAACAAAAAAGCGGTTTTTATCAGCATTTTTTATCACCTTTGCAAGGAAATTGATTAGAAACAGTAGCGCGCAATAGCGTTTCTGGCAATCGGTATCATAGCGGCAGGCTGACACAGTCATGGCGGCTTAATAAGACCTTCTCAGGCGACCTCAGCCAAATCTGATGATGCTTGAACGTTTCTCGTCATTGGTAAATCCAGTTTAATGATGGCATCTTAAAAACATGTATCGATTTAAACTGCTGAAATGGCTACTTGTTTTCAGCGTCTTTCTCGCTGGATGTGATGAGACCCCGCAAAACGAACAGTACAGCACTTTTGAAGCGATCAAAAGTGCTGGGAAACTCCGAATTGTCACTCGTAATGCGCCCACAAGCTGGTATATCAATGCTGATGGTCAACCGACCGGATTTGAGTATGATTTGGGCCGCCTCTACAGTCAGTATTTAGGTCTGGAGCCGGAATTCATTGTTGAAGACAGCATTGGCGATGTATTCAATGCCTTGAGCACTGGTAAGGCGGATATAGCCGCTGCAGGGCTAACGGTATTGGAATCCAGAAAACACAGGTTTCTCGTGGGCCCGGCTTATGACAGTGTCCACCAGGTTTTAGTCTGTCATCGTGATGGCTTTAACCCGGAAGGCTATGATGAGCTTTCCGAGGTCACTATCCGTGTTGTTGCTGACAGCAGCTACGCTGAACGTCTGGCTGAAATCAAACAGAATAAAAACACGGCACTGGCATGGCAGGAAACCGACAGGTTTTCTACTGAAGAGTTGCTTGAGCAGGTCGCTGAGGAGCGCGTCGATTGCACAGTCGCTGACGCCACTATCGTGAAAATCAACAGGCGGTATTTTCCTGAGCTCAGAGTGATGATGCAGATAACCGATTCCCAGCCCGTCGCCCTCTACCTGCCAGCTGGTGCCCATGAACTTCAAACTGAGCTTGAAGCCTGGTTCAAACAGTTCCAAAAAAGCGCTCAACCGGATAGGCTGGAAGATCGTTACTATGGTTATTTCAGAGAATTCGATTACGTTGATGTGAGCGTGCTCAAGCGTCGGGTTGATAAGCGTTTACCACGTTATAAAAAGTTTTTCCGGGTTGCGGCTGAACGCTATGATTTGCCTCTGACTACGCTTCTCGCACAGGCGTATCAGGAATCTCATTGGGACCCGGATGCGGTGTCGCCCACCGGGGTGAAGGGCATAATGATGCTGACCAGGAACACAGCTGAGGCTATGGATGTTGTGGACAGAACTGACGCCAAGCAAAGTATCATGGGTGGCGCCCGCTATCTGAGACGAATGATGAGCCGTTTCAGGGATGAGGTGATGAACGAGGACAGGCTTTACCTTGGTCTGGCTGCTTACAATATTGGCAGGGGGCATATGCATGATGCCCAGTCTCTGGCTCGGCAACTGAATCTTAATCCCTACGTCTGGCATGACATGAAAAAGGTACTGCCATTACTGACCAAGAAAAAATACTATAAAAATCTCAGATATGGTTACGCCAGAGGCACCGAGCCCGTGCGTTATGTACAGCGAATCAGAGAGTACCAGCATATCCTCGGCAATGAGCTTGAATAACCGGTTTTAATTTGAGTTATCACCCTGATGGTGATCGTCTAGCGTATTTTCAGTGCAGCCTGAGGATGATTGTGCGACCGGGTTTCTGAAGGAGAGCAGGGCATGGATGGCCCGCCAGGCAGCCTGTTGATCCAGTTGTAATGGCTGTAAGTCGACATGTGCCAGGCCATCGATCAGAAATAATTGCGCCTGGTTTTCAGGCAGGCTGCTGTCCAGAGCCTGACTCTGGGTGTAAGGAATAATGCTGTCATCAGTGCCATGAACCAGCAGTAACTCTGCTTCGAGTGCTGATAAATCTTTATTGGCGAGGTTCAACATGGCCAGTTGTTCTTTCATCGCGGCGGGCAGACTGGCTAATAAATCATCACTACGTTCGCGTTGTTTATTGTCGATCAGCGCCAGAACAGCCTTGCCCTGAGCGCTGAGCTTGCTGCGTAAGTCCTCGATATCAGCATCCGCTTGAGCCAGTTTGCGTTTGGCAATCCGGGTCAGTGTCTGCTGATCCTGCTCGCTGTCCAGCAAATCTGCATTGCTCATCACAAAAGCCCATTTACCGTAATGGTTGGGCTCTTTATGCTGCCATTCGCCATTTTCGCGGAAATAGCCGGTAGTGAAGTAGCGGACGACCTGATTCAGGTCATAATAGCCCCCGACCGACAGCACAAAGTCCACCTGCTCTGGTCGTGGATAACCAAGCGCGGCGAGCACAGCAGGACCTGCCATGTAACTGAATCCACCGACCCCGGCTGGCGTGTCCTTTTTCAGTCCGGACCGGTTACGCAGATACTCGAATGCATCCATCAGGCCCTGTACATCCTGCCGCCGCACTTTAAGCTGACGGAGGTTGGCTAAATCCGGAATGAGCACCATAAATCGAGCGCGGGCGAGGGTATGAGCAAAACTGACCAGACGGGAATCATTTTTTCCGGCTTCAGCCAGCCCCGGTGATAACACGATGGCAGCGAGCGGGGCTTTGCCGGGAGTATATAAATCAGCCTCGTACTGCTCACCGTCGACTTGATATGACACGACTTCGCGGTAAGGCGGACAGGTGATTTGCTTAAGATAGGACGCCTCATCAGCGGCAGCGAGATCCTTTAATACCCAGGTCGCCTCATCATCAGGCAGGAACAGGCCACACCCAGACAATGACAGCATTAAGGTGATGACCATCAGGTAGTTGCAAATACGGTCGCGTCGATGAGGCATGACGGGGTACTCCCGGTCAGCGGAATAGATTCAAAAACTGCCTGTTAATTGTGTCATGTTATGCGCTCATCGCAAAAGCAATCCGGGGCTCGTTGCAGCAATGCAGGCCCAACGTGTCAAAAGCGGGACTTTTTTAAGCTGCTGCCTGTCCTTAATCAGAGTACTGATAAGAGATGCCTTATGACTTTCCAACAAAAACTGATATCGCTGGTGGCTTTATTGCTGAGTCTGACAGCGCTGCAATTAAACGCAGAGGAAGCGGCAGGGACGCTGAATGTCCCGGTCGCAATTGAACTTTTCACCAGCGGTGGCATCGATCCCGACACGCATCCCAATCTATACGAAAAGTTCGCGGTGGATTTAGTGAAACAACTCGAACAGACTGATTTGGAGGCATTTACTGCATTGGCAGAACAGGACAATATTCATGCACAGACGTTGCTGGGGCTATTATTCAGTCTGCCCAATAAGGCGGGGGAAGGGCAGGTCTTGTCTAATCTGGTGATGGTGCCTTCTCCCAAAATGCAGAACTATGTCGAGAATTTCCAGCTACCGGTCACGGATCTGGTTGAGCGGGACCCACAAAAATCAAAACACTACCTGCAAAAAGCGGCTGCAAGGCAAAACACCCTGGCAGAAACCCTGCTGGCCGAAGCAATTATGCAGACCGAAGGTGAACGTCCGGATTTTGAGAAATCGCGAGAATATTTTCAGCGGGCGGCTTTAAAACAGCACCTCAGGGCACAAATCGGACTGCTGCAGGTGTCAGCGATTTTGGAAGAAGATGTTGATCCGGTAATCATGAAGCAGATATTCAGTGAAATGACCGGTCAATAGATTTACCAGGCGATGCGTTCATGCTGCCAGTCCAGAAAAGACAGCTCGCCGTCCGGTTCCAGCGAGTCGAGAATTGCGAGCAATCGTTCCGCGACAAATGTCGGCTGAAACAGCTTGCCCTCAGGCACATTTTTGCTGAAGGGTCTCGATAATGGAGTATCGGCGGTGCCCGGGTGAAAAGCCAGCAATTTTACCTCCGGTGCGCGGCGGGCATATTCAACAGCCGCAGATTTGAGCAGCATATTTAAAGCCGCTTTGCTGGCACGGTAGCTGTACCAGCCACCTAAGTGATTGTCGTCAATACTGCCCACCCGGGCACTGAATATCGCGACTTTGCATAGGGCAGACTGTTTTAACAATGGCAGCAGATGTTTGAGCCAGAGTGCCGGTGTGATGGCATTAACCTGAAAAACGTGCTGCATCGAGTCTGAATCGAGATCTTCCAGGCGTTTTTCCGGGCTGACCTGGTCATCATGCAGAATGCCATGGCAAATAAAAACCTGGTCATAATATCGCCCCGATTCGTTAAATGTGTTCACGAGCCTGGCCATTGAGGCTTCAGAATAATCTGACTGATGCCAGGCTAAACCTTTGTATATTGAAGGCTGGCTGCCGCGACTGACGACAGTAATCTGCGCCGGCTGTTTTGATTGGAGAAGCTGGTTGATGATGGCCCGGCCGATATGACTGCCACCGCCGATAATCAATGCTGAGTGTGTCATGCCTGCACTGTCAGCCTCAGGCTGTGAAATTTCCGTCGTCCTAATCAGCGAAACTGTATTTCCACTGAATATCACTCGCCGGCATCATCTGGCTGACACTGAGTCGAATCATGCCGGTCGGATCGCTGGGCTGACCGATGACGACATAACGGCGTCCAGACTCGGTAAAGCCGACGCCACGCTGCTGATCAAACTCCCGAATCGGGCTGCTGTTACGCAGTGTAAATGGCAGCAACTCATCCTCGTCATCGGCCGGCTTAAACGGTGGCACCGTCTCGGGCCGCTGTCGTAAACCGACAAAAATTTCCTGCTCATCAGGCAAAACCAGAATATTCCAGTGATAGAGGGTCATGACTGAGTTGGCATTGTTTTCCATGTGAATCCAGAAGTTGACGAACAGCTGTCATTCTGAATGTTTACTAATAGGCTGGCAAACTCGACTAACATCAAAAAGCCAACACAGGGGTTGGCTTTTTGATGTCATCACGGGCAATCGATTAATTATTATCAACAGGTTTCAGTGGCGACTGATCTGAACTCGAAAGATATTCAGGGCGCGGTTTCAGATTACTGTATGGCTCGATGACTTTGTTTTCCACACTGTTATAGACGAACATCAACACGGACCGAGGCCAGGGGGAGATATTATCCGGTGAGCCGTGCAGCAGGTTACATTCATGAATCACCAGGGTGCCTGGCTTGCCCTTGATTGAGACCAGACCGTTATCTTTGAGAATCTGATTAATGCTTTCCGGTTCAGGCACACCGGCGACTTGTTTTTTGAGTGATTTCTGGTGGTTATTCAGCTCAGTTGTTCCCTGGCAGGACACATATTTTTTATGTGAGCCCGGCACGACGTAAAGCGGGCCGTTGAATTCATTATTCTCATCAAGCATCAGCCATACGGTGACAGCGCGCATACGGGGCATGCCATCTTCGACGTGCCAGGTTTCAAAGTCTGAATGCCAGGAAAAAGATTTTCCCTTAAACGCCGGTTTGATGTTGAGCCGTGACTGCATCAGGTAGACATCGGAGCCCAGCAGTTGATTAACGATGTCGAGGATCCGGCGATCGCGGGAGAATCTGTCCATCAAGTCACTGTGCTGATGCAGGGCAAAAATACTCCTGAGCTCATGACTATCGGGTTCGGTGACCAGTTCTTCGCGGCCGGCCATTTGCTGTTTCATTTTGCCGATTTCTGTCACCAGCGGCTCAACCATTTCCGGTAGAAAATCTGGTAGCGTGATGAATCCATCCCGTTCAAATTGAGCTAACTGATTCCGGTTTAATGCATATGGACTCGTAGGTTCTTCGTAGTCATAAACGACCGGGTCCAGTCGCTCCAGAATTTCCTCTTTTTTTCCTACTCGGGACGGGTAGCAATCCTGAGCAGCATTCATTTTGTATGCCTCCTTTTGTTCTTATTTATCAGTTGAAGAAAAAATAACTCGTCAAAGCAATTGATCTTAAACTTAAGCGTAACAGACAAATTTTTGAATTTTAACTACCACAGATACCCGTGTGCATAGGCAATCATGGCGAGATCGAAGCGCTTAAATGCACCATTAGACCGCCATACAATGACTTGCGGACCATGCGAGGATTTGAAATGACTAAACCCGTTATCACAGGCATTAAAAGTCCTGTTGAAAACGGGAAACAATGACGAGGATAAAGGGAAAATATGAGCTGCCAGTGCCAATTGTGAGGCAGGCGCGGTTTGGATATTGGAGGAATTCTTGGTGGGTGCTGAGGGGATCGAACCCCCGACCCTCGCCTTGTAAGGGCGATGCTCTCCCAGCTGAGCTAAGCACCCCAAGAAAGCGTGGCATTCTACAACATCTTTGCAGAATGTGAAGGCTTTGTTCCAACTTTTTTGGAAACCTATGAAGAAAGAAAAGCTTAGCGTCAGCTCAATCATGCAAATGACATCAAAAAGGGAGAATGAAGAGAATCTCTGCGATTTCTTCACTCCCCGAGCTCATGTTGATATCTTGCCAAACCTCAACATGAGTGACGATGAATAGTGATCAGGCAACTACCCTGCAAAATTCGCCATCCCATTTAAATAAATAAGGTGTGATTTGCTGATGCAGGGTCAGATGGTTTTTCCACCAGATTCTGAATTTCTCGAATAATTCCTGGGTCTGGCTATCAAGGTTTTTGACCTCACAGACATCGAGCAGGGCATCGAGAAAATCATTAGCCTGCTTTTCATAGTCTGTGACCAGTGGCGACTCGTACTGACGCAGGATCAGCAGTTCTGTTTTGAAGTGCATTTGTAGCTGGGAGTAAAGCATCATGACATGTTTGATCAGGTTGTTTTCTTCTCTTTTCAAAAACAGGTAATGGACAGAATTGATGCTGGCCAGAATCGCACGATGCTGTTCATCAATGATTTCTTTATGCTGCTCAAACTCTTCATGCCAGCTGAGTAGCATGGGCGTTTTCTTGTGTTGCGTCATCGCTTCTATACTCAAAAGTCACTAAGCGAATATTGCGCTTGTGATCAGCATGATTATGTGACGCAGTTAACATAATTGAAAAAGGGGAGGCTGGCAAAGGCAGGCTCCCCTCTCTAGGTAAAATGTCCGTCTGACTGATTAGCGCAGTGTCCGGCTAAACAGGTTTAACGCCAGCTGGTAACCTAGCATCGCAGTCTGGGCATCGTAGCGGCCGCCGTCTCCTTCATCACGCATAAATGCGTGCTCGGCATTGAACTCATGCCAGGTAAACCTGATATTCGTCTGGTTCAGCAGGTGATGAATCTTATCCAGTCCTTCACGCGGTACATGGTTATCCTGCTTGCCCCAGATCATCAGCAGTTCGCCTTTGATATCGCCCAGACGTTCCATACTGTGCTGGCCCGGTTTATTAGGGATTTTCTGGATATGCAGGTCGGTGGCGTAAAAACAGGCTGTCCCTTTGACTTCCGGTTGTAATGCAGCACGAAACGCCAGGTGGCCACCAATGCAGTAACCCATCGCGCCGATATGGCCGTTGCTCCATGGCTGAGTTTTGACGTATTCGATCATGGCAGCATTGTCTGAATCATAAGCCTGAACATCCTTGGCTTCCTTATCGGCATTCCCCTTGTCACGACCGGCGTCGTCGTAACCGAGCACGGTGCCAATCGGATTCAGCTCATGAAAGACTTCGGGCACCAGTACTGCATAACCGTGGCTTGCCATTAAGCGGGCTGCGCGTTCTATGGGACCGGTCTGCTGGAAGATCTCTGAATAAAACAGAATGACCGGATAACTGCCATCCCCGACCGGACGGTGGATATAGGTACGCATGACGCCGGTGGGAGTATCCAGATCAACAAAATCGCTTTGAATTTTCATAGTGAGTCCGCTTCTTTTGATTCAGAAAAAAGCAATTGTACATGGTCGTCTGGTTCACGCCAGCGTTGCCTGATGGAGAAACACCGTTCGAGGATAGGAGAAATCCGCGTTTTGCTTCATAATAATCGGCTTTGAGTTGTGATTGAGAATGATATTGAGTCCGAACTCGCGTTTGTGGCTTGTGTCTGATTCTGAGTTTGCCTGAGACCGGTGTGACGATGACCCGGAAAATCATCAGAGCAGGTCTTAGTTTACCTTGATAATAGAAATGAGTATCATTATCAAGAGTATCCTTAATGTATAGAACCATCGCAACTCCAGGAGATAGAACGATGACAATCAATGGTTTCAAACGCCAATATTTGATCAGCTTACTGACTGCCGCCACGTTGTTCACCGCGCCCGTTACCTTTGCCAATGGCCCGGTAGGCGAGCATGTGAATCACCTGTCAGACAACATTGAAACCTATTCGCAGGAAGTGAACTGGCTCAGCACCAAAGTCGATGAGATGATCAGCCGCTATCAACAAGGCGGCGTGGAAGAAGCCAAGCCTGATTTGCTGGTCGAGTATTGGGAAGAAGTCAAATTCCACTCAGCCATTGAAACCAATTATGTGCCCGTCTATGCCTCAATCTGGCAGGGCCTGTTTGGGCTTAAAGGCGCCATTGAAGAAAAAGCCTCAATTGAAGAAATACGCAAGCAGCAGCGTTTTCTGGAGCAATCGTTATGGCAGGCGCTGGGCGCAGTCAAGCTGGCTGCTCAGTATCAGGAAAAAGGCCTGACTGACAAGGTTGCTACTACCCAGGCTAACCCCGGCAATTCACTGGAAGCGCTCGACGCTATTAAAAGCCGACTGGATCGGGTAGTGGCGAAATATGCCGAGAAGCTGTCGAAAGAAGCTGTCAACATTGTTCACGACACCTATCTGAACTTGTTTGAAGGGGTTGAAGGTGAACTGATCTCTCTGGATGCCGATTTGGTGGAAGACCTGGAAAAAGACTTCAATGTCGTGCTGCCGCAAGCGATTCAAAACGGTAAAAGCATTGATGAAGTCCGCGACATCGTTAACACAATGAAAGGCAAGATAGATACAGCGCATTCTTTACTGGAAAAATCTGCTGAAGAGAGAAAGGACGTTTTCTAAATGCAACGCAGAACCTTCATACAATCCCTGGCAGCACTGGCTGCTGCCGGGGCTTTGCCACTCAATATCAGTCAGGTACTGGCCGATCCGGCCAATGCCGTTTCTGTTGAGGCGTTACCCAGACTTGAAGGCGAATTGACACTCTACCTGGGAAGAGGAGAGGGTGGACTGTATGAAAATGTGATTAAAGCGATTGAAGATCGTAACCCGGATCTGAAATTGCGAATCCGCCGCGGCCCAACGGCCTCCCTGACCAATGCCATTCTGGCTGAAGCCAAAGCAGGGGTGCGGCGTGCCGATCTGTTCTGGGCGGTCGACTCCGGTGCGGTTGGGATGGTCACTGCCGCCGGGCTGGCACAGGCACTGCCGGCAGAACTGACCGGGCAGTTACGTGATGAATTCCGCTTTCCTGACTGGGCGCCGATAACCGGACGGATTCGTACCATTCCTTTCAACACCGAGCGTTTGACTGCTGACAAGATTCCCAATGACATTATGGCCTTGCCGGATACGGACTATAGTGTCGGCTGGGCACCGGCTTACGCGGCTTTTCAGTCCTTTGTCACCGGTATGCGAATACTGGAAGGGGATAAAGTCACCGCCGAATGGCTCACAGCGATGAACAGAAAGGCCAAGAAATTCGCGGGTGAGCTGGGCGTGGTCATGGCCGTCGAGCGCGGTGAGGTCGATATCGGTCTGGCGAATCATTACTACACGCTGCGTCTGAAAGCCGGTAAGCCCGATGCCAATGTGGATTTAGCCTTTACCAATAATGATGCCGGCTGTCTGGTTAATGCATCCGGGATTCTCGCTCTCAAGGAAGGCGAGCTGCCAGCCAATTTTATTCGTTATCTGCTGACCAAAGAAGTACAGTCTTACCTCGCTGAAGAGGCGTGCGAGATTCCCCTGGTTAATGGGGTGCTGCCACCAGAAGGGTTGCCGAGATTAAAAACCATCAATCCGCCTCAAATTGATCTGACCCGTCTGGCTGATCTGCGTCCGACGATTGACCTGATGCGTGACGTCGGCGTTTTATGAAGCGATGGTCTCCGTCCTATCCACTGGCTTTTATCATTGCATTGATTGCGGTGATGCCGGTGCTTGTGTTGATGGTACTGGCCGCTGACAGCCCACAGCTGTTTGATTCACGCAATCTGCACAGCCTCACCAATACCCTGGCCCTGATGGTGTTCACAGCAGGCGGTGCGGTGCTTATTGGTGTGCCGCTGGCCTTGCTGACTGCCTATGTCAGACTGCCGTGGGGGAAATTCTGGCTGGTCTTACTGGCTGCGCCGCTGGCGATACCCAGCTATATAGGCGCTTTCACACTCTATGCGGCCTTCGGCCCCGGTGGCGAAATAGAACAGTTAACCGGCCTGACCACGCCAAGCTTTGATGGTTTGTTCGGTTCCAGTGTGGTGATGGCACTGTATACCTATCCGTTTGTGATGCTGACCGTGCGGGCCTCTTTGCTCAGTCTTGATGCCAGTCTGGTTTATGCTGCCCGTACCCTGGGCATGTCACTGCTCAGCAGTTTGTGGACAGTGGTGCTGCCACGTATCACCAACGGCATCGCTGCCGGTGCTTTGCTGGCTGCAATGTATGCGCTGTCCGATTTTGGTACTCCCGCCATTCTGCGACTGGATACCTTCACCCGCATGATTTATGTCGAATACAACAGCTTCGGCCTGAGTCAGGCGGCAATGCTGTCACTACAGCTGTTGGTCATTGTGGGGCTGATTCTGTTTCTGGAGTCCCGGGTTAAAGGCACCCATGAAAGGCCCGGTAAATCGCTGACCTTGTGGCCGGGTAGACTGCGCACCTCAATGATGCTGTTGGCCTGTATGCCGGTGATTGCTTTGTCAATTCTGCTGCCACTGGCCGTATTCGGTATCTGGTTGTGGCGGGAAGGCACAGGCAGCTTTGAACTGGTCTATGCCTGGAACTCCGCCTATGCCGCTTTATTCGCCGCCATCGCCACCGTGTTGTTTGCTTTACCCGTGGCCCAGGCTGCCATCAGTGGCAAATTTGGTCGCCTGCTGGAGCGAGTGAGTTATCTCGGCTTTGGCGTGCCCGGTATTGTGATGGGGACTGCTCTGGTCTATGTCGGCCTGCAGCTGTCGATGCTCTACCAGACCTTGGCCTTATTGGTGCTGGCCTATGTGATGCGTTTTTTGCCATTGGCAGTCGGTTCCATTCGTTCGACTTCGGAGCGACTCGATCCCAGCCTGGTTAAGGCAGCCCGATTGCTCGGCGCCAGTCGAAAAGAAGCCTTTCGCCGTATTACCCTGCCGTTGAGTATTCGCGGTATTGTTGCCGGTGCGGCTTTGGTATTTCTCGAAGTCATGCGAGAATTACCCGCCACGTTGATCCTGAGCCCACTGGACTTTGAAACGCTGGCCACTTATCTGTGGCGGGTTTATGAGGCTGGTTACTTTGGCCAGGCAGCGATCCCGGGTTTATTACTGGTAGTGATTTCCGGTCTGGCTTTGGCCGTGATGTTCTTCGGTGAGCGCTGGAATCAGACGGATGTAATTGAGGAGGAGCCATCTCTCTCATGATTGAAGTTCAGAATGTGTCTGTCCATTACGGCCAGAAAAAAGTGGTCGATGATCTCAGTCTGGTGCTGGGCGATTCTGAACTGCTGACGCTGGTTGGACCGACCGGCTGTGGTAAAACCACCATCCTGCAGGCGCTGGCCGGACTGATTCCTATCTCGGAAGGCACGATCAGGCTGGGTGCTCAGACCGTTACTGCTGACAAAACCATTGCCCCGGAAAAACGTCACGTTGGCATGGTGTTCCAGGACTTTGCCCTGTTTCCACACCTGACGGTTGAGCAGAATGTCGGTTTCAAACTCAAAGACAACAGCCGGGCCGATCACTGGATTCAATTGCTCGGTCTGACACCCTGGCGAAATGCCAAACCCGCCAATTTGTCGGGTGGTCAGAAACAGCGGGTGGCACTGGCCCGTACGCTGGCGCATGAACCCGCCTTTGTGTTGCTTGATGAGCCACTGTCCAATCTGGATGCAGCACTGAAAGACGACCTGCGTTGGGAGATTCGACATGCACTGAAAGATGCCGGTGTGCCTGCCATCTGGGTGACCCACGATCAGGAAGAAGCACTGTCGGTGGGCGACCGGATCGGTGTCCTCAAAGAGGGCAAACTAGAACAAATCGGCACACCGGAAAGCTGTTTCAGCGAGCCCCGGAACCGCTTTGTGGCACGTTTCCTTGGTGATGCCAGCTTCCTGCCCGGAATACTGGATCCAGACAGTAATATCGTGGCTACGCCACTGGGTAATGCACCCGCATCACCCGTCAATGGTGCACAGGGCGATGTAGACCTGCTGCTGCGTCCGGATGACTTGTCACTCAAACTCGACGCACAGGGCAATGGCGAGATCATCTGGAGCCGTTACGAAGGCAGCGCCCGCCTTTATGGTGTCAAAACCGATACCGGTGCTACCGTGAAAATCCGCTGCAGTCATGAAAACATCGCAGAACCCGGACAGCGGGTGATGATGCATATCATCACCACGCACCCTCTGGCCGTATTCGACCATTCAGATGCGCAATAGATAAGCCGTAGGTTGGGTGGCGCACTGGCGATACCCAACAACGGCCTCCTGACAATACTTCAACGACGCGCTGAGCCATATCTCATCACACAACGCAGTGCCAGGCGACTTAATCCAGCTAGAAAAATCCGCCAGCTCTGCGTTAAAAAGGCTTGATACCGTATAATGTGCGCCATCAAAGAGCGACACCAACTTTAGGCGCTCATTCTAAATTTGCTCAACAATCTTCAGAAAGAATTAGCAAGGATCAAGCATGTCGAAAATTATCTACACGAAAGTCGATGAATCTCCCGCTGCAGCCACGTTTTCACTGCTACCGATTATTCGTGCCTTTACCAAGCCCGCGGATATTGACTTTGAAATCAGTGATATCTCACTGGCGGGTCGGATTATCGCTAACTTTCCGGATAATTTGACTGAAGCACAACGCATTCCTGATCACCTGGCTGAACTGGGCAAACTGACCCAGGATCCGGCCACTAATATCATCAAATTGCCCAATATCTCTGCGTCGATTCCGCAGTTAAAAGCCGCTATTAAAGAACTCCAAGCCAAAGGCTACGATCTGCCTGACTACCCGGACAGTCCGGAAAATGACGAACAACAGAAAATCAAAGATCGCTATGCCAGAGTGCTGGGCTCAGCAGTCAACCCGGTATTACGTGAAGGCAACTCCGACCGTCGCGCCCCGGCGGCGGTGAAAAATTATGCCCGCAGTCATCCGCACTTTATGGGGGAATGGAAAGCCGATTCTGCCACGGATGTGGCCCATATGGAGGCGGATGATTTCTACGGCAGTGAACAGTCGGTGACCTCATCCAAAGTTAATGAATATAAAGTGACGTTTGTCGATAAGGCCGGCAAGGAAACCGTGCTGAAACAATCCATCCCGGTGCTGGCTGGAGAAGTGATTGATGCTTCGCGTATGCGTGCCAGAAGTCTGCAGGCCTTTTATACCGATGCGATTGCCAAAGCAAGGCAAAACAATGTCTTGCTGTCACTGCATCTGAAAGCGACGATGATGAAAGTCTCTGATCCGATTCTGTTCGGTTTTGCGGTCAAAACTTATTTCAAAGACCTGATTGAAAAGCATGGCGCTTTGTTTGATGAACTGGGTGTGAATTTCAATAACGGTCTGGGGGACCTCTACAGCCGGTTGGAAAACGTCGATGCTGATACGCGTGCTCAAATTGAAGCCGATATCGAAGCGGTTTATGCCAGGCAACCGGATTTGGCGATGGTCGATTCCAATAAGGGCATTACCAACTTCCATGTGCCTTCTGATGTCATCGTCGATGCGTCGATGCCGGCTATGATTCGTGCCGGCGGTAAAATGTGGGATAAAAATGGCGAGCAGAAAGATACGCTGGCAATGATCCCGGACCGTTGCTATGCCGGTGTCTATAAAACCGTGGTCGATGACTGCAAAGCCAAGGGTGCTTTGGATCCGGTCACCATGGGCTCAGTGCCGAATGTCGGTCTGATGGCACAAAAAGCCGAAGAATACGGTTCGCATGATAAAACTTTCCAGGCGAAAGCCGATGGTCAGATCATCGTTACCGACCTCGACGGTGAAACCATCTTTGCGTTTGATGTGGAAGAGGGTGATATTTTCCGTATGTGCCAGACCAAAGATGCGCCGATTCAGGACTGGATTAAACTGGCCGTCAGTCGTTCGCGACTATCGAATACTCCGGCTATTTTCTGGCTGGATCAGAACCGGGCGCATGATGCCCAGCTCATCAGCAAAGTGCACCAATACCTGCCAGATCTGGACACCGATGGTCTGGATATTCGTATTCTGGCCCCGGTTGTGGCGACACAAATCACCCTGGACCGAATGCGTAAAGGGGAAGACACGATTTCTGTGACGGGTAACGTCTTGCGTGACTACAACACCGACCTGTTCCCGATTCTGGAACTGGGCACTTCAGCCAAGATGCTGTCAGTTGTACCTTTGATGAAAGGCGGTGGTCTGTTTGAAACCGGTGCCGGCGGTACCGCGCCGAAGTTGCTCAGCCAGTTACAGGAAGAGAATCATCTCAGCTGGGATTCACTGGGCGAACTGATGGCCCTCGCGGCTTCACTGGAACATCTTGCCAATACGCAAAATAATGCCCGGGCCAGAGTACTGGCTGACACGCTGGATGCAGCTACCGGCACACTGCTGCAGGAAAATAAATCACCCAAAGAGAAAACCGGTGAGCTGGATAATCGCGGCAGCCATTTCTATCTCGCTATGTACTGGGCGCAGGCACTGGCCGAACAGAGTGATGACAGTCAGTTGAAACAGGTGTTCACGCCGATCGCCCGGGCTATGGCTGAGAACGAAGACAAGATTGTTAGAGACCTGACAGTGGTTCAGGGCAAAGCCGTCGATATGGGGGGATACTACCTGCCGGATGATGCTGAAATGCTCAGCATTATGCGCCCGAGTGAGACATTCAATAAAATTCTGGCTGAATTGATCTGAAACAGTAGTTTCACTGACCGCTGTAAAAAAAGCCCTCGAAGCGAGGGCTTTTTTGTTTGTTATATGTCATGCACATTGTCTGTCATCGTTTGCTAAGTCGAGAGAGCCCGAAGCCGTGCATTCGTCGCCTTGACCAGCTTAGATAAAAACTTCAGTCCCTCACTCTGGTCTGTTATCTAAGCCTTATATCCGAATAACTCCTGGTTTTTGATCTTTTCTGCCACCACACCCGGAACGAGCTGTTCCCAGCCGGGGTTATTGTCAGTGATCATCTTCAACACATCCGGTGAGAAGATATCCAGATACTCTTCATTGAACTCTTGAATCTGTTCAATTTCGTCATTTTGTTTCAGGTACTGGTATAGATGTTTTTGTTTGTCGTCGACGGCCAGATTATCGACCTTGAATAAGGTTTGCGTCTCGGCATCTTTATAGGGATAGATATACAACTTGACATTGTTCTTGAACAGACGGCCGAAGCCTTCAAGAATGCCGCCTTTCAGGTCGCTGTAATATTTTTCATCGAACAGTTCAATCAGACTGTGGGCACCCATCGTGATGCCAATCCGGCGCTTGGTGTAGCGGGATAAGTAGGTCGCGAGGCGATAGTATTCGGGGTAGTCGGAAATCATCACCGTGTGACCGGCGGCTTCCAGCACATCAGCACGGCTGATGAAGTCTTCTAGATCAATCCCGTCATCACCGCTATGCAGGTTATGCATGGTGATTTCCATAATGGAAATGGTTTCTTCCGGTGCCGAATCCTCTTCCGCTTCAAATTGCTTTCTGGCCGCATTGAGCATATCGATGTTGACGTGGGTGACAGGGCGGAAGCGGCCGCGCTCTACCAGTACATTTTTCTTACGCAGGTGCTCTGAGGGCTGCAGTACTTTGCCGTTTGCCGAGAACATGGCGGCATCACTCAGGCCCAACTGGACCAGTCTTAAACTCACCACGCGATTATCGACATGCAGGAAGGCGTCACCGCTGAGATCGATCATATCGACTTCGATCCGATCCGTTGTCAGATTATCCAGCAGAGATTTCACCAACAGATCCGGGTTATGACTGAGATGAAAGGCTCCATAGATCAGGTTCACACCGATAATACCCAGTGCTTCCTGCTGCAGTGCGTTTTCATGATCCAGCATGCGGACATGAATGATGATGTCGCTGGGAGCGGCATGAGGTTCAGTCTGAAAGCGAATCCCGAGCCAGCCGTGACATTCGTTGGTGCCATGATAGTTACGGGCTGAGACGGTATCGGCAAAAGCAAAAAAAGCCGTACTCTCGCCGCGCTGCTCGTTCAGGCGCTCAATATTGAGTTTATACTCAAGGTCGAGCATATCCTCGAGTCGTTCACGACAGACATAGCGCGGCGCTTTGCCATAGATATCATCACTGACCTTCATATCATAGGCAGAGATACTTTTGGCAATGGTACCGGCCGCACCGCCCACCCGGAAAAACCAGCGAACGACTTCCTGGCCGGCCCCAATTTCGGCAAAGGAACCGTAACGGATTTCGTCCAGGTTAACTTCAAGTGCCTTGGCACCGGGAGAGAGTGGTCTGTTTTGTTCCATAAGGCCTCAGTTGAATGCAATTGAATGATTCAAGTGTAACGTCTTAGTGCTGCTACTGTAATGACCACTGTCAGATCAAACCATTGCCGTACAAGATAGATTGGGTCAGCAACAGCGTAACCCTGAAGCTGTTGCTCTTGGCACTATTGCCTAAAGCGAACCGGGTCAGTCCGGCATGGATTTGCGTAAGGCACCAAAACGTTTACGATATGCTGTGGGGGTAAGCCGAACCTTGCGTTTGAACAATCGTCCGAAATAGCCGGCGTCTTCATACCCCACCTGATTAGCGATAGCCTCAAAGGACTCGTCACCACTTTCCAGCATTTGCTTGGCTTCTTCCAGTCGCATGGCGTGAACATATTCCAGAGGCGACATCCCTGTTGCCTGTTGAAAACGGCGTTTGAAAGTGCGTTCTGCCAGACCTGAAAGGCGAATCATATTGTTTACCGGATTGGGCTCATCATAATGTTCGGCAATCCAGCTTTGGCAGCGGGCAATGACGGCATCGTCGACCTGTCGCGTCCGGGCCAGTCGTGCGAAGGGTTGCTGGCCAATATGATGCCAGTCAATAAGATTGATACGGGCTACCTGCATGGCTATTTCCACGCCTACCAGTCTGGCGATAAGGTATAAAGCGAGATCCATCCAGGATGTACCGCCACCTGCCATGATCAGCCGCTGGCCTTCTCCGGTCACGACCAGTGCCTGCTGTTCACGGACCTTAACAGCTGGGAAGCGTTCACGCATATCATCACACCATGCCCAATGGGTAGTGGCCTCCCACCCATCGAGTAATCCTGCTTCCGCAAACAACATCGCACCGGAGCAGGCTGCAGCCAGAATCGCACCCTGTCGGTAACGTTCCTTTAACCACTCGATTTCTTTGGCATAGCGGTTGGCCAGAGGTGTGCCGGGTGGCAGATTGACTTCCGGTACGCAAATGACATCCAGAGGGGGACAGTCTGTGAAAGAGGTATTTGGTGAGATGCGCACACCATTACTGATAGTGAGCAGTCCGGGTTCGCGGGCAACTAATGTGGCATGAATCAGTGAACGTCCGGGCCGGCCCTCGGTAATGACACTCCAGTCATGGCCGGTGGAAACAAAAAGATCATACATACCGTAGACCACCGCGCCTGTTGTTTCAGGAAAAACCATTATGCCTATAGTCGTTTTTTCAGTGTTCATGGCCGATATGTCCATTTGCTTGCCGAAATGGCTTTAATCCGATCATGCCAACCAGCGTATCTTGCTGACAATAGAAGGAAACGAGGAAGTGGCACCTGACTGTTTCAGTGTGTTTTTTGACTGATTATGAGTTTAAATCATCGAGGGTATCTGTATGAGTAAATATCGCAATAAGCTGCCACAAATGAAAGATAAGATCTTTGTAACCGATGGTGGTCTGGAAACGACATTGGTGTTTCATGAAAAGCTGCCACTGCCATTTTTTGCCGCCTTCGATCTTTTAAAAGACCAATCAGGCCTGCAGACACTGCGCCGTTATTTTGAACGCTATGCGACTATTGCCCGTGAACAGGGTGCAGGATTTATCCTGGAAGCACCGACCTGGCGCGCCAGCAAAGATTGGGCTCAAAAACTTGGCTATGATGCAATCACGCTGGCCGATGCCAACCGCAAAGCTATTGGTTTGATGTCGGAAGTTCGTGAAAACTATGAAACACCAGCTTCACCGATGGTCATCAGTGGCAACCTGGGGCCACGTGGTGACGGTTATGTGATGGATATGAAAATGACGGTCGCTCAGGCCCGTGACTATCATAGCCAACAAATTGAAACATTCGCGCAAACGGATGCAGATATGGTGTCTGTGCTGACCCTCAATTACACCGAAGAAGCTACGGGTATTGCGCTGGCTGCTCGAGATCATGGTATGCCGGTGGCGATTTCATTCACCGTGGAAACTGATGGACAGTTACCATCAGGTGACAGTCTAGCTGAAGCGATACGAAAAACAGACGAGCAAACAGACGCTTATCCAGCCTATTACATGATCAACTGTGCCCACCCATCGCATTTTGATCATGTACTCAATGATGCTTATGGTATGCATGAACGCATTCGTGGTGTTCGTGCCAATGCATCAAAACGGAGTCACGCTGAACTGGATAATACGGAGGACCTGGACGATGGTAATCCGGATGAACTGGGTAATCACTACCAGCAACTGAGAAAGCTATTACCTAATCTCAACGTACTGGGTGGTTGTTGTGGCACAGATCATCGACATATCGAAGCAATCTGCATGGCCGTTGCCTGATGCTTAATCCCAGTAGTATTTAGCTTGGAATAGCGACGGCGAAGCCAGCAGGCTGTCAGTAGCAGAAATGATGATGGAGGCTGTGGTAGCTCAGTCTTTCGACTGTTTTGCCCATTCCTCTAATTTCGCTTCAATGCCAGAAAATTGAGAGATATGCTTCTGAACTCGCATCATGAAAGCATTTTCACCTTCAGCCACAGCCATGACGTGTTTTTCGGTGAATAGATTCCAGGGGCCCGGCTGATAACCTTTGGCTCTCAACCACCATTCAGCTTGAGCGACTGGCATATTCAGATTGGTCATGTCTTGCATTGGTTGGGGCACAGCGCCGCGACTCTCCAGCGATTGGCTTACCTGATTCACTACGGGAACAGCGACCTTGACGCCATCAATATCCGTATCCACGGTTTGATTAGGCGGAAAGCCGATGGTGATGCGTGTGCTGTAATAAGGTTCGGTAAAGTTAACCAGTTTTTTCAGGGGGGACTGCAGGGTAAGACCGCCAATCACCATATGGAGTTGATGCTGAGCGAGGGCTTCCATTAACTCAGTTTCCGTTCCCCAGTGCCACTCAACCTCGGCATTCAGTTTGTCGGCAAAGACCAGTAGCATGTCGGCCTCGACACCGGAAGCACCACCCTTAGTTCGTATCACCCAGGGCGGGTTTTCGGTGACACCGACTTTCAGAGCCCCATCCTGAACTTTTTTCAGCGTGTCATTGGCATCACTTGGAAACTGGCAGGCACTGGTCAACACAGCAGTTACGAGGATTAAGCCGCTTAAGAAGGTTTTGATAAGGCTCAATCTTACAAAGTGATACCCAGCCATCTCAGCCTCCTTTTTGCCAGTGCCGTACTTCCAGAATAGAACGATGTTGTCTCAACGTTGATTTAAGCGTGCTTTTTCAGACTTCTCTAATTTGCCACATTCATGAGCCTGATTGGGCGATTGAGTTCACAACCTTCGGTATCGAGAACCGATCCTCACGCCGTCTGGTACTGAATGTTGCAGCGTAGGGACCGGCATCGGAAAAGCTGGCGACTTTTCTGCACATTGCCAACATGCCTGAGCGGCAAATGTCCGCGCAGTCCATCGGAACGGATAAAGATTTCCATTTCTGAGAGATTGCTCTCGCTCAAATAACTGATATCACAGTGATACAGGGTAGCTTCACTTCAGATGAAGTTCTTCATGAACTTTTTTTGCCACCACCTGATTCTTTATTGACAGTGGCCCAGGCTCTTTTTGCGGCTTCCTCTTCGGACACGCCTTGCTCAATGTAACCTTCTTCAATGTGTTTGGCTTTGCGTTTTTGTTTGTCTGTGTATTTTTCTTTGCTTCCCCGGGACATAAATAGATACTCCTCCGGAAACTGAATAAAAATGCTGACAGGCAGGCTATGCATCTGAATGACTGGTATGGACCCCAGTCAGAAACGCTCAGAGCGTGGTGTATCAGTTAATGTGTCAATGAGATAGGACTCGGCATATTCCAGCGCCAGGGGGTACTCAAACATGGCGCCTTCTTCCATCAATGACTGCAGCTCAGCCTGAATATCCTCTTTGTTATGCCGCTCGGTCTGCATTGCGGATAGATAGGCATATTTCGCGGCCACTTCTTCTGGTGTTTCAAAGCCAGTGCCACCGTTATCAATAATCTGTACCACTTCCTCAATCGATTCTGCTTTCTTAAGTTCCTCTGAAATCATAGGTTTCTCCCTAAAAAGACGACAATGAGTAACTTCAGAATAATTATGACCAGCACAGGTGTGCTATGTGCGTGGATACATACAGCCCTGCTTAGTTATTCAAATTTTACGCGGCTAATATTCTGATATTTCAGAAATTGATTTTCACAAAAAGTTCACTTTTTAAATGAAACAGAAATTTTCAGTTATTTTGCTGATAAGAAGGGTGTGACTATCAATGCCAGCGTTCCCGTGCTTTCAATAAGGTGCATTCACTATCGACTCAGAGACAGGAAGAGGTGTTGGCTGGGGCAAATAAGGGGGAGAGGAGTCTCTGCCGGCTGATGAACGAATTAGCGGCGTTAGGTCAAGGGAATAACTTTAACAACCATAGGTTGGATCAGCCTTAACATCACGCAACATGCTGTTTCTGGTGTTGTTGGGTTACAGTCAGGTGTCGGTGATTTTAATGGCGCGGAACATGGCACATTGACGGAAGACGTTGATATCGGGGGCTACGTTCATGTTCCGGGAAACACGCAATACCAGCCGCAGCAACATTTTCATATCGCGGGGGCTGATTTCTTCGAAAGTGGCCAGCAACTGAGTCAGCAATTCGTCAGACAACTCAAAATCGTATTGTCTGGCAAACACCTGCCAGATCTTGGCAGCGTTTTCCGGTGTCGGGATTTCATATTCGATGATAGCGGCGCAGCGGGAGATGATGGCCTCATCAATATCTGAAGGCCGGTTGGTGGTCATAAACAGCAAACCGCTGAAGTATTCCATGGTGCGTAAAAACTCGGCAACGATGGCATTTTGTTCGATGTTGTTACTGCGAGTGACAATAAATACATCGGCCTCATCCAGCAGGAGCACGCAGTTCCAGCGCTCGGCACGGGAAAAAATGACTCTGAGGTTGGCTTCAATATCTTTGGCATTGGTACCCAGGGAACCGGAATGCAACAGATATAAAGGCCGTTCAATCAGCTCCGAATAAATCTCGGCCGTCAGGGTCTTACCCACGCCCGGAACACCTTTACACAGAATCACATTACCCGCGGTCTTGCCCTCAATAATATCGCCGCTGAATATATCGACATTGGTGGTTAAAACGTCCAGCAGGTCATGATGTGTTTTGGGCAGAATCAGTTTGTCTTTAAGGGATTTATCGTACTGGTAACGGGTCAGGTAATCGGCATGGATCCAGACAAAGCCATGGGTTTTTAAGTTAAATACCCGCAGCAATGGCCATTCAGGCATCGCCAGCACATTATCCTCCCCTTCAAGCAGGCAGGACTCTCTTAGCTGCGAATAAGTTTTGACGTCACTTTCCGGCATATCATGAATGACTTTGGTCTCGATTGCCGTGCCATCCGAGTTCACCTGGGTTTTATCGGTATAAATCAGTCCGCGGGCGACAAACTGCTCAGAAAACTGGTCTTTAATTTCACGGCAATAGCGGGCATAGCTGGCTTCATAGTCTTCCTTAAGCGCCGGTGTTTCTTTATAAACCTGCTTGAGTTCCAGCGCTTCATTAATGTGTTTTTTATTGACGTCACCAGGGCCGAAAGCAATGTAGTCATGCTCAAAGCCAAAATAGCCTTTCTTTAAGTTCGGTGACAGGTGGCAGACGTGCATCAGCAAAGACTCTTCGGCATGTGCAGTGGCCGGCTTGTAGCTGAAGTCGGTGACCAGAGCCGGGTATAGTTTGCCGTCAGCTTTTTTGAGATAGACCCAACCATCAATCAGCTTGTGTTTGAGATAGGATTCCAGCGTCGAGGAAAACGCTTTGAAGTTGGGAACAGGGGCGTCAAACTTGCCCTCACGGGCCAGCAGGATGGATTCAATTGCACGCATGGACTTCACATCATTCAGCGTATCAGCTACCCGGGCCATATCCTGCAGCGCCTTGAGCGATAACTGGCGGGGTTCGATTTCCATCTCGGTGGCTTTGATATAGCCGCGGTTGTCAGCTTCTTCACGTGCCACTCGCTCACGATAAGGGGTTAACTCTGAATGCTGGGTGGCTTTGATAAAGTCGTGAGAAACAATAAATGACACGTGACTGACCTGTTTTGAAAACTAAATGGACTGAACAAAATCAAATTAAGTTCAGGTTACAAGCTTGTTTCGCTCCAGTCACGCTCGTGAGCTTGTTGAAATATCAATTCTGACAGCTGCACTCGCAGGGTGAGTGGAGCGCGAGGATGCCCAACAACTTATCGCAAACAGCTTAGGTCGAGGTTGAGTTTCATACTTCAACCCAACCTGCATTAATCAGATAAAGAAAGAGAGTGCCAAAACTTAGCCCGCTTTGTGGCAGTCACAGTATTAGTGTTTATCCGAACACAAAACACAGTAAAAGGAGGCAGAAATGAAAAAGTTGCTTCTTATCACAGTCTCACCACTGATCTTTGCCTTGTCACCTCTGGCTGTTGCCGCAGATTACCCTGAATTTGGTGGCCGATGCGCTATGGGGATTGTCGCTGGCGAAGAATTCAAAACTGACTGCTCCGTCGACTGGACTGGTCCGGATGGTAATCAATACTGCTTTGGTAATAAAAAGGCGAAAGAACGCTTTTTGGAAAAACCGGATGAAAACCTGCACAAGGCTTTTGAAAATTACGAGCAGGTGGTTACCAAGTAACAAGCCAAAATACCGATCATGCAGAAGGAGATTTATGCTTCAGCAAATGCAGTTTTATGGAATGAATATCCGTAAAACGGGTCAGACTTGAGGAATTGGAATAATTTCAAATGACGTAAAAGGAGCGTACATGCAAATTCAGGTGAACACGGATCACAATATTCATGGTGCAGTAGAGCTGGCCGAATCGATTCGTGAAGAGTTACAGCATAATCTCAAACGTTTTGATGAATATCTCACTCGTATCGAAGTGCATATAAGCGACAAGAACAGTGATAAACGTGGCGGCGGTGATGATATCCGTTGCCTGATTGAAGCCAGACTGGAAGGGCATCAACCCAATGTAGTCAGTCATGATGGCGCTAATGTGAAACAGGCCTTAACCGGTGCTGAACACAAACTGACCCGTCAATTAGACAAGATTGTCGAACGTCAGCGTAATCATTAGTTAGATCCGTATTAATAGAAGGGCAGCAGGCGATTTAATTCGTCTCTGCCCTTTTTGTTTTTGATAAAAAGGAGATTAAATTTATGTCCAGCCCGGAACACAAGCAGAAAATTTGGGAAATGATAAAAGAGATTAAAGTCGGCATGCTGGTCACGCTGGATGAGGATATGCCACGCGCCAGGCCGATGCATCTTGTTCAGGATGAGTATGACGGCACGCTTTGGTTTTATACCCGACGCAGTGCTGAGAAAGTTTCTGAAACGGACAAGGATCATGATGTCTGCCTGACTTTCTCCGACCAGGAGGAGGGCGTATATGTCTCACTGTCAGGCAAGGCTCGATTGATTGATGATCAGGCCCTGATAGATAAATACTGGAACTCTTTCATTGCAGCCTGGTTTCCGGAAGGTAAGGACGATCCTGAAGTCGCCATGCTGGAAGTCAAGGTTGAAATGGGCGAACACTGGAAGGCTAAAGAGAGTAAAGCTTTCCAGCTTTATGAATTTGCCAAGGCCAATATCAAAAATACCACGCCCAATATTGGCGAAAATGAAAAGTTTGGTGGCTGACATACCATCCTTCAAAACCAAAGGGGTCAGCTTGGATTGATTGAATTGAGGTTCAATCCTGTATGACCCCTTTGATTTCATTGGTCTATGCTGATGTGTGGTATCAGGAATAGCTTCTGGAAAGTTTTTACACTGATCTCAGACAATGGGAAATAATCTGTAGTTACCGGCTCACATACGGTCATGTAAAATCTGCATATTTGCATGACTCCCAGTGCCTTCGCTGATATCTGGCAACATAATTACTGGTGTTTCATCAACGCTCCTCTGAGTATTCGATTTCCCAATAATAGTGGTCAAGACCTTGATGACCGGCATTGTCGCTTATCCGTAAACCTGTAGTTCGTTTCAATATCACACAAAGTAGACTGGCTACGAGGATGCCACCCCCTAAACACAGAACAATACCGGCAGCCTGCATGGGTAAGCCGATAACATCATGCTGAAATGCAAAGTCACCTTCACTAAGCCCGAAATAACCGCCCCTTGGTGTGCCGGAATGCAGAATGCCTACCATGATTAATCCATAACTGCCGGCACCTGCGAAAAGCGGGATCAGTTTCGTTTCATCAATTCTAAAATGTCGAAGTGCAGAATCAACCAGAGCTGCAACAACCGGTGCCACCATGGCAACGAGCAGCATTTGCCAGGGCAAATAGACATCAAATCCTGCCGCACCTGACACATACCCTGCGAATGGCCCCAACAGAAGGTAATTGTAGTTACGCTTTAGGTAAGCAATCAGCGCCCCACTCAGCATGCCACCTAACCATGCTGCCCCATAATTGTTCAACACTAATCCAATGCTGGTGTCTGCCATTGTCACACTGACAGCAAAGCCCGTTTTTTCGAAAAAAAACAGACAAGAAATAATGACCATGGGGAGCGCGGCAAAGATCATTACTGTGCCTATTGTCGCGAAAACAGGGTTGCTGTAATGACTCAGATGAGATGACTTGCCTTCTGAGAATATGCCTGGTCGTGGACCGAGTCTCGACACCAAAACAATGGCCATCCCCGCCGGAAACAAATAGACAAAGCCAACGCCGAAGAAATCATGATAACCGGCATTAGTCAGAGGGCCGACGGAGCCCCATGTCCACCAACTGAGCAATGATGAGCCCAAGGCTGCCACAACACATGTCAGATAATACGCCGATGCTTTGATTCGTTCTGATACTGCAAAGTGGAATAAAACATTGATTATTCCTGCAGTGCAGGCCAGGAAAAACAGAAATATCTGGTATTCGTTCACATGGGAGAATCTGGCCGGATCAACAGCCTGGGCAAGAGAATTGGTCATCGTGCCGCCAAGCCACCAATCAGAAATGCTGTCTGTCAGAGAGTTGCCACGCATTAAGTAGTATTGTGCCAGCCATAAGCCAAAACCAAATAGAAGATAGCTGCCAAAACCTATGAAAAAGCCAACAAGCTTTTCTATGCCGGAAGTGAATGCGTTTTGCTTTTTGACTGTACCGGCATCAATGAGCAATAGGCCAAATAACAGAAAAATCATGCCTGCAGCACCTAATATATAAATCAGGCTATGAATGAGTGAGGGCAGTGATACTTGTGAAGGAAAAGTAATAGCTGGATCGATCATTGTTAATTGTCCTGTAAAGAAGCTTTCTAGCTACCAGAATCATTTTTATTCTGACAACCTGATTTTCTTAAAGGAAGAAATGTACTTTGAGTGCTAATGGTCAAGCATGGGTGTGGAATAAAAAAACCTTGGACGCATAGGCGCCCAAGGTAAGAGAGAAGAGGCCATCAAGACCTCAAGCTGAAAACAAATATCTAAATTTAGAAGGATTTAGATACCGAGACCACAAACCGCTCATCAACAATTTGATGATTGGAGTCAAAACCGTAAAAGTCATGTTCGCCTTTTTTGATGTCGGTATCGTGGTAACGAAGATCGACGTTGAAGCCGAAAACATTTCTGCTCACACCAATATTCCAGTGAGCCCAATCAATGTCTTCATCACCATCCCCATTTGCATCCAGGCTGGGACCATCGTTGTCAAACAACTGATAGCCAATCCCGCCTGAAAGCGTGAACTCATAGGGAAGCTCGACACTGGGATGAATGGCAATGTTATGGGATTGCAAATCTTCCACCCCAAACCAGTCAGTGATGGTGGGTGAATATTCCAGTTTAAGGTTTACTGGGCCGAATTGTTTGTCGACGTAGTTAAACATCTCGAGGTAATTGGAGTCTCTATCACCCGGATAGACATACTGGAAAAGCATGCCGTTATAGTTCAGGCCTGTTCCAGCAATATCGGATGTCGCATAACCAATGTAAGGCCCCCAAATCGCATTAATGTGTGGGTTATTGCCCTCAGCATCATCACCGGGAAACAGATTATTGGCAAGGTAATAGCCCAAATAGATACCATTCGGATGCGTCCAGGTGATGGCGCCTTTTAAGGAAGGGATCTTGCCATCGTTGGTTTCGGATTCACCACGGAATACATAATCTGAAGCAAATTCCACCCAAGTGCTGAATTTGCCGCCGAGGAAGGTATCCCGGTCCAATATCTCGACAAAGTTGGCTGTCTCCTTCGCTGCTTTAGCTGGCCCGGTTTCTGCGGGACCTTCTTCTGCCAGAATGGCAGGAGAAAGTACTGACAATGTAACGACAGACAGCGTCGTTTTTAAATTTAATGTGTTCATTTGATTAAATCCTCATCAAGTGAGGCCTGCATAACAGGGCGGCAAGTTGACGCTTCTGTAGGCACCATTCCGTGTACCAGGTTGGCTACAGGCGGTTCAATATATGCAACAGGTTCGCTGACAGTGGGATAGGTCAGGGTGACCTCATCAGGGATATTCTGAGCTTCTGGATTTTCCACACCTTGCTCTGTGTGGTATGGGTCACTGAATTGACCATAGTCACCAGGCTGGATGGTGTAGCTGACTTCTTTAGTCCCAACCCCGGCATTAGCAAGATATTTATTAGGGTCATTCCAGCTTCGGCCATCCAGGTTGGTGAAAAACTTAATGTCTACCAGAACGGAGTCACACAGTGGTGTTACTTCCTCATACTGCGTAGGCCAGCCTGAACCGCCGGTGATGTCAGGGTAACGTCCCCAGTCACCGCCTTTCATCGGGCAGGCACCACCGCCACCGTAAAAAGCACGGTTTGGATGGTGGACACCGTAGACCGGCAAACCAACTGCTTGACCCTCACCGCCTTTTTCCAGGTTAAACCTTGGGGCCTGTGTTAGCGTGGTTTTAACGTCGTGCCCATTTTCCTTGACTGACTGGTAATAAGGACCATCCGGTCTGACGTAGCGGTGGTCCTTGTTATTGACGTTGTCATAGACCGCTGTCACAAATAGATAAGGCTTGTTGAAGAAAGGACGCTCAACCAGATAGTACTCAGCCCGGGTTTTTTCTCTGTCGATGGCTTCCCACTTCACGTGAGTCGCATCTTTACCTTCCTGGCCAATATTCACCCAGGATCTGGCATCAGGAAAATGCTCCAGTCTAAGGACTTTCGTGTAGTTCTCATCAACATCGAGGCCAGCGCGTTTACCGAGCGGCCCGACCTCGTTGGCTGCCGGTTGACTGAATGCAAAGTCCATCGCTTTTTTTGCTTAGGGATAGTCATTGGCCGACATGGTGCAATACCAGTTAGCCAGGTCGATGGGGGCATGATCATCATATTTGCCCTCAAAGATAGGGTGGCTGATCGGTAGATCAACAAAGTTTAACTTCCCATCTTCAGCCAGTTTCTGGTCTGGGTACTTGTATCCAGACCAACTCTCATGAGGTAAATATGAGCTGTAGTTTTGCTTGATAGTTTGTGTTGCATCGTCTGTAAAGACATTGGCATTTTTAGCTAAGCCATCAGCTCCCTTTTTACGGTACATCCGAACAGTGCCATTTTCCTGGACACGCCAGAGGCCATGTTTTCCCTCACCAATCATGGTGAATACCTGTTCAACGATATTCACAAACCGATACGTTGAGTTTGTATTCATATACCCGAAATAAACGGGCAGATGAGGGATTTGCGAGTGAGTTCTATTCGGGCGTCCTAATCCAAGCAGTACCTTTTCTTTATCGTCTTTAGTTATGTTTCGGTCGCTTGTGTAAAAGAACGGATCACCGTTAGTTAAATCAGTCAGATTGGTATCTGCATGAACCGGGACCAGTGCCGCTGTGCAAAAAGGAAGTAAACGACATAATGAGGATAATTTCATCTCTCTCTCCTCCTACATGGTTTAAACGTTGTCGTTTTAGAACAGTTTTCTCTGACCACAGGCATGAGCTACACCATAGTCATCAGACGAAAACGAGACAGTTGAACCTTTTGGGAAGAACAGCACATCGCCGACTTCACCTTTGACTTTCTGGGTCCCGTCATCGAAATAAATATGTCCATCGATGATGATTTTGGTGTCGTCATAATCGAAGGTATAAACGAGTGGATTGCCTTTTTCGATTTTGAACATGCCGCAGGAAATTGGTGCACGAGGGTCAGAAGAACCAACGATGTCTTCAAAATAGGCATTCACGCCAGGCTCATTCATGGAAGCAATGGGCATCGAAGCCGCGTCTTTGAAAATCTGAATTTTCTTACTGCCTTGGGGTACTTCTACTCCGTGGGCAAAAACACTTGTCGTTAAAGCAATACTGGCAGTGGTGACTGCAGCGTAGATAAATGGTGCTATTTTCATTTTGCACACTCCTTAAGAATTAATGGTTTTGTAATCAACCAGTTAGTTGAGGTCTCAACACTTAAATAGAGGATGCTGAGATAGCTCGGCTGACTACGGTCCTAGTTATATCGCTGCATTAATAACGTGTCAAGTAATAAATTACGTAACATGTAATAAAGTGCATATATAATGGGCCTGAAGCAGTTCGTGTTAAGATTCGCGAACATGGAAAATTGATGGAAAAGTGTCTATTTTCCGCAGGATTAGCAGCTGGAAAAATGAAATGAAACGTAATGGATTCGGTGACCGTTTAAAGGCACTACTGAAACAGAAAAACCTGACTCAGGCTCAGGTAGCGGCGGCAGTAAATACCTCTGTTCCCTCTGTGAGTCGATGGACGAAAGGTGGTGAGATTGAATATAACAATCTCCAGGTACTCGCTGATTATCTTGATGTGAACTGGATCTGGTTACGTTATGGTGATGAAGCCATTGCAAGCTTGAAAGACACCATGCCTGAAAACAATCCAATGACGGATATGCGTCGCGAGTATCTTGATGAAATCATGGCTAATGAAGCCAGGATGAAATCTGCACTTGAGATGGCTGAGATCGTTAATTGGGAATGGAATGTGTTGACTGGAACAGTCACTTTTTCACCTAACGCTGAGCAGGTTTTTGGCGTGGGGAAGCAGTCACTTCCCAACTGCATGCTTCCTTTCGTGGATGCTCCGATAGATAAGTTGATAGAGACCTTCGGTCAGGAACAACCCCATAGCTGGGACTTTAATGTCACGGGAAAGGATGGGACCGTTAAATGGTTTACCTCCAGTGCGAAGCTCACATTTGATGCAGCTAAGCGTCCAACCAAAGTCATTGGTGTGAGCTCAGATATTACAGCCAGGAAGAATGCTGAAACTGCTTTGGAAAGAAGCGAGTACATGATGAGGAAGATTATAGATCTGGTACCTGTCGGCTTATGGGTAGCAGATGCGGAAGGGAATATCTGTCTTGCTAACCCGGAAGTCAAAAGAATATGGGGCGGTGCAAAATATGTTGGTCTTGAACAGTATGGTGAATACAAAGGTTGGTGGGATAAATCGGGTGAGGAAGTCGGTGCGGAAGGCTGGACTCTGGCGCGCGCTGTCAAAAAAGCAGAGTCCAGTCAGCCAGAGGTAGTCAATATTGAGGCGTTTGATGGAAAGCGGCGCACCATTACGATGTATTCCACACCGCTTTACGACAGTGAAAAAAATATCATCGGTGCTATTGAAGTTAATCAAGACATCACTGAACTGAAAGAAATTGAACGTTCTCTGAAAACAAGCCTTGAAGAGTGGGAAGCCATCTTTGAGCAAGAGTCGTTCGGGGTCATTCAAGTTTGTAACGGAACGATCACGAGGCTTAATGAAGTTGCGGCTAAGGCGCTCGATCTAAAACCAAACAAAAGTATCAACTTCACTGATGTATTTAATCTGCAAACCGCTGAAAACATCCAACAGGAACTATCTAAACAGCAAATAAATCCCCAGATAGTTAAGGGGCAGATCAAAAATGCCAATGATCCTACGGATATATACATCGTGCCTCAGAGGCAAAAACAAGACAGGATGCAATACCTTCTCATGTTTGCTCTCAAATAATCCGATAACCAAAAAGCTTTTTATGTCATTCAATATACGTTTTGATAAACATAATGGTGATGTGAGCAGGGAACCACTTCACTCCCACAAAACAGGGGCGAGGAGGAAAAATTTGACCGATATTGTCTTTGGGAAAACAAATTAACTATAGAACTTCGCAGGCCGGTTAACGATAGCGTAACCCTATACTTAGGCCTATTAGGCATGTTGGTGTCCCATCCACCATGGTATCAGACATGAAAAACCCGGCATCCAAGCCGGGTTCTTCTTTCTTTATCTTTCACATTACCTTTTCTGTTTCCAGTTAAATGGAAACATACAGCCTCCCTGCAGTATTGTGAGGCATGTTATTTGGGGCTAATGCGATAAACCATGCCTTCATCCATGACGGCATAGAGATCGCCCTCCGGTCCCTGAACAAGTGTCCGGAACCGACCGGGTTCCATTGGTACCGGCATTTCGGTCACATCATTGACTGACTTGCCATCATCCGCGATGTCGAGTAGATCAATGCGATTACCGACCGGCGTGCCGCCAAAACCGATACCCATGAAACCAACGGCCAGGCGTCCTTCCCAGTCGCCCCATTGCTCACCGGTCAGGAAATCAGCAGTGCTGATGCCCTGGGAGAGTTGGTTGTTCTGCCAGGCTGGTTGTATGGCATTCGGATAGGTTTCGATATCGGTGATTGGCATGTATTCAGACCGTTTATCCGGGTCCATGCCTTCTTTCTGGTTGGGCATATAGCCGCAGTAGTCGTCGGGGCAGTCGCCACGACCCGCCATATTAGGCTTGGGATCCCAGCCACTGTTGCCACCGGCAACCAGCATATTGACCTCATCAGAATGCCACGGACCATGTTCCGTGACCACCGGTTGGCCGTTCTCAGGGTGAAATGTCAGGCCCTGAACGTTGCGGTGACCATAAGTAAAGATTCTGGGGTCGTACTTATCGGATAAGCCATTATCCGGCGCGGCATTGCCATTGCGATCAATACGCAACACTTTACCACCCAGAGATTGCGGATCCTGTGGAATACGGCTGTTATGGTTGTCGCCAGTTGTCACGTAGAGGAAGGTGTTATCCGGACCAAACTGGATTCGACCGCCATTATGCGCACCAGCCTCACCAAAGGGATGATCCGTCGGTTTCGGCTTGAATGGAATATCTTCCACGATATCCGTGCGATCCGAAACCTTGGTGAAGTCTTCATTCAGCTTCAGACGTAACACGCGATTAGTCGCTGGCGGTGTTTTGTCAGAGGCTGAATAAACGTAGATGTAGCGGTTGTCCTCAAAGTTGGGATCGATGGCGACACCGTTCATCCCCGCCTGACCCTGGCAGAAAAGATCCTTTTCAGTAGTGCTGTAGTCCTTTGTGTCTTTCAGCCCTAACAGATGATTGACGTCACCGTTGGGCTCACGCACCGACAAGCCACGACATTTTTCG
>NZ_VENF01000009.1 GCF_009711715.1 Methylophaga sp. | reverse complement strand
GACGACTTAGATGTCGTGAGCTTTCGTTTTCAGCACGTTTAGCTAACTCAAGCTTGAACGCTCTATGATGTTTGGACATAAAAAGACCCCCAGTAATTGGAATGTCCAACTATTGGGGGTCACTTCATTTTGCGGGCTTTTTTATTAGCTTGAGTTATTCCACTCAGACTTTGAATTTGGCTGACGCTTCCTGCAACTGGGACGACAGGCTGCTCAGCGTCTCCACGGCAACGGAAGACTCGCGCGCGCCCTCAGCAGTGTGCTCGGCCACCTGGCTGATATTCACGATACCGCGATTGATATCTTCGGCCACCGCGGACTGTTCGTTAGCGGCACTGGAAATCTGAGCACTCATTTCATCCATGGTCGAAATCATGGCGGTAATGGTATCCAGCGCAGCGCCGGCACTGGAAGCTTTCTCTACGCTGTCACGGGCACGTTCACGGCTTTCGTTCATGACTTTTACTGCAACCTGGGCGCCTTGTTGCAGGCGTTCGACCATTTCTTCAATTTCATGCGTGGAAGACTGGGTTCTGGCAGCCAGGGTGCGGACTTCATCGGCTACCACGGCAAAACCACGGCCGTGCTCACCAGCACGGGCTGCCTCAATCGCGGCATTCAATGCCAGTAAGTTGGTTTGTTCGGTAATGCCACGAATGACATCGACAATAGCACCGATATTGCCGATATCCGCTTCCAGACTACTCAGCTGCTGGGCGGCTTTTTCTACTTCATTGGCCAGCGAATCAATCGCTTCCATGGTTTCCATCACCACCTGCTTACCGGATTTGGCTTCGCTGTCGGCGTTGCGTGCCGCTTCAGCCGCACTTGATGCCGTGCGCGCGACTTCCTGAACCGAAGCGGTCATTTCATTCATTGCGGTCGCGACCTGCGTAGTCTCGGCCTGTTGTTTCAGTACACCATCCACCGTTTCTTTGCTGATGGCCTGCATATTCTGGGTGGCCGTGTTGAGCTGGGAAACACCGCCCACCAGCGTATGAACCAGATTAGCAACATTTTTACGTGCGCTATCAAGCTCAAATGCCATCCAGCTGAAATCGCTTTTACCGGGGATCACGACCTTCTGGGTCAGATCACCTTTTTTAATGTTCTGAATCGCTTCAACCAGATTAGTGGCTCTGCGGTCACCAAAGCGACCGATCACATGCGCCAGATACATAATTATTACACTGCCAAGCAACACATAGGTGAGCACGGCATAAAGCTGGTTCATCGCGCTCATCTCAGTAGTCATCATGTACCACTCGAGAACAACAAGCCCCAGAAGCCCGACTATGCCGAAGCCCCCTATCAGATACATTCTTTTTCTTAGAGAAAAGTTTTCAAGTTTAAACACGTCCGTCTCTCCCGGATAACACTTATCGTTATGATAGCTCAGGCATACAAGCTGAGGCCCACCGATGCCTCATCTGAGCTGACCGATTCAACGGTCTCATTGTCTATATCGTCATCCTGACGGCTGGCTTGAGCAAAAATATGAGAATCGTTTGCCTGTTCAGATTGCTCCTGCTGCTGATGCTGCTGTTCACCTACTTCCGCATTGGCCAGTTGCAGACCGCTTTCAGCAAAACTTTCACGCAATCTGGGCAGGGCCTGCTCAAGCGCTTCGCGCGTTGTTCCCTGCTGCGCAAGAAAAGTTACACTGGCCTGATCGTTTTGTACATGAAGTCTGACTTCAACCGGGCCCAGATTGGCCGGATTCATGCGCAGCTCTGCCTGTTGTACACCCTCTTTTGCCATCCACACTACGCGGCTGCTCATCACCTGGGACCAGGCGGGATTCTGCATATTAGGCTGAACCGGCAGGCTGAGTGTGGGTTGACTGATTGCGCTAGCGTTAGTGCCGCTTTGCGTCGATACCAGACCGGTGAGACTGGTGGGTGTTAAAGCAGTGCCTGCGGTATCCGCTGCGCCTCTGTCAGTTAAGATCGGTGGCAAGGTTACCGCTGGTTTGGCTTCAGACTGCTGTGCCTGCGCCGCCATCAGATTTCGCAAGTTGACGGTGACCTCCGGCTTATTCTGCTGACGTTGCAATGCATCCAGAATATCAGCACGAATCTTGGGCGGTTCAGCATTATCTTCAGATAATTGTTTCAGAGCCGCAGCCAGGTTTGGTGTGGCTTTCTGCGCACGCTGCTGTTCTTCGCCATTCAGCTTTTCAATGCTTTCACTGATGGTTTTGGCCGCGGTCTGTTGCGTGGCTTTTGTATTCGAAGGCACTGTATCGGCCGTTACCGCTTCCGTTTGTTTGGGATGGGCTTTGGCGGTCATTTCCACAGAGGTGGTTTTGGCGTTATCCACCGCCTGCTGGCTTACACTAACCTGAGCCCGAACCGGTTTATCAGCTTTTTTATTGCTGACATCGGTGTTTTTAGCCGAGTCCGCAGCTTGCCCTGGTGCAACCACCACTGTTTCCTGTCCGCTGTTATCCGCAGCCGAACTGTCGGTTGCCTGATCCACCTCTTTAGGTTCTGCGGCTGATTCACTATGATTTCCTGCCTGCTGTTCAGCGTCAGATTCAGCATGCGTTTCCGAGTCTGACTGAGCCTCTGACACCGAATTACTGTCATCCTCGGCCGGCAATTTATTGCCGTCAGCGGCAACATTCTGCTCATTGTCTACCGACTTTGCCGCCTGGTTTTTATCTGACTTGGCCCGATTATTAGCAGCCTGCCCCTGCTCAATCCGCTGTTCGAATTCAGCAGAAAATGCTGATTTATCAGTGCTATTGCCGGCGACGGCATTTTTCCTGGCACTGACCGCCGACACCGGCTCGGTCTGAATCATGACGGGTTGTGGCATACAAACTCCTGCTGAGATCAAGCTCACCTGTTAATTGACACAGGAGCTTTTGCAATCGTTATGCCACCGTCACAAGGCAGATTAAAATAATTCTATCTCGCCGCTATCCAGGCTTTGCTGGGTCACCGATTTATGTTGCGTTGCTGCAATTTTCGGCTGCAGACTCTCAGCACGTTGTTTAACGCCGGCCAGCATCTGTCGGCATTGCTCAAGGTTGTCAGGCTGCGTTTGTGCCTGCTGCAATGACTGGATGATATCGGCAAGTTCGTTGACGTTGTCCAGTCGTTTATTAATATGCTGGCTCAGCTGGGCGCACATATCCTCAAACTGTAATGAGGTCACTGCCTGGTTGACCAGTCCGGCAATAGACTGGCTGACATTGCCGGTGCCGTTAATGACCTGCTGGGTTTTATCATTCAGCTGCAACATACGTGCTGAAATATCACCCACCTTGGTTTTGCAGTCTCTGGCCATATCGGTATCTGTGGTCACCACATCCGAGACCTTTGCCAGTGCATCCTGTAACGTCGTTTTGACACTCATTGTGATATCGTTGATTTCATCACTGAAAGCATCTGATTTCTGCGACAGCTTTCTGACCTCATCGGCGACCACGGCAAAGCCGCGGCCGGCTTCGCCGGCACGCGCCGCTTCAATGGCGGCATTCAAAGCCAGCAGATTGGTTTGCGAGGCGATATCCTTAACATCATCAAGTAAAGAAATAACTCCGTCGACATTGCTGTTCATCGCTTCCAGCTTACTCATGACCAGCTGGCTTTCCTGACTGGTTTTGAGCACGCTGTCCGCCAGATATACAAGCACTGACTCGGTTTCCCGGATAAATTCACTGAAATTCTGCCCCTGTTCATCATCGATCAGGCTGTGCAGCATGCGATCTTCATACTCAGTCTGCTCATTCATGCCCTGGAAACTATCAGTCAATTTGCTTATAGCATTGCTGATAAGACCGGCAATCTGGCGATTCTCATCAGCAATCTGGCTGATTTGCTGCTGCAGTGTGCTCAGTGTTTCGCGGCTCAGTTGCTCCACTTCTGCCGGCGCTTTCTGCTCACTGTTACGGCCTGTTTCTGCCACTACTGAGTCAGGTTCGGGCCGTTTCAACAGATAGACGGCCAGGCTGGATATCACTAACAGCGCGGCAAGCCGCCAGTCTGACAGCCAGTAAGCAACGGCCGCCAGTAACATCGCCACCAATGTGGCCGGCAGTGCCTGTTTTAATGTCTGTATATCCATGTGTTCTACCCCTGATTCCCTTTTCTTTATCGACTTAATTTGAGTATTTCTTCAGCGATCTTTTGCAACGGGATCGCTTTTTCTGCTGCGCCCAGTTTGAAAGCCGCACCGGGCATACCCCAGACAATACTGCTTTTTTCATCCTGCACCAGATTCTGTGCTCCCGCCTGTCTCATCTCCAGCATGCCCTGTGCACCATCATCCCCCATTCCGGTCAGCAGAATGCCGATAGCATTAGGGCCGACCTGCTGTGCGACCGAGCGAAACAGCACATCGACTGAAGGTTTGTGGCGTGAGACCGGCGGTCCGTCATTAAGCCGGCAGTAATAGCGCGCACCACTGCGTTCCACCAGCAAGTGTTTATCCCCCGGTGCGATATAGGCATGACCGGCAAGAATCTGCTCTCCATGCTCAGCCTGGCGAACCTGCATTGGCGACAGGCCATTGAGCCGTTTGGCAAAACCGGCGCTGAAAGCGGCAGGGATATGCTGGCTAATCACTACGCCCGGTGCGGACGGCGGCAAAGCACAAAGTACTTCCTTTATCGCTTCGGTACCGCCGGTTGAAGCGCCAATAGCGATAATCTTGTCGGTAGTTCTCAACGTGGTGGTGGCGGATTTGGCGAGAATGGCATCAGCGGTCAGTTTCTGCTCCACCTGCAAGCCGGGCCGGGGTGTCAGCGCCGAGAGCGGCATCGCGGCAGCCGCCTTGACCTTGGCAATGATCTCTTCGGCATAGTCTTCCAGCGTATGTGACAGA
Organism: Methylophaga sp.; assembly: GCF_009711715.1. Lineage (GTDB taxonomy): Bacteria > Pseudomonadota > Gammaproteobacteria > Nitrosococcales > Methylophagaceae > Methylophaga. The sequence continues at coordinate 335,895 of NZ_VENF01000009.1, read as the reverse complement.
TCCAGTTTGGGCTTGGCGACAAAGTCAAAAGCGCCGATAGACAGGGCTTCTAATGTCACCTGCGCCCCTTTCTCGGTCAGCGTGGAAACCATCACCACCGGCATCGGCCGCAGCCGCATCAGATTCCGCAGAAACGTCACCCCGTCCATGCGTGGCATTTCCACATCCAGCGTCAGTACGTCCGGATTGAATTGTTTAATTTTCTCTCTGGCCTGGTAAGGATCGGCGGCAGTCGCAACCACGGCAATGGCGGGATCACTGTTGAGGATTTCACTCAATAGCTGCCTGACCAAGGCAGAATCATCAATCACAATGACTTTCAATGGCGTCATGCCTGCGCCTGCCTAGAACAGTTCAATATCGCCGGTCACCGGCTGGGTTTGGAGCTCGGCAACATAATGCTGTTCGCGCTGTATTACCGTGTCGTTATGCAGGGAGCGTAAACGCTTGACCCGCATGACACCGCTGTCGGGATGAAATACCACCTTGCGCGGATGGACATCGCCCAGATCTTTGGCCAGCACTCTGAGGCGCTCCAGCCGGGCATATTCCAGCACGAAGTCAATATTGCGACGGCCGACGTCATACAGGCTGCTGATAATCCGGCCGCCACCCACCAGTTTGACTTCCATCGTTTCCCTGCTGGCCCCCTGCTTGAACATTTCATTAATCAGGTATTCCATCGCGGCACTGCCGAAACGGGTCGCCATATTCATCCAGTTGGGGTTATCTTCAGAAGAAACGGGCAGCATAAAATGATTCATGCCGGCGACCCCGGCTTGCGGGTCACGAATGCAGGCCGACACGCAGGAGCCTAATGTGGTGCAGATAATTTCATCGGGCTCGGTGGTCACATAAAACTCACCGGGCAAGAGTTTGGCCGCCCAGCAGTGGTTATGGCCATCCCAGTAACGGTTGATATGCTCAAAGCCCTTCAGCGGCGTCGGCTGTATTGACCGGGCCAGCATCATTGCACCCGCCTGTATATGGTGTTGCCCAATGAAGTGAAGCGCTCAGTCACCTTATACAAAGACTCGGAGTGGCCAATAAACAATAGCCCGTCAGCCACCAGCAAATCAGCAAAGCGGTCGAACAGTCGGCTTTGGGTTGGCTTATCAAAATAAATGACCACATTACGGCAGAAAATCAGATCAAACGGTCCCCGCATCGGCCAGTCATGCAACAGGTTTAGCCGCTTGAAAGTCACCCGATCCCTGATTTCCGGCTTCAGTCTGACCAGACCGGCTTTACTGCCCCGGCCACGCTGAAACCATTGTCGTTCTTTCCCAGCTACCTTGCTCAGCTTGTCTTCACTGTAAATGCCTGCTTCGGCATGCTCAAGGACATTGGCATCCAGATCAGTAGCCAGAATTTTGATATCCCAGCCTGCCAGTTGTTTTTCTGCCGCCAGGCACATGGCGATGCTATAGGGTTCTTCACCGGTGGAGCAGCCGGCAGACCAAATCCGCAACCTGCGACTGGCCGCATTGCGCCGGATCAGATCGGGTAGCAGGCGCCCACGCAAATATTCAAAATGATGAGACTCCCGGAAAAACGCGGTCAGGTTAGTGGTGATGGCATTGATCAGAAAGTCCTGCTCCTGCGCATCACCATTTTCAATAGCATCACAGAAAGCCTGGAAGTTACCGCCAAAATTGGCACGGATACGTTTTGACAAGCGACCGTAGACCATGTCTTTTTTGGCTTCGGTCAGCGCAATACCAGTCTGTTCGGCCACAAAAACGCGCAGCCGTTTGAACTGCCTGTCAGAAAACGTCAATTCGCGCCCAAGCACACCGGTCATCATCGTTCCTTCGTATTGAAATCGGGCAGCTCAAAACACTGCCCGGCTTATCAACTAAAACTCATCCCATTCATCATCATCCTGCCGCGCCGGGGCGTGTCGGCCGAACAGCGGACGTTCCGGTCTGCTTACAGCAGGTCGCGCTTTTGTCTGAGCTCGGGCTGACGCCGGGGCCTGCTGCGGGGGCCGCCCCATTTCCCTGCCGGTATCGAAGAAAGCCATCATTTGTTGCAGGTTCTGGCCCTGCTCGTCCAGCGATTCACTGGCAGCCGCCGCTTCTTCCACCAGCGCCGCATTTTGCTGAGTCATCTCATCCATCTGAGTGACGGCTTTATTGACCTGTTCGATGCCTGAAGTCTGCTCGAGACCAGCGGCGGCAATTTCAGAAATGATATCGCCGACTTTCTTGGCGCCTTCAACAATCTCTTGCAGCGTTTTGCCGGATTCATCGACCAGGGCCGAACCTTCTTTCACTTTCTCACCACTGTCGTTGATGAGTTCCTTGATCTCCTTAGCCGCTGCCGCTGAGCGCTGGGCCAGATTCCTGACTTCAGAAGCGACTACTGCAAAACCGCGTCCCTGCTCACCGGCACGGGCAGCTTCCACTGCGGCATTGAGCGCCAGGAGATTTGTCTGGAATGCAATTTCGTCAATCACGCCGATAATATCAGCCACTTTTTTGCTCGAGGCGCTGATGGCAGCCATCGCCTGAATTGCGTTCTGTATGACCGCACCGCCTTTTTCCGCTTTTTCACAGGCATCGACAGCAAGCTGATTGGCCTGACGGGCATTGTCAGAATTCTGTCTGACCGTACTGGTCAGCTCTTCCATGCTGGAGGCAGTCTCTTCAAGCGAAGAGGCCTGTTCCTCAGTACGCTGGCTCAGGTCGACATTGCCCTGGGAAATTTCACTGGCAGCGGCCGAAATATTGATAGCCGCCTCTGTAATGTCCTGTACCACCGATGACATCTTGTTAACGGTGCCATTAATGGCCTGCTGCAGTTGCGCGAACTCCCCTTCGTAGTCGCCTTCCATCAGTTTGGTCAAATCCCCCTCGGCCATGGCATTCATCACCACGGCGGAGGATTCCAGCACTGACTGCACGGTTATCTGCAGTTGTTTCTGTTCGGTAATATCCGCGGCGTATTTAACCACTTTGTAGGGCTTGCCGTTTAAGTCCAGAACCGGGTTATAGCTGGCCTGTAACCAGATTTCGCGGCCATCTTTAGCGATACGCTTATATTCACCGGAATCAAACTCACCCCGGTTCAGCTTGGCCCAGAACTCAGCATAAGCCGGGCTATTGGCAAGCTCTGGCTCGGCAAACATCCGGTGATGTTTACCGATGACTTCATCACGGCTATAGCCCACTACATCGAGGAAGTTATCGTTGATATCGAGAACGGTGCCATCCATGTTGAAGCTGATGACGCCCATGACTTTGTTCAAGGCTTCAAACTGCCCATGAATGTCGGCATTACGCAGTTTCTCTTCAGTAACATTGTGCCACTCCAGCATATTGCCGACATAAGCACCGTTATTATCAAACATTCCCGTCACATTAAGCCTGAATGACAATGGCCCGACTTTGATATCGGCCGTGTAAGGCAAATTATCCGGATCACTCAACAGCTGACGCTGATGCTTTGGGTTTTTATGAAAAGCATCGATATTGGAACCGACCAGATTTCTGACGCTGAATCCCGGGAAGGCATTTTTCAACGTGGCTTCATGCTCGCTGAGCATAGTCAAAGTCGACCGATTGGCATAGGTAATTGTGAAATCCCTGTCCACCATCATAATCGCGGTAACAGCACCATCCAGGGCTTTTGCCATCACGTTTATGAAATCATTTTCCTGTTTAACCGATGTGACTGCCATCTCGGATTCCTCCAGTGCATCATAGGCGCCCAACATCTGCTGAACGACTGCGTTCAAAGTGTTACGCCAGGCGGTTTCAACTGCATCCGTCCAGTTTTCACCCGCCAACCTGCGCATAACAGACAACAGGCTGGTTTTGACTTTTTCGTAATCCTCAGCCCTGACACCATAGCTTTGATGCCGGTTGCCGAGCCCTTTGAGATAATCCTGCAAAATCGCCGGTTTTCGCAGGTTATTGACCAGCAACATCAGGGCTGCGAGCAGTTTTTTTTGCTGACCTGCCGCGGAGACACCTTCAAATAGTGGCTTCAGTTCCGGGTTGTGCAAAAACAGATGATCATAAAACTCAGTGACTAACAGTTCGCCCTGTCCCGCCAATTGAGCAAAGCTCTGTTCTACGATTTCAGTATCGGTTTTTTCAGCTTTTTCTTGAGGATCAGTACCTGTTTTTTTGCGGTTTTTTACCGCATTTTTTTCAACCGCGGTCTCCACTGCGTCAAGCTCCCCTTCCTGTGCCAGCCAGGCCAGCGGATCATTGCCCATCGCCTGCTTATTCTCAGCCATCGGCTGTTCTCCCGCTCATTACATCCTGCGCCAGAGACAGATAATCCTCGGCGCCAGGACTGTTTTTACGATAATCAAAAATGGTTTTGCCAAAGCTCGGGCACTCGGCCAGGGCGACATTTTCACGAACCGGGGTAAAAAACACCCGACCGGGGAAATACTTAAGAATGCGGTTTCTGACCTCTTCAGTCAGCTTCCGTCGCATCTGCATGCGGGTGGAGACCAGCCATAATTTAATTCGGTGACCGGCCAGTTCCTCTGCCCGTTTCAGAATCTGAATCATCCGTGACAGGCCCTGCAATGATAAATAATCACCGGATACCGGGATTAACAGTTCGCCGGCCGCAAACATGGCATTAACACCTAGCAGTCCGGAGGACGGCGGACAATCAATCAGAACGTAATCATATTGATTCAAAGACGATTGCTGGAGGGCCTCACGCAGGCGGTGCCCCCGCTGTATGCCACCCTGACTGGTATGTTCAAACTCGTTCAGACGGGTGCCGGCGACAATCAAATCCAGTCCGTCGCGAGCCCGGATCTTGATATCGTCAATGGTCGCGCCATCCAGCAAGACAGTGTCGAGGCCGGGCTGATTATTATCAAATCCCAGGCTGGTGGCGACCTGTCCCTGCGGGTCCAGATCCAGCAAGGCAACTTTCTGACCGGAGCGTGCCAGCGCATGGCCCAGGTTGACCGTAGTCGTGGTCTTACCGACCCCGCCTTTCTGGTTCATGATCGCCATAATTCGGGCTGTGTTTTGTACCATTGTCAGCCAATCTGTTCGCTGTTGAGTAATTTATCGACATCCAGCAGCATGACCATATTGTCATCCATACGGGTGATGCCGGTAATAAACTCGGTGCTGACTTGTTCGCCAAAATCGGGGGCTGGCTGAATCTCATCCGGATGCACATTGTGGGCGTCCGATACAGCGTCAACAACAATGCCCACTGTGCGCTGAGTGACATCATGTACTCTGAGTACCACCACGACGGTGGTCTTGGTGTATGGCTGATACGGCATACCGAAAAACAGGCGCAGATCCACAATCGGCACGATGGCACCACGCAGATTCAATACACCACAGAGATGGACCGGCGTGTTGGGAATCGGAGTCACAGGGTCCCAACCTTTGATCTCCTGCACCCGCAGAATCTCGACACCGTAATGTTCCTGATTAAGTTCAAAGGTCAGAAATTGTTGCATGCCGGCTTCAACACGGCCCATCACATCGAACATATCGAGAATTTCATTCGTTTGACTGAGCTCTATCATGATCGATCCTAGGCCGCCCGGATGGTTTTCAAAGTACGTACCAGCGACGGGTTGCGGTACAAAGCCAATAAGCCCGAAATATCGAGAATCAGCGCCACGGTACCATCACCAAGTATGGTGGCACCGGCCATACCGGTGACTTTACGATAGTTGCTTTCCAGGCTCTTGATCACGACCTGCTGTTGCGCCAGTAACTCATCTACCAGCAGGCCCACTTTGCGGTCTTCAAACTCCACCACTACCAGTAAACCGTCTTCCAGCTTTTCACTGCGCGGTGTGAGATTAAACAGTTCATAAAGCCGGATAATCGGCAGATATTCATCACGCAGACTGTAGACCTCACCCTTACCGGTGACATGTTTGACCGTACCGGGTTTAATCTCGACTGATTCGATAATCGAGATGAGTGGAATGATATAACGCTGATCGCCGACCTGAATGGTCTGCCCATCCATGATCGCCAGGGTCAGCGGCAAGCGGATGGTAAAGGTGGAACCGGCACCGGCTCTCGAACTGACCTCAACACTGCCGCCCAGACTGTGGATATTTTTTCGTACCACATCCATGCCAACCCCACGGCCCGAGACATCACTGACGACATCGGCGGTTGAAAAACCCGGCATAAAAATGAGTTCGTGAATTTTGTCCGGTGCCAGATTGTCATCACTGGCAACCAGGCCGCGCTCAATCGCTTTGCTAAGGATTTTTTCTTCATTGAGTCCCGCACCATCATCACTGATTTCAATCACAATCGTGCCGCCCTGATGATAGGCGTTGAGATGCAGCAGACCGGTTTCAGACTTGCCGTTGGCAAGACGTGTTTCAGGTGTTTCCAGACCGTGATCAAGCGAATTACGCACCAGGTGCACCAGCGGATCACCGATTTTCTCCATCACGGTTTTATCGAGCTCAGTCTGTTCCCCGCTCAGTTTGAGCTCTACCTGCTTACCCATCTTGGCACTGAGATCATGCACCAGCCGCGGAAACCGATTGAAGGCAAAACTGATAGGGAGCATGCGGATCCGCATAATGCCTTCCTGCAACTCACGGGTATTTCGCTCCAGTTGCTCCAGGCCATCGATTAACTGTTGCATGCGGCTGACCTCAAAGTTCTCGCCCAACTGACTCAGCATCGACTGGGTAATGACCAGTTCCCCGACCAGGTTAATCAGGGAATCGACCTTATCGATACCGACCCGGATCGATGACATGGCTGTTTCCGACAATGCTTTTTTGGGCTCTGCGGCGGGATTGATGACAGCTTCCGGGGCGGGAGGCTCAGTGATGTCCTCAGTACGAGGCTCCTCAGTCTCAACCTCAGCAGATTGCTCGGGCTCAAGTGGACTGATGCTTAAATCACAGTCACCCTCGACCCATTCAAAAATCTCATTTATCTGTTCCCGCGTGATGTCACCGCGCAATGTCAGCGTCCAGGCAAGATAACAGTCTTCCGGTTCCAGATCGCTGAAAGCCGGTAATGCCGAATTATCAAGCGTAACCGATAAGTCACCGAGTCCGGCCAGTTCCTGCAGCATGCGCACCGGGTCATTACCGGTCTGCAACAGATGAGGATGGGGCTTGAAGTGAATTTGCCAGCCCGCCGCCTGAGTCGGCGCTGGCTCTGTTGTCTCAAGGTCAGCCATAGCGGGCGTGCCTGATTGTAATAAAGCCTCGATCTCAAGACTCACAGCGGTCGCACTATCCTCATCGATAGCGACACCCTGCTGCACCGCAGTCAGCATCTCTCTCAGCACATCCACTGCCCGCAGCAGGCTGTTTATCGCTTGCTGACTGACATCACGCTCGCCGTTACGCATCTGGTCCAGCAACGTTTCCAGACCATGGGTGAACGCTGAAACCTGATTAAAACCAAAAGTTCCGGCACCACCTTTGATCGAATGGGCAGCACGGAAGATCGTATTGATTGTCTCGCTATCATCGCTATCAGCTGCGCCTTCCTGCATGCCTAACAGCCCCATTTCCATTGCATCCAGCCCTTCGAAGCTTTCTTCGAAAAACACCTGATGAAACTGGGAGACATCAATGCTCATTGCCGGCTCCGACGCATCTTAATTAAAATTCAGCCCAGCACTTTCTTGACTGTGGCCAGCAACTGTTCCGGATTAAACGGCTTAACCAGCCAGCCGGTTGCACCTGCTGCACGACCTTCCTGTTTTTTATCAGGCCCGGCTTCAGTGGTCAGAACCAGGATAGGGGTGAAACGATAATTCGGCAGTTGACGTAACTCACGGGTCAGAGTCAGGCCGTCCATGACCGGCATATTGACGTCGGTCAGTACCAGATCGTAGGTATTCTGTCTGGCGATTTCGAGGGCGTGTTTACCATCTTCCGCATCGGTCACCACATGCCCAGCACCTTTAAGCGTAAAAGCGACCATTTGTCGCATTGAAGCAGAGTCATCTACTGCCAATATGTTTGCCATAACAATGTCACTCCTTTTTACGACTCAAGCCGGTCTCAGCTATTCTGACGATAAAATGCGCCCATGCCCAATATATCGACTGCATCACAAAAAACCTTACTGGGTTCTGACCAAATCGTCACCAGCCCCTGCGCTCTTGCATCACGCTGGAAACTGTAGAAAAGCTGTAAAGCAGCGCTATCAATACGCTGCAGTTGACTGACATCAATATTCACTGCCTGACCTTCTACCATTGCGGCCAGTAACTGCGCATAAATCTCTGCGCATTGGGCAATGGTCAATTGTTCGCCGCATTGAATGTCACTGATGCTGTTCATGCGTATATCTGTTCACTGAGGACTAAAACAAGGACGACACTGTCCGATGACCGTCTACGATTGCTGATGCCAGTTGGACTTGGTCTGCGTATAGGAAGTGCTTTGTGTCGGCGTAAATAGCGGAAGTGGCGTGGCAGGGTTGTCAGCCTTATGCTGATCATCTTGTTGTTCTGCAACCATCTCATCGCTCCTTTGCCGATTTCAGTCAGACACACACTTTAGCGCCTGGCTATTACTTACCGTTATCGGCAGTAAAGAGAAAAGGATGACTGCTTTTTTAGCCATTTTCAGCGAGCGAAAGTATTTCCAATCAGCGTCAGTCACGCCGTGAACGCAACCACATGGCATTGGTATGTTCATCATTTTCGCGCTGTTCCCGACGTTGCTGTTTGACGTTTTCATCAGCGCGGTAACGGGCCATCAGGGAATCCAGCGCCTGTTCCTTATTACGCGCCTGAAGCCAGTTCTGTTGCTGGCGATCAAGCACCTGCCGGCTCTGATTGACCTGCATTTGCTGGGCATGAATTGCCTGGTCAAGTTGCGCCAGAAAACCGCGTAGATCGAGGGCTTTTTTGGCTGACATCTGCATTGGATCGCCTTGACGGAAGCGGGACAGATATTCCTCCCGGTACTGCATCAGATCGTCCAGCTGACTCTGCTCCCGCTGCAGTACGGCGTTATGCTCACCCAGTTTGATGAGCTCCGACTCGGTAGCCTTACGGGCCATATCAATCACAGGATCCAGTTTCCGTGTTCGACTCATAATCCGCTCAATTCACCGTTTGTCCAGTCGATAAATTTAGAAACGCCGGTTGCCCTCTACGACAGCCGGTGTCTGATTCTGTCCCTGACGGGGCTGAATTTTCAGCTGTTTACGCATCTCTGTTACTTGCTGCAAACGCTGCACACTTTGTTGCCAGTTTACAGCCTGATCCATGCCTTGTCGCAACAATTGCAACAATGCCGGATACATCGCAATGGCTTCATCAATTAGTGGATCACTGCCTCGGCTGTAGGCGCCGACACTAATCAGATCCTGGTTCTGCCGGTAGGTCGAGTAAATCTGTTTGAACTGCTGCGCCCGTTGCAGGTGCTCGGCATCAACAACCTGCGGCATCACCCTGCTGATGGAGGCTTCCACATCGACCGCCGGGTACTGGCCGGATTCTGCCAATTGGCGTGACAACACAATATGGCCGTCGAGAATGGCACGGGCCGCATCAGCGACCGGGTCCTGCTGATCATCGCCCTCGGTGAGCACAGTATAAATCGCTGTAATCGCCCCCCCGCCGGCCGGACCATTTCCAGCACGCTCAACTAACTGCGGCAACAACGAGAACACGGAAGGCGGATAGCCTTTGGTTGCCGGCGGTTCACCAATCGCGAGAGCGATTTCACGCTGCGCCTGGGCAAAACGGGTCAGTGAATCCATTAATAGCAGGACCTGTTTGCCCTGATCGCGGAAGTATTCAGCAATCGAGGTCGCCAGCATGGCCCCGTGCAAACGCATCAAGGGAGAATGATCAGCCGGGGAAGCGACGACAACAGCGCGGGACAGCCCCTCTTCCCCCAGAATATCTTCAATGAATTCCTTGACCTCACGGCCACGCTCACCGATGAGGCCAACGACAATGACATCGGCTTCGGTAAAACGGGTCATCATACCCAGCAGCACACTTTTACCCACGCCACTACCGGCAAACAGCCCCATACGCTGACCGCGGCCGACACTGAGCAGGGCATTAATACTCTGTACACCAACATCCAGATGCTTGCGCACCGGAGACCGTGCCAGCGGATTCACTGGCTCCCCATGCAACGGCATTTTATCTCTGACTTTAAGCGGGCCTTTGCCATCCAGGGGTTTGCCGGCACCATCCACGACGCGGCCGAGCATGCCTTCACCAACCGGCACCTGAGAATCACTGCGGATAGGACGCACTCTGGCGTTGGGTACCAGACCACGCATATCGCCGGTCGGCATCAGATATAGGGTTTCACCGGCGAAACCCACGACTTCGGCTTCAATCGGTTTCTGGCCACCGCCTAACACTTCGCAGCGACTACCGACCGGTGCCTGAAAACCAACGGCTTCCAGGGTCAGGCCGACCATCCGGGTCAGACGACCTTCCACCAGCACATCGTTGCTGATATCACTATCGAGACGCTGCTGATATTCCTGCAGTTTTTGTTGCCATAACGGTTGCCGGTTATTCGCCGCCATCCGCCTCTCCCCGCTCTTCGCCCAGCAGCCTGCTGATGACACTGTTAAGACGAGCCTCAACCGTCGCATCGACAGTGGTATCGGCGGTTTCCAGCCTGACGCCGCCACGGGTCATCAGAGGATCTTCAATCCACTGACGGGTGTTATCCTCGCCTTCCATCGACAAGCCTTTCTGAATGATAGAAAGATCGTCCGGGTGGACATAGATTCGGAGTTTACGGTCACTGACCGGCAGGGCCTGCAGGGCGGCACGCATTGCCCCGATGACATGCTCCGGTTCTTGTTTGAGTTCGCGCCGCAGCAACTGACGAGTCATGGTAATCGCCAGATTGACCAAATCCTGTTCGATCTGATGATCAAGTTCTGACAATGGTTGCTCGAGATTAACAAGGATCTGCTGCAAGTAGCTCAATTGCTGCTGAATATCTTCCTGACCGGCTTGCTGCCCGGCTTCAAAACCGGCCTGATGACCTTCTTCAAAACCGGCCTTGTAGCCTTCTTCCTGTGCCTGCTGCTGCAAGGCTTCAATGGCTTTGACATCCAGCATGCTGCCATCACCCTCAACATCGCTGACCGACACCATGCGCGGAGCTTCCCAGCGTTCGAAGGCATTGGACAGTTCTTCGGCCGATAGAATATCAGTGTGCCTGGTAACCAGCGTATCGTCAGATGTAGTCATCGCCGGCTCCACCGCCCAGCATGATTTCCCCTTTATCGGCCAGGTTACGTGCTGTGGTCAGAATCGCTTTCTGGGCACCCTCTACATCACTGAGTCTGACCGGCCCCATTGCCTCAAGATCATCACGCATCATTTCAGCGGCACGTTGTGACATATTGCTGAGGAATTTTTCTTTCAGCGTCTCATCCGCCCCTTTGAGTGCCAATTGCAGCTGATCGGTTTGTATCTCACGCATCAGGGTCTGAATGCTGCGATCATCGACTTCATTCAGGTTGTCGAATACGAACATCAGATCTTCAATGTTCTGCCCCAGATCCGGCTCAGACTCTTTGATCTTGTCCATGATCGCGGCTTCACTGGTACTATCGAAAAAGTTGAGAATGTCCGCTGCGGTTTTCAGCCCGCCGACGGTGGTGGTCTGAGCACCGGCATTGCCACTGAATTGTTTTTCCAGAATTTCATTAAGCTCGGTCAACGCCGAAGGCTGTACCCCATCCAGCGTCGCAATGCGCAGCAGGATGGTTGACTGGTCCCTTTCCGGAAACAATGACAGCACTTCAGCGGCCTGATCAGCATCGAGAAACGAGCAGACAATGGCAACGATTTGTGGATGTTCCAGCCGGATCACTTCATAGATCCCGCGGGGGTCCATCCACTTGAGCTGTTCCAGGCCATTGGTATTACTGCCGGAGAGAATCCGGTCCAGCAAGCTGCCGGCACGGTCTTCACCCAAAGCGCCGACCAGCATTTTCCGTACGTAGTCATGCGAACCGATACCGAGACCGGTTTCCTGTTCTACCGTGGTGACAAAATTACCGAGGACATTCTGTACTTCCTCGCGGGTCACATTCTGCAGCGTGGCCATTGCCTGACCGACGCGCTGCACTTCTTTCGGGCTCATGTGCTTCAGCACTTCTGCTGCATCGGCTTCGCCGATCGAGCGCAAAAAGACTGCTGCTCTCTCAGTACCGCTCAGTTTTCTGACTTCTTCGGCCATCAGGCATCACTCGCTGTCCAGTTCTTGACCACTTGTGCCACCAGCGCGGGGTCTTGCTGCACCAGGCTTCGAACATTACTTAATTGCTCTTCCAATTGGTCCGAGCCTTTGGCAAGTTTAGCAATCTCCTCACTGCTGACGCCACTCTTGTTGGACAGCGCCTGCTGAGCGGCCAATTCAGCTGCAGCATTGTTGCTGGCCTCTGCCGGTACTTTGCTCATATCTCTGAATGCGGGGCGGATCACACCAAAAATCAGGAACAGGACCACCAGCGCCCCGGCTGCCTGCTTGGCTACGGTCCAGACCCAGGCCTGCTCCCAGATCGGTTTTTCCGGCAGCGGCTCAATATTTTCCGGCGCAGCAAAAGCGGCATTGACAATATTCAGACTGTCACCGCGAGCCTGGTTGAAACCGATCGCATCCGTCACCAGCGCATTGATACGATTCATTTCCGCTTCCGTTAAAGGCGTGGAGACGACATTACCTTCGGCATCAACGCTGCGGCGTTCATCCACCAGCACGGCCACGCTCAGCTTTCTGACTTCGCCGGGTGCCGCACGGGTGTGACTGATAGTGCGATCCAGTTCGAAATTACGGGTTGCGCTCTTGGTTGATGACTCAGGACGCGGGGCAGGTATCGGGTTACCTTCTTCATCGACGTTGGCCGTCTCTTCCGGCGCCACACCGCCACCCGGTGGCTGATTGGTCAATGCACCGGGCACACCGACTGCACCGGTTGAGCCAACACGGGCTTCCTCGCGGATCTGTTCACTGCGCAGCGCTGCCATGTCCGGGTTGTAGCTTTCCTGGGTCTGTTCGGTCATGGTGAAGTCAATATCGGCTACCACCTGAGCACGAACGCCGTTCATGCCTACAATCGGGGTCAGGATGTCTTCAATCCGGCTGATATACAGCTGCTCCACTTTCTGGGTGTATTCCAGCTGACTGTCGCTCATCGCAATACCGGCTTCACGTTCAGGCTGGGTCAGCAGATTCCCGCGCTGGTCAACCACAGTGACATCCGCATTGGTCATATTAGGCACGCTTGAGGCGACCATATGGGTGATCGCGTTGATATGGCCTTTTTCCAGTGTCCGGCCCGCATACAGGTTAACGACAACGGAAGCGGTCGGATCTTTGCGATCACGAACAAACACCGATTGTTTGGGAATGGCCAGGTGAACACGCGCACTCCTGACGTTATTGAGTTCAGAGATAGAACGTGACAGTTCCTCTTCCAGTGCCCGCTGGTAGCGCGCACGCTCGATAAACTGACTGGTGCCGAAACCCTGATCCTGGTTCAGCATTTCCATCCCCTGCGAAGTACTGCGGGGCAGGCCTTCTGCTGCCAGTCGCATCCGCAGGTTCTGTACTTCACCCGCCGGTACCATCAGGGCGCCTGTGGCAGGATCCAGTTTATAGTCGACACCCATCTGCAGGAGCACATCGACCACTTCGGTCGATTCCTGCGGCGCCATATCGGAAAACAGCACCTGATAGGACGGCGTTTGTGACCACATCAGTACCCAGCCGCCAACAGCGATGCTGGCCGCAATTGCCAGCAGAAACAGCATCTGTTTGACCACTGGCTGACGGGTAAGATTGTTCTGCATTGCTGCCAGCGGCGTGGTAGGCCGCGCAGCAGATGCGTTCATATTGGCTTGATTGGCAGTGGTGGCCGGTGCGTTTTCCATGGCTTTCTCTAATTCAGACTAAAGGCTATTAAATCGACATGCGCATCACTTCCTGATACGCCTCTACCATTTTGTTACGAACCTGCAGGGTCGCCTCGAAAGCCACACTGGCCTTTTGCGATGCAATCATGACATCAGCTAGATTGACGTTGGGGTCTCCCATCTCAAAAGCGGTTTTCAGATCGCCTGAGCTTTGTTGCAACTCATTAACCTGGCCCACGGCATTCTGCATCACCTTGGAGAAATCCACCCGGTCACTGTTCTGGCCCGGCTGGGTCGCTGCCGGTTGGACATTGTCATTGGCCTGGGCCTGCATGGCTCGCATCTGGGTCAACAGCTGGTTAGGGTCAATCGCGTTAATCATGAATCTCTCCCACGGGAATAAAAAGTAGCTAGCAAAAGTTTCAAAAGTCTATGCAGACTTCTTGCCAGTTTTGTCAGGAATATCGACGCCCTGATCGCGGAAACGGGCAATCTTATAGCGCAGCGTACGTTCACTGATGCCCAGCTCTCGGGCGGTCAAGCGGCGGCTGCCCTGATTTTTTTCCAGCATGTCGAGAATATGACGCTGTTCCTGGCTGCGCAGATCCTGGCCGTCAGCTATCGCGGTGAAAGTGGAAGCCACTTCCACCGTGACTGGGTTTTGTTCTGCTCCGGACAGCGTTTCAAAGGCAATATCATCACCACTGAGCGTTTCCCCGCTTTGCAGAATCAGCGCCCGTTGCAGCACATTATCGAGTTCACGGACATTACCGGGCCAGCTGTGTGACAACAGCTTGTCACGGGCAAACTGATCCAGCACCGGCGCCACCCGACCATTCTGGCTGGCATGTTTGCTCAGCAGGCGCTGAGACAGAGCCAGAATATCGTCACGGCGATCCCGCAATGGCGAAATCTGCAATGGGAAAACATTCAACCGGTAGAACAAATCCTCACGGAAACGGCCGGCTTTCACCTCGTCGCGCAGTGTCCGGTTGGTGGTTGCCAGCACGCGAACATCCAGCGACAACACCTTGCGGCCACCGATGCGTTCGACTTCTTTTTCCTGCAATACACGCAGTAATTTGGCCTGCAGTGCCAGATCCATTTCCGAGATTTCATCAAGTAGAATCGTGCCATGATTCGCCTGTTCGAATTTGCCGGCATAAGCCTGGCTGGCCCCGGTAAAAGCGCCTTTTTCATAACCGAACAGGGTCGCTTCCAGCATGTTTTCCGGAATGGCGGCACAGTTAATTGCCACAAAGGGTTTATCGGCACGCGGAGAATGGTTGTGCAGATAACGCGCCAGCACTTCTTTACCGGTACCGCTCTCTCCGTTAATCAATACCGTGGCATCACTGTCGGCAACACGCTTGGCCAGAGCCTGCAATTCTCTTGAGACGCGGGATTCGGCCACCATATCGCTTTCTTCCTGCCCCAGCTGACTCACATAACGCTGCACCCTGGCCAGCAACTCATCGGCTTCGAACGGTTTGAGGAGGTAATCTGATGCGCCTTGATGCATGGCCTCCACCGCACTCTGTACAGTGCCGTAGGCGGTCATCATCACGACCGGCAAATCAGGCATCATCGCTTTGGCTTTTTTCAGTAGGGTGTGGCCATCCATCGGCTGCATCTGCAGATCACTCAGCAGCAGGCTGACCGGCTGACTGGCGATGGTATCCAAAGCAGACTGGCCATGTTCCATACCGGTCACCTGATAGCCGGCCAGTTCCAGCGTATCGCAAAGCGCCCCCCGCAGGTTGGCATCATCTTCTACCACCAGAATGGTTGACTGATTCATGAAACACTCTCCTGTTGAACTGCCGCAGTGGCATCGGCTTGAACTTGTGACTGGTAAACAGGCAGGCGCAGACCGAAGGTGCTGCCCTCGCCTTCATCGCTCTCAACCCAGAGCTCGCCTTTATGTGCCTTGGCTATCGATTGCACTACGGCAAGGCCAAGACCGGTGCCGTTGGCACGGGTGGTATAAAACGGGGTCAGGATCTTGTCACGGTCTGCCTCACTGATGCCGGGACCATTGTCCTCGACACTGAGATCTATCCAGGCCTGGTCATTATCTTCGACAAACTCGGCGAAAATGCGGATGTTACCCTCATCACCGCACGCCTGACGGGCGTTATTCAGCAAGTTATTAATGGCACTCGCCAGCGCGGCCTGACTGCCGTAGACATGACCATCATTGACGTTGTTATGAATGCTGATCTGAAACTGTTCGGATTGCGGTTGGGACTGAAACTGTTGCAGGACTTCATCAAGCAGCTCAGTAATCGCAACCGGAGAGGTTGAGGCCATACTGCCGCGGGAGAACGCCAGCATGTCACGTACCAGTTGCTCCATATGGGTCAGGCTGTGCTTTAGGCGTCCGGCAAAACGTTGTCTTACCGCAGGCTCACTGTCTTCTTTCAGCAGCGGGGCCAGGTAAAGCAGAGCGGATGACAATGGTGTTCTGATCTGATGTGCCAGTCGCGCGGCCACTTCGCCCATGGTCGACAGGCGTTGCAGGTGCGACACTTTGTTCTGCAGGGCACGGGTATCAGTCACATCCTGCAGCAGAATAATCTGGCCCGGCTCAGTCCCCATGGGGCTGGTGGAAATATGGACCAGACGACCATCACGTAATGACACGTCATGACCGTCTCCCGGCTGAGGGCTGAAAGCGCGATCGATAATATGAATCCAGCGTTCGCCGGAAAGCGGTTCACCCAACAAATCGATTGCTGCGGCGTTGGCTTCCTGCACAATACCCTCGCCATCAATCACCACCACACCGGCCGGTAATACCTCCAGCAATCGGCTGTGTCGATTTGCAAGACGATCGGCTTGCTGCTTGTCAGCACTGGTTTCACGCTGCCAGCTTGCTGAGGCAGGCTGCCAGAACTGCTCCGCTTGTTTCAGTGCTGAAGCTCGGCCAACCGGCGGACGCACGGTGTCAGTGGAAGAGGTCGATAGTTTCAGGTTCATTATTGCTGCTCCCTTTGGCTTTATGCCGTTCTAGCAGGAGTTAGCAATTACCGTGCCTGAAACTTTTTTACTTTGTTTACAACAACTTAGAATTATTTGTTATTTATCAGTCAAAAGCCCGACGCTCGTTGAGCCAGACTTATTCACCGTCGCGCTGAATACCATATTTGCGCATCTTCTCAACCAGGGTTGTGCGGCGCATTTTCAGCTTCTGTGCGGCATGGGCTACCACGCCAGCCGCTTCATCCAGCGCCTGTTTGATCAGCATGTATTCCAGATTGGCGAGATGCTCTTTGAGATCGAGCCCTTCTTCCGGCAGGGTTTCCAGTGATTCGGCAAGGTTTGCCTGACTTGTTTCCTCTTCAGGTTTCGCTAGTGTATCAGGCAGGTTACGGGCACTTTCAGCCTGCGGCACTGCGTTAATAATCGCTGTGATCTGCTCGGGCAGGGCGTCACCTTCTAGCTGGTATTTGGCAGGCAGATCATCGAAGTCCACCGTTCCGTAGGGATAGAGAATCACCAGCCGTTCGACAACATTCGCCAATTCCCGAACATTACCGGGCCAGGCATAGCGACATAGTGAAGTCATCGCTGCCTGTGTCAGATTAACCGTACCGCGGTTTTCATGTTCAATACGTTTTATCAGCTCATTGACCAGTAAAGGAATATCCTCGGGTCTTTCCCGCAGCGCCGGCATTTCAATTGGGAAGACATTCAGACGATAGAATAAATCTTCCCGGAAACGGCCTTCGCTGATATGAACTTCGAGGTTTCGATGGGTGGCAGCAATGACCCGCACATTGGCAGTCTGAGTTTTATTACTGCCTACGCGTTCAAACGTGCGCTCCTGCAATACCCGTAACAGTTTGACCTGCATCGGCAGCGGCATATCGCCGATTTCATCCAGAAACAGGGTGCCGCCCTCGGCCAGCTCAAAGCGGCCCTTACGGGCAGTGATAGCGCCGGTGAAAGCCCCCTTTTCATGACCGAATAATTCGCTCTCCAGCAGTTCACCGGGAATCGCACCACAGTTAACAGGTACAAAAGGTTTATCGCGGCGGCTTGAAAAATGATGCAGATTCCGGGCGACTACTTCTTTACCAGTGCCGGACTCCCCCAGAATCAGGACATTGGCCTCAGAGTCTGCCACCTGGTCAATCATGCGCTGAACCTGTTTGACAGCACGACTGTTACCCACCAGAGACCGGAACAGACTGCCATTGCTGGTCTCGTTACGCTGGGCTTCACCACGATAGATGGTGGCCTGTTGCAGCGCATTATTCAGTTGTGGGTATTTAATCGGAAAACGCAGCGAGCCAATAGTACCCGGAAACTCAATACTTTCACTGTCGGGCAGGTCGAGCGTAAAAACCGGGACGCGGGCTTCATGATTCACAAGCTCCCGCAGCAGTTGCTTGGTGGTATGGCGATTACCGCAGTCGCCGATAATGGCCATTACGATGTCATTGAGGTTGTCGATTTGATCGAACCAGACTTCAGGCTCATCGACGATCACCGGCTGACAATTAACAAATTCAATAAGGGTCGATAGCATCTCGCGCCGATCAGTGTCACCTTCCACTACCAGCACATGATTTCCACTCATACTTACTCCAGATTTCTTATCAGCTCGATGATATCGAATCGCTTATTTTCAAGCATGGAGTTAAGCATTTTTGCACTGCGATTGTCAAAAAAATGACAGGGCTAAATGTAAGGGTTTAGTCTATGGCTGGCAGCTTAACTTGACTGATACGCTGCCACCGCTTTGCGGTTTTGATTAAGACCACTAAGCTCTGTCTGCAAGGATTTTTGTGCCTTGCGGCAAAGCTGCTCAAGTTGTTGATTCTCGCTAATCATTATCTCAACTATGGTACGAGTATCCACCGTCTGATCCTGGGGATTGAGCGGGAAGCTCTGCTGCAGCAATTCTGACCGCTGTTGTTGAAATTCAGGCAGACCAGACCACTGGCCGGCCTCCGCCATTTGCAGCATGGTGCTGGTCAAATCTGCAGCACGTTGTAGTTGTGTGAGCTTGTTCCGAGCCATCAGTGATACTCAGCAGGAATATTGTCCCAGCCGGATTTCACTTCCTGTAACAGGGAAATCACTTCATCGATAATGGCCGGATCATTGTTGACGTTGGCCTCAAGCAGGCGACGGCCCATATATTCGTACAGAGAGTCCAGATTGGCGGCGATATCACCACCTTTGTCCGCATCCAGACTGGTGCGAAGTCCCTGGATGATATTCATTCCCCAAGTAATCTGGCGACTCTTTTCAGCAATTTCATTACGAACAATGCAGCCCTTGGCTGTGGCCAGCTTGGACAATGCGCCTTCCATCAGCATCTGGATAATTCGGTAAGGTGAGGCATAATTGACTTCGGACTCCACTGCCTTGCGACCGTAACCTTCCATTGCCTTTTTATTGATCATGGACTGCGTCATTTCAACGACTCCCCTCTATTGGTTTGCTGCCGGCAGTGCTGCCAGCTGTTGCTGAAGAAAATTACCGGTATTACTGAGCTCGCTGACCAGTGTATCCAGTGCGGTGAACTGGGAACGAATGCGCATTTCAACCATTTCCAGCCTGGCCTCCAGTCTCAGTTCATCATCTTCCAATCGCTCCAGTTGCGAACTGAGCCCTTCCTCACGGGCATCAATCAGACCGTTATTGGCGAGCCAGCCGTCAGCCAGAGACTCCAGCCGCTCGGCATAACCTTCCCCTTCTGCAGAGAACAGATTAACAAAGGAATTGAAGTCACTACTGAGCTTTTCAGTCACGGTAGCCTCATCAATTTCCATGACGCCCTCTTCATTGACTGAGACACCTGCCTCTATCAGGTATCTGAATGATGAGCCGTTAATCTCAGAACCGGCATTTAATACCTCCGACAAGGCCCGTTCGATGCTCAGCAGGGTGCTGTCCGCTTCCAGCTGACCGTTACGTTGTTTGTTGACCTCACTCCGCAGTGAATTGTAAGCCTCGGCAAACTGGTTGACCGCTTCAAGAATCGCTTCATCATCGCGTGTCACCTCCAGCGTCGCCGTACCAATACTTTTTGCTGTGAAGCTGATGCCGTCAACAGCATCGGAAATGGTATTGCTGCTGCTGGTCACCGTGAAACCGTCAATTTTCATGACCGCGTCTGTGGCTGTGGAAATGGTAGTAGCATAGTTGGTGCCACCTGAAACATACGTCAAAGCCGATAGTCCGGCATTATCACTGTCATTGCCGTCGCCATCACCGCTGACGGTTACTTGCAGCGCATTGTCTGTACCGGTTTCGTTGGAGGATAAAACCAGTCTTGCGCCATCATCACTGTTTACAATGGTGGCGGTGACGCCGGTGTTATCACTGGATTCGTTGATTGCTGTTCGGATATCGGCCAGCGTGTCGCCGGCGCCGACGGCAAGACTGAAACTTTCCGTACCGACTGACAGGTTGAGGGTGCCGCTGCCAACCGCTGTGGCACTGTCCGCAAACGGACCGAAGGCGATTTTGTCACGCTCTGCCAACGACTGAACGTCAACCGCATAGTTGCCGGCCAGTGCCTCGCTGCCGACAGTCGCGGTGAAAACGCTCTCGTTACTGGACGTTCCCTGAAACAGCTTGAAGCTGGAAGCACTGCCCAGGGAGGCCATGGCAGATTGAAATTCAGAGACTTTGCTTTTCAGCGATCCATAGGCGCTGATCTGCGCGTTGACTTGAGCCTGCTCGGCCTGCACCCGGTTAATGGGCCGCCGTTCCAGTGCCACTAACTGGCTGACAATGCTCTCGACATCAAGACCGGAACCAATGCCACCTGCTGTAATGCTAGCCATGTCCTATCTCCAAATTACTCTTTGCGGTCAAGTTTTACTGCAAATCCCGGGCCAATCAGACCTTGACTTCTAGTAAAAGTCCGCGATATTTATCCGCAGCGTTGCGGGCGTCAAGCAACTCCTGAGAGGGAATTTGCCGGACGACTTCATCTGTTTCAGAGTCAATTACCCTGACGACGGTATCTCCACTGTTTTCATCTACTGTGAACTGCAAACTACGATTGAAGTTCTGCATAAAGTCATTAAGCTCAGCGACCTTTTCCTGCAGTGCTTCAGCACGTTCTTGCCGCTGTTTTTCTTGTTGTTCCAAGCTTTTAGACGTGGCAGTAGCGGTTTGTTGCTTCTCTGACACGAGAAAAGCAGGACCCACATCTGTGGTGACCTGCTGCTTCGTTTCAGCTTGCTTTGGCAACGTCGGTAGGCTTGATTGCACTAATAATTCGTTATTAGCCATCTTACCTGCTCCTTGTTAATCGGAAAGTCCCGGAGCTGAAGCTCCGGGAGCCCGATTTTTCACCTTAACCCAGCAAACTCAGGGCTGCCTGTGGCAGGGTGTTCGCCTGAGCTAGGATGGATACACCAGCCTGCTGCAGGATTTGCGCACGGGTCAGGTTCGCTGTTTCAGCTGCAAAGTCCGCGTCTTCGATACGGCTACGGGCGGCAGTCAGGTTCTCTGCATAGTTTTGCAGGTTTGAGATGACCGCTTCGAAACGGTTCTGAACCGCACCATAAGTCGCACGGGCTTCGTTGACATCATCAATGTCACTACTCAGATTCGCCAGCGCAGCAGATGCAGCGGCAGTGGTTGATACATCCACAGTACCGGTAGCATCCAATGTTGCGTTGAAGGCGTTAATGCTTGACAGGTCATCCAGTGAGATAGAGATACGGTTATTTGAAGCACCGGAAGCACCTACCTGGAAGCCAACTGTACCACCACCGCTCAGCAGATCCACACCATTAAAGTTAGTCGTCGCAACGATGCGGGAAATTTCCTGAGTCAGCTGATCGACCTCAAGCTGCAGACCGGATGCATCACCAACGGTGTCATTAGACGCCTGAACCGCGATTTCACGAATACGTTGCAGGTTGTTGGCGATTTCACCCAGTGCGCCTTCTGCAGTCTGACCCAGAGAGATGCCATCACCAGCGTTACGAACCGCCTGATTGATACCACGGATATCACGGGTCAACTGACCGGCAACAAACAGGCCAGCCGCGTCATCTTTCGCGCTGTTAATACGCAGACCGGATGACAGACGTTGCAGTGAAGTATTCAGTGCATTTTGCGATTCATTCAGGTTTCTTTGAGCATTCAAAGAAGAAACATTGGTATTGATGATAAGTGCCATGACTTTCTCCTAACCGGCAGTACCCGTTTCTAAGTTGAGTACTGCTTGTTGACTTTGGCAGATATACATTGCTTATGTATTTACCGCCTCCGAAAACAATAACGGCAGGAGAAATTTTTTCTTTAATAAAAAATACAAAGAACTTTCAATGTCATGGCAACTCTGCAGTCAGACCCGTTTCATTTATAGACTCAATTAGCCCTGCAGCAGTGTCAGTGCATTCTGAGGCAAGGTGTTGGCCTGGGCCAGGATCGATGTACCGGCCTGTTGCAGAATCTGAGCACGGGTCAGTTTTGCCGTCTCGGCGGCAAAGTCGGCATCTTCTATCCGGCTGCGTGCCGCTGTCAGATTCTCAACATAATTCTGCAGATTGGAAATCACTGCCTCGAAACGGTTTTGTACCGCACCATAGGTGGCACGGGCACCGTTAACATCATCGATATCCGTACTCAGGCTGGCCAGTGCTGCTGAGGCCGCAGCAGTTGTAGATACATCAATGGTGCCGGTCGCAGTCAGATTTGCGGCAAAGGCGTTGATGTTAGTGATATCATCCAACGTAACGGAAATCTGGTTGCTGACATCACCGGACGCGCCCACATGGAAGTTAACGGTTTCACCGCCGCTCAGCAGGAATCGGCCGTTAAAGTTGGTGGTGGCTACAATGCGTGAGATTTCCTGAGTCAGCTGATCGACTTCTAGCTGCAGACCGGCGGCATTACCGACCGTGTCGTTAGAAGCCTGAACCGCAATTTCACGAATACGCTGCAGGTTGTTGGCGATTTCACCCAGTGCGCCTTCTGCAGTCTGACCCAGTGAAATACCATCTGCGGCATTACGGATAGCCTGGTTATTACCACGAACATCGCGGGTGATTTGGCCGGCAACAAACAGACCAGCAGCATCATCCTTGGCACTGTTGATGCGGAGACCGGATGACAGTCGCTGCAGTGATGTATTCAGATCGCTCTGAGACTCATTCAAATTGCGCTGTGCATTCAACGACGCAATGTTGGTGTTAATGATCAAAGCCATGACTTTACCCTCTTAAATGGTTAGCTATGCTGTTGTTTTCCACGTCAGCACGTGGGCACAGACTGGGTAAAGCACGATATGTGCCACTAACTCCTAAATGATTGTTTTAAGGTCTTTTCCGCTTTTGACTTATCCGCTCTAAACTCAGTAGTGGCAAGGGATGAGAACCACTCGTCCAGATGATCTTCAAGCAAATAATGTTGTTTAACCCAGGCTTTCAAATCGTCACCGGCCTGCTGTAACGCTGACGGATCGGCAAGGATTTGCCGGACTGCCGACAGCCACGCCGACTTGTTATTGGCGACCCGGATCACAGGCGCCTCATTGGTCTGGTAAGGGAAAATATCTGAGCACACCACTGGCCAGCCGAGGATGCCGTATTCCAGCAGACGCAGATTACTTTTGGCGATATTGAAATCATGCTCTTCCAAGGGAGCTACGGCCAGATCCAGATTCAGAGAAGCCAGTTTCTCTGGGTAGGCCTCGATATCAACAAAAGCATGCTCTTCTTTTATATAGGGTTTGATTTCTTCAGGACACATGCCGAAGAATACCCAGTCCACTTCCTCTGCCGTCTCCTTCACCACATCAATAATGATTTCCAGATCTCCCTGATGCTGCTGAGCACCGGCCCAGCCAACCCGGGGTTTGGCAGACTGCTGCCTGAGGCTTTGCAGTTCATTCCATGGCGCTTTCCGCAGACGATTGGGGATAGTATCGATATGCTCAATCATACCCCTGCACATTTCAGCCAAAGGCTCGGTTGAGACAATCAAGCGGTCACAGTAGCTGAGCACCTTGCGCAGGCGACTTCTGGCATCACGGAAAGCCGCTTTCATTTTTTTGTACTGCGAACTTTTCTCCGGTAAATCATGCAGCAGGTCGTCCAGCAGGAAAATAATCTGTGTTTCAGGCAAAAACTCACGATACAGTCGAATGGTTTCGATATCGGTGTCACTGATACCATTCTGGAAAACCACTGTATCAGGTTTCAGGCGAACCATTTCCGGTATATTTAAATGCCGCTCACCAACTTCACACATAGCCATGCCAGTCTGCGAGAGTGCGGCAAAAGGCTGCCTCATCCGATATTCACCGGAACCGCCCCTGATGGGGACACCGTAAACCCGTAACCTCAAATGAGTTTCCACGTCCCAGTTCAGTGGCGCATCGATATCAATCGCACAATGGCGGAAACGCAGGCTGAGATTGGGATTATAAGCTGGATCAAAAGCCAGTTTCTGAAGCCAGCGGTTGAGCATATAGCGCTGTTCTTTACGGGTTCGAATAACTTTGTCTGCTTCACCCTGCCAGTCATAGTAAAATTTGATTTCACTCTTTTCAGCAACGCTGGTGCTGCCATGATGAACGACCATCGCGAATGGCGTATACACAATCCGGTAACCCAGTTCACCGACGCGCAGACAAAAATCGACATCATTGAACAGCACTGCGAGATTCTCGGCATCCATCCCCTTGGCAGCCTGATAGACCGATTTTCTGACCAGCATCACCGCGGCAGTCACCGCTGAGAAATTCTGGTCCAGACGCGCCCGTTCCATGTGACTACTGTCGTGCATACACAACATATTGGCGTAAGGATGATCGGCAATGCTCGCCATGCCCAGAATCACACCGACATGCTGAACCCGACCGGAACCCGGATAGAGTAATCTGGCCCCTACTACACCGACATCTTCACGTTGCCCATGGGTCAGCATCCGTTCCAGCCAGTCAGGCTGAATCACTTCCGTATCATTGTTAAGTAGCAACAGATAGTCACCGGAGGCCTGCTCAGCCGCCCAGTTATTCATTTCTGAAAAGTTGAAGGGCTTATCGAAAAAGAGGACACGGACACGGTCAGGATAACGCCCGCCGAGTTGCTCATAGTAATCCAGCGTATCGGGATCCCGGCTCTGGTTATCAACCACCAGTACTTCATAATTGTCATAACTGGTTTTATCCAGGAGGCTTTCGACACAGGGTTGCAGGTATTCCAGCTTATCCCTAGTCGGAATGATAATGCTGACTTTCGGTTTGTCTTGATGCTGATAGCGCACGCGGTAACTGTTGTCGACATAGCCGGGCTCAATCTCTACCGCTATTTCCTGCCGTTTGAAATGCTGCTTCAAAGCCTGTTCACCGGCTTTGGAATCAAACGGCCGATCCACCTGACTACTCTTGTGGGTCAAAACATCAGCAATATGATGGAAAGCAGTGTCACCAAAACTATCGAACCAGCGTAAGGCCAGATCATAGTTCTCGGCACCGGGCAGGGCCTGCACACCGCCCAGCTGAGCAACTTGTCCGGCAGGCACCCAGCTGTTGCCAATATAGGGAGACGCTCTCAGCAAATCGAGGTTGAAGTCAGGCTTAAAGCGTGGATAGCTGCGCATACCGGTTTCATCAATACGATCATCATCGGTATAGAAAAATGTCCTTGCAGGGTGCAGGTTGATAGCGTCGGCAATTTTTGCCAGTGAATGGGCACTGAACTGCATACCGGGCTCAATAAATGAAATCCAGTGTAGCGGTTCACGGCTGATTTCCTCATTCAGCGCCTGATAAGGATCATCGCCGGACCGCAGTGTTCGCCAATGAAGAAAATCGGCCTGCTCGAAGACCGGGTCGGGCGCCGGTGAACCGGCTATCACAGTCAACTGCCAGCTTTTGAGCAACTGCGCGGCCAAAGAATCGATGGTATCCGCCAGCAGCGCTTCTTCTCCCGGCAATACAAACATAAAGCAGTGCAGGACTGGCTGCTGATGCCAGTGCAAGATCATTCGCTCGGCCAGCACCTCCGCATCCACTTCACGAAGCTCATGCTTGTGAATCCAGTTCAGGTATTCGTCCTGCTCAATCAGTTGCCTGATCTGGGTTTTACATTCCCGCATCAATGGCGATTGCTGATCGGCATCAAACTGTTCATTAATCAGCGTATATAGGCTATAGAGTTCGCGCCGACGTTTTTCACCGCCGATAGCGGCGCCTTTATTGATCTTGTCCAGTGCGCGCTTAATCAGATGTTCCGATGCTTCCAGCAGAAACAGCTCCCTTTCGCTGCGGCCGAGTTGTCCCAGTTGCCCGGAAGCCATCAGTGTGCGGATAACTTCCGGCAGAGATTGCGAGGATAATTCGGCAAAGCGCTTCGCCAGCGCCATCGGGGTATCAGCAATCTGATTGTCAGCAGAGGCTTTATTGCGGGCATACTCTGTAATGGTAATCGGTTTTCTTCCAACAGCGCGGGCATTGTCTCCCAGAACCTCGTAAACCTGTCGCAGCAGCTCGTGGGCGCGCTGGTTATCGGCATCCAGTTCTAATACTTCCAACAGAATCAGATAGACCAGCACCGCCGCAAAATGAAATTGCTGCAGGTATTTTTTCTCGATGTCTATTGCTGACTGTGCCAGTCGCAGCTTGGCAGCCACTCTGTCTTTCACACTCAGCTGCTGATTTTCGTTCAGCGCCTGATTGCGCAGATTGACCGCTCTGAGCACACTGATCACCGTCTCATAGGATCCGGCATAGGCATGTTCGCCCGGGTTCTGGATACTGAGGTTGCCACCGTGAACACGATATTCCGTGAGCTTGTCATCCAGCCGTACCAGCTCATAACGCTCCAGCAGACGCAACCAGTGATCAAAGTCCTGGACATATTGCAAAACAGGGCTGATCAAGCCGATATCATCAAATACCTGTTTCCTCACCAGGGCTGAAGGCGCATTCAGGAAATTGCCCTGTAGCAATTGCAGCCGTATATCAAATACCGGCGTCGAAAACGGCAGGCTGACCGGGACACGTTGACCGTCCTTATCAATCGCATGAACATCACTGCAGACGGCACCCACCGTTTGATGCTGTTCAAGGAAGTCAACCTGAACTTGTAAACGTTCAGCCAGCATCCGGTCATCCGCGCCTAGGTAGGCAATATAGTCACCTTTTGCCAGCGAAATGCAGTGATTCAGGGTATTGCCGATACCACGGTTTACTTCGGAAGCAACAAAGCGGAAACGATCGGGATACTGACGCTGATATGCTTCAAGCAGCGCAGGAGAGTTATCCGATGAAGCATCGTCAACAACAATAATCTCCCAGTTGGGATAGGTCTGCCGAAGCACCGAGTCGATCGCCTCGCCAATATATTTCTCGTAGTTATAACTGGGTATGCAAACGCTGACCAAGGGTCGTTGTTGTTGTGACATCTGCCCTCTCCGGGTTTCTGATAAAGAGATAATGTTAATGACTATGTTCTTGGATAATCTGCAACATATGTTCCATCTGCTTCAGATATTGCCTCATCAATCCTGGAAAGATCGGCAGACTGAGTACCTGTTCTGCCAATGTTTCAGTCAGTGGTAAATCGCCTTTTTGCCAGCGCCGCTTGAAAGCGCCACTAAGATGCGGTGGAATCGGATAATGAATCTGGGTGCTGATCTGCGCATTCATCAGCGCTTTCTGCAGCACTTCCCGCCGGGGCGTTTGCACCACAAACAGGTGCCAGACCGGGCTCATTCCTTCCGCCACAACAGGCAGAGTAAGCTCACTGCAGGCCGACAATTCAGACAGATAATGCTTGGCTATCGCCTGCCTTTCCCGGTTCCAGCGATCAAGCCAGTTCAGCTTGACTCTCAAAAACGCGGCCTGCATTTCATCCAGCCGTGAATTGCATCCGGGCAGATCATGACGATACTTTTCAGCACTGCCATAATTAGATAGGGTTCTCACGGTAGCAGCCAGTGAGGAGTCATCAGTGACTACCGCACCGCCATCACCGAGCGCACCCAGATTTTTGCCGGGATAAAAACTGAATGCCGCCGCATCGCCCAGACTGCCGGCAGGGCGGTTATGATAGCGGGAACCATGCGCCTGCGCCGCATCTTCAATCACTTTTAGACCGTACTCCCGGGCAAGCTGATTGACTGCATTCATCTCTGCTGTCTGGCCATAAAGATGAACAACGATAATCGCTTTGGTTTTGCTGCTGACAGCAGCCTTAATACGGGTCGGATCGATATTATATGTCTCTGGTAAAGGCTCAACCGGGACCGGTTTCGCGCCCACCTGCTCCACCGCCAGCCAAGTCGCAATAAAGGTATTGGCCGGCACGATCACCTCATCACCAGGTCCGATCTTCAGGGCTTTCAGTATCAACACGATGGCATCAAGACCATTACCGACACCGATACAGTGCTGGGTCTGACAATAAGCGGCAAACTCCGCCTCAAAGGCGGCTAATTCCTGCCCCATGATGAACCAGTTCGAATTCATGACCCGCAGGTAAGCCTGATCCAGTTCTTCACGACACTGTTCATGAGTGAGGCTAAGATCGAGAAACGGCAAGGCCATCAGTCTTTACTCTTCACCGCTGTCAGAAACTCGTCATAGTTTCTGAAATAGTCATTCTCATCATAAAACTCAGAAGCAAGCACCATACACACTGAACCAGAAGAAAAATTATCTATCGTCCGCCACATCATTGACGGTACATAGAGACCATAGTAAGAACGGTTGAGATGAAAACGCTTTTGCTGTATGCCATCATCCAGCACCACATCAAAACTGCCCGACATCGCGACAATGAGTTGCTGCAACGCCTTATGTGCATGAGAACCGCGTTCACTGCCACCCGGGACATCATAGGTGTAATAAACCCGTTTAATATCAAAGGGAACGTGATTGTCACTTTCTATAAAAGTCAGATTTCCGCGTGGATCCTGAATTTTTGGCAGATCGATAATCCGGCAGTGTTCAATCGACATGGTCTGCATCCTGTGTTGTCTCATCCTCAAGATAGCGCACAATTCGTGCCGGATTACCGACCACCAGCGCATAGTCGGGCACATCTCTGGTGACAACAGCACCGGCCGCCACCATCGCATATTGTCCGATGGTCAGCCCCGGCAGAATCGTCGCATTAGCGCCGATGGAAGCACCACGCTGCAGCTGCGTTTGCGGAAAAGCTGCCGGATAGACTTTGCTGCGCGGGAAACGGTCATTGGTGAACGTGGCATTGGGTCCGATGAACACATCGGATTCAATACGCATGCCGTCCCATAATTGCACCCCGCATTTCACCGTGACCCGGTCTCCCACCACGACATCATTCTCGATAAATACGTGATCGCAGATATTGCAATCTTTGCCGATGCTGGCACCGGGAAGAATATGGCAAAAGGCCCAGACCCGGCTGCCGCTACCAATGTTATCCGGCGCCTCCACCAGCGCGTGGGAATGAATAAACGTCTCGGCCATTTTTTATCTTTATCCCTGTTGATGTGTTGCTGTCGAAATTGGACTGGAACAGATCCTGCTGCGAAACTAATTCCTGTACTTTACCGGTTTCGTCATGGACAGCAAAAAATACGACTTTTTCATACTACAGAGTTAGACCGCAGCAGGTCATGCTCTGAATGAATTTCTGCGTGCTCAACCCAGCAATTAACATGCCTCAGCGAAAGCTGAAATACTAGGTTGGTTATCAGACATCAAAGAATTATTCACCTGCACGCTATCATCCTTTAGATTATCTATGTTGATAACAGACTCGATTCACTCAGCATTCGTTACTACTGACATGAAAACCCATCCCTATTCTGCAATTGATTTATTAAAAGACTCGGAAACTAATGAATCAAATTTAAGCTACTGTTTTTAGGAGAGATTAATGCAATACAGCGTATATATTCTTGTCGACTCACTCATTGAAATCTTTTCAAGATTTGAGCCACGAAATCGTGACTCGGTCAGTATGTCTCTCGTAGATTACATGGAGAAAGTTAAGCATTCAGATGACGAGTTAGAGGTATTTATAAACAAGTGGAATACTTTTGCAGAGGACATACTCTCATATCCATATTTGTTCTATTTCGTCTTTCGGTGGATAGTGGACGAAGAACAAGAGATTTTTGATGTTCTTAAAAACTATTATTTCCGCCAAGAAATATTAGATCCTCAAGAAGATTTGGCTAGTAAAAATTTAATAGCTTCCATTCTGGATATCGAAAACACTAATTCAGTGATTTGGCAAACATTAGATTATTTAAAGTATTCACAGGTTAAATCGCAAAAACCATTCTTCTATCTCAGCATTTATTTATCTTTTAAAGACTTACTTTATGGCCACTTGATTGACCCAAAGTTAAGACCTTTACACCACCAAGTTTTTTCTCTCCTCCATCAACAATCAGTTAATTGGCTCCCCAATTACTGTAATGGTTATGCATATCAAGGTAGTCACGAAATCGGCATTACAGGAGTGAAACCGACAGAGGCTCGAATGGCGAGCTATGAGATTGATGCATATTTAACTTCTGATAAAACGGTTCTTGATATTGGAAGTAATAATGGTTTGATTGCTGTTTATTTATCACGGCGTTGTAAAGACGTCGATGCGATTGAATACAACCCCTACTTGAATCTCTTCGGAAAAGTGGTGGCCGAATATTTAGGAGTATCGAATATTCAGTTTATATGTGCCGATTTTTATTGTTATAAACCTGATAAAAAATATGACCTGATTTTATCGATGGCCAATCATTCAACGATCGATGGAAAGCTCAAAGTTAATTTTGATGAATATATGCATAAAATTTTCATCACACTGAATCAAGGTGGATTATTCTTATTCGAGAGCCATAATATTTTTGGCCCTGGAAAGGGAGGCACTGGGGATGACGGTGATCTTGATTACAAATTGGACATTGCAGCAAAGTATTTTGAAGTAATCAAATACAAAATGACACAGAAATTTGTACCCGAGGAAGATGTAGATAAACTAATGATTCTATTCAGGCGCCGTAAAAGTATAGTTCCTAATGCACTTAGAACCATTAGCAAGCAAGAAGTGATTAAAAAATATAACTAAGAGTGGTTTACAAACGCCAGTCGTGCTTCCAGTACGTATTGACAGCTAACTGTTTCTCGTAAAAGATCAGGTCATCCGGATCATCAACCTCCAGCCAACGGCCGGCTACCGGAACCGTCGCGATGGATATGCCACGCGCCAGCAGCCGTGATAGCAGGCTTGTCATATCCAGCTTGTCAATTTCAGCATGGTTGTAGCCCTGCAACAGCTTTTTGACCTGCAGCCAGCCATGGGGCCGGAACAACAACAGACCCATGTATTGCCCGGCAATATCGGAAAGATCACTGACTTTACGACCAATATCCGTCAGGAAACCTGCTTCACTCTGAAAACTCTCGGCGTCTGATAATGGCTCATCAAAACGTTGCGACCAGAGATCCAGCCAGTCGGTGTCATAGCTGATGGCAATATCCGCCGGACTATCTTTAAGTTTCCTGACCCAGTCAGGGTGATAAACGATATCGCCGTATGAGACGAGGCAATCTTCATGCTGAAGCAGGTTATCTGCCTGCAGCAATGTTCTGACCATATTCGACTTCTCCCAGAATGGATTATGAATACGGTTGACCGGGAAGCGTTGGAACTGCTCGCCCAAATAGCCTGTGATGACTGTGATATCGCTGATAGCGGCCTGACGCATAGCTGACAGTTGCCAGTCAAATAAGGGTTTACCAGCCAGTTCCACCAGTGGTTTGGGTTTATCGGCGGTTAAGCGATTTAATCTCGATCCGCGTCCGGCGGCCAGAATGATACCTTTCAATCTTGCTCCCCCAATAAAAAATTTTGTATCAATCGTCTGTCATTTTCCGCAAAAGGCTGTTCACGCTCAGGGTGCCACATCAGCCCGAGTATCGGCGCCTGATGATGTCTGACGGCTTCAATTTGCTGATCGTCAGTGATTGCCAAAGTAATCAGTGATTCAGGCCTGCTCACTGTTGAAAGGCCGATGCCGTGATAGGAGTTAACGGATAACGGTTCAGTGTTACCAACTATTGCTTCCCATTCATCCGTGGGATAAATCTGGTGCCGGCATGCGATATGGGCCTCAGGGCTGACTGGCTTCAATTCACCGCCGAAAAACCGCCAGATAAGTTGCAGCCCCCGGCAGATACCGACCAGCGGTAAATCATTTTCCAGCATATAGCGAATCAGCGCTGTTTCGGTCTCATCACGAATCGGACAATCGCCAATATCATTACCACCAGACAATATCAGGCCGTCAATGGCATGTCCCCTGACAAAAGCATTGACAGACTCTGCGCCCAGGTTGGGAATCAGCAGCCAGTTCGCCCGCTCTCCCAATACCCAATCAAGAAATGGATACCAGTCATGCGCCAGTGCATCGCGTGGCTCTTCATAGTCGCTTGCTTCGACTACACGCATACTGATGCCGATAGTTTTTCTCTCAGCCATGATGTCTGGGTTTTAAGGTCCGGTTGTGGCAATTGAGCAGTACGCTCTCGGCTTTAATCATGCGCCCGAAAGTCTGCTCACCACAACCAATCGCCGCAGGAATGCCAAACTCGGCACAACGTATCGCCATATGTGAGTTGGCACCGCCAAACTGCGTGATTAGCCCCCGGATCCCCTTGGTAAAAATCCAGTCAAACCCGGGATCGGCATTTTTAATACAGACAATCTTGTTGAACAGCGACTGAGAGGCTGAGGACTTAGCATCCAGCAGAACTGTTTCACCGCTGACGGATTCATTGGTAATAAAGGTCGGCTCATGACGATTGACCGGGATAACGAACACATCCCGAGCATCACGCAGCAGATATCCCAGCCGCAATGGCAAGGCGGCACGCAGACTTTTCTCCGCTTCGGTCACCTTGTCGAGAAAATATCGATCCTGATAATCAAGCACCGGTGAAACAGCAGTGGCCTTGATATCTTCCCAGTCAAGATAGGATACATCGTCACGTGACAACCCACTCATCTCACCCCAACGTGATAGGCAATAAAGTGCATCGGACAAACTACGGGTGAAGACAAATTTACCAAGCTCACGCACTTTGATTGCTAGCTCAGCATAAATAAACAATGCCGCCGCATTCATATTCAACCCTGCGGTCAGCAGACTCTCGTTGATAGCCAGTTCTTCCTCAGGGCTGAAGTGAAAGCTATGTTGTTTCGGTTTTGCCCTGGCACTGGCCTGACTGCTGAACAGATCAGGGCTTTCGTCATATCGCAGCGAGGTTATATCGTAAGTCCCGGGGCGCAAATGTCCGTATTTGTTAAGAAATGCCGGTATCACACCAGGATCACTGGATGCATTCTGAAAATCGACCACGAGATCACTGGTCACGGTATGAATCGCATGTTTGAGCTCGGCGACGCGATCTGCAGTGATTGCGCCGGTGCGCACCAGTGAACGAAGTAGCGCTTCAGCCATAAAGCCATGCCTCGCCAGGCAGGCAAAAGGGAAAGTGCCGGAATGCCGGCACTCATCCAGTAGCTCTATGGCAAGCTGAAGCGGGTCTTCAGTCTGATCCAGCTCGATCCGGCTGCGCTGCTGCTGGCGTGACATCAGTGCGTCGACGCACGCCATTGATTGCTTCAGGTTACCGTTATCAGAGCAGTCCAGCAGTGAGTTGGTAAGCGTTTGCAGTTCGCTTTTATAGAGCGTCAGTTCTTCGTCGTTCAACAGGTCTGGATAGCGCTTTTTGAAACTGTGTTCAAAATCGACATCCAGACAGGTATGAGCAATGTCAAACTCCACTTTATCATGCAGTTCCGGCCGTTTATCAAGCCGATTCAGCCAGGCGTCGACAAGCTTTTCACCGATACTGTCCGGTAGCCTGGCCGGCAGGAAGGAGTTAAAGCTGTTGCGGATATCAATATATGGATGGTGGTCAATTACCACCATCAGTTCCTCGGCTGGCAAAGCGCGGTACCCCATAACAGCCCTGGCATCTCGCCAGATGTGCGCCGTCACTAAATCACGATATAAAGACACTGCCAAAGGTCTGGGGGTAACGCCGATAATTTCTGCCGGATTCCAGTCGGTCATTACGCCCAGAATCGTACGTGCGCCGAGCAGCTTATTCCTGCTCGCCGAACGTTGTTTAATAAAGTTTTCAATAAAAGCCAGCTTGCGTGAGGTTCGGCGCTCGGTTACCGGATGCCAGGTTTTATGCAGCGCAATTCGCCGCACCTGCAGGATAAACAGTTCACCTGCTGCAGTGAGCACAAACTCGATATCCAGCGGCACATTGCCGCAGACCTGCTCCAGTTCATGAACACCATGAAGGATAGCTCTGATACGCGCGGACTCAATCAGTTCAGCTTCGTATTCACGATGCAACAACACCGTTTTATTGACGCCGTTACCGGCAGTAATGGTGTCGGTACGACCACTTTCATCATCGTAGCTGATCACATAATAGGGGGCGCCGGTTTCAATGTCGTGGGTCATCACTACCCCGCTCAGCGCCACATCCGACAACATTGGCTGTACCAGTACCTGATCCTCCGGGTTGCCGGAATAGGAATCGACCACAGTCTGGACAGCATTGATCAGACTGTGACTGTTATTTGCGCTGACATTGAGTACCGAGTTATAGGCGCCGGCCATGGAACTGACCTCGCCATCTTCACCCTGTGCACTGCTCCTCACCGCCAGTTTCTTATCAGCAAAACGATCCGCAATGGCAGCCAGTATTCTGTCGCGGGATTGCTGCCATTGTTCACAGGAGAAGAAATATTGCGGTAAAAGCTGACTCTGACTCAGATTGCCCTGCAAATTTTCCAGCGTTTCCGCCTTGGTACCGAAATCAAAGGCTATCGCCAGCATTTGCTGTCTCCTTCAAAGACAAGATGGCGAGATGCTTGAGCAAGGGATGAATAACATAAAACATCTCCCCTTCATCCTTGATCTCAATGGGTTCAGGTAAACAGCCTTGCGTCACATATTGTTTGAGTACTGTAATCAGCAAATCTGCCCGAATCGCACAGTCATAGGCATAGTCGATATCTGTCTGCTGATCAGGGGCCGGATAAGTTTTACGGGCCAGAATCGGGCCATCATCAATATCTTCCGTCAACAGCAGCGCTGTCGCGGCACAGTGCCCCTGTTCCAGCAAGCTGTAATAAAGTGTGGTGCTGCCACGGTAATCCGGCAACCAGCCGGAATGGATATGTAATAACCGCCCTGTCTGCTCCAACACCCTTTTCGGCACCAGTTGTCCACCAAAGCCTGAGAAAACCGTTAAGCTCGGAGATAAGGTCTGCAGTAGCTGAACGACTTCATCACTACCGATGGCATCATCATCGATAACACTTGCCGGCCAGCCAGCCTCGCTGATGGTCTGGCTGAGTGGCAGACTGAAATCAGGCTGAGCTAATGCTAAAGCATGGCCCCTTGTATCGTTGGTCTGGTTACGGGGACGGGCATGACCATAAACAATGACATGGTCAGGATTGAGTCCTGCAGACCTGATAGCCTGCAAATAGGCCTGTGAACGGGCTGTGGGAGCGCAAAGCACTATAAAACCAGCGTAATGATTCATGCTATCACCGTTTGTTGCAACTGGCTCACACAGACCTTTTCCTGTTGCAGCAGCCAGGCAATATTATTCTGTTGTCTCGGGAACAGCTGTTTTTGCTGCGAGATCAAAGTATCCATTACCTTGAGCAAGGTATTGAGTAATTGCAGTTTAGCCTGATGCTGATAGCTGATGACGAGCCATTCGGCAAATAGCAAGTAGATATCCAGATCCTGGTAACCACTCTCGATCACTGGTCGATGCGGCGGTTCAGACTGATAGGCCGCAAACAGCCGCTTTTTGACTTCAAATTTTTTCACCAGCCGTGGCCACCAATAGGCCTGTTCCGCCTGATGATTTATCAGATCAAGCAACAAATTGCGGGTGACGATTGCATTGTTTTCAACTGAGCTCTGACTGATATCGGCTGAAGGTCTGCTGATGTTTTCCGGCATTGAAGCCAGAGAACGGGTTTGCAGCCAGGCATCCAGAAAAGCTTCGCCATGATAGCGAGTGTAAAAATAGGTATTAGGCTGTTCCAGTAAAGGTCCCTGGGCATAGGGATAGCGCTCGTCGTTAAACATCAATGGACTCCCGCCGCTTCAAGAATCTGCTCAGCATAGGCTTTTATATCAGCTAGCTGATGACTGTTTTCTATCACAAGATCAGGGCTTTGCGGCCGGTCAAAAGGAATATCAACTCCCACCACATTTTTAGTTTCACCGGTCACAGCTCCCCGATACAAGCCCTTGTCATCGCGGGCAATCAGCTCTGCCATAGGCACATCAACAAACACCTCGAAGTAACGGCTTAGCGTGTTTCGGTTCTGCTGTCGGTGGTCTTCGAAAATTGACAACAGACAACAGACAACATTGATCCCCTGGCTGTCGAGTAACTGACACAGGCCTATCGCCCGCTGCGCGTTGATCCGGCGACCTTCAATACTGTAATCCGTTTTGTGATTATCATGGGCAAACACCTGACGCAACTGGTCACCATCCAGCAGTACGGTGTTGGGCGCCAGCTGTCGCCATTTTTCATAGACTGCTTTGCCGATAGTGGTTTTGCCTGCTCCGGACAGGCCGACAATCCAGATAACCATAATTACGCTGTCAGCCCCTCTTGCTTGATAATTTCACTCGCCTGGCAGATAGCCTGAGCAGCGGCCTCAGCGGAATGTCCGTAGTTCGGCGCAAAATAATAACACCGCAGTTGTTCACGCCGTCGCTGTTGTTGTTGCCAGAGCGCCTCGTTGTTGAGAACATCCGTAATCAGATGAAAACTGCCGGCATCAAGGCTGACAATATCATTCCTCAGCATAATATCCGGAGAATCGGCACCGGCCAAAGGATCCTGCTGTGCATCAGGTAGATTAAGCAACAACAGAGGTTTATCAAGGTAAATCGCCCCAAAAGCGGTGCCGCCGTAATCACAGATAACTTTATCTGCCAGCGCAAACAGATAGACATTATCGATTACCGAGGTAATCACAGCGGTAAAAGGTAAAGGTGCCAGCAAATCAATAATCTGCGGCTCTTCTTCCTGAGTAAGCGGATGCAACTTGACGATGATATTGTAATCATCAGCCAGTTCAGCCATGCGCTCGGCATAAGCTGGTACCGATGAAAGCTCACGCCAGGTCGGCAACCACAACAGGGTCTCTTTGTCAGGATCCAGCTGCAGCTGTTCAGTGAGGGGAGTCAGGTCCGGCAGTCCGTTAAAGAAGATGTCATAACGCGGGTAACCCATCTGCACCACAGGCGTGTTAAATCGAGCCAGTTGTTCTGCATGAAAAGGACCAAACCCCAGAAACAAATCATAACTACTGTTCCAGGCAGAGAAATTATGACGGGCTTTGCCCAGCGCATACATAAAGCGAATGTTTTTTTCAGCAATCGTCTCTATCAGGGGACGCCCATTGAATTGATGCATTGCATGATTGGAGACCATAAATGGAAAGCGATGCCCTTCTGCCATCACCTCTTCCAGCATGATGTAGTGAACCTGGTATTCCTCACAGGCTTCAACAGTGCGCTCTCTTTCAAATTCAGTACCGTGCACTACGATAATGAAATCTTCGCGATTTAACTTATTCCAGACTGGGGCATAGTGGTTAAACATTTCCGAGAAATGCACCAGAAAAGCAATCCCGAAGTCCTCAATTTTCACGCTGTTAATCCCTTCTCTGCGACCACTCAGATGTAATTGAACAATGACAGTCCCTGCACTTTAACATAAGCCTGCTGGGCTGCCTGCAGGCCGACAGATTGCTGATTGAGACGGGTTATCGCTTCCGCATAGTCGAGGTCGGCGAGCTGGGAACGATTGGTTTCAAGACTGGCGATGCTGGCCTCGTTAACGGCGCGTTGCTGGTCGATAGCATTGAGCTTGGTACCGACATTGGTCCGGGCACCGAAGACCTGTCCCAATGCCGTATCCATATTGCTCAGAAAGTCGCCGTTATTGGGCGCTGTAGACAAGTCATTGTTGTTCAGCGCGGTGGCAAAATCATCAATAGTCTGGAATATCGCCTGTGTGTTGCCATCTAGGTTGGTACTGACAAAAATCTGGTCGCCGGGCTCACTGACTTCGACCAGGTAGCCACCACCCACCCGCACATTACGCTGGCCGCCATCGCCGTTGTAGGCATAGGTGGTTGTATCAAAAGCCCGAGTATTCGACTGGTAGCCTGAAAACAGATATTCCCCGTTGGCATCGGTGGTATTCGCCAGACTCAACAAGCTCTGATTAAGCTGACTGATTTCCTCGGCAATGCCAGCGCGGGCATTGGCGTCATTAGTATCATTCAGGCCCTGGACCGCGAGTTCACGGATGCGTTGCATAATATCCACCGCACTGGTGAGCACCCCATCGGTAACATTGAGTTTGTTTTCAGCTACATCGGCATTACCCTGATATTGCTGGGTCAGATTCAAATCACGTTCAATACCAAGAATCCTGACAGCAGCCACCGGATCATCGGAGGGGGACAGAATGCGTTCGCCTGTCGAGACCTGCTGCTGGGTTTTAGCCAGTTCGGTCTGTTGACGCAACATCGCCTCGACACTTTGCTGTTGTATGTAATTGGTGGATATACGCATAACGATCTCCTAGACCGCGTTGATGAGCGTGTCAAAAATCGTGTTAGACACAACGATAATCTGTGATGCCGCCTGATAAGCCTGCTGATATTTGATGAGATCAGCGGCTTCTTCATCAAGGTTCACACCCGAAACACTGTCAAACCGCTGCTTGGTCTGTTGCAGCAGGGCCTGCTGAGTTTCCTGGCTGACCTCGGCCTGACGGGTGCGGGTCGCCACGTCTGACACAATCACGCCATATTGATCCGCCAGGGAACGGGTGATCGGCGGTGGCCCCGCACTGACCTGAACCAGGCTGTTGTCTGTCTGCAAATCGGCCAAAGCCAGTGCATTTTCATTATTCCCGGTGCCGATATTGGTACCCGATGAAGCCGCAATCTGACGCGGATCGGTTAGGACCACATTAATATCAGCCGCGGTGGTACCGGCTGGGTCAAAAAAGTTACCGCCGGCATTGCCGTCCAGGTCAAAACCATTACCGTGCACCGTATTAAACGCCGTGACCACCGATTCGGCCAGCAAGTCCAAATCAGCGCGGGTGTTATCGATGATATTGCTGCGGAACTGCAACGCCCCACCCAGACTGCCACCGTTGATCTGATTGGTAATGTCTATCTGGGTTGAGCCGAAACCGATATTAAGCCTCGGCGGATCAAACGAACTGTCACTGATGGTGTTGAGATCCACCTGTGTGGTACCCACCACCAGCCCCTGGCCGTTACCGACGAAGATATTCACAGTACCGTTACTCTGAGGCACGCTGGTGACCGAGACATATTCCGACAGCTTGTTTATCAACTGATCGCGCTTGTCCAGCAAATCATTGGGGCTACCCTTGGCGCCTTCGGCTTCCAGAATGGCCTGGTTCAGCTCAGCGATACCACGGGTGATGTTGTTAATATCATCAACACCGACGGCGATATCATTATCGACATCACTGGTCAGCTGGGTCAGCTGCGAGTCCAGCGTGTTAAACCGGCTGGCCAACAGTTCCCCCTGTGTCAGCATCACCTTACGAGCGGAAATTGAGGTCGGATCATTGGCGACTTCCTGCACTGCGCCGAAAAATGCATCCAGGCCACCATTAATGCCGAGTTCGGATGAACCGAGCAGATTATCGACCTGACGCGAATAAGATAAAAAGGTATCCTGTTGTGCTTCCTGCGAGGTATAGCTTCTCACCTGAGTTGCCAGAAAACTGTCGTAAATACGCTCAACACTATTGACCGTGACCCCGGAGCCAAGATAGAAATTGCCCTCATAATTGGCAGGACGGGTAACTTGTTCAGCACGCTGACGGGTGTAGCCTTCCGTATTAACGTTACTGATGTTGTTACTGGTGGTCGACAGGGCGGTCTGCGCCGCTGTTAACGCTGATGTGCCAATATTCAGAATACTCATTGCTTAGTTCCTCGTTTCAGACTCAGCATCTGTCAGAACAAATCCATATCCAGTGACATCTGGGCCAGCGTGTCACTGTTCATAATGCGTTTAATCTTGTCCGCATACTGCGGATCGGTGGCATAGCCAGCTTTATGCAGTTGCTCAATAAAGGCATCGGCATCGTCGACATTTTGCAGGGCTTTGCTGTAGCGCGGCTGGGTTTGAAGAAACTGCACATAATCATCAAAGCTCTGCTGATAGGAATCGTAAGCACGGAACTTTGAGCTTTCATGCAACGCTTTACCGTCACGGTATTCCAGTGCATTTTTGGACACAATATCACCATCCCAACGGTGCGCTTTGATATTGAACAGGTTGAAGCTGCTGCCTTTATCATCAGTCAGAATATATTTACCCCAACCGGTTTCCAGTGCCGCCTGTGACAGAATCACTTCCGGTGCGACGCCGAGTTTTTCTGCAGCGCGTTCAGCATAAGGCCAGAGTTTTTCAACAAACTCGTCAGGCGAATTGAAGCGTTTTGGCATATTTGCCATATCGGTGTCGGCAACCTCTTGATCTTCTGCCAGCAGTTTTGGCCTGGCTTCGCGGATTTGTTCAATGATTTTTTCGTTCACCTTGATACCCAGCGCAGGTCGGACAGTCACTGTATCAATACTGAAAGTCTGCCCGGGCTTCGCTTCAGTGCTCTTGGTATAGCGATCACCGCCAAGCTGACGCATGATGACATCCTGCAAACCGAGACCGCCACGCATCGACAAATCGGAAGCCAGCTGCTGGTCAGCCATATCCTGATACATTTTGCTCTGTTCAGAGTCAAACAGGCCTTCTGCAAGACTGGCCTGACGCATCGATTTGAGCATCATGTTCACAAACAGGGACTCAAACTGACCGGCAACCTGACGCAGCGTCTGCTGTTCATTCTGCCCCTGACCCGCCTGCTGGCGAAGCTGGTTGAGGCCATGAAAATCGATCGCGGACTGGGCGATTTTGGATTCCAGTGCCATCGTTAGATAACCACTAACTCAGCGCGTAATGCACCGGCCTGCTTCAGCGCTTCCAGTATCGCCACCAGATCACCCGGTGCGGCGCCCACCTGGTTGACGGCGCGGACAATTTCATCCAGCGATACGCCCGGGTCAAAGACAAACATCCGGCTGTCTTCTTCGCTGATTTCGATATCGTAATTCGGCGTGACCACGGTCTGCCCCTGCGACAGCGGATTAGGCTGACTGACCTCGGGGTTGGCAGAAATGGTCACAGACAGATTACCGTGGGTCACGGCGGCCGGTGTCACCCGGACATGCTGACCAATAACGACGGTGCCGCTACGTGAATTAACGACGACACGCGCCGGCGCTTCGCCCGGACTCAACTCCAGATTTTCCACCAGAGACAGGAACGGCACACGCTGGCTCGGATCACGCGGCGCATTCACTCTGATTGAGGAAGCATCCACCGAATTGGCGGTGCCTTTACCCAAAGTATGATTAATGGCATCCGTCAGGCGACTGGCTGTAGTGAAGTCGGGACGGTGCAGATTGAGCACAATATGGTCGCCGACATTAAAGGCATTTTTAACGGTACGCTCAACAGTGGCACCGTTGGGAACCCGGCCGGCACTGGGAATGTTTACCGTCACCCGTGAGCCATCCCCGGCATCAGCACCAAAACCACCGACCACAAGATTGCCCTGAGCCATTGCATAAATATTGCCATCGGCACCTTTCAGTGGCGTCATCAACAGACTCCCGCCGCGCAGGCTTTTAGCATCGCCCAAAGAGGACACTGTCACATCAATGGTCTGACCGGGTTTCACAAACGGTGGTAAGTCGGCATGCACCGAGACTGCTGCCACATTCTTACTTTTCGGATCGGTGCCGGGCGGAATGTTGATGCCCATTTCCACCAGGAAATTACGCAGGCTCTGGCCGGTAAACTTGGTTTTATCACCGCTGCCGTCCAGACCGACCACCAGACCGTAACCAATCAACTGGTTAGAGCGGACGCCGGCAATCGAGGCCAGATCCTTGACGCGCTCGGCTTGGGCCAGAGCGGATATCGTCAAAAGCAAAGCAGCCAATACAAATTTGAGATTCATCATACTTATCCTCAGAACGGCATCAGGGCGCTGACAAAGAAGCGGCTGAGCCAGCCCATCACGTTGGCATCATTGGTCGGACCGTCCCCAACATAAGCAATCTGGGCGTCGGCAATTCTTACCGACGAGACGGAATTATCTGCCTCTATATCACGTGGGCTGACAATGCCGGACAGGCGGATATATTCATTACCCTGGTTAATGGTGATGACTTTTTCACCGCGGATGACCATATTGCCGTTGGCCAGGACTTCAACGACGGACACGCTGACATTACCGGACAGCAGGTTGTTCTGTTCGCTTTCACCTTCGCCTTCAAAATCGGTTTCCGAACCGATGCCGAATGCCAGATTATTATTGCTGGTGTTATCCAGTGGCAACTGGCTGGGCAGGCTGAACTGCGGGCTGGCACCGAAGATGGTGGGGTTATCAATATTGGTGCTGTTAC
This sequence comes from Methylophaga sp., assembly GCF_009711715.1. Taxonomy (GTDB): domain Bacteria; phylum Pseudomonadota; class Gammaproteobacteria; order Nitrosococcales; family Methylophagaceae; genus Methylophaga. Next base: position 293,437 of record NZ_VENF01000009.1, on the reverse strand, counting down.
TCTTATTGACCGTGGTTTCGGTCTCTTTCTCAGCATCCGTCTGCTCTTCCAGTCTGACCGTCAAAATATCGCCGACACGACGGGCACGGTAATCCTCGAACAGCGCGATGTTGTTACGGGCGTCAAAAATCGCACCGTCATTTCTTTCTTCTTGCTGTGTCGGTACCGGACGCACGGCGGCGTAGGCCGGATCGCGCTTAACGGTATTGCTGTTACAGCCGGCAATCAGCGCGGCGGACAACAATATAAATGGCACCGTAAATTTCATCATGACTCTCCACAAAAAAGCTTTGCAGAGAGATGCTTGCAGACTTTGTGCCAGAACCTGGCAAAGAGCCGAGCAAAAAAAAGCCGGCCATGGAAGTGGCCGGCGATTGCGAGAGTTAATTAAAGATTCTGGCTGGCGTATTGCAGCATCTGATCGGAAGTCGAGATCGCTTTCGAATTCATCTCGTAAGCTCTCTGGGTTTCGATCATATTTATCAGTTCTGTCACCACATTGACGTTGGAAGTTTCCAAAGCGCCGCCAACGGTTGTGCCAAACCCATCCAGACCCGGTGTGCCCAGAAGCGGCGGTCCACTGGCACCGGACTCTCTGAACAGGTTTTCACCAATCGGCTGCAGCCCGGTCGGATTCACAAAATCGGCCAAGTCCAGATTACCGACAATCGTGGGTTCAGCATCACCCGCCTGCAGGACACTCACGGTGCCGTCAGAGCCTATGGTAATACTCTGGGCGTCTTCCGGAATCGTGATGCCCGGCTCCAGCGGATAACCATTGGACATCACTACCTGACCGGTATTATCCAGCTGGAAGGTACCGTCACGGGTATAGGACAGTGTGCCATCAGGCATCAGGATCTGGAAAAAGCCACGCCCCTGAATCGCGATATCCAGCGCATTCTGCGTCTGCTGAATATTGCCCTGCGTATGCACTTTTTCAGTGGCCACCGTGCGGACACCGGTACCGACCATCAAACCGGAAGGCAACTGTGTGCTGGCTGACGACTGGGCACCCGGCTGACGAATCGTCTGATACAGCAGATCCTCGAATACAGCCCGGTCCTGTTTAAAACCGGTGGTGTTAACGTTAGCCAGATTATTGGAAATCACTGACATCCGGGTCTGTTGGGCATCAAGGCCGGTTTTTGCAATCCATAAAGCCTGATTCATAATTTAACTCCTACTGTCACGCCGGGGCGGAAAAAATTGCCGCTTGGGGCGGTTAACCATTCATTTGCATTAAACGTGCCGAGGCGGCGCTGTTTTCCTGCGTGGTTTTCATCATCTTGACCTGCATTTCATATTGCCGCTGCAGTTCGATCATTTTGACCAGCGCACCGACGGCGTTGACATTACTGCCTTCCAAGGTACCGGAAGACACTGTCACGGTCGCATCCAGCGGGGCATCGCTGCCATCACGCATCCGCAGCAAACCATCAGTATCTTTAATGACCTGTTGCAAATCCGGCTTCACCAACTTGATTCGGTCCAAAACAGCCAGCGCGTTGGCGGCTTCGCCGATAGGGCGAATTGAAATCGTGCCGTCACTGCCAATCTCGACTTTTTCTGCCGGCGGTATGGCGATAGGGCCACCTTCCCCCATCACAGCCAGACCGGTGCCGGTCACTAACTGGCCGGTTTCAGTGATCTGCAGATCGCCGGCACGGGTATAGCCTTCTCGGCCATCTTTCCCCTGTACGGCAATAAAGCCCTCACCCTGGATCGAGATATCGAGTTCGCGTCCCGTCGACTGGACTGAGCCCTGCTGATAATCGGTGCCCGGTCTTTCTGTCATCGAATAAACCCGCGTAGGCAAACCTTCACCAAACACCGGCATGCTGCGGAACTGCTCGAAATCCGCACGGAAACCGGTGGTATTGATATTGGCCAGATTATTGGCATTGGTCGCCTGTGCCTGCATGGTCTGCTGGACAGCGTTCATGGCGATAAAAAGACTACGGTCCATAGCAATTGCCTCTGATAACGAAATGACTGGCAGTCAAAAAATAGTTATGGAATAGATGAAGCAGTTTTCGTTCCAGTTTTTTGCAAAAACCCCACTCAAAAATCTGAGCGGGGTCCAGATCGAACTTAACGCAGGTTAATAATGGTCTGGGTAATGGCGTTGTTGGTCTCGATCGCTTTCGAGTTAGCTTGGAAGTTACGCTGAGCGGTAATCAGCCCGACCAGTTCCTTAGTCAAATCCACATTCGAGGTTTCCAGAGCACCTGCCTGCACTTCACCAAAACTACCTGTTGAGGCTTCACCGGCAATAACAGGGCCGGAATCGGTGGTTTCTTTCCAGGCTGTGCTGCCAATTTTGTTGAGCGCCTGTGGATTGGCAAAGTCACCCAGTGCGATTTTGCCTATAGGTACTGCCTGACCATTGCTATAGGTAGCCCTGATCAAGCCGTCTTCACTGACATCAACCCCCGTCAGACGACCGGTCGGGAAACCGTTTACAGTCAAAGCGCCGACATTGAAGGCACCGGAGTTCTGTGTGGAACCGTTCAGTGACAAGGTAATCGTCTGCGTTTCTGCGCCGCTGGCCCACTCGGTAGCCGTAGTATCAATGAAACTCAGAGTGATGGGGTCGAGCGCGGCTGTGCTGGGGTCGGCATCCACTGTATCCAGGGTGCCATCGGCATTAAAACTGATACGGACATCATCTTCCAGCGCGTAAGGGGTCCCCGGTGTACCGCCTTTCACTTCACTGCCATCAATATAAGCCGCCATTTGCCACTGGTTATCACCAACCGGACCGCTGCCATCATCAGCGTTGGAATCAATATGTTGATAATAAGTGGTTACAACATGTTCATTACCCAGCGAGTCATAAACTGTTGCCGAGGTTGAGAAGCTGTAAGAATCGGGATCGTTGGGATCAATCGCCAGCAAACCACCGGCGCCGTCATCAATACCTGGAGAGGTCGACGGCAGATTAGTGGCAATACTCAGGTTGGTAGTGGCTTCCGGTGCCCCCACCGAAGGCGGCAGCTGAATAGGACCGGTCGCATTCATACTGGTCGCTGAAATCTGACCGTCACTGTCAACCGGGAAAGCCCGCAGATACCAGCCTTCATTGGAGACAATGTAGCCATCTTTATTCACGCCGAACTCACCGGCACGGCTATAGATGACTTCACCACTGTCCAGCTCCGGCGCCATCGCGAAGAAGCCTTCACCGCTAATCGCGAGATCAAGCGCGTTGTCAGTAAACTCGAGGTTACCCTGACTAAACTGCTGAGCGACTTTCTGCAGGACGGCGCCATTACCGATAGCTGTACTGCTGGTCGTGCCGAAGGCAGAAACAGCAAAAACATCACCAAACTCAGCGCGGGATTGTTTAAAACCAGTTGTATTGACGTTGGCAATATTGTTGGATTTAACATTCAGGTCCGCTGTGGCCGCGTTCAAACCGCTTAATGCTGTGCTAAAAGACATAGTGATGTCCTCCTTAGATAATTTCTTGTACTTCGCTGAACGGCACGGAACCGATGCCTGCGAGATTAACTGTTAAACCCTGGCTGCCTGAGCCGACCAGAACACTGGATACCTTGGCAATTGTGGCGGTGGCAAAAGCCGTATTTTCACCATCGACAGTGCCGGTTGCCTTGAACTGATAAATCCCTTCCGGCATGGCATTGCCGTTATCGTCAAACCCGTCCCAGGTGAAATTGGTATAGCCGGAGGCGCCACCCATTTCCAGCGTTTTAACGGCTACGCCGGCTTCGTTATAAACAGTGACTTTCAAATCATTAACTGGCTCGGCCACATTGATTTGACCGGTCAATCCGCTGTCCGGCGTCATGTAACCTATTGATGACGGAACCAATACAGAGCGTCCTACCAGAGAGGAACCCTGCAGCGCCTGATCGGACTGCATCGCCTTGGCAAAGCTGGAAAAGGAGTCCTGCAAATCGGCAATACCGCTCACCGTGCCGAAGGAGGCAATCTGGCCCAGAAAGTCGCCACTTTCCATCGGCTTCAGCGGATCCTGGTTTTTCAGTTGGGTGGTCATCAGCGACATGAAATCTTCCAGCGCCAGTTGGCCGGTATCTTTGGTCTCATTACTGGTTTTGGATGTCTGACCGTTAAGAAAGGCATAAGGGTTATCGCCTACTCCGTTCACTGCCATGATCATTTACTCCTGTGTTTATGACCGCCCCAACTGCAGGGTGCGCAGCAGGAGTTGTTTGGATGTATTGGCGATCTCGACATTGTTCTGATAGGAACGTGAGGCCGACATCATATTGGCCATTTCGCTAATCGGATCGACATTGGAGTGGAAGACATAGCCGTCTTCATTCGCCAACGGATGTGTCGGGTTATATTCTGTTCTGACCGGTGCCTGGCTTTCGGTCACACCATGCACCTGCACCGAACCCTTTTTATAGCCTTCCCGGGCTTCATCGAGTACCGCGGAAAATACCGGCTGACGTGCCCGATAGACCTCATTAACACTGCTGCTGACGCTGTCCGCATTAGCGAGGTTACTGGCCGTGGTGTTGAGCCGCAGTGATTGCGCACTCATCCCGGTACCTGCGATATCAAAGATATTAAATAGTGACATGATTATTGCCCCTTCAATGCCTTGGTCAGGCTGCTGAACTTGCCACCCAGAAACTCCAGGCTGGCCTGATACTGAACTGCATTCTGCATGAACTGTGCCTGTTCTACCTGCTCATCAACGGTATTGCCATCCAGTGAGTCCTGCATCGCGATACGGAATTGAACCGGCGCCATCAGGCCTTCACTGCCAGCCCCACCGGTGAATGGAATATGATTCTGATGCGTGGTTTTCATCATCGCCGGGTTGCCGCTATCGACGGCATTATTCAGAGCCGCCCTGAAATCAATGTCCTGCGCCTTGAAATTAGGCGTATCGGCATTGGCCAGATTGGCTGCCAAGAGTTCAGCACGCTGTGATCGCACTCTCAATGCATCGGCATGAATTCCCAGGGCAGAATCAAAGGTGATTGGCATGTCACACTCCACAAAAATTTTTCTTCAACTGGGAGATAGCAGTTTGCGTGCCAGATTCTCAGGGTGCTGTGTTTACTGAATTTTTAGGATTGCGGGGAATATTCCATGCCGAGCATCGGCAATATCTTGCCGCTTAAGGCGGCAACACAACCACACCCCCTCACACAGGGGGATAGACGGCAGTCTGCAGGTCGCTCAGTATCATGATTGACAATGGACTTAGAATTAGCTGACTATTCATTGAATAGAAGGTTAACGGGAGTACCTATGAGCTGTAGGCAACAGCTTTTACGTGGTTTTACTTTAATAGAATTGATCGTGGTACTGAGCATCGCTGCTATCATTTCTGCTCTCGCAGCTCCCAGTTTCGCGGACATGATCCGTAACCATCGGCTGACAACACAGGCTAACGACATACTCAGCCAGTTGTATTACGCCAGAACAGAGGCCATACGCCGCGGCGTACAAGTATCCATAAGAAGCACATCCAATATAAACAGTAACTGGACCAGTGGCTGGCAGATTTTTGCGGACCTTGACGGCGATGGCCAACTGGATAATGGGACCGATACCTTGTTGCGTGTGCGCGAACCACTGGAGGGCAACTACACCCTGACCAGCGGTAACAATTATCAAACCTGGCTGGCCTATCTCCCCAGCGGCTACCCCGTCAGCTCAGCCGGCCTCGGTAACGACACTTTTACTCTCTGCGCTGGCAATAATGTGAATCAGGCTCGCTCAATCACCGTTAATAATACCGGCCGTGCGTCGATCCGTGATGGGGTTGCCGCATGTCCGTAGAACATGAGCAAGGCTTTACCCTGGTGGAAGTGATGGTTGCGGTGCTGGTGCTGGCAATTGGCTTGCTGGGCATGGCCCATCTTCATGTCACATCCATGAAAGTCAATCAAAGCGCCGAATTCCGCAGTCAGGCAACGACACTGGCCGCAAATATGTTTGACAGAATGCGCGCCAATCAACAGGCAGCAAAGAATGGTGATTACGCACTAACCCTGAATACCGATCCGCCGGCTTCCCCCAGCAACGTAGCGGAAAATGACATTGCTGAATGGCTCACTAAACTGAACAACACCCTGCCGCAGGGCGATGCCAGCATTGTTTGTCCGGCTTTTGCCGCCACTACCGAATTTGTATGTGATATCACCATCACCTGGACTGAAATGCAGGAAAACGATGCCCTGGGTACAACCAGCTATGTCTATGCAGGGGCGATTCTGTGAGTTTTCAAAAGCAGCAGCAAGGTCTTTCGTTAATAGAGCTGATGATATCGCTGTTACTCAGCCTTATCGTCATTGCCGCAGTGATACAGGTCTTTCTCTCCAGCCGCCAGATGTACCGGGTGCAGACAGCCAAGGCACATATTCAGGAAAACGGCCGTTATGCCATGCATGTGTTGACCGATGAGTTGCTGAATGTCGGTTACCAGGGTTGTGGTTCCTTCCAGATTGCTGACAACGAAGTCAACAATACCCTTAATACACCGAACAACTATTTGTGGAATTTTACCGTACCACTGCAGGGTGCCGAAGCCACAGGCCCCAATCTCTGGACCCCAACACTTGATACCAGTATTACCAACCCTGTTGCCGGTAGTGATGTCATTACCGTGAGAACGATCAATCAACCAGAAATCAGAGTCACTCAGCATCCCGGCGGTACACCACCCGGATCAGCCGCGATAATGGTGCCTTCGGGGAACCTGCTGGAGCGTTTCGATATTGTGATGGTCACCGACTGTGAATCGGCAGCCATCTTCCAGATTACCTCAGCCAATCCCAGCACCTCCGGAACGCTCACCCATAACACGGGTGTCGGCACACCCGGCAATGCCACTAAGGCACTGGGTAAAAACTACACCGGTGGCTGGATTAGCCGCATTCTCACTACCAGTTTTTATATCCGTAACAATCCTGACGGCATTCCCGCTCTCTATATGAAGCAGGGCGGCAATGCCGTGCAAGAGCTGGTCAGTGGCGTCGAGTCTCTGCAACTGGAATATGGCACTGACACAGATGGAGATGGCTCAGCAGATACCTATCTCAGTGCCAATGCCGTTGGTAACTGGAGTCAGGTCGTCAGTATTTCGATTGATCTGGTCATGGTCAGCGAGGAAGATAACCTGACCGTGGATGGACCTCAGGATTATTTGCTCGATGGTAATACCATCACACCTGCAGATCGTCGACTGCGTTCGGTTTTCTCGAAAACCATTACTCTGCGTAATCGCGTGCCTTAAGGAGTATGAGTATGAAACAGCAAGGTGCCGCTCTGGTCGTCAGTATGATTCTTCTGGTGCTTATTACCATCATCGGGTTGTCTTCGATTCGCAGCGGTGTAATGCAGCAGAAAATGGCGACCAATGAGCGTGATAAGGAACTCTCTTTTGAAGCCGCTGAAACCGTTCTCAGGGATGCGGAAAACTGGCTGAGCAGCCAGTTGGTTGAGCCTCTGCCCACTGACGATGGCAGTACCCGGGTCTGGAAACTGAACGCAATGGACCCGAATGACGCTAACCCGCAAAGCTGGTGGCAGGAACGGAGTCAGACCTGGTGGAATAACAATAGCGTTAGCTATGGCGTGGCACTGTCCAATATAAAAACAGCCCCAAGCAGCATCATCGAGTTTCAATATTTTAAATCTGACGATCTGGTCATCGGTGATGGCGGCGTGCCCAACGGGACCGTTTACTACCGGATCACCGGCCAGGGCACCGGCGGTACCGACGTTGCCAGAACGCTGCTGCAGAGCACCACTGCGAAGAGGTTCTAGCCATGTTGTCACGTACTTTGCAAAGTCTCTGTGTCGCCCTGGCTTTGTTCTCTATCAACGCTGTTGCCACAGCAGCGCCACTGAGTCTCAGTAAAACCCCTCTCTATCTGGGCGGCGGTGTCGAACCTAACATCATGTTTATTCTTGATGACTCAGGCTCAATGGTATTTGAAGTGACACCGGATGATCTGGCTTTCCCCGGCAGTTCCTATGCAGCGTTGCTGTTTCCAAGCCCGGACAGTGTCTATGGCAGCGGAACCCCCTACCCGAGCTACTCCAAAACACTGCTGGAAGTGGCGACTGTCGACGATAATGACGCCTACAATGCCACCACTCGCTCCCCCCAATTCAACAGCACTTATTATGATCCGTCGGTGACCTACCGTCCCTGGGTAAAAGAAGATGGCACACTTTATCCCGATGCTAATCCGTCCTGTGCCTGGCATAACCCCGAGAATACCGGCAGTTGTCCATCTGGCGATGTCAATTCCGTTGCCCGTGATTTAACTCGAAATAATGATAACTACAATAATAACCGCTGGCGGGATTGTAATAGCAGTGGCTCCTGCTCCACTACAACCAACTATAAATCGTTCTGGCCGGCAACCTATTTCTGGCATAACGGTGGCAGTCAGTGGAACTGGAACAATTACACGCGGGTCGAGATTCGCTCCAGTACCCCTAACTACAGCGGTCATAACCGAAGTAACCGTGATGACTGCGGGGGTGATGGCGTTTGCTCCTACGATCAGGAAATTCAGAACTTTGCCAACTGGTATACCTACTATCGTTCGCGAATTCTGACAGCACGCGCCAGTATTGGTCGTGCCTTTGTTGATCAAAGTAAAAAACGTATCGGTTATGGCACGATCAATAAAGGTTCCTCTGATGTGGACGGCATTTCCACCGGCACTATCATTGATGGTGTACGTGATTTTGAGACTTCCCGTGAAGACTTTTTCGATAATTTATACGGCAGAGATATTCCGGCTCTGGGCACACCGCTAAGAGAAGCACTTGACGATGTCGGCCAATACTACTCCCGGACTGACTCCAAAGGACCGTGGAGTTCCACCCCCGGAGAGTCAGGTGGGACTGATTACAGCTGCCGCCTCAACTACAGCATTATGATGACGGATGGTTACTGGAGTGGCGGCAGCAGTTATGATGCCGATACCAGCGAGGCCCGAGCCAATGTTGATAATACAGCAGGCTTAAACATCACCGGCCCCGAAAACGATCCTTTCCAGTACTCACCGGTTGGTCCGTTCCGGGATAGTCAAAGCAATACGCTGGCCGATGTGGCCATGTATTACTGGAAACGGGATCTACGTACTGATCTCGAGAATGATGTTGCCACATCCCCCATCGATCCGGCTTTCTGGCAGCATATGAGCTTATTCGGCATCAGCTTCGGCCTGACCGGCTCAGTGGATGCAGACGCAGCCTGGGCTGCAATCGATACCGAAACGGATATCAGCTGGCCTGACACCAACCCTTCAAGTTCAGGCAACTGTAGTGGCAGCGAATGCCCGGCTCGTCTTGATGATTTGCTTCATGCCTCTATCAACAGCCGCGGCGGTTTTTTTAGTGCTTCCAATCCGAAACAACTAGCAGATGCCCTCTCTGATGTACTGGCATCAATATCAAAACGTCAGTCCTCCGCTTCTTCGGTTGCATTGAACACCGGAACAATCTCATCCAATAGCCTGGTCTATCAGGCCAAATTCAACAGCGAAGACTGGAGCGGACAGTTACTGGCTTACAGTATCAATGCTGACGGTACACTCAGTGCCTCTGAAACATGGGATGCCGGTGATTTAATTCCCGCTCCGGCCAGTCGCAATATATTCACCTTCAATGGCACTGATGGCCTGCCATTCTCAGACTTCAATGCCTTGTCAGCTTCTCAGAAAGCACAACTTGGTAGTCAGCAGGTACTGAATTACCTCCGAGGTGATGACTCAAATGAACTCGCCAACGGGGGGAGTTTCCGCAATCGTAATACGCTACTGGGGGATATTATCCACTCAAGCCCGGCCTATGTCGGGATGCCTCTGCAGCGCTATCCGGATATCTGGGAAGCCGCCGCAGCAGAGAACGCCAAGCCCTACTCAACCTTCAGAAGCGATAACCTCAACCGTCAGCCGGTTATCTATGTGGGCGCCAATGATGGCATGCTGCACGCCTTTAATGCCGAGACCGGTGTTGAGCTGTTCAGTTATATTCCTGAAAGCGTCTATCAGAACCTGAGCGATTTGACCGTGTCAGGCTACAACCATGAGTACTTTGTTGATGGTACACCGACAATTGTTGATGCCTTCATTAATGATGAATGGAGGACTATTCTTGTTTCCGGCCTGGGTGCCGGTGGTCAGGGGATTTTTGCACTGGATGTGACTGATCCTGAAAACTTCGATGAAGATGATGTGCTATGGGAATTTACCGATACAGATAATGCTGACTTAGGCTTTACCTTCGGTCAGCCCAGCATCGCCCGAATGCAGGATGGCAGTTGGGCAGCCATTTTCAGCGGCGGTTACAACAACACGGCAGATAATGCCGGTGATGGTAATACCGCTGACAGTTCAAGCGGTGACGCTAAACTTTTCATCGTCGATCTCGCGGATGGTACCTTGCTGACAACGTCCCCGCTCAATACCGAGCGCGGTATCAGTGAAGATCCGACCGGACAAAATCGCCCCAACGGTCTGGCGACACCCGCGGTAGTTGATATTGATGGCGATGCGGTAGCTGATCTGATTTATGCCGGCGATTTATTTGGCAATATGTGGAAAATTAATGTCTCATCGCCCACACCAGCTAACTGGGATTTTGCGATGAAAGCCAGTGGCGTTCCACAACCGCTGTTCGAAGCCTGTGCCAGCCTGACTTGCAGCAATCTGAACAGACAACCTATCACCACGCAACCGCAAATCATTAATCACCCGACCGGTAACGGTTATCTGGTGTTATTCGGCACCGGCAAATATTTTGAAGTCGGTGACAACAGTGCCGTCAATCAGACCACACAGAGTTTCTACGGAATCTGGGATAAGAATGAAAATATCAGTAGCCGATCCGAGTTGCTACAACAATCCATTACTGATGAAGTGACACAATCCGGCTTTGAGCTCAGGGTCACCACTGAAAACACCATAGACTGGTCGACGCACAAGGGCTGGTATCTCGATCTGATCGATCCGGATACCGGTACCAATGTCGGCGAACGCCAGGTCAGTGAAGCGATTGTTCGCAACGGCCGGGTGATTTTCACTACCCTGCTGCCCTCTGAAGATCCATGCGGTGATGGCGGTACCAGCTGGTTGATGGAACTCGATGCCACTTCAGGCAGCAGGCTGACTTATTCGCCGTTTGATCTGAATGGTGATAAGGCTTTCACCGTTACAGACTATGTCAATGTCGGGGATATTGATAACGATGGTAACGATGATTATGTACCGGCCAGCGGCAAAAAGTCGAAAGTCGGCATAAACAACACTCCGGGCATCCTTAATGACGGTGGCGGACAAACTGAGTTCAAATACAGCTCCGGTTCATCCGGTGAAATCGAAATCACCACTGAAAATCCGGGGCCGGGCTCCCAGGGGAGGCAGTCATGGCGACAACTGGATTACATCTACAAGCGATGAAACTCATACAAATTAGCTTATTTCTAATGCTGGGTCTGCTTTCAACCTCGCCGTTACAGGCCATGGATTTTTCAAATGAGGGCACCATCACGGATCTCAAGATCAGTGCCGGTGAGGTTAAAATTGATGACCAGCTGTATCTGTTAGCTGCCGATGTGGACATTCTTAACAGCTATGGAGAACCTGAACCCGAGTTGGAATTAACCGTGGGCCAGGAAGTGGCATTCAACACTGACGAGTTTGAACGAATTATAGAAATCATCGTCCGCCAGGGCGCACCATTATGACCAAGCGTTTTCATTTACAATCCGCCTTCACCCTGATCGAACTGATGATAACGGTGATCATCATCGGCATCATTGCAGCGATTGCCCTGCCGTCCTATCAGGAACAGGTTAGAAAAACACGACGGGCCAATGCACAGGCGGATCTGCTTGAGCTGGCCGGCTATATGGAACGGCATTACGGTGAGAATTTCAGTTACACCGCCGCCGCGCTTCCTTTCAATGAGTCTCCCAAGGAAGGTGACAGCAAATACTATGACCTGGCTATTTCTGCGGTCGCACAAGACAGCTTTACGATCTCCGCCACCCCCAAAGGTCCACAGGCAAGCGATCACTGCGGTACCATGACAGTGGATGAAACCGGTGACCATACTGCGCAGGATAATAACTGCTGGTAGCAGTTCGATCGCTGATAAAAAGAGGCCGGCTGATGCGCCGGCCTCAAACCAGACTGCGTTCCCTCGCAAATTAGCTATCTGTATTGATGTTGATATTGCCCAGATAGCTTTCCAACTGAGCAGCCGTGTTAAGCGAGTCGGCCGTACCCAGACCGGTCAAGGTCACTGCCCCCCCATTGGTCATATTGATGGTCAGATCATTACCCGCGCCACCATTCTCGATCGACGCCACAACATCGGCAAAATCTATCGTGATGTCATTGTTCTCGTCTACCACATCACTGAAGGACAATGTATCGACTCCTATTTCGAAGTCAGTGATTTCATCCTCACCAGTGTTAAAGGCCATGCTGAACTCGAAGGTATCAGTTCCTGTATTCCCTGTCAGGATATCGTCACCGGCGCCGCCTATTAGGAAGTCATCTCCTGCAGTACCAACTAGTACTGGATTTTCAATACCATCATCAGCTCCTGATGTTCCGGTAATCGCCTCAACTTGGAGTCCATCACCCTCATCACCATCAATGGCTAGACTGAATTCCTGACTATCCACATCACCATCACCATCGACGACATCAATGACAATGCCCTCATAGGAAAGGTCAGCTGGCGGGGTTGATGATTCAGCCCCCACTTCAACGCCATTGATGTTGAAAGCACCACCATCGGAAGCATCACCATGTTCAATCTGAACAGAAAGCAGTTGGTCACCGGCTTCATAATTTAACCATCCAAGTTCAGTAATCGTGATAACCGCATCCTCCACGCTGGCAAACTGGAGCGTTTCATCTTCCTGCATCATGGTATCTGCGTCGATATAGACGATGGTTATCGCAATAGAACCATTAAAGCCCCCAGTCCATTTTGTGACCTGGAATTTGAAGTCACTAATGCCATAGGGAGTGACATCATCGTCATCATCAACAAATGAGAAAGTGATCGTTTCATCATCCTCAATATTTTGGTTATCAACCCCCCAGCCATTAGTACTGGCATTCACATCGTCCGCAACGCCCCCTTTTGTCGCCTCAACCAAAATGTTGAAATCAGCGGCTGCGTTCAGGTCGACCAGAATAGAGCCTACAGGCCCACCGGCTTCAGCAGCAGCTGTAGCAACGGGGATAAACTCGACTTCGGGTTCCCGGCGGAAAACATCAAGGCTGTCCTGACCATCCGCATTTAAGGTCAGGGTTGCCACCAGCACCTCATCTTCATAGAAGTTGAGCACAATGGTGCTTTCATCTGATGCAAGCTCATCCAGTTCCACACCTGCCGGTAAGGTCAGCGAGTATTCACCAAAGCCGTCTGCACCGAAGACCCAGTCAGAGAAGTTGCCGAAGTAAGTCATATCGGTAGTCGGGTTTTGCGTGACCAGACTGACAATATTATCGAGGTCGAAACCATCATTGACGATGGTAAAGACAGGGCCATCATCAGCGAACTGGATATTGCCGCCCAGATCAATGGTTTCACTGTGAGTCGCAGTGTCACCATCGCCATCAGTGATCGTAGCTTCACCGGTGAGGCTGACCAGGCCATTGGCCAGAGTCAGAATATCGTCATCATAGGCCGGCATGGTTTCAGGTGTCAGGTGGTCTAATGCCTGATACTGGCTCAGCGTAACATTGCCGTCGCCATCCACACTCAGGCTGAATACCACACTGGCGTCGATTGACAAGGGCTCTGTATTGCTGGTTGAGCCGATAACCGTCCCGTCGTCCAATTGATAGAGATAGATATCATTCCCACCACTATTCAGACCACTGTCTGTACCTTCCGCCACCTCCAGATTCAGCGTGTAGGTCCAGCTGATACTGCCATCCTGACCGTCTGCACCCGCCAGCGCTGTCGCCAATGTGAATACACCGCCAAAGGCACCCACTGCGGTATCAGTCTCGGTCGGATCGCCGTCTGTTTCGGCATCCTGGGTCAGTAAGACCACATCAGCTTCACCTGTGACTGCCACATCAATCACCGGGCCATCATCGGCAAACTGCACGTTTCCGCCCAAATCGATGGTCTCACTGTCGGTGGCTGTATCACCATCATTATCGGTAATACTGGCTTCGCCGGTGATACTGACCAGACCGTTAGCCAGACTCAGGACATCGTCGTCGTAGGCGGCCATCTCTTCAGGCGTCAGGTGATCCATCGCTTCATACTGACTCAACGTGACATTGCCATCACCATCGACACTCAGACTGAATACCACACTGGCGTCGATTGACAAGGGTTCTGTGTTGCTGGTGGAACCGATAACCGTCCCGTCGTCCATTTGATAGAGATAGATATCATTACCACCACTGTTCAGACCAGTGTCTGTACCTTCCGCCACCTCCAGATTCAGCGTGTAGGTCCAGCTTATGCTGCCATCCTGCCCATCGGCACCTGCCAGCGCTGTCGCCAATGTGAATACACTGCCAAAGGCCCCCATTGCAGTATCAGTCTCTGTTGGATCGCCATCTGTTTCGGCATCCTGTGTCAGCATCACCACATCGGCTTCACCTGTAGTCATGACATCCACTGTTGGCGTGTCATCATCAAAGTTGATGGTGAGCGTACCATCGTCCGTGCTGTTGTCAGCGTCAGTGACGGTAAAGGTCAGCGATACCGAGTCATTGTTTTCGGTATCATCTCCTGCCAGACCATCCAGGCTCTCATGCAACACATTGGTCAACAAGGTGACAGTGTAAGCCCCAGTGACTGGATTCACGGTGACGGTAAACAAGTCCGTGCCGTCACGAGCACCACCAGTGATGGTGGCTGTCAGCGTATCGCTGCCTCCGTCCCAGCTATAGGTCACCGTTTCTATGCCCAGCGTATCGCTGTCGCCATGCATGGCAGCAAAGTCGATACTGCCAGGTCCGTCACCACCGAAGCTGAAATCCAGCGTGCCGCTGTAGGTACTTTCATCATTGTCCGGATCGTTATCAGGCGTATCATCGCCGGGTCCGTTATCAACGCCCCCTGTCAGACCATCATCGTCGACTAATGCGCTACTGGTTCCTGCTGTCGGGGTATTGGCGTCAGTGATATTGAAATCAATATCTGCTGTCGCAGTGTCACCATCACCATCTGTGACCGTATAGGTCGCCGTGTCGGTGACAGGCTGAACCAGACCTGCATCAGCAGTGTAGCTGTAACTGCCATCGGCCTTGACCTTGATGGTACCGTTCCCGATATCAATCGCCTGAGAGAATCCCTCATCTTCTGCATCAAACACCAGTTCAATGTCATTTATATGAGTGACAGTCGCACCATCACTACCACCATCGAAGTCAAGCATGCCGGTCACCGTGGTGCCCTCGGTCACATCCTGAGAGGCTTCGTCCAGAGCGGCCGGACCATCGTCCTCAAAACCGATCAGACTGCCCAATTCGATATCATCGGAGGTGGCACTGTCGCCATCATTGTCATAAACGGTGACATGGGCACCAATCAGCCCTTCGCCAAGGGCGACCAGGGCATCATGATCATTACCATCTTCGCCATGGTCTATCGCTTCATATTGTGAGACGGTGATATCACCGGTCTCTGCGTCAATACTGATACGGAAAACCACGTGACCATCACCGTCAGTGCCTACGATCACACTGCCCTCGGTTTCCCACGACAGCATGATGTCGCCGCCATCCATCGCATCCAGACCGGAGTCGACTTCGGTTTCCTCGTCAGCGAGAGACAGTGTCAAAGCAAAGCTGCGAGCGTCGCTATCTTCCCCATCACTGCCCGGCATCACGTTGACGTTAAACAATGCGGCACCACTGAGGGTGGCAAAACCAATATCATCCGGATCGGCTGAACCGGTTTCGTCATCATTATCAGCCAGTCCAGGCTCATCTTTAGTCGAGCCGCCAGTACCCACGGATTCATCAATCACAATGCTGACTTCAGACTCTGTCTCCAGTGTGACTGCTGGCCCGTCGTCCTCAAAGCCAATCAGACTACCCAGTTCGACCTCATTGGAGATCGCACTGTCACCATCACTGTCATAAACGGTAACATTAGCCCCAATCAGACCTTCGCCAATGGCGAGTAACGCATCATGGTCATTCTCGTCCTCACCGTGATCGATGGCCTCATATTGGGAGATGGTCACATCCCCGGTATCGGCATCAATACTGATTCGGAACACCACATGACCATCTCCGTCAGTGCCTACGATCACACTGCCTTCGGTTTCCCATGACAACATGATGTCGCCACCATCTGTCGCATCCAGACCGGAATCGATCTCGGTTTCCCCTTCAGCCAGCGACAGCGTTAATGCAAAGCTGCGAGCGTCGCTATCTTCCCCATCACTGCCGGGCATCACGTTGACGTTAAACAATGCGGCACCACTAAGGGTGGCAAAACCAATATCATCCGGATCGGCTGAACCGGTTTCATCATCATTGTCAGCCAGGCCGGGCTCATCCTGGATTGATCCGTCTGTACCCACAGACTCATCCACGATGATTGGGTCGACTTCCGCCGCTAATGCCAGTGAGACCTGTGGCCCATCATCATCAAAGCTGATGACAGAAGTTTCGTCATCGACCAGCGTGATTTGATCCGAGGCGACCACCTCATCGCCATCACCATCAGTACGGGTGACTTCGTACTGCAATTGTACTTCACCCTCATCTATCAGCAGTAACTGGGCAACTGAGTCATAAAAATTGCCGTCCTCACCATGGTCAATCGCTTCATAAAGCGTGGTCTGCAATTGATACTCACCAGAATCCACCGGTGATTCGATAATCGCTAAGGTGAATACAATGTCATTATCGCCGTCACGTCCCACCAATTCGCCAGCTTCCAGGTAGAGCGTGATGGCACCGCCGTCGGTCGCTGACAAATTAGTCGCCAGACCTTCACCGGGCACACCGACAAAACTCAATGAGTCTGACACCGTGCCGGCACCATCAGAACCATAACTGCCTGAGGCTGTGAACAGTGCAGCAAGACCACCGGTGACCGCGGTGGTAACCTGTGCCAGTCCCGGACCGGCATCATCGGTGTTGCCGTCGGCAACTTCTCCCACGTCCGCGTTGGCGCGATCTTCGCCTTCAGTTTCATCGAGTTCCACCGCCAGCGCGGCTGCGGCTTCTGCATTCGCTGTCACAATCTGCTCAGGACCATCATCATCAAAGCTGAAGACAGAACCGTTGGCATTAATCAGGGTGATCTGATCAGATGCAACCGCTTCATCGCCATCGCCATCAATGCGGGTAACTTCGTATTGCAACTGTACTTCGCCTTCACCTTCCAACAACAGTTGGGTGACGGCGTCATACAGATTGCCGTCTTCACCATGGTCAATGGCTTCGTACAGGGTGGTTTGCAACTGATATTCACCGGAATCTGCCGGGAATTCAATGATCGCGACAGTAAATACAATATCGTTATCGCCATCACGCCCCACCAGTTCGCCACCTTCAAGATACAATGTGATCGCGCCACCATCAGTGGCTGACAGACTGGTTGCAAGCCCTTCTTCCGGCACACCGGTAAAGCTAAGTTCCTCACTGACTGTCCCTGCACCGTCAGAGCCATAACTGCCGGCTGCAGTGAACAACGCGGCAAGACCGCCGGTAACCGAAGTAGTCACTTGAGCCAGTCCCGGCCCGTCGTCGTCGGTGTTGCCGTCTGCAACTTCTGCCAGATCGGCATTAGCGCGGTCATCGCCTTCAGTTTCATCAAGCTCGACTGCCAGTGCGGCGGCCGCTTCGGCATCGGCAGTCACAGTTTGTGCCGGCCCATCATCTTCAAAGCCGATGAGTCGTCCTAGATCCACATCATCAGAAGTGGCGCTGTCACCGTCATTGTCATAAACCGTGACGTTGGCACCTATGAGGCCCTCTGTGATGGTGAGTAAAGCATCATGGTCGTTGTCATCCTCACCATGATCAATGGCCTGGTATTGAGAAACGGTGACATCGCCGGTTTCAGCGTCGATACTGATTCGGAATACAAGGGTATCTCCATCCATGCCGACAATGTCATTGCCGTCCATGGACAACATAATGTCGCCACCATTGGTCGCATCCAGACCGGAGTCGACCTCGGTTTCCCCCTCTGCCAGGGCCAGTGTCAGTGCGAAACTCCGGGCAGTGGCATCTTCACCGTCTGCGCCGGCATCCACGTCGACATCAAATAGAACGGCACCACTGATGGTGGCATAACCAATATCTGTGTCATCGGCAGAGTCAGTCTCATCATCGTTGTCAGCCAGACCTGGCTCATCTTTTACCGAGCCATCAGTGCCGACCGACTCATCTACTACCAGCGATAGCGGCAATTCGCTTTGCTGATCACTATTCAGTGAGAGACTGACCAGAGGAGAATCGTCATCGACATTGACCAGGATATTGCCGCTTGCTGAGTCCCCATTGCCATCAGTAATGGTGTAGCCGATATCCAGAATCAGATTATCTTCTGTTGATGCATCCGTATGATCGAGCACATCAAACAAGCCCACACTATAAGTCAGTGAGACTGGGTCAATCACAACGACAAAGACGATATCGGCTTCAAAAGTGCCATTTTCATGATAGCCAATCAGGGTCAGGCCATCCGCTGAGACCACCACATTGACTGGCTCTCCCCCGGAGGTCAAACCGCTCAAACCGGGTTGGCTTGCATTGAGTGTCAGCGCCCCAGGGCCGTCAGGACCATAGGAAGCATTCAGCACACCACTAAAATACAAGGGTGATCCAGGTAACAAATTATCTCCCGCAGCAGCATCATCATTCCCTACTGGCGAGAGTATTTCCGCATTGTAATTAACACCGGTCTCAGCACTCAACGAGGTCACCGCACTGAGAAAAAGAATCTGCATTTGGGCGAGATCATCCTCAATCGGCAGATCATCCTCATCGAAAGCGGCATCATTATTTGTACCTGCAAGAGGAAAGCCATTGGGTTCCTCAAGGATAATAATGTCTTCTTCCGGGAGGTCGTAAGTATTGGTGACACCAATGGTGTCGAAGCCTGCGACCGGGATAACGGCAGGATTAAGATAATCGACAAAGACCGGCTCATGGCCCTCATTACCGCCTTCAACGCCTGCACCAGCAGCGGTCGCTTCACCAATCGCTGTCGGGTCTTCCCCTTCCAATAAGGCTTGTTGAATCGCGGCCACATCATCAGGGACGACTGCCTCAGCTTCAGGCTCTGCCCCAGCGAGGTCGGGATCAAACACGTCACTGTTGAGCATGGCCTGCGAACTCCGCCCCAGGTCCATTGTGCTGCCGTCGGTAAACTCTATCTGAATAATCCCATCAAGCCCGGTGGCTATCATTTCATTGGCATACACTCTGTCGCCAACTTTCAGGATTCTGCTCGAGCCATCAGTCGCTGTGGCTCTGACTTCACCCATTATCGCTTTAACAAAACCAATTTCAGTAGCCATCTTATGGCCCTCCTTAGAAATCCGTCCTGGACAACATCTAAACAGTCAGCTTTGACTCAAGCAGCATCTCTTGTTTAAGGAGGTGGAGTATTGTCTGTAATCGTTAAGCTTTATCTCAATTGAGTCGCTGACTCACATAACCAAATAAAATCACACAATCAGATCGTCACCACTGCCCGGGGAATTCAACAAATCCCCCAAAGCCGATCTCGCTGCAGCATCATCTGCTGCCGCAACAGTGGTCAGATCAAACATTTTTACAACGCCCATGCTGTTACTTACCTGAATCTGTAAATGTCCTTCATGCTCAACACCGGCAATCCAGTTCGCAGACGAACTGATCACATCGGCCAGATAGACAACATCAGTGCTTTCCACTGGTTTATTGTTTGAATCCACAGCATGGGGAGCAGAAGGAAGATCGCCATCAAGCCCGGACAGAATGTCATCGCCTTCGGCATTAATCAGGAAGTTATTACTGGAAATATGAGTAAGAAAATCGTCAGTCTCATTCTCTGCAACGATTTTGGCACTCGGAAAGAAAAATTCGTTATTGAGCATGACCTGAGAGTCTCTGCCCAAGTCCATCACACTGCCGTCAGCAAAGCAGATTTCTACCGCACCGCCGGGGCCGGTTGTGATCAGCTCATCAGCAAAGGCGCTGTCACCGGGCCGCAGGGTTCTGATAAGGCCATCAGCCGCAGTGGCCGTGGCTTCGCCGATAACGGCGTTAAGCACACCAATTTTTACCGCCATGTCCTATCCCTCCATGAAGAGATAATCAATAAACATGACTCCTTGTGTTGCTACACCCCCAAATCCGTTTACGAGAGTTTGTTGCTTTAACTATCCGTGTTATCTGGTTCAGGTGAATAAGGCCGGCCGGAGCCAGCCTTATTTCAACTATTACCGATACAGCTAATTAACTAGGGTCAACATCCGTATGATTAGTGAGAATCGTTGCGAGATCAGGTCCTAAGTCAGCTACTGTTACACCTTCCAAGACAATCGTTTGAGTAACATTACCCGCAAGGTCACCGGTATCACTGATTTCGATTACTGCACCATCAGCACTATCTGCCACTGAAATATAATCAGCTATATTTCCGTCCCCGATATCACCAATGAGATCAGAAATATTTAGTGCATCGCCTTCATTGCTATCGTAGGAACCAGCGGATTGATTAAAGTCAGTGACAATGTCCTCACCAGAGTCGCCCTCGTTCCAACTGAATGTATCAGCACCCAGACCACCAGTTAAGATGTCATTTCCAGCACTACTGACGATAATGTCTGAACCCTCGTCTCCTAAAATATCTAAGGCTTCAGTGTTTTCATCAGAGTCATTAGCTGTAATGTCGATATTAAATGAAGTCTCATCTGTTACATCACCATCACCATCGACTAGTGTTACGCCAACATCAATTGATTGATCATCTGGCGGTGTAATTGAGTCAGCCGAGAACTCAGTAAGTTTGATTTTCGCAGATTGGTCTGTTTCATCGCTTGTGATACTGAAGTCTATGTAGTCCACTAAACCATCAAATTCACCACTTGCAAGAAAATCTATTGTTGTGGAGCCTGAAGCACTGACATCAAAGGATCCTGAAACAAATTCACCATCAGAGTCATATGCAATGTAGTTCACAGTTAATGTACCAGAACCATTGAACTCATAAGCTAATGTGAAGTTTGTTGCCAAAAAATTGTTAAAGCTTGTAGTCCAACTTTCATTCTGATTAAACAAATTACTGCCAACGCCAAACTCGCCGTTTGATTTATTGAACAAAGCAGCAGAACCATCAATCTCTGCATTTTCAAAGATGATTTCTTTGGTAGGATCAACCGCATCAGCAAATGTTATTGACTCAACAGACTTGCCTGCCTTGACACCAGTCAAATCAAAAGTTACTTCACCGGCTGTAGATGTCTGCAATAACTCAAAAGAGTACTGCCCTGTCTCATCAACTGTAAGTGTGTATAAAGGCTGATCATTAGCATCGTAGGCAGTTATTGTACTTGTTCCCAAACCGCTCACACTTGATGAGAATCCGCCATCATTAATTGTATTAATTACAAACTGATTTACGCCGTCTGCACCAGAGTCAAAGTCGATCTGACCTGTTACAACTTGTAATTCATTAGCCATATCAATGTCAGCAATCTCATTGATAGTTGGTAAATCATCCGTAATGTCGACGTAGACCGTGGTGGTGTAGGTATTGTTGTTTGCATCCGTCACAACAATATTCACTGAAGTCGCATCATCAGCCAAGTCAGAATCCGACGCATGATCGTATGCCGCTGTCTGATTAAACGTCACCACACCCGTTACAGGGTCGACTGAGAAGGTGCCATAACTCGGATCGCTATGACCAGCGTCGATCGCAAAACTAAATGGACCGGTGCCACCTGATGGTACAACGGTAGTGGTAAACAGGTTGTCTGCAGGATCGGCCGTTGCAACCGCCGCATCATCCGCCTGAATATCCCCCGCTGCTGCGGTCAGACCACTATCTGTCAGTGTGATGGTCAAAGTCGCATAACTTAAATCGCCATCCGCATCCTGAATCGTGTAGGTGAATACATCTGTCGCACCTTCCGCTGGAACAGCATTCGGTTTGGCATCGTAATCATAACTGCCATCTGCATTCAGAGTCAGGAAACCATAAGCAGTTTCAATTGTAGCCAGTGAACCAACAGCGGCTACACCACTAACACCAGCAACAACACCAACCACACCATCGGCTAATGGCTCGTCTGCACCAAAGGTATCGTTTGTCAGAACATTACCTGTTACATTTTGCTCACCTTCACCGGCATCATCTGCATCATCTTCGGCCTGCGGCAGATCGTCCGTAATGTCGACGTAGACCGTGGTGGTGTAGGTATTGTTGTTTGCATCCGTCACAACAATATTCACTGAAGTCGCATCATCAGCCAAGTCAGAATCCGACGCATGATCGTATGCCGCTGTCTGATTAAACGTCACCACACCCGTTACAGGGTCGACTGAGAAGGTGCCATAACTCGGATCGCTATGACCAGCGTCGATCGCAAAACTAAATGGACCGGTGCCACCTGATGGTACAACGGTAGTGGTAAACAGGTTGTCTGCAGGATCGGCCGTTGCAACCGCCGCATCATCCGCCTGAATATCCCCCGCTGCTGCGGTCAGACCACTATCTGTCAGTGTGATGGTCAAAGTCGCATAACTTAAATCGCCATCCGCATCCTGAATCGTGTAGGTGAATACATCTGTCGCACCTTCCGCTGGAACAGCATTCGGTTTGGCATCGTAATCATAACTGCCATCTGCATTCAGAGTCAGGAAACCATAAGCAGTTTCAATTGTAGCCAGTGAACCAACAGCGGCTACACCACTAACACCAGCAACAACACCAACCACACCATCGGCTAATGGCTCGTCTGCACCAAAGGTATCATTTGTCAGAACATTACCTGTTACATTTTGCTCACCTTCACCGGCATCATCTGCGTCGTTATTCGCTACAGGACCATCATCATCAACGGTGACAGTGAATACCGAAGGAGAACTGGTATTACCAGATGAATCCGTTGCTGTTGCAGTGAATTCGAATGTCAAAGGATCATCGGGATCAGTTGAATCAGGATGGTCAAACGCTTCATTTTGGGTGAATTTATAGGTGCCATCGTTATTAATGACCAGCGTCCAACTACCATCATCTGCCGTAACAGTATTAGCTGAAGCTGTTGCTGTGCCTACCCATGAACCACCTGAAAGCGCGACAGAGATAGAACCTGTATCACCTGGACCGAAATCAGCATCGATGACACCATCCAGTTCTACCAAACCATCAGTTTCATCGCCGGACACATCGTCACTGACTAAACTCACGTCATCATCGTAGATAGTGACTGTTGCAGAGTCTGCATCTGGGTTGATAGTGGCATTGTTAGCACTGATCAAAACGATTTCGAAAACTCCATTTGCTTCAGGGATGTTGTCTTCAACTATTTCCACATAAACAGGGAATGAAGTACTTCCGGCTGGAATAGTTACTGTCTGGGGAGACGGACCGTTAAACCAGTCATCGGGAGTATCAGCTGCACCATTGCTAGAAACCGGTTGCAGGATGTATGTCACTTGAACGTCTTGCGAGAACGATTCGCTTAAGTTAATGATAAATACAACCTGTTTTGTTCCCTCACTAGTGCCTTCCAGCACACTGGCGGCATTGCCTTCAACCAGTACAGGATATTCAGGGGTAGGAACACCATCTTCAGGCGGGGGTGACTGTGGATCTTCAATTTCAATTTCAACGTCGACAGAAACACTGACCTGCGGGACAGTTGGTTGCTCATCTTCTTCAGGAAGAATGATGATGTCTTCTTCTGGCAAGTCATAGCTATTGGTAACACCAATTGTGTCAAAGCCCGCATCTGGAGTAACCGCAGGGTTCAGATAGTCAACAAAGACGGCTTCATGGCCACCATCACTGCCTTCAACCCCAGCACCGGCAGCTGTGGCTTCACCGATTTCGGTCGGGTCTTCACCTTCTAATAAAGCTTGTTGGATAGCGGCGACGTCATCAGGCACATCGTCTTGTGCTCCTTCGGCCACGGCTGTGTCATTCGGATCAAAGACCTCGCTGTCGAGCATCGCCTGGGAGTTTCTGCCCAAGTCCATCAAGCTGCCATCAGCAAACTCGATTTCGATTGCGCCACCGGGTCCTGTGGTAATAAGTTCATTGGCGAACACGCGGTCGCCAGCTTGTAAAGTTCTGCTTGAGCCGTCAGCTGCAGTCGCTGTGACTTCACCAATGATTGCTTTCACAATTCCGATTTGTGTTGCCATGATTCCTCCAAAGTACTATCCACTATTAACAGCATCCCCTATATGAGGGGGTCTTGCTGATTATAATCCCCCTCTTTTTAGGGGGTGTGTATTGTACTTTGGTACAGTTTTGCCATTTTTTTCAAAATTTTTGTATAGAAATGGCTGAAAACTCAGGCTCAAAAACAAGAAAGGCGGATTTAAATATTAAAAAACCAGCTTGAAAGCTGGTTTTGAGGTTAAACCGAGCACGGTAGTCACCAAGTCAGCATCAATTTCAGAGGCAATGGCTTCACGATTTGAATATCCGAAGACGGCGGCCGTCACGGACATATTGCGTCTCCAGTATTTTTTTCTGCTTGAAGTCAACTTTTGCCATGGCTTCGAACGCTGACAGAGTTCGCTGCGATCCGAGTCCAAATTTCTCAATGTCTCTGAGTGAATGCAAATCTTCTGGCTGATGTCCAGCCAGCAGGTACTGAATACGGTCCACACTTAGTAATTCCAACTGTTCCGCCTGCCGGTGATCATCCCAGTGACGAGGGCGTCCCGTCCGCTTACCATAGTTGTGATAAGCCAGCACATCGTTAGGGGCATAAAAATCCCAGCCGTGTGTCCATAGCCTTACAGACAAGGTGATTTCCTCACCAAAAAAATAGAGCCAGGGATCATAGGGCACCTGTTTCAGGGCCGAGACCGGTGCAAACAGAAAATTGCCCGAAACAAATGCTGATGGGATTGGTTTTGCTGGCTTATCTTTATATATATAGGTATCAGATTGATAGATCAATGTGCCATGAGCGTTAAACTTGCCGGGCTTCAACACGGTAATCGCTTTTGCAGCCAGTTGATCGGGAGGCGTATACCCTAACGGGTAATGGCTGATGATCGCTTTCGGATTCTGGCATTGCTGCCACATTTCAAACAAGCGAACATCCCAGTCCGGCTCAAAGCGCATGTGACTGTCAGTCTGCAGCACAAACGGCTCCTCACCCAGCAATTCCTGATACAAATGACTTCTGGCCCAGCAGACACCCCGGCTGGTAGCAGCATCAATGACGATCTCGTCCACCTGAGGATGAGTTGGTGCACGACAGTCATCGTCATCGGTCATCAACTGCGACAACACACCAACACGAATTTGATCCGGTCGAGCAGCCTGCTTAAACAAGTTTTTTATAGTGGCCGTAATTTCCGGATCACGATAGTTGGCAATTGCCACAAACAAGGTGGGTTGATGTTGGCTCATATTTTCTCGGGTAGTTGTGCTATCTCAGCATACAAAAAGGCCCGCGATATTCCTACCGCAGGCCTTTTGTTTTAAGAACGCTGACCGGTAACGATATGTTGTTACCGGCCACCAGAGTCACTAGCTCTGGTCAACATCCAGATTGTTATTGTTCAACAGGGTAGTCAGATCCTGCTGGTTACCATTAACGAAGATGCTTTGAGTTGAGTCACCACCTGTATTGGCATCGCCGTTGGTGTAGACATCGATCTTAGTCTGGTTACTACCTGCATCAAATGTCGCTTTCAGGTAATTATCCAGGTTGGTGTCATCGATAGTCTTACTGCCATCGGAATCCAACAGGTCGGCAAGGTTCAGCACATCACCCTCACCGGCATTGAAGTCAACAACAGTGTCTACAGCCGGAGAACCCGCTGAACCGTCATCACCTTCATTCCACTGGAAGATGTCGGCACCTTCACCACCGATCAGGATGTCGTCACCGCCACCACCAATCAGCGTGTCATCACCGGCAGCATCAATCTCAGCCTGAGTAGGCGCTGGATTAATCAGATCATCGTAGTTGTCACGGATGTATTGCATGATTTGCGCATCATCCGGGGCTGTACCATCATTCACTGCCCAAGTCAGGTATTCCACCAGACCTTCATAGCCCAGGCCATGACCGGCACTGAATGTTTCACCAGTATCATCATTGGTCCAGGTCAAGTTATCAGTAAACAATGTATCACCGAAGATAACATCATCACCTTCACCACCCTGCAGCACATCATCACCGAGGTCGGCAGGGCCTTCCGTGGTGTTGCCGGTTTGCAGTTGGGCAGTCAGTTCATCCGCATCGTTGATGACTTGTGGCTCACCAACTGGGCCAGTTACGTTAATTGGCTGCTCCAAGCTTATATTATCTATGAAGAGATCATCATTAGTTGACTCTCTGGTTTCAGACCAGAATGGAGGAATAATCCATACCGTATATTCCTCAACAGCTTGGTCATCGACACTAAATTGGAGTCTATAATTTCCCCCATCCAAAGCATCTGATGTGATGGTTCCACTTCCTTCAAGTGTTCCAGTTTGTACATCTGTCCAAGTTCCTGAGACATCCTTCTGAATTTTCCAACTAAAGTTGTCAGCTTCACTGGTTCGACCACCCAGCCCGAAGTCAAATGACAAGATGCTTCCTACAGCTGCTGTGAAGGCATTGCTATTTACCGTTGTAGCCGGTCCGCCATTATTATCGCGAATACGGAACTCACCATTATTGATCGAAAGCTGACCACTGGACTCATCACTTCCACTCTCAAAATCCCAGTCTGATTCTTCATCCAACTGGTCATTAGACCCAGAGAAATTAGCCAGAACAGTGGTGGTTGTACCAAAGGTTTCAGTACCCGTACCAGCGTTGTTGGTGTTATCAAAGAAGCGCAGATAGTCTTCATTGACACCATTACCGATACCAATACCGTTAACTTCACTGATGGCACTTAAGGCTTCAAAAGCTTCAACCGCTGCCTGGAAAGTCTCAAAATCCGTTTCATTACCATCACCGCCACCGTTGTATAGCGTCGGATCACCGTCAGTCATAAAGTAACTGATAAATTCATGACCATCCGGCTGTCCATCAAACCATTCCACAGCCTCATCAAACGCCGCTTCATAGTTGGTACCGCCACTTGCCCCCAAATCGTCAATTTCAGCCAGCAGATCATCCAGACCATCCGGATTATTGGCCAAATCACTTACCGAGATTTCCAGGCTAGCCCCCGGACCAAAACCAATCAGTGCAATATTAATCACACCATCATGGTCTGCCAGATCGTTAACGAAGCTTTCCAGCGCATCTTTGAGCAACTCATTACGATCACCCGCCATGCTGCCAGATTCATCAGCGATCAGCGCAATGCTGTAGTTGCTGCCCGGACTGTATTGCTGATCCCGACCTCCCAGGTCGCCAATCAGGACGTCATCACCACCTTGTGTTTCGTATGTGTTCGCCTGATTGCTACCAACATACAGTTCATCAGCCACTTGTGTAGTTACAACCAGATTGCTGCTTGACTGATCGCCATCGCCATCCTGGATGGTGTAGTCAATTGTCGCGCTGATGTCTGTATCAGTATCAGCCAATCCGGTGAACTCGTAACTACCGTCACTATTAATGACAACGGTACCCGCATCAGTCTCAAAAGTTGCTGAAGTTGTGGTATCGCTGAAAGTTACCGTGGTGCCGTCATAAGTCACATCAACCAGTGCAGGCGCGCCATAACCATCTGCTCCTGGCGTATCGTTATCCAGCACATTGCCAGTCACCGGTTCAGGCGTCGCCGTCACGGTTGATTCCAGTGTATCTGTCAGATCATCGATATCGTCGAGGATGATGACATTCTCATCACCTGCACCATCGTATGTGCTATTGGTTTCGCTTGTTGTCCAGGCAATCGGTTCAAGCTGACCAATGTCACCACTATTCAGCCCGTTGTAACCGACTGCATAAGAGTTATCGAAGCCATTATTTTCCAGGAATTGAATCCAGGCGGCTTCTTCAGCGCTGGTAATGCCATTGCTACCGGTTCCATTATTTTCATTTGGTTCACCATCAGAGATAAACATGGAAACCAATTGACCACCACCTGGAGGTGGTGCAGTAAAGTTCTCGGTAACCGCTTCTAACGCAGCATCATAATCCGTACCGAATGCACCGCTACCAGAAGAACTCAAGCCATTGATAGCATCCATCGCATCACCAAGATTGGTAAACCAGCCACCATTCACACCTGAATCATGGAAAGTACCGCCTTCGGCGAATGAAGTAATAAACACAGAGTTTACTGAGCCACTGTTAAACATGTTCTGTAGTGACGTTTTTAATGAGTTCAAATCACTACTGTCCACACTGGCTGAGGTATCAATCATCAGCACCAGATCTGATCCCAGTGTTTCGCTTGATCCTTCCTGAGACTGGGCACTGTCTGCTGTTGCGGTTGGTACATCATCAATGATTTGTACAGATAATGTATCTGTAGCTTCATCACCATCAACATCACTCAGGCTAACAGTAAGGTTTTCAAATACCCCATTTTCACCGTTATTGGCAGGGCCATGACTCAATGTATTGTCACTGAGTTCATAGGTATAGGTAATCTCACCCGTATTGGCATCGTAGCCAGTGACAGACAAGATATTACCCAGTGCCGTGGTAAAGCTGGTGGTGCTGAAGGTGCCATCAGTAATCACTGCATGACCATCAATGGTCAGGTCATCAATGGCATCACCACTGCTGATGGTGAATGTGCCTTCCTGAGTCGTTGATTCCTTGCTGGTATCACTACCGTCTGCCAGGTCATCTTCATCAACGGTGACATCACCACCATTAGCTTCCGGTGTCAGGTTGCTGATATCCGGTGTGTAATCCACATCCACAGTAGTCGTACCTGCTGTTTGCAGATCCTCGTATTCACTGCCACCTGAAGCGATGCCAGCTATGCTGTTACTGATAGATGCCTGATTGGTAATTTCACCATCAGAATAAGTGCGAGTGAATGAACCTGATGTATCACCGGCAGAGATAGTGACCTGCTCACCATTAGCCAGGTTGAAGATCAGATCAGTATCTGGGTCAATATCACCAGGACCACCGCTCAACGTGATGGTATAGGTGATATCACCACCATCCTCATTTACTTCGGTAGTTGAAGTGCTAAGCGTTGCAGTGACGGTATCAATGGTGTCACTGATAGTCACGGTGGCGGTATCAGTGGTATCCAGATCTTCGTAGTTACCACCACTGGTTGACTGAATGCCTACATTGAAGCTTTCACCGTCAACATACACATCATCGCCTTGGGCCGCTTGCGGCGCAGAGGAACCCGTGGTTGCACCGTCAGGAATGGTGATCACGACGCCATTGGTCAGCGTAATGGTCAGGTTACCTTGTGGGGCATTATCCACACTGGCGTTGTAGGTGATAGTGCCGTCTTCGGCAACACTTACATCGTCCAACGTCACGGTGGTGGTATCAATGGTGTCATTGACGGTCACGGTCGCATCGTCACTTGTATCCAGCGACGAGTAGTTGCCACCTGATGTACCCGTCACTTCGACGGTATAGCTTTCACCATCTACATAAGGATCATCGCCCTGTACCGCGAATGGTGTGGATGCTGCTGAGGTATCACCAACCGGAATGGTAATTGTGGCCCCATTATCCAGCGTAATAATCAGGGGACTACCGGTAACAGGATTTTCTACGCTGCCGGTGAGCGTTGCTGTGCCATCGCCTTCGTTCACCGTGACATCATTCAGCGTCACAACGTCAGAAACCTGGGCATCAACAATGGTAATGGCCACGGCGCCCTGAGCGGTATCGCCGTCCCCATCGGTGACGGTGAAGTTAAAGTTTTCAACTTCATCCTGAGATACGGAACCGCTGTCAACGCTGTAGCTGTATTCGCCATTGGCTTTGACCTGCAGTGTGCCGTGATCCAGTTCGATTTCCTGTGAGTAACCGTCCTGACCAAATTCCAGGGCCACGCCATTGATGTGTGAAATTCCGCCCTCATCCTGGCCGGCATCAAACACCAGTTGACCGGTAACGGTTTCACCTTCGTCAACGGCTGCATCGCTTTGAGCACCGACACTCGGGCCGTCATCTTCAAAGGCAAACAGCACACCGACATCAATACTGTCGCTGGCACTGTCGCCATCGGCATCCGTAACGGTACCGGTCAATGCAATGGCACCCGCGTTGAGTGTGGCCGGAGAGTTCGCTTCATCAGGATCGGTCACGTCATCATGCTCAACCGCACGCAGTTGAGTCAGGGTAACTTCACCATTGTCGTCAACACTGGCTGTAAAGACGGCCAGCTCAAGATTGTCGTCAGTGGTGATGTAGCCTTCAACACCACCATCACCATTCACGCGCAGTTCAACCGCTTTGCCGCTAACGGTATCAACCAGACCTGATTCTGCATCATCAGCCACCGACAGGCTGTAATCCACATCGCCTTCGCCGTCTGCACCGAAGTCAAGAGTAAAGCTGCCAGACAGGTCCAGCGTTGCAGTGGCATTGCTTGGGTCACCGTTGCCGATATCGGTTTCATCGACAGTGATCGCACCCAGCTGGTTAATGCTGACATTGATATTGACGTCATTGAAGTCGTTATCGCCGCCAATGATGTCTTCCCAGTTCTGATTACCAGCTGCAGCATTATCCTGCAGGGTATCTGTGTTGCCAGGATTCAGGTCAGCATTGTCGAACAGTACATTAGTACCCTGTCCAGACAACGGTTCACCGCCCACAAGCACTTCCCAGTTACCTTCGCCATCCTGCTGGAAGGTCACGGCATCGCCGTTACTCAGATCATTCAGATCCGCACCATCAGGAATGATGAAGAAGCCGATATCTGATGGGTCAGTGACTTCAACCGTGATTTCTTCGGACGTGTTGTCTTTGACATTCGCCCAGATGATTTCACCGCTGACAGGCTCACCGTTTTCACCTTTGATGTAAAAACCATAGGTATTGTTGTAACCGGCGTCGCCGCCTTCATTGGTCACGGTCAGCAGGTAAGGTTGTGCTGGCTGTTGCGCTTCAATAGCTGGCGCATCATCTTCAAAGTTGAAGCTGACACCGCCCAGATCCAGCGTGGCTTCTGCACTGTCGCCATCGGCATCAGTGAGAGTTTTGACTAGGCTCAGCAAGTCTGCATCCAGCACCATGCCCTGGCTGTCGTCAGGGTTCGTGGTATCGGCATGCCAGACGTTCTCCAGCTGCGTCAGTGTGACTTCACCGGTTTCGGCGTTGACGTTGATAGTGAAGTAATCCGTACCCCCGGCAGAGCCAATGATTTGATCACCTACCTGGTTGAGAACGATTTCAGTGCCCTGACCGTAGCCGTCACCATCATCGCCAGCCGTATCGCTGTTATCAACGGTATACAGACCGGAAGCGACATCCTGACCGTTCAGGCTCAGGCTGTAGCTTTCGCTGGTTTCACCGGCAGGGCCGTCAGCACCGAACTCACCGCTGAAGAAGCCGCTGAAGTCGAAGCTTGCAGTAGTAGAAGCACCGGTTTCACCGTTGCCGTCTGCCAGCGCAGATTCATCAACAGTCAGGCTGGCGACTGCATCCAGGCTGATGTTATCGATATAAGCGCCCAGCGTGTTTTCAGAACCCACGCCTTCAAAGCTGAGGGTTTGTGCACTGCTGGTATCCAGACCGGTAAAGGTCAGGGTGATGGTGGTCCAGCCACCGGCACTGCTTGATTGTGATGCAGACACACCGGCAGGCAAGCTGCCAAAATCAATCACACCGGCACCGTCAACATTGATGTTGACCATTTGTCCGCCCAGTGAGACCGCCATATCGCTACCATCCACATCATCAGGACGTGGCTGGAAGTCAAAGCTCAGGGTCGCATCGGGAGTCGGCAGATCTACGTCTGTCGACAGCACAGTCAGTGTAGGTCCGCCATCACCATTGCTGTCGTGAGCATCCAGTTCGGCATGCACATCACCGTCTGAAGCACTGGCGCCACCGACATTACCAGACTGAATTTCAATACCGGCACCGTTAACGGTCCATTCAATACCATTGTTACCAATGATGGTACCGCCACCTTCACCGACGACTGTCCAGTTATTACCGGTCAGGTCAGGCGCAAAGTTTTCAAACGACTCGGTCAGCAGATTAATTTGCTGGCTGGTCACAACCGGCGTGTCATCATCGAAGTCGACAGTCAGATTACCGGTTTGACTATCGCCGTCATTGTCGGTGACGGTAAATTCAAGATCGACACTGGCGTTATTTTCGGTGTTATCACCTGCATCACCATCCAGTGACTCATGCAGAACGTTATCCAGCAGGGTCACGGTGTAATCACCTGATGCGGTATCGGTCACTTCCACCGTAAACAAAGGACCGCGCGGTCCAGTTGCTGTCAGCGTGTTGGTGACACTATTCCAGCTGAAGCTTACCGTTTCAGTGCCGACAGTCGCGCTTTCGCCGTTCATTGCAGCAAAGTCAACTGTGCCAGGTTGATCAGCACCGGTGGTGAAGTTCAGGCTGCCAGTGAAAATGGCTTCGTCTGCACCGGTGACTTCATCGTTAGGACCTCCTTCAATACCATCGACCAAACCTTCGTCATCAACAGTTGCAGTGGCCTGCTCTTGTGAGATAACCGGCATATCATCGTCGATAGTCACATAGACATCACCATCAACGCTATCACCATCACCATCAGTAACGGTATAAGTCAGCTTGAAGTTAACGTCAGTGCTAGAAAGGATGAAATTCGGGTTTTCATCATTACCGTAGAAGAAACCATCATTGCTGTGATCGACATTGGCAAGCAAGGTAAACTCATATTCACCAGTTTGAGCGTTTACTGTCATAGTAAACACCGGCGAGTCAGTGACTTCCGTTGATGCTGTCAGGGTTGAGGTATCTGCATTCCAGCTGTAAGTCACTGCCTCGCCGTTTGAGGTAAAGTCAGCAGTCTCACCATGCATTTTCTGCAGGCCAATCGAGCCGGCACCATCCGCGCCGAAGGTATGGCTGAGGGTACCTGTCAAATTGGCTTGAGCCAGATCACCAGTCTGATCATCGCCTACGCCGGTAGGCAAATTGTCTTCGTCAGCAACGATAAAGGTCGGAATAATCGCAGTAGGACCATCGTCATCAAATGTAACCGTTATGGCATTTTGCGTCACGACGCTGTCGCCATCGTTATCAGTCACCGTAATGTGAATCAAATTCTCAAGGCTGACATCATCGTCACGACTTTCGGTGTCTTCGTGCTGAATAGCTTTAAGTTGTAATAGAGCGAGTTGATCATCACTACTGCCTGGCTCGCCTTCGAGCAGACCGACAACAAAGGCAATATCTGCTAGGAAGTCTTCGGCTGAATCATAGCTGCCAGCCGGGTCAGCAGGATCAAAGGTCGCATTGGTCATACCCAGAACAAAGTTATCACCAACAAGCCCCTGGTCACCCAGGTCGACACCAAAGGCAGTGCCAATAGTGGCAAGTAATTCTGCTGATAGAGAATACAGATAGATCGGCTGGCCACCTTGAGTAGCACTCAGGCCTGAAGCCTGCCCGTCAAAGCTCTCGCCTGCGGCATTGGTTAATGAAACATTAGCCAAGCCATCTGCGCCACCACTGTACTGAAGAGCACCATTGATTGAGTTAACTGCTACCCCTATCAGCTCAACAGGGCCACCTTCACCCAGCGGTTGCAGGAAGGTAAACAGGTCATGGGCTGCATCATTATCGAAAATGTGAGGCTGCGCAAGGGCTGATTCGTCATGAATAACGGTAGCGCTGCCATCTTCAGAGATAACCGGAATATCATCCTGAATTTGAACAACAAACTGTCCTTCACCGGCACCGGTGACTGAATCACCATCCGTGTCGGTAGCAACCAGAATGCCGCTGAAGTCGATGCCTTCGACTGAACCCTCTGTAGTGACCAGTGCACTGTTTTCAGAGTCTGTACCATCATCGACATGATCCAGTTTATCCTGCAGATCAAAATCGTAGGAACCATCGGCATTCACCGTCAGGGTGAATACGGTCATGCCGCCAGCACTGGCTGTCAACACATTCCCGTTGACACTGTAGCTCACGGCATTACCGTTTGAGTACAGGCTCGGCAGACTGTCAGTGTTTTCAGACAGGCTGATGGTAACTGGCGCATCAGCACCGGCACTGAACAGTGCAGTGAGGGTGCCGGCTTCAGCGCTGGTTTCGTCATCAGCATTGGTATCGCCAGCTTGTTTATTGCCTTCACTATTATCTTCAGTCACCACTGACATGCCATCTTCTTCGACGCTTGCAGTGACTGCTTCGGCTTGCTCATTGGCAATCGGCGCATCGTCTTCAAAGCGATAGGCCACACCGCTGATATCCAAATCAGCACTCACAGTATCACCATCCGCATCGGTGACAGACTTGGTCAACAGCAAGGTGCCGGCTTCCAGCAGCATGCTCATCGCTTCGTCAGTGTCAGCGGTGTCGTCATTCCAGATGTTTTGCAGTTGTTCCAGTGTCACAACACCGTTGGCATCTACGCTGATGGTAAATAGCGGGCCATCAATGCCGTCAGCTGTGCCTTCAATGACACCTTCACCGTTAACGTTCAGCACAATTTCTGCGCCTTGGCCATAACCATCGTTCTCGGTTGACGTATCTGTACTGTCAACCGTATACAGGCCGGTAGCAATGTCTTCACCACTCAGGGACAGGCTGAAGGCTGTGGTGCCTTCTTCATCGGCACCGACGCTGCTAGTGAAGTAGCCACTGAAGTCAAAGCTGGCCATGGCAGTGGTAACGGCACCGGTTTCAGGATTACCGTTTTCCAGACCCGATTCGTCAACGGCCAGCACGGGCAGCGCTGACATATTGATGTTGTCGAGGTAGGCACCGAATTCATTCGCATTACCCAGACCTTCAAAAGTCAGGGTTTGCGGTGTGGTGGTATCCATGCCGCTGAATTGCAAGGTAATAGTGGTCCAGCCACCGGCTGCTTCTGTCAGCTCAGCTGTGACACCTTCAGGCAGACCATCAACAGTCACATTGCCGGCAGCGTCTGAATTCACGGTGAAGCTGTAGTCACCGAAACTGACGGACATATCGCTGTCGTCTTCATGGTTCGGGCGTGGCTGATAGTCAAAGCTCAGAATGACATCGGCGCTTGGCAAATCAACGTCAGTAGACAGTTGTGTCAGTAGGGTGTCGTTATTATCGGTATCGAGTTCGGCATGCACATCACCATCAGAGGCTGAGGCATCACCGGCGTTACCAGACTGGATTTCCAGACCCGCACCGTTCACGGTCCAGACAATACCGGCACTACCGGAAATTGTACCACCGCCCTGCCCCACAACAGTGAAGTTATTGCCGCTGATGTCGCTGAAGTCTTCGAATGATTCGCTGAAGAAGTTGACTGCTAGGTCAGGTGCAACTTCAACCGTCGGCATATCGTCATCAAAGTTGACGTTCAAGGTACCTTCAACGGTATCGCCATCATTATCCGTGATGCTGTAGGTCAGATCGGCAAAGGCATTGTTTTCGGTGTTATCACCTGTTTCGCCATCCAGTGACTCATGCAATACATTGTCGAGCAGGTCGACTGTGTACTCACCAGAAGCGGTATCCAGCGTTACAGTAAACAGCTCAGTGCCGTCACGATCACCGCTAGTGATCGTTGCAGTCAGAACTGCTGATTCGTTGTCATATGAGAAGGTAACTGTTTCGGTACCTACAGAAGCGGTTTGCCCGTCCATCGGT
This sequence comes from Methylophaga sp., assembly GCF_009711715.1. Classification (GTDB taxonomy): domain Bacteria; phylum Pseudomonadota; class Gammaproteobacteria; order Nitrosococcales; family Methylophagaceae; genus Methylophaga. The sequence goes on along the minus strand of NZ_VENF01000009.1, from coordinate 257,568 downwards.
GCAAAACTGAAGACTGCAGGTTCGTCGGAACCTACCTGTGCATTCAATGAACCTGTGAATGAAGCGTCGCCATTATCATCCGCGATGCCGCCGTCATTACCGCCTTCCAGCGCATCGTCATCCACCAGCGCACTGCTGTCGCCAACGACAGGAATATCGTCTTTAATGGAGATGGTGAACATGTCGGCATCATCTTCAGTGATGATCAGTTGGTCACCGTCAAAGTCACGGATTTGCAGCAATTGAGTAAAGTCAATGCTGTCAACGGAGCCATTAGGTTCGCCGTTTTCATCAAGCGTAATCAGGCTAAAGTTTTCTTCGGCGGTTTCACCTGCGACGTGATCCAATTGATCATTGAGATCAAACTCCCACTGACCATTGCCAAAGATTGTCAGAGTAAACACTTCACGTGCTTCTTCACCTTCACCGGCACTGGCAGTCAGCACAGAGATAGCATCATCACCCTCACCAATTACCTGAACGCTGTAGCTAACTGCTTCACCTTTGGAAGACAAGGTCGGCAGCGAGTCAATACCCGCCTGGAACAGCGCCTGCTGAACTTCATTTTCAGAAGCCTGCAGCAAGGCGAAAGAACCAGGAACATCGGCACCCATGTTAACGAGATTGTTGAGGTTACCGCTGATGACATCTGAGCTAATCAGGCTATCTGTGCTGTCAACAGTGCCCAAGGTATCCCAACCAGTCAAGGAGCCATCAAAGCCACCATTGACCGGATTACCATTCAAGGTCAGATCAGAGACTGACAAGCTGGAATCAACACCGGTATCGCCCACATTCATTTGACCAAAACCAATGGTGATTTCACCATCCGCGGTCACTTCATAGGTAAACGGATTTGCAGCCAGATTACCAGCGCTGCTGTCAGCGAGTTCAATCACTTCACCATTAATAACGACAAAAGCAAAGTCGTTATACTCAAGTGCATCTGAACCAGACTCGCCGTTGTCGAAGACCCAGTTGAAACTGATGATATCGCCGGCTTCGACTGTTAATGTGGTTTTCGCCGCTGAACCATTACCCGCCTCACCAGCACCGCCGTTGCTGTCAACAGCAGGTTCCAACGCACCAGCTGACAGGCCGAGGAAACTTTCGATATCTGATTGATCAGCATCACTCTCATCAGAAGTAATGAGCATAACGCTGGCGTTGTTGGGGTTGCCTTCAGACAGGTCACCATCTTCAAAAGACAGGCTGTCTTCGTAAACTGTGCCGCTCTGGGTAGCCATTCCTTGTTCTTCATCACCTGCACGAACCGGGCTGTCATCGTCGACATTGATTTGCAGGGTGCCAGTGGCACTGTCGCCGTCGGCATCGGTGATGGTGAAGCCAAGGTTGAGGAATAGGTTGTTTTCGAAAACGAATTCACCATTTTCATAATCAGGCGCGGCATGGTCAAACTGACCGAAGATACCGACCAGGAAGCTGCCGCCATCGGCATTCGGCGTCATTTGAGCGGTGAAGATAATTTCCGCCATTTCAGGGAAGTCATCACCGCTACCTTGGCAGCCGTCAAAGACTTCTTGCTGTGCAGTCAGTTCTGGAGGGAGTTCTTGACCACCTTCTGAGTCCCCGTCAACAATGTAGCCAATGACTGTCAGGCCATCCGCTGAAACCCAGTATTTAACCTGATGTCCATGCGAAGTAACAGGGTTTCCGCTGCTGTCAGTGACATCAGAACCACTGGTGACATTGAAAATAATCGGGTCAGTTTCACTCGGACCATTCAGTCCGAAGTTAGCCACCAGGCTACCACCGAGGAAATGACCATCAGGAGAACCAGTATCATCACCCAGTTCGGTGCGTTCATCGTCAACACCGGCGGGTGAGTCGAAACCAAATGCATCGACGCCATGCTGCGCATTCAGATAAGCCAGGAACTCTGCACTGACATCACTCAGATCGATCTCGCCGTCGGTTACCAGATCATCTTCATCCAGCAAAACTTCGGTGATTCCCGCAGTCGGGACACCGTCGATCAGTTGCTCATCTATGATTTCATCAAAGGTGTTGTTAACACCGATAGTGTCAAAACCAGCTTCAGGGGTGACTTCTGGATTCAGATAGTTAACGAATACGGCATCATGGCCACCGTCACTGCCTTCGACACCGGCACCAGCTGCGGTTGCTTCGCCGGCTTCTGTCGGGTCTTCGCCTTCGAGGATGGCCTGCTGGATAGCGGCAACATCATCCGGTACGGCTTCGCCTTCTGATTCCGCAAGCTCGGTGGCATTGGGGTTAAACACGGCGGAATCAAGCATCGCCTGGCTGTCTCTGCCCAAATCCATCACACTGCCATCTGCAAACTCAATCTCGACTGCACCGGCAGGGCCCGTGCTGATCACTTCGTTTGCATAAACGCGATCACCTGCCTGCAACGTTCTGATGGAACCATCTTCAGCTGTGGCGGTTACCGTACCTACGACAGCTGTGATTACGCCGATTTGTGTTGCCATTGATCATCCCCTTCAAATTCATCCATTAATTGGCCAGTCATTTGGCCCGGCATGCACACGACCGAAGATTTCATCCGCCGGTGCTTTTACTCGAACGGTGACCATTCTCTGGGAATTGGAAAGGGCAAACTATTGTACGGTGGTACTAATTTGACACCTTTTTCAGCAAAAAAACCGAACAAAGCGTTTTTTTTCAATCGCTTTTATCGATTAAAAATGATAGTTTTTGCCGTAGTGGGGTTAGGCAGAAAAGGGAATTAACGTTTATTGACCAGTTGTGGTCGCGGTTTGGCTGAGACCGCTTTGCTGGCCAGTTGGTCGAGCACTGTCGTCACAAGTTTGCGGGACAACCAGGCTTCGCCGTCGTACATCACCCGGACGGCACGGACAATGGCATGACGCTGCTGATGCAGCATAAAGCCTTTACAGCTGAATCCGGTCGCCTCCAGTCTGGCGTAGTCGGCTTCGTGTTCGGTAATGATAAGTGTCTTGATATCCGGTGCCCGCAAATAGGCATGCATGCAGATTTCATCAGCGGGCAACTTACTGCCCACGTCTGATAAAACCAGAATATCAGGACGTATGTCGCAGATAGTTTTAAGCATGACATCCGTCTCAGCCATGGCAATAGTATGCAACGTAATGCCAGACTGGCTTTGCAGCAGCGCCTTCTCTTTACTAATATCCTCGCCTATCAGACAGACTTTAATCATGCGTAAGGCCTCAACAAACTGGCAACCAGCCGCCATTGCTGTTCCCAGCCGGTCAGCGGCGATTGCCGGTAGCTGCTGCGAACATATTGCTGCATATGACCTTCAATGACTGTCAACAGCAGGTTGGCCGTTTCATTGACCGGACGGCCACCGGCCTCGGTCAGGCTCAGTTCACGTTCTCGCAGGATTTGACGGAACTGGGTCTCAAGCCGGTCAAAAAACTGGCTGACGCGCTGACGCAGACGTTCGGTTTCGCCAGTCAAAGCCGCACCGACCAGGACACTGGTAATGCCCGGATTCTTGGCACTGAATCCCAGCAAGAGGGTCATGATTTTTTCAATACGTGACAGGGCATTCTGATCTTCTTCGATAATCCGGCGAATCAGGCCGAACACGGTATCCTCGGCAAAGCCAATCAGGCCCTCAAACATGCGTGCTTTGCTGGGAAAGTGGCGGTAAAGTGCGGCTTCCGAGACATTGAGACTGGCTGCCAGCTTGGCCGTGGTGATGCGCTCGCCGGGGTGCTGCTCAAGCTGGCTGGCTAAAGCTTCCAGGATCTGCTGGCGACGAGAGCTTTTTGTCTCAGCCCGGCTTGGTTGTACATTGTCGTTCATCGTGCGCCCCCGCGAATCAGGGTGCCAACCCCTTCATCAGTAAACAGTTCCAGCAATACCGCATGCTGCACCCGGCCATCGATGATATGCGCCGTGGTGACACCAGCCCGAACCGCATCCAGGGCACAGCCGATTTTCGGCAACATACCGCCGTAAATCACGCCATCGTCGATTAATTCATTGACTTGTCTGGCATTTAGACCGGTCAGCAACTTGCCGTCAGCATCCAGCAGACCGGCCGTATTTGTCAATAAGATGAGTTTTTCCGCCTGCAGCACTTCGGCGATTTTACCTGCCACCAGATCGGCATTGATATTGTAGGACTCGCCATCTTTACCGACACCGATAGGGGCAATCACTGGAATGAAATCACTATGGATCAGCATATCGATGACACTGGTATCGATACTGGATACTTTGCCGACATGGCCCAGATCGATCATTTCAGAGGCTTTTACCGCCGGATCGTCGCTGCCCTGCGACACATGCAGTTTCTCGGCATATATCAGGCTGCCGTCCTTGCCGGTCAGGCCCACAGCCCGGCCACCATGACTATTAATCAGGTTAACGATGCTTTTATTGACCTGACCACCCAGTACCATTTCGACAATATCCATGGTCTCACTGTCTGTCACCCGCATGCCATTGATGAACTCGCTTTGTTTGCCCACGCGCTGCAGGAGGTCACCGATTTGCGGACCACCGCCGTGGACAATCACTGGATTGAGGCCGACCGCTTTCATCAGCACCACATCCCGCGCAAAGCTGTTTTTGAGATCCTCGTCGACCATGGCATTCCCACCGTATTTGATCACCAGGGTTTTGCCCGAAAAACGCTGGATATAGGGTAGCGCTTCAGTCAGAACCTGAGCGATATGGGTAGCACGTTGTGTGTTCAGACTCATGATGTTTGTTCTTCTAAAATAGTAAAGACAGCGTCGGCTTAATCTGCAGCATTTGCTGGATAAAGGCCTGTTTAATATATTCCAGTTCTTCCTTGCTGGTCGCCTCAAACCGCAAAGTCAGACCGGGTACGGTATTGGAGGCACGAACCAGCCCCCAGCCCTGAGGATAATCCACCCGGATGCCGTCTACCGTCGACAGCTTGCCACCGGCAAACTCGACATTGGCCTGCAACTGCTCGATGAAACGATGGCTCTCGCCCTCCGCCATTTCGACGATAATTTCCGGCGTGCTGACTCGCGATGGCAATGCCGCAAACACCTCGGTTGGTGTCCGTTCCAGCGGATCAGCGGCGAGCAATTCTAGCAAGCGGGCTGCTGAGTATAAAGCATCATCAAAGCCATACCAGCGGTCACGGAAGAAGAAATGTCCGGTCATTTCCCCGGCCAGCATCGCATTATGCTCGACCATCAGGCTTTTGATGACAGAATGACCTGACGGCGTCATGATCGGGTTGCCACCGGCGCGGCTGATCACCTCTTCCAGCATACTGGTTGATTTGACATCAAACAGAATCGTGGCGCCGGGTTGATCCACCAGCATATACTGCGCCATCAGCAGCAACAGCCTATCCGGCCAGATAATATTGCCGTCGCCATCGACCACGCCCAGTCTGTCACCGTCACCGTCATAAGCAAGGCCCAGTTCCGCTTCCTGTTCTTTAACGGTTTTAATCAAATCCTGCAGGTTTTCGGGCTGGCCCGGATCAGGGTGGTGATGCGGGAAACGCCCATCGACTTCGCAGAACAGTTCGGTGACGTGACAGCCCAGGGCATCGAACAAATCTGCCGCCACATTGCCGGCCACCCCGTTGCCGCAGTCAATCACGATGCGCATCGGCCGGCTCAGTTTGATTTCACCCGCAATACGATCAATATAAGCCTGCTTGATATTTTCCCGGCTCAACTGTCCCTGCCCCTGCTTGAGCCGTTTCTCCTTAATCCGGTCATACAGTTTGCTGACGCCCTCACCCAACAGCGTTTTGCCGCCGATGACGATCTTAAGACCGTTGAAGTCGGTGGGGTTGTGACTACCGGTAATCATGGCGCCGGTGTGGGTCTCAAGATGTTCGCAGGCGAAATAAACCATGGGGGTCGGTACCTGGCCGACATCAATCAGATCGCAACCGGTACTCAACACACCTTTGATAAAGGCCTGAGCCAGGCTGTCACTGCTGAGACGGCCATCCCGGCCCAGTACCAGCCTGGTTTGTGATTGCTCCAGTGCTTCGCTGGCAACCGCTTGCCCGAGTTGTTCCATCACCGCAGGTGTCAATTGACTATCAACCTTACCGCGCACATCGTAATGACGAAAAATCGCTTTGTCCGGCAAAGTGGGCACGTTTTTCTCTTGCTCCTTGGCTTGGGATAACTGAACTTTTGAAGCCTGGGCCAGCGCATGCTCTACGATTATTTCAGGCTCGGAAGACAGGAGAATTTCTTCCTCAATGGCTTCATCGACAGGCGCTTTCGGTTTCGGTGGTTTCGGCTGAATTCCCTTTTTAGGTACTACCAGATGACTGATATCAAGAGAAACCGGCTCAAGTGCGGTTACGCGCAGTCTATACTCTGGCTTGAGGCTGCTGTGCTGTAAATCATCCAACTGCTGCCTCAGTGTGTCGCTGTCCTGCCTGAGCAAACGTTGATGATAAAAGTCTCGAAACCACCATAAGATAATCAAGATAAAGGTCATAACAAATGCCGGCAACATAAAACCGGCAGCAGTGCTACGCTGCTCAGGCCAGTATTGCAGCGTCCAGTGGGTATTGGGAATCTCAGCCAAAAATAGTGGCTTACCCTGTTTGAACTGCGGGTTACCGTAGCCAGAGAGCTTGGTAGCAGCTTTTTGCCCCTGGCTTATTTCCAGGTAACCTGATGCCACCAGACTGTCATCGATTTGCTGATCCAGCCACGACGCCTTTACCGTCATCACCAGCGCCTTGACCGACGAATCGGTCGACTTTAGTTTCTGCGCCAGCAGTATATGCGCCTCATCGCTGCCCGGCTGCACCATGGCGATGTCAGACTGTGGTTTATCCTCTAACTGCCGCAGGCTGTCCAGTGTCAGGTAACTAATATCGAGACAGCCGTTATTACCGGGCTTATCGGGCAAACTCAGCAAAACACAGAAATGTTCCACTTCGGGCAACAGCTGTTTGATATTGTTCTGCCAGTCCAGAATATTTTTTTCGTCAGTACGGCTAAGCAAATTGGCCAGTTGCAAAGACTCAGCCAGTGTCGCCAACCTGGTCTGCTGATGGGAAACGGCGTTTCGCAGCGAAGCCTCAATGGCGGCAAATCGCTGCTGCTGCAATGCTGCTGTGACCGCAGCAGTCTGGCTTTGCTGCTGTTGCTGATAAAATTGCAGGCTCAGCAACAGCAGGATAACCGTCAGGGCCAGCAGGACAACACTGACCGTGTAACTGCTGGTTAAGGTTGTCAGTGCCGGCTTTTTCACTCCGCGCTCCGTCAGTGCCGTCCGGTATGGCCGAAACCGCCAGTGCCGCGCTCGGAGGTCGTGAACTCATCGACCTGCTCAAAACCGACCTGGACGACCGGGATAAACACCATCTGCGCGATGCGTTCACCGATATTGATCTCAAACGCGGTGTCGCCCCGGTTCCAGCACGAGACAAACACCTGCCCCTGATAGTCACTATCAATCAGACCGACCAGGTTACCCAGCACGATGCCATGTTTGTGGCCCAGGCCAGAACGCGGCAACAGCACGGCGGCAAGGCTGGGATCATCAATATGAATCGCCAGCCCGGTAGGAATCAGTAACGTCTCACCAGGGTTGAGCATGACCGGCTCATCGAGACAGGCGCGCAGATCGAGGCCTGCAGAGCCGGCAGTTGCGTAATCAGGCAGCTCAATAGAGTCGCCCAGTCGTGAATCAAGAATTTTCAGTTGAATTTTTTGCATCGAATTGTCTTATGATTAAAGTCATCAAGTCACGCGCCAGCTGCGTCTTGGGCGACAGTGGCAGCATGGCATCACCATCACGCCAGAATACCTGCAGCGCATTGTCATCAACGGCAAAGCCCTGATTCTCGCCAACCTGATTGGCGGCAATCATATCGAGGTTTTTGCGCATCAGTTTATCACGGGCATAATCAGCTACATGGCGGGTTTCTGCCGCAAATCCAACCACAAAGGTCTGCTGGTTTACCCGTTTACTGACGGCAGACACAATATCGGTGGTGGGTTCCAGTTCCAGCAGCAGACGATCATGCGTGGTTTTTTTGATTTTCTCGCTTTCCCGGCTTTGCGGACGAAAGTCGGACACGGCGGCACAGCTGATAAAAATATCACTGCCGGCTACCGCGCGCATCACGGCTTCGTGCATCTGTTCAGCGGTTTCTACATCAACGCGTCTGACGCCGCTGGGTGTTGGCAAATGAACAGGCCCTGCCACCAGCGTCACATCCGCGCCGGCTTCTTTCGCGGCCTGTGCCAGTGCAAAGCCCATCTTGCCGGAGCTGCGGTTACCGATAAAACGCACCGGGTCAATCGGCTCATAAGTCGGCCCGGCTGTGATCAGAACATGGCGTCCAACCAGTGCCCCCGGTACCACCAATCGTTTCAGTTCGGCCACAATATCCAGCGGCTCAAGCAAGCGGCCTTCACCCTGTTCACCACAGGCCTGATCCCCACTGGCTGGGCCAATAATCTGCACACCGCGTTGCCGCAAATGCGCCAGATTGTCCTGGGTCTGGGCATGGGACCACATCTTGTTGTTCATGGCCGGCGCCACGGCAATCGGTGAATCCGTTGCCAGACACAAAGCGGTCAGTAAATCATCACCACGTCCCTGCGCCAGTCTGGCAATGGTATCGGCACTGCCCGGCGCGATAAGTACCCAGTCAGCCCATCGGGCCAGCGCAATATGGCCCATCGCCGATTCCTGGTCGGCATCCAGCAGTTCAATCGCCACCGGATGACCACTCAGGGTCTGCAATGTCAGCGGGGTAATAAATTCCGTTGCACCGCGCGTCATGACTACACGGATTTCCGCCCCCTCATCACGCAGTCGCCGGATCAGATCAGCGCTTTTATAGGCGGCGATACTGCCACTGACACCCAGTACTATCTGTTTTCCGAGCAGCGGGCTGTCACTCATGATATGGCTTTCCCCATGGCCAGCTGTTTCAGCGTCATATCGCCCACTACCTCGGCCTGGGCATTACTGATAGCATTCAGCAAACCATCCACGCCGTCATCGGCCAGACTTTTAAGTGTGTAATTCACATTTTCCTCTGTTGTGCGCAGGCAATGCAGGACCGCAGCCACCTTGATGGCATCAACATCCTGAGCCGGTACATAACGGGTTTCGTCACCAGCGAGCTCCACCAGCAAGCCCCCTTTTTCCAGCGTGCCCAGCAGATCCTGGATGGCATTGTTGGTCAGCCCGGTCTGCTCTTCCAGTTCCTGAACCGTTAATGGCGGCTGCTTTTTGCAGAAGCGTTTGGCAATGACCGTCATCAGCCACAGTCCTTCTTTTTCACGCAGGCGAGGACTCAGGGTCAATGGTTTACCGGCCAGTTTCACCAGCTTGGGATGCTGCAGATAAAAAGCCACCTGAGAGCCGGTCAACAGAATAAACCAGGCCAGATACAACCAGATCATAAAAAAGAACAGAATCGCGAAACTGGAGTAAATCGCCGTGTAGTTGGACGAGGAGGCGACAAAGGATGCAAACAGGGTACCGATAGAAATCCACAACACCCCGGCCACGGTCGCCCCTATCAATGCGGGGGCCAGCTTCACTTTGGTATTGGGTATGAATTTATACAGGAAGGTGAAGGCCAGGATAATCATCACATAGGGCAGCAACTTGGTGCCTATTACGATCAAGGTGCCGAAGGGTTCAATCCCTCTCAGCGACTGCACAACTTCATGATTCAGTACGGTGGCCGCCAAACCCAGTGCCGAAAAGACCAGCACCGGCCCAATCATGATCACACTGAGATAATCGGTAAAGCGCCGGGTGATAGAACGTGAACGCTTGACCCGCCATACAAAGTTAAAGGCATTTTCAATTTTCTGCACCAGCGCGATGATGGTGTAAAACAACATCGCCAGACCCACCGAACCTAAAACGCCGACTTTAATGTTCTGCACAAACCCAATGATGTTCTCGGTGATTTCAGGTCCCCGCTCGCCCAGCGGTTCCAGCAGTCCCAGCAGTACCGGTTCCATTTGGTTGTGTACACCAAAAGCCTTGAGCACGGAAAATGCGACCGCAATCAGGGGTACTAGCGACAACAACGTGGTAAAGACCAGGCTCATGGCACGCAGATTAAGTTCACCGGCAGCCAGTTCCCGTCCCATAATAAAGCTGACTCTGAGGAAGTTCAGCCACAGCTTGTATAAAGGATTGGTCTCAGGCGGTATGTCCTGCCACAAACCGGTTTTAAAGAAATACTTAAGCTGGCTGAGTTTGGCGTCCAGTTGCCTCTGGTAATTTTGAATCATCAATTCAGACCGGATTATCAATATCTATGAAATGATGACGGATATTGAAGCGCTGCGCCAGATCTTCCCCCAGCGCCTGCACCCCGTAACGCTCGGTCGCATGATGACCGGCAGCGATATAATGAATGCCCAGTTCACGCGCCATATGCGTGGTAGGCTCCGATATCTCACCACTTAGAAACGCATCCAGTCCCAGCTCGGCTGCCTGTTGCAAAAAACCCTGCGCGGCGCCGGTACACCAGCCTATGGTGGTGATAGGCCGGTCATGGCCCTGCACAGCAAGCGGTTCCCGTCCCAGCACCTGACTGACGTGGAGGGAAAAATCCTTCAATGATCGCGGCTCGCTGAGACAACCACAAAGTCCAATTGCCGGATCGCCGGTACCGGAAATACGGCCGTCGACCTCCAGCCCCAGCTTGAGCGCCAGCTGGGCATTATTACCCAGCGTCTGATGGCCATCGAGCGGCAAATGATAGGCGAGCAGGTTGATGTCATGTTCCAGCAAGCGCTTCAGTCGACGCTGTTTCATACCGACAATGCGAGGATCTTCGCCGCGCCAGAAATAGCCATGATGCACCAGGATGGCATCAGCCCCGGCTTCAATCGCTGCGTCAATCAACGCCTCACTGGCAGTGACACCGGAAACCAGCGTTTCGATTTGGTCTTTTCCTTCAACCTGCAGACCGTTGGGGCAATAATCCTTGAAGCGGCCCGGATCCAGGGTTTCTTCGATATAGGCGAGAAGCGCTGTTCGGGTTATCATCAAATCAGTTCCTGTCCTGTCATGAGTTTCGTCATTATTGATGAACATGATGACGTCAGCCTGAACGCTTAGCCAGACTGCGGCCATAGCAGGGCTTGAATCCCTGGCATTGATTAGCCGCCACTATAGCAAAACGGAGACGAAAGCGATGGAAGCCGTCAATATTATCGCCCTGAGTATGGGCGCTGCATGGGCTAGTGGTATTAACTTATATGCCACCATTTTTATGCTTGGATACATGGGGCTGACCGGTAATATTGTCCTCCCTGAAGAACTGCAAGTGCTCAGTGACCCGCTGGTGATGACGGCAGCCGGGTTTATGTATTGTGTCGAATTCTTTGCCGACAAAATGCCCGGCGTTGATACCGGTTGGGACAGCCTGCACACCTTTATCCGTATTCCCGCCGGCGCCATGCTCGCTGCCAGCGCCGTCGGCGATGTCACCCCGGCGGTAGAACTCAGTGCCGCACTGCTGGGCGGCACATTAGCCGCAGGCAGTCATGCTACCAAAGCCGGCAGCCGGTTGTTAATCAATACTTCACCGGAACCTGTCAGCAACTGGGGCGCTTCAATCACTGAAGACTTACTGGTGATAGGCGGTCTGTGGACAGCACTCAACCATCCGCTGCTGTTCTTGATCGCGCTGGTGGCATTTGTCGTGCTGATGATTTGGCTGCTGCCCAGACTATGGCGTTTGATCAAAGAACTGTTCCGCCGTGTCGGCAGTTGGCTCGGTCTATGCCAACCCCCAGCGCCGCCGGAGCCGCCGCCGGCACAAGCCGATCCGACGCAGATTGAAAACAGTCCGGATAAGCGCTGGTAGACTCAGTCTTTACGTCGGTAAACCGTGCTGAACGGCGTACGCACCAGATCAAAAGCATCGCTGTAGCCGCTGATGGTCTCTGAAGCGCCCAGAAACAGATACCCCCCCTTGTTCAGTGACAAAGCCATACGTTTGAGAATGTCCTGTTTACGCTCACCGGAGAAATAGATCAGAACATTGCGGCAGAAAATGACATCAAATTTGCCCAGCGTGCTGAAGCCCTGCAGCAGGTTCTGTTCACGAAAACTGACCCGGTTACGTACTTCATCGATCACCCGCCAGCGCTCATCGACCTTACTGAAAAACTGCTGTCGGCGGCTGTCCGATAGGCCGCGGCCCAAAGCGACATTTTCATACTCAGCCTTTTTGGCCTGAACCAGCATTGAGGCGGAGATATCAGTAGCAATGATCTGGCTGCCGCCGAGCCTGGAGCCGGGATTCTTGCGCAAATACTCACTTAATATAATGCTGATGGTATAGGGCTCCTGACCAGAGGAGCAGGCCGATGACCAGATCTTGAGCGCCCCGTTGCCGCGCTGCTCAAACTCCGGCAGGACTACCTGTCCCAGGGTTTCAAATGGCTGCCCATCGCGAAACCACGAAGTTTCATTGGTAGTCATGGCATCAATCACCGCATCGCGCAGGTGTCGCGGCTGACCCTTTTCGATCGCCAGCATCAAAGCCGACAAGTTGGCGATATTTTCTTCCCGCATCAGCCGGGTCAGACGGCTCACAATCAGGTATTGTTTACCTTCACCCAACAGAATACCGCAGGCCTGTTCCAGGAATTGTCGGAAGCGCTGGTAATCAAAAGTGCTGATTTCTTGGGTTTGCTGCATGTCGGCCTGGCAGAAAAAAGTCAGAGAATATATAGCATTTATCGGTCAGAATGCTTAAACATTTACTTTAATATTAGTTAGATTGACAAACTTATGAAAAAACAATCGCAAAAATCGAAGGTCAGAAACGTGCTTGTGACCGGCTGCTCCAGTGGTATCGGCCTGCGGGCGACCGATATGCTGCAGGCGCACGGCTTCAATGTTGTTGCCACTGTACGTCAAGTTGAAGATAAGGTCATGCTGGAAAAGCGCAATATCAAAGTGGTTCTGATGGATCTGGACGATGAGAACAGTATCAATCAGGGCTTTGAACAGGCGCTGAAACTCCTTAATGGCAGACTCGACGGCCTCTTTAATAATGCCGCCTTCGGCCAGCCCGGCGCCGTTGAAGACCTGAGCCGGCAGGCACTGCGTGAACAGTTCGAAACCAATGTGTTCGGTACTCAGCAACTGACCAATCTGGCGATTTCCCAGATGCGCAAGCAGGGTTTCGGCCGCATCGTCTATAACAGCTCCGTACTCGGTTTTGTTTCGATGGCTTATCGCGGCGCCTACAATGCCAGTAAATATGCGATTGAAGGTCTCGCAGACACCCTGCGGCTGGAATTGGCCGATACCGATATCTTTGTCAGTCTGATCGAGCCCGGTCCCATTGCCAGTCGCTTCCGCGCCAATGCGTTTGCCCGCTATGAAAAACATATCGATATCAACACCAGTGCCCACTTTGAAACTTATGAAGCCCTGGAAGCCCGTCTGCAGAAAGAGGGCCCGGCTGCGCCGTTTACCCTGCCGCCAGACGCGGTGGTGGAAAAATGTCTGCATGCTTTTGAAGCCACAAGACCCAAAATCCGTTACTACGTGACTTTTCCGACCTATTTATTTGCTGTTTTGAAACGGCTGCTGCCACAGCGGGCGCTTGACTGGTTTTTGATAAAAGTGTCAGATAACGAGAAACGCGCCTGAAGGGGCCTGTTTCTTCTCATATGGGATTGTGTGAAGGCGGATAATGACTAATGCGCTCTCTATCGCGTAACAGCCTACAGTGGGTTGCTGCCACTAAAACATTCAGCAGCGTGCTGATCGCCGGCTTCATCGCGTTGATTGTTTTTGCTTATCTGTTTCATACCAACGCCCTTCCCGACCACTCTGATCTTGTCACGGCCGTACTCTATTACACGCTGGCTGGCCTGGTACTGGTCGTTCTCGCTACGCTGTTTGCTGTACGTCACTACCAGACACTGACGCGCCCGCTGGAAAACCTAGATCAGATTACACAGGCTTTACCGCTGTTATCAGCCAAGAAATACGACGAAGCGCGGCAAATCTTTGAATCCACCGGGGAGCATTCCCGCTTGCAGGAAATCAGTGATCTGCTGAAAGCTTCCAAGCAGCTGTCCAGTGTATTGGAACAGCTGGACCAGAATGTCAGCCAGCGCTCCAAGATGCTGCATGCGGCCAATGAAGAACTGCGTGGGGAACGCGACTTTGTTAAAAACCTGCTGGATACGGCACAGCTGATTATTCTCACCATTGATGCCGACTTTAAACTCACGATGTTCAATGACTACGGCGAAAAAATTACCGGTTTCAGCGAAGCTGAAGTGCTCAACTCGGATGTCGCACGCTTTTTCCCTGCCGGTAACTGGACTGAAGCCCTGACCTTATTCAGAGAACTCTCCGCCGGCAACCTCCAGATTGCCCAGCAGGAATCGGAGCTGATTGATAAAAACGGCCATATCCGGGATATTTCCTGGCTACATTCGCGCATTGAAAACAATGTCAATCAGTCGGTATTAATGTCTGTCGGTCTGGATATGACCGAAAAGAAGGAGGCGGAAAAACGCATCGTCTGGATGGCCGAGCATGATCCGCTTACTGATTTGTGTAACCGCCGCAAGTTTGTCGAGGAATTCGAAAAATCCTTGCGCACCGCGCTTCGATATAACCACAACAACACACTGTTGTTCCTGGATCTGGATCAATTCAAGGATATTAATGACACCAGCGGCCACCGTGCCGGCGACGAGTTGCTCAAACTGGTAGCAAAAACGCTCAAGCAGGTGGTGCGTTATACCGATTTGGTCGCCAGACTGGGAGGTGATGAATTCGCCGTGCTGATGCCGGAGACCGATGAACTGGGCGCCGTCACTTTATCGAAAAAGATTTTGCTTGAACTCAACAAGATTCAACTGGAATACGGTACGGTCAAACACAAAGTAACCGGCAGTATCGGCGTAGTGGGATTTCCGCTGCATGATGCGACCATTCATGAACTGATGGGCTTTGCCGATCTGGCCATGTACAAGGCCAAATCCGCCGGCAAAAACACCTATCATGTGTTCTCTGCCGACGATCAGACCCGCGAACAGCTGGAAACGAGGGTGTTCTGGAAGCACAAAATCGAAGAAGCGCTGGAGAACAATCATTTTGTGCTCCACTACCAGCCAATTTTAAATATCGAACACAACACGATTCAGCACTACGAAGTGCTGATCCGGATGCGCGATCCAGGCAGCGGCGAGATACGGATGCCGGGCAAGTTTATCGAGATCGCTGAAGAGGTCGGCCTGATTCAGAGCATCGACCAGTTTGTGATTCAGCAGGGCATTCGACAGCTCAGCAAACTACAGAAAGAGGGCAAGGACGTTAAATTCGCCATCAATCTTTCGGGCTCCATGGTCGATGCACCGGTGTTATTGCCATTTCTGAAACGAGTCATCAAAAAATATGAGGTCGACCCGTCCAGACTCATTTTTGAGGTCACCGAAACCGCAGCGGTATCCAATCTGCAGCAGGCAAAACTGATGATGACCGCAATCAAAGCACTGGGCTGCCAGTTCTCACTGGATGATTTCGGGGTCGGCTTTGCT
Organism: Methylophaga sp.; assembly: GCF_009711715.1. Lineage (GTDB taxonomy): Bacteria > Pseudomonadota > Gammaproteobacteria > Nitrosococcales > Methylophagaceae > Methylophaga. The sequence goes on along the minus strand of NZ_VENF01000009.1, from coordinate 242,032 downwards.
TCATTCAGCTATATGCGTCAACTACCGATTGATATCATCAAAATCGACGGTATCTTTATCAAGGATCTGGACAAAAACGCCGATGATCAGCTGTTTGTAAAAGCCCTGATTGATGTCGCCAAAGGGCTGGGCCGCAAAACCATCGCCGAATTTGTCGAAAACAAGGACATCCTCACCCTGCTACGTCAGTATGGTGTCGATTACGCGCAGGGATATCATATCGGCCGCCCGGAAGCCCGTATTCTTAAAAACACCGACTGGCAGCCGCTGGAAGAAGAGACCCGGTTTACCATCATCAATGAACAGGATAGAGATAGCGCGTCATAATCGTGCACTGCTTGAACGCGGGTCTTCAAATTGGTGCAACCGCTGCCCTGAAACAAACACGCACACACACTATCCATCTGTTTTAATTAGATTTTCTAATTTGGCATAGTATATGCCCATTATCAGCAAGCAGCATTTTGTTAATTGCTTTCTTGTTGATGATGGGAGTTTCTGATGTCGTATGTAAAACCCAATGAGTTTGTAAAAACCATGGTGGATGCGGGCGAATCCAAGTTATTTATGGCGCCCCGGGATGTATTAATTCGGTCCTTTATGGCCGGCGCCATTCTGGCCATTGCCGTTGCCTTGGCGGTCACCGCCGCTGTGCAGACCGGATACCCGATAGTCGGTGCGCTTATTTTCCCGGTGGGTTTTTGTATTCTGAATCTGCTTGGCTTTGATCTGTTAACCGGGGTCTTTGCCCTGGTGCCTCTGGCGCTGTTTGATAAACGTCCCGGCGCCACGATGTCCGGTATGTTCAAAAACTGGGGTCTGGTGGGCCTGGGGAATCTGCTGGGCGCCCTGTTTTCCGCCACTTTGATTGCCATCTCCTTCACCTATTCTTTTTCCGCCGAACCTACCGCCGTTGGCAAAGCCTTTGCCGGTGCCGCCGAAGCACGCACACTGGGCTTTGCTGAATACGGTGCCGCCGGTTGGTTCACCGTGTTTGTCAAAGGCATCCTCTGTAACTGGATGGTATCTATTGGCGTCGTCGGCGCTATGTATTCCAAAACCGTGGGTGGCAAGGTGATCGCAATGTGGATGCCGATTCTGATCTTCTTCGGTCTGGTGTTTGAGCATGCCGTGGTCAATATGTACCTGTTCCCGCTGGGCATGATGATGGGCGCGCCTATTACTATCGGAGACTGGCTGTTCTGGAACGAGATTCCGGTCATCCTTGGTAACCTCGTCGGTGGTCTGCTGCTGACCGGTACTGTGCTGTATGCCACTCACCTGAGACCAGGCCAGGTTCGTAAACCGGTTGTCAGCAGTGATTCTGCCGACGCCGTCAAAGCCTGATTATTTTCCCCTGCCTGCCGGCGCTGAATCAGCGCCGGCTTTCTCTCGAAAAATAGGAGTCAACATGGATAAAGTCGCCATGACCGAGGCCATTATCGTGGCCAAAAAAACCAAAAACCTGAGCTGGGAACAAATCGGTGAGGCCATCGGCATGTCACCGGTTTGGACCACCTCGGCCTGCCTGGGCATGAACAGCATGCCGGAAGACACCGCCACCGCACTGTGCCGGTTTATGGAACTGCCGGCAGAAGTCAGCCAGGCATTGCAGGAATATCCGACCAAAGTCTGGGACCAGGCGGTACCGACCGATCCACTGATTTATCGCTTGTATGAAATCGTGGGTGTCTATGGTCCGACACTGAAGGAAGTGATTCAGGAAAAATTCGGTGACGGCATTATGAGTGCGATTGACTTTAATATGTCGGTCGAGCATAAAGCTGACCCCAAGGGTGATCGCGTAGTCGTCACGATGGACGGTAAATTCCTGCCCTACAAAGCCTGGTAGAAAAACAGGGCGCTCAGAACTTGGCTGAGCGCCCTAATAGCTTGTTTTTCTCTCATCTCCGCCTCTGTTGAGACTGGCAAATGGGAAAGCCTCAAACAGGGCAAAAACCGTGACTTGTAGTCACCCTGCATAAGCACTTCGCGACGTAGGGTAACGCTTTTTTAGTGAAGTACTAATTCCTTGAACACCAGTTTTTCGCCTTCGACATCGACGTTTACGGTATCTCCCGCTTTGAACTTGCCTGACAGTAGATCCTGCGCCAACGGGTTTTCTATCTCGTGCTGAATCACCCGTTTCAGCGGCCGGGCACCGTATACAGGGTCAAAACCTTCTGCAGCAACCAGATCCAGCGCTTCCTCGCTCAACTGCAGTTTGATATCGCGCTCGCCGAGACGGGCACGCAAATGCGCCAGTTGAATATCGGCAATCGCCCGGATTTGGTCCTGCTGAAGCGGATGGAACACCACCACATCATCGACCCGGTTGATGAATTCGGGACGGAAGTGCTGGCCGACAATCTCCATCACCGCCGACTTCATTTCTTCATAATGCTCTTCACCAGCCATTTCCTGAATCACACTGGAACCGAGATTCGAGGTCATGACAATCACGGTATTACGGAAATCCACCGTACGGCCCTGACCATCTGTCAGGCGGCCATCATCCAGCACCTGCAACAGCACGTTGAAGACATCCGGATGTGCCTTTTCCACTTCATCCAGCAGAATCACCGAATAGGGTTTGCGGCGGACCGCTTCGGTCAGATAACCGCCTTCCTCGTAACCGACATAGCCCGGCGGCGCACCGACCAGACGCGCGACCGAGTGCTTTTCCATAAACTCGGACATATCAATCCGAATCATGGATTCCTCGGTATCGAACAGGAAGCTCGCCAGCGCCTTACATAGTTCGGTTTTACCGACACCGGTAGGCCCCAGAAACAGGAAGGAGCCGTTGGGCCGGTTGGGATCAGACAAACCTGCGCGGCTGCGGCGAATCGCATTAGCTACCGAACTCACTGCCTCATCCTGACCAATCACCCGCAGATGCAGCGCCTCATCCATTTTCAGCAGTTTTTCGCGCTCGCCTTCCAGCATTTTGGAGACAGGAATGCCGGTCCACTTCGATACGACCTCGGCAATCTCTTCCTCACCGACTTTGTTCCGCAGCAAAGTGAATTCCTGCATTTCGGCCTGGGTCGCGATATCGAGTTGTTTCTCCAGCTCCGGAATACGACCGTATTGCAGCTTCGCCATTTTTTCGTAGTCGGCGTTACGGTTGGCTGACTCCAGTTCCTGACGGGCTTTTTCCAGCTCTTCCTTGACATGCTGACTGCCGTGCAGCGCCGCTTTTTCCGACTTCCAGACTTCTTCCAGATCGGTATATTCGCGGGCCAGCTTTTTCATTTCGCTTTCCAGCGTTTCCAGCCGTTTTTTAGAGGCTTCGTCGCTTTCTTTCTGCAGGGCCACACGTTCAATCTTAAGCTGAATCAAACGGCGTTCCAGGCGGTCCAGGGATTCGGGCTTGGAGTCAATTTCCATCCGGATACGGCTGGCCGCCTCATCAATCAGATCGATGGCCTTATCCGGCAGTTTGCGATCCGTGATATAACGATGCGACAGCGTCGCCGCAGCCACAATCGCCGGGTCGGTAATATCAACACCGTGATGCAGTTCATAGCGCTCACTCAGACCGCGCAGAATGGCAATAGTGGATTCTACCGTCGGCTCGCCGACCATCACTTTCTGGAAGCGGCGTTCCAGCGCTGCATCTTTTTCGACGTACTGGCGGTACTCATCCAGTGTGGTGGCGCCGATACAATGCAACTCGCCCCGTGCCAGCGCGGGTTTGAGCATATTACCGGCATCCATCGCGCCTTCTGCTTTGCCGGCGCCGACCATGGTATGAATCTCATCGATAAACAGAATGATTTGGCCTTCCTGTTTGGACAGGTCATTGAGCACCGCTTTGAGGCGCTCTTCAAATTCACCGCGGAATTTGGCACCGGCAATCAATGAACCCATGTCCAGCACCAGTACCCGTTTATGCTTCATACCGTCCGGTACTTCACCATTAACGATACGCTGGGCGAGGCCTTCGACAATCGCGGTTTTACCGACACCGGGCTCACCGATGAGCACCGGGTTATTCTTGGTCCGGCGTTGCAAAACCTGGATGGTGCGGCGGATTTCATCATCGCGGCCAATCACCGGGTCCAGCTTGCCTTCTTCGGCCCGGGCAGTCAGATCGATGGTAAATTTCTCCAGCGCCTGGCGCTGTTCTTCTGCATTCGGATCAGTCACACGTTCTCCCCCACGCATTTTTTCTATCGCCGCTTCCAGTTTGGCCTTGGTCGCGCCATGTTCACGCAGCAGTTCGCCGGCACGGGTTTTATCATCCACCAGCGCCAGAACAAAAAGCTCACTGGAAATATATTGGTCATTACGTTTCTGTGCCAGCTTATCAGTTTGGTTAAGCAGGCGGCTGACATCCTGCGATACGTGAATATCACCGCTGGCGCCCTCGACAGTTGCAAGCCGCGATAATTGCTGTTCCAGTTCGGCCTGGTAAGCAGGGACGTTAACCCCACTTTGCTGCAGAATCGGCTTAACGCTGCCGTTTTGCTGCTGAAGCAAGGCCAGCATCAGGTGCACCGGCTCAATAAACTGATGATCGCGACCGACCGCCATGCTCTGTGCCGCTGCCAGCGCTTCCTGGAATTTGCTGGTTAATTTATCGATCTGCATGAATAATTTCCCTTAAAAAAGTGTGTTATCTGGGAAATGGGGGAAGTCGTTCCGGATTTCAAGACTGAAATCAGTAAGATAAGTCGGCTGGAGTTTCGATCGCCTGACGGATATGCTCCAGGCTGATTTTGGACGCAGGTTCTGTGATCTGCAAAGCGGGATGTAAAGTCAGGGTGACACGATCGGGCGTGAACGGGGCCATAAACACCTGCCCTTCAGCCTTGACGCCATCAATGCGGACGGGGTACACAGCAGCACCGCTCCAAGCAGCAAGGCGAACCACACCGCCTTTAATTGGCCTGGGTGGATCACTGTCGAGATGAATTTTGCCATGCGGAAATAAGGCGATGACTTCGCCCCGCTCCAGTGCACGTCTGGCCGTGCGTAATGCCTGTTCCGGACGGCCTTTACGATCGACTGGAATACAGCCTGCCAGGCGGAACAGCCAGTGCACCACCGGGCGCTGATACTCTTCGGTGGCAATCAGAAAACGTAACGGCCGGCGGCTGGCCGCAATCAGCAATAAAGGGTCCAGACCAGACACATGATTGGCAACAACGATGGCCGGCCCGGTCACGGGTAAATCAAGCTGAGTCTCAGACTTGACCCCATGCAGATAACGACAGATAAGCCGGGTCCAGCCATCCAGCCAGTTCACATGCGCACCGCCCCAGTCAGTCCGAGCATGAAACAGGCCGATACCCACCACGAGACTGATACTCAGTCCTGCAATCCACCAGCCCATATCAGCCCTGAAAAGGGGCAGGATCCCCCATGCCGACGCGGACCACTTCCGGCAAGTCATCAATAAACTCAATCACGGTGGTGGGTTCAGCGCCGCAAGCTCCTCCATCAATGATCAAATCCACCTGCTTGCCGATCGCTTCTTCGATATCCGCCGCCTCGGTCATGGGTAAGTCGTCGCCCGGCAAAATCAACGTCGAACTCATCAATGGCTCATCCAGTTCTTCCAGCAGCGCCAGGGCAATAGGATGGGTGGGAATCCGCAAACCAATCGATTTTTTCTTGGGGTGTTGCAGCCGGCGCGGGACCTCTTTGGTGGCAGGCAGGATAAAGGTATATGGCCCGGGCGTGTAGGCCTTGAGCAGACGAAACACGGCATTATTGAATTTGGCGTAGGTCGACAGCTCTGACAGATCACGGCAGGCCAGGGTGAAATTATGATCCTGATCCAGATCACGCAGCCGGCGGATCCGCTCCATCGCTGATTTATCGCCGATATAGCAACCCAGTGCGTAACCGGAGTCGGTGGGATAAACCACCAGGCCCCCGTCACGGATGATCTTACAGGCCTGTTTTATCAGGCGGAGTTGTGGGTTCTCGGGGTGAATCTGGAAAAACTGACTCATGACTTGCTCTTTATTGTTAGTTGTCGTCTTAAGCGTGCACGCTTATTGCCACTGCGTCCATATCGGCGTGACAAAAGGTGGCATTGTGGTCATCTTACCCAGCTCAATCCAATTATTATCGGGGCTGTGAAAATCCGATCCGCAGGAGGCCAGTAAATCGAATTCTACCGCGAGTTTTGCCATCACCCGGACTTCCTCAGGATGCTGATTGCCGGAAGAGACCTCGATCGCCTCACCGCCAAGTGATTTGAATTCAGCCAGCAATCGCCGGCGTTTGCTGTTGGTCATCTTGTAACGGGCGGGATGAGCGATGACAGCCTGGCCACTGGCTTCACGGATCCAGCCGACCGCATCAGCCAGTGTCGCCCAGTGGCCACTGACATAACCCGGCTTGTTTTTGACCAGAAAGCGGTTAAATACCTCTTTCATATCACTGGCGTGACCTTTCTCGACCAGGAACCGCGCAAAGTGTACCCGCCCCAGCATGGTTTCCGAGGCATATTTACCGGCACCTTCCAGTGCACCGGGTATACCCGCTTTGTCGAGGCGCTCCGCAATTTTCCTGGCACGTGTACGGCGGTAGTCACGCAGGGAACGCAATCCGTTTTGTAAGGCTTCGTTTTGCTGATCCAGCTGCAGGCCGACGATATGGACCGTCGCGCCATGCCAGCTGACTGAGACCTCCACACCGGGAATCAGGCTGATGCCCAGGCGTTCAGCTGCCACGGCGGCTTCTTCGAGACCTTCTGTGCCGTCATGATCGGTCAGCGCGAGATGGGTTACCCCCTGCGCCTTAGCGCGGGTCACCAGGTCAGTCGGGGATAAGGAACCGTCCGATGCGGTCGAATGTGTGTGTAAGTCATACTGGGTCATAACGGACATTTTACGATAGAATGTTTCTGTACTCTAATTAACTGAATTTACAATGAAACTGTTTTTTGATTTTTTACCCATTGTTCTGTTTTTTGTCGCCTATAAATTTGGTGGTGGCGAATACCATTTCAATGGTCAGATATATCAGGTGGAAGGCATTTATGCCGCCACCGTGGTGATGATTATCGCCACCCTGTTCCAGGTCAGCTATACCTGGCTGCGTCACCGCACTGTAGAAAGAGCGCATTTAATTACCCTGATCCTGGTGGTGCTGCTGGGCGGCCTGACCTTATGGCTGCAGAACCCGGACTTCATCAAATGGAAACCGACCGCGGTGAACTGGCTGTTCGCACTGGTCTTTATCGGTGCCTATCTGTTTACCGATAAATCACTGCTGGAACGGATGATGGCACAACATATTCAGTTACCGAATAAGGTCTGGTCCCGTCTCAACCTGGCCTGGATTCTGTTTTTCGTCGGTTCCGGTGTCGCCAATCTCTATGTTGCCTTCAATTTTGATGAAGCGACCTGGGTGAATTTCAAACTGTTCGGCATGCTGGGCCTGACTATCCTGTTTGTGATTGCCCAATCCGTCTATCTGGCCCGCCACGCTGTTGAAGTTTCCAAGTAGGACCCATCACTATGCTTTACGCGATTATCAGCGAAGATAAACCTGACAGTCTGCCTCGACGTCTCGAGGCAAGACCGGCACATTTGGCGCGGCTGAAAGCGCTGCAGGATCAAGGTCGCTTGATCCTGGCCGGGCCCCATCCCGCCGTGGACAGTGAGGATCCGGGACAAGACGGTTTCAGCGGCAGTCTGGTTGTTGCCGAGTTTGCCGATCTGGCCGCTGCCGAAGCCTGGGCAAAAGCCGATCCCTACATGGACGCTGATGTCTATGACAAGGTCACAGTAAAACCGTTCAAAAAAGTGCTGCCATGAACACCGTCACCGCCATTGAGAAAGCGCTGCAGACGCTTGATCCCGAATTTGTCGAGATTGAAGATGACAGCGCCAGTCATGCCGGCCATGCCGGTAACACCGGCGGCGGTCATTACAACCTGCTGATCGTCAGTGAAGCCTTTCATGGCCTGTCGCTTATCCAGCGGCATAAACTGGTCTATGCGCAGGTAGGCGATCTGATGCAACGCGATATTCATGCGCTCAGCATCCGCGCAAAAACACCGGCAGAATTTCACCAGGCTTGACGTCCGCCATGGCCGAACTCCCCGACCGCAAGCAGCAAAATCAAGCTTTTCTGCAGGAGTTGGAAAGACAACGGCTTAGCAAAACCTGCCTCCGCATCATCGATCTTCGCGGTAAAGTGGCTGGCGAATGTCAGGCCTATGAGTTTGGCGGCCGCGTGCATTATCTTGATGACCGCGCTTATCTGCTGGTCAAACAACTGATGAGCCGCTTTGACGGCCGCTACACCGTCGGTGTCTACGAAACCCTGTTCAAGGCCCTGAAACAACTTGCTCCCGGCCCGGATTCAGGTTCCGCATCAGAGGCATTACCACAAACGTTGTCGCTGGATAAATCTATCGAGCGGGCCGAAGCAAGGATTGTCTTCAGCACCCCAGTGCAATTGCGGCTTGATGATGTGCTTTATCACGGCCATACCGTTGATATTGCACTCAATGCAATTCGGGTGTCTTTGCGGCGAAGCTATTCGCTGCAGGCACAGGACAAGGTCTCGGTGGCTTTTGTCGATTTTCAGCAGCAAGACGGACACCAGTTGTTCGGCGAGGTCATGTATCAGGTTATAAAACTCGAACATGACGTCAATCACACCAGCGCCGTGTTGGGCCGGGTCAATAACAACAGCGATAGCTTTACTGACTGGTTGCAGCAGTGGCTGGACAAGCAGGCAGGCCAGCGGCAGCAGGATGTGGACAATGAAATTCTCAATCTGCAGGCGGGTTTCTATCAACGACTCTGGCTGTCCCAACTCAGTACTCCGCTGCTGTGGCTGGGTGAAGCTGACAGCCCGGAGCCTCTGCTGGCATTTCATTTAATGCCGACAGCTCGGGAACAACTGGCAAGCTGGCAGGGACTGCAGATTGACTGGCTGGAGAAGCTGCCATTGATGGCACTGGCAAAAGGGGCCGGTACGGTCATCACCGCTTTTGATCAGACGAACAGCTTCAGCGCGCCGCTGGTACAGACCGCAGCGGTAAGCAAGATCATCAACTGGTATCTGTCCCAAACGGGTAGCCGTCTGCTTTTACTCAGCGCCCGTAGCGTCACGCTCGATAAAAAAGCCTCACAATCTGCGGCGGCAACCATCGCCGAGGTCGATGCCGAGCAAAGTCAACGGAGTCTGTACCGCGCAGGTCGAATTCAGCGCCGGGTCACGGTCACTGATCTTGGCCCCGCCATGCAGCAGGTCATACCGACTGCCAGCGTCTCAGCCTTACAACTTAAAAACCTGCAAACGCTTAAGTTGTTTATCGACGCTGGCCTCACGCCGGAGACGCTGGAGGCTTATATCCAGCGCGATAAGGCGCGCTATTACATCCGTACCCCGGTCAGCGTCAGCCTTGGTGACCAGCAGTGGTCAGTAACCACGCTGGACGCTTCGGCCGATGGACTTGCTATCAGTCTGCCGGCGGACAGTGGCATTAAGCTGAATCAACGGCTGCTGATTGATTTTGAGCGTTGGCAGACCCTGACCGATAAGGTCAAACTGACTGCGATTCCCTATCAAGTTAAAAATACGCTTTACTGGCAGGGTTCACTCCGGCTGGGACTGCAGCGGATTAAAAGCAACTGCCCTGAGAGCCTTAACCAGTTCTTTGACTGGGTAATCCGCAAAAACCAGGAAAAACTTAATGCCAATCAGGATGACAAGATAAAAACAGCGGAAAGCCAGCTCTTCAGTCAGGCGCTCTTGCCGACCCTGGAAAGCGTGCCGCTGTTTCTGGGCTTTGACAGTGAGGGACAACGGCACATTCAACTGGTCGGTGAAACAGAACATAATCAAGCCGGCGCTGAGCCTGGCTTATGGCAGGCCTTGAACGCCGAGCAGTTAAGGCTTGCCGAACAGCTCAAACAGCTCGGTGGCAGTCAGCCCGGGAGCGTCAGGACAAGCTTGTATGCCTATGCTGATCACAGCGATAACTGGACATTGGCGTTTGAGGAAGACTTTCTGAACTCACGGGACAAGGCATTATTTATTCAGCGCGGGCTGGCTGCCGCAAAATTCCGTGTGTTTATCGCTCAGCTGTCACAGCTCAGAAATCAGGATAGCGAACAGCAGGCTGATTTGATGACGCAACTGATGCAGTGGCGGCCACAACGGGCACACAAGGTCGCATCAATTCGTCAGCAACTGAGTCATCTGCTAGGCCTGCTGGAGCTGACCGATATCAGCGCAGTGATTAAAGCCTTTTACCAGGCCTAGGAGCGATTAATCTTTCAACACCGCGTCTGGAATCAGCACATCCGGTTTCCAGGTTGCAGCCAAAAATAACCGCCAGCTGTGGTGAGTTTTGGAGAGCAACAGGCCCTATGCCGCTGCAATCATCATTTTTTCCAGCAGCACCGAACCGCAACGGGTATTGCCTCGGACATCAATATCGCTACCGACAGCCTGCAATGCCATGAACATATCCTGAAGATTGCTGGCAATGGTGAACTCATCGACCGGATACTGAATTTCACCATTTTCAACCCAAAAGCCGGCCGCACCCTGGGAATAATCACCATTGACAATATTGACGCCCATGCCCATGGTTTCGGTCACAATAATGCCCTTATGCAGGCGTTTCACCAGACCTTCAAAATCAGCGTCACAGGTACTGTCAATGGTCAGGTTATGGACACCACCGGCATTGGCAGTGGTCTCCAGACCCAGTCTGCGGGCTGCATAGCTATCCAGCACGTAATCCTGCAGAACGCCATTCTTCACAATATCGCGATTACGGGTTGCCACGCCTTCGGCATCAAATGCAGCACTGCCCAGGGCTTTGGGCAGATGTGGCTGTTCGTGAATATGAATGTATTCGGGAAAAATCTGCTCGCCTTTTTTATCCAACAAAAAGGAAGCATTACGATACAAAGCGCCGCCCCGAATGGCTGCTATCAACTGGCCAAACAGGGATGGAGCAACCTCGGCTGAAAACAGCACCGGGTAGCTGCCGGTTTTTACTTCACCGGCACCCAGCCTTGCCAGCGTGCGCTGCGCGGCTTTGAGACCGACACTGGCAACGCTGTCCAGATCGGCGGCATCACGCGCCATGTCGTACCAGTAATCACGCTGCATGCCGCGACCGTCACTGGCGATCAGGCTGGCAGAAATGCTGTGACGGCTGCTGTCAGTGACACCCAGAAAACCATGACTGTTGGCATAGATACGTTTACCGTTGTGACTGCTGACCGTGGCACCTTCCGAATTGCTGATTCTGTCATCGGCATCGAGACCGGCTGCTTCACATTCGGTTGCCAGTTCAATGGCTTTGTCCACGCTCAGATCCCAGGGATGATACAGTGATAAATTAGGGAAATCGCTGGCCATCAGTTCTGCATCGGCCAGGCCAGCGGCTTCATCGGGCTGGGTATGGCGGGCGATATTACAGGCTGCTTCCACTGCTTCACGGATCGCCGGCAGGCTCAGATCCGAGGTACTGGAAGAAGCTTTGCTCTGACCGAAAAATACCGTGATGCCCATACCGGTATCATTATTGTGCTCCAGGGTTTCCACTTCCCGCTGACGCACTGTCACCGACAAGCCTTTACTCTGACTCAGACCGACCTCGGCAGCCGTGGCGCCCCGTTTTTTGGCCTCTTCCAGCGCGATCTGCGCAGCTTGTTCCATATCCGTTTTTTTTAGTTCTCGGCTCATAAAATCAGTTCAACTTCTTCGGTTTGGCCGGCTTTCAGATAAAAGCCGCGCATTTCCAGCACACCTTTGGTATTGAGGGAAATAATCAGGTACAGCGCATCGCTGTAGTTGGCATCCTCGATATCGATTTGTGACGGCAGCGGCGGACTGCTTGGATGCGAATGATAAATAGCAAACAGGCTTTGCCCTTTTTCTTTCATGCTTTTGAAGGCCGCCAGCTGTTCGCTGGCATTAAGCGCGAACAGGACGCTGGCATCGGTGGCGACATTTTCAATCGGATAGCATTCGCACTGATCACCGCGCTGGCCGACCAGGCCACAGACTTCCTGTGACGGTGACAACTGTGCCTGATGCAAAAGCTGATTCGCCAGTGTTCTGGGAATTTGAACGGTTGTTTTTGTCATTGTTTTGTTTACTCTGATGTTTTAGTACACACAGGACAAGTCGGATCCTGCTTCATTTTGATTTCGCGCCAGCTCATGCTGAACGCATCCAGAATCAATAAGCGTCCGGCCAGACTTTCACCAAGCCCCATCAGGAGTTTGACTGTCTCTACAGCCTGCACGCCACCGATCACGGCCAGAATGGGTGCCAGAATACCGCTTTCTGAGCAGGTCTCTTCCAATTCGCCCTTATCTTCATAGAGACAGCGGTAACAGGGTCTGCCCGGCTGACGTGGGTCGTAGACCGTCACCTGACCTTCAAAGCGGATAGCCGCACCGGAGACCAGTGGCAACCCCTGCTGCTGACTGACCTCGTTGAGTAGAAAACGGGTGGCAAAGTTATCACTGCAATCCACCAGCACATCGACATCATGGGTTGCTTCAAGCAGCCCGGCTTTATCCAGTCGCCGGTCAATCAAGTTTAACTCGACATCGGCGTTCAGTGCGCTCAGCCTCTCTGCGGCGGAGCTGACTTTGCTGTTGCCGATCTGTGCTTCGCTGTGCACGATTTGCCTTTGCAGGTTGGATAACTCGACCACATCATCGTCCACCAAGGTCAAACGTCCGACACCGGCGGCAGCCAGGTAGATCGCAACCGGCGATCCCAGGCCTCCCAGCCCCACGATCATAACGTGGGCATCCAGCAATTTCTGCTGCCCTTTGATATCCACCTGCGGCAGCAGAATATGTCGGCTGTAACGTAGCAGTTGATCGTCGTTCATCGGCAATTCTGTTTTCTCAAACCGGTATTATAACGCCTGCCATGGCGATAAGACATGTCAGTCCGTCTCCGCTAACTGACCCATTACCGCCCGATCCTGGCCGCCGAAATCCTGATGCGCGCTGATATGCTCAAACCCGGCCAGCGCCAGACAATCCTGTACCCGCTGAGACTGGTCGTAACCATGCTCGACCAGCAACCAGCCGCCAGGTTTGAGACAATCAACCGCTTGTTCAGTAATGCGACGGATATCATCGAGACCGTCATCACCGGATACCAGCGCAGTGCGCGGTTCAAAACGCACATCGCCCTGTAACAGATGCGGGTCATCGGCGCGGATATAGGGCGGATTGGACACAATTAAATCAAAACTGCGCGGCCGGAAACCACCAAGCCAGGACATCTGCAAAAAATGGACATTATCCAGCTCATGCTTATCGGCGTTTTTTTGCGCCAGTTTGAGTGCAGCAAACTGCAGATCAGTAGCTACAAAATGTACGCCCGGCTTTTCCGAGGCCAGCGACAGGGCGATGGCACCGGTGCCGGTGCCCAAGTCCGCAGCCGTCATGCCATGCTTTAATTTGGGCAGACATAGCGAGACCAGTAACTCGGTGTCTGGCCGTGGAATCAAAGTGGAGTTATCGACTTCAAGATCCAGACTCCAGAACCCCCGGCTGCCGGTCAGATGCGCGACGGGTTCACCCTGTTTTCGGCGTGCAATCAGTTCAGCGAACTGCTGCCACTGCGCCTCGGTCAATTCCGTTTCGGGCGCTGTCATCAGCTGGGTCGGGTTGCACGCCAGCACATGACAGAGCAACACCTGTACATCGACATCAGGACTGATGCTAACGGCAAGCTCTGCCAGACCAAAAGCACGGGCTTCCTGGATGGTGGGCATCATTGCAGGATTTAGAGCAGCGCCAGAATCAGCGCCACAATGGCGACAAGGCCAGCCCCAATCGAGATATTACGCTGCATTCCAAGCTGGGATTGCAGTGACTCTAGACTTTGCTCCTGTCTGTCAGTTGCTGTCTGCAGCCTGTATTGCTCGACCAGTTCCGGCACTCGTTGATTGAGTTGCTGCTGCAGGTAGCTGTCGATATCCGCATGCAGTCTCTGCTTGAGTTCCTGCTCAAGCTGATTGCGGATGTCACTTTGTTGCTGTTCTAACCAGCCAGAAGCCTGATGGCGTAAAACCTGATTCAGTTTGTCTGTCAGGCCGAAGTTCTCCATGGCCGTGTCCAGAGCTTTCTGTGCAAGCTCGGGCACCCGTTGTTCAGTGGTTACTGAAAAGCGCTGACTGAGTTCAGTGAACTGTTGCTGGACCGAGTCAGTCATTTGCTGACGCAGTTCTGACAGTTTATCGAGGCCGCCCTGCGTCTGATTATACTGCTGCTGTTGCTGCGCCAGTTGCTGACGAATCTCGTTGATGGAGGCGTTCAGCCTCTGTTCCAATTCCGGCATCAGCTGCGCACGAAGCTCGGCAACGATAGCCTCGGTCGGTATTGTGGCTGACTCAGCCGGTTCTTGTGAAGTTGGTGCTGCAGACGGTGCCGGCTGCACATCCGTCAACAATTTCTGCACGGCTTCGGCTGCAGGGGGCTTAGCCAATACCGCGGTGGCGCCACTGGCCAGTGCCTGTTTTAAATCATCTTCGGTTTCTTTACCGGTACAGATGATGACCGGTACCCCTGCCCAATCGGAATTTTGCTTTATTTGCCGTGTTGCAGTGAGGCCATCCATGCCCCCCATCATCACATCCATGAAAATCAGATCCGGCTGTGAGTCAGTTTCCTGCAACCATTGCAGCGCTTCTTCCGCGCTGCCTTTTTCAGTAATGTCAAAACCGTGAGACTGCAACAGTTTGCTCAGAGTCAGTCTGGCGACCCTGGAGTCATCTACGACCAATGCGGATTTTGTCTGCATGATAGTCCTCTGTGGTGAAATCAGCTGACGCGGTATGCATCCAGACTGATCGATTCAACTTTTTTACCCAGCATGACGATTTCACCACGATAGCGCTGTTGCATATCACTGGCAAACTCGAAAAAGTAAGTGCGCTGCAGGGCGATGCGACCGGCATGGTTACGCTTGAGGCGGATTTTTTGCCAGGCAACCGTATCATTAAGAAAGCTAACCCCGGCATTACCGCAGTAGGCACGGGCTGAAATAGTGGCACGCTCTGCAACTCCCCGGCTATCCCACCAGAGCCAGGCAATCACTGCCAGAATCAGAAACAGAAAAGTGCTTTCACTCACGCCAGGTCACCCCAAAGCGTCTGCACGACGGCCAAAGCCGCCGTGGCCGCGGTTTCCGTACGCAGGATGCGTGGCCCGAACTGCAGGGCCGTGAAACCGTGAGTCTGAGCCTGTTGGATTTCTGCATCCGATAAACCACCTTCCGGGCCAATCAGCAGTGTCAAAGCAGACGGTTTACTTAAATCGTGAAAGCCCGTTGTCGCTTCCGGGTCCAGCACCAGTCTGAGCTCATCGGTCACTGAACCGAGTGCCTGCTCCAGGCTGGTCACCTCAGCCAGTTCGGGCAGATAACTGCGACCGCTCTGTTCGCAGGCACTGACTAAAACGCCCTGCCAGTGAGCGATTCTTTTCCGGGCACGCTCCCGACTGAGTTGCACATTACAGTGCTCTGTCACCACCGGCACGATAGTTCTGACACCAAGCTCGACGGCTTTTTGAATGGCAAAATCCATCCGTTCGCCACGGGATATCCCTTGCAACAGGGTGATCTGCAATGGCGACTCGCTGATTTGATTGAGCGGTTCACCCAGGCTGACCTGAGAGCGTCTTTTTTCCACCGCCGTCAGGGTGGCTTCAAATTCAAGGCCGGCCCCGTCAAACAACCGGAGCATCGCACCGGGTTTCATCCGCAACACCTGAATGGCGTGACGATGCACAGTATCCGGCAAATCAAACTGGGTTTTATCCGGATCCAGCTGGGGACAGTAAAATCGTGGGACTCGCATGCAAATCGCAATCATAAATCGTTTCAACAGTCCCGCAGTTTACCCTGTGATGGAGCCAGATTGAATTAAATTCTGACGGCGCTGTTATACTCGCGTCATGGATATTGACCGGCAGCAACTGCAGAACATCGTCAGAGAAGTGGCGCAAAGCACACTGCTGCCGCTCTATAACAACGTCCCGCGGGAGTACAAAAAAGATGGCAGCATTATCACCCGCGCTGACAAAGCCGTGCAGCAGGCACTGACACAGCGCCTGGCGAAAATTTGCCCTGAGGTGCTGTTACTGGGTGAGGAAATGACGGCTCAGCAGCAACAAACACTGCTCGATTCCGGTAAACCACTCTGGTGTCTGGACCCCGTCGACGGCACCAGCAACTTTGCTGCCGGATTGCCGTTTTTTTCGGTCTCACTGGCATTGATCGAAGCCGGCGAAGTCAAAGCCGGTATTGTCCTGGATCCAGTCCGGAATGAGCTGTTTGCTGCTGTGCGTGGGCAGGGAGCCTGGCTGAACGACGAACCTCTGATAGCCGGAGAGACCGGTTTACACCTCAAGCGCAGCATTGCTTTTATTGACTTCAAACGTCTGCCCGACAGCCTGGCCACCCGCATTGTCAGCGATAAACCCTACGCCTCTCAGCGCAACCTCGGCTCAATCGCCCTGGAACTGTGCTGGCTGGCTGCGGGCAGAGGCCATATTTACCTGCATGGCAGTCAGCATATCTGGGATTACGCGGCTGCCGATCTGATTCTGTCTGAAGCCGGCGGCTATGCTGCCACTTTACAGGGTGATCAGCCTTTCAGCCGTACCCTTCAACCACGCTCGACCTATGCCGCGATTGATCACAATCTGTTCGAACAATGGCAGCGCTACCTGGCCGAGGCTGCCAAATGAGGGCAGAATTTTCTCTCATTGAGCCCGACTGGCCGGCGCCGGCACAGGTTAAGGCTTTTTCTTCTACCCGCAGTGGAGGTATCAGTAAACCACCTTATGACAGTCTCAACCTTGGGCTGCATGTCAATGATGACGAAGCGGCGGTTTTTGCCAACCGTAAACAGCTGAAGCTCGCCGGCACATTGCCGTCAAATCCGCTGTGGCTGGAACAGGTTCATGGCACCCGGGTTATTGACGCTGATCACTGGCAGGCGGGAATTAAGGCTGATGCCATCTATAGCAACCAGTCAGATCAGGTTTGTGTTGTCATGACCGCAGACTGTCTGCCGGTGTTATTCACCGATTCAGCCGGTCAACAGGTGGCAGCCGCTCATGCCGGCTGGCGGGGCCTGCTGAATGGTGTGCTGGAAAACACTGCTTCACGGTTTTCCTGTGATCCCGGCAACATCCTGGCCTGGCTGGGCCCAGCTATCGGTCCGCAGCAATTTGAAGTCGGAGCGGAAGTTTTTGCGGCTTTTACGGCCAGATCCAAAGAAGCCGGGGAGGCATTCCGGTCACATGGTAGCGACCACTATCTAGCGGATATCTATCTGCTGGCCCGGCAAAGGCTTAACCAGCTGGGTATCAGGGCTGTTTACGGCGGTCATCACTGCACCGTCACCGAAGCTGATCGCTTTTTTTCTTACCGTCGTGACCGCGTGACGGGCAGGATGGCATCGCTTATCTGGATTGAGCACAAATAAGGTATCATTACCAGCTTAACTTTTTTGTAGGTGGTTATGGATTTACTCTACTGGATTATCGGCTTCAGTCTGCTGGGCGGTCTGCTGAGTGTGGGGATCGCGTCGTCTTTCCTGATGCTGTCAGAAAATCATCGGAGCATTGCGGTACCGCACCTCGTCAGCTTTGCTATCGGCGCTTTGCTGGGTGCCTCTTTTCTGGGTTTGCTGCCGCACGCAATTGAGCATACCTATGCCGTTGATGCTCACGAAATTGGACTCACCCTGCTGTTGGGCCTGATGCTGTTTTTTGTACTGGAAAAAATGGTGCTCTGGCGCCACTGCCACAGCCATCATGGTGACGAACACATTCCTGAACTGGAGCGGCCAGACCATCATGGCGGTCACCACCATGCAGCGGCCGGCCCGCTGATTCTGGTTGGCGATACGATTCATAATTTTGTTGACGGTATTCTGATTGCCGCAGCATTTATGACTGATATTCATCTGGGTATCGTCACCGCCCTGGCTATCGCGGCGCATGAAATTCCACAGGAGCTGGGAGATTTTGTGATTCTGCTTCACAGCGGCTTTAGTCGCCGAAAAGCACTGTATTTCAATGTTTTATCCAGTCTGGGGACTGTGGCCGGCGCCTTGCTGGCTTATTTCACGCTGGGCGATATGCAGCACCTGTTGCCTTACATTCTGGTGATAGCGGCTTCAAGTTTTATTTATGTTGCTGTAGCCGACCTGATCCCGGGCCTGCATACCCGTATCAAACCAGGTGAAACCCTGCAGCAGATCGTGCTGATTGCGCTGGGGGTGATATTTATCTTTGTTACCCACAGCACACTGCACTGATCCATGTCTGAACCGGAAATAAAGAAAATCCTGATTATCGGCCCGTCCTGGGTCGGTGATATGGTAATGGCGCAGTCATTGTTTAAAGCGCTCAAAGCAGATAATCCGGCGGTACAGATTGACGTGCTGGCAATGGACTGGACGCGGCCCTTATTGCAGCGCATGCCTGAAGTCAGCGAAGCGATAACGATGCCCGTCAGCCATGGTGTGTTCGGCTGGGCGATGCGCAGAAAACTGGGTAAACAACTGGCGCAGAATCATTACGATCAGGCGATTGTGCTGCCTAACTCTTGGAAATCGGCGCTCATCCCATGGTTTGCCGGCATCCCGATTCGCACCGGCTGGCGTGGCGAGATGCGTTATGGTCTGCTCAACGATATCCGGCAACTGGATAAACAAGCACTGCCGATGATGGTCCAGCGTTTTGTGTCACTGGCCTATCCCGCTTCCCAATCTCACGCTGCCCCCAGTTATCAGCCACCACTGATGCAGCCATTTCCAGTCGATGAGAACGTGAACCCTGAGCTTAGGCCCGGCCAGAAGCGCCTGATGCTTTGTCCCGGTGCTGAGTTCGGCCCGGCCAAACAATGGCCGCCTGAGTATTATGCTGAAGTCGCCAATACGCTCTTGAAACAAGGCTGGCAGGTGCTGGCGCTCGGCTCCAAAGCCGATCAAAACACTGCCGCCGAAATTGAAAATGCCATTGAGCCGAATCATCAGTCCCAATTTGTTAATCTCAGTGGCCGCACCACGCTGGAAGAAGCAATCGACTTACTGGGCACGGCTGACTGGGTCATCTCAAATGATTCCGGACTGATGCATATCGCTGCTGCAATGCAACGGCCTCTGGTCGCCGTTTATGGTCCCACTTCCCCGGCATTTACCCCGCCGCTTGCAGACAATGCGCATATTGTGCAGATTGATATTGAATGCAGCCCCTGTTTTGAGCGGGAATGTCCGCTCGGGCACCATCGCTGTATGCGGGATTTGCAGGCTGCTTCAGTCACGCGTCTTATTCTGCCTGCAACATCTGTTTCACGGATATAGCCAATCATATATTTATTTTTTTAGCCAGATAAAACGGAATGACTGAAAAGAAAGCAACGATACTGGTACCCAACTATAAAACCGAAGAAATCACCAAAATCTGTCTGCGGCTATTGCGTAAATACACCCGTCCAGACCTGGCTGATGTCATTGTCATTGATAATAATTCTGAAGATGGTTCCACTGACTATTTGAGAAAACTGGACTGGGTCAAATTAATCGAACGGCAACCCTTGGCGGGTGAAAGTGGTGTTCAAGCACATTCGCGTGCGCTTGATTTGGCTTTGCAGCAGGTCAAGACGCCCTTTGTGATCTCAATACACACGGATACTTTTGTGACGCACCCAGCGTGGCTGGAAATTTTGCTTGGGCAGTTTGACCATCCTGCAATCGCAGGCGTCGGTTCCTGGAAGCTGGAAAGCAAAAGCCGTCTGCGCCAATTAGGTATCACATTCGAACAGTCATGGAAGTTTTTACTTAACAAGTTGTTTGGCTATAAACGCTACAACCCAGATCGTCTCAACCTTGATACACGCTATTTACGCAGCCACTGTGCCATCTATCGAATGGATGTCATTAAGCAACTCAACACCCATTTTTCCGATGGTGATGCGACAGCTGGCAAGGAAATGCACTTCAAGATGCGGTCTGCTAACTATGAAATGAAATTTCTCAGTTCAGCATTTTTAGGGCAGTATCTTATGCACCTCAATCATGCTACCTCCGTGCTGAACCCACAGCTCCGGAGAACGGCAGAAAGCAATGATAAGGAATATCAAAAAATCATGGAACAACTGCGCTTAATCGATGCCCACCGGATTCTTAACGATGACAGTCTCGACAAATAGGCCAGTGGCCACCCTTGTTAGCAATAACACCCCTCGCCATGACCCTTTTCTCGCTTTGAATTGAAGCAAGCAGTTTTTCAGATGAAATTCACTCAAATCCGACTTATAACCGCTGTCATCAGCCTTTTTTTATCTCTGGCCGCCTATTATTTTGACGATATCATCAACCGTGATGGTGTGATGTACATGGAAATGGTCCAGGCCTATATGTCAGGTGGCCTGAACGCCATGGCTGATATCTACGACTGGGGATTTTTTACGCTGCTGGTTGCCTGGCTGAGTGAGCTGTTCTCTTCACCCATTGAGTTCACTGCCAGCGCACTCAATAGCATTCTGTTTGTGGTTTTCACCGATGCGCTGCTACTTATCAGCCGTCAGCTTTTGCCGAATCTACGCCAGATTGCCATCGCGGCAGTCTTGATTCTGGCCTTTTTCTCAATCAATGATTATCGCGATTTTATTATTCGCGATATTGGCTACTGGGCATTCACCACTCTCGGCCTCTATCATCTCATTCGCTACCAGAGCAGCTTTACTGTCTTTCATGCAGTGAGTTGGCAGATAGCCATATTAACGGCCGTATTATTCCGAATTGAGGGTGTGGTGCTATTGGGGCTGTTGCCTTTATTTGTGTTTTACAAACAGCCTCTGAGAACCGCGGCCAGAAACTGGATAAACCTGAACTCTCTGGTGCTGCCCTTACTGGTCACGCTCTCAGCCATCGTAGTTGGCCAGGAAGGTTGGGTGCAGGCTTTTGGAAAGTTCTCGGATTATCTCGCCTATATTAATACAGAAGCATTGACTCTCAGAGCTGAGCAAAAACTGACTATTCTGGAAGAAAAAATACTCACTCCTTTCTCAGCTGAATACAGTGCCTTGATTCTCTATTCCGGACTACTGGTCATGCTTGCTTACAAGCTGCTGGAAGGTCTCTCCATCGGTTATCTGATATTACTTGGATTCGCCAGGTGGCAAAACCGCCAGCGTATTGCAATACCTCACCGCAACCTGATTGTCTGGTTTTTTATACTCAACCTAATCATTTTGATGGCATTTCTGTTCAGACAATACTTTGTGGTCTCCCGGTATTGTGTGATGACTGTAGTCAGCCTATTTTTGCTGGTTCTGCCTTATCTCACCCGACTGATTGAAGAAACCTGGCTATCACGCCGTCGTTGGTGGCTGGGGTTGTTTGCCTTTATTGTCCTTGCGGGCTTGATTGATACTTTTCATTCAACCAACTCCAAGGCCTACATCAAAAATACTGCCATATGGGCAGCACATGAATTACAGGCAGAAGATCGCTTGATCACGGATGATGAGTTTATTCAGTATTATCTGAAACGTGAAAAAACCAACGTCACCATCACCTACCGTCCACAAAAACTGGGCAATTATCAAAATTTCGATTATATATTGTTGGTAGAGAAACGGCGGCCAACGGCTTTGAAACCGCTCTCCGGTATCAGGCTTGAGCTGGTTCACCAGGAAAAGAACCAAAGAGGAAACCGCGCCAGCGTCTACAGGGTAGTAAAAGATGATCGATGAGTCACAGCGAAATATAACCAGTGTGGCAAATATGCCAGCCAGAAATCGCTTCGACTTTTTTTGGCAGTTGGATACGCCGCTCTTTGAACCACCGAATACCTGCCGCGGCGGCTGGAGCGGTGTCAGCCAAGTCCTGTTGCAACTTGATAATGAGAAAATCCCAGTGTTTATTAAACGACAACATAAACACCAGATTCGTTACTGGCGGCACCTGCTCAGAGGAGTTCCCACCTTTGAGTGGGAATATCTCAATATCAAACATTTACGTGCACTGGACATTCCGACCCTGGAGCCCGTATTTTTTGCAAAGCGTAAAGACAAAGCCATTCTTATCACCAAGGCACTTGCTGACTATCAGAGTCTGGATGAACTGGACTACAAGCTGTTGAATTTTACACAGAGAAGCGCATTAATCTGTACGATCGCTAAAATTATCGCCAAGCTTCATGCCCATCACCTTCAACATAACTGTCTTTATCCCAAACATATTTTTGTAAAGCAACTGAGTGATCAGTCATGGGATGTTCGACTCATCGACCTCGAAAAACTACGACACAAACTGTTCAAACGCCAGGCCCTTAGCCGCGACCTGTCTTGTCTTACCCGACACGCGCCTGATAACTGGTCGCGAACTGACCAGTTACGTTTTTTTAAGGCCTATCTGGGGCAGAATCGCCTCACCCCGGCTGCCAAAACCCTCTGGCATCAAATTGCCGTCAAAGCCGCCAAAAAACGTCGCTAGTCCATCCCTCCCGGCGCTTGCTATACTTGCGCTATTTGATTGTGATTCTCTGATAATAAAATGATTGTTTTAGGCCTGTCCGGCGCCGTGAACCACGACGCATCCGCTGCTTTATATATCGATGGCAAACTGGTCGCTGCTGCTGAGGAAGAACGTTTCCTCCGTGACAAGCATGCCAAAGGCAAAATGCCCTATGAAGCCACTAAATTCTGCCTTGAGCATGCAGGCATCAAACCGGAACAGGTCGATATCGTCGCATTTCCTTATGCCGAAATCGGTCTTAAATCTCCCGCGCGATGGCATTACGCCAAGCGTCACTGGTATGCCCCTGACCGGGCATTAACCGCACTTTTCAGTGGTAACCGTCGTTACTGGCGTAATTACCGGAATGTGATGAAACTGCTGGACGACCTGGGCATCGGTGCAGACCGAGTTAAGTTCGTGCCGGTCGAGCATCACCTCGCCCATGCCAGCAGTGCCTATCACCTGAGCGGCTTCAAGGAAAAGACCGCGATCATCGGTATCGACGGTAAAGGGGAATACGCCACGACCTTTTTCGGTTACGGTGAAAACGGCAAAATCCATAAAATTAAAGAGTTTTACGACCCTGATTCTTTAGGCGGCATGTATGGCGCCCTGACTGAATACCTCGGATTTGAAATGCTCGACGGTGAATTCAAAGTCATGGGTATGGCACCCTACGGTGATCCCAAGCGCTTTGATTTTTCCCGACTCATCGACTGCAAAGATGGTGACTTCAAGGTCAACAACAAACTCGTTAATACCGTTGGCTGGCGACGTTATAAGAAGAACGGCAAAGGCTATTTCTTTAGCCCTAAACTCATCGACTGGCTTGGCCCGATGCGTGAGGGTGACGAAAAAGACGAACCCTATATCGATTATGCGGCCAGTATTCAGGACTTACTGGAAAAAACAGCACTGCAACTTATCGACTATTATCTCGGCGACATCATCCGTGAAACGGGCAAGGTCGCCTATGCAGGTGGTGTAGCGCTGAACGTGAAACTGAATCAGCGCATTATTGCCATGCCCGGCGTCAAGGAGCTGTTTGTCCAGCCTGCAGCCAGTGATGCCGGGACCGCCATTGGTGCCGCCAGTTATGCCTCTCAAGAGGCGGGCGTACCTGTCGAGAAGATGGAGCATGTTTACCTCGGTCCTGAATACACGACCGAGCAATGTATGGATGCCTGTGATAACTACAGCCAGCCAGTGAAATGGCAACGCATGAGCGATGTACCGGCGGAAACGGCTAAGATTCTGGCAGACGGTAATCCGGTTTCCTGGTTTCAGGGACGGATGGAATTCGGCCCCAGAGCCCTGGGCAACCGCAGTATTCTGGGTAGTCCCAGCCATAGTGGTGTGGCTGATCGTATTAATGCGCAGATTAAATACCGCGAGCGCTGGCGTCCTTTCTGCCCGAGTATGCTGGATACGGTGGCACCGGAAATTCTGCAAACGGATCATCCCAGTCCCTATATGACATTCACTTTTGATGTTGCGAATAGTTGGAAAGACCGTATTCCCGAGGTGGTGCATGAAGATGGTACAGCGCGGGCGCAAATTGTGACTCAGAAAACTAATCCGCGTTACTACGCACTGCTACAGGAAATGGAAAAACTGACCGGTAATGGTGTGGTGTTGAATACCTCCCTCAACCGTCGCGGCGAGCCGATGGTCTGCAGTCCGACTGACGCGTTGAATATGTTCTTCGGCTCGGATCTGCAATATCTGGTGATGGAAGATATTCTGGTTACCAAGTAGCCGTGGTTAAGCCGATAAAACTCCACTGGTCACAGTCCAAACCTAATTTTGGTGATGCACTTTCTCCCCTGATTTGCGAGGCTGTATCTGGCAGAGAAGTCATTTATGCCAAACCGGCTAAAGCTGACATGGTAGCCATTGGCAGCCTGCTTCATCGCTTAAAAGAAGGTTGGCTCAGCCACCGTGTGCATGTGTGGGGTACTGGCTATATTAAGCAGCCGCCAGTGCATAAATCCCGTCATTATTATCACGCGATACGTGGTCAACTGAGCGCATCGGCTATCAGCAATCATAATATCGACACGTTAGGTGACCCTGGCCTGCTGGCCGGTTTGTTACTGCCGGAGAATAAACGGCTGGATAAGAAATACCGTATTGGACTGGTCGCCCACTACAAAGATAAAACCAATCCGCTTATCAAAACATTAACTGATAGCCATTCGGATATTTGCGAGATTGATATCTATTCCTCCCCGCTGGATTTCCTGAAACAGTTAAGTCAATGCGAGATTATTTTCTCTTCTGCCATGCATGGATTAATCGCTGCTGATGCTCTGGATATCCCCAACGGCTGGATTAAATTGTCGGAAAATCTCCGGGGTAATGACTTTAAATTCCAAGATTACTACAGCATTTTTAATCTGAGCCCGTCTGCAATTAGTATCAATAAAGAGAATGTCTACCATCAGGCGCAATCACTCGCTGACACTTACTATCGTCCCAATATCGATTTAATCAAAAACAGTCTCGTCAAAGTCTTCCCTGATATTCTTTAAAACCTTGTCGGCGCCCAGTCCAGATAGGAGGACAATCGCGCATGCAAAGCTGTTTTCTCCCAGTTTTTCAAAAACCGTTTCTGATCTCGGACAAAGGCACGTTGAAATGACCACTGATGCTGATGCTCATGCATCGCATCCAAATCGATAAGGTTAACCTCCCCCTCTTGAGTCAACAAAAGATTGCTGGCTTTCATATCACCATGAGTAAAACGATACTCCCGCATCAGACTAAAGATATGACGAAGTTGCCTAAGCTGATGTTCAGTTGGTGCATGATGTTGATAGACAGATGAAAGCTCTGAGGCATTTCCGACATAGGCTGTAACCAGATAAGCTTGTTTTCTTAACGGCCCCAGGCGTTTCTCAACAAAGCCCAGCACCTCAGGTGTCGGGATGCCAAGTAAACTCAACAGATTTCCTTGACGCCAGGCATTGGCAGCACGACTGGCTCGCCAGCATCGTTTAACAAAATGCCAGCGGGATTTGATGTTGTAACGTTTGATCACTACCTTGCGACCAGCCATTTCCGTCATGACTACGGTGGCGCTGTTTCCGTCTTTCAGCTTCCTGCCCTGCTCGACAAGCACATCAATATCTTGGATTAGCTGTTCGCTGATTTGTTTGAAGAATGGGCGTTTGAAGGCGTATTCCAGATGCTTGCCTTTGAAATAGGCGGTCATCGTACAGGCACGGAAACATTTGCTCAGGTAGGTGTCTTTGCGTTTCTGCCAGGCCTTGTTGAGTAGGGATTTAAAGTTTTCCCGCTCAGTCTGTCCATAAAGCCAGCCCCTGGCCTGATAATACAGATTGAGCTTTTTCAGGATCAGTTGCTGCTGATCCGGTACAAACTGAGCCACTAATCTTGCGAGATTACTAAGACTTTTTTTAGTGCTCAGAGGCTCGCCAGTCATCCCTCTCACAGAAGCCAGGTCGATAAGAAACAGTCCGCGTGGACTCATTAGAATATTATCTGTGTGAATATCATGCTGATAAATGCCCGCCTGATGACAACGGACCATCAGTTGTAACAGTGCAGGAACCATCTGCGCCTGATTGCTGTTAACGAGTTTGAAAGGGCTGGCATCGGCGATAAATTCATAAGCCACAGCCAGGCAGCCGGCAAAATCATCACTGATGAACTTTTCCGCGGGTACGGCAACACCAGCGGCTTTACAGGCCTTGTAGCCATGCTGTTCGTGCGATAGTTCGCGCCAGCCTTTTTTATTGGGAGCAAACAATTTCAGTAATAAAGGGTCACCATGATGCAGTGCCCTTACCACCAGTCTTCTACCAGGTAACCAACGCAATATTTCTTCACAGTGGTATTTTTCACCCCCCACTTCCAACACAAATCCCTCAGTGACCGGTTTACCGGCCAGAAACTGCTTCAATGGCTCGTTCATGACGGATTGTGCCTATGCCATTTTTCCAGCAGCCCCTGTGCCCGCACTTCCACTTTTTGCCAGAAACTTGTCTGCTCAGTCAAAGCCTGACGCAGACTTAATCCAGAGTAGTTTTTGATAAAACGATATTTATCGCGTTGACTAAGTTGTACCTCATGTGCTGAGAAATAGAGTGAGCCCAAATCTTTCACCAGCCAGCGTTCCGGCACTCGCCGTCTAATCTGGGTCCGGTGCAAATCAATCAGAAACAACTCGGTATCCTCTGTAATCTGGTTGGTTTCAGCAAAAGCTTCGGTTAACAGGATATGGCAGAGATAATAATCACGATGATTGATACCGGCCTGATGCATCTTACGGCTCATTGCTGCCAGCCTCCGAATCAGGGTCTGCTTTGTACGGAAGGTCGGCTTACGCTGCTGCCATTGCAGGCCGACATGCTCAAGGCTCATTGTCTCTGTCAGTTCATCGGTAATGACAAAAGATTCGCGTCGGGCCGGGTTCAATCCGCGTTCGCCATAGCCAGCTAAGGTCATGGTGTCCACGCCCAGTTGGTGCAGACGCTTTATTGCTCGCCATTCATTTTTTGCACTGATGATTGGTTTTCTGAGCTGGAGCAGATTCTTTACAATTTCTCCCCAGCCAACACCGGCATGGTATTTAAGAAAATAGCACCTGCCGTCCAGCTCAAAACGCAGTGTGCGGCGTCCTTCCTTATCGCGATAGACTTCCCCCGGTAGCGTCGATAGCAATTTAAAAACATCGCGCTCCTGCCAGGCCTGGGCGAGTTCTTCACGCAGGTAGAAATGTTTTTTCATCAGTTGCACCAGGCTTCTATTTTATCGGCACAGAATACGGCCCGTGATGCCGCTGAAACGAGCGGATTAGGTTCAGTTCTCGGCAAGGCTTCTGGCTGCTTACTTTGTAGATTCAGAGCCTGGGTCAATTCGCTGATACAGTGCTTTTCATCCAAGACATGCGATAAAGCCTCCTGTTCGGCCAGAAAAGCATAACCGCAGATATCGCTGATTAACATCGGTAACCTCGCAGCTGCCGCTTCAGCTAACACCATACCCGCCGCTTCTTTGCGTGCAGGGTGCACCAGTAAATCGGCGGCAAAATAGAAGGGCGCCAGTTCAGTCTGCCCGCCCCAGAATCGAAAGTTGAGTCCGGTCAGTCGCTGTAATTTGCGCTCATAAGCTGCCTGCTTGCCGTTACCGACAATCCATAATTCGAACTGGCTGCGCGCGACAAAACTCAGCGCTGAGAGGGCGGCAATAATACGGTCTAGCCCTTTGGTATGGAAATCGGCAGCCACAAATAGCAATAAAATCCGGTTCTCTGCCTGTTGGGCCTGTTGGCGCCAGTCACGAGCCGCCTCCCATCGAGCCTGAGTGAAATGAAATTTTTCTTCGACACTCACAGGTAGTAAAGCCTGATTGTCCTGCTTAAGATCAAAGCTCTGCTGGTATTGCTGACGTTGATGCTCAGTGAGATAAAAAGCCTTGAGATTGGGATTGCCGAATAAATTTTTCTCAATGCCGGCATAAGTGCGATAACGCGGCAACAATCTATTCAGTCCCTTGAAGCGATTGGCAGTAAAGCAGGGATCAGCAGCGAAATAGACATCCAGCCCAGCCAGCTTGGTGAAACCGATAATCGCGTCAAACAGGCCCTGTTTTTTCAAAGAAACAACATAGCCGGACAAGGCCTTGATGCGGCCATGGTTGGTTGACTGGCTTTTACCCAGTTCATACAAGGTCCAGTCTTTGTGAATATCACCGTGCCATTTCAGCGTGATCACCGAGATCTGATGCCCTCTTCTGGCCATCTCATTGACGACAGCAATAAAGTCACGCTGCGCACCGCCGTAGGGAAAATATTCCGTGATGGCAAAGGCAAAGTGCATGGTGATGAGAATCCTCGAATCAAAAAAGCAGAGCAGATCAGGACTTGTTGATTTTTCAAAGCCGTCTCTGTTGAGGCTAAGATGCTTTTTTACTCAACAAACCCTGACAACTTGAACCGCATTACTCTAAAATGAGTCTGTCTTATAACCAGTATTATTGCGGTTCACGGAACAGACGCAATAGTACCACCTGACAGATACAGAGGTAAGCCGTGTCCTTCAAAGCCACCATTCATCGTCACCAGGATATGATCAATGGTCTTTTCGAACTCGAGCCACAGGTTAATAAGCTGATGCAGCGGGTAAAAGACTGTCTGCTGGCCGGCAACAAAGTGCTGTTTTTCGGTAATGGCGGCAGCGCTTCCGATGCCCAGCACCTGGCCGCTGAATTCATCGTCCGCTATCACCGTGACCGCAAAGCTTATGGCGCTATTGCCCTGACTACGGATACCTCCATCCTGACGGCGCACAGCAATGACTACAGCTTTGAAACGGTATTTGATCGTCAAATCGAGGGGCTGGGCAGACCGGGGGATATCGCCATTGGCCTGTCGACATCCGGCAACAGCGCCAATGTGATCAACGGTATCAAAACCGCGCAGCAGAACAATATCTGGACCTGCGCCTTCACCGGCGACGATGGCGGTAAACTGAAAACCATTGCTGATGACTGTATCTGTGTACCCAGCAAGGAAACTGCCCGGGTTCAGGAAGGCCATATTGTTATCGGTCACTGGCTTTGTGAAGCCCTGGACGAGGCCCTCGCTGATTCATGAGTCGACAGCTGCTCACTACCGACGTCGTCATCATCGGGGCCGGTATTGCCGGTCTTTGGCTGCACCACCGGCTTAACGATCTCGGTTTCCATGCCCTGCTGCTGGAAAACGGTGAAATCGGTCGCGGTCAGACCCTCAGCTCCCAGGGCATAATTCATGGCGGCAGCAAGTACGCACTGAACGGCATTCTGTCCAAGGCTGCCCAGGTTATCAGCAGCATGCCAAACCGCTGGAAAACCTGTCTGCAAGGCCAGGGCGAGATTGATTTATCCGGCGTTAAGAAGCTCACTGAACATCAACTGCTCTGGTCCAGAGACCGTCTGTCTTCAAAAATGGTGTCTTTCTTCGCCAGTAAGGCCCTGCGTAGTCGCATGCAGCCGGTAAAAAAAGAAAACCGCCCGGCTATATTTGCCGACAAAGCTTTCAGAGGCGCTTTATATCAACTGGATGAGCCAGTGCTGGATGTGGTCAGTCTGCTGGATGAACTGGTCAAGCCCTGGCAAAAACGAATGCTGGCGGTGTCCCGGGAGGCTGAGTATCAATGGCAGCCATCAACAAGTCCGGTGTCTTCGCTGCTTATCGGCGAACAATATGAAATCAAGGCGCAGCATTTTGTACTGACTGCCGGTGAAGGTAATGAAAAACTATTGCAGGGCTTGTCACAGCCACAGCCCGAAATGCAACGCCGTCCACTGCAAATGGTGCTATGTAAAAGCAAGCAACTGGATAAGCCTCTGCCGGTGATATATGCACACAGCCTGGGCAGTGGCTCCAAGCCGATTGCTACTATATCCAGCCACAAAGACAAGCAAGGCAATGTCGTCTGGTATATCGGCGGTAATATTGCCGAGGAAGGCGTCAATAAAAGTCATACTCAGCTGGTTGCCGAAGCCAGAGCGTTATTGGCAGACATTCTGCCCTGGGTAGCCTTGCCTGAACTGGAATGGGCCACGCATGCGGTCAACCGGGCTGAACCCAAGCAATCCAGCCTGACCCGCCCCGACAGTGCCTTTATCAGTAGTTACGACAACCTGCATGTCTGCTGGCCAACCAAGCTGGCGCTGGCGCCGGATCTGGCGGACCAAATGCTGGCGGCGCTGGAATCAGCCGATCTGAAAGCCGGTGATCACCATAATCCGGATTATCCGCAGCCCAGCATGGCAGAACCGCTATGGGACCGGGCCTTTTCATGACCAGCCTGACGCAACGCAGAAAAATTGCCGATACCGGCGTTGCCGTCTCACCACTGGGTCTGGGCACCGTTAAACTGGGGCGGGATAAAGCCGTTAAATACCCGGCTGGTTTCAAAATTCCTGATGATAAACAGGCGCTGGATCTGCTTTCACTCGCCTGGGATTTAGGCATTAACCTGATTGATACAGCCCCGGCCTACGGCCACAGTGAGAGCCGGCTGGGTCAGTTACTTCCCCAACTGCCACATGACTGGGTTATCGCTACCAAAGCCGGTGAATATTTTGATCCGGTCAGTGGTGAGTCACTTTATGACTTCAGCCCGGCCTCTATCACTCGCAGCGTTGAAAACAGTCTCAGACAATTGCGTCGTGAGGTATTGGATATTGTGCTGATTCACTCTGACGGCAACGATCAACAAATCATCGAGCAGGACGGCGCACTGGACACACTCAATGAATTGAAACAACGCGGCCTGATCCGCGCTGCCGGCATGTCCAGCAAAACCGTGGAAGGCGGTCTACTGGCATTGGAACACTCGGATTTGGCGATGGTGATGCATAACCTTCGTTATCAGGACGAACAGGCCGTACTGGATGAAGCGGCCAGAAAAAACAAAGGCATTTTTATCAAAAAAGCACTGGGCAGTGGCCATATGACGCAAGCGTCAGAAAACCTGGATATCGTTCAGGCCAATTTTGATTTTATCTTCAGAGAACCGGCAGTGAGTAGTGTGATTATCGGCACCATCAACCCGGCACACCTTAAGGATAATGTGGCTAAAGCGATTAGGGCGCTAGAAAAAGCTTAATCCACAGATTACGCAGATGAGCGCAGATTAAAAGCTTGTTCAAGTGTAATCATTCTTTATGAACAGCGCTAAATGAACTGTTCAAACACTGCTCCGTGTAATGTTTTTTAGTGCCAGCTCAGGATAGAGCGGTAAATATCAGCGAAAATCGGCGTAATCTGCGGATAAAGACCTTTTTACCCCATAACTATTTTATGCTCTGGTTGTGTTGATTTTATTGACGATCGCCGTGGTGGAACAGTTTTCCACCAATCCCATCACTTTCACTTCACCACCGTAGCCTTCAACAATTTCCCAGCCGACCACGCCTTTTTTATCGTAGTCACCGCCCTTGACCAGCACATCGGGCTGAATCAGGCGCAGCAACTCTTCCGGGGTATCACCCGGGAAGCAGGTCACCCAATCCACATCGGCAAGACC
Organism: Methylophaga sp.; assembly: GCF_009711715.1. Lineage (GTDB taxonomy): Bacteria > Pseudomonadota > Gammaproteobacteria > Nitrosococcales > Methylophagaceae > Methylophaga. The sequence continues at coordinate 210,472 of NZ_VENF01000009.1, read as the reverse complement.
GGCAAGCACTGTCATCCTTCTGTCTGCAGTATTAATCGGCCGACCTTCACCTTTCAGTTTGGTGACCGACTCATCCGTGTTAATGGCTACGATCAATCTGTCCCCCAGCTTTCTGGCCTGCTGCAGATAGGTCACATGGCCGGCATGCAGGATATCGAAGCATCCGTTGGTGAAAACAATTTTTTCACCGCGCTGTTTGGCCTGCTCGACAGCAATTTTCAACTGCTCCACCGTCACCGCACCGGCCATACTGTGATCGCTTTTATGCAGACCCTGATGGCGCTCATATTCCGCTTTCAGTTCCGGGCCACTGACGGTTGAGGTACCCAGCTTACTGACGACGATACTGGCAGCCACGTTTGCCAGTGTGACCGCATGTTCCAGATCGGCACCGGCAGCCAGGGCCGCAGCCAGCGTGGAGATAACGGTATCTCCCGCTCCGGTGACATCAGCCACTTCCTTGGCAATCGCCGGCAGATGAAATTCGGCTTGATCGGCCCGGATCAGCGTCATGCCATGTTCACTGCGGGTGATCAGAATCGCCTGGATATCCAGTTGCTTAATCAGGGTCTGCGCCTTGCTGATAAGATCCTGTTCAGAAACGACCGATCCCGCCACGGCTTCAAACTCGGCCATATTCGGCGTCATCAGATCCGCACCGCGATATTTATTGAAATCACTGCCCTTGGGATCGACCAGCACGCAGATATTTTTCTGTTTGGCCTGATTGATCCAGAACTGCGGATCGGACAGGGTGCCTTTGTTGTAATCGGACAGCACCATCACCTGAGCCTGCTCGGTCAGTTCACCAACCAGTCCCTGCACTTGCTCGGTCAATGCCGGTTCAAAGCGTTTTTCAAAATCGAGCCTGATAAGCTGTTGATGGCTGCTAATCACCCGCGATTTGATAATGGTGCCGGCTTCCGGCGCCCGGTGAAACAGGCACTTAACACCAACGGCTTTCAGACGCTGTTCAAGCACCCCGGCGGCTTCATCCTCGCCGGTCAGGCCACTGATATTGCAGTTTGCGCCCAGGGAGGCAATATTCATAGCCACATTGCCAGCACCGCCCGGCAGATCCTCCAGCCGTTCAACATTGACCACAGGTACCGGCGCTTCCGGTGAAATCCGGTTGGCTTTGCCAAAATAAAAACGATCGAGCATCAGGTCGCCAATCACAGCAACACGTGCAAGATGAAATTCAGGAAAGGGATGTTTCATATCAGATTTTGTCGGACCGGCTGCCATTCAGTAATGGCGTTATTGTGCTTGTAAAAGGCTTTCGAGTCTATGCCAGACCTGGTCGACTTCCATGCCCGCCATACACACTGGTTGACCCTCATGCGACTCGGGCAGGGGACATCGGCGCTTATAACAGGGCGAGCAGGTCATACCGGTGATCAGGTGATGCTGTTTATCACCATAAGTTCCGATAAGGTGAGTATCGGTCGAACCATACAGCGTGATAGCCGGCTTGCCGAGTACCGCGGCCATATGCGCAAGACCGGTATCACTGGCTAGTACCGCTTCGGCTTCCCGCATCAGCGCAGCGACATTATCCAGCGGCAATCTGGGCAACGCAAAAGCCTTCTCGCTGACTGACGCTATCTGACGGGCGCGTTGATATTCTTCATCATTGCCGCAGGGCAGCAGGCACTGATAACCGGCTTCAGCTGCTTTCAGCACGACCGCCTGCCAGTGTTTGATCGGCCACAGTTTAGTCAGCCAACTGGCGTTATGTACCAGCATCAGATACGGCCGCGTCAGCGCAAAATCAAGTTTTGGTAACTGGCAATGGGCAAGGTCAGTGCCGTAATCAGCGGTCGCATCAGGCACGCTGTAACCCAATGCTGATGCCAGAATCTGACGCATCCGTTCCACCGCGTGCTGGCCGGGATTCACATTGATCGGGTGGCGATAGGCCAGATGCGCCGGTTTTTCACGGCAACTGTATTTATCGAGACCGTAGACCGGCCCTTTTCTGAGCAGACTGACCAGCGCGCTTTTGAGATTATTCTGCATATCAACGACAACGTCATAATCATCGGCATTGAGCGCTTTATAAAAACCGGTCAGCTCCCCCTGTTTGAGACTGCTCAGCCAGCTTTGCCGCCAGCTGCGGTGAGAGGTGGTAATCACTTTCCTGACCCGGGGATGCCATTTAGGCACCGCAGCGAAAGCCTTATCCACTACCCAGTCAAATTCAATGTCGGGATGAACCTGTGCGGCATCCGTCAGTGCCGGCAACGCATGCATCAGGTCACCCATCGAGGTCAGTTTGATAATTAAAACGCGCATGATGCTTCAGTCAAAATCGAGACTGAGTGGGTGATCACGATGATGCATCAGAATTTTGAAAAAGGCATCCGGGTCTTTAATCTGAGTCAGCTCGCCTTCTCTTGGAAACAGCTGATCCTTCAATCGTGACAGCCAGAAGCGTAAGGCCGCCGCTCTCAGTACCAGATTCCAGTTGGCCAGCTCTGACTCCGTCAGCGCTCTTTTTGCCTGATAGTACTGCATCAAAGCCTGGTAACGACTTTGCTCAGGCAGGCCGGACTCATCGACACACCAGTCATTCACGGCCACCGCCAGATCATAAAGCAGGTATTCATCACTGGCATAATAAAAGTCGATAATGCCTTTGAGCTCATCGCCATCAAACAAGGCGTTGTCGCGGAATAAATCCGAATGAGTGACGCCCCATGGCAAATCCAGTTCTTCATAGCCGGCCTGAACCGCCAGCTCGTTTTTTAGGATAGTAGCCTGCTCGTCATTTAATTTCGGCAGCAGGGTCATAGCAGTCTGACGGCGCCACTCGTGACCACGCTCACTGGCACGGCGTGATTTGAAATCCAGACCGGCAATATGCATTTCCGCCAGGACCTCACCAATCTCAGCACATTGCGCCGGCGTCGCCAAAGAGTCCACACCACGCCCCTCCAGGCGCAAAACCAGCGCCGCCGGTTTACCACAGAGTTTTTTGAGGTAATGACCTTCGCGGTCAGCAGCGGGGTGGGCGGAAGGAATACCATGCTGATAGTAAAATGTCATCACGTCCAGAAAATAAGCGAGTTCGCCGAAATCGTGATGCTCAAACAGCGTCAGCACAAATTCACCTTCAGTAGTGCTGACAAAATAGTTGGTATTTTCGATGCCGGCACTGATGCCCTGATAAGACACCAGATCACCGACCGCATACTCTCCCAGAAACGCGATCAGGTCGTCGCGTCCGACTTCAGTATAAACTGACATGAAAACTGCTCAGATTCGTGTGGTGCTTACCACTCCAACAGGATCCAGTTCGGCACAAGCAGACCGGAATCCAGTTCGAATTGTCTTGACTCTAAAGACCCATCACCGTCTGTATCTGTCAGATAATAGGGCTTACCAACAGTAGGCGTGACTTTAATCATATAAAGCTTCCCGTTAAGCCGGTATTCCTCAATGATGCGGTCATCTTTTTGAATGATATTGACCTCGGGCTCAATGCTATCACCGCTTTGCATTGGCTCAGGAAGCACCGGCGGCTTCTCCATCACCGATTCGGTGTCCTCTGCCCGGACTGTCACTGTCATTAACAGGGCAAGTGCGCATACAATAGCGATTTTGTTAAACATGAGAATGCTCCGTGTCATTTCGGAGTTAAGATAGCATTTCCGCTGCCCGGAGAAAAGCAGTCAGTTCTCAGAAAAACGGTGCCACAACGCTTATGACGCAATCTGTCCCTCTTGTTCTTGTTGACGGTTCTTCCTACCTGTATCGGGCCTATCATGCCATGTACAAGGCTGACCTCCGGAATTCAGCCGGTGAACCGACCGGCGCCATCCGGGGAGTCACAGCCATGCTACGCCGGTTGCTGGCAGATTATCCCGACAGCCATATCGCCGTAGTGTTCGATGCCAAAGGTAAAACCTTTCGCGACGATATTTATGAACAATACAAGGCCAACCGCCCGCCGATGCCGGATGATTTAAGGCCCCAGGTGGAACCGATTTACGACATCATTCGTGCGATGGGCCTGCCACTGCTGTGTGTAGATGGTGTCGAAGCCGACGACGTAATCGGCACGCTGGCAAAACAGGCGACCGAAAAAGGCATGGATGTTGTTGTCAGCACCGGCGACAAGGATATGGCCCAGCTGGTCAATCATCATGTCACTCTGGTCAATACCATGACCGAAACCAAACTGGATATCGACGGTGTTAAAGAAAAATTCGGTCTGCCGCCGGAACATATCATCGACTTCCTGGCGCTGATGGGCGATAAAGTCGACAACATCCCCGGTGTGCCGGGCATCGGCGAAAAGACCGCTCTGTCACTGTTACAGAAAATGGGCAACCTTAAAGCCATTTATGCCAACCTGGAAGCGGTACGGGAGCTGGACTTTCGCGGCGCTAAAAAAATGCCGGAAAAACTGGCAGAAAATAAAGCCCTTGCTGAGCTCAGCTATGAACTTGCCACTATCAAGTGCGATGTTGATCTCGATATCGAAGTTGAAGAACTCAAACACCAGCCTCAGGACCGTGAGGCTCTGCTGACGCTGTTCAAACAGTTCGAATTCCGCAGCTGGATCAGTGAACTGGAATCCGGCAGTCCGGATCAGACGGTCACCGCAGGCTCGGCAGTCGTTAAAAACGACATCAGCAATCAACAGGATTATCAGTGCATTCTCAACAAAGCGGATTGGCAAACCTGGCTGAAAAAACTCCAGGATGCCGACCTGTTTGCGTTTGATACCGAAACCACCAGCCTGGTCTATCTTGATGCCCGCATTGTCGGTGTTTCCTTCGCCGTCAAACCTGGTGAAGCGGCTTACCTGCCGCTGAAACACGACTATGCCGGCGCGCCGGAGCAGCTCGATTATGATGAAGTGATGCAGGACCTCAAACCCTTGCTGGAGGATCCCAACAAACTCAAAGTCGGCCAGAACCTCAAGTATGACCGGCATGTACTACTGAACCATGGCATTGATCTCAGAGGCATTGCCCATGACACCATGCTGGAATCCTACGTGCTCGACAGTACCGCCACCCGTCATGATATGGATTCTTTGGCGAAAAAATATCTGGATCGCGACACGATTCACTTTGAAGATATTGCCGGCAAAGGTAAAAAGCAGCTGACCTTCAATCAGATTGGAATTGAGGAAGCCGCCCCCTATGCGGCTGAAGATGCCGACATCACATTGCAACTGCATCATGTACTGTGGCCAAAGATGCAGGCAATTCCGCCGTTAGTGAAGGTTTACTCCGAGCTGGAAATGCCGTTACTTCCCGTGCTTAACACACTGGAACGCAACGGCGTCAATATTGATATCTGGATGCTGCAGCAGCAGAGCGATGATATGGCCCGCCAGATCGCTGAACTGGAAAAGCAGGCCCATGAAGCAGCGGGCCAGGTCTTTAACCTGGGCTCACCCAAGCAGCTGCAGGAAATTCTTTACGACAAGCAGAACCTGCCGGTTAAAAAGAAAACCCCGAAAGGCGCGCCTTCCACAGCAGAAGAAGTGTTGCAGGAACTGGCTGATGAAGGCTATGAACTGCCACAAATCATTATGAACTACCGGGGCCTGAGCAAACTAAAATCTACCTACACAGACAAGCTGCCACTGATGGTCAACAAAACAACGGGGCGAGTGCACACTTCCTATCATCAGGCCGTGACAGCAACAGGCCGGCTCTCATCTTCCGACCCGAACCTGCAGAATATTCCTATCCGCAGTGAAAATGGACGTCGCATCCGCGAGGCGTTTGTCGCCAGCGACGGTTATGTGCTGCTGGCGGCCGACTATTCACAAATCGAGCTGCGGATCATGGCGCATTTGTCTGGCGATAAAAGCCTGCTCCAAGCCTTTGCCAAAGGGGAAGATATTCATCGCCATACCGCATCGGAAATCTTCGGCATCGGCCTGGATGAGGTCAGCAGCGACCAGCGCCGCAGCGCCAAAGCGATTAACTTTGGCCTGATTTACGGCATGTCCGCCCATGGCCTGTCGAAACAGCTGGGCATCGACCGGGCCCAGGCAGCCGATTATATGAATACCTACTTCGAACGTTATCCGGGCGTCCGCAATTACATGGATAACACCCGCGAGCAGGCCAAGAAACAAGGCTATGTCGAAACTATTTTCGGTCGTCGCCTGTATCTGCCGGAAATCAACTCCAGCAACGGTATGCGCCGTCAATATGCTGAGCGCACCGCCATCAATGCCCCGATGCAGGGCAGCGCCGCCGATATTATCAAGCGTGCCATGATCGATATTCACAGCTGGCTATGTGGTGTGGATACCGGTATCCGCATGATCATGCAGGTGCATGACGAACTGGTGTTTGAAGTACCCAAAGATCAGCTGGATATGGCGAAGACCACCATCGAGCAGTTTATGATGAACGCGGCAGATTTGAAGGTGCCGTTAGAGGTTGGGCTTGGGTCTGGGGATAATTGGGAACAGGCGCATTAGCTACTCAACTTTACCTGATGTAATCAATTGACTGTCCATGCGAAACCAAACTGCCAAATTACAACCATAGAAATAAAGATACATTGCAGTTGCGTATATCGCATAGAATCCCCATCCCCACAAACCTTCGCTTAGCTTAATTGGTCTCTCCCTGAACCATTTCTCTGGATAGAGAGATTGGTCTAGATCCAAAGCTGAGTTCAATAAAACCTGCACTTTGCGTAAACGAAGATACTCTAGATGGCAATGTGTGAAGTGATAAATTGTTGCAATGTAAATAACCGAAAGAATTATCGACACAAGCGATGAGGCACTAGTAGTTCTTTAATGGTCAATGCAGCCATGAGTGCAAAATGAAGGGCAGAAGTAAAAGTCAGAATTCTTATCGGCCAATCACGATATTCTCCAACCTCTTGAACAATGATTTTGTAGATTTCCCAGTTATCCTTCTTAGACTCCATCATAGATTCCCTTGCATAATAAATACGCCCCTACTTAGCTAATCATCGGTATATCTTTAGTTCAAGTTTATATAGCGCGATTTAACCTGCTTGTTTTCGGACTAAAGCCCGAGTTCATTTATTTTGCATGCCCAAAATAAACGAACCAAACAAAAAGGCAGCCCACTGCTTGCCCTGCGGGTCCCCTGCGCTTCTCGCCATGACTGGGCACTCGCGAACTCGCTACGCTCAAACAGACGCTCGCGCTTATCCAGTCACGACTGCGATGCTCGGCTTCACAAAAGGGCGAAAAGAAAAAGCAACTATTCACCTCAGTGATTTCTGCTCCCAAATATCCCCGTTTGTGCTGACGAGTAGCGCAGGTTTATCTGGATAAGGATTGGGCAGTGTCTGAGCGCAGCGAGTTTTGACCAATCCCCAGATAAACCGAGCAACGCAGTGGAGCCGTAGGCCAGCACATTGGGGCGCCCTAGGGTTGTTAGGGAAATGGGCGCGCATTTCCCTGACTCGCCACTAAGGCGAAATGAAACCTAAGAATGAACTCGGGCTTTAGTCCGAAAAACCGGGCCTGGATTGCTTCACTACGTTCGCAATGACGGGACAGGGTCAAAGCCAGTCTGCTCTGGCAGTTACTCTTACAATACTTAAAGCAGAAAGATTAACTCTGTGCCTCTGTGGTTAATAGCCTCAAACCATCAGGAATCTGAGCGCTTCTTGGCGCGAGGATGCGCCGAATCATAAACCTTCGCTAAATGCTGAAAATCCACATGGGTATAAATCTGCGTGGTACTGATATCCGCATGCCCCAGCAGCTCCTGCACCGCTCTTAAATCCCCACTCGATTCCAGCATGTGTGAGGCAAACGCATGTCGCAACCGGTGCGGATGCACGTGATCGGAAATCCCGTGTTTTTTTCCCCAGTAGCTCAAACGCTTTTGAATCGAACGCACACCGAGGCGACGGCCCTGCTGGGTGATAAACACCGCTGGCTGATCAAAAAAGCCAGCCTGATCCCGTTTTTCCAACCAGTTCTGTAGAGCTTTAATGGCTTGCGCCCCCACCGGGCAGACCCGATCTTTTTGCCCTTTACCGGTGACATGCACCAGTCGGTCACCGAAGTCGATATCACGCAGATCCAGTTCAGCAAGCTCGGCCAGCCGGAGACCTGATGAATAAAACAGTTCCATGATGGCCCGGTCGCGGGTGGCGACGAAGGTATCGGGCTGGGTGTGATCGAGCAGCGCATTCATCTGATCGACATCGAGGGTGGAAGGCAGACGTTTTTCGGCTTTGGGAGCTTGTACGGCCAGCGCCGGATTGTGGTCAGCCAGTCCTTGCTTAATCAGATACTGATAAAAGGATCGTACGGCTGACAGCATGCGTTGAATACTTCGGCTGGAGAGGCCTTTTCGATGCAGAAAAGCAGAAAACTGACGCAGATCCCTGGTTTTGAGTGTTGCCCAGCTCTTTAGCTCATCTCGCTGGCAGAACTCGGTGAGTTGGTGCAGATCACGGCGGTAATTACTGACCGTGTGGGTTGAGAGGCGACGCTGCAGCGCCAGATAATCCAGGAAGTCGTCTACCGTGCCGGCCAGCGTGTCAGCCATGGCTATGCGTGTGGTAGCGAAGCACGCGCATGAATACTTCGCCCAGAAAACTCAGATAATCGGTTGCCATATCCGCATGAAAGCGGTTTGGGTCCTCACTGCCGATAGCCAGCAGGCCGGCGCAGGGTTCATGCCCCAGAGGCAGACAGGCGACAGATTGAATATTGTCTGCCTTGTCATTAAACAGCAGTTGCTTCTGGGCTTTGGTCAGGCGGCCACAGATAGGTTTTTGCTTGCTGAGCAGGTTATCAAAACTGCGCAGTTTGGTATCGTCCGCGTGAAGCTGGCCGACATTGGCTTTGGTGTCGGGCAGTTCAAAAGTCTTATCGCCGTAAAACAGTCTGACAGCGACATCATCGGCAGCGAACTCCCGCTGCAGTTCTTCCATCAGACTTTTAATCAGACTGCCAAGATCTGCCGCATCCAGCAGACTCAGGCACAGCGCGTGGACTCGATGCTGTAACTCGGCATTGCTGTGAGCATTCTCAATCAATGCACGAAGTTGATCGTTCAGCTGTTTGTTTTTTTCTTTGAGCCGTTGCTGCTGTTTTTGTGCAAGAGAGATCGTACCTTCAGGCGAACTGTGGAGTTCCAGTTCTTCCAGCAGTTCAGGATGCTGCAGAAAAATATCCGGGTGAGATTGCAGATAGGCTTGAAGTTGAGCCAGGGTTATTTGTTTTCCAGCGTCGCCCACGCTATTTCTCCATCAAATACATGTTCTGCCGGTCCGGTCATCCAGACAGCGCTGTCTTCATCCGGCCAGCTGATTTGCAGTTCACCGCCCGGCAAAGAGACGGTCACTTCAGTGGATAGTAAACCACGACGGATACCACTGACGACTGCGGCACAGGCACCGGTGCCACAGGCCGATGTTTCCCCCGAGCCACGCTCAAATACCCGCAGACGGATATGACCGGCATCCTGCAGCTGCATGAAACCGACATTGACCCGTTCCGGAAATCGTTCATGAGACTCCACCAGTGGACCGATTTCCAGCACCGGCGCCGTATCAACATTGTCCACCAGCATCACCGCATGCGGATTCCCCATCGACAAGGCGCTGATTTCTTTTTTACCGTGCTCGGGAACTGCGATCATATAGGTCGTGGCCAGTTCCTCGGCTGCAAATGGGATACGGCGAGGATCAAACTGGGGCTTGCCCATATCGACGGTGACAGAACCATCCGCTTGAATGGTCGGATAAATCAGGCCGGAAGCGGTTTCTACCGCGATGCTGTCTTTATTGCTCAGCCCTTTTTCACGAACAAAACGGGCAAAACAGCGGGCACCATTACCGCATTGGGACACTTCGCCGCCATCGGCATTGAAGATACGGTATCTGAAATCCGCTGCCTCAGAGTCCGACTTCTCTACCAGCAGAACCTGATCGCAACCCACGCCGAAATGACGATCAGCCAGAAACCGAATCTGGCTGTCGCTCAGTACGACGCGCTGGTCGATGGCGTTGATAACGATAAAATCATTACCCAGGCCATGCATTTTGCTGAATTTGAGACTGCTCATGTCGGTAATACGTGTTCTCCGGCGAACAAATCCTGAACCGTTTCGCGTTCACGCACCAGGTAAACCTCACTGCCGTCGACCATGACCTCGGCAGCACGCGGACGCGAGTTGTAATTAGAACTCATGGTGAAACCGTAAGCTCCAGCTGATCGTATCACCAGAAGGTCACCCTGCTCGATCGCCAGCTCCCGGTCTTTACCCAGAAAATCACCGGTTTCACAGATAGGTCCCACAATATCATAGACCGCAGCATTGGCTCGGGTTTCCAGCTGCACTGGCTGAATTTCCTGCCAGGATTGATACAAAGCAGGACGCAACAGATCATTCATTGCCGCATCCACAATCGCAAACTGTTTGGCCTCCGTGGGTTTAATAAATTCCACTTTGGTCAGCAGGATACCGGCATTGCCGGCAATGGCCCGGCCCGGCTCCAGCAGAATTTCCAGTTGCCGATCCGCTAGCAACGGTTTCAGCGCAGCCGCGTATTCCGCAGGGCTCGGCGGAGTTTCATCACGATAGTGAATGCCCAGTCCACCGCCGATATCCAGATGTTTAATTTCAATGCCGTCTTCGGCCAGTTCATCAATCAACGCCAATACGCGTTTCAGGGCATCAACAAACGGTGACACGGAGGTCAGCTGGGAACCGATATGACAATCTACACCGACCACGGAGAGGTTGGCCATTGATTTGGCCGATTGATAGACCGAACGGGCCTGTTCAATATCGATACCGAACTTGTTCTCTTTCAACCCGGTTGAAATATAGGGATGCGTTTGCGCATCGACATCGGGGTTAACCCGAATCGACACCGGGGCCTGCTTACCAAGCCGAGCAGCAACCATATTAATCCGGCTCAATTCCGGGATCGATTCGACATTGAAACAGCGGATATTGTGGTCAAGTGCATACTCGATTTCGGCTTCAGTTTTGCCCACACCGGAAAAAACGGTTTTATCGGCTCTACCGCCAGCGGCTATGACCCTTGCCAGCTCACCTGCCGAGACGATATCAAAACCCGAGCCGAGTCTCGCCAACACATTCAACACAGCCAGGTTGGAATTGGCCTTGACCGCATAACAGACCAGGTGAGGCAAATCGCCAAAAGCTTGATCAAACGCCTGCCAGTGTTGTTCCAGGGTTTTGCGGGAATAGATATACGTCGGGGTACCGTAATCTTGCGCAATATCGGTGACGGGAACCTGCTCGGCATAAAGACTGCCGGATTGATGCTGAAAATAATCCATTGTCTGTTTTAACCTGCCATCAGCAATTGCAGATTACCTTCCGGCAGATACAAGTCCCCTTTCTGCCCGCAGGCACTGAGCGACAGCAGAAGACAGAGCATTAGCGCCAGTAGCCCATGGCGTCGAAAAGTTCGCATAATTCATTCCCCAAAAATTTTACGGCAGTATATACAGGAAAGACGCAGACGTCTTGATAGAGAAACTAGAATTTCTTGTTTAACTTACATACTATTAGCGTTTAAGAGCAGTGCTTATGTTAAGGAATCGCAAATAGTCATGGCAAATATGGCAACCCCCATGAGACTGAGCGGTCTGGCCAGGCGTCTGGTCAACGAAGGTCTGTTGAACGAAGAACAGGCGCTTTCCGCACAGTCTGCCGCCAAAGAAGCCAAACAGCCTTTTGTTACTTACCTGGTTAATCACAAGATCCTGGGCAGCGCCGATATTGCTTCGATTGCTTCACAGGAGTTCGGTGTCCCGCTGTTTGATATCGAATCAATGAATCTGGATATGTCAGCCACCGAGCTGATTCAGGAAAAACTGATTCGTCAGCACAATGCCCTGCCTTTATTCAAACGTGGTAAAAGACTCTACGTTGCGCTGTCTGACCCGACCAACCTGCAGGCGCTGGATGAGTTCCAGTTTAACACCGCCCTCAATACTTATCCCGTGCTGGTCGATGAGCAGAAGCTCTCGGTTATTATCGAAAAAGCGCTCGACAAAGCCGATGAAAAACTGGATGAGTTTCAGGATGCCGATCTTGATGATATCGACCTCGGCCCGGATGAGGACAAAACCGAAACCATCAATGAAGCCAATATTGATGATACACCGGTCGTACGTTTCATTAATGGCATCCTGACCACCGCGATTAAATCCGGCGCCTCGGATATTCACTTTGAACCCTATGAAAAGAAATACCGCGTGCGGATGCGGATTGACGGCATTCTGCATGAAATGAAAGGAGCGCCGGTAGCTCTGGGTGGTCGTATCGCCGCCCGACTCAAAGTATTATCACGACTGAATATCGCCGAACGCCGTATTCCCCAGGACGGCCGCATGCGGCTTAAACTGTCTAAAACCAAAGCCATCGATTTTCGTGTCAATACCTGCCCGACCCTGTTCGGCGAGAAAATTGTCTTGCGGATTCTGGATCCGACCAGTGCTCAGATGGGAATTGATGCGCTCGGTTACGAAGAAGATCAAAAACGCGTCTTCCTTGAAACCATGCACAAACCCTATGGCATGATCCTAGTCACCGGTCCGACCGGCAGTGGTAAAACCGTCTCGCTCTATACCGCACTGAATATTCTCAATACCGGTGACAGGAATATCTCCACCGCGGAAGACCCGGCAGAAATCAGTCTGCCCGGCGTGAATCAGGTTAACGTGCATCCGGCTATCGGCCTCGGCTTCACCGCCTGCTTGCGTGCTTTCCTGCGTCAGGATCCGGATGTCATCATGGTGGGTGAGATCCGGGATCTGGAAACCGCAGAAATAGCGATTAAAGCGGCGCAGACCGGTCATATGGTGTTTTCTACCCTGCATACCAATGACGCACCACAGACATTAACACGGCTTGCCAATATGGGCGTGCCGGCATTTAATATCGCTTCTGCGGTGACTTTGATTATTGCACAGCGTCTTGCCAGAAGACTCTGCAGTAAATGTAAAGCCGCGGAAAATCTGCCCAATGATGTGCTGCTGGAAGAAGGTTTCACGCAACAGCAAATAGACGCAGGTGTCACCATATACAAGGCCGTTGGCTGCGACAGTTGTACTGAGGGTTACAAGGGTCGTGTCGGTGTTTATCAGGTTATGCCCGTATCAGATGCCATGGGGCGTATCATTATGGAAGGCGGTAACTCGATGCAGCTGGCCGATCAGGCAGAAAAAGAAGGCATCGATGATCTGCGCAAGTCCGGTCTGAAAAAAGTCGCCGCGGGGCTGACCAGCCTGGAAGAAATCAACCGTGTGATCAAGGAGTAGCGGGTGGCACAAGCGCAAGCAAGCAAGGCTAAAAAGGTCAAGGTCCCTGATATTTACCTATGGCAAGGCACCAACAAGCAGGGTCGCCGTGTCAAAGGTCAGTTAAGCGGTGAAAATGTTAATCAGGTAAGGGCAGAATTGCGTCGACAGGGCGTGACGCCACTTAAAGTCAAGAAAAAGCCCAAGGATCTCTTCGCCCCGCGTAAGCCCAAAATCAAACCTGCAGATATCGCTGTCTTCAGCCGTCAGTTGGCGACAATGATGTCATCAGGTGTGCCGTTGATGCAGTCAATGGAAATCATCGGTCAAGGCCATGAGAATGCGAGCATGCAGGAAATGGTACTCGCCATCAAATCGGATGTTGAATCAGGTACCAGCCTTGCTGACTCCTTGTCTAAGTTTCCACTGCACTTTGACGATCTTTACGTCAACCTCGTCAATGCCGGTGAGCAGTCAGGTACGCTGGAAACTCTGCTACATGAAATCGCTGATTATCAGGAAAAAACCGAAGCGCTCAAATCAAAAATTCGCAAAGCGCTGGTCTATCCTTCGGCTATCGTTGTCGTGGCCTTTATCGTTACCTCGATTTTGATGATCTTCGTGATTCCACAGTTTGAAGCCCTTTTCACTGGATTTGGCGCTGACTTGCCTGGTCTGACCAAGATGGTTATTTCCCTGTCACAGTGGTTCCAAGAGTTTTGGTGGCTGTTATTCGGTGGCATTATTGGCACGATAGTCGGTTTTCTCGCCGCCAAAAAGCGCTCTCGAAAACTGCAGCACTTTTTGGACAGGTTGTTATTAAAATTGCCCATCATCGGGAATGTCTTGCATAAAGGCGCCATTGCACGCTTTGCCAGAACCTTCTCCACCATGTTCAAAGCCGGCGTACCAATGGTAGAAGCAATGACCTCTGTGGCAGGTGCTACCGGTAATATCGTATTCAGTGAAGCCACACTGGAGATGCGCGATGAAGTAGCTACCGGCACGCAACTGAACAAGGCCATGCTGGCTACCGAGTTGTTTCCTAATATGGCCGTTCAAATGACGGCCATTGGCGAAGAATCTGGTTCACTCGATTCTATGCTTGCAAAGGTCGCTGACTTCTTCGAACGTGAAGTGGATGAAGCTGTGGATAATATGACTGCACTGATGGAACCATTAATTATGGCTTTTCTGGGTGTTGTCATTGGTACGCTTGTTATCGCGATGTATCTGCCCATATTTAAACTTGGCGCTGTTGTTTAAAGAATGGATTCCATTAATTTTCTGGCTTCGTCATCTTTAGCCTGGCTGACGATAAGCCTCCTGCTGGGCCTTCTGGTAGGTAGTTTTCTCAATGTGGTGATTTACCGTCTGCCTGTGATGATGCAGCGGGAATGGGAAAATCAGTGCGCGGAATTGTCAAACCAGCCAGCGTCGCCACAGACGGTTTTCAACCTCTCCACACCCCGCTCGCGCTGTCCGCATTGTCAGCATGCGATCACGGCTGTCGAGAATATTCCGATCATCAGCTACCTGTTTCTGGGTGGGAAATGCCGTGGCTGCGGTGCTGCAATCTCGGCCCGTTACCCCGTTGTCGAAGCCATCACAGGCATTCTCTCTTTACTCGTTGCCTGGCATTTTGGCTTCAGTTGGGCCTGTCTGGGAGCACTGCTGTTGACCTGGTCACTGATTGCACTGACGTTTATCGATCTCGACCACCAGTTGCTTCCCGATAAAATCACGCTACCGCTGGTCTGGCTCGGTATCCTGTTCAACCTGTTTGGTCAGTTCACTGACCTGACTAGCAGCGTGATTGGTGCTATTGCCGGCTACCTTGTGCTGTGGAGCATTTATCACCTGTTCAGACTCATTACCGGTAAGGAAGGGATGGGCTATGGTGATTTTAAATTGCTGGCCGCGCTTGGTGCCTGGATGGGCTGGCAATCTCTGCCGATGATTGTATTGCTCTCCTCACTGGTTGGTGCTGTGGTGGGAATAAGTCTGGTGTTAATAAAAAATCACCAGCGTGATACCCCGATTCCTTTCGGCCCCTACCTCGCTGCAGCAGGCTGGATTGCCCTTATCTGGGGGGACAGCCTTAACCGCCTCTATCTGGGCACTGTCGGCCTGAGCTGATGACTTTCAAAGTAGGACTGACCGGCGGTGTCGCCAGTGGCAAATCGACTGTCACGGCCATGTTCCAGAAACTGGGTGCGACGGTCATTGATGCCGATGTCATTGCCAGAAATCTGCTGGCTAAACACACGCCTTGCTATCAGCGGGTGATCGCGGCTTTTGGTGATGAGGTACTTCAGCAAAACGGGGAAATTAACCGCGCCTGGTTACGGAAGCGTATTTTTAGTGATGTCGCGGCCAGGCAGACTCTGGAATCGATCACTCACCCTGAGGTCAGGCGAGAAATGCTGGCTGCGGCCGCTGACTGCCAGTCGCCCTATTGTATTCTCTCGGTGCCGCTGCTGGTTGAGGCTCAAATGCAGGATCTGGTGGATCGCATTGCCGTCGTGGATATCGATGAAAAGACGCAGTTATCGAGGCTGATGACTCGAGACAATATCACTGAAAACGAAGCCAGGAAAATGCTGGAAAGCCAGTGTCAGCGTGCGGAACGACTGGCTGTTGCTGATGACATTATCGACAACAGTGATACTGTCGCCTCGCTCATTCCTCAGCTCAGACAATTGCACGAACTGTATCTGAAGCTGGCAGAAAATGTCGTCTGAGTTGCTAGGCTAAGCACAGTCATGGACAATAAGGCCATTATTCCTTGTCAGAACATTTGGAAACCGTGTCAGACACTATTATCTTCGAACAGCCCCTGAACGAGCGCATCCGTACCTTCCTGCGGCTAGAGTTTTTGTTCCGGCGGGTCGACAATGCCCTGACCGGCCACTCTGAAATGCATCACCGGGATGCCCTCGATGCCATGCTCAACATGCTCAGCGTGTTTGAACGCAGTGATCTGAAGCAGGAACTGATGAAAGAAATCGAGCGCTTGAGCGCTAATCTTTCTGCACTGGAAAATACACCCGGTGTCGATCGTGAGGCACTGGATGCGCTGTTGGCTGATCTGGACCAGAACCTGGATGCGCTGCATGTTCAGAAAAGTGGGATCGGCCAGACGCTGAGAGAGAATGAATTTCTCTACAGTATCCGCCAACGCTCCAGTATTCCCGGTGGCACCTGTGAGTTTGATCTGCCGGCTTACCATTTCTGGCTGCAACACACTGACCCTGAGTTGCGCAGTCAGCAATGCCATTTCTGGCTTAATCAATTTCAGTCAGTGCGCAACGCTGTCAGCATGAGCCTGCGCCTGATCCGCGGTAGCGTGGGCTTTCGTGAAGAAACCGCTGAGGACGGCTTTTTCCAGCGCAGCCTGGACAGCAATCAGCCTTATCAACTGATTCGGGTGCAAATCCCCAGCGCAGTGAGTTATTTTCCGGAAGTCAGCGGCGGTAAACACCGCTTTACTGTCCGGTTTATGGAATTTGATATTAATCAGCGACCCCAGCAAGCGCGAGAGCCCGTTTCTTTTAAACTAAGCTGTTGTGCAATGTAACTATGGTGACAAAAGTTAATTGTCCACAATGTGGAAAATCCGTTCCCTGGCAAGACGATCAGAAATGGAAACCGTTCTGTAGTGAACGCTGCAAACTCATTGATCTGGGAGAGTGGGCTTCCGAAGGTCACCGTATCGCCGGTGAACCGGTTATCGATCCGGATCAGGATCCGGATGCCTTTCATTAAATCGTGGCTTGTTTCAGTGCTTCGATAATCGCGAGGTTAGCAGCGGGAAATTGATCCGCTGGCAACTCATTGACAGCCTGCCAGCGTAGAGGCTGACCTTCTCTACCACTGGGTTCACCGCTGAAACGCGAAACCAGCCAGACATCAAGGCTAACCTTTTTGTCACCGTAGTCATGGTCAATTCGTACAAAGGGCTCAGCCTGTTCGACCAGTACCCCCAGCTCTTCCTGAACTTCCCGTTTCAATGCTTCCAGCATCGTTTCCTGCCCTTCACGCTTGCCACCGGGAAACTCCCACAAACCGCCCTGATGCTGATGAGGCTGACGCCAGCTGGTCAGTACTTTCCGCTCTTCACTGAGCATTACCGCAACAGCGACTTCTATCTGCTTCATACGGCCGACTCTTTTAATACAAAAATAGCCCCACAGTAAGGGCAGCGGACTTCACCGGCTTCTTCAATTGGCAGGTAGACCCGCGGATGGGCATTCCAGGCTGGCATATCGGGCATCGGACAGGATAAAGGCAAGTCCTTGTGGCTGACTTCATAACGCTGCTCGGTACAGGCGGGTCGTTGCTCTGCCATGTTGCCTCCCGGATTTAGATAGGTAATGACAGCATTCTGTCCAGCGCCAGTTTAGCCTCTTTCGCGGTCTGACTGTCAACGGATACCTGGTTGACCACATGGCCCTCTACCAGGTTTTCCAACACCCACAGCAGATGCTGTGGATCTGTACGGAACATGGTCGAGCACATACACACCGTCGGAGACATAAAGTGCACCGATTTACCTTCTGGCTGAAACCGCTCGTTGAGACGATTTACCAGGTTCAGTTCGGTGCCGACCAGCCATCGCGTACCGGGTTCGCTGTTGGCAATGGTATTAACGATATATTCCGTCGACCCGACATAGTCGGACTTCTGACAAACCTCAAAACTGCATTCCGGATGCGAAATGACCTTGGTTTCCGGGTATTTTTCCAGAAAGTTATCGATTTGTACCGGCTGGAACATCTGGTGTACCGAACAGAAGCCTTTCCACAGAATCATCTTGGCATTGCGGAGTTCTTCCGGGGTGA
Organism: Methylophaga sp.; assembly: GCF_009711715.1. Lineage (GTDB taxonomy): Bacteria > Pseudomonadota > Gammaproteobacteria > Nitrosococcales > Methylophagaceae > Methylophaga. Next base: position 192,361 of record NZ_VENF01000009.1, on the reverse strand, counting down.
GACCGCCCATCGGCTTGTCAAAGTCCCAGACCACCATCTCTTCCAGTGGAATGCCCATTTTATAGCCGGTATTACGGCCCAGATGCTGATCAGGGAAAAACAGCACTTTCTCACGCTGGTTGAACGCCCAATCCAAAACATGTGGCGCGTTAGTCGAAGTACAGACAATACCACCGTGTTTGCCACAGAAAGATTTCAGATCGGCCGCTGAGTTGATATAGGTGATTGGGGTCACCAGTTCTTCCGGGTCGAAGACTTCCTTCATCTCTTCCCAGGCACGGTCAACATTAACCCGGTTGGCCATATCTGCCATGGAACAGCCGGCTGCCATATCCGGCAAAATCGCGACCTGATCCGGTCGTGACAGAATATCGGCGACTTCGGCCATGAAATGCACACCGCAAAAGACGATGTACTTGGCATCGGAATCTGCCGCATTTCGCGACAGTTTCAGCGAGTCGCCGGAAAAGTCGGCATGCCTGAATACTTCATTACGCTGATAGTGATGTCCCAGAATAATAAGGTCATCACCCAGTTTCTTTTTGGCCTCAATGATCCGGGCTTCGCAGGTTTCATCATCCAGCGAAAAGTAATCATCAAACGGAATTTCTCTTTCGGCCACAATCATGTTTTTCTCCCTGTTACTGGGTCTCTGCGTTAGGCAATTTTCGCAGACGAATGTTCAGTTCACGGAGCTGTTCATCAGCAATTACGCTGGGCGCATCGGTCAGCAGACAGCTCGCAGACTGCGTTTTAGGGAAGGCCATCACATCACGGATAGAAGCCGAGCCGGTCATCAGCATCACCAGGCGATCCAGACCGAAGGCCAGACCACCATGCGGCGGACAACCGTATTTCAGCGCTTCCAGCAGGAAGCCGAACTTATCTTTCGCTTCTTCCTCGCCGATGCCCAGCAGTTCAAACACTTTTTTCTGTACATCAGTCTGATGGATACGAATTGAACCACCACCCAGCTCGGTACCATTCAGCACCATATCATAGGCACGTGACAGACAGTTTTCCGGATCTTTGTCCAGCAGATCAATATCCGACGCTCTCGGCGCGGTGAACGGATGATGCAGGGCGTACCAGCGATTGGTTTTATCATCCCATTCAAACATCGGGAATGCGACCACCCACAGCGGACGCCAGCCATGTTCAACCATATCCAGGTCATGACCCAGTCTGACGCGTAATGCGCCCAGAGCTTCGTTGACGATACTCGCTTTGTCAGCACCGAAGAACACCAGATCACCGCTCTGTGCTTCAACCCGCTGCATAATGGCATCGACCACTTCATCCGGCAGGAATTTAAGAATCGGCGACTGCAGCCCTTCACGGCCGGCTTCCAGATCATTAACCTTGATATAAGCCAGCCCTTTGGCACCGTAGATACCGACGAATTTGGTGTAATCGTCGATTTCTTTACGGCTCAATTCATTGCCGCCAGGGACTTTCAGCGCAGCCACCCGGCCGCGCTCGTCCTTGGCAGGACCGGAGAAGACTTTGAAATCGACTGTTTTCATCAGGTCACTGACTTCCACCAGCTCCAGTGGAATACGCAGATCCGGTTTATCGCTGCCGTAACGTGCCATGGCCTCGGCATAAGTCATGCGAGGGAACGGATTGGGCAACGGCTGTTCCAGTACCTGGGCAAACAGACTGCGGATCAGTTCCTCCATCAGTGACATGAATTCTTCTTCGTCGACAAATGAGGTCTCAATATCAAGCTGGGTAAATTCCGGCTGACGATCAGCACGCAAATCTTCGTCACGGAAACAACGAACAACCTGGTAATAACGGTCCATGCCTGACATCATCAGCAACTGTTTGAACAGTTGCGGGGATTGCGGTAAGGCAAAAAACTCACCCGGGTGGGTTCGGCTCGGGACCAGATAATCACGCGCCCCCTCTGGGGTCGCCTTGGTCAGGATTGGGGTTTCGATATCCAGAAAACCATGATCATCGAGGAAGTTACGCAGATGACGGGTTATCTGGGCCCGCATGCGCAGACGCTGCTGCATTTCCGGACGGCGCAGATCGATATAACGGTGACGCAGTCGGATATCTTCATTGACATCGAGCAACTCGTTCAACGGGAACGGGGGTGTTTCTGAGGTATTCAGGATTTCCAGGTGTTTGGCAACAATCTCAATCTTGCCACTTCTCAGGTCCGGATTGTCACTGCCGGCAGGGCGCAAATTGACCCGGCCTTCAATTTTCAATACGTATTCACTACGAACCCTTTCTGCAACGGCAAAACTCTCTGCATCTTCCGGATTGCAGACCACCTGAACCAGGCCTTCCCGATCCCGCAGGTCGATAAAGATAACGCCACCATGATCACGCCGACGATGCATCCATCCGACGACCGTGACTGATTGCCCCTCCAACGTTTCGTTAACTTCGCCGCAATAATGGCTACGCATAAAAAATTCCAATCTTATTTATATCTGTTTGTGAACCTGTTCCGCTCAAGTCGGAACCCTATTATTCTTGTCGGGGCTGCTCTCTGAGCAAGGCCTCTTTTTGCCAGTCAGGTACCACGGTGCCCATGGAGATAATCATTTTCAGCCCCTGCTCAACCGGCATATCGAGGTAAATTACCTCATGCTCGGGGACCATCAGCACAAAGCCGGAGGTCGGGTTGGGTGTGGTCGGAATAAAAACGCCGATCACGTCTGATTCGGTCTTTTGCTGTACCTCGCCCAGTTGGTCAGTGGTCATGAAAGCGAGACTCCAGACGCCACGGCGAGGATATTCCACCAATAACACCCGGCGAAAGGATTTGGCATCCGTAGCTAGCACCGCTTCCATGATCTGCTTAACACCGGCATACAAAGTCCGCACCAGTGGAATCCGTGACAGTAAGGATTCCCAGGCACTGACCAGACGTCGTCCAAGCAGGTTGGCAACAATCATACCGGTTGCCAGCACCAGAATCACCGCCAGCAGCACCCCTAATCCAGGGATATGGAAACCCAGCAGATTATCCGGTTGATAGGCTTCCGGCAGTAACAGCAGTGTGTTATCCAGGAAACCGACGATAGCACGAATTACCAGAAATGTGATGCCCAGCGGCATCCAGACCAGTAAGCCGGCTATCAGGTATTTACGCATTAGACATGGCTACCCGTCTGCTAATGGCAGCCGCAACCCGTTCCACAGGCAGCGGCTTCAGGCTTTTTTGCGCTGTCTGCCGCACCGCCGTTCTCTGCCAGATTCCGTTTACTGCCGGTTTTGAAATCAGTCTCATACCAGCCCTGGCCTTTCAGCCTGAAGCCTGCCGCAGAGACCAGCTTACGTAATTCCGGTGCCTCACAGGCTGGACAGTGAACCAAGGGCTCATCGCTGATTTTCTGTAGCGCCTCAAACTCGTGGTTACAGGCATCACAACGATATTCATAAAGCGGCATGCATTTATCCTCACACTGGAAGTTAAGTCACTCTCAAAGTGCGGCCTCTAAGCCTTTTTTCAAGTACTAAACCTGTTAATTATAACCAAAAATTTTCTGCCACGCCGAAACCCTTTTCCAGCAGCTTGAGGATTCCGCTACACTGCGGGATATGAAGACACACCAAGACTGGCAGGCGATCCGCAGCCTGCTTCCCTTTATCTGGCAATTCAAAGGACGGGTTCTGTTCGCACTCGGTCTGCTTCTCCTTGCCAAAGTCGCCAATGTCGGCGTACCGCTGGTCCTGAAAGAAGCGGTTGATGCGCTCGATCCGCAGCAACAGGAAATGATCTACCTGCCAGTGATGATGTTGGTGGCCTATGGGGTATTGAGACTCGCCAGCAGTGTGTTCAGTGAACTGCGTGATGCGCTGTTTGCCAAGGTCATTTTTCGCTCGGTTCGTCGTATCGCTACGACAATTTTCCGTCACCTCCATCGTCTGTCACTTCGTTTTCATCTGCAAAGACAGACCGGCGGTATTTCCCGGGATATAGAGCGCGGCAGCCGTGGCATCAGCTTCCTGCTCAACTTTATGATCTTCAATATCGTGCCGACCCTGGTAGAAATTGTGCTGGTCAGCGTCATTTTGCTGATCAATTACGATGCCATCTTCGCACTGATCACTACCGGCACTATCCTGCTCTACATTATTTATACGCTGCTGGTGACCGAGTGGCGGATGCGGTTCCGCCGGGCGATGAACGAAATGGACTCGCAAGCCAATAATCAGGCCATCGACAGTCTGCTCAATTATGAAACCGTGAAGTATTTTAATAATGAAGGCCTGGAATTATCTCAATACGATAATAAGCTTGCCGGCTGGGAAACATCTGCCATTCGTAACCAGACTTCCCTGTCAGCCCTCAATATCGGTCAGGGCATCATCATTGCCGCCGGGCTCACTGCGCTGATGCTGCTGGCGGGACAGGGCGTGATCGCTGGTAACTTAACGCTGGGTGATCTGGTGCTGGTGAATGCCTACTTACTGCAACTCTATTTGCCGCTGGGATTTCTGGGATTTGTTTATCGAGAAATCCGGCACTCGTTGGCCGATATGGAGCGCATGTTCAAGCTGTTGCAGCAGCAGGAAGAGATAAGCGATACACCGGGAGCAGGAGAACTCAGGATCAGTCAGGGTCGCATTCAGTTCGATCAGGTGTATTTTGCCTATCAGCCTGAGCGCCCGATTCTGCATGATGTTACGTTCGAGGTTGAGGCGGGCAGGAAACTGGCCATTGTCGGTGCCAGTGGTTCCGGTAAATCCACCATCGTGCGTTTGCTTTATCGTTTTTACGATCCACAGCAGGGCCGAATCCTGATTGATGATCAGGATATCCGGACCATCACGCAACACAGTCTGCGTGAAGCCATCGGCATCGTGCCTCAGGATACCGTGCTCTTCAATGACACCATTTATCACAACATCGCCTACGGCCGGCCGGATGCCACTGAAGAAGCGGTGTTTAATGCGGCCAGACAAGCCCATCTCCATCACTTTATCCAGCTACTGCCTCTCGGTTATCAGACCCTGGTCGGAGAACGTGGCCTGAAACTTTCAGGCGGTGAAAAGCAGCGTATCGCCATTGCCCGGACGCTGCTGAAAAACCCCTCCATCGTCGTTTTTGATGAAGCCACCTCCGCACTCGACAGTCACTCGGAACAAGCCATCGTTCAGGAAATGCTGGCTATCAGCCGTGACAAAACGACCCTGGTTATTGCTCACCGCCTGTCGACCATCGTCGATGCCGATACCATTCTGGTGATGGACCAAGGCCGGATTTGCGAACGCGGCAGCCATGCCCAACTGCTGCTGAAGGGTGGCATTTATGCCTCCATGTGGGCCCTGCAGCAACAGGAAAGCCGCTTTTCACATTCACATCAATGAGGCATATGCCCTATTCTCACGTTGATTCTTTTTGGACTTTTCAGTCAGGGTCGGGTTAGTATGTCGCGCGGTCTCGAACTGAACTAAGTCATTAACAACAACAATATACGGATTTAGTTTTGTTCAGTTTCGGTTCAGTTTGGCTATGCCACACTGGCACCGCACTGAGGCAAATAACCTTAAAAACGAGAGGATTAATAATGAAATATGGCAAATCACTTATTGCTGCCGCTCTGAGCGCAGCGACTCTGATGTCAACTGCTGTTATGGCTGAAGATCACGTTGTTACTGCTTCTGTCACAGCATTCAAACCGATGGTTGTTGTTGCTCAACCGGGTGACACCGTTTCCTGGACCAACATGAACGGTCACATCGCCAATACCAAGTTCATCACTGCTGATGGTGAAGTTGAATTCATCCCTGAAGGGGCTGAAGGCTGGACTTCAGCGATGGGTGAAAACTTCTCAACCAAACCATTGACTGTTGAAGGTGTATATCTTTACAAATGTGACCCGCACTGGGGTGCAGGCATGGGTGGTGCCATTGTAGTTGGTGAACCTACCAACCTGGAAGCTATTAAAGCCACTGACCCGAAAGGTGCTCTGGGCCGCTTGGTCAGAAAAACCGAAAAAGCACTGAAATAATTCAGTCGCAACAATCGGCTTAATCGAAAGCCCGCCTGATTTCAGGCGGGCTTTTTTGATCCTATTACCCCCACGGTATGCTAAAATTTAAGAGTTTATTTACTCGGTTACCAATTATTCACCTTGTGAAACTTTATTTACTTTAGATAAAATCGCAGGGTCATCACATTTAAGAATGCTGGGGGAAATCCTTCAATGAGTCAGTCAATCGATACCGGCAAACGGCGCTTCCTCACGGCTGCAGCCAGTGTTGTCGGCGGTGCCGGTGCTGCCGCCGTTGCCGTGCCTTTTGTATCATCCATGTTGCCCAGCGCCAAAGCGGAAGCTGCCGGCGCGCCTGTTGAGGTCGACATCAGTAAGCTGGAAACAGGTCAGCTTCTGACCGTAGAGTGGCGAGGCAAACCCGTTTGGATTTTTCGCCGCAGTCAGGAAGTCCTGGCCAATCTGGAAACTCTGGATGAATCTTTACGTGATCCCAATAGTCAGGTGGCCTCACAACAACCTGAATACTGCCAGAACGATACCCGTTCCATCCGCGATGAGCTGATGGTTCTGGTCGGTATCTGTACTCATCTGGGTTGTTCACCCACGTACCGTCCGGATCTGGCTCCGGCGGATTTGGGTGAGGACTGGAAAGGCGGTTTCTTCTGCCCTTGTCACGGCTCACGCTTTGACCTGGCCGGTCGTGTTTTCCAGGGTGTACCGGCACCGATCAATCTGCAAGTCCCGCCTTACCACTTCCAGGGTGACAACCTGGTCGTTGTCGGTGAAGATGCACAAGGAGCTGCCTGATGTCTAGCTTTATGAACTGGCTGGATGCCCGCTTCCCGGCATCCAAAATGTGGAAAGAACATCTTTCCGAATACTACGCACCTAAGAACTTCAACTTCTGGTATTTCTTCGGTTCACTTGCCCTTCTGGTACTGGTGCTGCAAATCGTCACCGGTATTTTCCTCACCATGAACTACAAGCCTGATGCCGAACTGGCCTTCGCTTCGGTCGAATACATCATGCGTGATGTTGAATGGGGCTGGCTGATTCGTTATCTGCACTCTACCGGTGCCTCGGCTTTCTTTGTCGTCGTTTACCTGCATATGTTCCGTGGCCTTATTTACGGTTCGTACAAACAACCACGCGAACTGGTCTGGATCTTCGGCATGTTGATCTATCTGACCCTGATGGCCGAAGCCTTTATGGGTTATCTGTTGCCATGGGGACAGATGTCCTACTGGGGTGCCCAGGTTATTATTTCCCTGTTCGGTGCCATCCCCGTCGTGGGTGAACAACTGGCGCTGTGGATTCGGGGTGACTTTGTTGTCGCTGATGCGACCCTCAACCGCTTTTTTGCCTTCCATGTGATTGCGCTGCCACTGGTTCTGCTGGGTCTGGTTGTGGCACACATCATTGCTTTGCATGAGGTAGGCTCAAACAACCCGGACGGCGTAGAAATCAAGAAAAACAAAGACGCCAGTGGCAAACCTGTCGATGGTATTCCTTTCCATCCCTACTACACAGTCAAGGATATTGTCGGTGTGGTGGTGTTCCTGTTCATCTTTGCGCTGGTTCTGTTCTATGCACCGGAAGGTGGGGGCTGGTTCCTGGAGAAAGATAACTTTATTCCCGCAGATCCGCTCAAAACACCTGAGCACATCGTCCCGCTGTGGTACTTCACACCGTTCTACGCGATTCTGCGTGCGGTACCTGACAAGCTGATGGGCGTACTGGCGATGGGCGGTGCGATTGTCTTCCTGTTCCTGCTACCCTGGCTGGACCGCAGCCCGGTGAAATCTATCCGCTACCGTGGCCCCTATTTCAAGATTGCTCTGGTGCTGTTTATTATCAGCTTCCTGGCGCTTGGCTACCTGGGAACACAACCGGCCACGGCCATATACACCATGGCTGCACGTGTATTCTCAGTCATTTATTTTGCGTTCTTTATCTTCATGCCGATCTACACCAAGCTCGACAAGGATAAACCGGTGCCAGAAAGGGTGACATTCCAATGAGATCATTAGTTATTGCATGTTTTTTTGCATTGTTCACAACCCAGGCGCTAGCTGCGTCTGGTGGTGTCCATCTCGACCATGTTGAGGTCGATATTACCGACCAGGCATCGCTGCAACGCGGCGCACAGACTTTTGTCAATTACTGCCTGAGCTGTCACGAGGCTTCCTTCATGCGTTACAACCGTATGGCGAAGGATCTCGGTCTGACTGAGGATCAGGTTAAAGAAAACCTGATGTTTGCCTCAGACAAAATCGGTGACACAATGACCGTGGCGATGCGTCCGGAAGATGCTCAGAAATGGTTTGGTGTAACCCCACCTGATTTGTCTGTTATTGCCCGTGCACGTGGCACTGACTGGCTTTACACCTATCTGCGCACTTTCTATCTGGATGAATCGCGTCCGATGGGCACCAACAACATGGCCTTCAAAGATGTGGGCATGCCTCACGTTCTTTGGGAACAACAAGGCTACCTAGCTAAGGACGAAGCAACTGGTGAACTGGTACAAGCGCGTGAAGGTGAGCTCAGCCAGCATGAGTACAACAAAATGACTCATGACCTGGTCAATTTCCTCGCCTACATCAGCGAGCCGTCAAAGTTGGAAAGAATGGCGCTGGCGAAGTGGGTACTGCTGTACCTGATTATTTTCTTCCTGGTCGCCTATCCGCTTAAGAAAGCCTTCTGGAAAGATGTCCATTAATGCTTCAGCGCGACAGAGCGGTGGTTTATTCTCATCAGGAGACTGCCAGTGAATAACCGCCGCTCAATGATGACCGTTTATTCTGATCCGGCATGTCCGTTCAGCCATCAGATGCGGATTGTGATTCAGGAAAAAGAGATCGAAGCAGAGATTGCAGAACTGGTTCCCGGTGAATGGCCGGAAGAGGTGGCAGCGGCCAATCCCTATGGTAGCGGTCCTACCCTGTTTGACCGGGACCTGGTCTTGTTCGATGCCCGCGTCATCATTGATTACTTTGATGAGCGTTTCCCGCATCCGCCGCTGATGCCGGTTGACCCGGTGGCGCGAGCTAAAGCCCGTCTGATGCTGCACCGTATTGATAAGGACTGGTATTCACTCTGGGACGCGCTCTGCGGCCGGGAACGTGGTAAAGGTGCTAAGGCACGCAAGATTATTCAGGAAGACCTGACCGTGCTGTCGCCACTGTTTGAAAGTTCAAACTTTTTTATGAGTGATGAATTCTCATTGCTCGACTGCACCCTGGCTCCACTGTTATGGCGGCTGCCGTCGTTGAATATCAAACTTCCCGACAGTGCCAGGGCTGTAGAAAACTATGCCCGGCGGATATTTGAACGTGACAGCTTCCAGGCCAGTCTGACTGATACCGAAAGAGCAATGCGTTAATCAATGAGTATGACCTCACAAAAACCTTATCTCATTCGTGCGATTCATGAGTGGTTGCTGGATAACCAGTGCACACCCTATGTACTGGTCAACACTCACCACGACGGGGTGCAAGTCCCGCAAGACTTTGTCAAAGATGGTCGAATCGTGTTGAATATTGCACCTGATGCCATTCGCGATTTGTTGATTGATAATGAATGGATAAGCTTCTCGGCCCGTTTTGCCGGCAAGGCCATGGATGTGTTTATCCCGATTCCTGCTGTTCAGGCGATTTACGGCAAGGAAAACAACGAAGGCATGTTTTTTCCCGAAGAGGAAACACCACCGCCGAGACCGGATCCGGATGCACCTGAGCCAGGCAGCAAAGGCGGCCGGCCCAGCCTGAAAGTGGTCAAATAGGCCGGACCGCACCTAAAGCTGGTATTTCTCCATTCGATAGCGCATTGCCATACGTGTGAGGCCAAGTTCTCGGGCTGCACGTGATACATTGCCGCCACTACGTTGCAGCGCTTTTTCCAGCAACAGTTTCTCGACCTGCTCAAGCGTCATGCTGCCAAGCTGACCCAGTTCCTCTCCCTGCGCTGAGGCCGGCTGCATTGGCTGGCTTTGCAGCATAAGCTGCTCGGGCAGTATCTGACCCTCCTGTGACAACATCACCGCACGTTCAACCACATGCTGTAGTTCGCGCACATTGCCCGGCCAGTGATAATTCTCCATCAGCACACTGGCAGCATCAGAAAACACCGGTGGCTGTAAACCATATCGGCGTGACACGGCCTGGACAAAGTGTTCTGCCAGCAGACTGATATCTTCCTTTCTGTCACGCAGAGGAGGTAATGCGAGGCCCAGCACATTCAACCGGAAGTAGAGATCGGAACGGAAACGGCCTTCTGCCACCATTTTGTTCAAGTCACGGTTAGTCGCCGCGACCACATGCGCATTTACGCTATGCTCGCGGGTTGAACCAAGCCGACGTACCTGCCGTCTTTCCAGTACATTGAGCAACTTAGCCTGCAATGCCAAGGGTAATTCGCCCACCTCATCCAGAAACAGCGTGCCGTCTTCGGCGACTTCTATCAGGCCTGGTTTGGCCTGATGCGCATTGGTAAAGGCCCCGCGTTCAAAGCCAAATAATTCAGCTTCAATCAGTTCTGAGGGTAAGGCCGCACAGTCTACATGCACATACGGGCGATCACGCCAGCTACCCAGGTCATGATAGAGCCTTGCCAGTACATCTTTACCTGTGCCGGTTTCGCCACTAATCAAAATCACAGGATGTTCCTGCTGGCTCCTGTCGACCAGGCCGGCAATATGTTCCAGTTGATGACGCAGACGCTGCATGACCCGACTACGGCCAATCATTCGCACCGGCTCAATACCGTGCGTTTCACGTACCTGAGAATAATCTAGTTTCTGGCTGAGTTGCTGTTGTTGCATCACTTTGGATAAAGTCAGTATCAGTTCATCCAGATCAACCGGTTTTTTCAGGTAGTCGGTGGCCCCCAGTTTCATAGCGGCCACCGCATCTTCCAGTTCGCCATAGGCAGTAACCACCACCACTGGCAAGTCCTTACTGCTGTCACGACTGCGGATTTCACGTAACAGGTCGAGGCCATTACCGTCAGGCAGTCTGACATCCAGCAGCAGAATATCAGGCAGGTCGTTCATCAGCGCATCACGGCCACCCGCAATGCTGTCCTGGATTGTTGCCCGGTGACCTTCACGCTCAAGCCTGCGTAATACAGACTTGGCAAACAGCGTTTCATCTTCTATCAGCAATACATTCAGCATCCGCTATTCCTGTGGCTCAAACCGCTTTTTAGGCAGACGGATAGTGACTCGGGTCGGCCTGCCCGGTGCGCTGTCGTAGATTAACTCGCCATCATGCTGTTTAATCACTTTCAGCGCAAACGGTATCCCCAGTCCACATCCCAGTCGCTTGGCTTCACCATCAGTAACCTGCTCGGCAACCGGGTCATAACGCATGCCGTTGCCCTCGTCATGGATGTTTAATTCAACCTGCTCCTCATCTTCACGGTAAACAAATTTTATTACTGAGCCAGATGGTGAAGCCTCAATGGCATTTTGCGCCAGATTGAAGACAGTTTGTTCCATCAGGTTAGTATCAATCGCGATCTCAAAGGCTTTTTCCTGCCAGCCGGCTTTGTCTATACGCATTCTTTTGTCAGCGAGCTGCAGCTGAATCAGAGAAATCGCATTGTCTGCCACTTGTTGCAGTGATTCGCTGGTGAAATGAGGCTTATTGGGATGCAGGTAGGTCAGCAAGGAGGTAACCCAGCGTTCCAGCCTGTCTACGGCGATAATAATATCTTTAAGCACATCCTGTACATCAGGCGCCGGCTGTTCCTCCAGGGTGACTTGGGCAGCCGCTCTGATGCCTGACAAGGGATTGCGGATGTTATGAGCAACCAGCGGCACCAGTTCGCCCATGGCAGCCTGTTTCCTGGCCTCAACCAGTTTATCGCGGTTGCTGGCCAATTCCTCCGCCATGCTGTTGATGGCATCGGCCAGCCTGACAAGATCATCCACACCCCGACTTTCAATCTGGTGATGCAGATTACCTTTGCTAATCAGGCGGGCCCCATGCATGACCGCGGCTAGCGGCCTGACCAGGTTGTTTCTGACAAAGCGTCGCGACAACAGCAATAAACTCAGTGCAAGCAGAACGGGAAGCGGGACCAGCAGGAGCAACTGGGACATCCAGCGTTGGCGGGCTTCTGCCAGTGCTGTCTGTTTTTCCTTCAATAAGCTGTCGAAACCACTGAAAGCATGTTCCAACTCGGCAAAGGTATGTTGCTCCAACTGATAATCCAGCAAATTTTTTTGCTCTTCACTCAGGCTGACTGAACGCAACAATTCCCTTGTCTGTACCCGGTATTCGTTATATGCCGTTTCGACCTGGATTATCGCTTCGGTTTCATTGCCTGGCTCAGATAACAAACGCAAATCAGCGAGACCGTCATTGATACGGCGCGAATAGAAATTATATTCGTCTCGCGCGTGCTGATCATCGAGAAAGGCGGCATCGAATACTTCCTTGAGCTGACGGTACAGCTCACCTCGAATCGACTGAACGTGGCTGTTCATCGCTGTCAGACGCAAAGATTCTTCCGAGCTTTTTTGCCAGGCGAAGGCCCAGACAATAGCAACACTGGTGGTAATCAGAATCAGGAAAACAAAGCTAAGCTCATGCAGCAGCAGAGAACCCTGAATACTGTGTAATCGTCGCGGCAGCTTCATAGACAAAAAACGGGCACTGTGGCCCGTTATTGCCTCTTACCGGAGAAACCGCGCATCAGGCGCCTTCGTTAAAACCGGCAAAAGTAATCGACTCCTCGACCAACGTCGGCTCGCCTTCTGACCAGCTTTCACCATCAGGTACAACGGTGCGGATTTGGTAAATTTCCCCCGGTATCGCTTCCGATAAGGTAAAGATATAGTATTTACCTGCGTAGAGTTTATAACGCTGATTTTTAGGATCATCGACATACGGCTGCACAATGTATTGTGTGCCTTTCACGGTTTTACCGTTGTAATTGATGTCGACTTCTTTTTTCTCGGCACCCTCAGCAAAGGCCCAGCGGATTTTACGTTGGAAATAGCGCCATTCACCACCGGTCAGACGGTTCATTTCGTGGATGTCGTATTCCAGGAACAACACAAAGACACCGTTACCGCGCTGGTTTTCCATCGCTTCATAAGGGCGTTTATATTTGCCGGTAAAAAACTCAAATGCCAGATCACGACGGCCTGTGTTGCGGATATTAGAAACAGCGACTTTGATAGTGTCTTCACGAGAATCATCAATGACACTCTCTTTCGAATATTCGTAAGTCAGCACACCCGGCTGTTCAATATTGTCCAGGTGAGCTGAGTCGAACAGGACATTATTCACTTCTGAAAAACCCGGTGCCGCTGACACGGCAGCGATCGCTGCCAGCATCCAGCCACTAAACAGGGTAATGACGATTTTCTTCACAATCTGTTACCTCTTTCTCTCGTCTATGATGATGTTATGCTTAGGTCACTTCCCAGTTTACACAAAGCCTTATGTTATACCGATATCAGAAACAATTTTCGTCCCTGCTGCTGATTGTGACTCTATTTTTCATAATTGGTTGTCAGCCACAAACAGAAAACCGGCTTTACGAGCGGGAAAGCCCGTACAGCTTTGAGGATACGATTCTCAATCTCGATATTGCCATATCGGAATATAACTACCGTATTATACATCGTAGTCATATCGGGCAGGCAGTCCGGGATCGCGGGGATAAGGATTTTCCCCTGTCCACAATCACCAGCTTCTGCAATATTGCTTATGCCAAGGAAATGATGGAAATCAATCCTTTGCTGATTAATGATATGCCCTGCAATATTTCTGTTCGGCAAACCGAGGATGACAGAGTCATTGTCGGCACAAAACTAATGCTGGAGGCGGTATCCGATCCGGCTCAAAAACAATTCGCTGAAAAAATAAATGCCAATCTCAAAGGGATTATCGGGGCTACCGTTGAGTAGCCCCGACTCTGAACATGACTTAATCGTCATCGTCGTCTTTGCGTGGTTTTTTCTTGGGATAGGGATTCACATTTTCCAGTGAAGGAAAATTGTATTCCGCAATGATAGCGTTGATGTCATCACGACGTTTATCGATGAATTTGTTTAGCAATTCATTCCACTTCTTATCCTGGTAGCGTGTTCCCATGCTGAAACTGAAGATCATGGCTTCACCCAATTCATTCAGTGGCTGCACGGTCATCGGCACATCCGATACGCTGGCATAGTAACCGGCAATCGGTCCCCACAGGAAAGCAACATCAATCTCACCATTTGCCAGGGCATCTTCAACGATACGGCCGGCGTTAACACGGGCATCGCCCGGCATCATCTGGTAATACTCAATCTGGTTACCCAGACCCAGATCAATGAGTTTTTTGGTTGCCACTCCGCGATCAAAAAGACCGATACGCAGGGGCTTACCTTCTTTACTGACACGGGCAACATCTTCCATTGTTTTCAGCTCATAACCCTCACCTGAGCGATAGACCATCGCTTCAATTGAACTCCAGTAGGGCTTGGTAGGCTTAATAAAGTCGGTATGCTCGGGCACACTCATCGCCAGGTCGCACATAAAACGACCGGTTTCAGGATCGGTCTTCTTAATCGTATTACGTGAGAAACCAATACGCTGAGGGAACCAGTAATATTCGACCGGAATACCCAGCTCTTCACCCAGTAGTTCAGCAATCTTGTTATCAAAACCTTCTTTTTCTTTGTTGGAATAAGGCAGGTTATAACCATCAGCACAGACTCTGACAGCCTCCTGGCCCGGCAAAGGTTTCAAATCTTCTGCCTGGGCTGTCACCGAGCCCAGTAACAACCCGGATAATAGAATCGTCCAGCGCTGGAAATGCGTCATTCTCTCTTCCTTTTATTTGCTTATAAAAAACGTCAGACTGTAAACCTATCACATTTGTTTCATAAATACTGATGGGAAAAAGTCCCGACTCGCCTCTGACTCTCTAATCGTAAATTTTTGCGCTTTTATGGAATGAATATATTATCCAAGCGATTCATTGAGGCATAAAAAAAGACCCGACATCTTGCGATGCCGGGCCTTTTATCAGACTGGTTCGATTAATTGCTTAATCGAATTGGGTCTTGGTCTTACAGGCTGAATACGCTCAGAACACCACCCAGGTTAGTCCAGCTGGACAGTGCACGATATGCACCGACTGCGCCCAGACCATCTGTGTCGTTTTCCAGGCTTGGGATAGCCATACCGATACCAGCCCAACCACCTACACCAGACAGGATGGAGATGTACTGCTTACCACCATGTTTGTAGGTGTTGACGTTACCGATGACGCCTGATGGCGTTTTGAATCTCCACAGTTCACGACCGGTTTGGGCATCAACTGCTTTCAGGTAACCTTCCAGCGTACCGTAGAACACAACATCAGTGGCAGTTGCCAGGGCACCTGACCAGACTGAGAAGCGTTCCGGGTTTGACCAGACGATTTTACCTTCACGCGCATCCCAGGCAATGAAGTTACCCAGGTGGGAATCGCCTTCAGGCGGGTACATGCTTAAGGTCGCACCAACGTAGGGCTGACCGGCAACATACTCAACTTCGAATGGCTCGTAGTCCATGCACACGTGGTTGGTCGGTACATAGTACAGGCCGGTACGTGGTGAGTAAGCCGCTGGCTGTTGGTCTTTTGTACCCAAAGCCGCAGGACAGATACCAGTGGTGTTAACGTCTTCACCGTTACGTGCAGTCGAGTACTTGGCAACGCGATCATGGCGACCGGTTTCCAGGTTCACACCACGTGACCAGTTAACTGCCGGGTCGTATTTTTCAGCCACCAGTAACTCGCCATTAGTACGGTCCATGGTGTAGGCAAAGCCATTACGGTCGAAGTGAACCGCAGTCTTGTGCATTTTGCCTTTGACTTTTTGTTCAGCCAGGATGACTTCGTTCACACCGTCATAATCCCACTCATCGTATGGGGTCATCTGGTAAACCCATTTCGCCATACCGGTGTCGAGATCACGACCCCACAGAGACATAGTCCACTTGTTGTCGCCAGGACGTTGTACCGGGTTCCAGGTAGATGGGTTACCGTTACCGTAGTAGAACATGTTCAGGTCAGGATCGTAAGAGTACCAGCCCCAGGTTGTACCACCACCGATTTTCCATTGGTCGCCCTGCCAGGTTTTCAAAGAAGAATCTTTGCCAACCGGTTTCAGCATGGAAGTGGTTTTTTCCGGATCAACCAGCATTTCTTCGTCTGGACCGGTGCTGTACGCTTTGTACTTGGTGTTACCTTCCAGGTCATAAGCCTGAACGTAACCACGTACACCGAACTCACCACCTGAAATACCGACAATGATAGTGTCATCAAACACGTGAGCAGCAGCTGTGCTGGTCGCACCACGTTTTGGATCGTCACGTTTGTCAGACCAGACAACGCTGCCGTCAGCAGCATTCAGGGCAACCAGCGTGGTATCAGCCTGGTTCAGGAAGATTTTGCCGTCAGCGTAAGACAGACCACGGTTAACGGTGTCACAGCACATGACTGGCACAGTTTCGTCGTAGTTTTGCTTAGGCTCGTATTTCCACTTAATCGCACCGTCGTTGTTCAGATCCAGCGCGTAAACGATGTTCGGAAACGGGGTGTGAACATACATGGTGCCGTCGATAACCAACGCGTTACCTTCGTGACCACGCAGAACACCAGTGGAGAAAGACCAGGCCATTTTCAGGTTTTTGACATTGTCTTTATTGATTTGTGTCAGTTCTGAATAACGCTGGTTAGCATAGTTACCAGCTGGCATAACCCAGTTGTTTTCGTTTTGTTGCATTTGCAGCAATTCGTCAGCTTGCGCCGCGCCTGCGACTGCAAGTGACATCATTGCCAGAGATAATGTTTTCAGCTTCATAAAGTTTTCCTCTACATTGCTTTTTATTAGTGTTACGCCACGAAGTGTGGTTAAGCCTAACTTCATGCGTAGAGCAAACCATAGTCTTGCTGAAAACGTTAGTCAAGCATCTTCCTGAACTTTTTTGTGATATTTTCCATATTTTTTTCGGGAAGTTTTTCCCGATACGCTAAACCACTGAATAAACTAAAAAAATTGGACCATATGTGTTTTCAGGCATGATCTTTGATCCAGTTAATCGCTTTTGAGATTCCGCTTAAAGTGCGCTCACGACCCAGTAATGCCAGGGTAACATCAAGGGGTGGAGACACCGTGTTACCCGTCATCGCCACTCTGATTGGCTGTGCCACCTTCCCCATACCCACTGCATTCGCCTCGGCACAGGCTTTAACCTCGGCATGCACCGGTTCAGCCAGCCACTCAGACACATTTTCCAGTCGTGTCAGCATATCTTCCAGTAAAGGCAGGCTGGCTTCATTAAGGTTTTTCTTAGCCGCCTTTTCATCGTACTCGGTTACTTCACGATAGAAAAAAGTACTGTTCTGTGCCATTTCCACCAGTGTTTTCGCCCGTTCCTGCTGGGTTTTAACCACTTCTGTGAGCGATGGTCCGTCTGCCGGGTCGATGCCCAGCTGTCCCATATGCCAGCTCAGATGACTGGCTACATGTTCAGGCCTGCTATTCTTGATGTACTGCTGATTAAGCCAAAGCAGCTTTTCCGGATTGAAACTGGAGGCTGCTTTGTTAACATCTTTGATGTCGAACAGCTGCGTCATCTCATCGATCGAGAAAACCTCCTGATCACCGTGGGACCAGCCCAGACGCACCAGATAATTAAGTAAGGCTTCCGGCAAATAGCCCTGATCGCGGTAACTCATCACGCTGACCGCACCGTGACGTTTCGACAACCTGGCGCCATCGTCACCCAGAATCATCGGCACATGAGCAAAAACCGGTGGCTCGACACCTAGGGCATGGTAAAGATTAATCTGGCGTGGAGAATTGTTGAGATGATCGTCACCCCGGATGACATGGGTCAGCTTCATATCCATATCATCGACGACGACCGTCAGATTATAGGTAGGCGTGCCATCTGGACGGGCGATAATCAGATCATCCAGTTCCTTGTTACTGAATTCGACATGGCCCCGAATCACATCCTTGACCACGACGCTGCCTTCGGTCGGATTCTTGAAACGTATCACCGGCTGAATTCCCGGCTCGGGTTCAGTGCGATGGCGGCAGCGCCCGTCGTAACGCGGCTTTTCTTTGTTAGCACGCTGTGTTTCGCGCATTTCTTCCAGTTCTTCTTTAGAGCAATAACAATAATAGGCATCACCCTGCTGCATTAATTGCTCAATGATTTCTTTATAGCGATCAAAGCGTTTGGTCTGATAGAACGGGCCTTCATCATAAGTCAGCCCCAGCCATGTCATGCCTTCCAGAATGGCATTCACTGACTCTGCCGTTGAACGTTCCAGATCGGTATCCTCAATTCGCAGAATAAACTGGCCACCGTGCTTGCGGGCATAGAGCCAGGAAAACAAAGCCGTGCGGGCGCCGCCGACATGCAGATAACCGGTTGGGCTGGGTGCAAAACGCGTACGAATGGTCATGTAACAAACTCTCAACTGGATAGTCTTAGGAAAGGTGGGTTATTGTACCAGCCTCGTACTATATATATAGAGTTAGCGTATGTTCAGACTTCATTTCCTTAGTATTGCCACTATGCTGCTGGGCATGCTGATGCAGAGTGCCTGTGCTGCAACGAACAGCTACACCGTTGAAGAGGTGACTGACGGGGTGTTTTATCATCAGGGCGTGCATGAAGACGCTACTGAAGACAATCTCGGTGCCATTGCTAATGTCGGCTTTATAGTCGGTGAACGATGTGTTGCCATTATCGACAGCGGAGGCAGCTTTATAGAAGGTGAACTGTTATATGAGGCCCTGCGCAAGCAAACCGATAAACCGGTCTGTTACGTGATCAATACCCATGTCCATCCTGATCACATGCTGGGCAATGCTGCTTTCAAACAGGAAGAACCCGTTTATATCGGCCATGAAAAGCTCCCTGCTGCCATCGCATCCAGGGAAGATTTCTTTATCCGGGCTTTTTCTGAAACGCTGGGCGATGCATTTGAGGGTGCTGAGTTTATCCGCCCTTCACAGACTGTCAGCGTCGGTAAACCTGTAACGCTGGATCTGGGTCAGCGTGAACTGGTTTTAACCGCTTATACCACCGCCCACACAGATCATGATCTGACTGTTTATGATAAGCAGAGTCAGACGCTTTGGACCGGCGACCTGTTGTTTATTGATCGTATCCCGGCTTTGGATGGCAGTATTAATGGCTGGATCAGCAACCTGGAAGATTTAAAATCTGAGAACATAAACTATGTCGTGCCGGGGCATGGCCCGGCAGGGAAAGATCAGTGGCAGCAAGGACTGGATGAGCAACTCAGCTATCTGAAGACCCTGCGCGAGCAGATTCGTCAGATCATTTATGATTTTGGCACCATTGATGAAGCCACCAGCACAGTGGGACTCAAAATGAAAGACGACTGGCTGTTGTTTGAGCAATATCACCGGCGCAATGTGACGGCGGCATTTGTTGAACTGGAATGGGAATAATTGAAAACACGTTTGATGGACTGCGATTAACTTAAAATTCCAATCAAAAACAAACCGGTAAATCAGTAACTTACTATCATATAGATGAGGGGAACTTTAGTGACAGCCCCTTTTCAAAATCATAGACTGGATTAATAACAACAATAATGTTGAAACTGCAGGAGAGAGAGATGTTTAATCGATTTATACCTATTTTCTGGATGAGCCTGTCATTGTTCGCTGTGGCAATACCGGCCAGCCATGCCGCAACCGACAAAGAGCCCACCTGGCCTTCACTGAAAACTGCCTACTTCGGTGACAGGGAAATTCGTGACAATGCCGATGACTTGCTGGTGCTTGAAGCCCCAAAACGTGCTGAGGACGCAGCCATTGTGCCCATCAGCATAAAATCTCTGACGCCCCAATCCGCTGACAAATACATCAAAAATATTCATGTCATCATTGATGAAAACCCGATGCCCTACTCAGCCAATTTTGTACTGTCGCCTGAATTAGGTACCGTTGATATCTCTACCCGTATGCGTGTTGATCAATATACCTATGTCCGGGCCATTGCCGAGATGAATGATGGTAGCTTGCACATGGTGTCACGTTTTGTGAAAGCCTCCGGTGGCTGTAGCGCGCCGGCCGGTAAAGATGCAGCAGCAGCACTGGCGCGGATGGGGAAAATGCAGATTCGCATGCGTCAGCCCACTATCGGTGAGCCGGTTCAGGCTCAGGTCATTGTCAGTCACCCTAATTACAGTGGTCTGCAATACGATCAGAAAAACCGCAAGTATATTGCCGCCCATTATGTCGATGACATTGATATCAGCTACAACAACCAAACACTGATTAAAGTGGAAGCCGGTATCTCTTTAAGTGAAGATCCCAGTGTTCGTTTCACCTTCACGCCCAAAGAACCGGGCAAACTGAAAGCCGTTGTTCATGACAGCAAGGAGCAGGAGTTCAGTATGGAAAAAGACATCTGATAGCTTTACAGCAGACAATAAAAAAGGCCGCTGATGCGGCCTTTTTTGTGCGAACGGGTATCAGCACTCAGCGAATACGGCATTCTTCATAAGCTTTGGCATTGGTTTCTTCAAACAGATCAAGGCCGCTTTTGATGCTTTTATCATCACGGAAGGTAGCGCCGCGATCAGCAGGCAGGTTTTTATACATATAACCCACGCTGATATCTTCAAATTCTTTTTCGGTAAAGACTTCGGCGATTTGATCTATCACACATGAACACTTGTGTGTGCCTTCATAAACATTCATATCCGGATTGGCTGCCATGCAGTCCATCACGTAATGAACACGGGTCACCGTTGAAAAGTCATTGTTTGCCATCGCCATGGCAGGCAGCATGGCCAGCCCGGCGGCGAACAGTGTCATACCAGCTTTCTTCATATATCTCTCCTGAATTTTAGTTATCTGACGACTCATCTGTGACTCGACGTCTTTATAGTAAGTTCCGCTTCTTGTCTTTCGACAAACTCTGAATACTACATCAAATCCTGCGTGTCTTGTGACAGGGATATGATGTAGAAACAAGCGTTTAGTTTCTTAGCCAGCAAACATCAGGTAAAATCCGACGTTTACATTCAGATTGGACCGCCACAAGCGGGCAGGAGAGAACCAGATGAAAAAACTGTTACTGCACCTGGATACGGATCCGGTAGCCAGCACTTTTGACCAGGCCGTGGCTTATGACTCAGGTGTCGATAATATTATCGCTCATGGCGGTGCAACCCGTGACAATGTCACACCGCACGTCCATGGCATGATTTTTACCCGGGGTGGTAAAAACCTCAAACACAGCGCGATTTTCATCGGTGGCTCTAATGTCCCTGCCAGTGATCTCGTCGGTGAAGCAGTCAAGAAAGCTTTCTTCGGACCGGTCAGGGTTTCAGTGATGCTGGATCCCAATGGTTCCAACACAACTGCAGCCGCCATTGTTCGCAAAGTCCTGACCGATTTTGATGTTAAGGGTAAGAACGTCGTGATCCTCGGTTCCGGCCCGGTTGGTCAACGCAGTGCTTTGTACCTGCTGAAAGAGGGGGCTGCCAAAGTCACGATGACATCCCGCAGCCTGGAACGCAGCAAAGCCACTACCGAACAGATGAAGCAGGATTACGGTGTCGATGTTATCCCGGGTGAAACCCGCAGTGATGAAGCTGTTAAAAAACTGCTTGCGGATGCCCATGTCGCGCTGGCGGCCGGCCCGGCCGGTGTCTGCGTCATTCCTGAAAGTGCACTGGCAGGCAACACAACGCTGGAAGTCGTGGCTGATGTGAACGCGGTCCCCCCCCTGGGTGTTGCCGGTATTGAAGTGATGGATAACGGTACCGAAAAAAACGGTATTCGTTATTACGGTGCCATCGCCATTGGCAATTTCAAAATGAAAGTCCACCGTGGTGCGATTGCCTCTTTGTTTGAAACCAATGACCTGTTCCTGGATGAAACCACTATTTACGACATTGCCTGCAAAATCGATAACGCATAGTGAAGCCCAACCAAGCTGAGTGCCCGACAGTGATGCAATCTGTTACTGTACGGGCGCCAGCCAGACTCCACCTAGGATTTCTCGATCTCAATGCCAGCATCGGTCGCCGTTTCGGCAGCATCGGACTGGCTGTTGCCAGTCATCACACCAAACTGAGTATCAGCCCTGCTGATGTCCTCCAGATCGAAGGTGATGGGCTACTGAGCGAGACCCATGGTCGACTCGAAAATATTTATCAGCGTTTTTACCAGACGCTGGGGCAATATATTCCGGAAAATAAAAGACCGGTTTCTATCCGGGTACATGAACTGATCCCGGAACACGCCGGGCTGGGCAGCGGCACTCAACTGGCATTAACGCTGGGTACTGCGCTGTCCCACCTGCACCGGTTGGATATTAACACTACTGAACTGGCAAAGAATCTGGGTCGCGGCAAACGCTCCGGTATCGGTATTGCCACCTTCGATCTGGGTGGTTTTGTGATTGACGGCGGCCTGAAACCGGACCAAACGGTACCGCCGATGTTGATGCATCATGCCTACCCCGAACCGTGGCGGGTGGTGATGGTAATGGACCCGCACCATCAGGGCATTCACGGCCAGCATGAAAAGCAGGCCTTCGGCCGTCTGCCGACGTTCCCTCTGGAAAATTCACGTGCCATTTGCCATTTGACACTGATGCAACTGCTGCCCTCATTGTCAGAACGGGATATTAATAGTTTCGGCAGTGCCCTTACTGAAATTCAGAAACTCATTGGGGATCACTTCGCCAGTGCCCAGGGCGGCCGATATACCAGTCCACTGGTCGCCGCCTGCCTGCAAGAGGCTCAAAAACTGGGGCATACTGGAATTGCCCAGAGTTCATGGGGGCCCACCGGTTGTATCTTTGTCAGCAACCAGTCAGAGGCCGACCTGCTGATTCAACAGCTTAATGAATTTATCGCCGCCGAATCGGCCAGCCTGCCGGTCTTCATCTCCGCGGCTGCAGACAATCAGGGAGCGATCATTGAAACTGTCCTCTAAGACTGGCTATGATCAGCTCCAACTACCGCTTTCAGTTATTAGTCTTTAAGGAACTCACATGTCCAAACGTTCTATCATTCACATGATCAACCCGATGAAGCATAACAGCCCGTTCGATATCAATATGGCGCTGGATGCCGGTTACGATGTTCTGATGCCGTATACCCACGTTGAACTCGATGAAGTCGCTGATCTGACTCAGGATGCGATTTTCTCGCGTGGTCCGTCAGGGGTGAAAAAAACCGGCATGTTCATCGGTGGCCG
Organism: Methylophaga sp.; assembly: GCF_009711715.1. Taxonomy (GTDB): domain Bacteria; phylum Pseudomonadota; class Gammaproteobacteria; order Nitrosococcales; family Methylophagaceae; genus Methylophaga. Next base: position 169,132 of record NZ_VENF01000009.1, on the reverse strand, counting down.
TGATATCGGTGTGGCGATGGATATGCTCGATGCCGCTAAAAAAGCCATGGTGCCGCCATTCGAAATCTCGGTTATGGCCGATCCCAGTGGTGCCTTCACGACAGCTGCAGCACTGGTTGCCTGTGTGGAACGGGAATTGAAAAACAAGTTTGATCGTACCTACGAAGGGACACAGGCGGTGGTTTTCGGTGGCACCGGACCTGTGGGTATCGCCACCGCTGTTATTGCTGCTTTACAAGGCGCCAAAACCACTATCGTTGATCACTTCTCGCTGGATACAGCACTTGAGTTCGCTGAAGAGGCCAAGCGGCGTTACGGCGTTGAGCTGCGTGGTACTACCGCCGCTTCTGATGCCGACAAGGCCCGCCTTCTGGCCAATGCCGATGTCGTCTTCTGTACTGCCAAAGCCGGTATTCAGGTGCTGAATGGCTCAGTGCTGGAAGACGCCAAAAAACTGAAAGTCGCCGGCGATGTCAACGCGGTTTCACCGCTGGGTATTGAAGGCATCAAGCTGATGGACTTCGGTGCTCCGCTGGAACTGGCGAAAAATGCACCGGATGCAGTCGGTATCGGCGCTCTGGCGATCGGTGATGTGAAATACAAACTGCAACAGGCACTTCTGCGCGAAACACTGGAAAGTGAGAAACCGGTTTATCTCGACTTCCGTAATGCCTTCGAAGGCGCCCGGAAACTGGTCTGATTGGCGCGTCTGATGCAAAGACCCACTCTGCTGGTCTTTGCGCAAAGCGGCCGCTTTATTGCAGAGTCAGCCGCCCGGGCCGGTTACCCGGTTCGGGTCGCTGATTGTTTTAATGACAGCGATACGCTGGCTGTCGCTGATGAAACGATTCAACTTCCTCCGCTTTCCGAACTCTCTGAAACATCATTACTGCAGGCCTTAATCAGTCTGAGCCAGGGTGAACCCTGCTTACTGCTCTGTGGTACTGGTATTGAACGGTTTTACTCCGCACTGTCACAACTCCCCGCCCATATTGAAATTATCTGCAACAGTCCGCAAACCTTGGCGTTGTTGCGGCAGCCTGAACGCTTCTTTACATTGCTTGAGCGTCTGAACCTTCCTTATCCGCTGACGAGTCTGGCCACGCCGGCACCAGACAAAGCGCTTCGCAAGCGTCTTGACAGTGCCGGCGGCACAGCCATTTTTGCTGATGTACAGGCTTTGCAAGACGGTGAGTTTTACCAGCAGGAGATAAGCGGTGAGACACGTTCGGTCTGTTTCATTGCCGATGGCCGGGACATCGCCATCCTGGGCTGGAATCGTCAGCTTAATCAGCCCGGCACATTCATACTGGAAAAACTATGGCAGACAGATAAGCGGCCTGAGGATCATGCCCCGCAAGTGACAGCGATACTGGACAAGCTGGTCAAAGCCAGCGGCATGAAAGGATTCAACAGCCTGGACTATATGCTCACCACGAATGGCGACATCTTTATTCTTGAATTGAATCCGCGGATCAGCGCCTCGGTGGAGTTACTCGGTGAGACTGACTGGCTGCCATGGCACATCGATACCTGCCGTGGCCTGACTCTGTCGGCTACGCTACAACAGACTCAACGCCCGCCAGTCAGATTACTCAGTTATTTTTATGCCGAACAGGACTGGCTGGTTGTCGATGAGCCTCTCTGGCCGAAGCAATGCCATGACCGCCCGGTTGCCGGTACTCAAATCAAAAAAGGTCAACCTATCTGCACCTTTATTCTGGCCGCCGAGTCTGAACAGGACTGCAACGAGCAGCTGGCAAGCTGTCAGCAAAAGCTGCTGAAAAATTGTCTTAAGCAAGCTTGAAATTGTGATCGTCTTTACCCATATATAGCTCTGTCAATTCACACAGGATTCAGTAATGAAACGAATTATGCTTTTTGTTGGTACCAACCTCGCCGTCTTGTTGGTGCTGAGTATGACTATGCGTTTGCTGGGCATTGAAAGCCTGCTGGATGAGCAGGGCGTGGGCCTGGATATGAACGCGCTGCTGATTTATGCGGCGGTTATCGGTTTCAGTGGCTCATTTATTTCATTACTGATTTCCAAATGGACAGCCAAACGGCTGACCGGTGCCCAGGTTATTGAGCAGCCTAAAAATGAGACCGAGCGCTGGCTGGTAAGCACAGTCAGCCGTCTGGCCAAACAGGCTAATATCGGTATGCCTGAGGTCGCTGTATATCAGTCGCCTCAACCGAATGCCTTTGCCACCGGAGCCAATAGGAATAAGGCCCTGGTCGCTGTCAGCACTGGCCTGATGCAGTCGATGACACAAGATGAAGTGGAGGCCGTACTGGCGCATGAAGTCAGTCATATTTCCAATGGCGATATGATCACCATGGCCTTGATCCAGGGGGTCGTCAATACCTTCGTTATTGTGCTGTCCCGCGTGATTGGTCATGTTGTCGACCGAACGATTTTCAAAACCGAAAGCGGTCATGGCCCGGCGTTCTGGATCACCTCGATCATTGCTGAACTGGTATTGGCATTTCTGGCGAGCATCATCGTCATGTGGTTCAGCCGTCAGCGTGAATATCGCGCAGATGCCGGCGCTGCCAGTCTGGTGGGTGCGCCCAAGATGATAGCCGCCCTGCAGCGCCTGGCTGGCACAGCGGATGAACCGCTGCCCGATCAGCTACATGCCTTTGGAATCTCAGGAGGTCGTGGCGGCCTGTCAGCCCTGTTCATGACCCATCCCCCGCTGGAAGAGCGTATCAACGCTTTACGCGGCATACGCTAAAAACAATAAAGCCGGGCTTAGCCCGGCTTTTTCATTGCAGCATCTAATTTTTACAAATCATCATCTTCAAAATCGTAATCGAGTTTTTCTGAAGGCTCGTGAATGTAATAGCCCTGTGCATAATCCACGCCCAGCCGCCACAGCAGCGCAAGACTGTTGGCATCGGAGACAAATTCGGCGATACAGCGTTTTCCGGCCTGCTTGGTCATCTCAATAATGGCTTTCACAGCAGCCTGATTTTCACTGTCATGCGCCATATTTTCAACAAAGGCACCGTTGATTTTGACGTAATCTACATCCAGCGTATTGAGGCTGTTGGAAAAATCCACACCGGAACCAAAGTGTTCCAGCCCGAACTCACAACCGTTCTGTTTGAGTTTACCGATGACTTCGCGGGCTTGATCCAGGTTATCCAGCGCAATGGTCTCACTGACCTCGAAAATCACCGCATTCGCATTGAGCTTATGTGCATCCAGTGTAGCCACAAGCCAGTCAACAAACTCCGCCGCATGGAGACTCTGTTCGGAAAGTTTGATAAAAAAGCGGGTCCGCGGAAACTGATGACGATGCTCGCTGAGGGTTTCTATCGCGGTACGAATTACCCACTTATCAATATCCGCCATCATTTTCAGGCCGTGGGCATGCTGAATAAACTCCTCCGCCGGCGTCATTCTGCCCTCAATCAGTTCCAGTCTGAGCAGGACTTCGTAGAACTCCTGCTCATCACCATGCAGGCTGACAATCGGCTGGAAATGAAGCAGGAATTTATTTTCCTGCAGCGCTTTTGTGAGCCGTTTTTGCCACTGCTCGCTGGTCTGGGCACCGGACTGCTCTGACTCTAATTGAGCCTGATGACGGGCGATTTGATTACCGCCGGCTCTCTGCGCCTTGGTGCAGGCTTTGTCAGCATTTTCCAGCACGGACTCTACCGAAGCCTGGTTTTCGCTGATACGTGAAATACCAATACTACAATGCAGATCAATGGTTTTACCATTGGCATGGGACACATAATCATCAATCGCCTTAAGATAGGCATTGGCGCGTCCATCCACCACATTGTCATCATGGCTCGGGATAATGATCGTAAAGACCTGATCACCGTAACGACCCAGCGTTTCTCCTTCCTTCAGGGTCTTACGCAGCAGATCCGCAACGCTTTTGATAATCACATCGCTGGTGCCCAGCCCGACCTGCTCTTTGATCGCCTGAAAATCATCCAGTACCAGATAGAGCAGCTCGGCATCTCCGTTGCCTTCGGCAGCCTGAAATGCCGTTTTTTCCAGTTCATCGACAAAACGTTTGCGGTTATACAGGCCGGTCAGCAGATCGTGATCACGCAACAGTTTCAACTGTGAATCATCGACGCTGAAGCTGGCATCGTCCCGAATCACGACCTGGGTACAATCTTCGCCCTCTACCCGGGCGTGACTGAATTCGATTTTGGCGTTAAAGCTGGTGCCGTCGGCACGCACACAATTAGCTACAACGGTCACCGGGGCTGACTCGCTTTGTTCGGCAAAGTCGCGAAATACCGCCTTGAATTTATGGTGATCGTCGGCGCTGATAAGATCCAGCATAGGCAGACCATCGACATCTTCCGGCTCTTCATAGCCGAACAGGTTCAGATAAGCCTGGTTGACATAGATATGCATGCCTTCATGCATGTAGGCAACCGCATCTCGAGAGCTTTCCAGCAACGCCCGGGAGCGCTTCTCGCTCTCTCTCAGCGCCCGCTCGTTACGGCGACCGAGACGACGGATATACAGATTTTTCAGTTCACGGTTCGCGGCAAACTGCAGCCGGCGGTTATCACCAAATACGACGATATCCTGCGCACCGCAATCATAAAACTGTTCTTCGCTGTCCTTGTCGTTAACAACGATGATGCAGGGCAGATCCTTCCCCAGACGATGCATCAGGGAGACGACGTCAATCGGAGACAGACTGGGAACACCTTCACGACAAATCATCAGATCCCAGGTTTGTGTGGCCAGTAACTGTTCCAGTTCAGCAGGGCGATCTTCACGGGCGGCTCGAACAGCGTGGCCAGCACTGCGCAGCGTATTAATAACCGCCTCTGCATCCGTCAGGGAATTATCCACGATCAGTAAGCGTAAAATGCCTTCTGCTCTAGCCACCATGTCGACTCTCTATGTTTTCTTGTCTTGCTGAAGCGGCTTTTTGCCTTCCAGCCTGGTCATTTGCAGCTGCATCCATTCAAACAGCTGCTGGTTAAGGGCCCCCGCATCAACCCCGCTGGTCTCAATCTTTTCACCAATCACCATTTTTATGGTACCCGGTTTTTTCATAAAGCCGCGCTTGGGCCAGTAATGGCCAGCATTATGCGCCACCGGAATCACCGGATAGCCGGTATCGACCGCCAGTCGGGCTCCACCGATACCAAACTTGCCCATTCGGCCCGGTGCTACGCGTGTTCCTTCCGGAAACACCACCACCCAGGCGCCGGATGAGAGGCGATCCAGCCCCTGTTCAATAACCTGACCCAATGCCTTACGACCGGCTTTACGATCAATGGCAATCGGATTCAGAGACGCCAGTCCCCAGCCAAAGAACGGAATCCACAACAACTCCCGCTTCAGCACCCACACCTGTGGTGGGAATACAGCCTGCAAAGCCAGTGTCTCCCAGGCAGACTGATGTTTACAGATAATAACAGCGGGTTCTCCGCCAATGTGTTCTTTGCCCTCCACTTCGAGATGCAGGTCACAGATTTTGGCCAGCAGCCAGATATTGGTCTTGGCCCATTGACTGATAACAGCGTAACGCCACTTGAACGGCAGAGGCCAGAGAAGAACACCGAGGCAGGAAAACAGCACGGCGGTGACAGCGTAAATAATGAAAAAAACAAGCGAACGGAACAGGATCATTGCAGCTGCGGCTCCAGCAGGGCGCTCGCTACCGCAGCCAGATCATCATAGACCTCGACACCGTCAGGAATGCCATCCGCCAAAGTGCGCGCACCCTTGCCTGTTTTCACCAGGATCGGTCTGGCATTGGAAGCCATCGCCGCCTGTATATCACGCAGGGAGTCGCCAACGGCCGGCACATTATCCAGGTTAACACGCAGCCGGTGGGCCAGGTCAGTAAAAGAACCATTATGTGGCTTACGGCAGGTACAGCCATCTTCGGGCCCATGCGGACAGTAAAGAATCGCTTCGATCTTGCCACCGACCTGAGCCAGCATCCGCCGCATTTTACTGTGGATACGGTTCAGTGTTTCCACATCCAGCAGACCACGTGCAATGCCCGACTGGTTAGTAATCACCACAATCCGGTAACCGGCATAGTTCAGTCGCGCAATCGCTTCCAGGCTGCCCTCAATAGGCTCCCACTCAGCCGGGGTTTTGATGAAATCATCCGAGTCATGATTAATCACCCCATCCCGGTCCAGAATAATCAGCGACATAACTTCACTCCTGCAGGCAGGATATATCAGCGACGCCCAGGAACAAGGCCCGGGTCTGATTCAGTAATGCCAGACGGTTATGTCTGACCGCTTCATCATCCGCCATAACCATGACATCGTCAAAGAAGCTGTCGACGGTCTCGCGCATACCAGCCAGATAATTCAATACGCCGGCGTAATCGGCTTTGGCTGACAAAGGCGCCAGTTTTTGTCTCGCTTCGCTGACCTTTTCCGCCAGGGCTTTTTCTGCTGTTTCCTGCAGCAGGTTATCTTTGACGACGGGATCGGCCGTTTCCGCCTCATTCTTACGCAGAATATTAGCAATACGCTTGTTCGCCGCGGCCAGGGATTCGGCCTGTTCCAGTTTACGGAAAGCAGCAACGGCTTTGAGACGCTGCATGAAATCGAGTGGCCGGGTCGGTTTCACGGTCAGTACCGCTTCAAACTCATCCGCCTTGAAGCCCTGCTCCAGTGCGTAACCTCGCAGGCGGTCATAGAAATACTGCATCACCTGATCGCTGACTGCTTTTTCTGTCAGCGTGCCATCAAAGTTCGCCACGGCTTTCTGCAGTAATTGAGTCAGATCCAGATCCAGCGATTTTTCAATCATTATCCGCAATACACCCAGGGCAGCACGACGCAGCGCAAAGGGATCTTTCACACCGGAGGGTGGCTGACCAATACCGAACAGCCCTGTCAATGTATCCAGTTTTTCCGCCAGGCTGACTGCCTGACCGGTGCGGGTGGCAGGCAGCGCATCGCCGGCAAAGCGCGGTTGATATTGTTCATCCAGCGCTTCCGCGACTTCATTATCCTCACCATCAAGGCGCGCATAGTAACGGCCCATAATACCCTGCAACTCGGGGAATTCACCCACCATTTCGGTCACCAGATCACACTTGGCGAGCTTGGCTGCGCGTTCCGCAAGTTTTGGCTGACCAGCAATCTGACCAGCGATTTCCGCTGCCAGTGAAGCCACTCGTTGTGACTTGTCATAAACACTCCCCAACTTGTTCTGGAAAACGATGGTTTTCAGCTGTTCCTGATGTTCGGCGAGCGGACGCTTACGGTCTGTATCCCAGAAAAACGCCGCATCACTGAGCCGTGGCAGGATCACCCGTTCATTACCGGCAATCACCTGCGCCGGATCCTGGCTGGCAATATTGCTGACCGTAATAAAATGCGGCAAAAGCTTGCCATCTTTGGCTTCGACCGCGAAGTATTTCTGATGACCTTCCATCGACGAAATCAAGGCTTCCGGCGGCAACTCAAGGAAGCGCAGGTCGAAATTACCCGCCAGTGCGACCGGCCACTCCACCAGACCAGTGACTTCATCCAGCAGATCCGGATTAATAATGGCGCGGCCTTTCAGTTTGTCAGCCAGTTCTTTGACCTGACCTTCAATCGCTTCTTTACGCGCCTCGAAATCGACCATCACATGACCTTCACTTTCCAGTTGCGGCGCATAGGTCATCGGCGAACTGATTCGAATCGGTTGTGGATAATGGAAGCGGTGACCACGGGTAAAACGATCAGCACTTACGCCAAGCAAATCCATCGGCACAACCTCGTCACCGAGCAACACAATCAGCCAATGTACCGGACGCACAAATTCACCCGGCAGATCGCCCCAGCGCATGCGCTTGGGGATCGGTAAATCATTCAGTGCCTGTTGGATAATGTCCGGCAGTAAATCCGCGGCTGCGGCACCGGCCTGCTCCTGTTTGAACACCAGCCAGGCGCCTTTATCCGTCTTCATGGTGTCGAGATCATCGACTTCGACACCACAGGAACCGGCAAAGCCCAGCAAGGCTTTGGTCGGGTTGCCATCTTCATCAAAAGCGGCGGTCACAGCCGGACCGCGACGTTCAACAACGCGGTCGGGCTGCTTGGTCTGCAGTTTGCTGATGACCAGCGCCAGTCGGCGTGGCGTAGCATAAGGGCGGATATCGTCAAATTTCAGTTCGGCTTTTTTCAGTCCCTGCTCAACACCCTGATGAAATGCCTGGCTCAGTTTCGCCAGTGCTTTGGGTGGCAGTTCTTCGGTGCCGAGTTCGATCAGCAGATCGTCAAATTCCTTCATGCCTGCGCCTCCGCTGCCTGTACCATCGGGAAGCCCAGTGCTTCACGACGATCGTAATAAGCCTGTGCCACGGCACGAGCGAGGGTTCTGACCCGCAGAATGAAACGTTGTCGTTCGGTCACTGAAATCGCTTTGCGCGCATCCAGCATATTAAAGGTGTGGGAGGCTTTCAGCACCAGCTCGTAAGCGGGCAGCGGCAGGCCGGCTTCTATCATTCGTTGACTCTCGCGTTCGCAGGTATCAAAGGTATGGAACAGATTTTCCACATCGGCCTGTTCGAAGTTGTAGGCAGACATTTCGACTTCGTTCTGATGGAAAACATCACCATAGGTCACTGTGCCCATCGGCCCGTCAGCCCAGACCAGATCGTAAACACTACTGACCCCCTGCAGATACATCGCGATCCGTTCAAGGCCATAAGTTATCTCGCCGGTAACCGGTCGACATTCCAGTCCGCCCACCTGCTGGAAGTAAGTGAACTGGGTGACTTCCATACCATTGAGCCAAACTTCCCAGCCCAGCCCCCAGGCACCGAGTGTCGGTGATTCCCAGTTATCTTCAACAAAACGGATATCATGCACCGAGGTATCGAGACCCAGCATTTCCAGCGAGCCCAGATAGAGTTCCTGAATATTGATGGGTGACGGTTTCAGCACTACCTGAAACTGGTAGTAATGCTGCAGACGGTTGGGATTTTCGCCATAGCGACCATCAGTAGGACGGCGTGAAGGTTGCACATAAGCCGCGCTCCAGGGTTCAGGGCCGATAGCGCGCAGGAAAGTGGCCGGATGGAAGGTACCGGCACCGACTTCCATATCGTAGGGTTGCAACAACACACAACCCTGTTCAGCCCAGTACTGTTGCAGTCTCAGGATCAGTTCCTGAAAGGTTCTCGGCGTCTCCGCCTTCATCACCGCTTTATTCGTCATTAGCTCGATATCATTATTAAAGTCAAAACCCTTGCGATTATAGCGAATCCCGTGGCCGCTTGTAGAGGCGCATGATGTAATCGTTCGGCGCTAAGGCCCTTTCGGCTATGCAAAATCTGCGTCCAGAACAGGCTTTCAGGTACAATGGGCTGTCTTTTTCACAGCGTACACAGAGTGGGATATGCAGCGCACCGTCGGTATCGTTATGGATCCGGTCTCCCGGATTAATATCAAGAAAGATAGCAGCTTTGCGATGTTACTGGCCGCCCAGGGCCGGGGCTGGCAGATCCTCTACATGGAACAGCAGGACCTGTTTCTGCGCGATGGCAGGGTCTTTGCCGAAATGCGTCCACTGAAAGTGTTTGAAAACCCCGACAAATGGTACGAGTTGGGAGACAGTGAAACCCGCCCTATCACTGATCTGGATGCCATTTTGATGCGAAAGGACCCGCCTTTCGATATGGAATATGTTTACAGCACCTATCTGCTGGAACAGGCACAGGCGGCCGGGGTATTGATTGTCAATGATCCGCAGAGCCTGCGTGACGCCAATGAAAAACTGTTCACAGCCTGGTTCCCGCAATGCTGTCCCCCGACCCTGGTCACCCGTCGCAAGCATCTGATTCGTGAGTTTCAGCAGGAACATGGCGATATGATCCTGAAACCGCTGGATGGGATGGGCGGTGCTTCGATTTTCCGGATTAACCGCGATGATCCCAATTTTTCGGTCATCGTCGAAACCCTCAGTGACCATGGTCGCAAGTCGGTGATGGCGCAGAAATACCTGCCCGAGATTCGTCAGGGTGATAAACGCATCCTGCTGATTGACGGTGAACCGGTGCCCTATGCCCTGGCCCGGATCCCTGCACAGGGGGAAACCCGCGGCAATCTCGCTGCCGGCGGCCGTGCCGAAGGCCGGCCGCTGACCGAGCGTGATCGCTGGATTTGTCAGCAAGTGGGCGATAAATTGCGCGAAAAAGGGCTGATTTTTGTCGGTCTTGACGTGATTGGCGATTATCTCACCGAAATCAATGTGACCAGCCCGACTTGCATCCGTGAACTCGACCGTGAATTCGGGCTCAATATCGGTGCTGATCTAATGAATGCGATTGAACTAAGACTACAATGAAACGATTCCTTATACCGCTTTTACTGGTGCTCAGCCTGCTTGTTTCTGCCTGTGGTGATAGCGAACGCGCCCGCCAGGCCAAATTCTATGCCTTTGGTACCGAGATTGATGTCAGCCTCTATGGCGTCGATGCAGTAACCGCTGATAAAACGGTGGAGGCATTGGAACAGGCATTCAATAACGTCAATGACACCTGGCATGCCTGGCAGCCCAGTACCCTGACTCGCATCAACGAAGCCATCGCTGCAGGCGAAAGCGTTGAAATCAAACCCGAAGTAGCGGCTGTGATTGAGGAAGCCGCGCTTTATGCCCGCGACAGTCAGCACCTGTTTAACCCGGCAGCCGGAAAATTGTTTGAGCTGTGGGGCTATCATCAGGACAACTGGTTCGAGTCCCGGCCTCCACCGGCACAGGATAAAATCGATAGCTGGCTGGCAGCCGCACCCACCATGGACGATATCCAGATCAAGGACGGTGTGCTGAGCAGTGATAACCGTATGGTCAAACTGGGATTCGGTGGTTTTGCCAAGGGCACTGCAGTCGATGCCGCCATTGCTGCACTGAAACAACAGGGTATTGAAAATGCAATTATCAATATCGGCGGTGATCTGCGTGCCATCGGCCGTCATGGTGATCGGCCCTGGCGCATCGGTATCCGTCACCCGCGTCAGGAAGGTGGCATGATTGCCTCGGTCGCCATTCAGGGCGATGAAAGTGTCTTCACCTCGGGTGATTACGAACGCTTCTTTACTTATGAGGGCACCCGCTATCCGCATATTCTTGATCCCCGAACGGGACAACCTGCCCGCGACAATATATCGGTGACAGTCATTCATACCCAGGCCGCCCGGGCAGATGCGGCGGCCACCGCACTGGTTGTGGCGGGTGAAGACTGGCCGCAAATTGCCGCTTCATTGGGGATTGATCATGTTATGCTGATGCGAGCTGACGGACAGATCGAAATGACAGCGGCAATGGCCGAGCAAGTCAGGTTGAGTGATCCGGAGCAGACGCCGTTGATTCGTCAGGTACCCTAGTGACCCATGGCAAGAACCACTGCCTCTGACAGACTGGTCTTTACCCTGCTGATCTCGATCATCATTCACTTGATCATCGTGCTCGGCATCAGTTTTGACGTCTTTTCCGAACCGACCAATGCCCCAGTCAACAATCTGGAAATCACCCTGGTCAAACAGCAGGATCGCATCAAGCCGGAAGAAGCCGATTTCCTCGCCCAGGCCGATAATGAAGGTGGCGGCGAAACTGAAACCCCGACGCCGGAACCGACCCCTGATTTACCCGTTCCGATTGTAGAAGAAGCGCCCAGTTCCGAACCGGTGCCACCGATAGCCACCGCTGAAATCGAACCGGAACCCCTACCGGTCACTGAACCGGACCCGGTTCCCGAACCACCTGCACCGGAGCCGGAACCTGCGCCACCGGAACCCGAGCCCAAACCCGTCCCCCCTGAACCGGTTAAACCGCAAACTGAAAAACCGGTGCAGACACTGACGCAGGAAAAAGCTGAGCGCAAGGTGGAGAAAGTTGAAAAAGCCGAGACTGCGCCGGAACCGGAAGCCGAAGTGGCACCGGAGCCACCACCACGTCCCTCGGCCAGAGATATGATGCTGCAGGCACGCAATGAAATTCATGACTTGCAGAATAAGCTCAATGAAACCACGCGCGCTTTGAGCGATCGCCCCAAGAAACGGCGTATATCAGCTTCCACTAAAGAGTTTGCGGCAGCGGCCTATATGAAAGCCTGGGAAATGAAAGTCGAGAATATCGGCAATATGAATTATCCGCAGGAAGCACGGCGTAAAGGCCTTAACGGCAGCCTGATGTTGTCGGTAGATATTAACCCGGACGGCAGCGTACCGGCCGGCGGTATTGTGATTTCACGTTCTTCCGGTCATGAAGTGCTGGATGAAGCCGCGGTTCGGATTGTCCGGCTCGGTGCCCCGTACGCTGCGATACCGGATAATGTGCTGAAAGATAATGACATGCTGACGATTATCCGTACCTGGAAATTTGAAACCGGGCAGGGTCTGTCGACCCGATGAGTACTGGCCGATAACCGAAGTTACCGGCCATTCGCTGCCTCAATGAAACAGATAATCGCGGATTTCTGATTCACTCTTATGAATCAGGTTTTTATTAATCGTCTGACTGATATGCTTCTGCGTCACACTCCCCAGGCTCTGTTTGAGCTTACCCAGAAAGCCCGGTGAAGAGATGATAACCAGATCGTTATAATCACCGACACGGCGCGCGTTTTCCAGCCTCTCCCCCAAATCATGGGCAAAGTGCATGACTTCGGTCTGCTTGGGCTCAGTGCGTGGTTCCATCGCGTGGCGACCGCCCTGCCCATGACTGTCAAAAGTCCGGCCGGCATCGTCAGTGACCAGCTCTTCGTCTTTGAGACGGCTGGCCGCATTGACCATATCATCAACTTCTTTAAGCGGGCTGGTTCGGCTTTCCACCGAAAAGATTCTGGCGCGGCTACTCTCGGCAACGACGACCCATTTTTTCTTCATAGTCGATACTCCTACTCGCTTGGGTGAGACAAGCAGCACAGCACAACAAGCGGTTAACTGCACTGTGCGTTGTTGAATCGATAGAAGCTTCAGTTCGACTATAGCAAACTATTCAGGGGTTTGTCTGTTCTGAAACCAGGAAAAATAAAAGCTTTATTTTTCATAAACTTGAACCAAACCATATCCCTGCGCCGCTTTACTGATATCACTGTATTGCAGCGGCAATGCGGCCTTGAGCCGGTCAGCCAGTTGCTGGACTTTTTTTATCTCACCCGCTTTCAATTCCAGTTCAATTTCATGAATGATCGCTTGCCTGTCTCCGGCTCGGACTTCACCACGGTCATAAGCCATTTCGACACGTGTACCGTCAGTAAGCCGCAGTGGCAAGACCAGACGTTCGAACTCGGTAGTAAATAGCGGTGAAAGCGCATTCCAGATGGCTGCATCCTCGATCAGCGGTGCCAGTTCAGTCTGATTTAACAGGGCTTTATCAAATTCTGGCCCCGCCAGCTGATGCTCCCACTCCTTGCGCTGATGAAGGCCCCGTTCGGTTTTACCGGTACATTTGACTGTCTGCAGCCACTGTTCACCGATCTGACGCAGCCGCAGCCCGGCACCGAATTTTTGCAGATCACGATTGGGCGTATCGTAATAGGTACTGAGCAGATGAATGCGCTCGCTCGGCGCTTCCAGTAACGCCATCAGCCAGTCGAGACACTCCAGACTGAGCGCCTCATCCTGGCTGACCTGGAGTTTAATTTCCTGTTCCAGACTCATGGTTTCAGCAAGGGTTTGAGATAATGGCCGGTGTAGGAGGTTTCATGATCAGCGACTTCTTCCGGAGTCCCGGTAGCAACCACCATACCGCCGCGGGAACCGCCCTCCGGTCCCATATCGATAATCCAGTCTGCGGTTTTAATCACATCCAGGTTGTGTTCAATCACCACGATGGTGTTGCCCCGATCGCGCAGGCTGTGAAGTACTTTCAGCAGTTGCTCGATATCGTAAAAGTGCAGGCCGGTGGTCGGCTCATCGAGCACATAAAGGGTCTTGCCGGTATCGCGTTTCGATAGTTCTTTAGCGAGCTTGACCCGTTGCGCTTCACCACCGGACAAGGTGGTCGCGTTCTGTCCCAATTTGATATAGGTCAGGCCGACATCGATCAGGGTTTGCAGTTTCTTCGCTACAACCGGAATATTTTCAAAAAAGACATTGGCATCTTCAATAGTCATATCCAGCACATCAGTGATGGTTTTGCCCTTGTAGCGGATATCCAGCGTTTCACGGTTATAACGCGCCCCTTTACAGACATCGCAGGGCACATAAATATCTGGCAGGAAATGCATCTCGACCTTGATCAGGCCATCGCCCTGACAGGCTTCGCAGCGGCCGCCCTTAACGTTGAAACTGAAACGGCCGGGTCCATAGCCGCGGGAACGGGCTTCCGGTGTACCGGCAAACAGTTCGCGGATCGGGGTAAACAAGCCGGTGTAGGTCGCCGGGTTGGAACGCGGCGTTCTGCCAATCGGGCTCTGATTAATCGCAACAACCTTATCCAGCTGATCCAGCCCCAGAATATCCTGATGCGGTGCCGGCTCATCAGAGGAGCCGTTGAGTGTTCTGGCGGTGAGTTTAAGCAAAGTTTCATTAATGAGCGTCGACTTGCCCGAACCAGAGACACCGGTGACACAGGTCATCAGCCCCACCGGAATATCGATATCCACATTCTGCAGATTGTTACCACAGGCACCACGCAATCCGATGACCTTGCCAGCATGGAATTTCTCCCGCTGCGATGGCACCTCAATCTTACGTTTGCCCGACAGGAACTGGCCGGTCAGTGATTGCTCACAATCCATAATATCCTGGGGCGAACCCTGGCAGACTATCTCCCCACCATGAACCCCGGCACCGGGACCAATATCCAGTACAAAATCGGCGGTGCGGATCGCATCTTCATCATGCTCCACCACGATCACGGTATTGCCCAGATCGCGCAGCCGGGTCAGGGTCGCCAGCAACCGGTCATTATCACGCTGATGCAGACCAATCGACGGTTCGTCGAGAATATACATCACGCCAACCAGACCGGCACCAATCTGGCTGGCCAGACGAATCCGCTGCGCCTCACCACCGGACAGCGTTTCGGCACTGCGTGCCAGGTTCAGATAGTCGAGACCGACGTTGACTAGGAAGCTCAGCCGGGCCGAGATTTCGGTAATGATCTTGGCGGCGATTTCACCCCGATTACCCGGCAGGCTAAGGGTCTCGAAAAACTTGCTGGCTTCGCCGATCGGCATTTGGGTCACTTCCGGCAACGTAGTCTCCTGAACAAAGACATGCCGCGAGGCCTGTGTCAGCCGGGTTCCGTGACAGTCAGGGCAGGCACGGACGGAATGGAAACGGGCCAGTTCCTCGCGCACGCTGTTGGACTCGGTTTCATGATAACGACGCTGCATATTCGGGATAATGCCTTCAAACGGGTGCTTGCGCGTGACCTGTTTGCCCCGATCGCCCATGTACTTGAAGTCAATCGACGTGTTACCGCTACCAAACAGCAGGACCTGGCGGACTTCCTCAGACAAGGCCTCAAAAGGCATTTCCAGATCAAACTGATAGTGCTTCGCCAGCGATTGCAGCATCTGGTAGTAATAGGCATTACGACGATCCCAGCCACGAATGGCACCGGCAGTCAGACTCATTTCCGGATGTGCGACAACGCGGGCCGGATCAACAAATTGTTTAATCCCCAGGCCGTCACAGGTACCACAGGCACCGGCCGGATTGTTGAATGAAAACATCCGTGGTTCCAGTTCGGGAATCGAGTAACCGCATTGAGGACAGGCAAAACGCGCCGAGAAGAGGGTCTCATCGCTTTCGTCATCCATATCGACAACTTTGGCCACGCCATCGGCCATTTTCAACGCGGTTTCAAACGACTCGGCGAGCCGCTGCTGCAGGTCGTCACGGACTTTGAAACGGTCTACAACCGCTTCAATCGTATGTTTCTTTCGGAGTTCAAGTTCCGGGGGATTGTCCAGTTCGATCACCTGGCCATTCACGCGGGCACGGACAAAACCCTGAATCCGCAGCTCTTCCAGTACATCGCGATGTTCGCCTTTGCGATCCTGAATCACCGGCGCCAGCAGCATCAGCTTTTTGCCTTCCGGCATGTCGAGCACCATATCGACCATCTGGCTGACCGTCTGCGCGGCCAGCGGTTGCTGATGGGTCGGACAGCGTGGTTCACCGGCGCGGGCAAACAACAGCCGCAGATAATCATATATTTCAGTGATGGTGCCCACGGTGGAACGCGGGTTGTGCGAAGTGGATTTCTGCTCGATGGAAATCGCTGGTGACAGCCCCTCGATATGATCAACATCAGGCTTTTCCATCATCGACAGGAACTGACGCGCATAAGCAGACAGAGATTCGACATAGCGACGCTGACCTTCTGCGTATAATGTGTCGAACGCCAGCGAGGATTTTCCCGACCCGGACAGGCCGGTAATCACAATCAGCGCATCTCTGGGCAGATCCAGATCAATGTTCTTCAGGTTGTGGGTTCGGGCCCCACGGATGCTGATTTGCTTCATCCCGGGAACGCTTATATTTTTCATCAGGTTTCCGTAGTAAAATCAAACGGATCAATATACTCTGTCCAACTATCATGACGCAAAGACAAACTGATTCGACCTCAATGACGGCGTTGGAAAAACGCAGCATTTCAGGCCTCTCTCTCATTTTTGCCCTGAGAATGCTGGGTCTGTTCATGATCCTGCCGGTATTCTCGATTTCGGCTCATCAATACAGCGGCAGCACACCGATGCTGATTGGCCTTGCCATCGGTGCCTACGGGCTTACCCAGGCGGTACTGCAGATACCATTCGGCATGCTTTCGGATCGCTTTGGTCGCAAGCGGATTATCAGTCTCGGGCTGATTTTATTTGCTGCCGGCAGTGTGGTCGCTGCCATGGCAAACAGCATTGAAATGGTCATTGTTGGCCGCCTGCTACAGGGCAGCGGGGCCATTGCCGCGGCAGTGATGGCGCTGACGGCTGATTTGACCCGTGACGAGCAGCGCACCAAGGCGATGGCCAGCATCGGCATCAGTATCGGTCTGTCTTTCTCGGTTGCGCTGGCGACCGGTGCGGCGCTTGAGCACTGGATAGGCCTGTCCGGCATTTTCTGGGCGACCGCCCTGATGGCCTTGCTGGGGCTGGCTGTCCTGCATTTCTGGGTGCCATCACCCCATCGCCATGTTAGTCATCGTGATATTGAACCGGTTCCAAAACAATTTAAAAACGTACTGGCCAACCCGCAAATCATGCGCCTGGTATTCAGCATCATGGTGCTGCATCTGCTTCTAACCACCAGCTTTTTTGCCCTGCCACTGGCACTGCAGAATGTTGCCGGGTTGGCGAAAAGCCAGCATGCCCTAGCTTATCTGCCGATTCTGTTGCTGGCTTTTGTGACAATGGTGCCGTTTATTATCATCGCTGAGAAAAAACGCAAGATGAAAGCCGTCTTCCTCGGCGCCATCGCCGTGCTGGGGATTGCTCAGCTGGGCTGGGCCATCATGCCCGGCTCACTGGCCTCGATACTGCTGTTTCTGTGGCTGTTCTTTACCGGCTTTAATATTCTGGAGGCCAGCCTGCCGTCAATGATGTCCAAGCTCAGTCCCTTGGAAAACAAGGGCACGGCAATGGGCATTTATTCCAGTGCCCAGTTTCTCGGCGCCTTTATCGGCGGCGCGATGGGAGGCATGCTCTATGCCCGCTTCGGTCTGGACGGTATTTTTTATGCGAGCAGCCTGCTGATTGGGATCTGGCTGTTGCTGGTACTGCCGATGCAGGCGCCGCGTCATTACAGCAACCGGATTATTCATATGAGTGACACTGCGCTGGCCGATATCGACTTATTTATCAACAAGCTCAATGCTGTCAAAGGCGTCAAGGAAACCATCGTGGTGCCTGAAGAGCAAGTGGCTTACGTCAAGTTCTCACCGGACGAAACCAATCTGTCGGAACTGGAGGCTTTCGCTTTTCAGCGTTAGCATCGTAGAATAAAACATTAAATTTCAACCAAGGATTTTGCCATGTCAGTAAACAAGGTCATTCTCGTCGGCCGCCTGGGTACCGAACCCGAAAGCCGCGCTTTCCCTAACGGTGGCTCGATCTGCAACCTGCGTATTGCCACTTCGGAAACCTGGAAAGATCGTCAGACCGGCGAGCGCCAGGAACGCACTGAATGGCACCGCGTTGTGCTGCGTAACAAACTGGGCGAAATTGCCCAGCAGTATCTGCATAAAGGGTCTCAGGTTTATATCGAAGGTCGTATTCAGACCCGCAAATGGCAGGACCAGAACGGCCAGGATCGCTACACCACCGAAATTGTTGGCAATGAAATGACTATGCTAGACAGCAAAGGTGGCAGCGGCGGCGGAAGCGATACCTCGTTTGACCAGCGTCCGCAGCAGCAATCAGGCGGCTACAACGCTCCGCAGCCGGCTTCCAGTTCTGCCGGTCCCGATTACGGTGGTGATGCCGATTACTACGACGACGATATCCCGTTTTAATTTACACCTACGATAGGTTTGTATAAATAAGCCCCTCAACAGGGGCTTATTTATAACTCAGCCCAGCAGGGCCTTCAGATGGGCCACCACACTCCGACCCAGTGCTGATAGCGCATAGCCGCCCTCCAGTACAGAGACAATCCGGCCCCCCGCATAGCGATCCGCCACAGCCTTTATTTGCTCACTCAGCCAGGCATAATCTTCTTCGACCAGCTCCAGTTCCGACATGTCATCCTCACGATGGCCATCAAAACCGGCTGAAATCAGAATCAATTCCGGCTCAAATTTCTCCAGTGCGGGCAACCAGTGCTGTTCAACCCCGGCTTTGAGTTCAGCGCCACCGGCACCAGCCGCAAGCGGCACATTGATAATATGTCCGTCATAACTCGGCTGACCACAGCCCGGATAAAAAGGATGCTGAAAACAGGAGCAGATCATGACCTGTTCATTGTCAGCAAACATCTGCTCGGTACCGTTACCGAAATGGGCATCAAAATCGATAACGGCCAGTTTACTGACCCCCCACTGTTGCAGCGCATGCGCAGCACCAACGGCAATATTGTTAAACAGGCAAAATCCCATCGCTTTATCCCGCTCGGCATGGTGACCGGGTGGCCTGACAGCACAAAAAGCGATCTGGTGACGGTCCTGCATCACCAGTTCCACCGCTTCAACCACCGCACCGGCTGCGCGTCTGGCTGCAGCCAGCGTGCCCTGCATCATCAGGGTGTCAGCATCCAGCCAGGCCTGCTCCTGGTCGTCGAGCTTATGAAAAATATCATCGAGATAATTGCTGTCATGAACACGCTGGAGCTGTTCACGTGTCACCAGTGGCGCCTGATATTGATGTAATATCATTTCCAGCCCACTGGCGAGCAGTTGATCATGGATCGCCGTTAGTCGCTCGGCCGTTTCCGGGTGATAGGATACGGTTTGATGCAGCGAGCAGTCGGGGTGCGAAATTAATGCTAAGGTCATCGGTGCCAGTCATGCCGGAAAGATCATATGCCGATAGCTTATCAGGAAGAAGTCATGAATACGCATTATCTGGATCGCCTGTTTTCTCCCCGAGGCATCGCCGTTTTCGGTGCCAGCGAAGAGCAAAACGCTGTGGGCAGGCGCGTATTTGAGAACCTGCTTAATGGTGATTTCCGCGGCCCAGTTTATGCCATCAACCCCAAACACAAAAAGGTACTGAGCCAACCCTGCTTCGAGCGCATCGAAGATGCGCCCAAGGCCATCGATCTGGCCGTCATTGCCACACCGGCAGAGACGGTACCCGATATTATCCGCCAGTGCGGCGAACATGGCGTCAGTGCGGCCATCATTATTTCGGCGGGCTTCAGTGAGGGCCAGGGTCAGGGCAGCGGCCTGGAAAAAACCGTGGTTCAGATGGCCAAGCGTTATCAGATGCAACTACTGGGGCCCAACTGTCTGGGTCTCATCCGCCCGTCCATCGGTATGAATGCCACTTTCAGCAAAAATACCGCCCTGCCGGGACAGCTGGCGCTGATTTCCCAGTCCGGTGCGCTATGTACGGCCATCCTGGACTGGGCCTGCGCCAATGATGTCGGCTTCTCTACTATTGTCTCTCTGGGCAATGCCGCAGATATCGACTTTGGCGATCTGCTTGATTATCTGGCACAGGATCCCAAAACCCAGAGCATTCTGCTTTATGTTGAGGGTATCCGTGATGCCCGCAGCTTTATGAGCGGTTTGCGCATTGCTTCCAGAATGAAACCGGTGGTGGTGATCAAGGCCGGACGCCATCAGGCGGCTTCCCAGGCCGCGATGACGCATACCGGCGCCATGATTGGCGGCGATGATGTGTTTAACGCGGCGCTGAAACGGGCCGGTGTGGTCCGTGCTGACAGCATTCAGCAGTTATTCGCCGCAGCAGAAATTCTGTCTACCCAGAGCCGGGTTAATGGTCGGCGGCTGGCAATTGTGACCAATGGCGGCGGCCTGGGTGTAATGGCAACCGATCGCGCTGTCGATCTTAATATTGAGCTGGCTGAATTATCGGCAGAGACACTGGCAGCTCTGGATAAGTCACTGCCACCGCACTGGTCGCAGCGTAACCCGGTCGATATCCTGGGCGACGCGTCTCCGGAACGCTATCAGCATGCCGTCAAAGCCTGTCTTGCCGATGACAATGTCGACGGCGTACTGGCAATGTTGTCTCCCCAGGCAATGACTGACCCGGACGCTTGCGCGGAAGCCGTTATCGAAGCCCAGCAAAACCAGTCCAAACCCGTGCTGGCCTGCTGGATGGGACAGAACTTGATTGCTGAAGCGGACAAACGCTTTGCCAAACACCATTTGCCCTGTTTCAGTAACCCGGAGTCTTCGGTCGAAGCTTTTGCCTGCCTGTCACGCTTCCATGACAACCAGCAACTGCTGATGCAGGTGCCGGGTCCGCTGGCTTCCCTCAGCGCCCCCGATGTTGAAGGTGCAAAACTGATTATCGACAGTGTACTGGCGGAAGGTCGTCAGACCCTGAGCACAACAGAATCCCGTGCTTTGCTGAAAGCATTTAATATTCCGGTCAGTTTCAGTATTAACTGTGAAAATGCCAATGCCGCACTGGTCGCAGCCGAGACGCTGGGCTATCCGGTAGTGATGAAAATCAGCTCGCCGTCAATCGTCCACAAGACCGAAGTTGGCGGCGTCCGGCTTAATATCAATAATGCACAGGCGGTACGTACGACCTATAACGAACTGCTGGAACAGGTTCATGTGCATCAGGGCAACCCTTACGCTACTCATGTCACCGTGGAGCCAATGTATGTGACCCCGTCCGGTCGCGAGCTTCTGGTCGGTGCCAGCCGGGATCCGGTGTTTGGTACAGCTATCGTCTTCGGCGCTGGCGGCATCAAGGTCGAAGTATTGCAGGACCGCGCTATTGCGCTGCCGCCACTGAATCAGTTCCTGGCAGAACGGCTGATTGCCGAAACCAGGATATCTGGTCTGCTGGGTGAGTTTCGGGGTTTACCCCCTATCAACCGCCAGTCGCTGATACAGGTTTTGTTACGCGTTTCGGAAATGGTCTGCGAACTGCCCGAGTTGCTATCGCTGGATATCAACCCGCTGATTGCCGATGAAAAGGGCGTAATGGCACTGGATGCACGGATAGAGGTCGGCCATCAGCCAGCCGGCATTAACCGTTACGATCATCTGGCGATCCACCCTTATCCCAATCAGTTGATTAGCCTCGACCAACTGCCGGACGGCAGCAATATCACGATCCGGCCGATTCGCCCTGAAGATGCCATGATCGAACAAGCTTTCTTTCGCAAGCTGTCGGCAGAGTCACGTTATTTCCGCTTTATGCAGCGGCTTAACGAACTGACTCAGGATATGCTGATTCGCTTTACCCAGCTGGACTACAGCCGTGAGCTGGCGCTGATTGCAGTCACCGACATTGATGATGAAGAAGTCGAGGTCGGCGTCGCCCGTTACACTATGAATCCCGATGGCAAAAGCTGCGAGTTTGCACTGGTGGTGGCTGATGAATGGCAGCATCGCGGTATTGGGTCCCGGTTGATGAAAGCGTTGATTGCCAGCGCCCGCCAGCAGGGCTTTGAACAGATTAACGGTGAAATCCTGTCCAGCAATATTAATATGCAGCGTCTGGCCGAAGAATTGGGATTCAGGCTCAGCAATGATCCCGATGACCCCGGCGTTAAGCTCGCCAGTAAAAACCTGCTGTCCTGATAGACCTCACCAATCCGCGTGATTTTAGTGCCGGGGGATTGATTCGCCACAGCAACAGTGGGAGCATCAAACTATGACAACAATAAAGGCCCATGCATGAACAAAGTCGCCCACACCACGATTCGCCCGGTACGCAGTCTCAACCTGCTGTCGCAGGATGAAATCTATAAACTGAGTAATCCCAGTGCCGAGTTATATCAGCTGTTCCGTGACTGTTCTCTGGCGATTCTCAATACCGACAGTGAACAGGACGATGCCGAAGAAATCTTCAAGACTTTTGCCGACTTTGATGTTCGCCTTAAACCCCAGCCGCGCGGGGTGATGCTGGAAATTCTCAATGCACCGGCGCAGTCCTTTGTCGACGGCAAAATTATCCGCGGTATCCTGGAGCACCTGTCATCGGTGCTGCGCGATATTGTTTATACCGATTTCAAAATCCTGGCCGAAGAAGCTGATGATCCGGGCAAGATTACCGACAAGGTATTCCGTATCCTGCGTAATGCCGGCGTGGTAAGGCCCGGTGTCTCACCCAACCTGGTCGTCTGCTGGGGTGGTCACTCCATACCGCGTGAAGAATATGACTATGCCAAGCATGTCGGTTATGAACTGGGTCTCAGAGGCCTTGATATCATCACCGGTTGCGGTATCGGCGCGATGAAAGGCCCGATGAAAGGGGCGGCCGTGGGGCACGCCAAGCAGCAAATCAAAAATGGCCGTTACATCGGTATCAGTGAGCCCGGGATAATCGCTTCCGAATCCCCTAACGCCATTGTCAATGAACTGGTCATCATGCCCGATATCGAAAAACGGCTGGAAGCCTTTGTCCGGCTGGGTCATGCGATCGTGGTATTCCCGGGTGGTGTCGGGACGGTTGAAGAGATCATGTATCTGCTCAGCATCCTGCTACACCCGGATAACCGGCAGGGCATCCCGCTGGTCTTTGCCGGCCCCGAGTGCTGCCGTAGTTACTTTGAAACGCTGGATAATTTTCTGCGTCAGTGTCTGGGTGATGAAGTCGCCAGTCTGTATAAAGTCATCATCGGTAAGCCGGATCAGGTCGGTACCGAAATTCGCGAGGCAGTGGAACAGGTTCACCGGGATCGATACGCCAGCCAGGATGCCTACTATTTCAACTGGCAACTGAATATTGACCCGATTCTGCAGTTCCCGTTTGTGCCCACTCACGACAACATGGCCGCACTGAAACTGGATCCGGCGCTACCCAAGCATGAACTGGCCAGTCAGATACGGTCGGCGTTTTCCGGAATTGTTGCTGGCAATGTGAAAACCTTCGGTATCCGCGAGGTAGCGAAACATGGTCCCTACATAATTGACGGTGACCCGGCGATTATGCAGGCGATAGATGAGATCCTGCAGATCTTTGTTCAGGAAAAACGCATGAAGCTGGGCCAGGACAAAAAGGCTTACCGTCCCTGCTATCAACTGGCGAAAAAAGCGAGTTAGGGCTTGTTGATCTTTGACCTCCGCCTCTGTTGTGACTGAAAAAAGCGTCAACCCGAAGGGGCGGCGGCTATGAAAGAGCAATAAGCCCTAAGGCGACAGGATTTCCAGCGCCGTCACATAAACCAGCTCACAGGCACTGGCACCGGTATCCTCGCGCGACAGCGAGCTTTTCCAGCGCCAGCCGTCATAGCTTTCAGCCAGGATCAACTGACCCTCAAGCTTGATAAGCTGACCGGGCTTGACCATATCCAGCATGACAGCGACATGTTCATCGGCCGGCACCATATGCATATTGGCACTCTGGGTCTCAATCGCCTTACGCGGGATTGGAAAATCCTCTACCCGCCAGTGATACCAGCGGCCTGACTGGCTGATATCGATTTGTGACAACACCGATTCGTCGGACATCTGTTGCCAGCCCAGCGCCAGGTCAGTCGGTGCCAGATCACTCTCCCTGTCGAGAAAATAATCTTCCCGCGACAAGACCTTGGCCTCAAGGGAAAAGTCGGCCAGCGGCGTAATCAGGTAATCATTGAATTCAAAGGTCTCGGCACTGCTGATGGCTGCCTGCTCAGGCGCTGCCGGTACTTTTACCCCCGCCCCCAGAGTCACTGTTTCAGCGGCCCGGCACTGCCAGACAAACATGCCAATCAGTAACAGGAAAATCAGATTGCGAAGATTCATGACTGCTCCAGATTAAAATGTTTATTGGCCAGAATAATCAGCAACAACACCGGCAGCCCCATCAAAGCCGTCGATAAAAAGAATCCCTGGTAGCCAATCGCATCGACCATGGTGCCGGAGTAACCACCCAGCATTTTCGGCAGCAGCGTCATCAGTGAGGAAAAAATCGCGTACTGCACGGCAGTAAAGGAAATATTAGTCAGGCTCGACAAAAAGGCGACAAACGCCGCACTGGCGAGACCGCCGGAAAGATTATCGGCGGAAATGACCACATACAGCATCCACACATCATTACCCATACCGGCCAGCAACATAAACAGCAGATTCGTTGCCGCCGATAATACGGCGCCCAGCATCAGAATCCGCATCACCCCATAGCGCACAGCGAGAATGCCACCCAGAAAACCACCCAACAAAGTCATAAACAGGCCAAATGTTTTCACCACTGTCGCTATCTGTGGCTTGGTGAAACCCATATCCTGATAAAACACATTGGCAATCACGCCAAGCACAATGTCCGATATGCGATAAAGGCCGACCAGCGCCAGCAGCAGCCAGGCCAGTGACCAGCCATAACGTCGAAAGAAATCCTGAATCGGCTCCAGATAACTGCGTTTCAGCAGCGCCTTATTGACCCACTCAAAGCGCAGGCAGAACAACGCCAGCACGACAGCCACTCCCAGAGCCATAGCCAGTCGCAGCATTTCCACCAGCACACCGGCGAGGTTGGCATTAAATACCCAGCCAGCCACCATCAACTTAGCCTGCAGTGCCAGTTCCGAGCTGGACGCAAAAAAAGCGATAAAGCCACTGACAGCGACCACAAAAGTAAAAAACAAGCCGGCGTAATCACTGGCGACCTGGGTTCTGATGTGCTGATTCACTTCCGGTTCATCTATCACCAGCGTGGTGAATATGCCTATCAGCATAAAGCCACTCATCGCCAGATACGTGATCTGCCAGGCATTGAAATCATAACTGCCCAGACTGGAACCGAAATAACTGGCGAGAAACAAAGCGCCGGCGCCGGCGATCAGCATGCCGATGCGATAACCGGCGATATAACTGGCGGACATCAGCGCCTGCAGCTCTTTTCCGGCGGACTCGATGCGGTAGGCGTCAATGACAATATCCTGCGTCGCCGCCGAGAATCCAAGCAATACTGCAGCCAGTGCCATCGCAGTCAGCCCCTGACTGGCCGGATCTACCAGCGCCATCAGCGCAATCGCCAGCATCACCATCAGCTGCGATAACAACAGCCAGGCACGTCGCCGTCCGAGCTTTCGGGTCAGGAAGGGTAAGGGAATCACATCAATCAGCGGGGCCCAGACAAACTTGAAGGAATAGCCCAGTGCCGCCCAACTGAAATAGGTGACGGCAGCACGTTCCACACCGGCTTCGCGCAGCCACAGGCTCAAAGAAGAAAAAATCAGCAACAGCGGCAAACCGGCGACCACACCATAAAACAGCATCGTAACCACCCGTGGGTGGGCGAACGCTTTGAGACTTTCCTGCCAGGAATGTAGTTTTGCTATCAAGCTGCGCTCTCTGATGAGGTTAAGTCAGTTAAAGTAACATCGACCGATTCAGCAATCCACCAAACAAACGGCAATCTCATGCTGCGTTGCCGTCAACATTCATGAGAAAATAGCGAGAACTCTGTTCAGCTCAGTCACCATGACCCGACAACGTAAAATTATTCACGTCGATATGGATGCCTTTTTCGCATCGGTGGAGCAGCGCGATCATCCCGAATATCTAGGCAAACCGCTCATCGTTGGCGGTCAGCCGGACAGCCGCGGTGTGGTCGCCGCCTGCAGTTACGAAGCCCGTAAGTTCGGGATTCATTCCGCTATGCCCTGTGCCCGGGCTTACCGTTTATGTCCCCATGCGATTTTTGTGCGGCCACGGTTTGAGGCCTACCGCGAAGTATCCTCACAGATCCGCGAGATATTCTGGCGTTATGCCAGCGAAGTCGAACCTTTATCACTGGATGAAGCCTACCTGGATGTCAGCTATACCGCCGAATTCAATGGCTCCGCTACGCTTATAGCCCAGGCAATAAAAAGGGAAATACTGGAGGAAACCCGGCTCACCGCTTCCGCCGGTGTGTCCTACAATAAGTTTCTCGCCAAAATTGCCTCGGATATGGACAAGCCTGATGGTCTCTATGTCATCCGTCCCGAGCAGGGCGAAAAATTTGTCGAAACCTTGCCGGTCGGCAAATTTCACGGCATCGGTCCCGCCACCGAAACCAAGATGAAAAAACTGGGCATCGAGACCGGCCTCGATCTGCGTCAAAAAACACTGGCTGAATTGACCGAGCGCTTCGGCAAGGCCGGTCAGTATTATTTCAATATCGCCCGTGCCATTGATGAACGCCCGGTTCGCAGCCAGCGTATCCGCAAGTCACTGGGCAAAGAGACCACTTTTGCCGACGATGTTCTTTCCGTGCCCGAACTCACAGCAAAACTGCTGGAGCTTGCCGGTGTCGTACTGGAAAACCTGAATAAGCAGCAGCTCAAAGCCAGAACTGTCACTGTGAAGGTCAAGTACGCCAATTTTCAGCAGGTCACCCGGGCAACAACACTGGAACAGCCTGTTACACTGCAGGATCTGAAAACCGTGATACCCGTCCTGCTGAAAAGAACCGAAGCCGGTACCACACCAGTAAGGTTGGTAGGACTCAGTCTCAGTAGTTTTGATGAGCAGTCTACCGATAAGCAGGTGCCGCAGCTCGCGCTGGATCTCATCGAAATTTTTTAGTCCGGCCCAGGGTCCTCACGAGGCTGGTCGGTGGAATGTACCGGCATGGATTCTGATGCGATTAATTACGGAGGAAGCATGGGCGAGTTGATTATCCTTGCAATCTTTTTAGCCTTCTATTTTCTGCCAACCATCGTCGCTTCCCAGCGAGACCATACCTCTACCGGCGCTATCTTTTTACTTAATTTTTTGCTGGGCTGGACATTTTTAGGCTGGATTGCCGCACTGATATGGTCGTTTACCAATCCCAGTGCTGTTGTGATTGGGGATTACGCCAAGCGCAGTGTCGCAGACGAAATTGAAAAACTCGCCAAGCTGCGGGACAAGGGCATATTGACGGAAAACGAATTTAACGAGAAAAAGCAACAAATTCTGGATAAGGCATAAGTCATTTACTGAGTAACAGCAAAGCCCGGACTGTTTGACCAAGCCAAGCTAACCTGTATCCGCCATGCGAAGCCGGTATCAATTTGCCATAATGGCGCTTTGCCAATTTGTTGACTATTTATGGATACTGCCGAACAAACCGCACAGGATGTGCTGCAGAACGTTTTTGGCTATAACGACTTTCGTCATAATCAGGCTGCCATTGTCGACCACGTGATCGGGGGTGGCGATGCCCTGGTGCTGATGCCCACCGGTGGCGGTAAATCGCTATGTTACCAGATTCCGGCGCTGGTCCGTTCCGGCACTGCCGTCGTGGTGTCACCGTTAATTGCACTGATGCAGGACCAAGTGGTCGCGCTCAGAGAATTAGGCGTCAAGGCCGCCTTTTTAAATTCCAGCCTGTCGGCAACTGAAGCTCGCGATGTCGAAGCCCGGCTTGAAACGGGTGAGATTGATTTGCTCTATGTTGCACCCGAGCGCCTGCTCAGCGGACGAATGCTGCACTTGCTGGATCGCCTGTCTATTGCCCTGTTCGCTATCGATGAAGCGCATTGCGTTTCGCAGTGGGGACACGATTTCCGGCCTGAATACCAGCAACTGCGGATGCTGCATGAGCGTTATCCGCAAGTCCCGCGAATCGCCCTCACCGCAACGGCCGATAAACGCACCCGCATTGAGATCATCGAGCAACTGAACCTGCAGCAGGCCGAGGTCTATCTCAACAGCTTTGACCGGCAGAACATCTTTTATTCCATTGCCGAAGCGCGCAATGCCAAGCAGCAACTGTGGCAGTTTATTTCCAGTCAGCATAGCGAAGATGCCGGGATCGTCTACTGCCTGTCGCGAAAAAAAGTGGAAGCGATTGCAGAATGGCTGCAGGAGCAGGGACGAGTCGCTTTGCCTTATCACGCTGGCCTGCCAGCCGAGTTACGCACCCATACCCAGCAGCGTTTTCTACGCGAGGAAGGCGTGATTATCGTGGCGACCATTGCTTTTGGTATGGGCATCGACAAACCCGATGTCCGCTTCGTCGCTCATCTCAACCTGCCTAAAAATATCGAGGCCTATTACCAGGAAACAGGCCGCGCCGGTCGCGATGGCTTGCCAGCCAATGCCTGGATGGCCTACGGCCTGCAGGATGTCATTACCCTGCGACAGTTTATGCAGGATTCCGATGCGCCCGATCTCATCAAGCGGGTCGAGCATCACAAACTGGAAGCGATGCTCGGCTTATGTGAACTCATTACCTGCCGCCGTCATGCCCTGCTCGCCTATTTCGATGAAAAAGCGCCGGAACAATGTGGCCAGTGTGATAACTGCCAGAACCCGCCTGAGCATTTTGATGCCACTGAAGTCGCGCAAAAAGCCCTGTCCTGCGTGTTTCGCAGCGGCCAGCGTTTCGGCGTGAATTATCTGATCGATATTCTGCTGGGTAATGATGATGAGCGGATTAAAAGCAATCAGCATGATCAGCTCAGCACCTTTGGTATCGGTACCGAACTCAATGCGACACAATGGCGCGGCATCTTCCGCCAGTTAATTGCAACCGGTTATCTGGATATCGATATCAATGCCTATGGCGCCCTGAAACTGACTGAAAAATGCCGGGCGGTGTTGCGTGGCGAACAAACTCTGCTTTTGCGTAAACAACAGGAACGGCAAAAAACGGCGAAATCAGGCAAAAAACAAACCACCGTCCGCCCTCAGGATGAGGCTTTATGGGAAGCATTACGCCAGTACCGCGCGGAGATAGCTAAAACCCATGGCGTTCCGCCTTATGTCATCTTTCACGACGCAACGTTACAGGAAATGTGCCAGTATCGACCCGCGGATTTAGAGGCCATGCGCCGCATCAGTGGTGTTGGTGAACAGAAACTGTCGCAATACGGCCAGCAGTTTGTCGATATTATCCGCCGGCATCCCCTCTCCGAGCTGCTCAACAATGGTCTGAGCGATACTGTCAATCAGACATTGATGCTGCATGAACAGGGGCTGAGTCCAATTCAGATCGCCACCGACCGAGCGCTCAAGGAAAGCACTGTTTATAGCCATCTGGCTGAAGGCATCAATGCCGGCCTGCTGGATATTAAAAATGTGCTGGATCTGCAAGAAGCCGATCTGAAGGAAATCATCGTAACTATCGAGTCTCTGGGTGAACAGGCTGCAAGCCTGAAAACCCTTTATCAGGCCCTTGATGAGCAATACGATTACGACATTCTCCGCTGTGTGCAGGCTTCACTATACTGACCCACAACCAGGATAACAGCCTCCCATATCCCGGCTCAGCGCCGGGATATGGGATTAACTGTTCAAATGACTGACTTCATCAACGGTGCCAGTGCCTGATTGATTCTGTCCATCTGAGTCTGGCTGACCAGTTCAGCCAAAATATGAATGAAGCGGGTGTGTTTCAGACCTGACACAATATATTGCCAGCGGTAAGCACGCAGAAAAGTGACTGTAATTGCGCTTTTCTGCTGTTCGTTATAGTTTGCCAGTGAAGCCGAAACAAAATAAGCGGCATCCGTTTCAGCCTGCTGTTGCAGAATCTGATCCACGGCAGCCACCAACGCAATCAAATCATCAACCGCCACGTCACGCTGTTGAACAGAGAGTTTTTTATCTTCTTCACGCCATTCAATCTCATCCAGAATGGCATGTTGTGATTCTTCTCTCCAGTGAAACAGAAAAACATCTTTATACAGCGGCGACAAGCCATCACAGAGGGCAATACTCTGTCGATAATGTTGCTGAGTGAATAACTCGATATGGCAAGTCAGGCCAAGCACTGCCCAGGTCGATTTGGATAAAACTGCCTGTGCTATCTCATTGGGATCAATAGCAAAACTATAGCCCTCGGGCATGACCGCGGCCGTCATCATTTCTATACGACGGAACAGGGCCTGATGTTTAATTTCCTCATCACTGAATCTGACCAGTGCTTCCAGTGCAACTTGATCGCCCAGCACATGCTGTTGGCCCAGCTCCAGCACTTTGGCATTGATAAAACGTTCCACCAGACCAAAGATATGGGCATAGGTCCGTCCCTGTACCTGGCTGAAAAAAACCTGATCAGCCCGACTCAGAAAACTGAGCTGTTCTACCAGGGATAAAGAATCAGGCAAAAACTTTTCCTGCCCGTCGAATTCTCTACCCCGAATGACATCCTCTTCAATTCGCCATGAAATTCGTTTTGATGCCATAACACAGCGTTGATACTGGTGGCTGAATGGAAATTTATTTTCCTGATCCAGATAAGCATTATTCATGATATTCATCGCATATACCTCAAAAGTCATCTTCATTAGCTATTAATGAAGTATGCTTAGATTATGCTTAGCGCCAGGTCGGTATAAGATGCAAAAAACCTAAAAACGGGTTATTTATGCCATCACTGAATACAAAGCCGCTGCAGGTATTTATTGTTGCCATACCGGAAACGGCCGGTTCGGCGTTGTATGGCTTGAAAGACGTGCTGATGGCAACCGGTAATATCTGGCAGACACTGTCGAGAAATGGCGTAAAGACCTCGCCCTTTGCCGTCAGTATCGTCTCTCCCGGTCTCAAACAGTTTTTTTGTGGCAACAATATCCCGGTTCTACCCGACGAAGATTTTCATCAACCCAGCACGCTTCCGGATATTTTGATCCTGCCTGAAATCTGGCTGGGGCCGGATGAACCATTCACGGGCCGCTATCCGACACTGGTACAGTGGATAAAACAGCAGTATGAAGCGGGGGTTTATATCTACTCCGCCTGTTCCGGCGCGGTCATGCTGGCTGAAACAGGCCTGCTCGATGAATGTCAGGCCACATCACACTGGGGCTATCAGGATCTTTTCCGCAAGCACTACCCTAAGGTAAGGTTCAAACCGGAGCCAAACCTGGTTATCGCGGACAGCGCTGGAAAAATAGTGACTGCCGGTGGCACCACATCCTGGCATGATCTGGCTATTTACATCATCTCAAAACATGTTAGCCCGGCTGAAGCGGTCAGAATTGCTCAGGTTTATTTACTTAAATGGCATGATGAAGGGCAGTTGCCCTATCACTCCCTGTTAAGAAATAACCGGCATAGTGATCACCTCGTTGCTGAGTGTGAAGAAGCGCTGAAACGTCACTACAAAAACAGTCATGCGATTCAACTTACGCTGGATCAGGCGAATATTCCCTCTCGAACCCTTAAGCGCAGATTCAAAAATGCTACAGGTTCGACCTTAATTGATTACCTGCAAAATGTTCGCATTGAGGCAGCCAAGCGTCTGCTTGAGCAAACTCAGCTTCCGGTTGATGAGATCAGCATTGATACCGGCTATGAGGACGCCTCTTTTTTTCGTCGTTTATTTAAACGAAGAACCGGGTTGTCACCCAGCCAGTATCGCCGCATGTTCAAACCGATTATTCATTCTGCTGAGCCTGATTCAATGTCGTAATCGTAATCTATCGTCAGCGGTGCATGATCTGAAAAACGTTCGTCCTTATAGATATCCGTTGCCTTGACGGTGCCTTTCATCGACGGTGACAACACCTGGTAGTCAATCCGCCACCCCACGTTGTTATCCCAGGCGCGGCCACGGTTCGACCACCAGGTGTATTCATGCTCTTCCTGCGGCAGTTCGCGAAAGGCATCAATAAAGCCCATTTCATCAAACAGCTTGTCCAGCCACGCACGCTCTTCAGGCAGGAAACCGGAGTTTTTCTGGTTGGCCTTCCAATTACGGATATCCTCGTTTTTATGCGCAATATTCCAGTCACCGGTGATCACATAGTCACGCCCGGAGTCTTTCATTTCCTGCATTTTCTTTTCAAAAAATTCCATGCAGCGATATTTGGCCTGCTGACGTTCTTCCTTGGAAGACCCTGACGGCAGATAGAGCGAAATCACACTTAGTTTGCCAAAACGGGCCTCAATATAACGGCCTTCAGCATCGAATTCAGGATTATCCATGCCGACAATCACTTCATCAGGTTCATGCCGGCTATACAGTGCCACACCGCTATAGCCTTTGCGCTCGGCATCATGGTAATAACAGTGATAACCCCGGGGCGTGAACACTTCATCCTCGAGTTGATGCACCTGAGCCTTGGTTTCCTGAATGCAGACCACATCGGCATTCTGTTTTAACAGCCAGTCGAAGAAACCTTTACGTGCCGCAGCCCTGATCCCATTCACGTTTACGGTTATAATGCGCATAAATACCTCATGAGAAAATTTTCTCATCATACCATTTACAAAGCAGATGAAAATCAGGATAATGGCGTGTTCATCTGATATTGATAGCTGAATTTTTAGGAGAAGCACTTTGGCAAACTCGGCACAAGCAAGAAAACGCGCGCGTCAAGCGGAAGTACACCGTCAGCGCAACGCCAGCCAACGTTCAGCGATGCGTACCAGCATCAAAGCACTGAGAAAAGCAATTGCAGCTGGTGATAAAGAAAAAGCTGTTGCTGCTTTCCAAGCTGCTGTACCTCAACTGGACCGTATGGCACGTAAAGGCATTATTCACAAGAATACTGCTGCTCGCGGTAAGAGCCGCCTGAACAACGCTGTTCGCGCAATGTAATTTAAAGCTGCAAAGCTTTTAAAAAAACCGGCTTCAGCCGGTTTTTTTATGCCTGTTGGTTCTAACTGGTCACCACCAGATTATCGCGATGGATCAACTCGGGTTCATCCACATAACCCAGCAATTGTTCGATCTCAGCACTGGCATGGCCTTTAATGCGATTCGCCTCATCAGCGCTGTAATTACTGAGACCACGGGCAATCTCTCGCCCCTTCAGGTCCCGGCAAATGACCAGTTCCCCCCGGGTGAAGTCACCTTCAACATGTTTCACCCCGACCGGCAGTACGCTGCGGCCTTTTTCACGTATCACCGCCACCGCACCATCATCCAGCACGATCTGCCCCTTGGGAATCAAATGTCCGACCAACCACTGCTGACGGGCTTTTATGGGTTTGTTGTCGGGCCACAGTAAAGTACCGACGCCATTCCCCGCCGCCAGATGACGCAGGTTGTCAGGATACTTACCCGACAGAATTACCGTATAAGCGCCTGAACGTGCCGCCCGTCGGGCAGCCAGTAATTTGGTGGTCATTCCTCCCCGGCCCAGTTCGCCTTTACTGTCCCCGGCCATTTGATCAAGGGCCGGATTACTGGCCGCTGAAGCTGCGATCATACGTGCGTCAGGATTACTTCTGGGATCGGAATCAAACAGACCATCCTGATCAGTCAGAATCACCAGTACATCTGCCTCGACCAGGTTGGCAGTCATCGCTGCCAGAGTATCGTTATCGCCGAAACGAATCTCTTCGGTAGCAATCGTGTCATTCTCATTTACCACGGGCAAAATGCCCAGTTCCAGCAAGGTATGTAACGCACTGCGGGCATTCAGATGACGTACCCGATCAGAGAGGTCGGAATGGGTGAGCAGAATCTGCGCGGTCTGGATACCGTGTTTGCTACATTCCGTCGCATAGGCATTGACCAGTCCCATCTGGCCGACACTGGCGGCCGCCTGCAGTTTATGGACTTCATGGGGACGACGTTGCCAGCCAAGACGCTGCATACCGGCCGCTACTGAACCGGAGGTGACCAGCACGACTTCCTTGCCTTGACGCCGCAACTCCGCAATTTCGCCACTGAGCCAGCGAATACGTTCGATATCCAGCCCCTCACCAAGCCGGGTCAGCAGCGCACTGCCGATTTTGATGACCCAGCGTTTAGTATGAATGAGCTGCTGGTGAGGTTCGGTCACGACTTGTTATTCCTTGTTATCGTCTTCGGCAGACTGTTCCTGTTCGCGGCTATGTTCCAGGTAAGCCATGACATCTTCACAAAGCTGATCACAGCCTTCCCCAGTCTGACCGCTGATCTGATAAACCTTACCCTGCCAGCCCAGCCTGTCAATCACTTCGCGACTCAGCTCCTCACGGATATCTTTAGGTACCAGATCCATTTTATTCAACACCAGCCATTGATCCTGGCTGCCCAGTGCTTCACTGTAGCGCTCCAACTCACGGTTGATGGTTTTAACGCTTTCAACTGGATCCTGATCAACATCGACTGGCGCCATATCCACCAGGTGCAACAGCAGACGGGTGCGGGTCAGGTGACGCAGGAACTGGATACCCAAACCGGCGCCTTCAGCAGCCCCTTCAACCAGCCCGGGTACATCGGCAATCACAAAACTGCGGACATCTTTGAGGGTGACCACACCCAGGTTGGGATACAGCGTGGTAAACGGATAATCAGCCACTTTTGGCTGAGCCGCGGAGACCTGACTGATAAAGGTGGATTTACCGGCATTAGGCAGACCCAGCAAACCGACATCGGCCAGCAGTTTCATCTCCAGGCGCAGGTTACGCTCTTCACCGGGCGTACCATCAGAGGTCTGACGCGGGGCACGGTTAATACTGGATTTGTAACGGGCATTGCCCAGACCGTGCCAGCCGCCTTTGGCAACCATCAGTTTCTGCCCGGCTTCAGTCAGGTCACCAATCAGTTCGTTGGTGTCATCATCCCAGGCTTCAGTGCCGACCGGCACCTTGATGACCAGATCCTGTCCACGGGCACCGCTACACAGGCGGCCGCGACCATGTTCGCCGCGCTCAGCCTTGAAATGACGCTGATAACGAAAATCAATCAGGGTATTGACCTGGGTGTCGGCCAGCAGATAGACATCACCACCGTCACCACCGTCTCCCCCATCGGGTCCCCCGAAAGGAATGAACTTTTCGCGGCGAAAGCTCAGGCAGCCGTTACCACCGGCACCGGCCATGACCTTGATTTTCGCCTCATCTACAAACTTCATTATTCCAACCCGCTTAAACTCTTCATCTGACAAACGCCAGAAACAAAAAACCCCGCATCAGCGGGGCTTTCGGCTGTTTGCCCCAACGGGCTAACACATGTTTTTAGTCAGCAACGACACTGACGAAAGTGCGTTTTTGTGGACCTTTGGTCTCGAACAACACTTTACCTTCAGCTGTTGCGAACAATGTGTGGTCTTTACCGACACTCACATTGCGACCAGCGTGGTAACGGGTACCACGTTGGCGAACAAGAATGTTACCGCCGACAACCAGTTCACCGCCGTAGCGTTTTACGCCAAGACGTTTACTTTCGGAATCGCGGCCGTTACGTGTACTACCACCAGCTTTCTTATGAGCCATGATTAAACCTCTCTAAAACAATCTTAGGCTGAGATGCCTGTGATTTCGATTTCAGTGTATGCCTGACGGTGCCCCATCTGTTTTTGATGGTGCTTACGGCGTTTGAATTTGATGATTTTGACTTTGTCGCCACGACCATTGGCAGCAACTTTAGCCGTCACTTTGGCGCCGTCAAGGTAAGGCGCACCGACTTTGACGTCTTCGCCTTCGCCTACCAGCAGTACTTTATCCAGCTCAACCGTATCACCGGCTTCAGCATTCAGTTTCTCAACGCGGAGCTTTTCGCCCTCTTTGACCCGGTATTGTTTACCGCCTGTCGCGACAATAGCGTACATCGCTGTCTCCAAAAATAATGTGTTAATGCAGGTTGCCCAACAAAAGACCGGCAATTGTAGCGCCTTTCTAATAGGAGATCAAATCTCAATATCAGGGTATGCTGATCTTCATGATTTGCGGTGAAATCCGCATGGTTTTAATATTTGCGCGCATGCCCCGTGCATGAGAAAGTACGCGTTTTCAGACATATTATAGGCAGATTTTTGCACTGTGGATATCCAATCCATTTATTCTCTGATACAGGACGATCTGGCGTCGGTCGATAAGCTGATTCAAACCCGGCTACAATCGGACGTGGCGCTGATTAATCAACTCGGCTTTTACATCATCAACAGCGGTGGTAAAAGGCTGCGTCCCGCTATTGCCATTCTCAGTGCCAAAGCCTGCGGCTATCAGGGCGAGAAACATATCAATCTGGCCACGATTATCGAGTTTATTCACACTGCGACGTTACTGCATGATGATGTCGTCGACAATTCCGACATGCGCCGCGGTCAGGAAACAGCCAATAACCTGTGGGGCAATGAAGCCAGTGTCCTGGTCGGTGATTTTCTCTACACCCGCTCATTCGAAATGATGGTGGAAATGGATTCGATGCGACTGATGCAAATCCTGTCCCACACCACCAATATCATTGCCGAGGGTGAGGTGTTGCAACTGCTGAACTGCCATGATGCGGACACGACCGAAGCCCGTTATCTGGAAGTTATTCATCATAAAACCGCCAAGCTGTTTGAAGCAGCCGGCCAGCTCGGTGCTGTCATCTGCGATGCCTCGCAAGAAGTGGAGCAGGCCATGGCGTTGTATGCCATGCACCTCGGAAGCGCTTTCCAGTTGGTCGATGATTTGCTCGACTACAGCCAGTCGAGCGAGACTATCGGAAAGAACATCGGTGATGACCTGGCAGAAGGCAAGCCTACCCTGCCGTTGATTTATGCCATGCGCCAGGGCAATGAGGCGCAGGCGGCGATTATCCGCCAGGCGATCGAAAACGGTGAACGGGATCGTATTGACGAAATTGTCCGAATCATCAATGAAACCGGCGCCATTGATTACACGGCCCGTGCTGCTTCCAATGAAGTGGCCCACGCCAAGGCCGCACTGGCAGTCCTGCCCGACAGCGATTATAAACAGGCTTTGCTGGGGCTGGCAGATTTTTCAGTCAATCGCGACTACTGATTCAAGCTGCTGGCATTTCTGCCGACTAACTGGATAAGATAGCCAATGAGTTGTTGCCGGGGTGAGCCTGTGATCAAACGAATATCTGCCTGTCATGATATCTAAGCAAGAGATTCTTAACGCTAACATCCTGCTGGTTGATGACCAGTTGGTAAACGTCAAACTGTTGGAAAAGATGTTACGGCAGGCAGGCTTTGTCTCGATTTTTTCCACCACGCAGCCATCAGAAGTCAAAACACTTTATTTCGACAACGAGATTGATCTGATCCTGCTCGATATCCGTATGCCTGAGATGGACGGTTTCGAAGTGATGTCCCAGCTTCAGGCCGAGATTGAAAATGATTACCTGCCGGTTCTGGTTGTTACCGCCGAACTGACCAGCCAGACTCGTGAACGGGCCCTGAGCAGTGGAGCCAAGGATTTTATTACCAAACCCTTTAACCAGTCCGAAGTGCTGCAGCGCATTCATAACATGCTGGAAGTGCGGCTACTGCACAAGCAGATTCGCTTGCAGAATGAGACGCTGGAACAACAAGTCAGACAACGCACTCAGCAACTGGAACAGAGCCGGCTGGAAATCATCAAACGGCTGGGCCGCGCGGCCGAATATAAAGATAACGAAACCGGTAACCATATCCTGCGCATGAGCCATTTCGCCCATATGCTGGCTAAAGCTGCCGGACTCAGTGCTGAACAGGCAGATAATATTCTGCTGGCCGCACCGATGCATGACATCGGCAAAATCGGTATCCCGGACAATATTCTGCTGAAGCCCGGCAGATTGAATCCGGATGAATGGGAAATCATGAAAACCCATGTCAATATTGGCGCCGATTTACTTGATGGTACCGATATTCCGCTGCTGGTCATGGCTCGCAATATCGCGCTCAGTCATCATGAAAAATGGGATGGCAGCGGCTACCCTCAGGGGCTCAAAGGGGAAGCGATCCCGATTGAAGGCCGTATCTGTGCTATCTGTGATGTATTTGATGCCCTGACTTCGGAGCGGCCTTATAAAAAGGCCTGGCCTGTTGAGGAAGCGGTGGCTTTTCTGCGCCAGCAAAAAAGCAAGCATTTTGACCCAAGGCTGGTCGAGTTGTTTGAAACCATTCTTGATGACATTCTGGCTTACCGCGCCGACCACCTTGACAACCTCAGCGATCAGGCCCGCTCCGCCTAAAAGACTTTGTACTCAGCCGCCGGTCAGCTATCCTTTACGCCTATGGCGCAAATATACAAATATCATCTTTTTTTCTGCACCCATCAGCGGGACGACGGCTCGGCTAATTGCGGTGAGCATGGTGCACAGTCCTTGCGGGATTATGCTAAAAAACGGGTCAAAGAACTCAAGCTGAAAAAAGTCCGGGTCAATAATGCCGGTTGTCTGAATCGCTGTAAGCTGGGCCCGATGCTGGTCATCTATCCTGAGGGTGTCTGGTACCACTACGAAACCCGCGAAGATATCGATGAAATTATCGATTCACACCTGCTGCAGGGCGAAATTGTGGAGCGACTGCAACGATGACGCCGGATGAGTACTGCCGCGACAAGGCAGCAAAAAGCGGTTCCAGTTTCTACTACAGCTTTCTGTTTCTGCCGCCGCAAAAGCGGCAGGCAATTACCGCACTGTATGCCTTTTGCCGTGAAGTGGATGATGCCGTCGACGAGATTGCTGACCCGGATGTCGCCGCCCGGACGCTGGCCTGGTGGCGTCAGGAAGTTGATCAGACTTTCAACGGCACTGCCAGCCATCCGGTTGGTCAGGCACTGCAGACTGCACTGGAACACTTCGAACTGCATCCGGAATACTTCCATGAAATCATCGATGGCATGGAAATGGATTTGCAGCAGCATACCTATCCGGCCTTTAAACATCTCGCTTTGTACTGCCACCGCGTTGCCAGTGTGGTCGGCCTGCTTGCTGCCGAAATTTTCGGTTACCAGAACCGTAAGACCCTGAAGTACGCCGAGAAACTGGGGCTGGCTTTTCAGCTTACCAATATCATTCGTGATGTCCGTGAAGATGCCGAACGGGGTCGTATTTACCTGCCGGAAGAGGATCTGCAGCGCTTTAGTGTCAGCCGTGACGATATTCTGAGTTTAAGACAAACACCGGCTCTCACTGAACTATTGCAGTTCCAGGCCCAGCGTGCCCGTGACTTTTATCAGGAAGCGAAAGCGATCCTGCCGGAAGAAGATCGTTTCAATCAGCGCACCGGACTCATTATGTCTGCGATCTATGAAGCAACGCTGAATGAACTGGAGCGCGATGGCTTTCAGGTCATGCAGCACCGTTTGTCTCTGACCCCACTTCGTAAGCTCTGGCTGGCCTGGAAAACCGCACGCCGGGAGAGAAAACGCGCCCGATGACCATATTGATTATCGGTGGTGGCTGGAGCGGGCTGGCTGCGGCTGTTCGCTTATCCCAACGGGGTCACAAGGTTCATCTGTTTGAAGCCGCCAGTCAGCTGGGAGGACGTGCCCGAAGTGTCGACTGGCAGGGTCTGGCAGTCGATAACGGCCAGCACCTGATGATCGGTGCTTACCGACATACACTGTCGATGCTGGAAGACCTCGGTGCTGAGAACCAGACACTGTTTCGTCGCCTGCCGCTTGATATAAAAATTCACGATCGGGACTATCCCACTTTGCGAATCGCTGCGGGCCACGGCCTGCCCTGGCCTCTGTCACTGGCCTGGCGCTTATGGCGTGATAATGACACAGCCTGTTTCCAGCAAATCAGCAGGCTTAACCTGCAGGCAAGGCGGTTTAAACCGACAGAGGATCTCAGCGTTCGTGACTGGCTGAATCAATCCGGCCAATCTCAACGGCTTATTCGTCAACTATGGGAACCGCTCTGTCTCGCGACACTCAACACGCCGATAGACAGCGCATCTGCAGCCGTGTTCGCCACAGTGCTGAGTACAACTTTCCGGGCACGTTCTGATACCGATCTGTTGATTCCCAGACTGCCGCTGGGCGAAACGCTGCCGTCACTGGCTGAGCGCTATATTCTCAAACAGGGCGGCCAAATCAGCCTGCAAAGCCGGATTGAAGAAATCCATATCACAAATGGCAGGGTGCAAGGGCTTGTCACTCAGCATGGCCAGCGATTCAATACAAACCATATTATTGTGGCGACACCACTCGCGGCAGCCAGAACGATGCTGAATAAACAACTCAGCCTGCCCGACTGTGCCAGCTTTCCCATTGCCACGGTTTACCTGCAATATCCCGCTTCGGTCCAACTACCGGCACCAGTTACCGGCATGAGCGGCAGCTTAACGCAGTGGCTATTTGATCGGCGAGAGTTGCGTCCCGGCTTGGTTGCAGCCGTCATCAGCGGCCCCGGCCAACATGAGACACTGGATAAAAAATCATTGCTGAAGCAGGTTGCCAGTGAAATCCATCAACACTGGCCGTTATTTCCCGTCATGCCTGAGCAGGGCTTTGTTATTCGGGAAAAGCGGGCAACCTTTGCCTGCAACGTTGACATTCAGCGTCAAAGGCCCAACAATCGCACTGAGATCACGGGTCTGTGGCTGGCTGGTGACTTTGTTGCCAATCCCTACCCGGCAACCCTAGAAGGTGCAGTCCTTAACGGTGAGCAAACTGCGATACAGTTAATGGAACAGCTTGATGCCAGTCGCTAACATCGTGATCCATTGCTATACTTCGTTTTTTGCAAAATAACAAATAGGGAATGCCATGTTGAATCATATTCGTTTGATGTTTATCGCTCTGTTTATGGGTGTCTTTCTGATTGCCTGCGGTGATGACAGCGCTCAGCAGGATGCGGCTGAAGAGTCTGCAGCACCATCTGAAATGACCTCGGAAGAAACAGCCACTGAGACTGAAGAAGCTGCAACAGCAGAAGAAGAAACCGATTCTGTTGAAGGCATGACAGAAGAGGAAGCGATTGCCAAATGGGGTGAGCCTGACGTGACTCAAACCCGCACCATCGATACTTTGACTATCACTCATCATGAGTGGCACGGCGAAGATGGTACAACAGCAGTTCAATTCCAGAACGGTGTCGCCCAATTCAGCCAGTTCATCCCGGCTGAATAAGCTGCATGTCGGATTATGCTGAGGCTGACAAGCTCAGAGATCGTGTTATTCTGATTACCGGTGCCGCTCGCGGCATCGGTGCCTCAGTAGCTCAGGCCTGTGCCGCCAAGGGTGCAACGGTCGTTTTGCTCGATAAACACATTCCTGGGCTTGAGTCAGTTTACGATGACATCATTGCGTCAGGTGCGCCTACACCGGCGATTTATCCGCTGGATCTGAAAGGCGCTTCGGTGCCTGACTATCAACAACTGGCAAACACCCTTGAATCTCAGTTCGGTCGGCTTGACGGCCTGGTTCACTGCGCCGCCACGCTCGGTCAACTGGCGCCGGTGGAACATCAGGACAGTAAGACCTGGCTGGAAACCCTGCACATCAATCTGACCGGTGCTTATCTGCTCACCCGGGCCTGCTTAACGATGCTGAAAAAACAGGCCGGCAGCTGCTTGATTTTCAGCA
The DNA here is from genome assembly GCF_009711715.1 of Methylophaga sp. GTDB lineage: Bacteria > Pseudomonadota > Gammaproteobacteria > Nitrosococcales > Methylophagaceae > Methylophaga. The sequence goes on along the minus strand of NZ_VENF01000009.1, from coordinate 127,476 downwards.
CAGATGCACACAAGCATAAAGCCTATTGGGGCGCATACGGTATTAGTAAAGCCGCCATTGAAGCTTTGGCGGCACAACTTGCTGAAGAGTCCGAAGCACAGGGCAACCTCAAGGTTCACTGTATCGAACCCGGTAGCGTTCAGACTGAACTCTTTGCACGGGCATTTCCCGCCACCGATCCTGGCGCACTGCCCAAACCGGAGCAGGTAGCTCCCCGCTATATCGACTTAATCTGTGAAGCAGATCACAGACAAGCAACCTGAAACTTGATCTCAGCAATCTGTCAAAACACTGACGTCAAGATATAGCCTATTGTTTTAAATGACTTTTTAACAGCTGGCACAAATATCGCTTATAACACTTACCACCTGTAAGGATAAGTGTTATGGAACAGCAACTACCCAACAATCACAGCAAGCTGAACCTGATCGATGGCGGACTGACGGCTGCGCCGAAACCGATTGCTAATGACAGCACTTTAGTTGCTGATGACATTGTCGCTCGCTTACCGGGTATTTTGCAGACCACGCTGATACTGGAAGAGCTGTTGCCCCTGTTCGAAAAACAACTACGTCAGGTCATGCACTTCGACAGCTTTCATTACCAGCACCTGGCGCTCAACTGTCATATCGACAGTGACAGTCAGCGTCATCATCGCTGCCATTACAAGCTCGATATGAATGGACAGTACCTGGGCGACCTGACGCTGACACGCCGCCACAAATTTACCGAGAAGCAAATTGCGCTGCTGGAAGATTTGCTGTGTCAGCTGGTTTATCCCTTACGTAATTGCCTGCTTTATAAGCAGGCGCTGAACACGGCCCTGCTTGATGATCTGACCGGACTGGGTAATCGCGCATCCTATGAAAAAAGCCTGCAGCGGGAGATTGACTTAGCGCAGCGTCAGCAGTCTGACCTCTCGCTGATTATTCTCGATATTGATAATTTCAAGGCGATCAATGATGCCTACGGCCACAGTAGCGGTGACCGCGCACTGAAAACCCTGGCAGAAACTATCAGCCAGACCATGCGTCGCAGTGATATGGCATTCCGTTTCGGTGGCGAGGAGTTTGTGCTGCTGCTCAGTAACACCAATCTTGAAGCCGCAGCCATTGTGGCAGAACGGCTTCGGCTTGCTGTTGCTGAGACCCTGTGTCATGACGGTAAACGCGGCTTTGGTTTCACCATCAGCCTCGGAATCGCACAGCTGAATGCCGGCGAGCATGACTATCACCTGTTTGAGCGAGCCGATATGGCACTCTACCAGGCAAAACAAACCGGTCGTAATGCGTCGGTCAGTGCGCCATAGTGGTCAGCTGTAAAACTCAGCGGCCGCGGATACGGGGCCGTCGCTTGGGCTTATCTTCGCTACTCGTTTTGCCTTTGTAGGGTGATGCAGCCGATTTAGGCGCTGTAGAACGGCGTTTATCTGTCTTCTGCGACTTCTTCGCAGCCGTAGCCGGCTTTTTGACTGAAACTGGCTTCATACCTGCCTGTTCATAGAGATAATCCAGGTCGCCGCCTTCCAGCTTGGTCCAGTGACCGATACGCAGGTTATTGGGCATGATAATCGGACCGTACCGTACCCGCATCAGCCGGCTGACCTGTACCCCCTGACTTTCCCACAAGCGCCGGACTTCACGGTTACGACCTTCCTGAATCACCACATGGAACCATTTATTGGCCCCCTCACCGCCGGCTTCCTGAATATCGTTGAATTTAGCCTCACCGTCGTCCAGCATGACGCCATCACGCAGATTCTGCATGATCTCCGGTGTCACTTCCCCCAGTACCCTCACCGCGTATTCACGGTCCATTTCATTGGCCGGGTGCATCAGGCGGTTGGCAAGCTCGCCATCGGTGGTCAGAATGATCAGACCACTGGTATTAAGGTCCAGTCGGCCGACACTGACCCAGCGGCCTTCTTCAGGCTTGGGCAGGGATTGAAAAATCGTGCGGCGTCCTTCCGGATCGCGACGGGTACATACTTCGCCTATCGGCTTATTGTAGAGAATGACCTGCTTCGGCTGTTGCCACAGTCGTTTTGGCGACAGTGGTTTATTATCCAGGCGCAGTCGATCCCCTTCACTGATCTGGTCACCAAGACTGGCGGTTTCACCATTGCGGCTGACCCGTCCTTCTTTGATCCAGGTCTCTATCTGCCGACGTGAGCCATAACCGGCTCGGGCCAGGACTTTTTGTATACGTTCTGCCATATCTATCTACTTGTAGTTAAGTCCCATTGCGACTCTGACCTCGGCCAGTGTCTCCTGCGCCACTTCCCGGGCTGCAGCAGTGCCATCGTCAATAATGCGTCGCACATCTTCCGGATGCTCACTGAGGTCATTGGCGCGCTCGCGGATAGGGCGTATTTCAGCGCTGATAGCATCAATCAACGGGCTTTTACAATCCAGACAGCCGATACCAGCAGTTCGACACCCTTCCTGCACCCACTGTTTCTGATCATCGCTGGCATAGACTTCATGCAACTGCCAGACCGGGCAACGATCCGGGTCACCGGGGTCACTGCGGCGCACGCGATTGGTATCGGTCGGCATCCGCTTGATTTTCTCTGCCAGCGAATCCTCGGGCTCACGCAGAGAAATGGTATTGCCATAGGATTTGGACATTTTCTGACCATCCAGCCCCGGCATTTTGGAAGCCGGTGTCAGCATCGCCCTGGGTTCGGGCAGGATCACCTTGCCTGCCCCTTCCAGGAAACCGAACAGACGCTCCATATCCCCCAGTGCCAGATTCTGCTGGTTTTTCAGCAGTTCCCGTGCCGTCGCCAGTGCTTCAGCATCTCCTTTTTCCTGATAAGACTTGCGTAGGCTATTGTATAGTTTGGCGTTTTTCTTACCCATTTTCTTGATCGCGGCTTCGGCTTTTTCCTCAAAGTCTTTTTCGCGACCGTAGAGGTGATTAAAGCGGCGGGCGACTTCGCGAGTCAGCTCGACATGGGCGACCTGATCTTCACCGACCGGCACCTGACCGGCACGGTAAATCAGAATATCGGCACTCTGCAGCAGGGGATAACCCAGAAAACCATAAGTCGACAGGTCTTTTTCCTTGAGCTTTTCCTGCTGGTCCTTGTATGTTGGTACCCGCTCCAGCCAGGACAGCGGCGTTATCATCGACAGCAGCAGATGCAGCTCGGCATGTTCAGGGACTTTCGACTGTAAAAACATCGAGGCAGATGAGGGTTCAATACCCGCCGCTAACCAGTCAATCACCATTTCCCAGACACTTTCTTCGATGATACCGCTGTCTTCATAGTGCGTCGTTAACGCATGCCAGTCGGCGACGAAAAAGAAACAATCGAATTCATGTTGCAGTTTGACCCAGTTCTTCAGTACACCATGATAATGTCCCAGGTGCAGTTGTCCGGTAGGACGCATGCCTGAAACAATTCGTCGTGACTGTAAAGCTACCGTATCCAAAGTGATCTCCCGATATTGGTAATCAATGTATCTATAAAATGGTGTTAAAAATTTGCGGTGGCAAATTAAAAAGCCAGGCCAGCGTATTCAGCATCCCGCCTACCAGCGGCCATAAAATAAGTCCCAGCAAACCGAAAAACAACAAGCCCAGCAGGATGAAAAAACCATAAGGTTCCAGTCGGCTGACCTGCCAGCTCAACGGCCCCGGTAACACACTGACTAATACGCGACCGCCATCCAGCGGTGGTAACGGCAACAGATTCAGCATCATCAGCATGGCATTAATCAGAATGCCGGCCACGCCCATAAACATCATCGGTTCACCGATAACATTACCGGTCTGAGTCAGATAAAGACCCACTTTAGCGACCAGGGACCAGATCAAGGCCATTACCAGATTAGCCATCGGGCCTGCCAGTGCGACCCAGGCCATATGCGCTTTCGGTTTGCGCAGATTCTGAAAGGTCACCGGTACCGGCTTCGCCCAGCCAAAGACGATGCCACCCAACAGCAGCAATACGCCCGGCACCACTATCGTACCAATCGGATCCACATGCTTGATCGGGTTGAGCGTCAGCCGTCCCATCATCTGAGCGGTACGGTCACCGAGTTTCAACGCCACCCAGCCATGCGCCACTTCATGCACGGTAATCGCAAACAGCACCGGAATCGCCCAGATAATGATCTTCTGGACCAGACTGAATTCAAGCACGGATGATTTCCTGACCGCCCAGATACGATCTTAATGCAGCAGGGATAGCGATTGAACCATCAGCCTGTTGATGATTTTCCATCAGTGCCAGTAGCGTGCGGCCCACGGCCAGTCCAGAGCCGTTCAGGGTATGCACCAGCTCCGGCTTGCCGGTTTCCGGGTTACGCCAGCGGGCCTGCAGACGACGTGCCTGGAAGTCACCGAAGTTACTGCAGGAGGAGATCTCTCGGTAGGTCTGCTGACTGGGTAGCCAGACTTCCAGATCGTAGGTTTTGGTGGAGGAAAAGCCCAAATCACCGGTGCACAGATTCACTTTTCGGTAAGGCAGCTCCAGCAACTGCAGAATCTTTTCAGCATGCGCCGTCAGTTCTTCGTGCGCCGCCATGCTGTCCTGTGGTTTCACTATCTGTACCAGCTCCACTTTCTCAAACTGATGCTGACGGATGAGACCACGGACATCCCGGCCGTGCGAACCCGCTTCACTGCGGAAACAGGGGGTATGAGCGACAAATTTTAACGGCAGCGCCGCATCTTCGCTGATAGTGTCCCGGACAATATTGGTGACTGGCACTTCCGCAGTCGGGATCAGATAAAACTCGCCGTCATCGACCTTGAACAGGTCGGCTTCAAACTTGGGCAGCTGGCCGGTGCCTTTCAACGACTCGGCATTGACCAGGTAAGGCACATAGGTTTCGGTATAGCCATGCTGCTCACTATGGGTATCGAGCATAAACTGGGTCAGTGCCCGTTGCAGTCTGGCCAGCGGTCCCTGCAGCGTGACAAAACGGGCAGCACTGATTTTAGCCGCCGTTTCGAAGTCCATGCCGTTAAGCGCAGCGCCCAGATCAACATGATCTTTGGCTTCAAAATCAAACTGCCTTGGTTCGCCCCAACGGGAGACTTCCTCATTCTCGGTTTCGTCTTTACCGGCCGGCACATCGGCCTGCGGCAGATTGGGAATTCCTAACGCCACCTCATTCAGCTTGTCCAGCACCTCGGCAAGACGGGCTTCAGCCGCTTTATGGCGATCACCCAAATCCTCAATTTCCTTGAGTAGGGGGGCAATATCTTCGCCGGCTGCCTTGGCTTTACCGATATTTTTGGAACGGGCATTGCGCTCTGTCTGTAGCTCCTGCGCTTCCAGTTGGGCCTGTTTGCGTTCCTGCTCCAGTTGCGACAGCAATGCCAGGTCGAGCTCAAATCCTCGACGCTTCAATTGTGCCGCGACCTGCTCTGCTTCGTTTCTTAGTAACTTTGGATCTAACATCTTATTTTCAAATTCCAGATTGTGCGGGCCAGCTGATGACAAGCTCTGGCTTCACCAAATCTCCCAGTTTTTCAATCGTTTCTTTTACGCGCTCGGGCTCATCAAAAAATTCAATGATGATAGGCAACTCGGAGGAAAGAGCCAGCAGCGATGCCTTATGCAGGCGATGATCACTGCCCAGACCCGCAACGCCTTTGAACACGGTGAATCCCCGGACCCGGATATCCACCAGCCGCGTAATGATTTTGTTGACGTCGTCTCTACCCTCAACAAGATAGACTCTCACCATCGTCACAGTCTGACTCATAACTGTCTTCCTATTCCCAAACCGACCCAGGTTGCCAGCAGGCAAGCACTGACGCTGAGGAACACATTCACCAGTGCCTTGGCCCAGTCACCGCTCTCCATCAAGGCCAGGGTTTCGAAAGAGAAAGAGGAGAAGGTGGTAAACGCGCCCAGGACGCCAAATAAAATGCCCGACCTCAGTTCAATCGAGCTGATTTGCCGCTCGACCAGCATGATGAATAAAAAGCCCATCAACAGCGAACCGAGCACGTTAACAGTTAATGTGCCATAGGGAAAGTCCTTACCCAACACACGGTGGACACCAGTGGAAACCATAAATCTCAGCACTGATCCCGCCGCGCCGCCTATCGCAATCGCTAATAGCTGCTGCACCCGTCCATTCCCGTAACCAAAAGCGATAGTTTACCGCATTCGGGCATTGTGCTCGCAACTGATTGGTTTGAGGCAAAAAAGGCGGCATGAAGCCGCCTTTTTCGTATCACCCCTGCGATCAGGACAACACCGGTTTCAGTTCACCGCTCTGATAGCGTTCCACCATTTTGGCCAGCGGAATCGGCTTGATTTTGCCGGCGTGACCGGCACTGCCAAAAGCTTCATAACGAGCCTGACAGATTGCCTGCATGGCGTCGGTGGAAGCCTTGAGGAACTTACGCGGGTCGAAAACCGGCTTGTTCTTTTCATCAGTCATAAACTGGCGAATCGCGCCGGTTGAGGCCATACGCAGATCCGTATCGATGTTGACCTTACGGACACCGGATTTGATGCCTTCCGCAATTTCTTCAACCGGCACCCCATAGGTCTGACCGATATCCCCGCCATGCGTATTGATGATTTCTAGCCATTCCTGTGGTACCGAACTGGAGCCGTGCATCACAAAATGGGTGTTGGGTAGTTTCTTTCTGAGCTCTTTGATGCGGTCGATAGCCAGAATTTCACCGGTCGGCGGCCTGGTAAACTTATAAGCCCCGTGGCTGGTGCCAATCGCCACAGCCAGCGCATCGACTTCGGTACGTTTAACAAAGTCCACCGCTTCATCCGGATCCGTCAGCAGTTTGCTGTGATCCAGTTTACTATCGGCACCGTGACCGTCTTCTTCTCCCATCATGCCTGACTCCAGTGAGCCGAGGCAGCCCAGTTCACCTTCCACTGACACGCCACAGGCATGCGCCATATCCACCACTTCACGGGTCACGCGCACGTTGTATTCATATTCAGCGGGCGTTTTCATATCTTCCTGCAACGAGCCGTCCATCATCACCGAACTGAAGCCAGATTGTATCGAACGGGCACAGACACCAGGGGAGGCACCGTGATCCTGATGCAGCACGATCGGAATATCGGGATAGGCTTCCAGTGCTGCCAGTATTAAATGCCGCAGAAACGGTTCACCGGCGTAACTTCTGGCCCCGGCACTGGCCTGCATGATAACCGGGCTATCTGCCGCCACGGCGGCCTGCATGATCGCGTGGACCTGCTCCATGTTGTTGACATTGAAAGAGGGCACGCCGAATTCATGCTCCGCCGCGTAATCGAGTAATTGACGCAATGATATGAGAGCCATAATTCCCCTCCTCTAGGGTTTGTTTATCTTTCATCTCCACCACTGCTGGACGCTATTTTTGTGTCCGGCAAGGCGGAAAGCGCGCATTGTAGCCATTCTACATGAGCGTCTCACAAATAGGTTCCAGACCCATTTGAACAGCAACGCTGGCCGTGAAACGGCGAAATAGTCTCAGCCCTGCGGGTTGAAGCTGAAAAGCGTCACCCTGCGCTGCAAAGTGCTTATGTAGGGTGGCGACACTTCATACTTTACGCCTTTTTGACACTTTTTCAGTCACAACCGAGGCGGAGATGAAGAGTAAATAAGCCCTGATACTGAGTTATTCGCAGCTTTGACCATTGATCCGGGGTTCGACCATATCACCGACACGCACCAGTTTCAGTGCATTGGTGCTGCCCTGAACCTCCAGATCGCCTTTTGTAATAATAACTATATCACCATCACTGACGACACCGCGACGCTCAAGCTCATCAATGATTTCGCGATTCAATGCGGCATGATCATTATGCTGCCGCGCGAAGATAATGGGATAAACACCCCGGTAAAGCGTGACCCGGCGTGCTGTCTTTTCATGCGGCGTCAGTGCAAAAATCGGAATACCGGAGCTTATCCGCGACATCCATAACACGGTTGAGCCGGACTCGGTCAGCGCCGCGATGGTTTTGACATTGAGATGATTCGCCAGATACATGGCGCCCATCGCAATCGCCTCATCCATCGCCTGAAAACTGGAATCGATCCGATGACGTGAAACCCGAATCTCCCGCTCCTGTTCTGCCTGCAGACAGATACGATGCATCGCCGCAATCGTTTTGATTGGGTTTTTACCGACGGCCGTCTCACCGGATAACATCACAGCATCAGTTCCATCCAGCACCGCATTCGCGACATCAAACACTTCGGCGCGGGTCGGGATCGAGTTCTGTATCATCGACTCCATCATCTGGGTAGCCGTGATGGTGACCCGGTTCATGCGCCTTGCAAGCCCAATGATACGTTTCTGTATCGGCGGCAGGGCTGCATCTCCCATCTCCACGCCCAAATCGCCGCGCGCCACCATAATGACATCCGCCGCCTCGATAATCTCCTCAATGGCATCAACTGCCTCGGCCCGTTCAATCTTGGCAACTATCGCCGCATGACCGCCAGCTTCATTCAGCAAACGCCGTGCTTCGTGAATATCCTCGGCCGAACGCGGGAAAGAGACAGCCAGGTAATCGGCTTCCATTCTGGCGGCAGTGATGATGTCCTGCCGGTCCTTATCGGTTAAGGCCGCAGCCGATAAGCCACCGCCCTGTCGGTTGATGCCTTTATTATTTGACAACACGCCACCGTTAATGACCCGGGTCATGATTCGCCGATCATTGATGCCTTCCACCCGCAGCACAATCCTGCCGTCATCCAGCAGCAGAATATCGTCAGCGCTGACATCGTCTGGCAGCGCCTTGTAATCAATACCGACCTGGCTGTCATCACCATCCTGACTGCCAAGCCCGGCATCTAAAACGAAACTGTCACCGTCTTTAAGTTCAACCGCCCCTTGTCTGAAACGGGCAATACGAATTTTAGGCCCCTGCAGATCGGCGAGAATGCCGACCGGTTTGTGGCAGATACGGGCGCGCTCACGCACCCGCTCGGCCAGATGAATGTGATCTGCCGGGTCGCCATGTGAGAAGTTCAGCCGGACCACGTTCATACCGGCTTCAAACATGGCATCTAATGTGTCGGGGCGCTGTGTGGCCGGCCCCAGAGTCGCAACAATTTTTGTTCGTCTAATGGCCGTCACATGAACTCCTTGTTAATTAAGTGGATTCGGCGGCGCGCTGCTCCAGAATTTCAACAGCGGGCAGCGTTTTACCTTCCAGAAACTCGAGGAAGGCACCGCCACCGGTGGAAATATAGGAAATATCATCACAGATTTTGTACTTGGCGACCGCTGCCAAAGTATCGCCGCCGCCGGCGATGGAAAAGGCATCAGATTCAGCAATTGCCATCGCGATTTCCTTAGTGCCCTCACCGAACTGGTTAAATTCGAACACCCCGACCGGTCCGTTCCAGACAATGGTGCCGGCATTTTTGAGGATTTCCGCCAGCTTTTCGGCTGTTTTAGGACCAATATCAAAAATCATATCATCGTCCTCGACCTCTTCCACTTTCTTGGTCTCGGCCTCGGCATTTTCAGCAAACTTTTTACCACACACGACATCGGTCGGCACCGGAATATCGCCACCGCGGGACTGAGCTTCACTGCGCAGCTTGCGGCAGGTATCAAGAAATTCTTTTTCATACAATGAATTCCCGACATTAAAGCCTTCCGCCGCGATAAAGGTATTGGCGATACCGCCACCGACAATCAGTTGGTCGACTTTGGTTGACAGGCTTTCAAGCACGCTGAGCTTGGTCGAGACCTTGGATCCGCCGACAATGGCAACCATCGGCCGCGCCGGGTTATCCAGTGCTTTGCCCAATGCGTCCAGTTCGGCGGCCAGCAGAGGGCCGGCGCAGGCAACGGGGGCATATTTGGCTACGCCATGGGTCGAGGCCTGGGCGCGATGCGCAGTGCCAAAAGCATCCATAACAAACACATCACACATTTGTGCCATACGCCGTGACAGGGCTTCGTCGTTTTTCTTTTCGCCGATATTGAAACGAACATTCTCACACAGCACGACTTCACCCGGCTCTACCGGTATAAAGTCCGGTTCCAGCCAGTTCTGCTCCAGCCTGACCGGCTGATCCAGCAATGCTGACAGGTAATTGGCTACCGGTGCCATCGAGTACTGATGGACGTATTCACCTTCGGTCGGCCGCCCCAGGTGCGACATAATCATCACCCGGGCCCCTTTCTCCAGTGCCATTTTGATGGTCGGCAGAGAAGCATGAATCCGGGTACCGTCTGCCACGACACCTTTTTTCAGCGGAACATTAAGATCCTGGCGGATCAATACACGTTTGCCGGCCAGGTCCAAATCAGCCATCTTGATTATGGACATGAAATTTCCCTCTCAAATTTTTTGTATCTTCCCCAAGTATAGGTCTTTGCCGATAGCTTGGGCATAAAAAAGGCCTCCCGCAGGGGCAGGAAGCCTTTTTGGCTTAATTTACGGTATGGACTTAACCAGCCACATGTTGCACAAGACGCATCATATTGCAGGTATAGCCGTATTCATTGTCGTACCAGGCAACCACTTTGATAAATGTCCCATCCAGTGCAATACCGGCACCGGCATCAAAAATAGACGGTGCTGTACAGCCTCTGAAGTCGGTAGAGACAACACTTTCATCAGTATAGGCGAGAACCCCTTTCAACTCTCCGGCTGAGGCGTCACGCATCGCCTGGCAGATAGCCTCGTAATCTGCCTCTTTTTCCAGTTCCACGGTCAAATCAACCACAGACACATCAGAGGTCGGTACACGGAAGGCCATACCGGTCAGTTTACCGTTCAGATCCGGCAGCACTTTGCCGACGGCTTTCGCCGCACCGGTAGAGGACGGAATAATATTTTCCAGAATACCACGGCCACCACGCCAGTCTTTCATCGACGGCCCATCAACAGTTTTCTGTGTCGCTGTGGCGGCATGGACGGTGGTCATCAGGCCGCGTTTAATGCCGAAGCGGTCATGCAGTACTTTGGACACCGGCGCCAGTGCATTGGTGGTACAGGACGCGGCAGAAACAATCGCTTCACCCTGATAACTCTTGTGATTGACGCCGTAAACAAACATTGGTGTGTGATCTTTGGATGGCGCTGACTGCACCACTTTTCTGGCGCCGGCATCAATATGGGCCTGGCAACTCTCTTCAGTCAGGAAAAAACCGGTACATTCAATCACCAGTTCGGCACCGACTTCATCCCATTTCAGATCGGCAGGGTTGCGCTCGGCGGTGACGCGGATGGTTTTACCATTCACAACCAGATGACCGTCTTTAACTTCGACATCACCGTCGAAGCGACCATGGACCGAATCATATTTGAGCATGTAAGCAAGATATTCGGGGTCCAGCAAATCGTTAATCGCCACCACTTCGATATCTCTGAAGTCTTTAGCTGCAGCCCGGAAAGCCATCCGGCCGATACGGCCAAACCCGTTAATACCGACTTTAATCGTCATGCTTTTTCCTCTTTAAGATTCATTAACTGTCTAAAAACTAAAAACTCGTGCACAAGGATTTACTGTTTAGACTTTAAAGTCTCAGACGAAAAAAAACCAGCGGGCTTTAAGCCCGCTGGTCATTTTTTTGCTGTTAAATAATACCTTTACAGGGTTTCTTTAACCGTTTTAACCACGTTCTCGACGGTAAAGCCGAAGTACTTGAACAGGTCGCCACCCGGTGCAGACTCACCAAAGGTGTCGATACCGACAGTACCGCCTTCCAGACCGACATACTTACGCCAGAAGTCAGTGACACCGGCTTCGATAGAAACGCGTTTCACGCCCGGCGTCAGAACGCTGTCTTTGTAAGCCTGAGACTGGCGATCAAAGACGTTGGTTGATGGCATGGAGACAACGCGTGCCTTGATGCCTTCGCCTTTCAGTGCTTCTTTGGCCTGTACAGCCAGATCCAGTTCAGAGCCAGTAGCGATCAGGATAACGTCAGCATTGCCGCCGTCAGCTTCGGACAGCACGTAGCCGCCTTTACGAATGGCTTCAAAATCTGCCTTGTCATGGGTACGACCCGGCACGCCCTGACGGCTGAATACCAAGCTGCTTGGGCCGTCCATGCGTTCAATGGCAGCCACCCAGGCTACAGCAACCTCGGTTGAATCACCCGGACGCCAGACATCCATGTTTGGAATGTAACGCAGACCGGCAGACTGTTCGATCGGTTGGTGAGTTGGACCATCTTCACCCTGACCGATAGAGTCATGGGTCAGAACTGCGATTGTGCGCTGTTTCATCAGCGCCGCCATACGCAACGCATTTTTGGCATAGTCAGAGAACATGTGGAAAGTACCACCGAATGGCAGCAAACCACCATGCAGTGCCATACCGTTCATGATGGCAAACATACCGAACTCACGGACACCGTAAGAAATGTAGTTGCCAGGCTCTTTACCAGATACGTGTTTGAAGCTCGGGCAGCTGGTCAGGTTTGAACCAGTCAGGTCAGCAGAACCACCCAGGAATTCAGGCAGGGTTGGTGCCAGTGCAGTGATGACGTTTTGTGATGCTTTACGAGTCGCCACGCTTTCTGCTTTGTCGTTCATGTCAGCGATCATCTTGTCAGTGACATTTTTCCAGTCAGCTGGCAGTTCACCGGCCATGCGACGTTTGAATTCAGCAGCCAGCTCCGGATATTCCTTCTCATAGGCAGCGAATTTTTCGTTCCAGGCGGCTTCAGCTTCAGCACCTTTGGCTTTCGCATCCCAACCTTCATAAACGTCTTCAGGAATCACAAACGGCTCATATTCCCAACCCAGTTCTTTACGGGTCAGTGCGACTTCGTCTTCACCCAATGCGGCGCCGTGGCAGTCATGGCTTGCACATTTGTTTGGTGAACCGTAACCAATGATGGTTTTGCAGCAAATCAAAGAAGGCTTGTCTTTAACTTTCTTCGCTTCTTCAATCGCTTTGTTGATGGCGTCAGCGTCGTGACCGTCAACAGATTGCACGTGCCAGCCGTATGCTTCAAAACGCTTAACGGTGTCATCGGTATACCAGCCGTCGATATGACCGTCGATAGAGATGTTGTTGTCATCCCAGAATGCGATCAGGTTACCCAGACCCCAGGTACCAGCCAGTGCGCAGGCTTCATGGGAAATACCTTCCATCAGGCAGCCATCGCCCATGAAGACATAGGTGTGGTGATTAACGATGTCATGACCCGGTTTGTTGAACTGGTCAGCCATCAGTTTTTCTGCCATCGCGAAACCGACACCATTGGTGATGCCTTGACCCAGAGGACCAGTAGTGGTTTCTACGCCTGGTGCATAACCGTATTCAGGGTGGCCGGCACATTGCGAGTGCAGCTGACGGAAGGTTTTGATTGAATCCATTGGCAAATCGTAACCGGTCAGGTGCAGCAATGAATAAATCAACATAGAACCGTGGCCGTTAGACAGGATAAAGCGATCACGGTCAGCCCATTTCGGGTTGTTAGGGTTGTGCTTGAGGTGGTCGTTCCACAGGACTTCGGCGATATCCGCCATCCCCATTGGCGCACCCGGGTGACCAGAATTCGCCTTTTGTACTGCATCCATACTCAGGGCACGGATTGCATTAGCTAAATGTCTACGTGTAGCCATTTTCTACATTCTCCTATTAAAAAAAATTAAGCCGCCCGCCACTTGATCGAGCAACCCATACTAGGTATCTGATTTTCAGGGCCATGGCCTGTTTCAGCCACCTGCTTCATTGCTTCAAACAGGTCCCGTCTGACATCCGGTTCGGCCGCTTGTTTACGGCTGGCATCCAGACGACCGCGGTATTGCAACTGCAGGTCTTTGTTATAACCAAAAAAATCAGGCGTGCAGACAGCCCCGTATGCCTGGGCAACCTGCTGCGATTCATCATATAAATAAGGAAAGGAAAACCCTTGCTGCTTTGCAACCTTTTTCATGTTATCGAACGAGTCTTCCGGGTACTCTTCAACATCATTAGCCATGATGGCAACTGAATTGATGCCATACTGTTTCAGTTCGTTGGTATCGCGTACCAACCTGTCAATCACAGCCTGAACGTAGGGGCAATGATTGCAGATGAACATAATCAGCAGACCATTTTCACCGCGACAGTCATCCAAAGTCCAGATTTTGCCGTCGGTTCCCGGCAGCGAAAAATCAATGGCTGGCTGACCGAAGTCACAAACTGGTGTTTCTAAAGCCATAAACGCTCACTTCAGTTGCATTTTCTCGCAGTTTCAGGTGAAAAATTTTTACGCATGAAACCCGTTCGGAGTTCTGCATATTACCAGACAATTTCGATAATGCGAAATCAGGCTGCCACCTGAGTTCAACTGGCGCAGGTTCTTGTATAAGGTCAAAAAACCGGACTTGGAAGAGGAGCGCAAAGGAGGATAAATAACATCGATTGATCCTGCTGTTGCCAGCAAAAAAAAACCAGCTCAAGCATAATAGGCAACTTATGCGGATTGACACGCAATCCAGTCAATAACCGGATGCTGGAAACTGATTAACAGAAATCATTACCTGAGTGCTTTAGTCTCAATGGACTGTTGCTCCCTGACCCGGATACACCGAATCGTTTATGGCCCGTAAAAAAACGACTAAAACTACCAATCGCAAACCTGTGAAACGCCGCAGCCGTTCTGCATCACGTAAAAACAACCGCGGTTTTATCAGTAAAGCAACGCTGTTTAAAATCCTGTTCACACTGCTGGTACTGGTGGGCTTACTGCTGCTGTTTCTGGATGTGCAGATCCGCCAGCAGTTTGAAGGTAAACGCTGGGCAGTACCGGCCAAAGTCTATGCGCGTCCACTCGAACTGTATGCCGGCTCCCCTCTATCGATTGAAGATCTGAAAGTCGAACTGCGCGGCCTGGGTTACCAGTTTGTCAGCCGGGCATCAAAACCGGGACAGGCAGCCTTTTCATCATCACGTGCCATTATTTCGACCCGGGGTTTTAATTTTACCGATGGCAGAGAACCGGCTCGCCGGCTGGTGCTCGACTTTAATAATGAAGTCCTGACCGGCATCAGCGATGCTCAGGGCAATGAACTGGCTTTGCTGCGACTGGAACCGGTGCTTATCGGCGGCATTTATCCACTCAACAATGAAGACCGTGATCTGATTCAGCTACAGGATGCCCCCCCCGAGCTGATTGATGCCCTGATCGCGATTGAAGATCGGGACTTTTATCAACACCACGGCATATCCCCCAAGGGCATTGCCCGTGCCATGCTCGCCAATATCAAGGCCGGTGCTTTTGTTCAGGGCGGCAGTACGCTGACCCAGCAATTGATCAAAAACTTCTACCTGACTTCTGACCGCACGCTGATCCGCAAACTGCTGGAAATGCCAATGGCCATGCTGCTGGAATTGCATTACAGCAAAGACGAAATTCTGGAGGCTTATCTCAATGAAGTCTATCTGGGTCAGGACGGTGCCCGTGCCATTCATGGTTTCGGTCTTGGTGCCCATTACTTTTTCGGCCAGCCGATACAGGAGCTGAAACTGCACCAGGTCGCCTTACTGGCCGGCATGGTCAAGGGCCCTTCTTATTTCGACCCTCGCCGCCATCCGCAACGGGCCACTCAACGACGTAATCTGGTTTTGCGAGTGCTTCATGAGCAGGGTGAAATTACGCAGGAACAATACCAGCAGGCGACTACTGCCGGTTTAGATGTGGTCAGAAAGGGCACCTTGCTGAAAGAGGCTTACCCGGCCTTTCTGGATCTGGTAAAACGACAACTGAGACGGCATTACCGGGACGAGGATCTGAGTTCAGAAGGTTTGCGTGTCTTCACCAGCCTGGATCCGATTGTGCAAAAAGAAGCCGAGCAGGCACTGACAGAAACCATCCGCCAACTGGAGCAGGGTTACCAGAAGGTCGACAAACTGCAGGGCAGCATGGTGGTCACCGACCCGCAAACCGGTGAAGTATTATCGGTCATCGGCGATCGGAATACCCGATATAAAGGCTTTAACCGCGCACTCGATTCAAAGCGACCCATCGGTTCGCTGGTCAAACCGGCTGTTTACCTGACGGCACTGGAGCAGGGTTATACGCTGAGCACGCGGCTTGATGACTCCCCCTATTCCCTGTCTCTGCCCAATGGTCAAACCTGGAAACCGCAAAATTTTGATAAACAGTCTCACAGTGAAGTCACGCTGATTGAAGGCCTGACCCATTCCTATAATATTTCCACGGCCCGACTGGGTATGGCTGTGGGCCTGGATAATGTGATCGACACCATGGTCAGACTCGGTGTCAGACGTGATCTGGATCCTTATCCCTCTCTATTACTGGGTGCCCAGGGACTTTCGCCGCTTGAAGTCGCGACGATGTACCAGACCATTGCCGCCAATGGCTTCCAGATGCCGGCCAGAGCGATTCGTACTGTCACCGACAGCGAAGGCAAGGCCTTGTCGAGTTACCCGTTCCAACTCAAGCAAACCGTAGCCACAGAAGATATTTATCTGCTCCAGACCGCCATGCAGCAAGTCACACGCCGTGGTACCGCCGCCAGCATTTATCGCACTTTACCCGGTAATATCAATGTCGCAGGCAAGACTGGTACTTCCGATGATCAGCGCGACAGCTGGTTTGCCGGTTTCAGTAATAACCGCCTTGCCGTTGTCTGGCTGGGTCAGGATGATAATTCACCACTGCCGTTTACCGGCTCCGGTGGCGCCCTGCAGGCCTGGACTCAGTTTATGGCCAGTCAGCCACTGGAGAGTTTCCAGGCACCGGTACCGGAAAATATTGAATGGCTTTGGGTGAACGAGGACAATGGTTATCTCTCTGCCGCACAATGCGAAAATGCCAGGCAGTTGCCGTTTATTCGCGGGACTGCGCCGCAACAGACGGCAGACTGCTATCTCAAACCAGGCGAACAGGACGATCCTGTGAGCCGCTCGATTGACTGGATCAAGGACTGGTTTCGGTAAGGAATAATTATGCAATTATTAACCCCTCGACTGCTGCTGACAGGTCTATTAGCTGCCATGATGGCCGGCTGTAGTATCGCGCCATCGCAAGCCCCGAGAGCGCCGGTGGAAGATCGAAGCGCTGAGGCCGAAGCAAAGCCGGAACCCAGCCCTACCCCAGAGGAAGCGCCGTCTGAACCCGCTGTCGCCACGCCACTGCCTGATTCCGGGCCGGCAGCGACGCCAAGTCCATCCCAGGCTCCAGCGACACAGCCACGGACGCAACAAAGTCCGGCCGTGCTGGCGCTACTCAGTGATGCAGAGCAATCCCGCAGTGCTGGTGATTACCGCGCAGCACAGGGCAGTCTGCAACGGGCACAACGGATCGCTCCCAGAGACCCGGAAGTTTATTACTCCCTGGCTGTGACCCACATGGAACTGGAAGATTTTGATCTCGCTGAGCAGGTGGCTCTGAAAGGCGTTTCGGTCGCTCAGGGCAATGCATACCAGTTGCGGCGTCTGTGGCAACTGATTGCCAAAATCCGCTTGCGCTCCGGCGACCCGGAAGGTTCACGCCAGGCTGAACAGAAAGCCGACAGTTACTGAAGCCTTATCTCCAGGCATAAAAAAGACCGGTTGACCGGCCTTTTTTGATCCTGCTTTACTGCGCTTGCGCTCAGTTCTTCAGTCCCAGCACGTCCTGCATATCGAACAAGCCCTTGTCGTGCTGCATCAGCCATTTGGAAGCGCGCATGGCACCGAAGGCAAAGGTCATGCGGCTGGACGCTTTGTGGGTGATTTCAACCCGCTCGCCTTCAGCGGCAAACATTACGGTGTGGTCGCCGACAATATCACCGGCGCGCACAGTGGCAAAACCGATAGTATTGCGATCACGTTCACCGGTGCGGCCTTCGCGGCCATAGATCGCACATTGTTTCAGATCTCGACCCAAAGCGTCGGCAACAACCTCACCCATGCGAAGGGCGGTGCCGGAAGGGGCATCGACTTTATGCCGGTGGTGGGCTTCAACGATTTCAATATCGACATCATCACCCAAAACGCGTGCCGCCAGATCCAGCAGTTTCAGAGACAGATTGACGCCAACACTCATATTCGGCGCCAGAATCACAGACACCTTCTCCGCAGCCTCAGAAATAGCTTGCTTCTGGATATCGTCAAAACCGGTGGTACCAATGACCGGACGACATTGATTGGCAACACAATGTGGCAGCAGCGCCATGGTGACTTCCGGCAGGGTGAAGTCGATAATAATGTCAGAGACCTGTGTGGCTGCTTCCACATCACTCGTGACATCGACATTCAGTCTACCTACCCCAGCCAGTTCACCGGCATCAGCCCCAATCAGCGAAGAATCAGCCCGATCAATGGCCGCACTCAGTTCCAGGCCCTCAGTTTGCTCGACTGCCTGAATCAGGCAGCGACCCATACGGCCGGCAGCCCCATTGATCGCAATCTTGATTGTCATTTGCCTTCCTTATATTTCTTTTCGCACATTATTTGTGGGTTGAACTGAACTTATTAAACCCAACAAGCCGTGTTAAAGCCATTTGTTGGGTTTCGTTTCTCAACCCAACCTACGGTTTGTTCCAGAACGGCAAGTATCCTCATCCTGAGTCCTCACCGCAAGCCGGCAGCGGATTCACTCAAAAAAGCGTTTGACCGCATCCAGCCAAGAAGAATGTTTCGGGCTGTGCTTGTCGCCGCCGCCCTTGATATCTTCCTCAAACTGTTCCAGCAATTCTTTCTGCTTTTTCGACAGCTTCACCGGCGTTTCGATAATGACGCGGCATAACAGGTCACCGGTCGGGCCACCACGGACAGAGGTCACGCCTTTGCCACGCATCCGGAATTGCTGGCCGGTCTGTGTGCCTTCCGGAATCTTGAGGCTGGCTTTGCCTTCCAGCGTTGGCACTTCGACCTCACCGCCCAGCGCCGCTATGGCAAAACTCAACGGCACGTCACAGAACAGGTTGGTGCCGTCACGGGTAAAGACATCATGCCGTTTGACCGCGACCTCCACAAACAGGTCACCGGCTGGCGCGCCATGCAGACCCGCTTCGCCTTCACCTTCGAGTCGAATGCGATCACCGGTATCAACACCGGCAGGCACTTTCACCTGCAGGGTTTTATGTTCCTGAACCAGGCCTTCACCGTGACAGTCAGGACAAGGGTCTTTGATCATCTTGCCTGTGCCGCGGCAGTGAGGACAAGCTTGCTGCATGGTAAAGAAGCCCTGCTGGATACGGACCTGACCATGACCACCACAGGTGGTACAGGTAACTGGTTCGGTCCCTTTCCTGGCACCACTGCCGTCACAGGTTTCGCATTCGACATTCACCGGAATCCGGATCTTGGCCGTGGTACCGGCCACAGCCTCTTCCAGAGACAATTCCAGACGGTAACGCAGATCCGCACCACGGAAAGCCTGTTGACGGCCACCACCGGCACCAAAAATGTCATTAAAGACATCACCGAAAATATCGCTGAAACCACCGGCGCCGCCACGGCCGAAACCGCCGCCCATGGACTGATCGACGCCATCGTGACCAAACTGGTCATAAGCCGCGCGTTTCTGGCTGTCGGCTAAAATTTCGTAGGCTTCTTTAGCTTCCTTGAATTTGGTTTCTGATTCGGCATCATCCGGATTACGATCCGGGTGATACTTCATCGCCATGCGACGGTAGGCTTTTTTGATTTCGGCCTCGGTCGCCGTTCGCGAGATACCCAAAATCTCGTAATAGTCTCTTCTGGCCATGCTTCTTGTTTTCCCCAAAACAACAAAACAGGCGCCGGTCCGACCAGACGCCTGTTTGTCTTGTTAGTCCTGTCCGGCAATGATGAGGCTTACATGGGTAAACATCGCATTGTCCCCATCATCAGGCCGGACTCACAGGATTATTTCTTCTTGTCGTCGTCGACTTCTTCGAACTCGGCATCGACAACATCGTCGCCTGACTGCGCACTGTCAGCGGCACCTTCACCGGCTTCCGCGTTTTCAGCATAAGCGCGCTCGGCCAGTTTGGCAGAGGCTTCGCTCAGCGCGTTAGTTTTGGCTTCGATATCGTCTTTGTCTTCGCCCTTGATCGCTGCCTGCAGCGCTTCCACTGCAGACTCGATATTAGCTTTCTCGTCGGCTTCGACTTTATCGCCCAAATCTTTCAGCGACTTGGTGGTCGCGTGAATCAGGGCATCAGCCTGGTTACGTGCCGTGACCAACTCGTGGAATCGTTTGTCTTCCTCGGCATGGGCTTCGGCATCTTTCACCATTTGCTCGACTTCTTCATCACTCAGACCGCTGGAAGCCTTGATCACGATCGACTGTTCCTTGCCGGTTGCCTTGTCTTTGGCAGACACATGCAGAATACCGTTGGCGTCGATATTGAAAGTCACTTCAATCTGCGGCACGCCCCGTGGTGCCGGCGGAATATCAGCCAGGTCAAAACGGCCCAGAGATTTGTTGGCCGAGGCCATTTCACGCTCACCCTGCAGCACATGGATGGTTACCGCGGGCTGATTATCTTCAGCAGTGGAGAACACCTGATTCGCCTTGGTCGGGATGGTGGTGTTTTTCTCAACCAGTTTGGTCATCACACCGCCCATGGTTTCGATACCCAGGCTCAGCGGGGTCACGTCAAGCAACAATACGTCTTTGACATCACCGGCCAATACGGCTGCCTGGATAGAAGCTCCCAGGGCAACAGCTTCGTCCGGATTGACATCTTTACGCGGTTCTTTGCCGAACATGTTTTTAACCGCTTCCTGCACTTTCGGCATGCGGGTCTGACCACCAACCAGGATGACATCGTCAATTTCTGAGGTCGACAGGCCAGCATCTTTCAATGCCATTTTGCAGGGTTCCATACTGCGGGTAATCAGGTCTTCAACCAGCGATTCCAGCTTGGCACGGGTCAGACGGATTTCCATATGTTTGGGACCGCTTTGATCGGCCGTAATGTACGGCAGATTGATATCGGTTTGCTGACTTGAGGACAGCTCTATCTTGGCTTTTTCTGCCGCATCTTTCAGACGTTGCAGCGCCAGTGGATCTTTAGCTAGATCAACGCCCTGATCTTTCTTGAACTCATCAACGAGGTAATCAATGATACGTTGGTCAAAGTCTTCACCACCAAGGAAAGTATCACCATTGGTCGCCAGAACTTCGAACTGGTGCTCGCCTTCGATGTCGGCAATCTCGATAATTGAGACGTCGAAAGTACCACCACCCAGGTCATAAACCACCACGGTAGAATCACCGCGTTTTTTGTCCATGCCGTAGGCCAGGGCTGCAGCAGTCGGTTCGTTGATGATACGTTTGACTTCCAGACCAGCAATTTTACCGGCGTCTTTAGTCGCCTGACGCTGAGAATCGTTGAAGTAAGCCGGAACGGTCACCACCGCTTCGGTGACTTCTTCACCGAGGAATTCTTCCGCGGTTTTCTTCATTTTCATCAGAACCCGGGCAGAAATTTCAGGCGGTGCCATTTTCTTGTCATTGACAGACACCCAGGCATCGCCGTTGTCGGCTTCAATGATCTTGTAAGGAACCATGTCGATATCGCGCTGAACGACTTTTTCTTTGAACTTACGGCCGATCAGTCGTTTGATACCGTACAAGGTGTTTTTGGGATTGGTCACGGCCTGACGTTTGGCAGATTGACCAACCAGCACTTCGTTGTCCTTAGTAAAGGCAACGATAGACGGTGTGGTGCGATCGCCTTCACTATTCTCAATCACACGTGCTTTGCCGTCTTCCATTACTGCGACACAGGAATTGGTCGTTCCCAGGTCGATACCAATAATTTTACCCATAGTTAAACTCCATCATTCTTATCTGTTGCTGGCTTTATCAGCCTATGTTCGTTTATTTGGGGGACAATTCAGCAATTTCAAGTCCCCGACCGATTTATTGCGAGACCACGACCATTGCCGGGCGGATTACGCGGCCATTAAAGGCATAGCCCTTTTGCATCACACTGATGACCTGGTTGGATTCGACCCCATCAGCAGGCTGCATTGACACGGCCTGGTGCAGGTCCGGGTTAAAGGCTTCACCTTCGGGATTAATCTGCTCGAGCCCCAGTTTGCCAATGTTGCCAAGCAGCATTTTCAGGGTCATATCCATGCCTTCACGCACGGTTTCCAGCGTTGCCTCATCCTTGTGTGCTGCGCTCAGACCCAATTCCAGGCTGTCGCAGATAGGCAAGAGTTCGGCAATGAACTTGTCCAGTGCGTGTTTATGCGCATTTTCCAGGTCACGGGCATGACGACGACGCATGTTTTCCATATCAGCCCGGGCCATTAACAGCTCATTCCAGTGCTCATCGGCTTTATTACGTGCATCTTCAAGCAGCTTGGCCGTATCCTGTTCTGCTTCCGGCTGGGCTTGTTGTTCTGAATCGTTGGCCGTTTCCTGTTCCTGATTGTCTTCAGGCTTTTCGATTTCTTCGTTGCTCATGAGTCATCATTCCGGTTTGCTTGTAACAGAACCTCAAGTTGGGGACAAAAAATTCGATTTCAAGCTGATCTGATTGAAAATTTCAGTGGAAAAAGTTCGTCTCCGCTGATTACGCCGATGCGCGCAGGTTATTTGGTGGCTGAATTAAAGAAATCGGATCTGCCCAAAAGCCACATGATTATTCCTGTTGGGCGAATAGAGGAACTGCTTTAGTAGTATTCCCGACAAAACTAGAAGTCTGATGCTGTAAAGCATTCACCGGCGGTTTTTAATCTGCGGCTGATTATTTTTCCGCCAGCCAGACGCAGTTGCCGCCACTGGATTCATTGACCTTTTCCAGCATCGCCTGGTGCGCGGCCAGTTCTTCGTCTGTGGCCCTGAGCACGGTCAGCGGCTGACGCGTCTTGATCTGTCCCAATTCGGCGTCATTTTTATTCTCAGTCACCGTCTCTGCGACTTCTTCAGCAGTCAGTGTCAGGCTGACCTGACCACCGGTCATCGCCAGATAGACATCGGCCAGAATCTCGGCATCAAGCAAAGCGCCGTGCAGTTCCCGGTTGGAGTTGTCAACCTCATAGCGCTTACACAGAGCATCAAGGCTGTTTTTCTGACCCGGGTGTTTGTCACGGGCCATTTTGAGGGTGTCCAGCACGCTGGCAATCGTGTTAACGCGGCGTAACTCGCCATCCAGTTTAGCGAGTTCATGGTCTATAAAGCCGACATCGAACGGGGCGTTGTGAATAATCAGTTCGGCACCGTCTATAAAGCGCAGGAAATCTTCAGCAATATCGGCAAACAGCGGTTTGTCGGCCAGAAACTCATTGGTGATGCCATGTACTTCAATCGCACCCGCATCAATATCGCGCTGCGGATTAATATACTGATGAAAAGTCTGGCCGGTAAGACGACGCCCGATCATCTCAACGCAACCGATTTCGATAATGCGGTGATCGTCGGCGGTATTGATACCGGTGGTTTCGGTATCGAGTATGACTTGTCTTTTCTGTATGGTTTCTGCCACTGCGGATGATCCTCGTCTATGACACTGTCAGTTTTTCCCGGGCGGCCACCGCCAGTTGATCGGCGCGCTCATTTTCCGGGTGGCCGTTATGGCCTCGCACCCATACCCATTTTACTTCATGCTTTGCAATGGCTTTATCCAGCCGCTGCCAGAGTTCGACGTTTTTGACCGGCTTTTTTGCTGCTGTTTTCCAGTTTTTGGCTTTCCAGCCCGGCAGCCATTCGGTCATGCCCTTTACCACATACTGGGAGTCGGTGGTGATAGTAACACGGCAGGGACGCTTCAACGCTTCCAGCGCGGCAATCACCGCCATCATTTCCATACGGTTATTGGTGGTCTGTTTTTCACTGCCTGAGAGTTCTTTTTCCATGCCTCTGGCGCGTAATATCGCACCCCAGCCACCCGGGCCGGGATTACCACTGCAGGCGCCGTCAGTAAAAATTTCAACGTGGTCCATTACTGGGTTCTCGGGTAAGAGGTTTGTTGACCAGCCCCGGCGTCGGGAACAGTCTTCGTTTGCGCCAGTTCTCCCTGACCGGTGTCAGTGGAATGGTGCGTTTGGCCGCTACCATAACAGAAACACCACCCAACCAGGGCCATAAGCGCCGTCCCCAGCGCTCCATAAACAGGCTGCCCTGCAACCAGCGCGAATGTCTGAACGGGGGCCGGAACAGCATTTTATGTTGTTCGGTTACTTCGAAGTTGAGCAGGGCCAGCCAGTCGCGGATGCGGGTCTGACTGAAAAAGTGACCATCCCAGGGCGGACTATCCTGCCAGGAAAAAAGGCGGCGCAACCCCCACAGGCTGAAGGGATTAAAACAGCAGAGGATTATTTTGCCATCTGCCGACAGCACTCTTTCAGCCTCTCTCAGTAGTTGATGGGGATCCCGGGAACGCTCCAGAACATGCTGCAATAGCAGGTTGTCTATACTATTTGATCTGAATGGCAGCGATTCCGGTTCCGCCCGCAAATCAGCTTTTCTACCGATCCGCCACTGGCTACAGGCACGATTGCTGACAGTGGGCAGACAGGACTCATTGCCACCGATCTGCACAAAAAAATAGCCGGGCAGCGGCTCATCAAGCTGGCTGATAATCTCGCGCTCAACAGACAGCAACAGCTGGCCCAGGGGGCTTTGCCACCAGTATTCGATATCCTTGCTGTCTGAGTGATTCATGTTATTGTCCCATCCGGGAGGTTTTATGCTTTTAGTTCATGCCGTCAACGCATTCAAAGATAATTATATCTGGCTGATCCAGGCAGAAAACAGCCGCAGAGTGCTGATTGTTGATCCCGGTGATGCCGGACCGGTGTTTGAGGCCCTGAAACAAAAGGATCTGACACCGGCAGCGATTCTGCTTACCCACCACCATGCCGATCATACCGGTGGCGTCGAAGCCTTGCTGGAATCCTATCCGGTACCGGTGTTCGGTCCTGCTGGTGAACCCATCCCCTCGGTCACTCAGCCCTTGCAAGCTACTGATGAGTTAAGGGTCGATCCGGACTTTCCCCCGTTCCGGGTACTGGACACCCCCGGTCATACCCGGGGTCATATCTGCTATCTGGTGGAGAATAAACTGTTCTGTGGCGATACGCTGTTTGCCGGCGGTTGCGGCAGACTGCTTGGCGGCAGTGCTGAACAGTTGTTTCAGTCGCTGAAAAAACTGAAACAACTGCCGGGCAATACTGAAGTCTATTGCGCTCATGAGTACACTGAGGCCAATCTGCGCTTTGCCCTGGCGGTGGAAAAAGACAATCCGGCTCTGCAACAACGAAGCATTGAGACCCGGCAACTGCGTGAGCAGGGACATCGAACCATTCCCTCGCTGATGGCCGACGAACTGGCCACCAACCCATTCCTGCGCAGCCATTTATCTCACATCAGAACGGCAGCTGAAACCTTCAGCGGCCGGGCTCTGGATAGAGATGAATCCGTGTTTGCTGCCCTCAGAGAGTGGAAAGACAACTTTTAATCCCAATCGTCATCTGTATTACGACCGCGACCTTGGCCCGGGTGATCATCCCGATCCTTGTAACCACGCCCACGGTTTTTATCCTTGTTGTCGCGGCCACGATCTTCATAGTCGCGATCCCGGTAGCCGTGTTTGCTGTAGCGCAAACCTTCCGGAACGCGGTAATGATCGACATCTCGCCAATCGCGGTCTCTCAAATCTGCATTGATCTGCCATAAACCATCCCGGTAACGGAAGTACCAGCCGTCATTGTAATAATGATCATCGTAGCCCAGCACAATGTATGCTCCCAGCCGGGAGTCATACACCATGTTGTGTCGATGATGTTTGGCTCGGTAACCATGCGCCGGGGCGTGTGGCGGAGGACCACTCCGATAGTCTCGGCCATCACCGTAAACCACCGATGCTCTGTCGGCACAACCTGACACGCTCAGTGCCAGCAGTGCCGTTGTCATTAACAGGCTTATCTTCATACCAGCCTCCTTTCAGGCTAGAACCCGATTATTGATATCAGCTTTCCAGTTTATTCAAATGCAGATCCATTTGCGGGAAGGGGATTGAAATACCGTTCTCATCAAAAGCGAGTTTGATTTGCTCAATCAGCTCTGAACGCACCGGCCAGTAATCATCCGCATTGACCCAGGGACGCACATCGAAATTGACACTGCTGTCAGCCAGTTCGGCCACACGAATCACCGGCTCGGGATCAGCGTGTACCTTGGGATGGGCTTTCACAATCTGGTTGAGCAGATTCTTGGCTTTCAGCAGATCATCACCGTAACCAATACCAAAGCTCATATCGATACGGCGGGTATCACGTGCCGAGTAATTGGTGATGGTATCGGCATAAATCTGTCCATTGGGCACAATCACTTCACGGTTATCACCGGTTCTCATAATGGTGTTGAAAATCGTGATTTGTTCAATGATGCCACTGGTGCCGGCGGCTTCCACAAAGTCACCGACCTTAAACGGACGGAACATGATCAGCATGACGCCGGCAGCAAAATTCTGTAAAGAGTCTTTCAGCGCCAGGCCCACAGCCAGACCGGCGGCACCGAGCACAGCGATCATCGAGGTGGTATCGACACCCAGCTGATCAAGGGCGGCAATCAATACAAACAGCATCAGCACCGCATTGGCGATAACACTGAGGAAATTGATCAGCATCACATCCATATTGCTGCGCACCATCAGCTTGCGTGACAGTTTGACCAGCCATTTCACGACGACACGACCGACAAACACGATCAGTGCCGCGTAGAGAATATTCATTAACCAGAATCCAACAACACTACCTGCAGCAGTTTCCATTTCAGCTCCTCTTTGCGATTGTTTCGACCACTTCCCGTACCAGAGACGGACCGCGGTATATCAAGCCACTATATATCTGGACCAGGGCAGCACCCGCCTCCAGTTTCGCCAGCGCATCTTCTCCGCACATGATTCCACCTGCCGCAATGATCGGCAAGTCTTCAGGCAGGGCCGCCCGGAACTGCCGGACAATGTCAGTGGACTTTTCAAATAGTGGTGCACCACTGAGGCCGCCAGCCTCTTCCGCATTGGCCAAGCCTGCTACTTCATCCCGGGACATCGTGGTGTTAGTGGCAATCACCGCATCAACCCGGTGAGAAGAAAACGCCTCGGCCAGCTGCCGGACTTCCTCAGCGGTCAGATCGGGGGCGACTTTGACCGCCATCGGTACATAACGGCCGTGCTGTTCTGCCAGGGCTTGTTGCGCCTGTTTCAACGCCGACAACAGGGCATCCAGTGATTCACCAAACTGCAGGCTGCGCAGGCCCGGTGTGTTAGGTGAGGAGATATTGATCGTGACATAATCGGCGAAGGGGTAGACCTTGTTGAGGCCAATCAGATAGTCATCGACCGCGTTTTCGACCGGTGTATCAACGTTTTTACCGATATTGATGCCGACCAGACTTTTGGTCCTGGCTGCTTTGACCTGCTCCAACAGATGGTCAACACCGAGATTATTAAACCCCATACGGTTGATAATACCCTCGGCTTCGGGAATACGGAACAACCTCGGCTTGGGATTGCCCGGCTGTGGTCTTGGTGTGACGGTGCCGATCTCGACAAAGCCAAATCCCAGTGCCGACATCGCTTCAATATAATCCCCGTTTTTATCCAGACCGGCAGCAAGTCCAACCGCATTGGGGAACTCCAGCCCCATCACTTTGACCGAGCGTGCCGCCATTTTTCGGGTCAGCAGCCAGGATAAACCGGTCATTTCCATCAGGTTAAGCCCGGTCATGCCCAGATGATGGGCTTTCTCCGCATCCAGACGGAACATCAGATTTCGCATCAGGCGATACAGCATTTAAACCACCATCTCCACTTCATAACCGCTGAACTTGCGGATGTTAATCACACCGCTATCGAAAATCAGGTACTGGCCTTTAATGCCATGCAAGACACCGTTCACTTCCGGGGTTTTATCAAAATTAAATGACGACACCTTAGCGGGATATTGCTCCACCGGGTAGATAATGCGTTGCTCCTGCTCGCCTGGCAGTGTCGCAACACTGTTATCATCAAACTGCTGTTGCAGGGCTTGAATCTCAGAATCACATTCTGCGAGCAACCGGTCCCGCTCGGCGGCCAGATCGATTGGCTCGGCGTCACCTTTGAGCATTTTGCGCCAGTCAGTGCGATCAGAGACATGATTTTTAAACATCACTTCCACCAGCCCGGACTGATAACGGCTTCTGACCCGGAAAATCGGCAGTGCCTGGATCGCACCCTGATCGACCCAGCGGGTCGGGATCTGATTGATACGGGTTATACCGACCTTGAGCCCGGAACTGTTGGCCAGATAAACAATATGATCCTGCATGCAGACCGCCTGACCCCAGTCCGGTTCCCGGCAGGTGCCCTGCTCAAAATGGCAAAGTTCAGGCTTGAGGAAACACATATCACATTGCGCCAGACGCTGTGAGCAGGGGAAGCAGAAACCGCCGCTGAAGCTTTTTTTTGTCAGCCGCTGACAGTTGAGACAGTGAATTTCACCCTGGTATCTGAGCGTAACTGTCTGGCCGACCAGCTCATTCATCGGCATTTGTTCGTCACCCAGACGCATCGCATACCGGGCCTTGTTGTCGGCCGGCAAGGTGACGGCCATTTTTGTCAGCTGTCCGCTGAGTTTACTCACGGTTTACCTCGGTTTATTGATGAGGAGCTTATCTTAGCGCAGATGACCGGCGGCCGACAGTCAGGGTACGTCCCGCTGCTCATTATCAGTCATCACCCGAACCGGGAAAGGTTCAGTCACCGAACCGGTATAGAGCGAACGGTGCGGGAACGGAATCTCAATACCCTCGGCATCAAAGGCTTCCTTGATTTCTTCATGGATGCTGTTTTTGAGATCGATAAACTTCTCGCGTTTGACCCACACTGAAAACTGCATATCCAGCGAGGATTCGCCAAACCCCAGAAACACGAAGATCGGCTTGGGTTCATCAAGACAAAGTGGATTCGCCTGGGCTACCCGCTCCAGTACCTTACGCACCTTTTTGATGTCCTCTTTATAAGCCACGCCAATCGCCAAATCGATACGGCGTATTGGGAAGCGCGTCAACGTCGTAACCTCGGATTTAATCAGAGTTTCGTTGGGGATACGGACAAACAGGTTATCGAAGGTGCGCAGTTTCACTGACAGTAAATCGATCGACAACACTTCACCGGTCGTCGTGCCGACCCGGATCAGATCCCCGACTGAAAACGGCCGCTCCGCGACCAGGAACAGGCCGCTGATAATATTGGAGGCAGAAGTCTGTGAAGCAAAACCAATCGCTACTGACAGTATACCGGCCGCCCCTATCAGCACGCCCAGATTGAAGCCGATGGCATTCAGTCCCATCATCACAAACACCAGAAGCACCAGATAGGTCGCAATGCGTCCCATTAATAATTGCTGGTGCATATCGAAACGGTGTTTACTCCACTGCCTGACACCCCGGCTCGCCATCCGTGCCAGGATCAGGCCGACAATGAAATAAATCACCGCTTCTGCAATAGAGCCAATCAATCCCGCATCAATTTTGGATAACCATTCATTCACTGTGTCTCAGTCTCCGTTTAGCCGAACAGGGCGGATATCGCCTTGGTGATTTTGCTGCGACCGATATCTTCACGGGCGCTGCAGACCAGGGTCAACTCGGACTCCAGTAAACCGCCACTGATCACTTCATCCACACTCAGGATCGCATCTTCATTATCACGCCGCACCAGCGTGATTCTGGGGGTCCAGAACTGGCCACGGGCATCAGCGTACAGACTGAGGTTGGGAGCTGGCACACTGATTTTATCCAGCGTCAGCATCTGGTCGGACTGATTCTGAATTCTGACTTCGATGGCCGCCCTGGCTTTATTGTTCGAGATCGGCTTGACGTCAAGCTGCTCGCTGACCTGAGACGCATAGCTGATCACCCCCTCGCGGGTATTGGGGCCGAACCAGGAGTCACAGACCCTGACCGTAGGTATATCCAGCAGCGTCTCATCGCCATCACTGGTCTGCAACTTGACCCAGAGTGGCAGACAGACAAACAAGGTCACTTCCTGAAACGGCAGCAAACTCACTGACACCACTGGCCGGCAGACCACCGGACGATCGGCCAGTGCCGGCTGCAGGGTCAGGCTCGCAGGCAATTCAGCAAAAACAAAACGCTGTTCATTTTCGAGACTTTGCAGTGCTTCTTCAGCGACCGTCTCCAGCACCGGCTGAAACTGATTAACATCCAGCTGCCATTCATAACCCAGCCACCACTGATTGGACAGCGACTGCAACTGCAGACACAGATCGGCGCAGCGCAGGGTAAGCTGTTCCCCCAGGGCAACGGCAAAATTACCCCACCATTTTGTAGAAAGTTCAGACATATAAACGCATGACAATTTTATTAACTCAGAGAAAGACAGATAGGAAATCCTTCCTTATAATAGCCGGAATTATGCAAAAACAAGCCTTTTTCAAATTCGCCCTGGCAACAGCAGCACTGCTGCTGGTGGCATCCTGTAGCAGCACACCTGATAAGGCTGCTGAGGCTGGGGCGTCGCCGTCGATTCATTCCGCTAAAATTAAAAAGCACCGGCATACACCCTGGCAGCAGGGCTATGAGGAAGATGAAACGCTTGCCGCTGACAGCAGTGATGACTACAGCGAGTCGATTGATCCCACCAACACAGAACCTGTCACCGATGTCTGGCAACGTATCCGAACCGGCTTCCAGATTTCCGATTACACCACCCTCCATCCAGATACCGAGCGCCATTTGCGCTGGTTTATCGACCACCCGCAATACGTCGGGCGCGTGGTTGAGCGGGCCCGCCCCTACCTTTACCATATCGTGGAAGAAGTCAAAAAGCGTAACATGCCGATGGAAGTCGCCTTGCTTCCGGTGGTCGAGAGCGGCTTCAAACCTTATGCCTATTCCCGTAGCCATGCCTCCGGACTGTGGCAGTTTATTCCCGGCACCGGCAAGCTTTACGGTCTGGAACAGAACTGGTGGTACGACGGTCGCCGCGATGTGATTCAGTCAACCCGGGCAGCACTGGATTACCTGGAAAAACTGCATAATGATTTCGGCGACTGGCAACTGGCTCTTGCTGCCTATAACTGCGGTGAAGGTACCGTCGGTCGTGCTATCAAGCGGAACCAGGAATTAGGTAAACCTACTGATTTCTGGTCCCTGGATTTGCCCAGCGAAACCTCCGCCTATGTGCCTAAGCTGATGGCTGTCAGTCATATGGTGAAGTTTCCGGCCCGTTATGACATCAGCCTCAGTCCCATCGACAATAAACCTTTTATCGGCACCGTTGATGTCGGTTCACAAATCGATCTGGCCGTAGCGGCAGAAATGGCCGGTCTCAGTGAAGACGAACTCAATCATCTGAACCCGGCTTTCAACCGCTGGGCCACGGCACCGCAAGGTCCGCATCGACTGGTCCTGCCACTGGATAAAATCGACGGTTTCAAACTGGCCCTGACCAAGATGCCGGCGAACAAACGTGTGAAATGGGCCCGTCACCAGATTCAACGTGGTGAATCTTTGAGTGTGATTGCCCGTCGTTACAGCACTACCGTGCCGGTGATTAAACAAGCCAACCAACTGAGCAGCAACCAGATCCGCGCTGGTGGTCACTTGCTGATTCCGGTCTCATCCGGTCAGCTGAGCAGTACGGCAATGGCGCAAGCCGGCCAGGCTGATGCCGACAGTGCCAAGCAGCAAAAACAGCTTTATACCGTCAGAAGTGGCGATACCTGGTGGGATATTGCCCGCAAGCATGAGCTGGATGTCGCCACCCTGGCCAGCTGGAACAAAAAAACGGCTCATGACCTGCTCAAGCCCGGACAACAGCTGGTCATCTGGTCTCAGACAGCCAAACGCAAATCCGTTAATTACACGATAAAAAACGGTGATTCGCTCTGGGCCATCTCCCGCAAATTCAATGTCAGTGTGGCGGATGTGCGTGAGTGGAATGGTCTCAGTGACCGCTCAATGCTGCAGCCGGGCCAGAACCTGAGACTCTATCTCGACGAAACCTGATACGTGCTACACATCGCACTGTTTGAACCGGAAATTCCGCCCAACACCGGCAATATCATCCGTCTCTGTGCCAACACCGGTGCCAGACTGCATCTGATTGAGCCGCTGGGGTTTGCACTCGATGATAAACGTCTGCGGCGCGCCGGACTCGACTACCATGAGTTTGCTGATCTGCTGATCCATGCAGACTATATGGCATTTCAACAATGGCAGGGAGAACGAAGGGTCTTTGCCTGTACCACCAAAGCACGCCAGCACCATCACGATGTTCGCTATCAAGATGAAGATATACTGCTGTTCGGCCCGGAGTCCAGGGGCCTGCCCGATCCTGTTCTGAACAGCCTGGCGGATGAATTCAAGATCCGCATTCCCATGCTGCCTGATAGCCGCAGCCTGAACCTCTCCAATGCGACCGGTATTATTCTCTATCAGGCCTGGCAGCAGTTGGGATTTCCCGGTGCCAAATCACTCTAGGGCTTGTTCAGCTCCCACCTCCGCCTCTTTAAATAGCTGAAATCCGGTTCAAAATAACCTGACCTGGTTCATTGTCCGAACGGCGCTGCTAGCTTATGATAAAGCTGATTCAGCCTTTGATATGGACTCTCCCAGCCGCGATGAGCTTTCCGCTGCCAGCCAATATGCCTTCACTCAGTCTGAGTATTCCGACCGAGCGGCATGCTGTGGGCAATGTCGAACTCAATGAAGAGCTGCTGTATCACTGGTTACGGCGTTTACCCACAGCCAACCCGCTGGAGTTCAGCACCCGTTATCTGGACGCACTGAAGCGTTTCAATGCCAACGACGTCGGTCATGTTCAGCGGATAAAACTGCTGGATATGTATCGTGGCCCGCTGAATAAACTGGTACTGAGCCTGACGATTCCCAGTCTGCAACAGCAGCTGGTTAACGCCGACATGCGGCTGAAACTCATCGATGAACTCGGTGACGTCATCAATGAACTCGCCCGCGGCTATAAAATCATCGTGGTTGAAGCCAATGAGCAGAGTAACAATCTCAAGCTTAAACCACTGGTTCATATGGCAATTTACCGTGCAATGGACGCCATGGGCCTGTTGGCTCTGCACTGCTACAATTTCTACCGCACACTGCCGTCGCGGCTGTTTCAGGAAATGCATCAACTGCTGATGCTAACTTTGACTGCAGAGATAGCAGACAGGCCGGTGTTTGTTAATAGCCAATACAAATCCGATTTTTCGGTACAACAGCGTTATCTGCAGATCATGCTGACCAGTATCTGCAACCCTTATGGTCTCGCCTGCGGCGATGTGGTGCGCTGCTATCAACTGATGCTGCAACTGGCCCCGGCTGCCGCACTGACACTGCTGCCTGACAGCGCAAAGCCCGAAGCCGGCCATTTTTATATTAACTGTCTCAGTGATCGCACGCCGATGCCTTCGGTATTACCGCCCCTGGATGATAATTACCGGCCCACGACATTGATCCTGGATACCAAACCCATTCTGAACCGGGTGGATAAGCTGTTCGATCAGGCTGCGGCTCAGGGTGAGAGTCACCCGGCTGCAGAGAATATCCGACTGTTACGTCAGTTAATGCCTTATCTCAATACCTCCTATCAGCGTAAACAACCCAGACTGCCGGTTGAAGGTAGCAAGGCAGCCTATGTGGCCGTCGGTCTCGATGCCATTCATCAGCGCGTCAGTGCTCCGCTCACCTTGCCGGTTGCCGGTGACCCCTGGCTGGACAGTGCCTGGGAAGTACTGAATAAAAACAGCTATGGTTATCTGTTGCAGAAGCGAAAAATCCGGCTGGCGCACGATCTCAAAATCGGGGACTTTGTCGGCATCCTCGAAACTGCGGGCAAGGAGGCCAAACCCGATCTGAAACTGGCTTCGGTTCGCTGGTTGCGGACAGATGATTTTGAGCAAAGCAAAATGGGGCTCAAATTCATTCATGGCGATGCGATACCGGTCTTTTTCTCTGTGGGCAATAGCGAAAAGCGGCAGCCGGCATTTTTGATCCGGGAAAATACCTTACAGCATCAGCCCGCGATGCTGATTACCACTAGCGGTATTCACAATACAGCCTCAGAACTCACCATTAAAACCGGCAAGAAACGCTTTAATTTTACTGTCAGGCCTGACAAGCTGCTTAGTCAGAACGACGGTTTTGAATGCTTTACATTCAAAGACATCATCAATTGATGATGACAGCCATTGCGAAACCCTATCCTTTCTATGGTTTTTTATTGTGGCCTGTTATCATCTAAATATTTAGCCATCACTATGTCTATATCCTTGCTCCGCCTAGCTTTGCTGTGCTTTCTCAGCGCCCTGTCGTCCGGGGTCGGCGCTGTTGAAACTGCAGCGACCAGAGAACCGGCAGCAGTGACACTGCAGCTGAAATGGGCTTACCAGTTTCAGTTCGCTGGCTATATCGCAGCCAAGGAAAAGGGTTTTTATCAGGCCGAAGGCCTTGATGTCACGCTTAAACCGCGTCGTCCGGGAATCAATGTCATTGAACAGGTAACGCGGGGAGAGGCCGAGTATGGTATCGGCGGTATGGGCATACTCGCGCATTACGCCAATGGGGCACCCATCAAGGCGCTGGCTGCCATTTTCAGCATGATGCGCTGATTTTTATGAGCCTCGCCAGTTCCGGCATTGTGAGCCCCTACGAGTTCGCCGGCAAGAAAGTGATGTTTGATGACACCACCGGTAATGATGCGGTATTGCGAGCCTTGCTGGATGATGCCGGTATTCAATTCAATAACATCACCGGGGTTGGTCAGGATATGGGCACTCAGAGCCTGACATCAGGACGGGTGGACGTGTTATCCGGCTACATCACTGACCAGCCATTCCAGTTTCAGCAGCAAAACATCCCCATTAATATTATCAGCCCGCCTAACTACGGCTTTGATTTTTATGGAGACCTGCTGTTTACCAACCGAACTGAGCTCAATCAAAATCCGGGACGGGTTAAACGGATGCTGCGGGCCTCGCTTAAAGGCTGGGAGTACGCCCTGCAACATCCCGATGAAATCATCAGGATTATCCGTGACAAGTACAACCCCGAGCTCAGCACAGAACAACTGCGTTATGAAGCAAGGGAAACCCGCAAACTGGTCGCACCCGATGCGGTGCCTCTGGGCACCCTGGAAGTCGAACGTCTGCGCCGGATTGCCGATATCTATGAACAACTGGAACTGGCACCGGCACTGACTGATAGCAAATTGCAGCAGTTTATTTATCAACCCTCACTGACCGCCATTCTCAGCCCGTCAGAACAAGCCTGGCTGGAACAGCATCCGCATATACGGGTTGGCATTGACCGCGATTTTGCCCCCTATGAATGGATCGATGATCAAGGAAACTATGTCGGCCTCGCGGCTGAATATCTGAAGCTGCTGGGAGCCGAGCTTGGGGTCAGTTTTGAGATTATTGCTGACAAGCCCTGGCATGAAATTATTGCCATGGCCAAACGCGACGAGCTGGATATGCTGTCTTGTCTGAATATGAATGAAGAACGGGATAAATATCTCGATTTCACCATGCCCTATGTCAGTAATCCGATTGTCATCGTCAATGCCAACCGGCACGGTTATATTGGCTCACTGGAAAACCTCAAAGGCAAGACCATTGCCGTCGAGAAAGGGTATTTCACCCATGAGTTTCTGCAGAATGACTATCCTGATATCACGCTGCTGACCACGGATACCACCCGCCAGGCACTGGAACTGGTTTCAACCGGAGAAGCGGATGCCTATATCGGCGATGCCGCTTATGCCAACTACGCCATCAAAGAACATGACCTGCTAAATCTGCAGTTCGCCGGACAAACCCATCTGGATACCGCCTATCGTATTGGCGTTGTCGAAAACCGGCCGGAACTGTTCAGCATCATCAATAAAGCGCTCAATAACCTGAGCAAAGCTCAGCGTCAGGAAATCGAAAACAAATGGATGGGGCTGCACCTGACCAGTGGCATTAGTACTAAAACAATCCGTCAGTTCTTGCTGCTGTTTGTCCTGGTGCTGTTACCAGTCGCCTACTGGGTATTTCGGCTGCGCCAATCCAAAACCGCGCTTGAAAAAAGCGAAAGCCAGCTTCGCGCCATCATCGATGCCTCTCCCATTCCGCACGCACTCAATGATGGTGAAAACAAGATCATTTATCTGAACCGGGCCTTTATTCATACTTTTGGCTATACATTGGATGATATTCCCACCCTGGCCGCCTGGTGGCCACAAGCTTATCCCGATCCGGCTTACCGGGAGAAAGTGATACAACGCTGGCAATATTATCTGCAGCAAAAGCAGGAAAATGGGGAGCAATTAGACGCTATCGAGGTAGATATCTACTGTAAAGATCGTCGTTTGCGTCATGTACTGGCCAGTGCAACCGAAGTCGAGCATGGCAGCACCAGCACCCAGATTGTCATTCTTTATGACATCTCGGACCGTAAAAAAGCCGAAGAAAGGCTCAAAATGTCTGGTCGTGTGTTTAACCAGGCCCATGAAGGCATTCTGATCACTGATGCCGAGGGCGACATCGTCGATATCAACCCGGCCTTTTCTGAAATTACCGGCTACAGCCGGGAAGAAGTTATCGGCAAAAACCCGTCTATTCTGCGCTCAGACAAGCACAGCCGCCTGTTCTATCAGGAAATGTGGAACAGTCTGCATGAGCAGGGTTTGTGGCAGGGAGAAATCTGGAACCGCAGAAAAAATGGCGAGCTCTATGCCGAACTGCTCACTATCTCGGCGCTGGTCGATGAGCATGGTGAAACCGTCAATTATCTGGGCCTGTTCTCCGATATTACCCAGAGCAAGGAACAGCAACAGGCGCTGGAAATGATGGCGCATTACGATATGCTGACCCAGCTGCCCAACCGCAGTCTGTTTGCTGATCGCTTCAAGCAGGCAATTGCCCACAGTAACCGTCATCACAGCCTGCTGGCCGTGGTGTTTCTCGATCTCGATGGTTTTAAACCGGTCAATGACCGCTATGGCCACGATACCGGGGATCAACTGCTGATTGAGGTCGCGCAACGGATCAAGGCCAGTATCCGTCAGGACGATACCGCCTCCAGACTGGGGGGCGATGAGTTTGTGTTGCTGCTTAATGACATCAGCTCGATTGACCACTGCGAACGACTAATCAA
Source organism: Methylophaga sp. (assembly GCF_009711715.1). GTDB lineage: Bacteria > Pseudomonadota > Gammaproteobacteria > Nitrosococcales > Methylophagaceae > Methylophaga. Next base: position 90,462 of record NZ_VENF01000009.1, on the reverse strand, counting down.
ACGCATCCGGCATTCGATTGAACTGCCTTACGTGCTTGATGGCGACAATATTTCTTTGAGTGCCAGTCTGGGTATTACCCTTTACCCGCTGGATCAGGCAGATGCCGATACCCTGCTGCGACATGCTGATCAGGCAATGTATCAGGCCAAGCTCGCCGGGCGGGGCAGGCACCACTTTTTTGATGCTATGCATGATCAGCAGATCAGCCAGCAGCAAAACCAGTTCCGGGCAATTCAGGAAGCCCTGCGTGCCGATCAATTGGTGTTGTATTATCAGCCCAAGGTCAATATGCGCACCGGCGAAGTCATCGGTCTGGAAGCCCTGCTTCGCTGGCAACATCCTGAACACGGCCTTATCTCTCCCGGCCGTTTTCTGCCGGTGATTCAGGGAGCCGAACTGGAAATTCACGTCGGTAATTGGGTGCTGGAGCATACCGTACGGCAAATTGAGTCCTGGCTCAATCTCGGCATCCGACAGGAAATCAGCGTCAACATTTCCTCTCATCACCTGCAATGGGAAGGCTTTTTTGACCAGTTGGACAGAATCCTGGGTCGTCACCCCAAGGTCCCGTCCAAGTTACTGCAGCTGGAGATACTGGAAAGTAGCGTACTCAGTGATATCAATCATATCTCCAGCATTATCAACACCTGCCGCAGTTCACTGGGTATTCGTATTGCGCTCGATGATTTCGGCACCGGCTATTCCTCACTGACGCATCTGCGCCATCTGCCGGTCGATGTGGTGAAAATTGATCAGAGTTTTGTTCAGGACCTGATTGATGATCCCAATGACTTCACTATTATCGATGGCGTCATCGGTCTGACGGATGCCTTCCACCATCAGGTGATTGCCGAGGGTGTTGAAACGCTTGAACACGGTCTGATGCTGATGAGCATGGGCTGCGACATGGCCCAGGGTTATATCATCGCCAAGCCGATGCCCTCAGAGGACTGCCGAGACTGGCTGGCTAGCTATCAACCCAATCCGACCTGGCTGGCTCATGCCGCACAAAGCCTGGATGCCGAACAGACTATTGCCCATATGATGCATTTGCAGGCCAAACACTGGCTCGATGGTGTGCTTCATAATCTGCATACCAGCCCCGATCAGATTAGACACTGGCCCCTGATGAATCACAAGAAAAGCCACTTTATGCACTGGGTGGAACAAGCAAAAAAACAGGATTTATTCACTGCTGAATGGCTGGAAAATATCCGTGCTGCCTTTACCGAGCTGTATCATGAGGCCAACAGCCTGCGCTATCAATATCAGGAAGGGCAGCGCGATGCCGCTGCTGCCGGCATCAATGGCCTACTGCAACGATATAGCGTTATCGAAACTTTGCTCAGTGAGTTCTACCCAGATTAGTCCGCAACAAAACGGCCCAGACTCCGGGGTGACTCAGCGACGGGCAAACGCTTTATTTCTCTGCGTGTCGCGAGCTCAATCACTGACAAATCATTACTGAACCAGTTAGTGACATAGGCATAAGCACCATCTGCCGAAACCGCAACGCTCTCGGGCATTTCTCCGACCGGGATTTCAACCAGTTTTTCCAGCGTCTGCTGGTCGTAAACCCACAGATCATTACTGCCCTGATTGACGACTAGCACATACCTGTTGTCAGGCGTGGTAGCGACCCCGTAAGGCTTATCACCTGCTTCCAGTCTGGCAGTTACTGAATAATCCTGAGTATCAATCACGGTCAGACTATCGTCCTGAATGCCCGTCACAAAAACCAGTTTGCCATCAGCACTAATGGAAACAGCATAAGGCGCTTTGCCTGTTTCCACCTCGGCATACAGATCGGGCGTATCGGCATCCAGAACGCTCAGACTGTTGCTTTCACGATTAGCAACGTAAATCCGTCGGCGCTCACTATCAAGTGTCAGCCCGGCCGGATTTTCGCCGACGGCAAGCAAATCAACCACCAGCATCGATTCAGGGTTTACTACCAGCACTGCATTGCGTTCCCAGTCAGCCACAAAGACCTGATGCTTGTCCCCGGAATCGACCGCGATGCCAAAAAGTTGACCTCCGGTTCGAACTTCACCGACTTTTTTATAGCTTTCACTGTCTATGACGCTGATTAGTCCTTTTTCCGGATGAGTCACATAAAAGCGTTTACCTAAATTATCGATCGCAACACCGACAGGGGCGGCTGCTACCTTAAGTTCGGCAAGTCTTTCCATTGTCTCTAAATCAACCACTGATACGCTATCAGCAGCCTGATGAGTGAGAAAAGCGCGCTCTGCTGTCACGGCGCCAGGCACCAATAATGACAGCAGGAGCAAATAGCTGCGCTTTGGTCTCATCTATTTTCGGCCTTCCAGTTGTTGTTTCAATGCTGCCATTCCGCTATTGGCAAACTCAGTCATCGCCGACACCGCAGCAGCATCGTTGTAGTGTTCAGGAGGAAAATTACCTGTATCAGCCCGGTAAAAACGACCCTTCCAGCTCATTTCCGTGCCGGCATCGACCGGCTCCAGTTCAATGGAAACACTGTAGAAGCTGACCGGTAATACCGTAATATCCTCTTCATAAAGTCGGTAGCTCATCGAGTGTTCATCGGCATTCATATCGTCCAGACTTTCAGTGATATTACCTTTGCCTTTCAGGGTCAGCACCCGCGTGCCTGCTTCAGGTACTTCGACTTTTTCCACCATCGGATGCCAGTCAGCGATCGCGCCGAAATCACTGACTTGTTGCCAGACTTCATCAATCGGTGCTGCGATCACCACTTTTTCATCGATTTTCTGTGGTGTCGGACCGTGTGCCACAGCCATATTCGGCAGCAGAAATTGCCCTGCCAGCAGCAGGCTTGCCCATTGTTTCATGTTGTTCCTCATTAATTACTGACTCTTGATATCACGATTGGTGTGACCCAGCGTTTCCACAAAGCCATTGGCTATGCCAATTTGGGTGTAGCGGTAAACCTTGTCTGATGTGCCCTGCCGGACTCTGTCCTGATAAATCCAGAACTCGACTGTGCCACCTTGATTCTCACGCTGTACTACTGAGGTGGGCTCTCCCAGTTCGGTTTTGACAAATTCGGCGCTCTGGCCGGCAAAGGTTTTAAGAAACTGCAGTTCTTCATATAAGTCATTAGCTTGCTGCGCAAATGCGGCTGTTGTGACCGACAGGCAAAACAGCAACACTGAGAATATTTTCATAATTTTTCCTGCCTTTCTGATGTGTTGGAACATCCTACTCAGCCTTGTCTGAGGGCGTTAGAGACAACAGCGCGGATATTCCCGTGACAGTCTCATTTTTAGCGCTATGAATTGCTCCCATTGTGCATTTCCCCCCTGTATAGACCTTGTCAGGTGGTGAATACTCTCGGTTTTATTACAGATGGAAATGCCATGACTGTGAGCCTCCCTCCCAGGGACTTTCCCCACTCCGAGAGCAAACTGCATGGTGGTCGTCAGACTATCGGGGATTTGCTCTGGGTGGCATTTTTAACGCTCTCAACCTACCTTCTGGCAGCCCATTTGGATCTGGCGGAGCGTTATATTGACTGGACCGCTCTCGGTGAAGTCTATCAGTTGGATGAAATCGTTTTTGTATTGCTGGCAGCTTGTCTCGGCCTGATATGGTTCAGCATCCGTCGACTCCGCGCCCTGAGCTACAGCCTCAGTAATAACCTGGCAATGCAGGCCAAACTGCAAGCGAATAATGACAATATCCGTCAGCTCCTCAGTGAGAATCAGGCACTGATTAAGCATTTGATTGAAGTGCGGGAATCGGAACGAAAGCACCTGGCCACCGAACTGCACGATGTTTTCGGCCAGCACCTGGCGGCAATGGATGCCAATCTGACTGTGGCCCGGAACCTGTCTCAGAACAAGCAACTGAAAGCCTGTCTCAGTTCCGTTATCGACAGTACTGATCATTTGCGTTCGATCACCCGCCAGAAACTTCGGCAGTTGAAACCACCCAGTCTGGACAGTATTGGTCTGTCCGGCGCTGTTCAGGAGTTACTGCATGACTGGCGGGGCGCAAACACACATATCAGTGTCGAAACACAAATTGAATTGAAAGACGATGAGATCGGAAACGACGTTGCATTTGCACTTTACCGGGGACTACAGGAAGGCCTGAGCAATATCCGGCGTCATGCAGATGCCGATATGGTCACGGTCGATATCTGTCAGTTTCAGGAATTTGGCCATCATCAACTGCAGCTGGTACTGGAAGACAATGGCAAAGGACTGCCTGCTGATTTTGCTGACCGTGGACTGGGCCTGCTTGCAGTTCGCGAACGTGCGCAATCACTCGGCGGCATCTATGAGCTCTCTACAAAAAAGCCCTCCGGGACCAGATTGCAGTTGAAGCTCCCTTATCAACCACTTATATAAATGAATACCACTTATGCAAGCTATCACTGTTCTTCTTATTGATGATCACACCATCCTCAGAGAAGGCTATCAGCAACTGCTGAATTCAGCCGGTTTTGAAGTCGTGGCTCAGGCCAGCAATTCTGAGGAAGGATATCGGCAATATCTCAATCTCAATCCTGATATCTGTATTATTGATATCAGCATGCCGGGAGCCGGCGGGCTTGAATGTATCCGCCGCATCACGGCCCGCAATCCCAAAGCAAGGATTCTGGTGTGCACCATGCACGACGATTCAACCCTGGCGATGCGGGCCATGGAGATGGGGGCTCGGGGTTATATCACCAAATCCTGCTCTTCATCCGTACTGATTGAGGCTGTCAGAACCATTGTCAATAAAGGTCACTACCTCAGTACCGAAATAGCGCGGGCCATCGCGATGGATAAGCTGGTTCATGCCAACCACAAACTGGATGCCCTTTCCCACCAGGAGTTCGCTGTATTCAGAATGGTGGCGGAAGGCCGGAGCATTAATGAAATGGCTGGCAGCCTGGCCCTGGCGCCCAAGACCGTCTCCAATTACAAAACAAATATGATGCGTAAGCTCGGCACCAGCAATCTGGCTGAGATTATCTTTCTGGCCCAAAAAACCGGTGTTTTACAGACACCTCCCGTTTGATCACCTCCCGGCATCGTGCGCTACCTTTCAGAGACTCGGCCGGACGATGCCGGCCTGCTCGCTATCAAGCCGGTACCGCCCATTCATCCGCCATTTTGGGATAACTTCCCTTAGGCTTTCGGGCCCCGCTCTCTATCCCGTCCTGTTCAAAAAAAAGCACTATGGATGCTGTGCTTTAGCACCGTTTTCTGTAATTGGTGCTGCACCACAAAGTCAGTCTCAGCTGACACTCAAAACAAATAGGAGGATATATGAGAGAAACGCATCTGAACCGATGGTCCAGACTCGGTACTGCACTTGCTGTTTCATCAGCCCTGGGCCTAGTGTCCGGTGCTGCTATGGCAAACCAGAAACTGGTCGAACTTCAGCAGAACAACGAAAACTGGGTGATGCAGGGTAAGGACTTCTCAGGCACCCACTACAGTACGCAAACCCAGATCAACAAAAAGAACGTTAATCGCCTGCGCCCGTCCTGGTCGTTCTCAACCGGCGTTCTGAATGGTCATGAGGGCGCGCCGCTGGTGGTCGACGGAACCATGTACATCCACACCCCGTTCCCGAACAACACCTTTGCTATCGACCTCGATGAACCGGGCGTGATCAAGTGGGAACATAAACCAAAACAGGATCCGGCAGCACGTGCCGTCGCCTGCTGTGACGTGGTCAACCGTGGTCTCGCTTACTGGCCGGGTGACGAGAAAACACCGGCCATGATCGTGAAAAGCCAGCTGGATGGTCACGTTGTCGCCCTGAATGCGGAAACCGGTGAAGTCCACTGGAAAGTGGAAAATGCCGATATTAGTGTCGGTCAGACTGAAACAGCTGCCCCATTCGTCGCCAAAGACCTGGTTATCCAGGGTTCTTCCGGTGCTGAGCTGGGTGTCCGTGGTTATGTTACCGCTTATGATATTCACACCGGTGAAATGGCCTGGCGCTGGTATGCCACCGGTCCTGACAGTGATATTGGTCTGCACAAAGACTTCAACAGTGAAAACCCCCACTACGGTCAGAAAGGGCTGGGCACTAAAACCTGGGAAGACAATGCCTGGAAAATCGGTGGCGGTACCAACTGGGGCTGGTATGCCTACGACCCGGATCTGAACATGTTCTACTATGGTTCAGGTAACCCGGCCCCGTGGAATGAGACCATGCGCCCCGGTGATAACAAATGGACCATGACTATCTGGGGTCGTGATCTGGACACCGGTCTGGCCAAGTTCGGTTATCAGAAAACCCCTCATGATGAGTGGGACTATGCTGGCGTCAACGTCATGATGCTGTCTGAGCAGAAAGACAAAAATGGCAAAATGCGCAAGCTGCTGACCCACCCTGACCGTAACGGGATCATTTACACCCTGGATCGTGAAACCGGTGATCTGGTCTCTGCCAACAAGATGGACGACACCGCCAACTGGGTGAAAAAAGTCGATCTTGAAACCGGTCTGCCAATTCGTGACCCGGAATACAGCACCCGTATGGGCCACCGTTCACGTGACATCTGCCCGTCCGCCATGGGTTTCCACAACCAGGGCTTCGACTCGTATGACCCGGAACGTGAACTGTTCTACCTCGGCCTGAACCACCTGTGTATGGATTGGGAGCCATTCATGCTGCCATACCGTGCCGGTCAGTTCTTCGTGGGTGCCAATGTTTGGTCTTACCCTGGCCCCAAAGGTGACCGCCAGAATGGCATCGGTTCCGGCCAGGTCAAAGCCTACAATGCCATTACCGGTGAATTTGCCTGGGAAAAAATGGAGAAATTCTCCGTTTGGGGCGGCACCATGGCAACCAAAGGCGGCCTGGTTTTCTATGGCACCCTCGATGGCTTCATCAAAGCACGTGATGCTGACAACGGTGATCTGTTGTGGAAATTCAAACTGCCTTCCGGCGCTATAGGTCACCCGATGACCTACACCCATAACGGTACCCAGTATGTGGCTATCAACTATGGTGTTGGTGGCTGGCCAGCTGTCGGTCTGGTGTTTGATCTGAATGACCCCTCTGCCGGTCTGGGTGCTGTCGGCGCCTTTAAAGAACTGGCGAAAAACACCCAGATGGGTGGTGGCGTCATGGTCTTTGCAATTGATGGTAAGAGCCCCTATGACGATCTGAGCGTCGGTGAATACGAAATGTAAGCATGGCTTACCGCATTTACTAAAAGCTTAATCGTTATAAAACCCGGCCGGCAGTCATCTGGCTGCCGGCCTTCCATCAAGGGGTCAAGCACCATGAAAATAAACATTCAAAGCAACAAAACATTCAAAACGCTTTTCAGCTTACTGATTGGCAGCGGCATGATGCTCAGCCATATCGCCAGTGCAAACAACGAAACGCTTCGCGTCTGCGCGGCCGCTGATGAAATGCCTTATTCCAGCAAAAGCGGCGAAGGTTTCGAAAACAGGCTGGCGGCCATTCTCGCCGAAGAGATGGACCGTGAACTGGAAATGGTCTGGTCTGATAAAGCGGCCATTTTCCTGGTCACCGAGAAGCTGCTCAAAAATGAATGTGATGTTGTGATGGGTGTGGATAAGGATGATCCGCGCGTTGCAACCAGCAAGCCCTATTATAAATCCGGCTACGCATTCATTTATCCGGCTGACAAAGATCTGGATATTAAAACCTGGCAAAGCGAAGACCTCCAGTCCATGAGCAAATTCGCCATCGTTCCTGGCAGTCCCTCCGAAGTGATGCTTCATGAGATCGACAAATACGAAGGCAATTTCAACTACATGATGTCGCTCATCGGCTTCAAGTCAAGACGCAACCAGTATGTCCGCTACGCCCCAGACGTATTAATTGCTGAAGTTAGCTCCGGTAAAGCAGATCTTGCTCATATCTGGGCACCGGAAGCAGCACGTTATGTTCAATCAGCTTCAGTGCCGCTGAAAATGGTGGTCTCTGAAGAAGTTGCCCAGACCAATGACGGTGAAGGGGTGCTCCAGCACTACGAACAGTCTGTGGCTGTGCGTACAGAAGATAAAGACTTGCTGGCAGAGATAAATACGGCCCTGCAAGAGGCTGATTCAAAAATAAAAGCCGTGCTTAAACAGGAAGGCATCCCCCTTCTTTAAAGCTGAGCCCACAACAGGAAAGATTTAAAACCATGACAGATACAACTCGCTTAGCGAAAAAAAACCGCCACACCATCGCCATTTTGCTGGCTTCAATCGTCACTGTGTCACTGATACCGATTGCACAGTCGCAACTGATGTTCCGCAACACTATCACTGGTGAGGTTCTGGACTTTTCGTTCGGTAAAAAAGGTGAAAAGACAGAGGCGGTTAAACACTTTAAAAATACCGGCGAAAACATCTACAACAATGATGAAGAAGCCATTCACACAGGCGAAAGCCTGTTTATGACCGCCTGTTCAGGCTGTCACGGTCATCATGCTGAAGGCAAACTGGGTCCGGCTTTGGGTGATGACTATTACACCTATCCCAAAAATGCCACCGACAAGGGTCTGTTTGAGACTATCTATGGAGGGGCCCGCAGCATGATGGGGCCGCAATACAACAACCTCACCATTGATGAAATGCTGCAGGTGATGGCATGGATTCGCAGTGTTTACTGGGGCGACCCTGAAAAAGCTGAATGGTTGAGTGAAGAAGAGAGAGCTGACTTCACCCCGGCGCCTGTCCCTGAAGATTACAAAGAAGCACTGAAAAACTTTAAAAAATGATTTCAAACAATTAATGGGTGATGTGTTGCCACCCCGATAACACATCAATTCATTATGTCGTCGCAATAAAAGGAGAGAAAAAATGAAATTTAAAACAATCGCAGTCACATGTTCTGCCCTGATGATGCTGTCAGGCGGCACCGCTGTGATGGCTTATGATGGAACCAACTGTGAAGCCCCCGGCAACTGCTGGGAAGCCAAACCTGGCTTCCCTGAAAAAATCAAAGGCAGTAAATACGATCCCAAGCACAGCGAAAAAGAGCTCAATAAACAGCAGGAAGCGCTGAATGCCATGGAAAAACGCAATGCTCAACGAGTTGCGAACTTCAAAAAAACAGGTAACTGGGAATACTAAGCTATTCTCCAACCCGGATGACCGGCCTCTTTCTGGCCGGTCTTTCTTTTTCTAACAGCCGGTAAAGCGCTATGAACCAGCCCACCCATGCAAGTGTACCTGCGATGTCAGACTGGCATAAACTCATCCAGAAAACGGAACAAAGCATCAACCAGACGATTCTGGGTCAGGAAGCCATTGTCAGACAGATGATGATCGCCACGTTGTCCCGTGGTCATATCCTTCTGGAAGGTGATGTTGGTGTCGGTAAGACCACCCTGCTGAAAACAGTGGCTGAAACACTGGGCGGCTGCTTTGAGCGTATTGAGGGCACCATCGACCTGATGCCCCATGACCTGGTTTATTACACCTATATCGCTGAGAGTGGCAAACCCGGTGTCAGTCCCGGGCCGGTGCTGAAACACGGTGATGCCTTATCTATTTTCTTTTTCAATGAGATTAACCGTGCAAGGCCTCAGGTTCACTCCCTGTTGTTACGCATCATGGCCGAAAGAAGTGTACATGCCTTTAATCAGACGTATCACTTTCCACATCTGCAGGTGTTTGCCGACCGTAATCGTATTGAAAAAGACGAAACTTTCGAACTCCCTGCCGCGGCGCGTGACCGATTCATGATGGAGTTGCATGTGGAACAGCCAAAAGCAGAAGCGCAATTAAAGGACCTGATGTTCAATCCCCGCTTTCATGATGCCGACAAACTGGTCAACAGCGCGGAAAAAGCCATACTGCCCTATCAGCACCTGAATGATATCGCAGTTCAGATACAACAACAGGTCAAAGCCAGTTCGGCACTGCAGGATTATGGTTTTCACCTTTGCCGGGCGCTGCGGGAGCCTGGCGAGTATGGCATACAGATATCGGATGTCGAGGTCAGCAAGCTAATCAAAGGGGGTATGGGACCGCGGGGGATTAGTTATCTGGCCCGCGGCGCGCGAGTGAATGCCTGGCTGAATCAACGGGAGGCGATTATCCCTGAAGACTTTCATGTCATCATCAAGCAAATAGCCAAACACCGAATCTTTCTGAACCCGGTATATGACTACAACCGGGAACAGATTATTGATGCTCTGATTGCGGCCGCTCTGGACACTATCGCATCCCCATGAGCCAATTGTTCGATTACAAAACGACAGCCATGATCAGCAGCCTGATGCCGGGCGGACATAAAAGCCGTCAGCGAGGCCCGGGCTCCGACTTTTACCGTAAAACCCATTTCCTGGATGAACCTGAACCTGCCCGTATCGACCTGAACGCCAGTCTCACCGATCCGTTTGAGAACCTGCAGGTCAGAAGCTATCGTCAGCGCAGCAAACTTGATGTGCTGGTCCTGATTGACGGGTCTTCCTCAATGATTTATGTCAATAAAGTCAGCATGGTCACAGCCCTGTTCGACAGTATCTGCCAGTCGGTGGCAGCAGCCGGCGATGAAATGTCTGCTTATCTGTTGACCGATCAGCTATTGCCGCTGGAAGATTGCAGCGCTTTACAGAGCGCCTTCAATGCGATTGGCCCGGAACACAACCAGGCCAGTGCATTTACGGAAATTCAGCAAGTTCTGCCAACAAGGCAATCTCTTGTCTTTCTTGTTTCAGATTTTCACTGGCCTGATTGGCAGTTGCATGCTGTGTTGACCGCATTATCAGCGCATACCGTCGTGCCTGTTATCTGCTGGCAAAGCCGTGAATACAATGATTACCCTTTGTGGCGATTTGTCGAGATGGCAGATCTGGAAATAGGTAAAAGCACTCTGGTCTTTGTCACACCAAACCAGCGTCAACTCCTCAAGCAGCGTTACCAGCAACGGCAGGAGTACCTCAACACCCAATGCCGTGCCTTTAACCAGCGTCCGTTCTGGTTGCTGGATCACTATGAAGCGGTACAAATGAACCGTTATTTTGCCACACAGCCCTGAGGCAGAATTATGCAAAACAGTTTATTAATCAGTGTGTTGATTGTATGGCTGACCGCCTCCAGCGCTGTCCTGGCTGATGAAACAAGTGTCGTCGCCAGAATCCTGCAACAGGATCAGGGCCGAAGCTATGGCGTGATGGTCGGCGATATGATTCATCAACGCTTTGTGGTTGAAGTGAAGCCGCCGTACAGTATTATTCAGTCTTCCCTGCCTCAGTCCGGAGAGCTGAATTACTGGCTGGAACTGCGGGATGTGGCTGTATCGACAAAAGAATCTGATGACAGAACGCTTTATCTCATCGATCTCAAATATCAGACTTTCTACGCCCCATTGGATGTCAGAACGCTCACTATCCCTGGCATCAAACTTGATTTCTCTGCTGGCGAACAACGCTTTCAACTTCATCTGCCTGACTGGCAGTTTACGATGTCCCCCATCAAGGAGATCACGCCGGGCGGGGTCGGTAATAACAATAATGCCGCCGCCTTTATGAAAGCGGCTATCGCCCCTAAAACCTTCTCTCTGGATGAACTGAACCAGCGGTTAGGACTGTTGGCGGCGGCCACCAGTATGGTTGTCATTGCCCTTTTATGGCTCAATGGCCTGCTACCGAAGCTGGGTCAGTCACCCTTCATCGGTGCAGCCAGACAGATTCGACGAATAAAACGCAGAAGACATACGGCCAGGGAAGATTACCTCGCTTGCCTGCAGTCGGTACATCAGGCCATAAATCAACGCGCGCAGACAACGGTCTTTGCCGGGCAGTTAGATGATTTTCTGGCTCAGTTTCCCCAGTTCAGCAGCCTGCGCGATGAATTGACAATGTTTTTCCGACAGTCCCGGGATGCCTTTTTTATGGACAAGCAGCCCGATCCCATACTGATCAACGATTGTCTCGATTTATGCCGGGAAATGGCCGCAGCAGATAAGGTCACAGCAGTCAAATGAACCTGGCGTTCTCCCACCCGTGGCTATTGCTGCTGCTACCCTTATGCCTGCTGCCTTTTGCTTCCAGCCTGTTTGAGCGTCGTCCCTGTGCCAGTGCCGAACTTCTCGCACTCAACCCGGTCACCGTCTGGCTTAATCGTTTGATTGTAGCGACAGCGGTCATCAGCATAGCCAGCCTGATCACCGGTATCGCCGGACTGCATATTCTGGAACAGACCGTCACCCGTACCGGCAATGGCGCTCACATTGTTTTTGTACTGGATCGCAGTGCCAGCATGAATGAGACTTTTGGCGGCAAAACACCAAGTAAGGATGAACAGTCCAAAGCCCAGGCTGCACGTCGCCTGTTGTCGGAATTTGTCAGCAATCGTCCACATGATCTGTTTGGCGTTGCCGGTTTCAGCACTCAGCCGTTTTATGTCAGTCCACTGACCGAACATAAAACCGCGATTCAGGCTGCCATCAACAGCATGGAAACGCCAGGCCTGGCCTTCACCAATGTCGCCAAGGGACTGGGCATGGGGCTGAGTTATTTCAGGGATCAACCACATACCGGCTCCAGAGTCATTGTGCTGGTCTCCGATGGTGCTGCCTCACTGGATCACCGGGCGCAAAAAATCTTACGTGAGTGGTTTGAGCGTTATCGCGTCAGTCTTTACTGGTTCTTTTTACGTACCGAGAACGGACTCGGCATCTACAGCGAACCGGATACCCCGCAGGATGATAATCCACGGGTGATGCCGGAACGCCATCTGCACAAGTTTTTTAACACCTTATCCGTGCCCTACCATGCCTATGAAGTCGATACCGTTGAGTCCCTGCAAGCCTCTATCGCTGAATTGGATGAGTTGGAGAGCTTGCCTCTTATCTACGAAGAAAAAATTCCGCGACAGAGCCTCTCCGTCTGGCTATACAGCCTGGCGCTAATGGGCATACTGTTGCTGATCGCAGTCAAACTGCTGGAGAAAAAATCATGATTCTGCGGCGTACCTACCTACGCTCCCTGCTAATTATTGTGCTTTTGATATTGCTGATACTGCTCACCATCACACTGGTTGAACGGCAACGTCTGAGCGGGATTAACCAGACGCTGCAACAGCTCATGACCGGTCGCTTTATCGACGCCGAAGAGGTGGATCTGAGCCAGCCCGAAAATCAGTTCGCCTACGCCTGGCACCTGCATCAGCAGGGCCTGTTCGAACAAGCCGTCGACGCCTATGGCAAAGCAGAGCGTTCGGTCACGTCCGATTTTGTCAAAGTGATTCATTACAATATGGGCAACCTCTACCTGGAGCAGGCCATCGAAGTGGCAGAGCAAATGGGTATAGACAGAGCCACTGCGCTGGCCGATGTGGCCAAGGATTTATTCCGGACCGCACTGAAACAGGACCCGGATTTCTGGGCAGCTAAATATAACCTGGAAGCTGCACAACGGCTGTCACGGGATTTACCGCTGGGAGATTTACAGGAATCCGGGGCGGCTGAAGAGACATCAGAAGAACTATGGTCAGCCATGCCCGGTTTTCCACTGGGCCTGCCTTAGGAAATCATCATGGCCCGTCTCATCAGTCTTATCGCCGCAGCCCTGTTTACCCTGTTCGCACTGTTGCTGCCGCCCTTGCCGTTTCCGGTGAAGACCTTTGACTACGTGTTTATGCTCGATATTACCCGCAGTATGAATGTGCAGGATTACACTGATGCTGATGGTGGCGCTATCAGTCGGCTGGAACGCAGTAAAGGAGCGATGCTGGCCATTGCCCGAAGCCTGCCATGCGGCTCAAAGGTGGGACTGGGTGTATTCACTGAACGCAGTCCAGCCCTGTTATATTCCCCGATAGATGTCTGTGTGGATTATCCGGTGCTGGAAGCCAGTATCAATGAACTCGACTGGCGCATGGCCTGGGTCGCCGACAGCAATATCAGCCAGGCACTCTACAACACGCTGGAACTGATGCAGGGCAATGTATTGAAAGGCAATAAACTGGTGTTTTTTAGCGATGGTCACGAAGCGCCACCGGTTAATCCGCGTTATGCGCCTGAGTATAGTTATCTGGAACTGTTGCAGAACAAACCTGAAGATTGGCGCAGTGGTCTTATTGTCGGTGTCGGTCAGCACAATAAGAGTAAAATTCCCAAGTTTGACGAAGAGGGTAAACAGATCGGTTTTTATACTGCGGAAGATGTACCGCATGCCAGCCGCTTTGGCTTACCGGCCGATCCCAGCAAAGTTGAAGGCTATATTCCACGTAATGGCCCCTGGGGAACTGCCAGGGTGGTCGGTACCGAGCATTTATCCAATGTCCGTGAAGACTACCTGAAAAAAATCGGCAAACAGGCAAAAATGGACTATCACCATCTGCAGGATGATGCCGGCCTGTCACAGGCATTGAAGCAGGAAGCCTTTGCAAACCGTCAGGTACAGCCAACACGTCTCAATGCTGTTAGCGCTGTGTTTGCCCTGTTAATGATGGTTTATTGCTATCACCCCTTCCGGCCCAGGTGGCAGTTTATACTGCCATAAACGATTCCAGGTCCGGGAGCTCACTTGTCCGGATGGGCTGACACGCTAATAACAGCTTAACTCGCTCCCAAAAAAACGCCGGCTTATGCCGGCGTTTTCTATAGTGAACCCATGAGTTTTACTTTTCAGGGGTAAACTCGGGATAAGCTGTCATACCACATTCGTGGATATCCATGCCTTCCATTTCTTCTTCCTCGCTGGCGCGCAGTTTGATGATTTTGTTAATCACCGACAGCACGATAAAGGAAGCCCCGAACATCCAGGCAAACGTTACCAGGGTACCAATCAACTGACCGGTAAAAGTCGCCGCTGGATTGGTAAACAGCACCGCAAATATGCCCCATATACCGGCTGTGCCATGCACCGAAATCGCACCGACCGGATCGTCGATCTTGAGCTTATCGAGACCGACCACGGACAATACAACAACGAGGCCACCACCCAGGCCGATCAAGGAAGCCACACCGGCTCCCGGCATCAGCGGTTCAGCGGTAATCGCCACCAGACCGGCCAGCGCACCATTAATGGTCATAGTCAGATCGGTCTTGCCAAACATAAAGCGTGACAGCAGCGCAGCCGCAACCATACCCGCTGCGGCAGCCGCATTGGTATTGACGAAGATTTTTGCTACGGCGTTGGCTTCATCGACATTGGCGATTTTGAGCTCAGACCCTCCGTTGAACCCGAACCAGCCCATCCACAGGATGAACATACCCAGCGTGGCTAATGGCAGATTGGCGCCCGGAATGGCGTGCACTTCGCCGTTTTTACCGTATTTCCCTCTGCGCGGACCGATAATCAGTACAGCAGCCAGGGCAGCAGCGGCACCCGCCATATGCACCACAACGGAGCCGGCAAAGTCCTGGAAGCCCAGCTGATCCAAGAAGCCACCACCCCACTTCCAGTAACCCTCTACCGGATAGATAAAGCCGACCATAAATACAGCGAAAATCAGGAACGGCCACAAACGCATTCTTTCTGCTACCGCACCGGACACAATCGACATCGTGGCGGCGGCGAACACCGCCTGGAAGATAAAGTCGGCCATACTTGAGTAATATGGGGCCCCTTCACCTCCGGCAGTCACAGCATCGACCGTGTTATCGCTACCCAGCAGAAAATCGATGCCCGGAATGACCGAACTGATTGGTTCGCCAGGATACATGACGTTATAGCCCACCAATAGATAGACAATACAGGCCACGCCATACAGCAACGCATTTTTGTTGAGAATCTCAACTGTATTTTTACTACGGACCAGACCGGATTCCAGCATCGCAAAACCAGCGGCCATCCACATGACTAACGCCGTACACATCAGGAAATAAAATGTATCCAGTGCGTAACTTACTTCAATTACCATGGTATCCATTACCTTACCCCTTAAATCGCTTCAACACCGGTTTCGCCGGTCCGGATACGGATCACCGAATCCAGACTGGCCACAAATATCTTGCCATCGCCGACCTGCCCGGTACGGGCCTGAGTCGCAATGATCTCGGTGACCTCGTCTACCTGACTGTCATCGATGGCAAGCTCGAGTTGAATCTTGGGCTGGAACGCAATGTTGTATTCTGCACCCCGATAAAGCGCGGGATGGCCTTTCTGCCGGCCAAATCCCCTGACTTCCCCCACGGTCATCCCATTGACGCCGGCCTCCTGCAAGGCCGATCGCACTACTTCCAGGGCGTGGGGGCGAATAATGGCTGTCACTATTTTCATTATTGGCTCCTGTTGCTAAATAGGAAAAATAATTTACCCCGGAGAATCAATGAAATAGTTATGCCACTTCGATATTGTCGTTAGGAAACAATAACTTAATATTTTTTGCCTCCCTTGACACTGCTTATCCGTGAACCGAAGCAGTGCAAAAGTCCTGACTGTCGCGCCAATATGGCGCAGACCGATAATCAGGTGTTATTTCTGAGGATGTCAGCAACACGCTGTTTAAGTAATGGCAGCACCTCATGCTCAAACCACGGATTTTGCTTCAACCAGCGCTGATTACGCGGACTGGGGTGTGGCAATGGCAGGCAATGTGGCCAGTAAGCCTGCCAATTCATGACTGTATCGGTCACTGAGCCATTAAAATCGGGCAGATGATACTCCATCGCATAACGCCCGATAACAAGGGTCAGCTGCAGCTTTTCTAACTGTGTCAGTAAGGCTCTATGCCAGGTCTCAGCACATTCAGGCCGAGGCGGCAGATCCCCGCTTTTGCCTGAGCCCGGAAAGCAAAACCCCATGGGTAAAATGGCGATCAACTTTGCATCATAAAACTGCGCCCGATTGATACCCATCCACTTTCTCAGCCGGTCGCCACTGGGATCATCAAAAGGCCTGCCCTTGTGATGAGCCTTGCGTCCGGGTGCCTGACCGGCAATCAGGATGCGGGCTGTTGTGCTGAATTGCAGTATCGGCCGCGGCTCGAGTGGCAACTTGTCCCTGCACAGCGTGCAGGCACGTACATCAGAGAGTAATGTGGGAGATTGTTGCATGGCAGCAAACAAAGATAAGCGAGCCGGAACAGAATTCCGGGTTCTGATTTTTATTGATTACTACACTGATACTGCTGGTCGACCCGGCGATAGTAGCACTCATACCAGCCGGTGTAGCGATCACAAAGTTGCTTTTCACCCCCCAGCCTTTCAGCGGTATTGAATCCGCGGGTCTGGCACATTTCCAACGCCTGTTTGTCAGCCTTATTAATATTGAGAGGCTGGGGCTCTGTACTGGTATAAACCTGGCTGACGGTGATAACAGAATCAACCGTTGGGCTGTCCGCAGCCATCGCTGTGAGACTCAGTAAGAACAATGCAGATGATAAAAGCGCTTTCATGCCAGCATCCTGTAAATTTATTAAGGCAGGAAAATGAAGATAGCTGGCTAAGGCCACAGATACAAGCCCCAAAAAAACCGCTTTGTGGCGTGCTTGAGCAACGTAGATGGGGGAGAAAAATTGGAATGGTGGCTATGGGTGGATTCGAACCACCGACCCCATCATTATGAGTGATGTGCTCTAACCAACTGAGCTACATAGCCGTATGAGAAGCGCGCCATAATACGATAACAGCCGGCAAATATCAAGGCTGAAACCGAAATTTATAACCAGTCACTGAGTTGGATACCGAAACCGATACTGTTGCTGTGAGCGTCATAATCGATCAGGCTTTCACCATAACCGTTAAACCACTGCACATAGCCTCGAACCCGGTCGCTGAGCGGGAAGCTCCAGCCCAATTGGATAGCACCGTAGTTTTCGCCGAAATCCAGATTGTTTCTGAGCATGACTTCAAAATTGTGCCGGTCCATTTTATAGAGCGCGCCCAGTTCGAAAT
Organism: Methylophaga sp.; assembly: GCF_009711715.1. Classification (GTDB taxonomy): domain Bacteria; phylum Pseudomonadota; class Gammaproteobacteria; order Nitrosococcales; family Methylophagaceae; genus Methylophaga. The sequence continues at coordinate 72,686 of NZ_VENF01000009.1, read as the reverse complement.
TGCCCATATATTCATCGATATCCGGATTATCGTCATCTTCACGGTCTTCGTTAATACGCAACCAGGGCTTGAACGAGACATAAAGATCATCATATTCAAAAATGAAGTCAGCATAGACGCGGTTCCAGCTGCGTGACAATTCCCCGGACTGACCATTGGACTGATGGGAGATACCGGTCCGGATTACTGAGTTTTTGATTCCAAACAGTTCATAATCGTTACGGAAAGACAGCCAGGCTTCCGGTTCATGATTGGAATCACGGAATGGCGCTGAGCCTTCTTTGTTGAACTGCTGCCAGAAAGAACGATTGGTGTAGGCCAGGTAGAGATCGGCGCGGTTGTTAAACAGCCCATAAACAACCGGAGCTTTCAGGCTGATTTGAAACTTGGTTTCCCAGGGCTGGAAGTTAATGTCATCATCCGGGTCAGCCGCACGGAAGGGATCTTCATTGGGCGAGCTCATATTGTTACTGAGCATGATGTAGTTGGGTTTATGCGGCAGCAGCACGAAGGGATTCCGTGCCTCTTTCTTTTCCAGGAATAAACGCCGGGTAATCGCCGATTCATCATCGGTTTCAACGCCATTTTCAGTGACCTCAATCCCGACCGGTTCAGCGGGAGAAGGAGCTGCCGCTTCAATGTCGGCCTGGCTTTGTTCCGCTTCGCAGAATTGGCGCAGCTCACCCACGGTGACCGTATCATCGGCCGTTGCCATTTGTGCCATCAGACACTGATTTATTTCATCATTGGCAAACAGCGCTGAGGACCAGCCGAGCACCGCAACAAGCAGTGCTGAAATCAGACTTTTCATAAGCGTACCTGCCTGAAACGGAAAACCAGTTTAGCGTAACAAATTAACTAGACGTTGAAGCGGAAGTGCATCACATCGCCATCATGTATGACGTAGTCCTTGCCTTCCAGGCGCCATTTACCGGCATCCTTGGCCCCTTGTTCGCCGTTGTAGGCGACAAAATCATCATAGCTGACAACTTCAGCGCGGATAAAGCCTTTCTGAAAATCGGTGTGGATCACGCCAGCGCCCTCTGGTGCCGTGGCGCCCAGTTTCACGGTCCAGGCGCGCACTTCTTTGACGCCGGCAGTGAAGTAGGTATGCAGGCCCAATAGTTGATAACCGCTGCGAATCACACGATTCAGACCCGGTTCTTCCTGGCCCAGTTCTGCCAGGAAGTCGGCTTTTTCATCCTCTTCCAAATCGGCAATCTCAGCCTCAATCGCGGCGCAAATCGGCACCACAATCGCATTTTCCTGCTCTGCCAGTTTCTGCACCGCTTCCAGCGCCGGATTATTTTCAAAGCCGTCTTCGGACACATTCGCAATATACATGGTGGGTTTACCGGTCAGTAACTGCAAATCACGAATCATCAGCCGCTGATCTTTATCCAGACCCATAGCCCGAACCGGCTGACCACTATCCAGATGATCACGCATGGCAGTCAGCAATTCCACTCGTGCCTTGGCAGCTTTGTCGCCGCTTTTCGCATCACGGGTGGCTTTGCTAATCGCTTTTTCCACGCTTTCCAGATCAGCCAACGCCAGCTCGGTATTAATCACTTCGATATCATCCAGTGGCGATACCTTACCGGTGACATGCACGACATTCTCGTCCTCGAAACAGCGGACCACATGGGCAATCGCGTCGGTTTCGCGGATATTGGCGAGGAACTTGTTGCCGAGACCTTCCCCCTTGGAGGCACCTTCAACCAGTCCGGCGATATCAACAAACTCCATCGTGGTCGGCATCACCCGCTCCGGACTGACAATCGCGGCCAGTTTATCCATCCGTGGATCCGGCACCGGCACGATACCGACATTGGGCTCGATAGTGCAGAAAGGATAGTTCTGGGCATCAATGCCGGCTTCAGTCAATGCATTAAACAGAGTGGACTTACCAACATTGGGTAAACCGACGATACCGCATTTGAATCCCATAACTTATCCTATTGAGAGTGCAGCCAGTTCATGGCCTTGTCGAGGTTACCCGACAGGACATCCGGCAGAATTTTTAACATGTTTTCGATGGCCATCTCGATAGCCTCGCGATCGGTCGGTGAGGGCTTGCTCAGCACGTAATCCGATACCAGCCTGCTGTCGCCGGGATGGCCGATGCCGAGACGGCAACGCAGAAAATCCTTGCCCCCGCTTTGCGCAATAATATCTCTCAGGCCATTATGGCCGCCATGACCACCGTCGCGCTTGAGACGGACCGTGCCGGGCGGCAGATCCAGTTCATCATGGATCACCAGGATATTTTGCAGGGGAATTTTGAAAAAATTGGCCAGTGGTGCCACAGACTGTCCACTGCGATTCATGAAGGTCAGGGGTTTGAGCAAATACAGTTTATGCTCGCCCAGATCGCATTGAGCCAGCTCGCCGTGATACTTTTTTTGCACCGTAAAACTGGTACCAAGATCACGGGCGAGCTGGTCCAATAGCCAGAACCCGACATTATGCCGGGTTCCATCATATTGGGAGCCGGGGTTGCCCAGTCCGGCGATAATCCAGCTAGCCATTCAGCTCCCCAAGACGATAAAGATTACTCTTCAGTCGCTTCTTCGTCGCTGCCGTTTCCTTCTTCATCGACAGACGCTTCAGTCGCTTCTTCGTCTTCTTCAACTTCCTGTACGCGTGGCATATGAATGCTCGCAACAGCCTGGTCGTAAGCAGAACGTTCGCCTTCTTCCAGTTCTTCTTCCTGGTGATGCGTCAGCGCAGTCAGGCTCACACCTTTAGGCACAGTCAGTTCAGATAGATGCAAGCTTTCGTCCATACCCAGTTTGGAAATGTCTGCCTCAATATACTCAGGCAGATCCTGTGGCAGGCAGGCAACATCAACTTCAGTCATCATGTGAGAAACCTGACCACCTTCTTTCACGCCAGGCGCGACATCTTCACCGATAAAGTGAATCGGCACGGTCATGGTCATTTCATGCTTGGCATCAACACGCAGGAAGTCAGCGTGCAGAATTTTGTTGTCGTTGGCAGGGTGACGTTGCAGATCTTTCAGCACCACCTGATCTTTCTTACCATCCACTGTCAGCGTCAGGATGTGTGCATAGAATGCTTCTTCATCCAGGTGACGCAGGAACTGGTTGTGATCCAGCGTGATAGAAACCGGATCTTTATCCGCACCATAAACCACTGCCGGGAATTTGCCCGCATGACGAAGGCGGCGGCTCGCACCTTTCCCCTCATCAGTACGTGCTTCGGCATGTACTTCAAACAAGTTTTCCATTTTATTCTCCAAAATGTATGAACATCAGTTCATCAAAAAAACCGCCTCACGGCGGCAATCGCCTCCCCCGCGACCAGGTTCGGCACGTAATAAGCCGGTTATTATACCGGCTAATCCATATACAGGGAGCTGACAGACTCCTCGTTACTAATTCTGTACATCGCTTCGGCCAGCATTTCAGCAATACTGAGCACGCGAATTTTGTCACAAGCCTCGGCGTGGGGCTGTAAAGGAATGGTGTCAGTCACTACCACTTCGTCCAACACCGAGTTGGAAATATTATCAATGGCCGGGCCGGATAAGACCGGATGGGTTGAATAGGCCACGACTTTTTTGGCACCGTGTTCTTTCAGTGCAGCGGCAGCAGCGCAGAGCGTGCCCGCAGTATCAACCATATCGTCAATCAACACACAGACGCGGTTATTGACGTCGCCGATGATGTTCATCACTTTGGCTTCATTGGCACGCGGGCGACGCTTGTCGATAATCGCCAGTTCCACGTCCAGATGTTTTGCCAGTGCACGGGCACGGACCACACCACCGACGTCAGGCGAAACCACCACCAGATCCTGATATTTGTGTTTCCAGATATCCCCCAGCAGCACTGGCGAGGCGTAGACATTATCAACAGGGCAGTCGAAAAAGCCCTGAATCTGGTCGGCGTGCAGATCGACTGTCAGCACACGATCGGCACCGACACCGGTCAGCATATTGGCCACGACTTTGGCGGTAATCGCCACACGGGCGGAACGCGGACGTCGATCCTGACGTGAATAACCGAAGTAAGGAACAACCAGAGTGATGCGCTTGGCCGAGGCACGACGAATCGCGTCGGTCATGACCATCAGTTCCATCAGATTATCGTTAGTGGGCATGCAGGTAGGTTGCACGATAAAGACGTCCTTACCGCGGACGTTATCGAGAATCTCAACCATGATTTCACCATCGCTGAATTTTTCAACGGTGGCTTTGCCGATGGAGATGCTGAGGAAATTAGCAATGTTCTGAGCCAGTTTGCGGTTGGCATTGCCGGTAAACACCATCATGCGGGTATCGGCAGTGCGTTGCTGTAACTGGAGAAGTCGGTTTTGTGTCACGGTAGTGGCGCCGAGTTTCTGTTAAAAAACAAAAGAAAGTGGCTGGGGTACCAGGATTCGAACCTGGGAATGCTGGGATCAAAACCCAGTGCCTTACCGCTTGGCGATACCCCAACTGTAAAAAATCATTCTATCATCTTGCAGTCGCATTCGACTCATTTAATGTCGAAGCTAATGCAGTGAGTGGCGACCGGTTAGTGCCTTTGGCCACAAACCCCTGCCAGTTGGAAGGCAGGTTTTCCACTACTTTTTGCGCCTGCTGCTGATTATCAAAATCAGCGAATATGCAAGCGCCTGTTCCAGTCATCCTTGGCGACGCGTATTGTGCCAACCAATTCAGCGCATTTGCAACTGCCGGGTAGCGTTTTTTTACTACCCCTTCGCAGACATTGCTGCCTTCCCCTGAAAGGAAGCGCGATATTGTGATGGGTTCGCAGTCCCGTGTCAATTCCGTCGATGAAAATATTTCAGCCGTGGACACATGACAATCGGGCTTAACCACAACAAACCAAGATTCTTCGGGGTTTATCGGCGTCAACTTCTCTCCCACTCCTTCGGCCCAGGCCGCAAACCCGGCAATAAAAATCGGTACATCTGCGCCCAGTTCGAGTCCCAGTTGCGCCAATTCAGAATCACTGACAGCACATTGCCAAAGATAGTTCAGCGCAACCAGCGTGGTTGCGGCATTGGAACTGCCGCCGCCCAGACCGCCCCCCATCGGCAGCTGTTTGTCTACATGGATAATAGCGCCTTTCCGGCAACCCGTATGCTGCTGGAGCAGACGCGCAGCACGAACAATGAGATTATCCTCATCTGCCACACCGGCAATGGATTGGCTGAGTTTAATCTCCGGACTATCGGTGATTTCAAATTGCAGTTCATCACCGTAATCAAGAAACTGAAACGCGGTCTGCAGCTCGTGATAACCGTCTGGCCGACGGCCGGTGATATGCAGAAACAGATTCAGCTTGGCCGGGGCCGGCCAGCTGATCACTTGGGAATACTCCAGTCAGATACCACCAGGCGCACACTCATCTCCGCATGTTTCATAAACACTTTTTCCGGCATCGAGGTATCTTTAAACGGCATGTAGCGTAGAAACTCAATTTGCCAGCCGGCCTGTTCCAACTTGGTCAAACGCCCCTGGGCGTCCAGCTGTTTACTGTCAACCGGCAGCTTGGAGTAGGGCACACCGCGGACCCAGTCACGCAATGCACTGACCGGTAATAACCAGCCCATCGCTTCCGCCAGAAGCTGTTCCGGTGTTCGCGCAGACAAAGTTTCACCATCATCCAGCGTCAGTGTCACGGTCTCAGCATTGCCGTCCAGCTCAACGCCACCCTGCGAGAACGGACCGGATAACTTGATGTGAAATTGCTGCCCCTGCTCCTGCCACTGAATGCCGGCATTCCAGCCTTCCCGGCCCTGAACAATCGCCGTGCGGCCTTTAAAAGCCCACGCAGTCAGCGCTGCCTGTTGAACCTGGCGTTGCTGCCACAACTGTTCAGGGTCCTGCGCCGGCTTGGATTGCCACAGCGGGGCACAGCCAGTCAACATCAGAATCAATGTCAGACTGAGCAGTTGCCTCATAAGCCGAACCTGCGCATGGTGTCCCGCAGCAGTTGATTATCAGCGTCTTTTTCCAGACCTTTCTGCCAGATTTGTCTGGCTTCCTGTTTCTTACCGCGTTCCCACAGTACTTCGCCCAAATGCGCGATAAACTCGACATCGGGTTGAACATTCATGGCTTCACGCAGATATTTTTCTGCCTTCTCCAGATCGCCGAGACGGTAATACACCCAGCCCAGACTGTCGAGATAGAAAGGATCACCCGGTTTCAGTTCCAGCGCGCGGGTGATCATGTCCAATGCTTCCTGGTGGCGTTCAGTCCGATCCGTCAGGGTGTAGCCCAAGGCGTTTAAAGCCTGTGCATTGTTCGGATCGCGCTCCAGAATCCAACGCAAATCCGCTTCAAGCACATCCAGCTTGTCCAAAGACTCTGCAATCATGGCACGGCTGTAGCGCAGGTCTTCACTCTGTGGATAGCGCTTGATTGCTTCCGACAACAAATCAAAAGCCGCCTGACTTTGTCCCTGTTCACGCAATAAGCTGGCTTCGAACAGGTAATACTGCAGGGCCTGCTGGGGCAACTCTTCTCGCAACTGCGCCAGGTGCACCCGGGCCTTGGCAAGCTCGCCACGCTCAATCAACAGTTTGATGTAGTTGCTCTGAGCCACATCGAAACGGTTACTTTGTACCGGCACCGAAGCAAACCAGACCAGGGCTGCATCGATATTGCCGTTCATTTCCTCAGCCAGGCCCATAAAATAGGAGGCCTGATAAGTCGGGTCACCGAGTTTAAGCAACTCACTGAAATAGGATTTGGCAAGCTGACCATCTTTGTCTTCCAGTGCCAGAAGACCGAGCGCAAACAGGGCATCGCGGTTATCTGGGTCATCGGCCAGAATAGTTTCAAAAACCTCGTGCGCCTGTTCGGTCTCGCCATTCTCGCCAAGCAGTTTACCGTATGTAAATCGCAGATCCTGACTGGCGTCATCCTTTTTGGCCGCTTTGGCAATCAGCTTCAGGGCTTCTTCCGAACGTCCCATACGCTGCAGGGTATCGGCTTTGAGCACCAGATAATCTTCATTATCCGGATCCGCTTCCAATAGCGGCGCAAGTTTGTTCAGAGTTTCTTCGTAGCGTTTGTAAAAAAACGCCATACGGGCATAGGCAAAACGGGCAGCCGGGTCATTCTGCTGATAGCTGTCGAGCTGCTTGAGCATATTGAGCGCTTCATCCGGCTCGGCCACTTCGGCCAGGTTTTCGGAAACACGGATCAAATAAGTTTTCTTTTTGTCCGGTGCCAATTCGAGGGCTTTGTTGACGGCGTTTACCGCACCCTGATAGTTGTCTTTCAGCATCAGGAAGGGCGCCTGCATGATGTAAACATCCGCATCATTGGGGTCGACTTCAATCCAGCGTTCCAGCGCATCATTGATTCGCTGCTGGTCTCGCGACAAACTCGCAACCTGGGCACTGCGGCTGGCGAGGGCCGGTGACTCGACCATTTCCGCCGCACGCTGATAGAGATCAACGGCGATACCGATCTGACCACGCTGACCCGCTACCTCAGCAGAGAGAATGTAATACATCAGCTCCGGCGATAAAGGCATGTATTGTTTGGGCTGCTCGGGTTTGGCGTCCGTTTCGGTGGCGACGGTTTCCATCTTGTTTTCAGCAGGTCCAGCCTCCGGCGCTCCGGCCTGTTGTGCCGGGGTCGAGGCACAGGCAAGCAGAAACAGAGGCATGCCTATAAGACCGGCATGTTTGAGGCGCTGCCCGGCTCCCCGCAAAAAAGATTGCATCAAATCCATATTAAAACGACCTGCCCGTTTGATTTTGATAGAATGGTGTATTGATTTGTCCAATAAAAACGATTCAACAACGGCTGTAGAGTTTACCAGCATTTAATTACGACTTTTTCCCAATATGCATCTTGTTACCTACGGCATTAACCACAACACAGCACCCGTGCATATCCGCGAGCTGTTTGCTTTTGATGCGAGTGTATTACCCCGCGCATTGTCTGCTCTGCATGAACAGGAATCTGTGCTGGAAGTCGTGATTTTGTCCACCTGCAACCGGACCGAAATTTACTGCTGTCTTGATGTCGATTCAGACAATGAGATCCTGGCTTGGTTGCATGACTTCCACCAACTGGATAGTGAGACCATCACGCCCTATCTCTACCACTACCAGGGTGATGGCGCGATTCGTCATCTTTTGCGGGTGGCCTGCGGCCTCGACTCAATGGTGCTGGGTGAACCTCAAATTCTGGGGCAACTCAAAGACGCCTACAGTCAGTCTCTCAACGCCAAAACCCTGGGCAAATCTCTCGGCAGACTGTTCCAGCATGCCTTTGCCGTTGCCAAGCAGGTGCGCACCGATACGGCAATTGGAAACAGTCCGGTCTCGGTGGCCTTCGCTGCCGTCAGTCTGGCCAAACAGATCTTCAGTGATCTCGCCGAATCAACCGCACTGCTGATCGGTGCCGGTGACACGATTGAACTGGCTGCCCGCCACTTACATGATAATGGCATCCAACGCTTGATTATTGCCAACCGCACCGTGGAAAGAGCACACAACCTGGCCATTCAGGTCGATGGCTATGCCATCAGCCTGAGCGAGTTGCCGGCGCACCTTGCCGAAGCCGATATTGTGATCAGCTCCACTGCCAGCCAGTTACCCATTCTGGGGAAAGGTGCGGTAGAACGCGCGCTGAAGCAGCGTAAGCGCAAACCCATCTTTATGGTCGATATCGCCGTACCCCGTGACATCGAAGCTGAGGTCGGACAACTGGAAGATATCTACCTCTACTGTGTCGATGACCTCCGGGATATTATTGAAGAAAACCTGCAATCACGTCGTGATGCGGCGCTGCAGGCGGAAGAAATCATCGACAGTCAGGTGGATCATTTCCTCGCCTGGCTGCGTACACAGGATGCTGTTCCTGTCATCCGTGCCATACGAGATGGGGCGGAAGAGATAAGTAAACATTCACTTGAAAAAGCACTGCGACAGTTGGAACAAGGGCTGCCACCAGAGCAGGTGATGACCGAACTGGCCCGCAGTCTGACGAATCGTTTATTGCATGAACCCAGCCGGCAGCTTCGTCTGTCCGGTTTTGATGAAGACGGCCAGTTGCTGGACTCAGCCCGGCGTCTGTTTAATATCAAGGATAAAAAGTGAAACAGTCGATCAAGCAGAAACTGGAATCCCTTGTCGATCGTCATGAAGAAATCGCCGGCCTGCTGGCCGAACCGGACACCATGGCGAATCAGAACAAGTTTCGCAGTTTATCGCAGGAATACGCACAGTTAGAGCCTGTTGTCAGCAATTTCAATGCATATCGCGACACATTATCTGACATGGATGATGCCCGCCTGATGCTGGAAGAAGATGATGCCGAGATGCGGGAAATGGCCAAAGAGGAACTGGCCCGGGCTGAAGACAAGCTGGACGAGCTGGAACTGACGCTGCAAAAACTCCTGCTGCCGAAAGATCCTAATGATCAGCGCAATATCTATCTGGAAATCCGTGCCGGTACCGGTGGTGACGAAGCCGCCATTTTCTCTGGTGATCTGTTCCGGATGTATAGCCGCTACGCCGAATTACGCCGCTGGAAAGTGGAAGTCATCAATGCCCAGGAAGGAGAACACGGCGGTTACAAGGAAATTATCTGCCGTATCGTTGGGGAAGGCGCTTATTCACGACTGAAATTCGAATCCGGCGCACATCGGGTTCAGCGGGTACCGGAAACCGAGTCTCAGGGCCGAATTCATACTTCTGCCTGTACCGTTGCGATCCTGCCAGAAGTCGACGAGATCGACGAAGTTGATATCAACCCGGCCGATATTCGCGTCGATACTTTTCGCGCATCCGGTGCCGGTGGTCAGCACGTAAACAAAACCGATTCGGCTATCCGCATCACTCATATTCCGACCGGTATCGTGGTCGAATGTCAGGAAGAACGCTCGCAGCATAAAAACCGCGCTAAAGCGATGTCTGTACTGCAATCCCGGATTATGGCCGAACAGGTGCAGAAGCAGGAAGCCGAACAGGCCCAGACCCGTAAATCTCTGGTCGGCAGCGGCGATCGCAGTGAGCGGATCCGGACCTATAACTATCCACAGGGCCGGATTACCGACCATCGGATTAATTTGACGCTCTACAAGCTGAATGAAATTATGGCAGGTGATCTGGATCAGGTGATTGAGCCGTTGATCAACGAATATCAGGCCGATCAGCTGGCATTGCTGGCGGGAGACTCGTGAATCCACACCCGCGGATTGCACAGATGACCGCTGATTAAAAATGAAGCTCAGGTTCACTCATTACTGAGGTGTGCACATGCTTATAGCCTGATTTTTTTCCAGCCGAATAATCTATCTGATCTGCGGATAGATCTGTTGTTTCAGTTAAATCCAGTCGCGCGGCGGCAGAAAATCGGTATAAAGCTTCGCTTCCGCTGACCCCGCTTCAGGCTGCCAGTTATAGCGCCATTTCACCAGGGGTGGCAGTGACATCAGAATCGACTCGGTGCGTCCCCCTGACTGCAGGCCGAATAAAGTGCCCCGGTCATAAACCAGGTTAAATTCGACATAGCGCCCGCGTCGGTATAATTGAAAATCACGCTCTTGTTCGCCGTATGCCTGATTCATTCGCTTTCTGACAATCGGTGCATAAGCCTCGATATAGCTGTTACCGACGGATTGCAGGAAAGCAAAGCAGCGCGCAAAGCCCCATTCATTCAAGTCATCAAAAAACAGGCCGCCTACACCGCGGCATTCATCACGGTGTTTCAGATAAAAATACTCATCACACCAGGCTTTAAAACGGGGATAAATATCGTCACCAAAAGTTTCACAGGCTTTTTTGGCTGTTTGATGCCAGTGGATAACATCTTCTTCGTTACCGTAATACGGCGTTAAATCGTAACCGCCGCCAAACCACCAGATCGGCGCTTCACCGGCTTTTTCAGCAATAAAAAAACGTACATTGGCATGCGAGGTCGGCACATAAGGATTATGGGGATGAATCACCAGCGACACGCCCATCGCTTTGAAACTGCGCCCGGCAAGTTCCGGTCGGCTGGCAGTTGCTGACGCTGGCAGGTTATCGCCACTGACTTCGGAGAAGTTCACGCCGCCTTGCTCAAAAACCCTGCCGCCACTCAGAACACGGGTGCGCCCTCCGCCGCCAGCCTCGCGTTGCCATTCATCCAGCTCGAAACGAGCCTTGCCATCGATTTCTTCAAGGGCAAGGCAAATACGCTCTTGTAGTGAAAGTAAATATTCACGTACAGCATCGATATCGGGCTGACTCATCGTAAAATCGCTCCGGTTCTGGCATCGCGGATCTGGCTGGGTCTGGTAGCACCGCCGAGTGAACCCGGCATCACATAATCAAGTCCAGGCAACTGCCAGCGAACCTGATGCACATTTTTAGCAGGCCGGACACCCGCCACATTGGCACTGGTTGAGACAATCGCACCACCGAATGCCTCGCATAAATCCCGGGTCTGCTGATGCGCAGTAACACGTACCGCAATCGTGTCATGCACGCCGGTAAGCAATTCTGAAACTTCATCACGCACCGGCAGTAGCCAGGTTACCGGGCCTGGCCAGCTTTGCTGCAATTGTTTCAGGATGTCTGCCGGCACCGGTTGAATAAAGTCCTGCAGCTGGTTGAAGTCTGACGCTATCAGGATCAAGCCCTTTTCCCAGGGTCGCTGTTTGATTTCCAGTAAATCCAGCAGGGCATCTTCGTCCCAGGGATCACAACCCACGCCGTAAACCGCCTCGGTAGGGTAGGCGATAATACCGCCAGCCTCCAATGTTTCCACGGCACGTCTCAGCCGCCAGTTGATTGTTGTCATTGCTGTGTCCACAAAAATACCGCCAAAGCGGTATTGTAAATGACATTACTCATGAGTTCAGACTGATACCGGTTTTATCCTAAAAAGCCGGTTCTGAAAAGGATCCGCCTACTTACCGGGTAACGGGTGGCGGGACTCCCACCAACTCATCTTCGTGAGCGCAGCGAGGCAATCCACTCCCGCTCAGAACAGCCGACTTAAAACCTCTGTATGGCTATGACGCCTGTTCGCGGGCTACAGCCCGATAAGCAATATCGGTTCTGTAGTATGCATCATTCCAGCTGATTTCTCTCAGTGAGTCATAGGCAGCGGCCTTCGCCTCAGCGACTGTCTTGCCCAATGCCGTCACACATAACACACGACCACCATTCGTCACGACCTCATCACCATGACTGGCGGTCCCGGCATGAAAGACCTTGCTGCCTTTGGTTTCCGCCTTGTCGATTCCGGAAATCACATCGCCCTTGCGGTAGACATCGGGATAACCGCCTGCCGCCATGACCACGCCGACTGCCGCACGCGGATCCCAGTGCGCATTGACTTCGTTCAAGCGGGCATCCAGCGCGGCTTCACATAATTCAACCAGGTCTGAACGCAAACGCATCAATATCGGCTGTGTTTCCGGATCACCGAAACGGCAGTTATATTCCACCACTTTCGGTGCGCCGTTGTCATCGATCATCAGCCCCGCATAGAGGAAGCCAACATAAGGGCGGCCATCCGCAGCCATCCCTTTCACAGTCGGCTCAATGACTTCAGCCATAATGCGCTGGTAGACCGCATCGGTCACCACCGGTGCCGGAGAATACGCTCCCATACCACCAGTGTTAGGTCCTTTATCGCCGTTATCACGGGCTTTGTGATCCTGTGATGTCGCCAGTGGCAGAATATGTTCTCCGTCCACCATAACGATAAAGCTGGCTTCTTCGCCGGTCATAAATTCTTCAATCACTACGCGATGACCGGCATCGCCGAATTTATTACCCGACAGCATATCTTCAACCGCTTCGATGGCTTCGGCTTCGGTCTGCGCGACAATCACGCCTTTACCCGCTGCCAGGCCATCAGCCTTCACCACTATCGGTGCACCTTCAGCACGGATATAGTCTTTGGCCTGTTCTACATCGGTAAACACTTTATAGGCCGCCGTCGGAATCTTGTGGCGGGCCAGAAAGTCCTTGGTGAAGCTTTTTGACGCTTCCAGTTCAGCCGCCGCCTTGCTGGGGCCAAAGCAACGGAGACCGGCATCCTTAAAGGCATCAACAACCCCCATGACCAATGGCACTTCCGGCCCGACCACGGTCAGGTCAATGGCATTGTCTTTAGCGAAAGCCACCAGGCCATCAATATCTTCCACCTTGATATCGACATTACTGATACCGGGCTCATTGGCAGTGCCGGGGTTACCCGGTGCGACAAAGACTTCCGGTTGTTTTGGAGATTGACTGAGTTTCCAGGCCAGCGCGTGTTCGCGTCCGCCATTGCCGATAACAAGAACTTTCATAGATTCGCCGAAAATGTCTGCTGAAAAGCCGATAATAATACCGTAGATAGCCTGATTTCTAAACAAAAGCTGTTCGCCTTCTACCCCGGCGAAGCGCAATTGCAAAGCCTGCTACTATTAATTATCTTGAAACCGGATGACCGGAGACAAAAAGGACCGAATGCGTGGAAGATTTGAAAACCTCGGAAGCCTGGCGGGTATTTCGTATCCAGGCGGAATTGATAGATGGGATCGAAACGCTCAATGAACTGGGCCCGGCTGTTTCTATCTTCGGCAGTGCGCGGCTGACTGAAGACTCTCCCTATTATGATGATGCCCGGCAAGTGGCGCGAAGCCTCTCACAGGACGGTATTTCGGTCATTACCGGCGGCGGCCCGGGCATTATGGGCGCGGCTAACGAAGGCGCTTTGAACCAGGGCAGTCGCTCTGTCGGCCTCAATATTGAGCTGCCCCATGAGCAAATCGCCAACCCCAGTCAGGACACCCGGCTCAGTTTCCGTTACTTCTTTGTTCGCAAGCTGATGTTTGTTAAATACTCGATTGGTTACGTCGTATTCCCCGGCGGTTTCGGTACGCTGGATGAATTCTTCGAAGCCCTGACCCTGATGCAAACCCAGAAAATACGGCACTTCCCGGTCATACTCTATGGCTCATCCTTCTGGCAGGGACTGCTTGACTGGCTGAAAGACCAGATGGTGGGCCTGGGCTGTATCGATCCGGACGATATATTCCTGTTTCGCGTTGTTGATACACCCGAGGAAGCCCTGCCTATTATCAAAGCGCACGTCGACAGCCTTTCCGAGCGCTCAGAAGGCGATCAGCGTTCAACGATTTGATCCAGGTCAAGACAGGTCCAATCAGGCCAGAATTAAAGGCCTTGTGACGTTATACTCTGCTCAAAAATTGAGCAGGTTTGATTATGAGTGACACCCTCCAGTTCGACGTTGATTTGATCCAGCGTTATGACAATGCCGGCCCGCGTTATACCTCTTACCCGACCGCGGTCGAGTTTCACGAAGGCTTCAACGCCGCCAGCTACCAGAAGCATATCGATCTCTCCAACCGGCGCGGTGGCCCGCTGTCTCTGTATTACCATTTGCCTTTCTGCGACACGGTCTGCTTTTACTGCGCCTGCAACAAAGTCATCACCAAAAACCGCGCCCATGCCGAGCCCTATCTGCAAAACCTGTACAGGGAAATGGCGATGCAGGCCGAGTTATTTGATAACAGTCGCATTGTCGAACAACTGCACTGGGGCGGCGGTACCCCGACATTTATCAGCCACCAGCAGATGCAGGAGCTGATGCGTGTCACCCGCCAATTATTCACACTGGCCGATGACGATTCCGGTGAATTCTCCATTGAAGTGGACCCGCGTGAAGCGGATGCCGAAACCATAGCGCTGCTGCGTGAGCTTGGCTTTAACCGGCTCAGCCTGGGACTGCAGGACTTCAATCCGCAGGTGCAAAAAGCCGTTAACCGGATTCAGACTGAGGCAGAAACTTTTGGTGTGCTGGAAGCCGCCCGCCGGGAAGGCTTTCGCAGTATCAGCCTGGATCTGATTTATGGTCTGCCGCATCAGACGGTCAACAGTTTTAATGAGACCCTGGACAAAGTTATTGCTGCATCACCGGACCGCCTGTCCGTTTTCAACTACGCGCATATGCCCGAGCGCTTCAAAACCCAGCGACAGATCAGAAACGACGATTTACCCCTGGCCGGCGAAAAGCTGGATATTCTGCAAAGCACCATCGAAAAACTGACCGATGCAGGCTATGTTTATATCGGCATGGATCATTTCGCCAAGCCGGACGATGAGCTGACTCTTGCACAGCAGAAAAAGCAGCTTTATCGTAATTTTCAGGGTTATTCCACCCATGCTGAATGCGATCTGATTGGTTTCGGCGTCACCTCTATCAGCATGATCGGTGACTCATACAGCCAGAATGTCAGAACCCTGCTGGAATATGACAGCGCTATCAAAGCCGCTGATCTTGCCATCTTCCGGGGTGTCGAGCTGGATCAGGATGACAAACTGCGACGCGACATCATCTCCCAGCTGATCTGTCACTTCTCACTTGATATCGCCGACATTGAACGCCGCTACCCAATCGATTTTGCCGAGTATTTCCACACGGTCTTCCCGCAACTGGAACAATTTGCCCGTGACGGGCTGTTGCAGTATAACGGGGAACACATTGCGGTATTGCCGGCCGGGCGTCTGTTGATCCGCCATATCTGTATGGCTTTCGATAAATACAGTCAGGTCACACAGCAGCGCTTTTCCAAAGTAATTTAAATCCGGCAAGCACACTTAGCCAGTCAGCACCGCTTCAGCTACACTGAACTACAGCAATCGCGGTCCCTTCTTCCACGGAGGATATCGGGGAGGGGGCGCCGCAACTCTAATACTTATTCTAAACGGGTAAACTAGGCGAGATGCTGGAGAAAATCAGACAATATTTCATATTCGGTGATTCGGCAGTCAAACTCTACGGCCTCGCTATCCTCACCGGCCTGTTGGCAAGCCTCGTTATCATCGCCTTGCGGCTTTTTATCGACTCCGGCCAGATTCTGATTTTTCCCACCGCCAAAGTCGAAGACTTTGCCAACCTGCCCTGGCCATGGGTGCTGGGACTACCGATAGCTGGCGGACTGTTAATTGGCTTGCTACTTTACGGGCTGAAACCTGAGGAACGTAACACCGGCGTCGTCCATGTCATTGAACGGCTATCCTCACATCAGGGTCGACTGCCCTGGCAGAATGCTTTACGCCAGTTTTTCGGTGCCGGTATTGCCCTCATTACCGGTCACTCAGTCGGTCGTGAAGGTCCCAGCGTTCACCTGGGCGCGGCCAGTGGCAGTCAGCTTGCCACCCTGCTGGAACTGCCCAATAACAGTGTACGCATTCTGGTCGCTTGTGGCGCCGCTGCCGCCATCGCTGCCTCATTTAATACCCCTGTAGCCGGTGTGATCTTCGCGATGGAAGTCATCATGATGGAATATCACATCGCCAGTTTTATTCCGATCATCCTGTCTTCGGTAACCGGTGCGGTATTGAGTCGCCTAACCTTCGGCGAAAGCGCGATTTTTGCCAATTTATCAGCCGACATGCAGTCTTTATGGGAAATTCCTTACATCGTACTGATGGGCATTGTTATCGGCGGCCTTGCTACCCTGTTCCTGCGCAGTCTCAGCTTTTTCTCCGGTCTGTTCCTAAAGCACCCGTTCTGGCTGCGTACCACCTATGCCGGTATTCTGGTGGGACTCATCGGCTTGTTAGTGCCCGAAGTCATGGGCATGAGCTACAGCATTATCAGTGGCATCTCGACCAATGAAGCGGCTTTATCCGCATTGATTGTGCTGATGATGCTGAAACTAGTCCTGTCCACAGCCTGCGTTGGGTTCGGCATTCCCGCCGGGCTAATTGGTCCGACCCTGGTTGTTGGGGCCTGCGCCGGCGCCGCATTGGGTATTGTCGGTAGCGCGGTATTTCCGGACCAGTCTTCCACCATGACTTTCTATGCGGTTATCGGCATGTGCGCGATGATGGGGGCCACGCTCAAAGCGCCACTGGCCGCCTTACTGGCCATGCTCGAACTCACCGGTAATCCCAATATTATTCTGCCCGGCATGCTCGCTATCGTTTTTGCCAGTCTGATCAACCATGAATACTTCAAACAGGATCCGCTGTTTATGAAACTGCTGCGCACCCGCGGGCTAGATTATCGGCATGATCCGATCACCCAGACCTTGCGCCGAATCAGTGTCGCCAATGCCATGCAGCGTAACTTCATCATCCTGTCACAACATGTCAGCACGCAGGCTGCCGTGCATGCCCTTGAGTCGAACCCTGACTGGGTCTTAATCAAAAATGAAAAAGAAACCGTGGCCCTGATGCCGGCCGGTGATCTGGCCCGTGCCGTCAGTACCGAGGAAGGCGAGGAAATCGATCTGATGCAGATCCCGGCCAACCGTCGCAATGTGCATAAAATCTCGCTACACACCAGCCTGCGCGAGGCGGTCGAGGTATTAAATCAGAATGACGTGGAAGCGCTGTATGTGACCCGGATGACAGCCCCGATGATCGAAAGAACCTACGGCATCCTGACCCGTGAAACCATCGAATCACACTACCAGTTACCTTATGCTGTGACGGCCAAACACCAATAGTCCAATCTCAGTTAATGCGTTATAATGCGCGGCTTGTTGCCCAGGTGGTGAAATTGGTAGACACAAGGGACTTAAAATCCCTCGGCCTTGCGGCCGTGCCGGTTCGATTCCGGCCCTGGGCACCATCAAATATCAAAGCCTCGATGCGGAAACGTGTTGGGGCTTTTTTTATATCAAAATGAGATTTCTCTAAATGAGAAAAAGCTCTCTCATTGAAGTTATGAAAATGCCCATTTCGAATTAACGATCAAGCCAAGCAGTTTGATGATCTACATCAATGACAAGATCCCGCCAGACTCCTATGCTTAATGCATTAAATTAACAACTGAAGAGGCTTAACACATCTAACCAAGGCTCTATCAGCACTGATAATCAGCAATTTCTTTAAGCGAAGAAACATATTGGAGATAAAACATGTTCCCCGAACATCGTGACCTGATCACCAAACTTAAAAATAAGGATCACCATTTCACACAGCTGTTTGAAAAACACAACGAACTTGACCAGAAAATTCAAAACATGGAAGCACAGATTGTGCATGTAAGCCATGATGAGATTGAGGGGCTTAAAAAACAGAAACTGAAAATCAAGGACGAATTGTTTGCTTATTTAGAGTCGCTCAGTTCTTAATCGCTCGTCGTGGAATTTCGCGCCGAAGAATATGCAGTATTCATAAGTTAAACTGCGGTAAAGCTCAGAATAGTCTCGAAAAAAGCGCTATAGGTTCAGCCAGAGTATCTATGGCGTGGTAAGCCTAGAAAGACTGGTATTTCTAGGGCCTAATCCCCCTCAAAAACCTCGAGTTCTAATTGAATCCCTTGGCCTTGCGGCCGTGCCGGTTCAGTTCCGCCCCTGAACGCCATCAATAATTCAAAAGCCCAATGCGGAAACGCATTGGGCTTTCTTATTTTCAATCGATAAAAAAGGGTAAGACGCCACGCTAATTTAGCATGGGTTGATAACTATCTCAGCTTTGCTCAACCACTAAATCACCATCAATAATCAGTGTGGAAAGATCGGTAAAGTCACCTGCTACAACAATCGTTTGTGTTGCTGTTGCTGTATCTTGCGCGGCATCACCATTATTGTAAACTTCAAAAGTGGTGTGAGTGCCATCAAAGCTTGCTTTCAGGTAATCATCGAGGCTGTGTACACCACCGATATCCAGTGCGCCTTCCGGATCCAGAAGCTGGGATATATCAATCACATCACTGCCTTGCTCAAAGTCAGTCAGTGTATCAGTGCCCGATTCTCCTGCATCCCAGACCAAGTGATCATTACCGTCACCAGTGGTAATAGTATCGTCACCACTACCACTTTTGATGACATCATCTCCACTGGTACCCATCAGTACATCATCTGAAGAAGTCCCTGTGATAGCTTCCAGTGATAATTCAGAGCCATATTCGCCCTTCAGAACAAGGTCAAAAGACTGACTGGCTGAATCTCCATCTGTATCCTCAATTTCAACAGTGATACCGTGATATTCGAGATCACCTGGGACAGTCTGCAGTGTTGTCGTCACTGAAATATCGTTTAGACGAAATCCATCATTATGATCCTGAGCCGAGGAATCACTTTCTACGTCCACAGCCCAGAATGAGCTGCTGCCAGTGAGATTGGAGCCAAAACCATTGAGTTCATCAATATGGATCAATTGATTGGATTCGGCTGAGACCTGAAACGTCTCATAGTCAGTCATGGCTTGATCATAATAGACGGTAATGTTGAGTCCAACATTACCCTCGGAAGGCCCGCCTGTGAAACCATTCGCCACAAAACTAAAATTGCCGACAGGGCGATCAAACGTGAATGTGATCGACTCTGAAACATCAATCTGATTGTCATCTACAGCCCAGCCTCTGTTACTGGGATTAACCTCATCTTGAGGCTCGTTTGCCACACTATCGCCATCGCTGCCAGTAATCGCTACATTCAAGTCTTCAGTATTGATATATTTGACCAGTTCGGGGCCTGAGGCAGTGGCCGATTTCGTCAGCAATGGAATCGTTTGCGTATCATAGTCACGGTTGAATACCTGTAAATTGTCGTGACCATCCGCATTCAAGGTCAATGTTGCAGCGACCTCCTCCCCATCGAAGAAATTGATAATGATACTGTCCTGACTCTGAGAGACGACTTCTGCGTTAACGCCATCAGGGATGGTGACGGCAGCGTTCTCAAAACCATCTGCACCCAAAACCCAGTCAGCCAGCTGTATATCGTCATACACCATTTGATCCGGCTCAGAGTTATATGCCGTTACCGATACCAGTGTGCCGGTATCTGCATCATCATTAACCACTCTGAATACCGGGGAGTCATCGATCACTTGAAACGCCACAGCCACGGGTGAGGAGAAGTTAATACCATCATCAGACACAGCCAGACTGAAAAAGTCTTTTTCGTCGGTATTTTCAATATCAACAGCTGGATTAGTGAGGTGATATTCGAATATCGCTTTGCCTGTCTCACTGTCGTAATCAATGATAATGAGCTGGCCGTATTGCCCCTGAATCAGGTTGTCGCTGCCCAGGTCATCAATGTCGATGGTAGTGCTGTTAATTTTGACGTGGGTAATGTCATCAACCCCATCAGGGTCGAAAAGTGAGAAGCTTCCCGTCATTGTGTGAATGGTTTTGCCAACGTTTGAGCCTGACGGTAAGCCGGCTTCAAAAAGCAGGCCGGTCTGCCCTTCATTCACAATGAGTGTAGGGGGCTGATTCTCTACCGGCACATCATTGTCTGGCTGATTGACAGGATCATTACCCTCTTGCTCAGTGACGATAATGTCTTCTTCAGGAAAGCTATATTGATTCGTCACGCCAGTTGTATCAAAACCGGCTTCCGGGGTAACTTCAGGGTTAAGGTAATCGACAAAAACCGCCTCATGTCCCTCATTGCCAGTTTGAACTCCGGCACCTGCTGCCGTTGCCTCTTCATTGACTGTCGGATCCCCCCCTTCCAACAAGGCCTGCTGAATAGCTTCAACATCCGCGCTGGTTGATTCCTCAACTGTTTCTGAGAATGAAGCGTCATCTATCAGGCTTTTTAGTGAAACCTCTGAGTTTCTGCCTAGATCTATTGTTTGATTATTGGCCAGACCAATTTCGACAAGACCATCTTCACCAGTAATGATGACGTCATCATCGAAAATTGGGTCTTGTATCCGAAGCGTTCTCGAGTCATTGGTGTTAGTTGCAATGACATCTCCAGATAGTGCTGTGACTGTACCCAATTGCTTAGCCATGACTACTCTCCTCAAATGCAGGTCTGGGCTTATTCAGATTATCATCATGTAATCATATACATGTTGCGTCTTCCACCCCGATTCGGCCCCTATCTTATCAGCAATTACATATAAACCTCAGTAAAAATAAGGTTTTTATTTATCTCTATGTAATTGCCATCCGTATTTGAGTCAAATTGGCTATCCAGCTTGAATGTTCATGAAACGGTTCTTGAACGTTTATTTACGATGTTGGTCTTCTTATATCCAATGGTAACCGTCAATCAATATCGTGATCGTCTGCTAAACCTAAAACCCTCTACTAACAGGTAGCTCATCCATGCTGTCATTTTTCAAATCTGTCCCCCTCAAAAAGCTAAAAAAGGCTCATGCTAAGAAGCTGGAACAGGCAATGCATGCGCAAAGAAAAGGAGACATACGCAGTTTTGCCACAATCACCAGTGAGGCCGAGGAGTTGAAGCGAGAAATCCAAAAATTACAACAGGAGTCTGCTCAGGAAAAAGCTTGATGAGAGTCACTCAGCCTTGCTCATACCGCCTGATTCAGACCGCGCTTATGAATATACTTTTTTAGCCTGAAAGCGGAAATGTAAAAGCTGTCTAATCGATCAAAGCTGAGAGTCTTCAGAGGCTTTGTGTGAGTGTTTAATCAGCCACTGCTCACTAAAGGCTGTCTCATTCAAAGCGACCATACTCAAATCAACATGGAATAGAGGACTACTTAGACCGAACGACCTGTTCCAGCTTGAGCCCGGTCAAATCACGAATGCTTTGCCATAAATAATAAAGTATGCCCATTGTCATGAGCATCGATGGCACAGCAATAACCGGATAACTGTACAGGGTCAGCTGGCCCAGTTCCTCATTGAAGGCCTCGGTCCCGGCCGGACTTGTCACTATGGTTTTGGCCAGGACATAATTCATGACAGCCGAAAAAGCAAAAGACCCCGCCACAAAATAAGTGGCCTTCATCAGGCGATCTTCAAACTGGTGACGGTTATTGGATTGCTCCAGCTTCTCTTCAATGAGTTTGATATTCATCACCGCCGGGTTGTACAGAAAAGTTCTCACTAAAGGATAAGGCGTAAATACAGAGAGCAGCACCGCAATACCAATCAGCCCGGGCACAGCTGCCTCCTTAACCGCCAGCCATTTCACATCCAGCGCCAGCAGGCCAATACCCCCTGTCAGTAAAATGCTGATCAAACCCAGCAAGGCGATAAAGTTAAATTTTCGATACTTGATCAAATCAAACAGGCCCCAGCCCAAGGGAAAAGCAAGTGCAATAATTAAACCGCCTGTGGGCCCGAAATACTCCTCTGTACTGAATTTCATCAGAATAATGGAAGGTAGAATGATACTGAGCAGGAGGTCCAGCATCGAGTTGGATTTCTGATTTGGTGATCTATTCATTTGTCTTTTTGCGTTAATTTTTTTATTTCTCAAGCCCTGGTCATCAAGACAACCAAGCAGCAGAGAAATTGCTTGGCCAAACTTTATAAACTGACTTTTTCTGCCTTCAATTTCGCTTAAATGCCCGCTAAATGCTACCGGTCCGGGTTAAAAAAGCAATTGAAAACGCCACATAATCTCAAACAACGCTCCGAATAATTCGCTTTTGTTCACTCCACTCCGGTCACCCTGCTGAACACAACATAAAATTTCTTTCTATATTTATGCATAATCCTGAATATTATTGTCTTGGCTGCGAGTCACATATTTGACTTGCTGACTCTGCGAATATGATGAATGGGATTTGAAATGACCGGACTGGAACTCGACCCCGTACTGCTTTCTCGATTGCAATTTGCTTTCACCATCAGCTTCCACATCATTTTCCCGGCATTCACCATCGGCCTGGCCAGTTGGCTGGCGGTGGTGGAAGGACTTTACCTGAAAACAGGGCGTCAGGTTTATCAGGACATCTACATGATGTGGATAAAAATCTTCGCGGTCTGTTTTGGTATGGGGGTGGTCTCCGGAGTAGTACTTTCCTACCAGATCGGCACCAACTGGTCGGTTTTCTCGGACAAAGTCGGCAATGTCATTGGCCCCTTGCTGGGGTATGAGGTGTTAACGGCATTTTTTCTGGAAGCTTCATTCCTGGGCATCATGCTGTTTGGCTGGGGCAGAGTCAGTCAAAAAATGCATTTCGCATCAACCGTCATCGTAGCTATCGGCACCATCATTTCTGCCTTCTGGATCTTGTCGGCCAATAGCTGGATGCAAACACCGCAAGGTTTCGAGATCGGGGCTGATGGCATCCTGTATCCCACCAATTGGTTGGAGGTTATTTTCAACCCCTCTTTTCCTGTCCGTTTTTTTCATATGCTGACCGCGGCCTATCTGACCACGGCTTTTGTTGTCAGCGGTGTGAGCGCATTCTATTTATGGCGTAAAGTCCATATTGAACATGCCAGGGTCATGTTTGCCATGGCGATGCTGATTGCGGTCTTTGTCGCACCGGTGCAACTGCTGATTGGCCATGCGCATGGTGAAAACACCCTGCATCATCAGCCGATTAAAGTGGCTGCCATGGAAGGTAACTGGGAACAGGGCGCAGATAAACCGCTTTATCTGTTTGGCATACCCAACGAAGAGAATGAAAGCACGGATTACGGCGTGACGATTCCTGGCGGTGCCAGCTGGATATTGACGGGTTCAACCGATGGCATCATTCCCGGACTCAAGGATGTCCCGAAGGATGAGCGCCCGCCAGTATCGGCGGTTTTCTGGTCATTCCGGGTGATGGTCGGTATCGGTATGGCCATGATTTTCACCGGTATTATTGCCGTCATCCTGTTCTTTAAAAAGCGCTTATTCGAATCCAGAAAGTTTCAGCTCTGGTGTATGGCCATGACGCCCAGTGGCTTCATTGCTGTATTAGCAGGCTGGTTTGTGACCGAAATCGGTCGGCAACCCTTCATCGTGTATGGGGTATTAAAAACGAGTGAGAGCATATCACCCGTGATAGCTGAACAAATATTTCTGAGTCTGTTGATATTCATTGTGGTGTACACAGTGATATTCGGCGCCGGCAGCTATTACATTCTGAAACTGATTGCAAAAGGTCCGCTGCAGTCCAGGCAGGCGGAAGGCTATTATCAACATGGCCATGAGAACATTGCTCCGCTCATTGCCAGTGATCGTTCAGGGGGTGCGTAATTATGTTTGATTTTTCATCATGGCTGGACTTGCCTCTGATCTGGGCCGGGTTGATTGCTGCCGCAATATTCATTTATGTACTGCTCGACGGCTTTGATCTCGGCTGCGGCATCCTGTTTCCCTTCGCGCCGTCTGATAAATCCCGCGACACCATCATGAACTCTATTGCCCCTTTCTGGGACGGCAATGAGACCTGGCTGGTGTTAGGCGGAGGTGGGCTATTTGCGGCTTTCCCGCTTGCTTACGCAATACTGATGCCCGCGTTTTACCTGCCGGTGATATTGATGCTACTGGGGCTCATTCTAAGAGGTGTCGCCTTTGAGTTTCGTTTTAAAACCGAAGGACGCGACCGCAAGCTATGGGACTTATCCTTTCACGTCGGCTCCATGCTGGCTGCTTTTATGCAGGGGGTTATTCTCGGCAATATTGTCCAGGGCGTTGATGTTGCTCAGCGAAGCTTTGCAGGCGGCCCGCTCGATTGGGCAAATGGCTTTGCCACGGTGACCGGCATAGCGCTGGTCTTTGGCTATGCACTGATTGGTGCAACCTGGCTGATCTGGAAGACTGAAAACGACACGCAAATCTGGGCGCGGCGAATTGCCAGTTATGTCAGTGCCTATGTCATTCTCGGGATGCTTATTGTCAGTGTGTATATGCCCTTGAGTGATGCCCGCATCGAGACACTCTGGTTCAGTTTACCCAATATCTTCTATCTGGCGCCGATTCCAATTCTGACGCTGGCCGCGTTCTTGCTCCTGTGGCGGACAATACACAGCAGCCGGGAAGTGAGTCCGTTCTTGTTGACGATGGTGATATTTCTGCTGGGCTATGTCGGTGTGCTGATCAGCATCTATCCCTGGATAGTGCCTTTCAGCTTTACGCTATGGGATGCGGCGGCTGCCGCCACATCACAGTCTTTGCTTCTGATCGGAACCGCCGTGTTGCTGCCGGTTATTCTGGCCTACACGGCCTATAGCTATTATGTTTTCAGAGGAAAGACCAGTGATGAAATGCATTACTGATTTCATTAACCGGCATTTTACCAAGAAGCAGCGTCAGTGGATCTGGTTTGTCGCCTTGTGGTGCTTTGGTCTGATCGCTGCCTTTACGCTGGGCAGCTTGATCAGAATACTGATGGGCTTATGAACAACGCCTATGCTTCATATTAAAAACGCTGTGCTGGTGGTTTGTAATGAGTCCCTCAGAATTTGTCCTTTCTCACTTACCCGTTCCTCAAGGTCACCTGCCACAGTGAGTCGATAAAACGATCCTGTTTATCACTGAAATTTTCAATGCGCTTGTAACCTGTTTGCTTACAGAGGGAGTCAATTTCAGCCGGCAGAAATTTAAAGGAATACTCCAGGTGCAAGGGCTCAAAGGCTTCAAACTCAAATTCCTGCTGCAAGGCCTCGATAAAGACTTTTTGTTCTCCAAGTGCCAGCAGATAACTCTCCATGGCGCCCAACTCGGGGTTGTAGACAGCATAATGCTGGAAACCTGACAGATCGAAATTGCCGCCCAGTTCGCGGTTGATCCGGGCCAGCAGGTTCAGGTTGAGATCACGGGTGTAGTTACTGGAGTCACTGTAGGCGTTAATGAGTTCATTGATGTTTTTTTTCAGATCAAAACCGATCAGCAGGTAATCGTCAGCGTTGAGACTGCTCCAGAGTCGACGTAAAAAGGCTTTGCTTTCAGTGTGGTTGAAATTGCCGATATTGGATCCCAGAAATAGCACCAGCTGGCGTTTCGATGTGCGTCCTTTAAGAAAGCGGAGTCCCTCAAAATAATCACCGATCAGGCCGTGAACACTGAGGTTGGGCCGCTCCAGAATGGTCTCACCGAGCATATCAATCGCTTTTTCGGAGATATCGATGGCGTGAAAGTTGACTTTCACTCCGGCCTCGAGAAAGCGGTTGATGACCAGTTCACTCTTATGACCGTCACCGGCACCGAGTTCGATAATATCAATCTCATCTTCGCCCAGCAGGGCGGGCAGATACGGGCTGTGGCTGTCGAGTATCTCGTACTCGGTGCGGGTGAGGTAATAATCCTCGTGCTGACTGATAGCCTGAAACAATTCACTGCCGGTGTCATCATAAAAATACTTGGCTGACAGGTATTTCGGATCACTGCTCAGTCCGGTGAAGACGTCGGCAGCAAACTGTTCCAGTTCCTGTTGATCGTCATTATTCACTTGCGCTAATTGCGATACATTCATCAGTCTTCCTTTGCTTAATGATGTTTGGCCAGCTTGATACCGGAGAACATCCATCGCTGTTCCGGTTGATAGAAATTCCGATAGCTGGCCCGATAATGACCGGCCGGGGTAGCAACACAGCCCCCACGCAAAACGAACTGATTACACATGAACTTGCCGTTATATTCGCCTAACATGCCAGAATAGGGCTGATATCCAGGATATGGAGAATAGTGACTGGCAGTCCAGTACCAGACCTGGTTAATGGCTTGCTCAGCACGATTGGGGTGGAGCAAAGCCGTTCTGGGCGATAACATTTCAGGCTGTTCTTCAAGCCAGAGTTCCAGTTCGGCTTCAACCGGCAGACGACAGCCCTTCCAGCGGGCAAACGCATCCGCTTCGAAGTAGCTGACATGCACGACGGGTTCATGCGCTGGCACGGGCTTAACACCATGCAAGGTGTACTGATGCCAGATTCCATCTTTCTTGAACCAGTAAAAAGGCGCGGTGATCTGATTATGCCGCACCCAGTCCCAGCCCTGACTTAACCAGAGTCCGGGGTTGCTATAGCCACCAGCGTCAATAAACTCGATGAATTCTCCGCAGCTGACCGTATTGTCTCGCAGGGAGAACCGATGCAGATACTGTTTATGACGAGGGGTCTCGTTATCATAGGCAAAGCTATCGCCTTCGTGACCGATCTCATAGATGCCCTCAGGAAATTCCGTCCAGTGCTCTGCCACCTCGGGGGCCGACCAGTGCGCTTCGGTGTAGGCAGGCATGGAAAGATTGGTCGCCAGAATGCGCTTGATATCCATCAGCAACAATTCCTGATGTTGCTGCTCGTGATTGAGACCCAGCTCCAGCACTTCCAGCATCTCACTGTTGCTGATTTCCTCATCGAGCAGATGCAGCAGACACTTATCCACGGTTCGTCGATAGTTGTAAATCTCGTCCACGGTTGGACGCGACAACTGACCCCGTTCACTTTGCAGCCAGTGCTCGCCGGCCGACTTGTAATAAGAGTTGAAAAGGCGGGAGTAATCCTCGCTGAAAACCTGATAACCCTGACTAAACTGCTTGAGAATGGCCTGTTCAAAAAACCAGGTGGTATGGGCCAGGTGCCATTTCGGTGGACTGACCTCGGCATGCGGTTGCACCACAAAATCTTCTGTCTGTAACGGCGCACAGAGAATCAGTGAATGATCACGCACCTGCTGATAACGCTCAGAGAGGGTATAAGCGCGGGAAAGACTGTGTTCTGCTCTCCCGGCATTGGTATTTAGTGCATCAGTTTGAATGTTCATGTCGTCCTTTATAGTTTTGCAGCTATTAGTTAACGATTTACGAACTTACTGAGTAAACAACCTATCACGGTTGCCCGGAACCGGAGCGATAACTGCCTCACAGAGATGAAGTTTCCAGTCACCCGGTCACTTTGAGCCAGAAAACAACCGTTATAGTCGAAGACAGCTTGGTTGGCAGGAGGTTCTATCTGTTTCGAAATTACCCGCCCTGCTCAGCGCTGAACTCATCCTCTGTTTATTCCGAGTTATCCAGCAAGGTTTGCAGTTGAGGATAAATATTCTGCAGCACCACCGGTTGGCCGTCTTTGTTGGGATGAAGGCCGTCGTCCTGCATCAGGCTCTTATTAAGGGCCACCCCTTTCAGCATAAAAGGCACATAGGCCAGTTGGTATTCTGCTGCCAGGTTCTTGTAGAGATTGAAAAACATCTCTGTATAACGTTTGCCGTAGTTCAGGGGGATCTGATTGCCAACCAGCAGCACTTTGGCATTAATTTGATGCGCTTGCTCAACCATGGTTTTCAGGTTCTGGGTGGTTTGCTGCAACGGATAGCCCCGCAGCGCATCATTTGCGCCTAATTCCAGAATCACCCAGCGGGGCTGATGCTCTGAAAGCAACTTATCGAAACGGGCCAGGCCGCCTTGTGTGGTCTCACCGCTGACACTGGCATTGATGACCTTAACCTCGGGGTGTGTTTCAGAAAGTTGATTCTCCAGTAAACTTACCCAACCGGCTTCTGGTCGCATGTTGTGGGCAGCGCTGAGACTGTCACCCATCACGAGCAATGTCGAGGCTGATGCCAGCTTGCTCAGGCACAGCCCAACAACCAGAAAAAGCCAGATTTGTCTTTTAAACAACATAAAACCCTTTTACAAAGTGAAACCACATGGCAGTTAAGACAGCAATAAAAGTAAAAAATTTAACCCATACTGTCACTGCCAACACCGGCGACTTAACGATATTGAAAAAAATCAATATGGAAATCAAGGAAGGTGAGTCGGTGGCGATTGTGGGTGCTTCCGGTTCGGGTAAATCAACATTACTCGGTCTGTTAGCCGGTCTTGATATCAATACTTCCGGCGAGATTTATCTTTATGACCACGCTTTTTCTGACATGGATGAAGAAGCGCGTGCGCTGTTGCGCGGGCAATATGTAGGCTTTATTTTCCAGTCTTTTCACCTGTTACCGAGCCTGCAGGCGATTGAAAACGTGATGTTACCCGCCGAATTAAAAGGCGATAAAAATGCCCGTCAGAAGGCAGAGGCTTTACTGGCGAAAGTCGGTCTGTCCGAGCGTCTGACCCATTATCCCAGCCAGCTTTCCGGCGGTGAGCAGCAACGTGTTGCGATTGCCCGGGCCTTTGCTTCCAGCCCCAGAATCCTGTTTGCCGACGAACCGACCGGGAACCTGGATGAAGGTAACGGCAGCATCATTATTGATCAGTTGTTTGAGCTTAATCGCTCCCAGGGAACGACATTGGTAATGGTCACGCATGACAATGAACTGGCCAAAAAATGTGATCGGCAGCTGGTGATGTCTGCCGGCCAGTTGCTGGAACACTGATTATGCAGTTTGCCATACGCTTACTGCTGAGAGACCTGCGAAGCGGCGATATTCTCACGCTGATTATCGCCCTGATTATTTCCGTCAGTACGGTCACCGCCATCAGCCTGTTTATCGACCGTTTACAGCTGTCTTTCGAAAAAGAGTCCGCCAGCCTGATGGCCGCAGATCGTCTGATTCGAAGCGATGACGCGATTCCTCAAATCTGGCGTGATAAAGCGCGTGAACTCTCGCTGCAACAGGCCGAAAACACCTCTTTCAGAACCATGATTTTCGCCGGGGAGGCTTTACAGCTCAGCCTCTTGAATGCCGTCACCGACACGTATCCACTGAGAGGCCAGTTTCTGGTCGACGACACCCTGTTCGGTGCTGGCAAAACCACCCGCCAACCGCCGCAGCCAGGCAAGATATGGCTGTCATCGCGGCTTGCCAGCCTGCTCAATGTGCAACTGGGTGAACAGGTCGAAGTCGGTGAGACCACTTTGACGGTCGCCGGCTATCTGGTCAGAGATCCCGGTTCCAGCAGTTCCGCCTTTGCAGTCTCACCCCGCGCAGTGATGAATATGGCGGATCTGGGTGCCACCGGGGTCATTATTCCAGGTAGCCGGGTGCGATACAGCCTGCTGCTGGCCGGTGAACAGGAAGCACTCGAGCAATACGAAAACTGGGTTAAACCCCAATTCAATGAAGGTCAGCGCTGGCGAACCCCGATACAAAAAGGCGAAAGAATCGGCGACACCATCGGCAAAGCGCAGTCGTTTTTATTACTGGCCGGGACTTTAGCGGTCATCCTCTCCGGCATCGCCATCGCTCTGGCTTCATCGCGGTTTGTGAAGCGGCATTTAATGCAGGTCGCGGTATTAAAAACCCTGGGCGCGACACCGGCGACGCTGATCAAAACTTTTTTGATTCAATTTTCACTACTGTTTGTGATCGGCGCTGTTATTGGGCTAGCGCTCGGCTGGCTGATTCAGGGATTGATTTCATCACTGTTGTCCGGGTTGATGTCGACAAGCTTACCCGAGCCTTCAGCGGCTCGTTTATGGTTAGGCATTGCAACCGGTTTGGTCTCTATGCTGGCCTTTTGCCTGCCGCTGATGCAGCGCCTGATAAAAATTTCGCCAATGACGGTGTTACAGCCCGCAATCAGGCTGGAACAGAACACCCTTATCATTTACAGCATCGGCTTTATCGGCATGTTCGGGCTGATGTGCCTCTACACACAGGGCTTTTTACTACCCACTATTATGACTCTGGCCATTGCCGGAATTGGCGCTTTGGTGTCTTTGCTTGGCTTTGGCGTGTTCCGACTGGGAAGGTCATTAACCTCGGGGGCTACCAGCGGCTGGCAGATTGGTCTGGCTTCGCTGTACCGGCGACTGATACCCAACTTGTTTCAACTGCTGGTGTTTACACTGATTATTATGCTGGGTCTGATTCTGGTGGGCGTCAAAACCAGTCTGGTGTCAGACTGGCAGCAACAGCTACCGGCCGATGCGCCCAATCACTATCTGTTCAATGTACAGACTGAGCAGATTGATCCCATCAATCAGATCATTGACGAACTGGGCGTCCCCCGCTCCGATTGGTACCCGATGGTCCGTGGCCGGGTTATTTCGGTCAATGGCACGACGATCCAGTCGCTTTATCCCGAAGGCCGGGGTGAACCCGAGCTTTATGAGCGTGAACTCAACCTCACCTGGTCAGACAGTATCGGCAAAGGCAATAAGCTGGTGGCCGGTGATTTTGATGCCGAGGGGCTATCTGTGGAACAGGCTGCTGCGTTGGAAGCTGATCTTAGCCTGGGGGATAAGCTGGAACTCAATATCGGCGGCAATGTGGTGACCTTGCCTATTACCTCGGTTCGCGAAGTTGACTGGGGCTCAATGCAGCCCAATTTTTACCTGATCCTGCCAAAAGAGATACTGCAGGACTATACCGCCAATTTTGTCAGCAGCGTCTATGTCAGTGACGCCAAAGCCCAGGCTTTCTATAATGAAATGGCGCAATTTCCGACCGTATCAATGCTCAATGTGGGCGAGTTGCTGAAACAAATACAAACCATCATCAGCCAGTTATCACAGGCCATACAACTGGTGCTGATTTGTATTCTGGCTGCAGGCGGGCTGGTGTTGCTGGCCAGTGTACGTGCCACTCTGGAAGAACGCCTCGAGGAAGGCGCATTACTACGGGTTTTGGGCGCCAGAAAAGCGCTGGTGCAGCAAGCACTTTTTATTGAGTTTGGTTCGCTTGGGCTGTTATCAGGTCTGATAGCTGCTGCCGGCGCAGAAGCTTGTCTGTATGGCTTACAGGTCTTTGTTTTTAATGCTCAGGCCAGCTGGCATCCCTTGCTTTGGGGACTGGGTCCTTTTATTGGCGTGGTGATTATCTGTGCCATTGGCCTATCCGCCAGCAGAACAGTATTAAAAGTACCGCCGATGCATTTATTGCGTGAGTTTTAATTACACAAAAAAGCCCCGGCATCATTGATGCCTGGGCTTATTGGTCAGACATTGGGTAAATAGCAGCGACTAGTCGCTGTCCCCTCTGTTTTTGACACCCTGATTACCCGGCAGGGTATTTGAATCCCTTGGCTCAGGCAGATTGGGATCGTTTTTCTTCTCTTCATGTGCAATGAGTTTCTTAAACACAAAGCCAATAACGATCAGCGCGGTAACAGCGATAATCGTGATGGTGGTTTTATCCATTCAAAAGTTCCTTCAATGATGTCAATGTAGATGAGACAGAGCCATTTGCCAGGCCCTCGTATCTTAGCAAAAATTGTCCTTAACCCCGCACAAATTCTGTTATCGTCGGAAAAAAAGGATTTCAAGTTATGGATTTAACCAGCCTCGCTGGACACTATTTGGAGGAATTCTGATCGTCATGAGATTTTCCAGAACTCAACTTGGCATCCTGATCTTCACTGTGCTGTACACAGTCGCTTTTGCTGTCTTTTATATTCATGAGCTGAATGCCGAGTTTATCGGCTATGTGGGAGTGATTGTGTTTATTTTCACCCTGCTCTACAGCACGCTTGATAAAACCCGAATCCCGACCTTTATCCTGGCCGGCCTGTCTTTGTGGGGACTGATGCATATGATGGGCGGCAGCATACAGACAGAAGATGGCGTGCTCTATGCCTGGCGGATGTATCCTTTTTTCGACGGCGGCGGCGAGCTTTATATTCTCAAGTTCGATCAGTTTGTTCATGGCTACCTGTATGCCGTGGTCGCTTTATTGTTTCTGCACCTGCTACGGAATTATTTTGGCAATCAGCACAGCCAGATACTGGTAGGCTTTATCTCGCTGGTCTCAGCGCTGGGTGTCGGCGCCCTTAATGAAATTATCGAATTTATCGCTGTGCTGACAGTGCCGGATGACGGCGTCGGTGGCTACTTTAATCTGGCTCTGGATATAGTATTTAATTTTGCCGGCGCACTGCTGGGAATTTCAGGCTACTATCTTTTTCTCGGTTTCCGCCGACCTTCAGCGGAACGCTGATCCAGCTCAATTTTTTACATCAGGAAAATTCTCAGTTTCACCGGCAATTGTTAAACTTAGGATAATTAAATAAAACGACCGCCCCTCAATAACTGCAGATGAACAATTCGGAACAATATCTCCCCGCAGATTCCCTGAAAGAATTCAGCGATGAAGCACTGGCTGAACTGCTTGAAACCAAACAAAAATATCAGGCCTTTCTGGAAGGTACCAATGTAGGCACCTGGGAATGGAATGTTCAGACCGGCGAGACCAAGTTCAATGACCGCTGGGCACAAATCCTCGGTTACAGTCTTGAGGAGTTAGCGCCCACCACTATCGACACCTGGCTTGAACTGGCTCATCCGGATGATCTGGAAAAATCCAATCAAGCACTGCAAGCCTGCTTTTCCGGCGAGGCCGAGTTTTATGATGTCGAATGCCGCATGCGCCACAGTGACGGCCATTGGATCTGGGTACTGGACCGGGGCAATGTGTTCAGCCGCAATGACGCTGGCGAACCGTTGATGATGTACGGCACTCATCTGGATATCAGTGAGCAGAAAAACCGCGAGGAAAAGCTACGCAAGAGTGAACAGGCCTTCAGCAACAGCTTTCAATATGCCGGTATCGGCATGGCCATTGTCGGCACTGATGGACACTGGCTGCAGGTCAATCGTGAACTCTGTCAAATCCTGGGCTACCCGGAAAATGAACTGCTGAAGCTGACATTTCAGGACATTACGCTCAGAGACGATCTGGAAAAGGATCTGTCACTGTTTGAAGAGGTGATTGCCGGTAAGCGCAATAACTACCAGATTGAAAAACGCTATCTGCACCGTGACGGCCATATCGTTTATGCCGTGCTCTCCGTCGCCGTGGTCAGAAGAGCAGATGGCTCGGTAGACAACTTTATTTCCCAAATCCTGGATATTTCCGATCTTCGTCTGGCTCAGGAGCAAATCACCGAGCTGTTGGAGAGAGCTGAACGGCAAAACCAGCTACTCAGAGACACCCAGATCAAACTGGAAGCCGCCAATGCCAGCCTGCTTGAGCAAAGCGTGACCGACCCGCTCACCGCGCTGGGTAACCGCCGCGTACTTAATACGGCGCTGGATAGGGAACTGCAACGCAGCAGACGCTCAG
This sequence comes from Methylophaga sp., assembly GCF_009711715.1. GTDB lineage: Bacteria > Pseudomonadota > Gammaproteobacteria > Nitrosococcales > Methylophagaceae > Methylophaga. Next base: position 39,108 of record NZ_VENF01000009.1, on the reverse strand, counting down.
AGGACGGCAAGCTCTCAGTAATTATTCTGGATGTCGATTTTTTCAAAACCTACAACGACCGCTTTGGTCACCCTGAAGGCGACCGGGCGCTGAAAATGCTGGCGGATATTTTGTCCCGTGAATGCCGTGCCTACGATATTGTCACCCGCTTCGGCGGTGAGGAATTCGCCATCTTATTGCCCGATACGGATCGCAAAACGGCTTTCGAGGTGGCTGAACGAATACGCTCAACGGTGGAACAGGCCCAGTGGCCCAACCAGTTACTTACCATCAGTCTGGGGGTTTGCGGCTGGATGCAGGGCATGGAAGGCGAGGAACTGATCCGTTTTGCCGACAATGCCCTCTACCAGGCAAAAAATAAAGGCCGGAACTGCACGATAAGCTGGTTGCCGCGGAGAGAGGTGACGGATGAGAGAATAGCCAAGGCCTCCTGATCTTGTTATCAGCGGCTCTGGCAACAGATTAATCAGCCTCTGCTCTTGAAAAGCACCGCCAGATGATCAAGTCTGGTGTATGTCATTTAAATCTGCTGATTTAATCACTCTTACATCTTAAGCCGTTACAGTTTTCACATCATTGCTTGAGGACTGAATCAATGGGTGCTTTTCAAGATATACAACTCGATAAAACCACGCTGGAACAGATGCATGCCTACTGGCGTGCCTGTAATTACCTGGCTGCGGGAATGATTTATCTGCAGGATAATCCGCTGCTCCGGGCCAAACTGAAACCGACTCACATCAAAAACCGCTTGCTCGGTCACTGGGGTGCCAGTCCGGGTTTGAGTTTCACCTACATTCACATGAACCGGCTGATCAACAAGTTTGATCTCAATGCCATCTTCCTGGCCGGTCCCGGTCATGGCGCGCCCGGCGTACTGGCACCGGTCTATCTGGAAGGCACTTACTCCGAAATCTATCCCAATAAAGGTGAAGATGTTGACGGTATGCGCCGGTTCTTCAAATCCTTCTCTTTTCCGGGCGGAATAGGCAGTCACTGTACGCCGGAAACGCCGGGCTCGATTCACGAAGGCGGTGAGCTGGGATACAGCCTGTCCCATGCCTTCGGCGCCGCTTTCGATAATCCGGATCTGCTTGTCACGGTAATGGTCGGTGACGGCGAGGCGGAAACCGGGCCATTGGCGACTTCATGGCATTCCAATAAATTTCTGAACCCGGCCCGTGATGGCGCAGTCCTGCCGGTACTGCATCTCAACGGTTACAAGATTAATAACCCGACCATACTGTCGCGAATCTCGCATCAGGAACTGGAGGATCTGTTCAAAGGTTATGGCTGGACGCCCTATTTTGTTGAAGGCAGTGAGCCAATGGAGATGCATGCCAAGATGGCCTCGGCAATGGAGCAATGCCTCAATGACATCAAAGCCATTCAGGAGCAGGCCCGTTCCGGGGATAAAGTCGAGCGTCCGCGCTGGCCGATGATTGTGTTACGCAGTCCCAAGGGCTGGACCGGACCGGACTATGTCGATGGTCATAAAGTCGAGGGCTTCTGGCGTGCACATCAGGTCCCGCTGGCCGGGGTAAAAGACAATGCCCAGCATCTGAAACAGCTGGAGGACTGGCTGCTCAGCTATCGTCCGCATGAGCTGTTTGATGACGAAGGGCGTTTGATTCCTGAACTGAAGGCACTGGCCCCCAAAGGTCACAGACGCATGAGCGCCAATCCCCATGCCAATGGCGGCCTGGTGCGCAAGGATCTGAAAATGCCCGACTTTTATGATTATGCCCTCGAGATCAATTCGCCCGCCACAGAATCGGTCGAAAATACCCGCCCCCTGGGTCGCTTTCTGCGGGATATCATGACAAAGAACATGCACAACTTCCGCGTGTTCGGCCCCGATGAGAACACCTCGAATAAACTTGATGATGTCTACGACGCAAGCAAAAAACTGTGGATGGCCGATCTGCTGCCTGAAGATGAAGACGGCGGCCAGTTATCTCGCGATGGTCGGGTGCTGGAGATGTTGTCGGAGCATACGCTGGAAGGCTGGCTGGAAGGCTATCTGCTGACCGGTCGCCATGGCTTTTTATCCAGCTATGAAGCCTTTGTGCATGTCATTGATTCGATGTTCAACCAGCACGCCAAGTGGCTGGATATCTGCAATCAGATTGACTGGCGGGCGCCGCTGTCATCACTCAACCTGCTGATCACCAGCACGGTCTGGCGTCAGGATCACAATGGCTTTACTCATCAGGATCCGGGCTTTCTGGACCTGGTCGTAAACAAAAGTCCGAGTGTCTGCCGCATCTACCTGCCACCTGATGCCAACTGCCTGTTGTCAGTGGCGGATCACTGTCTGCGCGCTGATAACTACGTCAATGTCATCGTCGCCGATAAACAAAAACATCTGCAGTTTCTGAGCATGGATGAAGCGGTCAAACACTGCACCAAGGGGCTTGGTATCTGGGACTGGGCCAGCTCTGATCAGGGCCAGGAACCCGACGTGGTCATGGTTGGCTGTGGCGATATTCCAACCCAGGAGGCGCTGGCTGCGGTCGCTTTGTTGCATGAACACTTCCCGGATTTGAAAGTTCGCTTTATCAATGTGGTGGATTTGTTCAAATTACTGCCCGATACCGAGCATCCGCATGGTCTCACTGATAAAGACTTTGACAGCCTGTTTACCCGCGACAAGCCGGTCATTTTCAACTTCCATGGTTATCCCTGGCTGGTACATAGGCTGGCTTATCGCCGTAGCAACCATAAAAATATTCATGTCCGCGGTTACAAGGAAAAAGGCAATATCAACACACCGCTGGAGCTGGCGATCCAGAATGAAATCGACCGTTTCAGCCTGGCAATGGACGTGATTGATCGTGTCGACCGGCTGCAGAGCATTGGCGCCCATGCCAAGCAACAGCTCAAGGACGCGCAGATTGACTGTCGCCTGTATGCCTATGAATACGGAGTCGACAAACCTGAATACGCGGACTGGATCTGGCCGGGGGAATAAGCGCTTGAGCCATTATATTCTGGTGCTGAACTGCGGCAGTTCGTCGGTCAAATTCAAAATCATCGATCTGTCGACAGCTGCCACAGTACTGAGCGGCGCAATTACTGGCATTGGCGAAAAATCAGGTGAACACTCTCTCAAAGCCGCTTCAGATGAAACAGCAAACATGGAAAAAGATCCGTTTCCTGATTATGCCGCAGCATTCGATGCGGTGCGCCGCGACATTGATGCGCTACTGGAAACCTTTCCAGAATTGGTGATTGAGGCAATAGGTCACCGGGTAGTTCATGGTGGTGCAGGTTTTACTGAACCTGTTCAGTTGACAGCTGCAGTTGTCGAGGAAATAGCGGCACTTGAACATCTGGCCCCGCAACATCTGCCCGGCAACCTGATGGGAATCCGCTTGTGCATGAAACAGTTTTCCAATATTCCACAGGTGGCGGTATTCGACAGCGCCTTTCATCACAGCATGCCTGAATATGCCTATCGCTATCCGGTGCCGGAACGCTGGTTTAAAGAGTTTGGCATTCGTCGTTATGGCTTTCATGGCAGCTCGCATCAGTATGTGGCGAACAAGGCGGCTGAAATGCTGGCTAAACCAGTGGCTGAACTCAACCTGATTACCTTGCATCTCGGTAACGGCGACAGTGCCTGCGCTATCCGCAAGGGACAAAGCATAGATACTTCGATGGGCTTTACCCCGCTGGAGGGATTGATGATGGGCAGCCGCAGTGGCGATCTGGATGCCTCAGTACCGCTTTACCTGCAGCAAAAACATGGCTTTTCCGCCGATGAGATCGCTCGTCAACTGAACTTTGAGTCCGGTTTGCAGGCTATCTGTGGTTCGCATGATATGCGCGAGATTGTCAGCCGGGTGGAACAGTCAGATCCCGAGGCCACCCTGGCGCTGGAAATGTTTGTTTACCATGTCCGCAAATACATCGGGGCCTATCTGCTTGCCCTGGGGCAGGTGGACGCCCTGGTCTTTACCGGTGGCATCGGCGAACACGCCCCGCTTATCCGTGAACGTTGCTGTGAAGGGATCGACCAGCTCGGTATCGCGCTGGATCAGCAGAAAAACCTCAATATTGATGACGCAGCGGCCGATATCTCGGAAAAAAGCAGCCTAATAAGGGTGCTGGTTATCGCCACTGATGAAGAATTACAGATAGCGCAGGAAGTCAGTTCACTGCTGGGTTTGAATGGTTGAAGCCTTCGACGCCCCCCAACCGGACTCAGAAAAATGCTGAGGGTAAACTCACCAGAATAACCATTGTTCAGCGCTAACAGCTTTGTAGCATAGGACACGTGTTTCGAAATCAACGGAGGTTTTATGACTACCGCACTAAAAACGTTTTCCCTATTTGCTGCTGTAATCCTGGCATCTGCGACCACCACAATGGCTTATGCCAAAGATGACAAAGTCCTGGAATCCTACAAAGAGGGCCCATGGGTTGAAGTGGTCGAAACCAGCACGGTCACTGACGAGCAGCTGGAACGTTACGCGGAGTTACAAAAGGAAGTTTCAACCATCAACCAGAACTTCGCCAAGAAGATTGATGAGGTACCGAATAATGTGATGAAACAATCACTGATTCGTCAGGCCACCATCAGCCGTTACACGGTTATCACTGACAGTGGTTTTGATTACGATTTGTACGAAACCATTGACGTGGCCGTCAAGACTGACCCGGTCATGCGGGCCCGCGTCAATAACCTGGCTGATGTGGATGTGGGTGTCGATATGATCAAAGGCGTCGCTTATACGCCCAAAACCGAGCGTGAACCGGTACAGGCTGAAAAAGTCGACGCCGATTTTACCCAACAGAAACTGAAGCAATACGTCTCAGTTCAGGACGATATCAAAATGATTCGTTCTGACTATTCTGAGAAAATCGCCCGTGCCAACACGAGGGCAGAGGAGCGTGACCTGATGGTTGAGGCACATCGCAAGATTGCCGACGCCATTGAAGAGGCGGGTCTGTATCGTGAAGAGTACGCCAATATTTCACTCTCGATGCAACAGGACCCTGAGCTTCGCAGTCAGGTTCAGAAAATGATCAAGCAAAGCACTTAATCAGTGATGAGCTCAGGCCCGGGCCGGCAATGCCGGCCCGGGCATTTTTATGCCTGAAAACCTGTCAGCGCTGCAGTTTTTCCACACTGTCTTTGGCCCCCATCGCTTCGGCCAGCATCAACGCCGTTTTACCGTCTTCGGTAGCAGCATCCTTTTCGGCCCCTTTTGCCAGTAACAGCTCGATAATCGCCGTCTGATTAAACATCGCCGCAAACATCAGCGGTGTTTTGCCATCAGGCGTTCTGGCATTCACATCCGCGCCATATTCAATCAGTAACTCGGCAACCTCCGTATAACCTTTAAAGGCAACACCGGCGAGCGGTGTTTGCTGGCGGTCATTGGCCAGCTCCGGATCGGCCCCGTTGTCCAGCAGCAGTTTGCTCATGGCATACTGCCCGTTATACGTCGCCAGCATCAACAGGCTGTCGCCATTGCCATTACGCAGGTTGGCAGGCAGTCCCATGGCCAGCGGCTGTTCCAGCTCGGCAGTGCGGCCAGATCGAACCAGTTCAAACACCTGTTGCGCCAGTTCATAGGTCTGCTCATCCATCTCTGTGGCTTTTTGGTTATCTTCGCTCATCATGACTCCTTTATATGACCTGCTGATACTGACCTCATCATCGTTCGCTTTGCGTCAATCGCGTTCAAAATGACAGCGACCGATATCGAGCCGGATCAATGCGCTGTCGGCATTTTGGCAATAACTCAGAAAAATCCTGATTTTTTGGCGGTAAATTTCTATAGGATCCAATGACCCTTTTAAAGTAGGGTAAACCAGTAACAACAAGCAACAATGATTCATTTCAATGGCTTTGTAAGCACAGAGGCTGAGTCAGCTTGATGTAACAACCTGATGTCATCGCCCTTGCTTTGATATCCACGCTCTTAGTCTTAGCAAAGCATTGCTTATGAAGCTGCCTGCCAGGAAAGCACATCCCTGTCAGTTCAAGGATTTTTGAGAGGAGGCAACGAATGAGCAAGCACAATAAACCCACCACCACCGATGCCGGTATCCCGGTGAACAGCGATCAACATTCCCTGTCTGTTGGTCCTGACGGTCCTATTCTATTGCATGACCACTACCTGATTGAACAGATGGCCCAGTTCAACCGTGAGCGGATTCCGGAACGCCAGCCGCATGCGAAAGGGGGTGGCGCTTTCGGTCACTTTGAAGTCACCAATGATGTCAGCCAGTACACCAAGGCAGCCGTGTTCCAGCCCGGTATCAAAACAGAAGTATTGATCCGCTTCTCCACCGTGGCCGGTGAACGTGGCAGCCCTGATACCTGGCGCGACCCACGTGGTTTTGCAGTCAAGTTCTACACCAGCGAAGGTAACTATGATCTGGTCGGGAACAACACACCGATCTTCTTTATTCGCGATCCGCTCAAATTTCAGCACTTTATTCGCTCACAGAAACGTCGTGCCGATACCAATCTACGCGATCATGATATGCAGTGGGATTTCTGGACGCTGTCACCGGAGTCGGCTCATCAGGTCACCTGGCTGATGGGCGATCGCGGCATTCCCAAAAGCTGGCGTCATATGAACGGGTACGGCAGCCATACCTATCTGTGGGTCAATGCCGAAGGCGAAAAATTCTGGGTGAAATATCACTTTAAAACCGATCAGGGTATCGATTTTCTGACTCAGGAAGACGCCGACAGACTGGCCGGTGAAGACGGCGATTACCATACCCGCGATCTGTATCAGTCGATTGAGAAAGGTGATCATCCAAGCTGGACGCTGAAAATGCAGATCATGCCGATGGCCGATGCGGAAAATTATCGGTTCAATCCTTTTGACCTGACCAAGGTCTGGTCACACAAGGATTATCCGCTGATTGAAGTGGGTAAGCTGACCCTGACCCGCAACCCGACTGATTATCATACCGAGATTGAACAGGCTGCTTTTGAGCCCAACAACATGGTCCCCGGCATCGGTGCCAGTCCCGATAAAATGCTGCTGGGTAGAATGTTTGCCTATGCTGATGCCCACCGGGCCAGACTCGGTGTCAATTACAAACAGATCCCGGTTAATCGCCCTAAAGTCGAGGTCAACAGCTACAGCAAGGATGGCGCGATGCGGGTTCAGAATGTCACCGATCCGGTCTATGCACCCAATTCCAAGGGTGGACCTCATGCCGATTCGGAGCGTTACCCGGAAGACACCACCTGGCCGATTGACGGCCAGATGATGCGCCAGCCCTATACGCTGCACCCGGAAGATGATGATTTCAGTCAACCACGCACGCTCTTACGCGAAGTCATGGATGATGCAGCCCGGGATCGCTTTGTCTCCAATGTGGCCGGGCATTTATCCGATGGTGTATCCGACGCAGTCCTGGAGCGGGCTTTTGAATACTGGCGTCATGTCGATCAGGAAATTGGGGATCGCATCGCTCAAAAAGTCAAAGGCTGATCCCGTTCAGCATGGATTTCAGAGGGCCGCCCACCGGGCGGTCTTCTGTTTTGTGGCTTAATCATCGGTTAAATCGATGTCCTGTTTTGAACCTCATCGCTGAAAAAACCTCTAAGCATCAACCCGCCCTGCCTAACTGGCCGGATTGATTGAACTGAACAGGATAAAAACATGAAATTGGTTTCACTTATCACTGTGTTACTGCTGGCATCCTCAGCACAGGCCAGAGACATCGAAGAATGTGAGGGCTGGAAAGAAAAAGCCAATCTGTTTATGAACTGGCGCCAGCAGGGTGTGCCTGTCGCAGAGGCAGTGAAAGAGACCGCCGGTAATATTTCCCGCGGTCTGTTACTGCGTGCTTATGCCACGCCGCGCGAAACGGACTTCCAGATGCAGTACCGGATAATTGATGAATTCAGTGAACAGATTTATCAGGAATGCCTGGCTGAACAGAACGCGGACGCCTCTCGGCGCTAAATCAGCACTGCCGATAGCCTGCTGCATTGGCTATAAAACCGACTTGCCGGCCAGCCTGTATGGCTACGGGGCTTAATTACTTTCTGCTATAGACCGAGTAAGCCAGTCTTTCAGGCATCAACACTACGGGTATATTCCATTTCCAGGGCAATCTCCAGTTCTTCCTGTTTCTTCTTGGCCTGTCTTTCCACTTCCAGTACACGCTCAAGAAATGGCTCATCGGTGGGCGCCACTGCGACCCTGGCCTTTTCCAGCCAGCATAGGGCCTCATCCGGGTCCTGATGTTCGATGGTGTTATTCACCAGGGCTGTGGCGAGCGCCAGGAGATCCTCAGGCGCGCCATCTTCTGCAGCCTGACGTAGATCAGACTCCGTTTTACATGGCGGCGCCGCCTGATCGATCAGGGCCGCTTCATCATGTCGTTCGTTCAGGGTCTTGGTAATAATGGCCGTTCTCCTCTGGTTTGTTGCCTTTATATTTGGGACGTATTGCAGCGGCCGAAGTTTCCATCCTGCAGCCACTATTAGTCCATTGTCCAGTATCGAAATTCAGCTTCATGCATACGCCATTTATTCTGCCATGCTTTAGTTATGGCTTTGTGAATTAAACCCTACTTTGATTACAATTCTGTGTTTGCCGAGTAGCGCTGAAACTCCTGTATCAGAGCAGCTCCTTCACAGCGTTTTATTCGTGCCGGAATACTCAGCAAGGGCTTATCAGTTGTTGTAAACTGGCGGCGTTCAGTAGTAAAAGGTTTTCCTGCGGTTATTCACCCGATGGATGATGGGATTCAGCATGATGCACAGTAATTTTTTCTTAACTCAGGAAACAGCTTTTGATTAATCCTCATCAGTTATCAACTTATCTGTTTCGGGAGTTGCATCGCCATCCGACGGTCTCCTTTATTCATCACAGCGTGTTCGCAGCCTTGCTGGCGGTGTATCTCTGGCCTCAATTGCCGACGCTGGAATTCAGCGTCTGGCTGATTCTCGTATTCAGTGGCGGCATCTGGCAATGGCTGGTCAGTCGTCGCTACAATCAGCAAGTCGCAGCCACCGTCAAACCGCAAAGCCTGTCACAGTTCACCAGTGCCTCCCTGGCCGCCGGACTGGGATTTGGCCTCACTGCACTGTTATTACCTCAACTCAGTTTTGAAACCCGGCTGTTTGTGATTTTAATGCTGAGTGCGGTGGCGGCCAGTGAGCTGCTCAAACTCAGTGCCTACCCGAGTGTTTATGGGGCTTTTCTGGCCGGTCTCACTATTCCGCTTATCATTATGCTGGCCCTTGTCAATGACAGTCCCGGCTGGAAGATCATCCCTGCAATCGTCCTGATGGTTCTCGTGCTCTATTATTCGGCGATCCAACGCCGCAGGGATTTGATGGATGATCTGATGGCCCGTTTTGGTCTGGAAACCGATGCCAGCGAAGACAAACTGACCCATATCGCTAACCGGCGCCGGTTTGACATGATTCTGGAACAGACCTGGGCTCTGGGCAGACGTTCTGGTAATCCTATCTCGCTGATCATGGTAGATATCGACTATTTCAAACAGTTTAATGACCAATATGGTCATCAGGCCGGCGATAAATGTCTGGTCCAGGTCGCCAGCGCTCTGGCTGAATGTGCCCGTCGGGCCACCGATTTAGTGGCTCGCTACGGCGGGGAGGAATTTGTTGTCCTGCTGAATCAGACCACCCGCGATGATGCCTATCAACTGGCTGAACGGATGCGTAAAAAGGTGGAAAACCTGAATATCAAAAATGAAAACACACCCAGTGGCCAGGTCACTATCAGCCTGGGTGGCATCACGGTGTTCGCCGAGGACTATGAGAAATCCGCCAACCCCCTGCAACTGGCGGATAATGCACTGTACGCCTCCAAGGCAGGCGGCCGTAACCGGATAAGCTGGCATCAGCTTGGTGAGTCTTAAAGCCTTAACCTGCATGACGCTGATCGGCTAGCGTTGCATTTCCGGCCGGCTGATATCGACACTGATCAATTTCACATCCATACCGCCTATCTCAATGCCTAAAAGTGTGAGCAAAGGATCCAGCGTCGCTGTGGACAGCTGACTGATAAGCGGTGTCAGTACCTGAGCCAGCAACGCCTCTTCTATCAGGGTATCAAGCAAGGGCAGACTGATCGCACCTAGTAGGGTCACATCGGTCTGAAAGTTTTGCGGCAGATTGGACAATGCCAGGCCGGTCGCCGTACTCGCGGTCTGGGTTTGCGGCAGATCATCCTCCAGCGGATTCACCTGATAAACCAGCTCAGTAGACGAAGGGTTTTGCAGCGGCGCATCAAGGCCAATCTCGACCTCAGCGACCGGCACCCGCACAAACAAAAGTATCGCAGACACATCTGCCGTCGCCGCCGCGGCAGAAGGATTGCCGGCCTGGGTCAGCGCCAGCGTTGCCGTGCCGGGTTGGGAGCCGATAGTGACCTGACTCTGGTAACTGTTAATCATGCCGCACTGAATACTTTTCAGCCAGCCCCGCCCCTGAGCGATACCAAGCTGCAGTCGTAAGTCAAGGTTGACCTGGGCGCCGGTGAGCCCGGCGATATTCAGATCAATATTGCTCTGCACATCACTGGCCAGTTCAAGTTGCGCCGTTTTCAACTGGGTTTTCCAGTTGCCATCTTCATCTCTGCCCGGCGGACCGATAGCTATCTGCGGAGCCTCGGTCACCGTCAGCGCGCTGCTGACATTCAGCAGGCCAGCGGGCAGGCTGACATTCAATGGCAGGTTGATAGCTTCATCACCGTTGGCCACCAGGGCGCTGGTACTGATCAAATCCATCAGATTAATATCCGCTTGAGCCGCCTCCTGAGGATTTTCTGTGGTGACGGCGACAATCTCACCGAAATTAGCCGTCACATCACTGACATTAGCAGCAATCAGGCTGTCAAGGCCATTAGCCACATCGACATTGGCAGCATCGGATGCGGCTACCGCATCGGCATACAGATTGAGCATCTCGTTCATGCTCAAATCAGCACTGAGCAACTCTTCCACGCTGCCAAACGAGGTCGAAGCCTCAACCAGTTCCCCCAGACTCAGATTAGTGTCAGCAATCCCCTGATAGGAAATAAGATCCAAACCAACCGGCGCCCCCAGAATGCTGCTGAGCAGCGTATTCAGTAGCGTGGTTTCTTCATCTGACAGCGACACCAGCATGGTACCGGCGGAGAAGCCGGCCAGCGCATCCCGCTCAGCCACAGCCATGGCCTGCAATGTCGTGTCGCCGCCCAGCGTCCCCCCCGCAAACAGGCTGGCAGGTACGGTTCTGGCTGCCACTACACTCACTGCTGTGGCCGAGGCGATATCCGTTTCCGAGAATTCACGCAGTCCGTCTGCCCCGACCGTAATTTGACCGACACGGACTGTCAGCGCTCCGCCTGCATGATTGTTGCGTGCAGCACTGGCTGCCGCCAACGCTTCTATTGAGCTGAGTTCACCGTTACCACAATGTCCGGCCTGCGCGGCAGCATCCAGCGCCGCCATGTCAGCTACCGTCTGCAGACGGCGCTGCTCCATCATCAAGCGACCGGTATCCACGGCAAGAGCCGTGAATAAAATGGCAAGCAGCAAGGTCAGAATACCCAGCAGGCCCAGAGCACCCCGCTGCCTTAGCGCGGTGCTCTGACACTGCAGCTTGAGGCTTGCTGTCATGAGGGAGGCCTAGTCTCCCAATACCGACGCATCAGCATCATTGCCGCTGTAGTACTCGGGAATGGGATAACGGAAACTTTCCTGATAACGTTCGTAGATTCTGGCCGCGACCGGACCTGCCATGGGCTGCGGCTGCGCTGAAGCAGCCTGTCCATCCCGTTGCAGTGCCAGCCATGAGCGGGTTTGCTCGCCGATTTCCGACGGGGCGTTGTGATGCTGCGTAAATACCGGGCTACTGCTCAATGCCAGTCCCAGCCCCGCAATAACCGAAAGTATGCGCATAAAATCTCCTCTCAGGGTTGAGCCCTGCTCAGTTCTGCTGCCTGCTGCTGCAAATCAGCCAGCGTTTGCTGGTCCATTTTGACCCGGCGGGCAAAAGCCTCCGCTTTTTGCTGATCCCCGTTCATATAAAGCAGGATCACCAGGTTGGTTTCGGCCAGCGTGGCCTCCGGATCAAGTTCAATAGCCGTCAGAAACTCATGCTGCGCCGCTACGCTGTCGCCTTTCAACAACAGCGCGTAGCCATAATCATTTCGTACGCGCGGATTGACCGGCAGTAAATCTACCGCCCGGGCCAGTTCACTCACGGCATGGTTAAGCTGGCCATTGCGGCCGGCGATCAAACCAAGACCGTGATGTGCCTCTCCTTCCAGACAGGTGTCCAGCAGGCTTTCATAAATCGGCCTGGCTTCGGCACTGCGATCGGATTGGCGCAGAATATCGGCGCGTAAATATGCGGCCTGCAGTGAGGCTGTGTCGATATCGTCCAGATGAGCCAGCGCGGCATAAAGCCGCCCCTGTTCCATGACTTTGCGTACCACGTCAAGCCGCATGGCGGTATCCGCATCCTCTGCCTCACCACAATGCTGATTTGCCTGGCTGCTGGTCCGGCGCGGCTCGTTCATACCTGTACAGGCGCTGAGCAGACTTAAAATGAGTATCAAGAACCATAACTTCATCAAAACGCTCCAGTCAGGCCCTTGCTGAGGGCGAGGAACCCAGGCCCGGCGAGAAATATCAGCAACGCCGGAAATAAAAACACCATCATCACAACCGACATCTTGCCTGACAGCACATTGACGTACTCGCGCAAGCTCGATAACTGACGATCCTCCATCAGTTTGGCAAACTTGATCAGCGTCTCGCGGATATTGCCGCCGTGCCGGCTGACCTGTTTGAGGATGGCCACGGTATCGTTAAGCTCGTTGACGTCAAGCGGCGCAGCCATCTCTGCCAGTGCATCAGCCGGATCAAGACCGGCATCAACCTGACGCAAAGCCACTTTCAGTTCTTTCGCCAGCTCGGGAGTCAACAGTTGCCCTTCGACATGTAGCACCCTCAATGCATGCTCCGTCGACAAGCCGGCATCAAACAGCATGCGTAACAGATAAACGGCTGTAGGCATTTCCCGCGACAGGATCTGGCGACGAGATTTGGCCTTTCTGCGCAGTACATTTTTAGGTAGCAGAAAGCCCAGCGCACCGGCCATAAAAAGCTGTGCCATGGCTTCCCGGTTCAGATTGCCGGTGGTGAGAACAAATATAAATACCAGCAGCATCAGCAACAGCGGCATGATCCATACAGAAAGATAAAACACCGCCCTGCCACTGGCGTTGTACCAGCCTGCCTGACGCAACAGCTGCACGGTTTCCGGCTGTTCGATTTTGGGGATCCAACTGGCCAGGCCGCTCTGTCCCATCCGTCTGACGACCCCGCGTGCCCAGCTACGTTCAGCAGCGGCATCACCGGAATTTTTTTCCAGTAATTCATAAAATCGTCGCTGCGAAGCGATATCGGCACTATGGGACTGATATTGCGCTGCCACCAGCAGGCCGGCGGAGAGCAGCACAATTAAACCCAGGATAATAATCAGCCACAATGACATATCAGATACTCTTGATCATCCGCCACAGCGTAAAAGCGCCTATCGCCTGCAATACCAGCGCCGCCGCCAGCAGGATCCGACCGCTGCTGTCATCCCACATGGTCATCATATAATCCGGATTGACCATGACAATATAGCCAGCAATCAGGAGTGGCAGCAGACCGAGCACCCAGGCTGTAACACGGGTTTCACCGGTCATGGTTCTCAATTCCCGACGGGCTGCCTCGCGATCATGAATCATCTTGACGATATTATTGAGCAAGTCGCGCACACTGCTGCCGTAAGTGCGGTTGACGCGAATCGCCAGCGATACCAGATACAGTTCCTGGACCCGGTAAAGTTCAGCCATTTGCTGGATAGACTGGCTCAGATCGTCACCCAGACGATTGACGCGCAATACCTTCTCGAAAATTTCCTTGAGCGGATCGGGAGTTTCCGCGGCTGCCAGTTGCAGGGCACTTTCCATGCTTCGTCCCGTCCCCAGGGCACGCAATACCTGATCCAGAAACAGAGGCAGTTGAAACAGGATAGCTTTGACCCGGTTATTAGCGCGATGCCAGAGCCACATATACAGCAGTAATGCCACCAGCAGCGGAACCATGAATGCAGCCAATATTCCATTGCCGATTCCCACCAGCAGCGTCAGCAACAGGGTGACGGTGGCAACTATCACGGTATCGCGCTGTTTGGGCTCAAGACCAGCACGCCAGAACAGTTGTTTGATAGGCGTCATTTTTCGCCGCCGGTCTCTGCTGCGAACGCCGTCTATTTTCAGACCGGCTGTATCAACAAAGTGTCGATAGGCTTTTTCATTCAGTTCCTGGCGGCTGCTGCGAAATACAGCCACCAGTGCCAGCACGATCAGTAATGCAGACAACAGATAGGTCCACATCAGAACTGACATTATCTACCCCGCTCGCCTGTTATGCCGCTGTCGCGTTCCCCCAGCGGAGTGGTAGCCAATTTAGCGTTAGCAGGCCGTACGTTCTGATTCACATGACGCTGGCCGTCGTAAAAGAACAGCTCGTTTAGCATAAACTGACCGTCACGATAGCCGGTAACCTCGGCAATCGAGGTAATGCGTCGTTTACCGTCACTGAAGCGGGAAATGTGCACGATCAAATCCAGCGCACTGGCAATCATTTCCCTGATAACGTCGGTACTTCCCCGGAAGTTAGCCAGCGAAGCCAGCATCTCCAGCCTGACCAGCGCATCACGGGTATTATTGGCATGCACGGTACTCATAGAGCCGTCATGGCCCGTATTCATGGCCTGCAGCACATCCAGCACTTCCTCCCCACGCACCTCGCCGAGAATAATCCGATCCGGACGCATCCGCAGCGCGTTGCGAACCAGATCCCGGGCACGAACTTCGCCTGCCCCTTCGACATTGGGCGGACGGGTTTCCAGTCGCACCACATGGCTGTGACCAAGCTGCAACTCAGCCGCATCTTCAATCGTGACCAGCCGTTGGGAGGAATCAATAAAACGGCTGAGAATATTCAGCAAAGTGGTTTTACCGGTACCGGTTCCGCCACTGACCATGATATTACAGCGGCCCTGCACCGCCTTGACCAGCAGATCCAGCATCTCCTGATTCAGTGACCCGTAGACCAGCATATCGGTCTCACGCAACATTTCACGGCGAAATTTGCGCACCGACAGACAGGGGCCATCCAGCGCCAGCGGCGGAATAATGGCATTAATGCGGCTCCCGTCCGGCAACCGCGCATCGACCATCGGACTGGACTCATCAAGGCGTCTGCCCATCGGCGCGATGATACGTCTGATAACCCGCAGCACATGCTCATCATCGATAAACCGCAGCGAGGATTCCTGTACGCGGCCGTTTTTTTCGAAGAAGATATGATAGGCGCCATTAACCATGATATCGCTGATAGAATCATCGGCCAGCAGTGACTGAAGAGGACCATAACCGACCAGTTCGTTGACCATTTCCTCAGTCAGTTCATCCAGATCCTGGCTGCTGACCGCGAGCTGGCTCTGGCTGGCGTATTCAGTGACATGGTCAAACACATAATCGCTCAGCCGGTCCTCCGACCATTCAGTAACAGGAATTCCGTCTTCCTCTACCCGCGCAATCAGATAGCGATGCAGCGCGTATTTAATATCCTGATAGGTCTGCGTGTTTTTAAGACTGAAATCGAAATGCGGATACTGAAAGCTCATGCTGTGGCCTCGGCATTCCGGCTCAATATGCCGCGCAGACGACGCAGCATACTTCGTCGGGGTTTATCAGCCAGAGCGGTTTGTTCAGTATCCGCCAGTTTTCTGGCCATTTTCCTGACCGCCAGGGTATAGGGATCGCGCGGAGCGCACTCGAACAGACTCTCGCCTGAATTCATCATCTTTAAACGGGCCATACCAGATGACGGCAGGGTCGTCAGCAGACTGATATTGAGTCCGCGGGCGAGATTCTCAGCATCGGGTGGCAGATTGGGCAGGTAACGATCGACCACCAGCTTGACGCTGTTCATATCTAGCTGCGCCTGTGACAGCTTGCGGATAAGCTGCATGTTCTGTTTGCAGCTGGGCACACTCTGCTCCAGTAAAGCCAGCGTGGTATCTGAATTGCTGACCAGCAGATGCAGAAAATCCGAATACGGCACCCCGCCCAGATTGATAATGATATGACTGAAATATTGCCGCAACACACCCAGCAGAACATAAATGTCCGCTGAAGTCAGTTCCCCCATGCCACTATGTTCTTCCGGCAAAGCGAGTAATTTCAGGCCGCTTTCATGCTTGGCAAAGGCACTGTCGATCAGGGTCGAATCCAGCCTCCGTAAGCTTTGCACGGCATCAAGAAAGCTATAGGCCGGCGTGATACCGAGATAAGTCAGCGTGTCTGCGGCCGGCGTGCCCAGATCCAGCAACAGTACCTTGGCCTCCTGGCTTTCGGTCTGTATCGACAAGGCCAGATGCAGGGCCAGCATCGGCGAATCGGCACCGGGGCGGGCACTGATAAGTGAAGTGACCTGACCCCGTTTGTTTTCACTGCGATGAGCGACCGGCGTCCGATGTTGCAGACGATGAACCAGCCGCATGACTTCATTGTGACGGGTACCGGTAGTCACAAAGTCTCTGGCACCGGCGCGGATCGCGCTGAGCACCAGGTCGTTATTGGCTTCAGCAGCCACAGCAATCACCAGCAGCATGGTTTTGAAAGTGACCAGATCTTCGATAAAAGCGGCTTGCTGACGCAGGTTCTGTTCGGTAATGCCGACAAACACCACCTGGGCACCGGTCAGATCGAGCAACTGACGAACCCGTTCTATCGAGTTGAAATCGGCTTTGACTACCTCACCCTCATCCGACAATACTTCCTGCAACCAATGCAGTTGATTATCATCGCTGGGCACCACTACATAAGAGCTTTTCTGATTCTTTGCCATCACATGCTACCTCGAAAACCCGCTTGAAACCGGCGTTTTATCCCCGAACTGACCGTTTTCCATAAACATGAACTCGGCAAAGCCCGGGTTGTAATGCCGGTAGCGTTCGCCAGGCAGTTCAGGCAGGCTTGCATCGCGCGCCAACGGCTGAACCAGACGGGGTGTTACCACCATTAACAATTCGCGATCTTCCCGATCCAGCTGGTTCTGACGGAAAAAGGCACCGATGATCGGGATATCGCCCAGACCGGGCAATTTATCCACATTGGCGATGGTGTTCTGACTGATAAGGCCACTGATAACAAAGCTTTCTCCATTGCCGAGCATGACGCTGGTATCGGTGCGTCTCACCCGCAGGGCCGGCACGGTCACGCCGCCGGTCTGGATACCGGCATTGAAATCGAGTTCGCTCACTTCGGGCGCCACTTTAAGCGCAATACGGTTCTTATCGAGCACGGTCGGGGTCAGCGATAATCTGACACCGAATTCCTTGTATTCGATGGTGACACTGTTATCAAAGCTGCCGCCGCGTACCGGTACCGGAAATTCACCACCGGCGAGAAAGTTGGCGCTCTGACCGCTCATTGCGATCAGGGAGGGTTCCGCCAGCGTATAGGCAAAGCCGTTACCTTCCAGCATGGACAAAGCCACCAGCAGGCCACTGGACTGGCGGCCGTATATCAGATTGAAGGCATTTCCCTGCGGTATCGGGTTACCGATAAGCGATATGCCGTTATCGATGGTCGCACCGGTGATGCCGCCAGGACCGGCCACCGCTCTCGGTGTTCGTCCGTTAAGCCCTTTGGCGAGAGTGAAGCCTGCTGACTGCAGCCGGCTCTTGCTGATTTCGACGATTTTAATATCGATTTGTACCTGCGAGGTACTGGCAAACTCGCTGCGGTCGATTCCATTTTCCTCATCAAAACCCAAAGATTGCCGCACCGCCGAATGCTGTTCCAGTGAACCTATCTCACCCGCTAAGGCCAGTTGTCCGCCGCGGGCATCGACAGACATCGCCGGAATCTCCATTTGTCTGAGACTCTCCTGCGCAGCCTGCTCAGCCGCCTCAATATTAAGAATAAGTTGCTGAACCCTGTCGCTGTTTCGCGGCCAGATCGTCAGGCTGGTGCTGCCGGCCGTCAGCGGCGTGATCAGAACTTCATCATCATCAATGACGGTGACATCCGCGACGGCGGGATCGCCCACTGCGACCCTCTCAATGGCTTGTCCGAACTGGTGGCGCTGTTGCAGACCGACTTCAAGAGCCAGGGTTTCAGCCTGCAGCGGCGGTATGAGCAATATCCACAGCAGCGGGGCCATCAGCCACGGGCAAAAATCATCAACGGTCCTGTTTCTGTGGCTGCGCAGCATACTCAATTCTCCCTGGCTACGGATATGGTTGATTGCTGCGTACCCCGGTGTATGGTCACGCTGGCAGGTGTCGGGGGTGAATATGCCTGTTTCGGCGCAGCCTCGGTGACGGTTTGCGGTGGCATGTCGGCAACAGGTTTATATTGATCCAATGTCACCAGTTGCCGTTTTGCTTTGTCAGAGACAGTTTCCTGTGGAGTCTGCGGGCCCCTTTGTTTACCAATCAGAGCAAGCCGGAGCCGGCCGGCCGATTCTGCCAGAAGTAGATTCGACAGCGCTGTTTCAGCGACGGCAAGAACGGCCGTTTTACTTTTTTTACCGCTGGCCTCATCCTTTTTTTCGGCTTGCTCTGATGTCGCCTCACTGGTCATGGCTGGCGCAGTTTTGTTCAATGTGGCCTTACGTTTGATGGCATCTGCATCGGTATCATCCACACTGTTGCCATAAGCCAGTACCCGGACATCTGACAGAATACGCTGCGCAGAACTGTCTTTTCCCGTCTCATGTCCCGCGGCCAGATACAGCAATACATCGACACTGTCACCCGGCTCAATAAAACCGCCGGCGCCCGTGACTTCATCGACCCTGACCGCAATTGCCCGCTCTCCCGGCCTGATTGATGAGACCAGTGAACTGAAATTGTGAAAATGGTCTTTGAGCACCATTTCACCGGCCGCAATCGGTAGTTTAAGCTGTCGGCCCGTTAGCGCTTCAAAGCGCTGAAAACTGTCAGGTGGAGAGGACTCGACCAGGAGGGTGGTCACATCCTCGAGTTCGATATATTGATCGGCCGCGATATCTTTTGCTGCAACCAGCACCGGCACTTTCTGTGGTTCGGGTTCAGCCTGCGGACTTATCTGATCGGTCTGCACAGCGATCTGACTTGTCCGGTAACCCATATAACCGAGAATTATCGCTCCCAGCGCCAGTAAGATGGCTATCACCCTTAGTGTCGAACTACTCATTAATCATCCCCTGGCATAAATTTTCTCCAGCCCATCCTTTTTGTTAGTAACGCTTCCCTGCGCTTTTATTGTCTTTTACGGCATTAGCTCTGCCGTGCTTCTCTATTCTTTTAAAGCGTGACCGATGCCGAACCACGCAGATCCTGCGGTAAGCGGGGTATATCGCCGATACCCGGCAAACTCAAGGTCGGTACCATCGGTGATTCACGGTAAGCGGGATAAACAATGCTCACGCCAAGGACACCCGTTGCCTGATCAAAATTAACCTGTACCTGGCTATTGTTATCGCCAAGTACTGCCTGGCTTGCGGAATCTGGCAACCAGCCAAGGGTATTGCCAACCACTGTTCTGACTCTGGGAATGACACCGGACTGGATGTAACTGTCGGTGTCCGTAAAAGCATCCGGCTCCACCGCCACCGCGGAGCGTGCACCGGATGCGGCGGCATGATTAAAAGCCTGAACCAGCAGCAAAGGTAGCGAATAACTGACAATGGCATAAAACAGCGTGAAAAAAATCACAAACATCAGTGCCGCTTCGATAGCGGCCGCGCCCTTTTGCAATTTTGCTGATGTGGCTTTTCGCTGCATAAACTCAGAGCCTCAGTTAACGAATCACAGCAGAAAATTGCAGAATCAGGACTGTCAGGCCAGCCACAGCGAGCAGGCCGCCAAATGGCAGCGCTTTGCCATTCAGCACCGCTACAGGCGGGATTTGACTGTCCCATCGGGCCAGCTTCAAATTCAGGTAAGGAAAAGAGCGTTGTGCCAGCAGCCAGAGCAGAACGATGATGCCGGCTAATAGCCCGGCGATGACAAAGCTCAGTAAAAGAAATTGCCAGCCCGTCATCAAAGCCAGCGCTGATAACATTTTGACATCGCCGGCCCCCAGCCAGCGGACAGCATAGGCCGGCAGGGTCAATAACAGCGCCAGCAACCAAGCATACACAGCAGACAGCAACGGCTCCCCCATCAGGCTCTGATGAAAAATAATCAGTGCCGTGATGGCCGGCAAATGCGCACCTAAGGTCAGCAGATTTGGCAATCTGCGGCTGCGCAGGTCAACGTAGCCGCAGAGCATCAGCCAGCCACTGAACACCACCGGTAAAACAACCGTGAATCCTGGGTCAGGCATGACTCAAAGCTTACTTAAGAGCCACCACCCACATTTCCGAGTTCCGTTTGTATCTGAGTAAAAACAGTCACGATGGCTTCGCGTACCGGCGTCACAAAAGTCACGATGCCAATAGCGACCATGGCAGCGACCAGGGCGTACTCGATACCGCTCGCACCTTCTTCATCGCGAAGAAAATTCATTACTGCATTTGTCATAACGTTCAGCTTCATATCTCTCTCTCTACTTGGTTGTGAACTCAAATCTAATTCGCCGCTTCTTCATGGCAGCTTTAAAATCAGACCCTTTAATTTTTTAAAGGAAATATTTCCCGACTTCAAGCAAAATGTGAATAATTCAGCAGACAGCAGGCTCATTGCCATTTGCTGACAGGTTGATAAACTCGTCCGTGCCTTACTGTTAATAACCGCAGCGTTTGTTATGTTTTCTGCGGCTTTAGGGGAATTACCGATCATTCTGTCAATCCCCCCATTTACGTTATCGGCTAGTCAAGACTGCACTTTAGATGTTTTGATTTTTCGCTTAATTCATAAAAGGCACAAGTAAAAAAATAGTCTATGCCGGGGGACACTCAAAGCGAGCTTCTTGAATCGGCTGAAAGATCTTCACATCACTTAATGGATGCTTTATAGTGAAATCAAGTATTTAGCTGGGAAAAAAGCATGGATATTGAAAGAACGCAAAATGTGTCGCCTATCCTGTCAGCAGAACGTATTGCAGCACAGCATGACATTGCCGCCATCAAACTGAGTAATGACGCAGTCAAAGCACAGGGCCAGGCCAGCATTCAGCTGATTCAGGCAGCCGTCGGCGCCGCTACGCCGGCACAACCCTCAGCCAGTATCGGCAATAACCTCAATATCAAGGTCTGAGCTTTTCCGCTTTACTGACAAAACTGCTGAGGATACTGCAGCAGTCCCCAACCGTATTTTTCATCATGACCTTGCGCGCCCAGGTCTTTGCTCAGTCGGCGCAAACTCTCGTAAACCAGTTCCGCTGGCAAAACAGGATTCACCTGCAGCAAGACAGCGGTCACTGCCACCGCATGAGGGACAGCATAAGAAGTGCCGGAGCGATATTGACCGGACGCAGTCCAGACATCAACACCGGGGGCTGCAAAATCAATAAACTCGCCCTGGTTGGCAAGCGCATACAATCGCTCGGCAGGATCCACTGCCGTCACCGCAAACACACTTTCAAAAGCCGCCGGGTAGGCAGGCTGTTTCCGCCCCTCATTGCCGGCTGCAGCAAAGATCAACATACCCTGACGTCGTGCATATTTCAGGACCGATTCCAATACAATATTCGCCTGGCTACCGGCCAGCGATAAATTAACCAGCCTTACCTGCTGCTGATGCAGCCAGTGCAAAGCCCGGACAATGGCAGAAACACTTGCCATCTCCCCATATTCTGTCATTTCGACCACAGACGCCGAATACAACGCCGCTTCTGTAAGCAGACCGTTGTGCCCTGCTGCACGATTATTGCCTGTCAGAATTACAGCAATAATCGTGGCATGATCGCTGTCGACTTCGACTGGGCTGACAAAATGCTCAATGAACACAGCACGATCCTGCAGTGAGGGGTGGGTATTATCGACTACACTATCGATAATGCCGACTTTAATTGTTCCTTTAGCTGCCTGCAGACATCCTGCCTCAGGCCAGTTCAGTATGTCTCTGGCATACAGCCTCGGTGATGCTGCGGGGGCATAATAATCATTGAAGTCAATAATCAGATCAGGAAAAAGTTGTCTCAACTTTTGACGCTGTTGCTGCGCCCACTGGTTACCGTGGCCACGCAGGGTCAGCAAAACCTGCCCGGCTAGCAGCGGGCTCTGCTCTGCCACTGTCAGTCCCTGCTGTTCAAGCTGTTGCACAATAAAGTCCAGCTGCATTTGCGGCACCAGAATCAGTAATTCACCTGCCCGCTTTGCCGTTGTTTCTGTCTGTTCCGGGCAGAAAAAGACCGTCTGACCGGTATAACTCAAACTGTGCTCAGCGCTTGATTTGAAATACAGCGGGTATGCCTGCATCGGAGTTAGGCTGAGCGAGCCGGGCACTAACAGCCTTAGCTGACCGTAGCCGGTCAGCTTTGCTGTGAGTCTCGCCATGCTTTCCGGCGTTTTTAGGTACCACTGGTGATTTGGCGGTGTCTGGCCCGTTTGAAAAATAACAGAAATCTGCTTACCCGCAATGCAGCCTTCCTGATCCAAGCGGTAAGACCCGGTTTCAGGCAGCGGCGCATTGACCGTCGGTCGCCGTGCCGGTGCTGGCGGCTGACTCAGACCCTGCCTCTGTGCTGGGGGTGAAGAAGTGGGTTCCGAGGGTCTTTCCGTTGTAGGTCTACCTGCCGGTTCGGTCGCTCCGGCCTGCAGGGTCAGCGGGATGAGCAAACCGGCAAGGATAATCAGACCATACCGCATGATCAGCGATTCAACTGTACCGACTCAACAAGATCGCTTTGTTGCAACGACTGCAGAAGCGTTTCCGGTTCAGTCGCCGCTGACAGTTTGTACAGGCCCAGTACCGAAGGCCCCTCGACGATGGTCAGCTGATTTTGCAGCAGGAGTTGTCGGATCTCGGCTTCCGTTGCCTGCGGTTCAAAGGTGATTATCAGCAACGGCGTCTGCTGCTGCTCGCCAGCCTGTTGATAACCTCCCGGCACGGATGTCAGCATCATCACACTGGTCTGAACCACCAGCAGGAATGCGGCTGCAACCGCGGCCCAGCGCCAGCGGGGTGAAATTTGTTTTGGCTGTGAACTGGCCGGCAATTGCTGTTGCAGGCGCCTGAGTCCCAGTTCACCCGGGCTGTTGCCCGCTGCTGGCATCGCCTGCACTTCTGTCTGTAGCTTGCGAAGAAATGTCAGCTCATCCCACAGTGAAGGATGTTGCTTCAAAACGCTTTCCACCTGCTGTTTTTCCGCTGCATCCAGCGTGCCGTTCACATAGTACGGCAACAGCATTTCAACCTGCTCACGGCTTAGTGACTCATTCATGGCTCAACCCTCCGCCGGCCAGTCGTTGCAGGCATTTTTTCATCGCCTGCTTTGCATGAAACATCCGGGTTTTGACCGTATTTTCCGGGCAGTTGACCACGGTCGCGATGTCGCGGTATGACATTTCCTCAAAAAACGTCAGCTCCATCACCGCCCGGTGATCAGGTTTGAGGGTGCTGACACAATGCCGAACCTGATCGGCCTGTTCTGCCTGAATCAGGCAGGTCAAAGAAGCCGGCGAATCGTCTTCCAGGTTATCCAGTGCTTCTTCAGATAAGGCTTCTGGCCGCGTTTTTCGCAGCCGGTCTACTGTTTTGAAGTAGGCAATGCTGAACAGCCAGGTCGAGACTTTGGATCGCTGCTGAAATTCAGCCGCTTTTTGCCAGACTTCAAGAAACACCTCATTAACCAGATCGGCAGCTTCAAACTGATCCGGCATTTTGCTGCAGATAAAACGGTACAGGCGTGACTCATAGCGTCGGTAAAATTCGGCCAGCGCCTGCTGACTGCCGGCAGCGATCTGATGGAGAATCGCGATATCGTCGTTCATGACACGCCCTTAAGGGGTGTTAACCGGCATTCTCGCCGAAATTGCCAGCAATTGCCCCTGTTTATCGAGCGCTCTGACCTGCCACTGATACCGGGTATTATCCTGCAGCCAGTCCAGCGACATGCTGGACAGGCTGAGCTGCTGTTCCGAAGCAGGCACCAGCTTGCCGGTCAGTGGTTGCGATTCACCTGTGGCAAAAATCTCTACCTGATAAGCACTGGCTGTTGCTACCGGCTGCCAGGAAAAGACCGTCTGATCATTGAGTGTTGCACCTGCCGCAGGCGATAACGTTGTCATCGGGAAGGGGTCAATAATCGTTTTTTTGCTTTGCTCAATCACAAAGTAACGCAGTACCGGAATCTCAATTTCAGCCTCTTCCTGTTCCACAGCAAACGCCAGCAGGTACAAACCACTGCGGTCGGTCGGCAGTTTGGGACTGGTGATACGGGTTCTGCCCTGACCGGCACTTAACAGGCTCTGACGAACCACCTGTAATACCCTGCCGGACTGACTGCCGAGACTGGTGCCGGGATCAATCAGCCGCCATTCGCCCCGCAACACACCACTGCTGGAAAAAGCGATATCAGCGACCGCAAACAGGCTCTCATTCTGCTTGACCACTTCAGAGCGGGCGGCATTCTGAAACGCCAGATCAATACGTCTGACCGTGAGTTCACCACTACTGCCACTACCGGCATAGACGTTAACAATGCCGGTCGCGGTGGTTTGGGTATCACTGAAAGTCCGTTCAATACGGGCACTGCCGGCCGCACTGTCCGCCAGTAAACGCAGTTGGTTGGGATTCAGGGTGAATGATTCGGTCAAGGTCACGGTGCTGGTGCCACCCGATAACAATACCGAGGTGGTCGACAGGCTGCCTGCCACATTCGCCACGGTCATGCCGTTGATAATCAGTGATGCCCCGGGCGAGCTGACCAGGCGGGTAAAAGGCCCGCCACTGGAATCGGTTTCAGTGCGGTTCACCCGCCACGAAATGGTAACGGGACGTGTTTGCCCCAACGGCACGGTGACTGATGCCGGGCTCGCGGTCACACTGTTTATATCCGCATGAGCCGGGTCTGAGTGAATCAATCCGGCCAGCAGGATAAGGCTAACGACGAGCGGCAAATGGCGCCGTAATCCGTACAATCGCAAAAACCTGATAGTTATCCTCATAGAGAGAAAGCTGTTCGTGTCCATGATATCGCTCCAATGCGCCGCGAAGGGCAAACGCCACTCCCGGATTATTCTTAGATGCTGGGAGATAGGTCCAGCCGAGTTCAGCATTCAGCAGCTGTCTATCAGGTGAGTCGTTGTCACCGCCGGCCAGGTTCAAATTATAATTCAGTGCCAGATCCAGTTTGTTGGGGATCAGCAGGCTGCGCACACCGAGATTAAAATTGCTGGTGTAGGCGGTCTGACGTGTGAGGCGTGTTTCAAATGTGCCGTATTGGGCGTCTGCATTGAAAGACAACCTGTCACTGGGCCGCCAGCCGCCGCCCAGGCTGATAAAGTGACTGACCGTATCGGAGCTGACTTCGGCATGATCTTCAAATTCCGACCAGGTATAGCTGGCATTCAAATAGCTCCGCTCATAATTACTGCCCACACCGAGAGTAGTCGAATTGGAGGCATTATCAGTCTCTATCCCCAAATAGTTATCGGGCGTCTCTTTGCGATCAAGGCGGGCAACAAAACCGCTGAACTGCAGGTAGGGCGACCCCAGCCAGGACAATGCTTCCTGCTGTTTTTCAAATGCATAAGTCCCGCTCCAGCTGGCATTTCTGAGCCGGTCAGTAGGTAAGCCAGTCAGTTCATCCACATTATTGGTTTCATGACTCAAATGCAGATTGGCCGAAAAACGATTCCAGTAAAGATGGCTATAAGCCGAGGTCACATCCCGGTCAGCGGCCAGCCCCGGGTTGGCCAGACTGGCAAAGAAGGTGTCAATTCGTTCATAACGCAGCCCGAACAACCAGTCCACCGGTTGGGCATACCAGTTGAGATCGTCAAAGGGATATGATTCCAGCAGCAGGGTATAAGCCTCACTGTTCTCACGCTCAGCAGGCCCGGCATCGCCATCACTGTCATAACTGGCGTGGGCATACTCACCGAACAGGGACAGTTTGCCTTCAAGCAGATTTTTGTCCATTGCCAGCGACCAGCCACGCCCCTCCGCCAGAGGTTCGCCGCCACTGATACCGGCACCGGTCGCCGAGCCTTCGCCATCGTAATACACCGTGGTGATCTTCAAGGCATCAGCTTCGGCAGAAAACGGTTTGATGCTGGCGGTGAAGCCCTCAATCCGGCTTTCCGGTTCCGACAAACCGGTAAAGTGATCAGCACCGACCAGTGCATCCGGCCGCAAAGCAAAAACCTGCGCGGCAACCCGTTCACTGGTATCACTGAGCTGCAGTGAAGCGCCACGCCGCTGATAAGGCGAAAGCAGAGCGGAGTTCAGTCCCAGACTCTGATCTCCCAGCCGCAATCTCGTTTGTCCCCAGTCATCCTGCCGTTTCGCTGAAAGCTGGTATTCTCCGATATCCAGCGAATTACCGGTCAGACTCAAATCCTGCTCCGATTGCAGAAAATAATTGGCGCGAGCCGTCACTTCCCAGTTTTCTCCCTGCACAGCGCCGGAAGATACACCGGCACCCGACATCACAAAGTGCCGGGTATCAGCGGCTGTGTTGTGATCGGCCAAGCGCTGGCTGATTTCGACACTGTTATCGGAATTAAAATGGCCGGATCGTAACCAGCGCTCTGCAGCTTCAAGCTGGGCTGCACTGCTCTCCGTCGTGCCTGACTCAGTCGCCGACGAGCTTTGCGTAGCTTCAAACTGCCATTGCTGGATCGGATGGGGGCCGTCTTCTGTCAGCATTACCAGTTTCAGTACATGTGGTCCCGCTGTCAGTGTCTCCAGTGGTGTGTAGGTAAAATCACCGTCTTCAAAGCCCATCGCTGCCGTGATGTCGATCCCGTCAAGTTCTACCGCCAGTCTTGCCAGCGTGTTGATATCCATGTCCTCAGGTAAATCAATCACCAGCAAATGGCCGCGGCTGCCGTCCTGGATCAATTCCGCCTGCCACTGTGCCTGGGCAAAGGGCGTTAACAGGATCATCACCAGCGCCGGACCATACAGAAATAACTTCGTTTTCATGATCCTCACTCAGATAAAAAAGCAGCGCGCCCTTTGAGGAGCGCGCTGCTTAGTTTCAGATAAGGCAAACGACATGATTCGCTTCCCTGCCATTACTGTTGCGGTACAGCTTTTAATTGCAGCTCAGGGGAGCCCTCTTCCGGTGCCTGCAGTCTGGCGGGACCGGGGACCGGTGTCGGATCAGTGGGTGCCGGACTTTGAACTTTATCCAGGCTCGGTTTGACCGGGACCGGGCTAAGGCGGGATGGGCCTTGCTCAGACTGCCCGCCGTTATTCTGGAAGCCGCCGACCTGACCCGGTGAGTTGAATTGCACCTGGGGTTCGCAACGGTGTTTGAAAACGGCGGTGTCATAGTCCTGCCACTGGCCCCAGTCTTTGCCTTCCGGTTTTATCCTGGCCACGATTTTCATATTGTGATTCCAGACTTTGTTGTCGGAAATCGCCATATACGAATATTTCTGCTGGCTCAACAGCGTTTTCAACGGGAAAGTGAAATCAATATGTTTACTATGCTGGGCATTCACCGGAATGCTGTTGAATTCATAGTAAGTCCCGTAATCGGCATAGACATTACTGACCGGGACCACCTTCAAATCCAGCAAACCAGGCGCATTGCCACTGAGTTGCAGATTAATGCGGATTTTGGTGCCGCCCTCGGGCAAACACTGTCCATAGTAATGTGGAATATTGGGCTGAAAATCCGCTTTATTGAGCACTATCGGCAGATCATTGTTGATTTGATTGGGCGAGTTGGCTAACTGGGCGTTCAGGGTACCGCTCAATTTCAGGTCCGGATCGCCTTCATATTTGATTGTTATTTCGATATTGGCATTGGCATCTGCAGACTGGGAATCGTTCGTGCCTTCAACTTTACACCAGCCCCTCATCGCAACCGGGCGTTCAACTTTGATGAAGTGATCCTGCTGGTAGAAAGACAACTTGGTGCCGCCATCACTCAGGTGTTTCTGCAGCGCCTTATTCAGCTCCTGCAGCGGATCAAAACGAACTGCCGGATGACCTTGCTTGATCTGAGCCAGCGGCACGCTGAACTTGCTATCATTCCCTGATTCGGTGATTCTGAATTGGCCTTTGCCGTCAGTGATATTCGGTGAGTAAGTCGCAGAGTAAAGACTGACTTCACTGGGCCCAAAGTAAGCCCGTGCCTTTTCGAAGTTGATCTCTTTATGCGCTTCACATTTCACATCACCAACCAGCGCAATATCCAGGTTGGGTTTGGTAGGGGCTATTTGAATGGCATCGATATGTTTATTGGCAGAGACATTCTTGAGCACCACCATATTGGTGTTGATGCCCTGCTCACCCACAAGCGAAACCGATTCTACATAGTGTGGTGGTAAGGCTGCCCAAACCGCGGCAGAAGTGAATAAACCTGAAAGGCTAATAGCTAGACAGACAGGCATGAATTATTGCGGTATTCCTTTGTTTCATTTTTAGTCTCCTCACGACAATCACAGAAAGACACTGTGTATCCGGTAAGTCGTAAGTGGTCCTTATCAGGTTCAAACAATTTCCATGTTTGCCACGGGGCACTCTAAATATATGAAAATAACTGTCTTTTCTCTTAAATGATTATCAAATTCCGCATTTAAAGCAAGGTTTTTTATCCGAAGTTGACTTACGGTGGTGATGGACGCAACAACGGAGCGCATAAAAAGCCATGCCAGGGTCAGACTGGCGGGAAAAGAGGCCAGAGAAGATCGTAGCCGCAAAAACGACAGGCAAAAAAAAGCCCCGACGTTCCGGGGCTTTTTTGGATTCGGCTGAATCTGTTATCTGTTGCAGATATACATAGTGACTTCAAAGCCGAAACGCATGTCTGAGTATTCTGGTTTAGTCCACATGATAATCACCTCGTGTTGATTTAATTGCAGCTTGCAGTTCATATATTAGTCTGCTGTTTGCCTTGCCAATAGCGTGATTTGCTCGATAAGGGTCAGGATTTTCCTGATTCGTACAATTGTGCTTTACCGGCGAGAGGAATTCGGTGACGATCAGGAGCAAACGATGATTCGGAGTAAACATCATGAAACCGCAGGCAACAATTGAAAAGACCGCAACAGGCTTTGTTATTAGTAAGGAAGAAGCAGGTGAAACTGAACAGCTGGAAACCCATTTTGAGAGTTATCAGGCAGCACTGGATTTCATTCTCGATCAGGGTTGGCAACTCAAACGTGAACGCCCGGACAGTTCGTTGCATGTCGAAACCCGCTTTCTCAAACCCTGATCCCGCTTTTCTCAGGTCCTGATTAAAGTGCCTGCAGCTCGGTAAAGTGCTGGTTAATCTGTTTCAGATGTGACTGAATATAATCCAGAAAGGCCTGCATCACCGGAGTCGGATGTTTACCCTTGGGGTAAACCAGACACCAGCTGCGGCGTAGCGGAAAGCCTTTCAGAGCCGGGCTTACCAAACTGCCCTGCCTGAGTTCGGCGAGCACACTGAGCTTGGGCAGAACGGCAACGCCTAAACCTGCCAGCACACCATGCTTAATGGCATCATTCGACCCTATCTCGATATAAGAGCGCAACGTTAAACGCTGTTGCTGGCAATGCTGCTCCAGGGCCAGACGGTTACCGGAACCGGGTTCGCGCAGAAGCAGGCTGGCATTCAGAAACTGCTGCGGTGTCAGTTGCTTTCTGGCTGCCAGCGGATGATTTGCGGCCATCACCGGAATCAGCTCATTATCCAGAAACGGCAGCGAGGCGAGGGAACGATCACTGGGCACCAGTCCCATAACCACCAGATCATCCGTGTTGTTATTCAACTGCTCAATCGCCCGCGCCCGATTCATCACCCGCAGGCTGACATCCACCGCCGGATGGCGGCTTAGGAAGTCCTGCAGCAGATGCGGGACGGCATATTGAGCCGTACTGACAGCGCAGAGACTCAGCGCACCGGACAATTGTCCCTGCAGACTATGTAGATCTGTCTGTAACAGCTCGACCTGCTCAAAAACAGTATTAATACGCTCGGCCACCTTTTCGCCGGCGCGGGTACAATAAAGCTGCCTGCCCACATATTCAAACAGCGGTTGCCCCAGCGCCTGTTCCAGCTTGCGGATTTGTGAACTGACAGCTGGCTGGGTCAATCCCAATGCTTCCGCTGCCCGGCCGTAGCCCTGATGTTGGTACACCGCCTGAAAAACCTGCAGTTGGCGAAAGGAAAGACGGTTCAGTAATTGCTGTAATGACAATGACATAAGAGACTTAAGACTCAACCCATAACTAATTACTTATTGCTGACAAAAATTATATCAATTTTTCATTATGGCTGGCTTTATCTAAGCTAGGCGGCATCTGATTCAGGAGTCTGCACCATGCTGAAAAAAGTTCTGATAGCCAATCGCGGTGAAATTGCCGTACGCATTGTGCGGGCCTGTGCCGAAATGGGCGTTCGCTCGGTAGCGATCTACACTGAACCCGACCGCTATGCGCTGCATGTCAAACGCGCAGATGAATCCTATTCACTGGGCGAGGATCCGCTGGCCGGTTACCTGGATCCATTGCGTATCGTTAATCTTGCGGTGGAAACCGGTTGTGATGCCATCCACCCCGGTTACGGTTTTCTTTCCGAAAATGCCGAGTTTGCCCGTCTTTGTGAAAAGCATAATGTGACCTTCATCGGCCCCAAGTCGAGCGTGATTGAAAAAATGGGTGACAAAACCGCTGCCCGTAACAGCATGCGCGAGGCCGGTGTACCGATTACACCCGGTTCGGACGGCAACCTGGAAAGTCTGGAGGATGCCCTAAGCCTCGCCGAAGAAGTTGGCTATCCGGTGATGATTAAAGCGACTTCAGGCGGTGGCGGCCGCGGTATTCGTCGCTGTGACAATGCCGCTGAACTCAAACAGCAATACCCCCGCGTAATTTCAGAGGCCACCAAAGCGTTCGGATCGGCTGAAGTATTTCTGGAAAAATGCATTGTTAATCCGCGTCATATCGAAGTCCAGATCCTCGCTGACAGTCAGGGTAATGTGATTCACCTTTATGAACGTGACTGCTCGATCCAGCGACGTAATCAAAAGTTGATTGAAATTGCACCCAGCCCACAGCTGACACCGGAGCAGCGCGATTACGTCGGTGATCTGGCGGTGCGCGCCGCCCAGGCCGTGGGCTATGAAAATGCCGGCACGGTCGAGTTTCTGCTCACCGGCAATGAAGTCTACTTTATGGAGATGAACACCCGGGTTCAGGTCGAGCACACCATCACCGAACAGATTACCGGTGTTGATATCGTCCGTGAGCAGTTAAGAATCGCTTCAGGCAAGCCGCTCAGCTACCGTCAGCAGGATATCCATTACCGTGGTTTTGCGCTGCAATTCCGCATTAACGCCGAAGATCCCAAGAATGACTTCCTACCCAGTTTCGGACGCATCACCCACTACTATGCACCGGGTGGGCCGGGCGTACGGGTCGACACCGCGATCTATACCGGTTATGACATCCCGCCCTATTTCGACTCCATGTGCCTGAAGCTGGTGGTCTGGGCACTGGACTGGGAAGATGCGATTAACCGTGGTCAGCGGGCGCTGGATGATATGCGCCTGCACGGTATCAAAACCACCGCAAATTACTACAAACAAATCCTCAATCATGCTGACTTCCGATCGGGTCACTTCGATACCAGTTTCGTCCCGGCCCATCCGGAACTGCTTGAATATTCCGATAAACAACGCCCCAGCG
This sequence comes from Methylophaga sp., assembly GCF_009711715.1. Lineage (GTDB taxonomy): Bacteria > Pseudomonadota > Gammaproteobacteria > Nitrosococcales > Methylophagaceae > Methylophaga. The sequence goes on along the minus strand of NZ_VENF01000009.1, from coordinate 7,301 downwards.
CCGTTGCGCTGGCTTTGGCCACCGCTATTGCTGCCCATGCCGGCTGGTAAGCCGCCTTCAAGCTGGAGAATTTTCCTATGAGAAAAATAGAAGTTACCGATGTCATTCTGCGCGATGCCCACCAGTCGCTGATCGCCACCCGCATGCGCACTGACGACATGCTGCCCATTTGCGACAAGCTCGACAAAGTCGGTTTCTGGTCGCTGGAAGTCTGGGGTGGCGCTACCTTTGATGCCTGCGTCCGCTATCTGAAAGAAGACCCCTGGGAACGTCTGCGCCAGCTGAAACAGGCGCTGCCCAATACCCGCCTGCAAATGCTGCTGCGCGGCCAGAACCTGCTGGGTTACCGCCATTATGCGGATGATGTGGTAACGGCTTTTGTTGAACGTGCCGCCGAAAACGGCATTGATGTATTCCGTATATTTGATGCCTTGAATGATCTGCGTAACCTTGAAACTGCGATGAAAGCCGTCAAGAACAGTGGTAAGCATGCACAGGGCACTATCGCCTATACCACCAGTCCGGTGCATACAGCTGAGCTGTTCGTGAAGCAGGCTAAAGATCTGCAGAATATGGGCGCCGACTCGATCGCCATCAAAGATATGGCCGGTCTGCTGGCCCCCTATCCAACCTATGAGCTGGTCAAGGCCATCAAAGCCGAAGTGGATCTGCCATTGGTAATACATAGCCACGCCACCTCGGGCCTGGCGGCGCAATGTCAGCTCAAGGCCATCGAAGCCGGCGCTGATCGTATCGATACCGCGATTTCGTCATTTGCCTGGGGCACCAGTCATCCGGCGACCGAATCTCAGGTTGCTGCCTTGAAAAATACCGAATATGACACCGGTCTGGATTTAGTCCTGTTATCGGAAATTGCTGACTATTTCAGCGAAGTTCGTAAAAAATACCATCAGTTTGAAAGTGAATTCACCCGTGAGGATGTCTCGGTACAGATCAATCAGGTGCCGGGCGGCATGATGTCCAACCTGGCGAATCAGCTCAAAGAGCAGAACGCGCTGGATCGGATCCGTGAAGTTTTCGCGGAAATCCCGCGGGTGCGTGAAGATCTCGGCTATCCGCCGCTGGTCACACCGACTTCGCAAATCGTGGGTACCCAGGCTGTCTATAACGTGCTGGCCGGCGAACGCTATAAAACCATTACCAATGAAGTAAAACGCTATCTGCAAGGTGGCTATGGACAGCCGCCAGCCGCAGTGAATACTGACTTACAAAAGAAAGCGGTGGGCAATGAAGAAGTGATTGAATTCCGCCCGGCCGACGCCTTGAAACCGGAATTGAACAAGCTGCGTAGTGACATCGGGGAGCTGGCCATAAGCGAAGAAGATGTGCTGACCTATGCGATGTTCCCGGATCTGGGCCGTGAATTCCTGCAGCAACGGGCAGACGGCACATTGAAACCGGAACCGCTAATGCCGGTCACCGATGCCAGCAGCAACAGCAAAGAGCCCGTCGCTACCGAGTTTAAGGTCGATGTTCACGGCGAGAGCTACGATATTGCCATTACCGGTGTGGGTGATGTTGGTGGCGGCAAACGTAAGTTCTACATATCGATTGATGGGATGCCGGAAGAAGTCACCTTCGAGGCGCTCAATGAGTATGTCAGCGAAGGTGGCGGCGGCCGTAAAAAGGCGGCTAACCCGGGTGATGCCAGTGCTCCCCTGCCCGGTAATGTTGTTGAAGTTCTGGTGGCTGAGGGCGATACGGTCGAGGCAGGTCAGGCCCTGCTGGTGATGGAAGCGATGAAAATGGAAACCGAGTTAATGGCTAATATCGCCGGCACTGTTAAAGCCGTCCATGTTAAGAAAGGTGACCGGGTTACCCCCGGTGAAACCCTGATTGAGATTGCCTGATTAAATACACTAAGCCGGATCCAGCAAAATCTTGCTGAATCCGGCGTTTATTCTCTGTTACCAGTAGTAGCCATGGCGGTAATACCAATGTGACCGCCAGTACGGGTAGGTGATGCCGTAGCCGAAGCGGTCATAATAATACGGGTAGTCATACCAGTATGGATCACGGCGGTAGTTCTGCGGCTGCCAGCGGTACATTTCGCGGATATCAATGATCGGCACCGTCATCGATTTTTTATCAATATTGATGGTTTTCTGTCCGGCGATATTGCCTGCAATGGTAATTAAAGTGCCGGATTTATAGATATAGGGATCAATAAAATCCGCGGTTCTGGCCAAAAAGCGGCCCTGACTGCGACGGTCAATATCGGGTCTGGCATAACTGTTGAGCGGAAACTGCACAACATGTAATGTCGAGCCTTTTTCCTCATTTTCCACTTTGACAATCTGGCCGCCCCAGCGAACCGGCTCACCCTGGTGACGGTCAGCCTTGCCGCTTACCTGTGCCAGCTGCCAGTCCGGTTGGGGAGCTTCTTTGATAGCGACCGGCACATTACTGCAACCGGCTAAAAACAGGAATAAAACAGGAATAAGCGCTTTCATTTGGCCTCCAGCTCTGATGCGCGAACAATCAATACTCTTGCTGTATTGACTGTTTCCCGGGCTGAGGAGTTTCCAGCTGCTTACTCCTCAGAGTTGGCCGAACTGGGCATGGTAGTTCTCCAGTAAATCCGCCATCATTTCATCAAAATCGATATCACTCATGCCCAGATGAGTCAGCACCGCTTCCGATGTCATTGGCCACTCACTGTCGGTTTTAGCGTATTTATATCGGGTTGCAGCTGCTGAAGCGATTTTCATCAGGGCGTACAAATCCTTTTGCTCTTCGCTTGTCAGCTTATCAGTCAGGAAATGGGGATCATGATGGCGCAGAATCAGCTCGCACAATGACTTGGGCAAATGCCAGGACGAAGCGACAAAATAACCGATAATGGCATGATTGGTCTGATAATGACCTTCTTCCACTTCAGTGAAACAGTGGTGTGGTGAGTGATTGGCCTCATACAGCACATTACGGTAATCGCTGTATTTCATGGCCATCAATGGAATACCACAGTCACGGAACAGACTCAGTGCATACAAGGCATCTTCATCAACCTCGACCTTAGCCTCCAGTTGCTCCAGCACAAACCGTGACATGGTCGCAACTTCCATCGTATTGTCCCAGAATTTCTCCAGCGAAATCGACGCTTTGCCGCGTATCGACTGTCTCAGGGCAAAATACGACACAAGATGCGTCAATCTGTCAGCACCCAGCATCACCACGGCCTGACGAATATCCGAAAGTTCACGTTTCAGACCGAAAATGGGTGAATTAACGGTTTTGAGAACGAGGGCAGACAGGGCGACATCCTGGCTGATGAGTTCGGCATAGGCGCGCGGATCCTGATCCTCTTTTGTCAGTTCCTGTTGTAGTGAAATCAGTAGTGCCGGTTTGGGCGGAATACGGAATTTATCGATGATATCTTTGGCGTTGCTATCAGTGAGTTGCATATTTCTCAGTCTATGGCCCTGTCTTTTTCAGGGTTATTATCCTCTTGCCGAGGACCGCTTACAACCTGTTTTAACGGGCTTTGTGCGCTGTTTATGATGGCCTGCATGGCTTCAAATCGACTCACCATCTCGTTCAGATACTGGCGGCTTTTTGCCGCCTGCCCGGTCATGCACATTTCCCGTATTTTAATGGCGGTTTGATGCCATGCGGCATGCGCCTGTTCAAGCCGGTCCAGCCACAAGGCATCAAACAGGCCCTGGGTTTTGACCCGCTGGATCCAGCTGCCGCAATGACATTTACGCTGGTCGATAATGGGCCAGCTTTCGGGCTGCTCATCAGACTGGTTCATTGCCGCCACAAACTGCTGGTACCAGCGTTGTGAAGTCAGCTCAAACAGATACAGGGCCTGTTGTCTGGCTGTCAAAGGCCTGGCAGCGCAATTGATCCATTCCGGTTCAGCCTGATAATGATTGAGCCAGTCGGGGACTTTATCAGCAGCCATGGGCCTGGCGATGCCGTAACCCTGGGCATGATCACAACCAATCATCAGCAACATCAGGCCATGTTCAACAGTTTCGACCCCTTCCGCGATGACCTGGCGGTTAAAAGCCTCAGCCAGCCCGCTGACACCATCGACAATGGTGTAGTCCTGCGGATCATCCAACATATCGCGAACAAAACTCTGATCAATTTTGATCGTGCTGGCAGTTAAGTGTCGCAGATGGGTAAGTGAAGAATAGCCGGTACCGAAATCATCCAGCGCCACCGAAACACCCAGCACATCGCGGCAGAGTTTTATCACTTTGGAAATAGCGGCGATGTCCCCGAGCGCGCTGGTCTCGACCACTTCCAACTGCAGATAGCGCGAATCCAGTTGCGGATGCTGTGCCAGTGCGATTTCGACATCATCAATAAAGTGCGTTGACTGCAGGTGCGAGGTGGCGATGTTAACACTCACTTCGATTTTATAACCGGCATGATGCCATGCTTCCAGTTGCGAAAGTGACTGTTTCAGTACCCACTGCCCCATTTCAATTTCGATCTCGGTATCCGCTATCAACGGCAGAAACTGCGAAGGAGCCAGCAGTCCCCGTTCCGGGTGCTGCCAGCGAATCAGCGCTTCCATGCCGAAGACTTCTCCGCTGCGCATATTCAGTTTGGGCTGATAGAAAAGACAGAACTGTTCATCGTTCAGGGCCTGGCGGATCTGCTGCTGCCACTGTTGTTTTTCCATCGTCTGGCGGTTATGCGCCGGGTTGAACAGCTTGTAAGTGTTACGACCCGACATTTTAGCCTGATACATGGTCTGATCGGCATGACGTAGCAGGGTATCCAGATCGGCATTATCGTTCGGGTAAAAGGTCACTCCGCTGGAGGCACTGATCTCCAGCCTCAGGTCATTCACGCTATAGGGCTGGGACAATGACTCGTGAATACGCCGCAGCAGAAATTCACACTCATCCTGCGAGTCGATGTCACGGAACAGAATCGCGAACTCATCACCACCAAAGCGCGAGATGGTATCTTCATCCCTGACATTCGCGCGCAGTCGCATGGCGACCTCGATCAGCAACTGGTCTCCGACTTCATGACCATAGGTGTCATTGACCGGTTTGAAATTATCCAGGTCCAGAAAACAGATAGCCAGCAGAGTTTCTGTCCGTTTGCTATGAGCCACAGCCTGGGTGAAACGGTCGGCAAACAGCACGCGGTTAGGCAGTTTGGTCAGCACATCGTAGTGGGCCATCAGCTCCAGCGTTTCCTGCTGCTGCTTGGTCTGAGTAATGTCTGAAAACAGCCCGACAAAATGACGGCTCTGCCCATCGTCGTCGGTTAAGGCCGAGATCGTCAGCAGTTCCGCATACAGTTCACCGTTCTTACGCCGGTTCCAGACTTCGCCCTGCCAGTAACCATGCTCGGTAATCGCAGTCCACATGCGGTTGAAAAAATCCGGCGAATGTCTGCCGGAATTGAGAATATGCGGTCCCTTACCAATCACTTCTTCACGCCGGTAACCGGTGATTTCGCAAAAAGCGGGATTCACATCGGTGATGATGCCATGGATATCAGTGATGATAATGCCCTCATGCGCCTGGTTGAAAACCCGCGATGAGAAGCGCAGCTGTTCTTCGGCCTCCTTGCGTGCCGTGATGTCATAGACTACCAGCAGCATTTCCTGCTCCAGGGTATCCTGCAACATGGAAATACTGAGCAGGGCTACCCTGCGCTGGCGGTTTTTGGTCAGCAGTTCCAGCTCCATCGGCTCGGCGGTTTTATCCGTCGCTTTGCTATGTGAGCGGCGTTTGCGCAGATAGCTTTTGAATTCAGGCTATTTGCAAAACAGGGTTGGAAATCATGCTTTATAACTCCATATATATAATTCACCATACTTAATGTTTAGGTTGGAATTAAGGTCAGAAAACTATTCAAAATAAACAACATGGTTGGTTGGAACTCTGTCCTGATTGGCTTAAATCAGATGTCTAGACGTGATGAGAAACTAGTCAATATGAAAATATCTAAGTACACGGCCTGAGTTAAATTATTAAGAGCTAAATCCAGACTGGGTAACGCTTAAATGAGATTTGCCTATATGACGCACTGTTTCATTAGCCGAAGTGTTAGCGTAGGACTGTATTGGCTTGTTATGACTTCGTTTCGTCGTATTCTTCCCAACTCATGAAACCAATAGGTCTTTTGGGCTGTTCTATATTCTCTCTCTTCAAAGCTATAAGCAAAATACTGATCTGAGAAATATGCTGAACTAGCTCTACAGGTTCTCCATTCTCGTTCTTTCCTTTGAATGAAATTAGCGAAGGATTCCAGTACCCAATATCTTCAATATGGAATGTTACAGACTGGCCGAAGTTGACCAACCTAGCTCCAACCTCATGCTTATCATCTAACGATCGGTGAAAATCATTTATCCACTCTATCAAGCGACGGTGGAATTCATCTGCTAAATTCTGATCTTTAAAAGGCATAAAGTGTGCGGGTGTAATTCGGGGGGGCAAATCTTCCATATCCATTAATTTGTCCTTTGCAGCATGTGCGCTTATGAAATAGAGCCAAAGGCACGATGTTAAGTTTGTAGCCGTTTTTAAACCGTCCGTAGAATCGGGGTAACACCTGACCTAACTCAAGAATTGGTTGATCGCCTTGAAAGCAGCTTCAAAACGATCCAAAGATTCATTAATCTCTGGTGTATCACCATCAAGAAGGTCTGGATGTCGTAGTAACCAATCTGCAGGAATAAAGTGTCCGAACTCAGGGGTTTCTGGAGGCAGTGTTCGACACGCTGCTTCTACCTGCTTGACTAGACGCTCAGTATTTGGTTCTGCATCAGCGACAGACTTTGGCGAGATTTGTTGTTTCTTGTTTAAGTTAAGGGCTAAATTGACAAGGTTGCAATAGAACCCTGGAGCGAAAAGATCCTCGATGTCGCTTTCGGATTTATCGGTAAAATCAGCTGCTGTGAGGACCTTCTCCGTCGTCAGTATTTGACTCTGCCGCAATCGTTCTATCTTTGACTTGTCTCCCTTCCCGTAATCACACAGAGCAACTATGTTGAGGTTGTTACCGGCAAATAACGAGGCAAATGATGAGACCTTATCCAGCCCACCTGTAGGGCAAATAGCCCATCGCGGATCCAAATATTCTCTATTTCTAGACTGAAGTGCCTGCGACATAACTTGAAGATAAACTACGTCTGATGGCCCCTCAACTAGAACGCAATTCTTACCAATAAGGGGTCCTAGGGATTTTGCCTCCAAATACTGCAAAAACCTCCGAAGCCCCCGTGTTTGCTAGCCTGTAGAGAGGCATCAATTTTTACTTATCGGCCGATAGCCCTCAATCGGCGCCATTAAATCATC
>NZ_VENF01000004.1 GCF_009711715.1 Methylophaga sp. | reverse complement strand
TTGACCCAAAGGCCGAAGAAGATACTGAAACTCGAGCTAAATTAAAATTAATAGTGGCTTGGAGGCCAGTAAATACGGGGCCTTCAACGGTTTTTGCAGTATTTGGAGGCAAAATCCCTAGGACCCCATGGACGCATACATCGCTGACATCGCCCCCGCCTATCCCGCTGGTTAAACCAGCAATACAAACCGATGCTGTACCAAGCTTAGGCGATGCGGCTGATGATCCAGCTATCTGGGTCAACAAAGCCAACCCGGAACAAAGTCTGGTATTAGGTACGGATAAACAAGGCGGTTTAGTTGTTTATGATTTAAAAGGCAAAACCCAGCAATTTTTGCCTGTTGGACGACTGAATAATGTCGATGTCCGTCATGGTTTTCATTTCAATGGTAAACAGATTGATTTAGCGGTTGCCAGCAATCGTGATCATAACTCACTGCATGTGTTTGCCATCGATCCAGCAAGTCGTCTTGTCACTGAAATGGGTGAAGTTAGCACCACGGCACAGGATATTTATGGCCTGTGTATGTATAAAAATAAACAAGGTGATATCTACACCATTGTGAATGATAAAGACGGCCGCTTTTTCCAATATCAGATGCAGGACAAACAAGGCAAGATTGCCGGTGAACTGGTCCGTGAATTTAAAGTTGCCACGCAACCTGAAGGCTGTGTGGCCGATGATAAACATGATCGTTTATTTATTGGTGAAGAAAACAGAGCAGTCTGGACACTTGATGCCCGTGCCGATCAATCTACGGTGATGACTCAGGTCATGCCTGTCGGTGAACATCTGAAAGACGATATCGAAGGGATCAGTTTGTATCAGAACGACAAACAGGATTATCTAGTGATATCCAGTCAGGGCAATGATAGCTATGTTGTGCTTGATGCTCTGCCACCCTTCACTTATCGCGGTGTATTTCGTATTGGCTTTAATACAGCATCCGGCATTGATGGTGTTTCAGAAACAGATGGTCTGGATGTCAGTAGCGTCAATTTTGGCCAACCATGGCAGCAAGGCATGTTAGTTGTTCAGGATGGACGCAATCGCATGCCATTGGAAAATCAAAACTTCAAATATGTGCCCTGGTCAGAGATTGCTGATCAACTCGGCCTGTCTAAACTGAGCAAATAAGGAGTCAATCATGGAAACTGCAATGCATGAAATGACTATTTGGGGTCTGGTCAGTGATGCCAGCGTTTTAGTGAAAATTGTGATGCTGATTTTAGTACTGGCATCGATGGTAAGCTGGTATCTGATCCTGTGGCGTTCAAATGTATTAAGTCGTCTGGAGAAACAAAATAAGCTGTTTCAGCAGCAATTCAGACAAACGGCGGATATGACGTCATTACCTGAAGCAACAACAAAAGCGACTTTACACAAAGCGATTCCAGCCATATTTCAGGCTGGCTGGCAGGAGTATGAGAAATATCAGCATATCGCCACTATGCCGCAGGATGAAAAGGTAGAAAATGTAGAACGTGCCATGCTGGTGAATATTGGCGAGCAGGAAGCCGAACTTGAAAAAGGTCTTTCTTACCTGGCTACCATTGGTTCAGTCAGCCCCTACATCGGCTTGTTCGGTACGGTCTGGGGCATTATGAACTCGTTTATTGGCCTGTCCCAGGTTGAACAAGCGACATTAAACACCGTGGCCCCGGGTATTGCTGAAGCCCTGATTGCCACCGCTATCGGCTTATTTGCAGCGATCCCGGCAGTGGTTGCTTATAACCAGCTGAGTAAACGCGCCGGGGCTATCAGTACGCTTTATTATCATTTTGGTAATGAGTTCATCACCCGATTACAGCGAGTGATGCACAGAGCACCATTGGCAAAGGCTGCGTGAGGTCGTCATGCTAAGAAAACCGGTTGCTAAACATGCCTTGAAGGCAGAAATGAATGTGGTGCCTTATATCGATGTGATGCTGGTGTTGTTAGTGATTTTTATGGTCACAGCTCCGCTACTGGTACAAGGCGTTAAACTTGAATTACCTAAGGTTGCAGCGGAAGCGTTACCCACTGATAGTCAGAAAACGATTCTGACTTTATCGGTGGTTGCTGATGGCAGTTATTACTGGAATGTGGGTTCAGAAGTCGATATTCAATCCCGCTCAGATCAAGCAGTCAGCTTGGATGACATGGTCGAAAAAATAGAGCAGATTAAACAGCAGAATGACAAGCTGCTATTTTTTATCCGTGGTGATAAAGCCACGGATTACGCTTCAGTTGTAAAAGCGATTGCCGCATTACAGCAAGTGGGTATCGATGATGTGGGCCTGATTACGGAGTCGCCCGATGCCTGAGTTAGCTATGCGTGATCCACTTTATCTAAGTAAACCGTTTACTGCCTCTGAGATAAACAAATCTGCATTAATTGAAGTAGGTTTGTTTCATATTGCCATTGCCGCATTATTATTTCACTCATGGACACCGGTGACTCAGCATGAACCGGTCGTTAAAACAGTGAATATCCGCATGGTCGAACTTCCTCAGCCGGTAAAAAAAGCCGTGTTCGAAGAGGTAAAGCCGGTGGTTATACCTGAACCTGTTATCGAGCCAAAAGTTAAACCTAAACAAAGTATTGTTGAAAATGAACTGGCCTTTAAACGCGTTGAAAACCCCATAGCCAAACCGATAGAAAAACCCGCACCAAAAACACCTGTAAAAAAGAAAATAGAAAAGCAAATAAAACCACTTAAAGACAAGCCGGTTCCGCCTGTCAGCCAACCGACAAAGCAAGAAAAACCTGCAGAAAAGTTGCCTGACAGCCCAGTACTGACAAGTAGTAATAAGCAAAATGTGCCACAAAAAACACAAAGTAATCCATCCGAGCTAGCAACTGAAACATTTTCTGTGGAACACTATAAACCGATTGAAAAACAGGTACCGGACTATCCCAGAACTGCTTTGCGTAAAGGTCTGGAAGGTGATTGCACTGTTCGATATACCGTAAACAAACAAGGCCGTGTAGAGTCTCCCGAGGTATTGGCTGACTGTCATCCGATGTTTGAACGGCCATCATTAGCTGCTGCCAAAACCTTTCGTTACGCGCCTCGTATGGTTAACGGAAAAGCGGTACCTGTACCGAATGTTCGTAACACCTTTGAATACCGTATTCATTAAAAGAAGATAACTCGCCATGACACAGCCGACACACTCAGATTTTCATCAACGCCTGGCATCTTATGATGATGAGATTATTAACAGCACCGAGCAAAAAAGCCTGGATAAAATGGCGTTATCACGCCGTGATGTTTTAAAAGGCAGTTTAAATGCCGCCGTTATAGGCTTTCTAGGACTGAGCATGGGTAGTCGTTTTGCCTTTGCCGGTGAAAATGCCATCCCCCCAGCCCCATATATTGGTTTTCAGCCTATTCAGCCACGTACCGATCCCTTATTTGATGAAGTCGTGGTCGCGGATGGCTATCAGGCAAAAGCCTTCTTCTCCTGGGGTGATCCGGTGGAAACAGGAGCAACAAAATGGAAAGCCGATGCCAGTAATACCTGGCAGGAACAGCTGAAACAGGCTGGTGATAACCATGATGGCATGCACTTTTTTGCCTTTCCCGACAACAATAATCGTGGCTTGATGGTGATCAATCATGAATACATTAATCCCACCATCCATACCGATGGATTGATTTATGATGGCAATGGCAAACGTTTGCCCGACGATGTCAAAAAAGAACAAGCGGCTCACGGTGTCAGTGTCATTGAAGTGAAAAAAGACAGTCACGGTGAATGGCAACGCGTTTACCCCTCACTCTATAACCGCCGTATCTCAACATTAACACCGATGCAGGCCAGCGGTCCCTTAGCCGGTCATGACCTATTCAAAACAGTCGCTGATCCTGATGGCAATGAAATTATCGGCACCTTGAATAATTGCTCGAATGGTTTCACTCCGTGGGGTACCTATCTGGCCTGTGAAGAAAATTGGCATAACTATTTCTTCAATCACGACAAAACAGATTACCAGTCTCGTGTCTCTCATCACCGTTATGGCATTTCTAATGACAAAAACGACAATTATTATGGCTGGAGCACGATTGATGCGCGTTTTGATGCAACACCGGATGCTTCACTGCCCCATCAGGGTTACGTCAACGAGCCTAATCGTTTTGGTTGGGTCGTCGAAATTGATCCTTTTGATCCGCAAAGCAAACCCATTAAACGCACAGCCTTTGGTCGTTTCTGCCGCGAGTGTGTAGCACCTTCACTGGCAGATAATGGTCAGTTGGCGTTTTACTCTGGTGACGATACTCGTGGTGAATATGTCTATAAATTCGTACCGTCTCAACGCTTTGATAAAACCCAGATGCACAATAATAAAGACATATTGGATGAAGGCACATTGTATGTGGGGCGTTTTAACGATGATGGCACGGGTCGTTGGTTACCATTGGTACATGGTAATGAAGGGCTAACAGCAGAAAATGGTTTCCCCAGCCAGGCTGAAGTTTTAGTTAATGCTCGGGCTGCGGCTGATCTATTAGGTGCAACACCCATGGACCGTCCGGAATGGGCCACAGTGAATCCGCACAATTTGGATGTTTATGTGTCACTGACCAACAACAATAAACGCGGCAAAGAATTTGCTGTTAATGCCGCCAACCCACGTCCTGATAATCGTCATGGTCAGATAATCAAAATCATGGAGGAGCAAGCCAATCCGGCAGCTACCTCATTCAACTGGTCATTATTCGTTATTGCAGGTGAGAAGCCAGACGCCACTGATGCTGAAGGTCACAAAGTAGCCGATCATTTAGTCGGTAATATTCAAGGAGATATTTTCTCCTCACCTGATGGTTTAGGCTTTGATCAGGATGGCCGTTTGTGGATTATGACTGACTATGATGACGACGATCCGTTCATGGCAAACATGGGCTGTAATCAGGTGTTATGTGCCAACCCGCAAACGCAGGAAATCAAACGCTTTTTAGTTGGACCGAGAGGCTGTGAACTGACCGGGATTACCTGGAGTCCTGATTACAAAGCGATGTGGGTTAATATCCAGCATCCAGGATTAAGCTACCCGGCTTCTGATGGTAAAACACGCCCACGCTCAACAACGGTGCTGATTACTAAAAATGATGGTGGTGTTATCGGCAGCTAAACGTCCATTTCTGGAACGTTGTGGATGTGACTGAGTCACTATAGATACACAGGTAAGTTACCCCGTGTTTATTACTGGGATGACTAAAACGATAGCATTTAATTTACGTAGAAACACACATAAAGGCTGTAGTATTAGGCAAGTGGTTTCTCATCGTTCCGTCTATAGTATTTTCACCTCTAATTCTTTTATCTAAGGGAGTTACATCTATGAAAACTGTTGGTTACGCAGCTCATTCCTCCGATACCCCGCTCGCCCCATATCACTTTGAACGTAGAGAATTACGCGATAATGATGTAGCAATGGAAATCCTCTATTGCGGTGTGTGTCACTCCGATTTACACGTTGCCAGAAATGATTGGGGTGGGTCTTCATACCCTGTTGTGCCAGGTCATGAAATAGTCGGCCGTGTGACTGCCGTTGGCAGCAATGTCAGCAAATATAACGTCGGTGATCATGTCGCTGTTGGCTGTATGGTCGATAGCTGTCAGGAATGTGATGAATGCCATAACGACCATGAACAATACTGTCGTAATACTTTTACACTGACATATGGTTCACCAGACCGTATTACTAATGATATGACACAAGGTGGTTACTCCAAACACATCGTTGTTCGTGAAGAATTTGTATTACGCCTGCCAGAAAATCTGGATCTGGCTAAAGCCGCGCCATTATTATGTGCAGGTATCACTACTTATTCACCTTTGAGAGAATGGAATGTCGGACCTGGTAGCCGTGTAGGTGTCGTTGGCATGGGCGGTTTAGGTCATATGGCCATTAAACTCGCTGTTGGTTTAGGTGCTGATGTGACAGTCATCAGTACATCACCGAAAAAAGAAGCCGATGCGCAAGAACTGGGCGCTCATAACTTCTTGGTATCTAAAGATGAAGACGCAATGGCGGCTGCCGCTTCCAGTTTTGATCTGATTATCGATACCGTGCCAGTAAATCATGATCTTAATCCTTACATCCCACTATTAGATAATGATGCCACTCTGGTTATGGTCGGTCAGATTGGTCCTATTGAAGGGCCAAACACAGCGCCGATGGTTTTCGGTCGCCGCCGCATTGCGGGCTCATTAATTGGTGGTATCAAAGAAACTCAGGAAATGCTGGATTTCTGTGGTCGAATGAACATTCTGCCTGAATGTGAAATGATCAAAATGGATGAAATTAATACCGCCTTTGAGCGAATGGAACGTTCTGATGTGCGTTACCGTTTTGTCATCGATATGGCATCATTAACGGCCTAATCCTATACGGGCAGTCAGTTTCTGGCTGCCCTTTTCCTTGTTTAGATAGACCTGATGAATACAAAACCTTTGGCTGAATTACTTAGCCGTTATGCTCCACACGATGGCTTGTTTGATTTACCTATCGCAGGTGTCCGCGTTTTTCGTGTATCTAAAATTGACGAAGTCGCTGTTCGTGGTAATAGCCAGCCCGGTATCTGCATTATTGCTCAAGGCGCTAAACGCGCCATTATCGGAAGTGATGTTTACGAGTATGACGATTCCAGAATGGCTGTTTATTCAACGGAGGTGCCGGTCTCAGCCAAGATTATTCAGGCCAGTGAAGATGAACCCTACTTGTGTTTGATTATCGATATGGATCAGCAAAAGCTGGCCGAAACGGCACTAAAGGTGTTTCCCTACGGTTTGCCTAAAACCGCACACACCAAACCGATTTTTATTGGTCAGGCTAATCCGCATATTATCGAAGCAGCTACCCGTTTAATTGGTTTATCAGCTCAAACAGAAGTATCAACCTTGCTGGTTCCGTTAGTGATGGAAGAAATTTATATCCGCCTGTTACAAAGTCATATCGGCAAACTGGTCGTGCAGATTGCGACTACAGGTTCCCATCTGCAAAAAGTCTCGGCTGCCATTTCCTGGTTGCAGGAAAACTTTACTGAACCGATGAAAGTCGATGAACTGGCTGAGCGCGTGAATATGAGCATATCGTCATTCCATCATCACTTTAAGGCAATAACGTCGATGAGCCCATTACAGTTTCAGAAAGAGTTACGTCTGTATGAGGCAAAACATCTGATGCTGTCAAAAATGATGGATGTCAGCACCGCTTGTATGCACGTAGGTTATTCCAGCGTGTCACAATTTAGTCGGGAATACAGCCGCTTTTTTGGTCAGCCGCCCAGTAAAGATATTCAACTTCACTCGATGGCTGTCTGAAATAACACAAGCTATAGCTGTAGAGTAAAAAGGCGGAAAGCACTCACAAGTGGACGACATAAATTTAGAATAAAAAATTGAATGTACTTTTGTGAGTGCTCTCCATTGCGAGCGATTGAGTTTAGATAAAATTAACTTAACTCACAACATGTGATCCGCTGCTATTTTGAATTAATGCACAAAATAAAGGCTATTTGCAAAACAGGGTTGGAAATCATGTCTTATAACTCCCAATTTATAATTCATCACACTTGATGTTCAGGTTGGAATTGAGGTCAGAAAACTATTCAACGGGATAACATGGTTGGTTGGAACTCTGTCTCGGTTGGCTTAAATTCGATGTCCAGACGTGATGAGAAACTAGTCAATATGAAAATATGTTAGTACACGGCCTGAGTTGGATTATTAAGAGCTAAATCCAGACTGAGTAACGTTAAAATGAGATTTGTCTGTATGACCCAACGTTTCATTAGCCGATGCGTTAGTGTACGTCTGTATAGGCTTGTTATGACTTCGTCTCGTCGTATTCTTCCCAACTCATGAAACCAATAGGTCTTTTGGGCTGTTCTATATTCTCTCTCTTCAAAGCTATAAGCAAAATACTGATCTGAGAAACATGCTGAACTAGCTCTACAGGTTCTCCATTCTCGTTCTTTCCTTGGAATGAAATTAGCGAAGGATTCCAGTACCCAATATCTTCAATATGGAATGTTACAGACTGGCCAAAGTTGACCAACCTAGCTCCAACCTCATGCTCATCATCTAACGACCGGTGAAAATCATTTATCCACTCTATCAAGCGACGGTGGAATTCATCTGCTAAATTCTGATCTTTGAAAGACATTAAGTGTGCGGGTGTAATTCGGGGTGTCAAATCATCCATATCCATCAATTTATCCTTTGTAGCATGTGCGCTCATGAAATAGAGCCAAAGGCGCGATGTTAAGTTTGCAGCCGTTTTTAAATCGTCCGTAGAATCGGGGTAGCACCCGACCTAACTCAAGAATTGGTTGATCGCCTTGAAAGCGGCTTCAAAACGATCTAAAGATTCATTAACCTCTGGCGTATCCCCATCAAGTAGGTCTGGATGGCGTAGTAACCAATCTGCAGGAATAAAGTGCCCGAATTCAGGAGTTTCTGGTGGTAGTGTTCGACACGCTGCTTCTACCTGCTTGACTAGACGCTCAGTATTTGGTTCTGCATCAGCGACAGACTTTGGCGAGATTTGTTGTTTCTTGTTTAAGTTAAGGGCTAAATTGACAAGGTTGCAGAAAAAATTCACATCGAAAAGATCCTCAATGTCGCTTTCGGATTTATCGGTAAAATCAGCTGCTGTGAGTACCTTCTCCGTCGTCAGTATTTGACTCTGCCGCAATCGTTCTATCTTTGACTTGTCTCCCTTCCCATAATCACACAGAGCAACTATGTTGAGGTTGTTACCGGCAAATAACGAAGCAAAGGATGAGATTTTATCCAGTCCACCTGTTGGGCAAATAGCCCAACGCGGATCCAAATACACTCTATTTCGAGACTGAAGTGCCTGTGACATAACTTGAAGATAAACAACGTCGGATGGTCCCTCGACTAGAACACAATCCTTACCAATAAACAGTGACTGAGTGATTTCATAGCCTAAATGTGCCTGCAGCGGGAAAAGCGTATCACGATCTACGGATAGTACATCGGCAGATACCTTAGTCCCTTTTACAATAGGACGGCGCGGGTCAGAATAGTCAACAACATCCTCTACGACTCGAACATCAGAAAGGCGCTGGGCAGGAACCATAAATGGGGAATGAGTGGAGTAGATAACTTGGTGATCCGGCAAAATCCTATTCTCAATATAACGTAGCAAATCAGATTGTGCCTTACCGTGCAGAGTTAAGCCCGGCTCGTCGAGCAATATGATTGATTTTCCGGCTCGCTTCTTGAGTTGCTTAAACTGCGATAAAAACGAGAAAAACCAGACAAATCCAGCGCTCCTCTCAGAGAGCGGAACAGTAACTCGATGATTTTTGTTCTCTACACGAATTTTTGCTACCCGACCAGAATTAAAAGGTGGAGGATCATCCGGTCGTCCATCGTTTAGTGTTATATCAACCGCGAGAGCCTCGTTTTGGCTCCAGAACTCAAATATTTCGTCTGTTATATCATTGGAAGCCCCCTCACACTGAGCGATCAACTCTTCCAACTTTGGAGCATCTCGGAGCTCTTCAATAGTGGTACCGGCATATTCAAGAAAATCTAGGAAGATCTGATCTCCTACGGAAATATTGTTTTGCTTTTTGTCCTGAGCAAGTTTGTCAAGCGACAGTTCACCAGACATTCGCTCAAAGTGGGATGTGTAAAAAAATCGAGGCATCCGTTTAGAGAGAATATCAATTGCCGCGAGAATAGCTGAACCTTCTCTGAAAGATTCCAAGATCGTGATCAGTGATTGTTGTGGTTCTGTTTTTTCCTCCAACGCTTTGAGCGTAGAAAGAGCGTCTGTGGTTGTTGTGAAATCCTTAATTGGCAGTTTATCTTCTGCTTTCATTGAGCTCCTAGCTTCAAGGTTTCGAAGGCATTTTTTTTGGTCAATATGTACTGACCATGTATTGCCGCTACGACCAATATAGCTGGTAACTTCAATTTGACTGCTTTGAAGGACATCATCCCCTAACGTAGCCTCAATCTCGGCTATGTCATCATCATCCAGAGACCACCAAGTTCGAGCGACTGGAGATTCTCCGTCAGGGTGGCGCTCATCAAACTTGTTAAGGTAACGGCGCGGATAGTCCCTAGTACGATCATACTCAAATGAATCCGTTGGCCGGATTCCTTGAATAGCCCGTAAAACAGCTGTTTTACCTGCCTCGTTCTTTCCAACAAGGCAGGTTAAATCTCCAACCTCGAATTCTCCACTATCCTCTATGGAACGAAAATTTGTTGCTTGAACCTTAACCAGCTTCATGTTGCCTCCAAATCAATTCTTAGTAATATTTCTAGCTCGGATGCTCCTAATCAAGTTCACCACTCTCTGCTTGCTTCAAGAGAGTAGGAATATGTGGCCCATATTCTACCTTTCCACGACCTGAACGAATGCCACTACCAACCTTGCGAGCTTCTGCCGAATACAGGGTCTTTGCACGAATGATCTCATAGCTATAGCCGCGACCAAGTCGGTTGGACATCTTGATCAGTCCGTTCAAACCCTCGGTGTAGGCATTGGTAATTGGGAACGGTGCATCCCAGTAAGCAAAAATATCGTCATAGTGGTTATGAACCGTCTTGACCAACTTTTTGAATGATTCCATACCTTGGTCAGGCAGGCTATTTTCCCAAGCTTCAAAAGCGTTCTGAGCCTGCTGTTTGTCTAATTCATCATAGATTGCAAAGAAGCTTTCCTTAAAATCATAAGCAATTGCCAATTCTGGTATTTGTTCACGAACTATAATAAGGGCTTTCTGCTCGGCAGGTGTCAGATTCTGGGGACGTTTAAGAGTAAGCCACCGTATGGACTTTTTGACGTTAATTCGTTCATTTTTACCAAGTTGGACCTGGTATTTTTTTCGTTCATCCTCCAAGGCTTCTGATGCCATTTTGACAACATGGAACTTGTCGATAACTAACTTGGCATTGGGCAAGTACTGAGCAAAAGAGCGCTTAAAGGGACGCCACATATCTGTGCACACCCATTCCACCTTGTCTCTATCTGTCAAATCCTTAAAAAACGGCTTCAGGTGGTCTTGGGTACGATGCTCAAGCATATCGAAGACGTTGTTGGTAGCCAGATTAGTGATAACGCATCGATAACCACCGGCCAGGTTCACTTCGTCAATCCCCATAATTACAGGAGTTTCGTAGCGTACAGTCTGCTCAAGTTCTTCAATCAGGTCATGAGCAACGTTTTTTACGGTATTCACTGCTACGCCTGTCTGCTCTGCCAAGGCCCGAAAAGTAGTGCTCAAACATTGCTGTCGGATTACATCGACCAGACGTTTGGTGGATCTGCGCTTGTCATCCAGAAAGTTCAGTTCTGGCATGGCCATCTTTCCGCAGGATTCACATCGGAAGCGCGGTCGCTGAATCTCAAGGCGAACAGGTTCCATATATAGCGGGGTATCAGAGAATCTGTTTTTGCGTGTTCCATGTTTGTGCATTGGAGTCTTGCAGGCCTCGCACAAGGGAACTTCGACCTCTTCTGGCACCGCAACAATAATGAGCGCCTTGCTTTCTTTGTACATATCTACCGGTTTGATTCCCGGCAGATTCAACAGATCAAGCATCGACTTAGTCCATGTCCAAGTCTATGTCTTTGCCTTCACGCAGCATCTCATAAACCACGTCAACCAGCACAGACATGCCCTGACGGTCCGATTTAAGCACTTGAGTGGCTAGTTTCTGATGACTGGAGAGTGCCCGAACAACAGCTTGTTGAACCGCACCAGGCAAGTTCCCTTTCATGGCTTGTTCACGGGTATTACTCTCCACCTGGGCCATAACCACATCGCTTTCACCAGTAATCGACTTAATTTGATTAACGAAGGCTACCTGATCTTGTATGGGGGTAGCCTCACCAAACAGACTATTAAGCCGTTCGATAATTTCTTTGACGAACTTCGGCTTATCTCCAGTAACACCTCCACTACCAGGGCCAATTGGTTTCAACACAGGTGTTTCATTATCATCAGTTCCTTGATCAGGACGGGACTTGATGTCAAATCCAGTGAGAACTAGTCCAGTCAAGTCCACACTTTCTGGTGTTTCATGCAGCAGACGTTTTTGCAGCAATTTGGCGAATGCTGCGAAGTTTTCCAGTTCAGGATCTCCAAAATCAATAAGCTGTGCGATGTATGAGTAGGTACGACAGAAACGGCCTAAGTCAGACTTGAATCCAATTAAAGCCTTGATTTGCTCGGCATACTCATCTTGATGATGGTCGGCAGACTTCATGCCAGCTTCATCGCCTTTGGCGCGAGCCTTCTCAAAAGCTGCTTCCCATGTTGCCATGCCGTCACGCAGCATCTTCATTTTTTCGTTATAAAGGTTGGTCGCACCGCTTGTTGCTGCATACAAGGCTTTGTGTTGTGGCGATTTGGTATGAGTTATGTCACGGATGGTCTTGAAACGTGCATCCTTGAAAGCGGCTAAATCCTTAGCATCATAAAGTCCGTGCTCATCGAGCCGATCTTTGATCTCATAAACCACGTTGAGATCTTGCACTTCGTCAATGCGGGCGCCGTCATCATAGAGTGCAAAAGCTTGGCGGACATTTTCAGGGTCATTCACAAAGTCGATGATGAAAACCTCATCCTTGCCAGGAGCCATTCGGTTTAGGCGGGCAAAGGTCTGCACGATCTCTACATGGTTGGCGATTTTCTTATCGACATACATCGCCACCAACTTGGGTTGGTCAAAGCCGGTCTGAAATTTGTCGGCAACCAGCATTACCCTGTATTCAGGGCGGTCAAAAGCAAAGCGCAAATCCTGCCCTTGTACCTCCGGGTTCATATTTTGCTCTGTGAATTCCTCGTTTTCATCCACGATGAATACATCATCTTTGAAAGCATCGTCATCCTGATGCATGACCTGTTTGCTAGTCATCTTGCCAGAGAACGCAACCAATGAATGGATAAAACCATACTCGCTATGTTGTTCAATATAGCGGTCAAAGGCTTTTTTGTAGCGAATGGCGGCAGCTCGGGAGCTGGTGACAACCATTGCTTTAGCCTTGCTATCCAGACGGTGTGCAACGTTCTTGACGAAATGTTCAATGATGAACTGTACCTTCTGGGTCACATTGGTCGGATGTAATGCCATCCATTGGGCCAGGGCTCGTTTGGCAGCCTTGCCGCTTACCCGCTTGTTGTCTTCAAGTTGTTTGGAGAGATTGAAGGCCGTCTTATAAGGCACATAACCTTTTAACACATCCAAAATAAACTTCTCTTCGATAGCTTGCCGCATCGTGTAGGTATGGAAGGCTTCCGGCTTATTGTCCTCTGACAGCGGTTTGGTAGGGTCTGCAGGGCGACCAAACAACATCAAAGTGGAGTGCTTTGGTGTGGCGGTAAATGCAAAGTAGCTAATATTATCAGGGCGAGCGCGTGACTTTTGCAGTTGCTCCAATAACTCATCCACCGTCATGTTGGACATTTTGCCATGCCCACTCATACCCAAAGCAGCTTGCAGCTTGGCTGCAGTTGAACCAGTTTGAGAATTATGTGCTTCATCAATAATCACCGCAAAGCTCTTTCCCTTCAAGCTCTTGTCGGTGATGATGGCTTCCATCGCGTAAGGAAATGTCTGGATTGTGACCACGATAATCGGTGTGCCAGCCAGTAATGCTTCGGAGAGCTGCTTGCTTTTGGATTTGGAAGACTTCTGTCTGTCAATCGCTGCAATCACACCAAACTGATGATCGATTTGTTTTACCGCATCCTGGAGCTGGCTATCAAGCACGTTGCGGTCGGTCACAATAATGACGCTGTTGAACACAGGATCGCCATTATCTTCCCGAAGCTTGACCAAATCGTGGGCCGTCCATGAGATGGTGCTGGTTTTACCAGAACCAGCACTATGGTCGGCAAGATAAGTCATTCCCGCACCATTCGTGCGAGCATCGGCCAGCATTTCATTCACTGCTGTCCATTGGTGAAAACGTGGAAAGATCAAGGTTTCCTTCTTGGACCAATTTCCCTGAATATCCACAGCATCCTTTTTTTCGACATACACAAAGCTATGGAAGACCCTTAGCCAGGCATCAGGTTGGCACACATCCTCCCAGAAGTAGGCCACCGGATATTCTTGGGTTCCATCGGGCTTGATTTCTCCAGGTGGATTGCCTGCATGACCATTGTTGCCTTTATTGAACGGAAGGAAGAAAGTGTTGTCTCCATCTAGCTTGGTAGCCATCATGATTTCGGAGTCTGACATAGCAAAGTGCACGACTGCACCTCGCTTAAAGCTTAATAACGGCTCTTTACGCTTGGTTTTTGGGTCAAGCGGCAAACGATCTTGCCGATACTGATCCATCGCAGCTTCAGCCGATTGTGTAAAGTCAGTCTTTAGTTCAACAGTCGCCACAGGCAGACCATTGATGAAGAAAACCAGATCAATCGCAAACTCACGCGCAGGGTGATATTTCAGCTCGGGCACAACACGAAGAATATTGGCTTTGTAACGTTCAATGACGGCCTGATTACGCTTATCTTCTGGCGCTGTTTCAGTCATTTCAATCAGGCCGCAACCAGCAATTGAGAAACCTTGGCGCAGTACCTGAACGGTTCCTTGCTGTTCCAGTGCTTTGGTTAGACGCTCCATCACAACATCAAGAGTTTTGGTGCCGTTTAAGCGCTCTAGTTTTTCCCACTTGTCATCTTGGCCGCTAGTCTTTATCCAGCTTTCAAGGTCTTCAGGATAGAGCGCCCTATCGCTATCATAGTATTTGGCATGACCCAGTTTCCAACCTTGCTCGACCAGCCGATCAACGATATAGCTTTGAAAGTGCTTTTCCTGATGAGCCGATGAGTTCATGCGGGTTCTCCTTGTAAATCTATCTGTCCAGTCACTGCCGCTGTGATAAAAGCTGAACGACGCTCTTTGAGCAAGTCTATGCTTTTTTGAGTTTTACTTATAAGTTCGTCGATTCGGGTGGTTTCGAAGTCGAGCGCTGATGCTATACGGGATTGCTCTGAGCGATCTGGAAATGCAACCAAATGTGACCCTAAATCTGTTTGCGTCATACTTGGACGAGCAGTGTTTGTAGCGTAATAGTCGAATGGAATTGTCTTGGCAATGTAATAACAAAACTTACCGTTTACATTAGGCATGATTTGTGTCCAATACATGGTATCCACAGTCCAGAATTTTTCATTAACATACAGTGGCTTGTCTATTGTGCCTTTCCTGCCTAATAAAACCGACTCACCATCATAGATATAATTAGTTGCGTATGAAAACACACCGCCAGAGCCGTATACAGGAAATCCTTTTTCAGCCTCTATATCTTTGTGATCAGAACCATTTTTAATGGATACTAATCGCCTGAATTGAGCTATTTTCCAGTGCTCCGGTATTTCACCAATCCATTCAACGCCAGAATCCTTCATCTTCACATCAGAGTTCAGCCCTTTTGTAACTGCATGGGTGATCAGTGCCTGACGCTTTTCTTTGAGTAATTCAATGAAGCGAGCTTTCTTAGAAATGAGTGTGTCAATACGAGAGGCTTCTGCTCTGGTTCTATCACGAATTACAATTTGTTCTTCAACCGGTGGCAAAGGCATTAGTATATTACCAATACCTTCCCAGTCCGCACGGGGCATCTTCGCGCCTTCACACGTCGACTCGATCTGCTGAGTTACATGGGGTGATAGAAGCCAGTTTTGAAGCAGTTCAGGCAGAACCCTATCAGGTTGTAAAGCAAGAAATTCAGTAGAACACACTCCGTCAAAATCAGTAATTATTGCTTTTCGAAGGTAAGGTCTTAGCTTTCCATACAAAACTTGGCCCTTAGAAAAAACGCCTACAGTAGAGGTATCAGACTGCCGGGAGTTACTCTCTGTTGGTGCGTATTTACCAGATCCAGATTCAACATCTTCTAACCCTATATAGGGAATGTTATCTCTAGCTTCAGAAGTTCTCGCCGTGTTTAGTGTTGTAAATCTTTTGATCCGAACTATGTCCCAATGTTTTGGAATCGGTTCAATCCATCCAACGCCAGATTCTTTATACGCAGTGTATGGTTTGTAGTGACTCATTCGGTTGCCACCTCAGCCAATAGTGCTGCGATTTCGTTTTCAACCTTTTTCAACTCAGCATCAATGTCATGCAGCTTACGAGGCGGCTGATACTGGTAGAAGAAGCGGTTAAAGTTGATTTCATAACCTACACGACCGAGCTGCTTGTCCTTGTCATCGGTATAGCTTTCGTCAATATAGGCGTCCGGCACATGCGGCATTACTTCGCGGACAAAGTAATCTTGAATCGAATCTAAGTACGGCACATTTTCGTAATCAGTTAAATCGGTGTCTGGAACAAATTCACCTTGAGCATTTATAACAGGATCTGCTTCGGGATCTTTTTGTCCAAAAGCGTTTACCAGTGCAGTGATAAAGGTTTTGTTAGCTTTAACCTTCATCGATTTAGCTCCTGCGTCTTTAACTGTTTCTTTTGCGAAGGTTTCTGCCCAGCTATATTTCTTAGCTTCATTCAAATGCGGCTCAATGGCTGCAAGCCAAAATGATTGGTGTTCTGGCGATAGTTTTTGCCAAACCTCAGAAGATTCCAAATTTGATAGCCCTTGTTTATCTAGCATCAGTTTCATGCGCAGTGGCCGCAGCACTTTAATTCGACGATAGCCAAATATGCGGTAATCGACCATTTTTGAAAGCTCGTCATTTTCAGCCGCAGCATAAATATCCAAGATTTGACGGCGCTGGTCGTCACTCACTATGCGGCGCTTGTTGCCTTCGTTTTTAATGGGCGTCCAAAGATTGGTTGCATTGATAAGTTGGACCTTACCTTTACGGTTCTCGGTTTTCTTATTGGATAAAATCCACAGGTATGTAGCGATATTGGTTCTAAAGAAAATATCCGTTGGTAGTGCCACAATTGCTTCAACAAGGTCATTTTCTAGCAACCAGCGGCGTATTTCAGACTCGCCAGAGCCAGCGCCACCATTAAATAACGGAGAACCGGATAAAACGATAGCGGCGCGTCCACCGCCATTTTTGGGTAGCTCTAGCTTGCTGGCTAGGTGCATGAGAAACAGCATAGAGCCGTCGTTAATACGTGGTAATCCTGGCCCAAAACGGCCTAATGCACCTTGCTTATGTTCTCGTTCAACAGCCGACTTATCCTTTTCCCATTTTTTACCAAACGGTGGATTGGACAAGCAGTAATGGAAGCGCTCACCAACGAACTTATCATTAGAAAGTGTGCTACCTTGACGAATGTTTTGAGAAAGGTCACGGCCAGGATCTGATTCAAGTCGGCGGATCAACATGCCCGCGACACAAACAGCATGAGTTTCCGGCTCTAGCTCTTGGCCATGTGGAACTAATACAGGTGGGATTTTATAATGACTACCGTAATCGGCTGCATGGTTCATAGCATCGGTCAAAAATCCGCCTGTACCACAAGTAGGATCGTAAAGAGTGCGGATAAGGCCAGGGCTTTCCTCAAACAAGGCATCATCAGGATCAAGTAATAACGCGGTAGCTAAATGTACGATGTCGCGAGGCGTCATGAAGTCTTCAGCACCTTCGTTAACCTCCGCACCGAAACGGCGAATGAGATGCTCGTAGATGTTACTCATCACCCGGTCAGGCACGGCATTAGGGTGCAAATCAATACCTGCAAAGTTCTTACAAATGGTGTATAACAATCCCGCTTTCTCAAGCCGAATTATTGTGTTACCAAACTCAAACTCTTCAAAAATCGCTCTGGCATTATCGGAAAAGAGTGTGATGTAATCTTCAAGATTTCGGCGTGTTTTCGTGCTGCCAAGTGTTGAAAGCGAATACTCAGATGTATTGTAGAATGGGTAGCCTGCGGTTTGACGTAATATCGGATCAAGCTCTACTTCAGCATCCTTGAAGTTATCGTAAGCTTCTCTTACCGCATCTCTAGTAGATTCAAGAGCACACTCCAATCGACGCAATAAAGTAAATGGCAGAATGATCTTACCGAAATCAGTATGCTTAAAATCCCCCCAGAGATCTTCTGCATTTTTCCAAATAAAATCTGCTTGCGATGCAGCCGAACCTGCAAACTCTGACATTTTGGCCTCCAACCATGTTTTGCACAAAACGGTACATTACATAAACGATAATTGTCAACCATGTTTTGCACAAAACAGAGGCAGTTCCATTTTTCACTTAAATACTCAGTCCAACCTTATATTGCAAATAGCCTGAATTCATGGCTGTAATACTTGGGCTGTGTGGTCATTTCCCACCAGCTGTTCATTGACTGGATTTCCTCCAGGTCGTAGCCGTAGGTATCGGTAAAGGCCTGGTTGATAAAACTGATCTGCTTATTTTCGTTAAGCAGCATATAAGGCACCGGTGAACTTTCGATCAAATTACGGAATTTGATATTGGCCAGCGAGGCCGCAAAAATAAACCGGATAAACAGTGCCAGTAATAAAAACAGCGCGGAGGCCACACCGTAAATCAGGATCCGTTGCTGCCAGAAATTCGGCGGCAACTGCGACCAGCCATCGACCGGTTCCGCAGCCAAAAGCCATTCTCCTTCAGGCAGTTTCAGGGTCTGGATCAGACTGTTGTCATCAAACAGCGCCGGATCACCGTAAAACACCTCACCCAGACGGCCGAGACTGTCTGCGCCGCGGATAGCCAGATTGATCGGCATCTGGTCATCAAGCAGACCACTTTTCTCAAAAAAGCGTTGAATATCGATAACGGCCGATACCAGCCCCCAAAAATAGACCTCATCATTGTCTTCACGCTGCAAAAAAACCGGGATCCGCGTGATTAACCCCATTCCCCCCTGTTTCAACGCTACCGGTCCTGCCAACACCAGGTTACCGGTGCGCCGGGCACGGTCTGCTGCCTCGAACTGACTCGGCTCCTGACTGTAATCAAGGCCGAGCGCGGCTTCATTACCCTCCATGGGATACATATAGCGAATCACCATATCTGGCGCTGCCGCAATATTTCGTATCTCTGATTCGCTGTTCACCAGATGGGCCACAGCGCGGGCATATTGCTCCTGGGTTAGATCAGGATTAATCGCAAACAGGCCCGGCAGGCCTCTGACTATCTGGATATGATTCTGCAGGTTGGTAAACAGGCGATTGTGATAAAGACTAAGATGGGTGCGGGTGTCGTTCAGTAATTCGGCCCGGTATTTCTGGACCAGACTGTGATTGACATAAGCTGCGGCGATAAAAAGCATGACTGCCAACACGGTCAGGATGCTGTAAAAAGCGACTCTGGTAGAAATATTTGCTTGCATCAACTGACTATTGAACGTTTAGCGCTTCGGGGCATTGATATCGCCATGCTGAGCTCCTGCCTGAGCCATTGGTCATTATATGCACGCCTGCAGCTTTTATGTCGACTCCGTTTTAAGGGTTGAAGGGTGAGGCGGTGCTCCGGCGATAACCACCTGATTTCTTCCCTGCTGCTTGGCCTGATACAGTGCTTTATCAGCCTGGGTTACCGGGTCGGAAAGACTGTCAACATTCCCGCCATGGATAATCAGGGCACCAATGCTGATGGTGCATTGAATGGTGCTCTGCTGATCACGAATCAGTGTTTTGGCTGCTGCCTGCCGGATCCGCTCACTGACTTCCAGTAGCTGCTCATGACTGGTGTCGGGCATCACAATCAGGAACTCCTCACCACCGTAACGGCCGATGTAAGTATCTTTGCGCAGCACACTCTCTACTGCGGCAATGATTTTTGCCAGCACCCTGTCCCCCACACTGTGGCCGTAATTGTCATTGATGCGTTTAAAGTGATCCAGATCGATCATCATCACCGCTAGAGGCTGACCGGTACGTGACACTTTGGCCATGGATTTATCGAGCAGATCGAGAATCACGCGGCGGGTCAGCACCCCGGTCAGTGCATCATAGGAAGCCAGTCGCTCCAAATCCCGCCTCAGGTTGTCCTGGGTCATCACAATCAGACCGAAGGCGATAAACACGGTCGCCAGCAAATTGATGGTCAGATAATGCGCCTGCACCCCCTGATAGCTCAATATCGACATGGCCGTCGGAGCTTCGCTATCCAACATGGCCGTTAGCGCTCGCAGAATAGCTGCCACCACTGAAAACAGTAACGACACCGAAACAATCCACTCGCCCAGACGCCACGTCCTGAACGGTTGGCGACTGAGCATCATCAGCACCCAGCTGAAAATAACGACCGTGCAGAGTATCGTCACCATCACCCGGGATGAAAAGCTCGGCGCAAGAAAGGTAAAATAAATAAAGGCCACCAGACAGAAGCTGAGATACCACCGGTAGAAGCCACGTTGGACAGGCAGATTCTTGAGCTTGCTGACCCCGTCAGCTACCATCAGAATGGCAAGGCATAAAGCCGTATCGGCCAGCACCACACTGAGCAGGGGATGAACCATGCCCCGCATCAGCAACAACAGTGCAAAAAGCGTAAAAAAACCATAGGCCCAGGCGAAGGATAACACCCCGTTCACTACCGCATAGACGCCCCTGTGGATCGAAAAAAACACCACTGTGATGAGCCCGGTAAACATCCCTGTGAGCACAAAAATGGTTTTCGCATCAAGGAATTCGGTCATGCCTGCCTCCTTTTCATCAGCATAGCACAGCTTATTGACACCGATCCGATGCCTGCCAAAACGCTTATTCTGCTATAAAAAGCGGAACTGAACTGATTGTATTTTGACAAAAGGGCAAAACACGCTAGCCTGAAGGAAATATTCGATACTTCGTATTATGAGCGTAGCTGAACCGGATCCAGATCGTCCCGGGCCCCGTACCGCGGCCAAAGACATTCTTATTCCCCGTTATATGGGCACGTTTGCCGATCTGATGACGTTATTGCTGTGCTTTTTTGTGCTGTTGGTGGCGATGGCGGAAATCGATGCCCTCAAATACAAAATGGTGGTGAACTCGATGGAAGATGCTTTCGGTGTGGACAGGCCTGAACCGGAAGATATCGTCAAAGCCACCAGTGTGATTCAACAACGCTTTTCACCGACACCGGATAACCCCAGCCCGGTGGAGTCCATCCGCCAGGCCTCGGTCACCGACAGCGAAGTACTGGAAACTGAAGATGCCGACGTGCTTCGCATTGCCAAAGCCAACACGATACGCGACCGCCTGCAAAAAGCGTTGCAACCGGCACTGGATCAGGAGCTCATCAGTCTGGAAACCCTGCAGGACCGCGTACTGATCCGAATCAATGAACAGGCTTCTTTCCCGTCCGGCAGTGCCGCTTTAAAGCCGGGCTTTACCCCGGTACTGGAACAGATTGCTGAGGCCCTCGCTGATATGGCCACGGAATTTGTTGTCGCCGGCCATACTGACAATGTGCCGCTTCGCTCAGGTCTCTACCGCTCTAACTGGGAACTCTCCGGCGCCAGAGCCACCTCAGTGGTGCATGCCTTGCTGGATGATCGCCGTCTTCAGGAAGACCAGTTCCGGATTGAAGCATATGCGGATAATCAACCGCTGCAACCGAATGATACCGCTGCCGGAAGGGCAATGAACCGACGGGTTGAAATCGGCATCATAAACCCATAGCCGCAAGTCAAATCATGGCGATATAATCGACTTAACGGCATCGATGAGAACCTTGCAACACAACGATAAGGACACATCATGAAAACATCTGACCTGCTCGTCAAAGCGCTGGAAAACGAAGGGGTCGAGTATATTTTCGGAATACCGGGCGAAGAGAATCTGGACTTTGTCGATTCGCTGCAGCACTCATCGATAGAACTGATTATTACCCGACACGAACAGGGCGCCGGCTTCATGGCCGCCAATTACGGCCGGCTAACCGGCAAGCCCGGTGTCTGTCTGTCCACACTGGGTCCCGGAGCGACCAATATGGTGACGCCAGCCGCCTATGCCCAGCTTGGTGGCATGCCGATGTTGATCATTACCGGCCAGAAACCCATCAAAGCCAGTAAACAGGCGCTGTTCCAGATTGTCGATGTGGTCAATATGATGCGGCCCATCACCAAGTTCACCAAGCAGGTGGTGCATGGCAATACCGTCGCCGCTGTTGTGCGCGAAGCCTTTCGGGTGGCGGTGGAAGAACGACCGGGCGCGGTCCATATCGAGTTGCCGGAGGATATTGCCGCCGAAGAAGCTCACGAGCGCATTTACACCGTGGAAACCATCCGTCGGCCCGATGCCGATAACCGTACCATTCAGCATGCGCTGAAAATGATTGAAGAAGCATCGATGCCATTGTTACTGATTGGTGCTGGTGCCAACCGTAAGCGCGCCAGTGTGGCGCTGACCAAATTCGTCGAGCATACCGGCATTCCGTTTTTTAATACCCAGCTCGGTAAAGGGGTTATCGACGAGCGGCATGACAGTTACCTGGGCACGGCAGCGCTGTCAGAGTCGGATTTTCTGCATTGCGCCATTGAACGTGCCGATCTGATTATCAATGTCGGCCATGATGAAGTTGAGAAGCCGCCCTTTTTTATGAAAGACGGCGGTGCCCAGGTGATTCACATCAACTTCCACGCGGCGGAAATCGATCCGGTTTATTTCCCGCAACTGGATGTGGTCGGTGATATCGCCACTTCGATCAACCGTCTGCGGGCCGGACTGACACCACAGCCGCACTGGGACTTTGCCTACTATTACCGGGTCAAACAGGAAGTCCGTGAACGGCTTTCCAAATACAGCGATGATGAGCGTTTCCCCATTCTGCCGCAGGCCGCCGTGCAAATCATCAGAGAAGCGATGGGAGAGGAAGATATCCTGGCGCTGGATAACGGCGTTTACAAAATCTGGTTTGCCCGCAATTACCCCAGTTATTACTACAACTCCATTCTGCTTGATAATGCCCTAGCAACCATGGGCGCCGGCCTGCCGACCGCGATGACAGCCAAATTGCTGCACCCTGAGCAACGGGTCATGGCTGTTTGCGGTGATGGCGGCTTTATGATGAACTCCCAGGAAATGGAAACCGCGGTGCGGCTGGGACTGGATCTCGTGGTGCTGATTTTCAACGACAATGCTTATGGCATGGTGCGTTGGAAACAGGAAGGGATGGGCTTCAAAAATTACGGTCTGAGCTTTAATAATCCGGATTTTGTTAAATATGCTGAGAGCTATGGCGCGACCGGACATCGTCCCGCCAGTTATACCGAATTTGCCAAGGTGCTCGATTTCGCTCTCAATTCAAAGGGTGTTCACCTGATTGACCTGGCCGTCGACTATTCGCTGAATTACTCAATTCTAAGCGAGGGATTGAAACAAAAAATCTGCATTCTATAAGGAGAGCCCAAATGAGCAACATACCCCACTTCCCGTTGATGATCGCTGGACTTTCCAAATCTGATGCTGATAAAGCGGAAGTTTATTCACCTTACAATGATCAACTTATCGGTACCGTCGATCAGGCTAACCAGGCTGATATTGACCAGGCGCTGGACACGGCTTACGGCCTGTTTCGCGACCGCAGTAAATGGCTGTCGACCGTCGAGCGCATCGAAATACTGGAAAAAGCCATCGCGATGATGAAAGACCAGGCCGAACTGCTGGCTGTCGGCGCGGCTGAGGAAGGCGGTAAGCCTCTGGCGGATTCCAATGTAGAAATGGCCCGTTGTATCGACAGCCTGCGCGCCTGTGTCGATGTACTCAGAAACGATGCGCCTGCCACTGTCCCTATGGGTATCAACCCGGCATCTCAACATCGCCTGACCATGATGCGCAAGGAACCTATCGGTGTTGTGGTGGCGATCAGCGCATTCAATCATCCGCTGAACCTGATTGCTCATCAGGTAGGCCCGGCCATTGCCAGTGGTTGTCCGGTGATCGTCAAGCCGGCCGAAAAAACACCGCTGTCCTGTTACCGCCTGGTGGAAATTTTTCACCGTGCCGGACTGCCGCCGGAATGGTGCCAGGCATTACTGACCCAGGATCATCATCTGGCGGAATACCTCGCCACCGATTCCCGGGTCGCGTTTCTAAGCTTTATCGGCAGCGCCAGAGTAGGCTGGCACCTGCGCTCGAAACTGGCACCCGGTGCCCGATGTGCGCTGGAACATGGCGGCGTGGCGCCGGTGATTGTCGCTGAAGATGCCAATCTTGATACGGCACTACCGGGTTTGGCCAAAGGCAGCTTTTACCATGCCGGCCAGGTCTGTGTCTCGGTTCAGCGCATTTATGCCGAGCGCAGTGTTGCCCGCGAGCTGGCTGAAAAGCTGGCCGACGCCGCCGATAAGATGACAGTCGGCGATCCGCTGTCAGACAAAACCGATGTCGGCCCGATTATTAATAAAAGCGAACTGAACCGGATTGCGTCCTGGGTTCAGGAAGCGGTGGATAAAGGCGGCGAACTACTCTGTGGTGGTCAGACCCTGCCCTTCAACTGCTATGCACCGACTGTGCTATTCGACCCACCGGCCACAGCGAAAGTCTCTAATGAAGAAGTATTCGGCCCGGTAGTCTGCGTCTACCCGGTGGATGATATTGAACAAGCCATCAATAAAGCCAACGGTCTAGAGTTTGCCTTCCAGGCCTCGGTGTACAGCCGCAATATCGACACAGCGATGCTGGCTGCAGACAGACTGGATGCCTCGGCGGTGATGATTAATGAGCACACGGCCTTCCGCGTTGACTGGATGCCGTTTGCCGGACTCAAGCATTCAGGGCTCGGTACCGGCGGCGTGCCCTACACCATGCATGATATGCAGATCGAGAAAATGATTGTGCTGACCTCAAAAGGCATTCATTGAGCCCGTGGGCTAAAGGCTGGTGACCCAGATCGTCACCAGCTTTTGTCTCCAGCTAATGGCGGCTGACGAAGTCTTTAATCACCTGGAGTAATTGCCCTTCACCTCTCAGCGGTTTGGCCAGCTTGGCCACCATCGCTACATGGCCGTAATCATCAAATGCTTCCAGCTGCACATTACCGCCTTTTTCACGAATTTTCGCTGCAAGATTGTAGCTATTTTTGGGTAACACCGTTAAATCGTCTTCGCCGACCAGCAATAACATCGGTGGTTTACCGGCATCAGCATAATGAATTGGCTGACTCCGCCAGCGCTGCGCTTCGGGCCCGAATATGCTTTTCAGGGTTTCGCTTTTTAATGGCAGAAAATCATAAGGCCCGGCCAGTCCGATCATGCCGTTGAATACCGCCGGGCTCAGATCGACTCGCTGGAGGTAACTCGCATCCAGTGTCAATAAGGCGGCAATATGGGCCCCGGCTGAATGGCCCGCCACAAACAGGCGATCATCACTGGCACCATAATCGGCAAGGTGTTGTTTGGCCCAGGCTACGACACTGGCGCCATCTTCGACAAAAGCCGGGAACCGTACCTGTGGATAAACCCGGTAATCAGGAATCACCACATCAAAGCCCTGCGCAGTCAGCGCTTCGGCCACAAATTTATAATCGTTTTTGTTACCCGACTCCCAACTGCCGCCATAGAAAAAAATAATCGTGCTGGCAGGGCCGGTCTGGTCGCGAGCTTTGGCAAGATAAACATCCAGCTTCTGACGCACTGTGTCGCCATAAGCAATATCAGCAATTCGCTGATAACCATTTTCCGGCACCATCGCATTTAGCACCGTCACCGGAGTGCAGGCACTGCTGAGCCAGACCAGACTGGCTGACACCGCGGCTCGCAATGACCATTTACAGCTTAAGCTGGGGATATTCACAACAGAAAAACCTCTTTGGCGACAGTACGTTATTTTGCTAGTTGAATTCGATACAGTCTTTTCCGGTTCACGTGAAATTCACGTAAATCCACACAGACTCGATTCCATCATTCCGGAGGTTTGTATGTATTCCCAACCGCCCCTGTTTACTGCTGTTTTCTTTTGTCTGTTTGCACTGAATCCCGTTTTACCATCAAAAGCTGACCCCGGCGATCTGTTGATTGGCTTTGACTACGATGCCGTCAACAGTTTCAGCCAGGGCGTCGCAGTGATCGTCAAAGTAGAAAAGGGCCGGCCTCAAACAGGACTGATTAACCGCCAGGGTGAGATCCTGTTCGGCCCCGAGCCCAATACCGAAATCCATGACTTTCATGACGGTCTGGCACCCCTCCTGCAGGATATACGCTGGGGCTTTATCAACACCGGGGGTGAGATTGCTATTGAACCCACTTTCACCAAAGTGCTGCATTTCCATGAAGATCTGGCTGCAGCGCTCAAAGACGATCAATGGGGCTATATCGATAAAAAGGGTAACTGGCAGATTCCACCGCAGTTTGCCCAGGCCAATCGTTTCAATCAGGGCATGGCCAGTGTTAATAAAGACGGTTTATGGGGCTTTATCGATAAACAGGGGAGCTGGGTTATTGAACCCCAATACCAGGACGCCCTGATGTTCAGTGAGGGGCTCGCTGCGGTGAAAACGGAACAGGGCTGGGGCTATATCAATGCAGACAACCAGTTTGTCATCAAGGCCCGGTTTGAACGGGCCCAGGATTTTGATAACGGCCTTGCGATCGTCAATCAGGCTGACGATTGGTGGTTTATCAAAGCTGATGGCAATGATCTCAGTAACAAACGCTATGACAAATTACTGCCGTTTAGTGAAGGGCTCGCCGTCATCGTCAAGAACGGCCGTTATGGCTATCTCAACCGTGAGGGTGAAGAAGTAGTCGAACCCTCAATGGATAGTGCCTGGTCATTTAACGACGGTATGGTTCGCATCGAAATGGACGCCAGAGTCGGCTACATCAACCAAGCCGGCAAAATAGTGATACCACCGCAGTTCAAGTGGGGGCATTCCTTTACTGAAGGGCTGGCCGCCGTCACCGTCGATTACTGGAAATATGGTTATATCAACAAAGATGGCGTGATGATTATCAAAGCACAGTTCGATGACGCCCAGCCCTTTCATGACGGTATGGCCCGGGTTCAGTCGCAGGGTCTCTGGGGTTATATTTCCCGTGACTGAGTTGAGGCCGTTTCCAGCATTTTAATATCAAAGGGTTTGCTGGCTTCGCCGAAATAGACAGTGCTGTGCGGAAACGGAATCTCAATATTGCGCTCATCAAATGCCAGTTTGATGCGACGCAAAAACTCACGGCCAACCTTCCACTGCATAATCGGTTTGGTTTTTATCCGGCCCTTGATAATCACCGATGAATCATCCAGCTTATCCACCCCGAAAATCTCCGGGGTTTCAATAATCAGCGTGCCGTATTCCTCCTCTGCCATCATCTCATCGATCACAGCCTGAATGACGGCGGTCACGGTGTCAGTGTTTTCCTTGTAAGCGACACCGATATCAAACACATAGGCCGACCACGCCGTCGTCATATTGCTCAGCGTGGTCACTGTGCCATTGGGAAAGAAGTGAACCGTGCCGGAAAGGTCACGCAACACCGTGGTTCGGAAATTGATCGCTTCCACCAGCCCGCCGGTACCATTGATAATCGCCACATCACCGACCCGGATCTGATTTTCCAGGATCATAAAAAATCCGGAAATCACATCACGGACCAGGTTCTGGGCACCAAAGCCGATTGCTAACCCGGCAATACCGGCGCTGGCGAGAACAGGACCGATTTCCAGACCCACTTCCCGCAGCACCATCAGGAAAATCGTAATCCACAACGCCAGCAGTCCTGCCTGTTTCAATAAACGAATCAGCGTTTCTATTCGCTTTTGTGACTCAGCCGAGGACTCCCCTCTGGCCAGACTGCGTGCCACCAGCCTGGCTTCAAATCGCTGCAAACCGGTTTTGAGTAATTTGCTGATCAGCCAGGCAAACAACAGGATAAAAACCAGTCTCACGCAAAGGGTAATGACCTCGACCCAGCTGATAGTTTCAATAAATTGTTTTAACACATCCATGACAGTGTCCTTATTGAACGCGCCCCAATATCAACAGAAAAGCCGTTGGGGCTTGAGCCCGGAAACAGACAGAAAAATCAGGATCAGCAACAGTGCCGATAATTGAGCGTTAACGCCGCTTTGCTATAACAGCGACAGAACAGAATAAGGCGGGTTCCCGCAAGGCGGCTTGCAGTGCCTGTGAATCAGAGGCCGTCATTTTCCCTGCTGCAGCCAGCGGTATAGCGTCCTACGGCCAATACCAAGAATCTCAGCCGCACGCTGTTTGTTATCATTCACTTCGCTTAAAACCATTTTGAGGTAACGGCTTTGTAATTCATGCATGGTTGGCATCCCGGAGCCTGTGAGCAAAGCCTGTTCATCTGCATGTGCAGAAACAGGCGTCTGGCTTTGACGTATTCCGGGCAACAAATGTGCGGTTTCAATCTGGTCGCTGTCGCAAAAGGCCACGGCGCGTTCTATCAGGTTCTGCAGTTCACGGACATTGCCGGGAAAATGGTAGTCCAGCAGCAGCTGACGGGCTTCTTCACTGAGTCCCAATACCGGTTTGTCTTGCTCCCGACAGTATGTGTCGAGAAAATTCCGCGCCAATAACAGTTTGTCATCTCCGCGCTCCCTGAGAGCGGGAATCTGAATCTGAAAAGTGTCGAGTCGATAGAACAGGTCTTTACGAAACTCGCCACGGGCGATTTTTTTTCTGAGGTTGTCATGGGTGGCGGCGATGATTCTGACATTAACATGATCTTCCTGATTGCGCCCCACCGGTCTGACCGCACCATCCTGCAAGGCTCTCAGCAACTTCGCCTGCAGTGAGATTGGCATATCGCTGATTTCATCCAGAAAAAGACTGCCGCCATTGGCCTGCTGAAGCATCCCAGGACGAGCCTCACTGGCGCCGGTAAAAGCGCCGCGGGTATGGCCGAAGAACTCGGCTTCCAGTAACTCACCGGGAATCCCCGCGCAGTTTACAACCACAAACGGGCCTTCAGCCCGTTCACTCTGCTGGTGCAGCGCCTGGGCGACCAGTTCCTTACCGGTGCCGCTTTCACCGGAAATCATTACCGGCCCCTGAGCCTTGGCCACGACCTCAATCTGTTCGAACAATGCCTGCATGGCAGGACTTTGTCCCAACATGCCGAAACGACCGGCAAAATGTTCGGCGAGATGAGGTTCTGTCTGGCTTGATAGATGTGTGATGTTGGATGTCATGTTGAGCCCTGTCCTTATGAGTCAAACTGACACAGTAGCTGACCAGTGTGAGTGGAGAGGGTTCCGAATAAACAGAGGATGATTCAGTGAAACAACATGGATTTAACCATGCCGTTGATGATTTTGGCGGCATTCTCATCGCGGGTACCGCGGAAGGTAGACACCAGCAGCTTGGCTTCGTTGAATGCGGTATCAATATCTTCGCGAAACAGCTGATTAAACCGATTGACGCCCATGATATAAACAGCGCCGGGCGTAGCGGTCTTTTCAATGATTTCCTGCTCGGCTTCACCATGTCGGCGGGTGATAAAACTCCCCAGCAACTGACTGTAGAGCGGAATGCCCATCATGAACGTGAGCAGCTTGTTAACCTCACGCGGATTACGATCCTGCCAGTACTGTGCATAAGCAGAAATCCGCCGGAACCGTGGCCAGTCAACACCCTCCAGCTGTGATACCGGCCCGGATGGCTGGCTGCCGTGAAAAATCACTTCAATATCCTGACAGAAGGCATGAAAATCCGGTAGCGCTGCCTCGCTGAGTGTGTCGGAAACCAGTGCGATATCGGCTTCCAACTCCTCTAATGCCGGCAGCGGCGAGTCATACAGTTCCACTTTGGCATGTAATTGCTGCTGTTTTTCATCACGCCAGAAACGCAGCGCCTTGGCCTGCGGATGAAACTCGGCGAGCACGGCGACAGATGAAAACAGGCTGGCATGTTCAGTCATAAGTTCTTTTTATCGCATCTACTACCTTAAATTCAATGACAGAGAACATGAGCAGTGAATTCCACAACAGACAACGTAGACAATCTTCAGGTGACGGCCACAAAAAAGCCCCGTCATGCGGGGCTTTTGAGTTCCGGCAGGGGGGGAAAGCCGTTTAGCCCAGAGCAGCCAGGGCTTTATCGTAGTCAGGCTCATCGGCAATTTCCGCCACCTGCTCGGTATAAATCACTTTGCCGGATTCATCAATAATCACCACGGCACGTGAGCACAGTTCTGCCAGTGGCCCTTCCTGCATTTTCAGACCGTAATCTTCAGCAAAGCTGGAACGGAAAGCCGAAGCCGCGATGACGTTATCCAGGCCTTCGGCACCACAGAAACGATCCAGGGCAAAAGGCAGGTCCTTGGAAACGCAGACTACCGTAGTGTTATCCAGCGATGAGGCCTTACTGTTAAATTGGCGTACCGAGTTGGCACAGGTCGGTGTATCCACGGACGGGAAGACGTTCAGTACTACCCGACCGGACAGATCCGAGGAATTCAGATCGGACAAATCGGTTTTGGTCAGGGTAAAAGCCGGCGCCTGACTGCCTACTGCGGGCAGTTCGCCGACGGTTTTGAATGGATTACCTTTCAGGGTAACTGTAGCCATAAGAATTTCCTCCTGATTAAATTATTGTGCGGATGAGACTTACATTCCGTCAGCTGACTGTCAACAGCAGAAGTCTGTCATTGGTAATAGCGGCTTTCCAGATGTTCGCTGAGATGGCGGTAAACCCGGTTGGCATCGGCGAGATTACGCTTGGCAATGCTGACCCGCTTATCCTCAATCATGGCGATCATCGCGATAACACCGATGATGCTGGAGAGCAGCCCGGCGAACCCACCCAACTGCCAGGCAACATAAACCGCAAAAGCAATCAGCATCAGAATTTGCATCACCATCCACTGTGAAGACAGCTTCTCCTTGCGGCAAGTGATCGTTTTGCGCTGCCATAGCCGCAACAGTTCTTCCAGCTCCTCATGACTGAGGGTTGTCAGTTTGTTGTAATATTCACTGCCGATTAATTCATCATTATGATTG
The DNA here is from genome assembly GCF_009711715.1 of Methylophaga sp. Taxonomy (GTDB): domain Bacteria; phylum Pseudomonadota; class Gammaproteobacteria; order Nitrosococcales; family Methylophagaceae; genus Methylophaga. Next base: position 325,593 of record NZ_VENF01000004.1, on the reverse strand, counting down.
CGTGAGGCCAGATGAATGTCTTCGGCCATCTCCCTGAGCGCGGAATAAGTGTCTTCGTCGCGTTCGATCATGTATTTCCCTGAGATTATTCCTGTCCTTACTATGACCGAGAGTCGATGCAGCAAACAGGGACAAATTTCCTGAACTTGCGCGCCAGCCTGTTTCATAAAACCTTAATAGTAGCGGCCTATAGTGCACCTGACGCTCAACAAAGCCACAGGTGCCAAACCAATGAATGCAGCAGTACCCCCTGTCATCATCTGGCGACTCACGGACGCTAAACCGGGACATCAAAGTCAAACCCAGGGCCTGGTCAATGCGCTTGAACGCCGCCTGCCTTGCGAGAGCTTTGATATTCCGGTGTCGGGCCGCCTGCAACCCATCTTCAGCTGGTTAAGTGCCACCTGGCACGCTGGTCGCGACTTGCCAATGCCCGACCTTATCATTGGTGCCGGCCACCGCACGCACCTGCATATGCTGGCAGCGCAGAAGGTCTACGGTGGCCAGACCGTAGTGATGATGCAACCCAGCCTGCCACTGAAGCTGTTTGATTTATGCCTGATACCGGCTCATGACCAGTATCGCGGCAATGGCAACTTTCTAGAAACCCGTGGCGTACTCAATCCTCTGCGACCTGAGGGGCCGCATCACGAAGACCAGTCTTTGATCATGATCGGTGGCCCTTCAAAGCATTGCAACTGGGATGGCAACAGCCTGCTGTCACAGATATCACAGCTGTGTAAACATAATCCGACGGTCAATTATTGCCTGACAACATCGAGACGAACCCCCGCTGACTTTATCCCTGCTGTCAGACAGCTGAGACTGGCGAATCTGCGTGTGGCGCCATTTGCTGAGACCGGGCCGGGCTGGGTCGCGGCACAACTTGCTCAGTCCTACAGTGCCTGGATTACCGAAGATTCCACCTCAATGGTCTATGAAGCCCTGACCGCCCGCAATGCCGTCGGTATTCTGAATATGCCGCTGAAACGGGAGAACCGGGTCTCACGCGGCGTTAATCAGTTGATGGCTGACAATATGGTGACTCGGTTTGACGCTTTGGGGAATTACAAAAAAGCGCTTCGTCCTGTTGCCGGTTTTACCGAAGCAGACCGCTGTGCCGACTGGCTGATGAAACGCTGGTTGCAGACAGAACCGGTTCTGCACACCCAGCTTGCGGTGTAGCGATGACTCAGAAACTCAATATCATTCAGGTGTTGCCGGCTCTGGAATCAGGCGGAGTCGAGCGCGGCACACTCGAAGTTGCCCGTTATCTGGTCGAAAAGGGACACCGTTCCATCGTCATTTCTGCCGGTGGCAGGTTAGTTGAACAACTACTGGATGAAGGCAGTGAGCATTTGCAGTGGCCTGTCGGAAGCAAGTCTTTACTGACCCTGAAATATATACCAGGGATGAGGCAATTCATTCAGGATAATCAAATCGACATTCTTCATGTGCGCTCTCGCTTCCCTGCCTGGATCTGCTATCTGGCCTGGAAAACTCTGCCCGCCGAACAGCGCCCGCGGCTGATCACCACTGTACACGGACAATACTCGGTCAGCCCTTACAGCCGCATTATGACCCGTGGCGAACGAGTGATTGTGGTGTCGGAAATGATCCGTGACTATGTGTTGAAGCACTACCCTGTAGATCGCAAACGACTGTGTCTCAATTATCGGGGTGTCGACCCGGCCCGTTATTACCACGGCTACCAGCCTGACAGCCGCTGGCTGCAAGACTGGTATCAAAGTTATCCACAAACCCGGGGCAAAAAGCTGCTGACGCTGCCAGGTCGGCTCAGTCGCTGGAAAGGCCAGCTGGATTTTGTCGAGGCTATCGCCGAAATAAGGCGTCACCACACCGATGTCCACGGCCTCATTGTCGGTGATACCCAAGCCGGTAAAAGCGGTTTTCAGCGAGAAATTGAACAGCGGATTCAACAACGGGGTCTGCAACAACATATCACGCTGACTGGTCACCGCAGTGATATCCGTGAAGTGATGGCTATCTCGGCTATTGTGATGTCTTTATCGCAACAGCCGGAAGCTTTTGGCAGAACCACGCTCGAAGCCCTGAGTCTCGGAGTTCCGGTAATTGCCTATGATCACGGCGGCGTAGCGGAACAGATGAAGGCCATTCTGCCGCAGGGTCTAATCGCCAACGGTGACCAGCGTCAGCTGATCACTCGCTCTCTGGCCTGGCTGCAAACAAAGCCACAGGTTCCGTCTCAGCATCCGTTTCAACTACAAACCATGCTGGAGAATACGCTGGCCGTTTATCAGGATGCACTGTCAGCGCCTGCTCCGGTATGAAAGTCGCCCAGTTATTACTCAGTCACGGCAACGGCGGGCTGGAAAAACATGTCAGAGAACTGTCTGTAGAACTATTCAAGGCAGGGCATGAAGTCGCTGTTATTGGCCACCAGCAATTCCTGACCGGTTTGCCGGCCGGTATTTCACGCTACCCTGTTGCAACCGGGCTGAGCCGGCTAAACCCGCTTTTGCATTTGTCCGTTCTCAGGGCCCTACGTCAGTTTCAGCCGCTGCTTATTCATGCCCAGGCCAATAAAGCCGCCTCGGTACTGAGCCACCTACAGCATTTCCTCCCCGCTGCCACGGTGGGTACCCTGCACAATATCAAACGCCGGACCCGGGCATTTCAGCGATTGAATCATGTTATTACGGTCAGCCAGCAATTGGCCGCGCCCTTTGCTCCGGGCCGTCACAGCGTTATCTACAACGGGACCGCCAACGCTTTGGTGCCGCCATGCGATCTTTACCGTCAGTTTCAGCTGCCTGCTGACAAACCGGTTTTGATTGCCGCCGGGCGACTGGTAAGCGCAAAAGGCTTTGATATGTTGCTGGATGCCGTCGATGGCCTGCCGCTCACGCTATTACTGGTTGGCGACGGACCGGCGCATGACTGCTTATCGAGCCGTATCTCGCAAATGGCATCGACCACTGAGGTCAGGCTGCTGGGCCACCGTACTGATTTGGCGACGCTGATGGCCGCCGCTGACGGTGTTTTAATCAGTTCCCGACGTGAAGGTTTCTCTTATGTGTTCAGCGAAGCCCTGATGCTCGGCTGCAGGATTCTGTCCACGGATGTGCCGGTGGCTAATGAAGTGCTGCCGGCCGAGCTGCTGGTCGACGTTGATGACGCCCCTGCCTTCCGGAAAAAACTGATTGATCTGCTGGCTTTACCCGACAGCTGGTCGGCACTGATGTCAGCTCCGCGCCATCAAGCCCTCAGCGTAATGAGCCTTGAGGCGATGCGCGATCAGACACTCGCGACCTATCATGCACTACTGGCCAGACAGCCATGCTGAAAAAAACTGATAAAGTCCTGATCATCAAACACGGCGCGCTGGGGGATCTAATTCAAAGCGATGGCGTACTTCGTGATATTCGTGAGCATTTCAGTGACAGTGAAATCAGCCTGCTGACCTCTCCCGCCTATGCCGCTCTGATGCGACGCTGTCCGCACATTGATCGGGTATTAACTGATCCCCGTGCTTCCTGGTGGCAGTGGCATCAGCAACGACAAATGTTAGCTGCACTGGCTCAGGAAGGCTTCAGTCGGATTATCGACTTACAGAATTCTGATCGTACCCGTCTTTATCAACACTGGGGATTAAAAAATCAGCACTGGATTAGCCGCGGCCAGGGACCTGAGCCCGAATCCGGCCTAAAAGGGCAGGTTGCTCTGCTGAAACAAACCGGCATTCCGGTCGAGCACGCCTTTTACCCCGATGTCAGCTGGATGAGCGCCAACGTCGCCCACCTGTTGCCGGATGGCTTGGGTCAGTCACCTTTTGTGGCTTTGATTCCCGGCTGCTCTGCCGCCCACCCGGAAAAGCGCTGGCCCTATTATCCTCAACTGGCTTACGCGCTGATTGCCCATGGTTTTGAAGTTGTGAATATCCTCGGCCCGGATGAAATGGAGCTGGCCGATGACTTGCCCGGCTTCACTCCCGCACTGGAACATGGCCTGCTAAATTGGTTTGAACTGGCTGGCCTGTTACAAAAAGCCAGTTTTGTCATTGGCAATGATACCGGTCCCAGCCATCTGGCTTCATGTCTGGGACGGCCAGGGCTGGCTTTATTTGGTGGTGAAACCTCGGTGGCCCGGGCTGAAATCCGCCGGGGTGAATTCCGCGCGCTGAAGGTTAATGATCTGCTTCAGTTATCGGTCGAGACGGTAATGGCAGCGGTCTTGCCGCGACTGCCAGCACCCAACCTACGCCCAGCCAGACCAGTGCCGCTATCCAGTTACTGAATACACTGACGCCGCCCGATAGCGGCCAGAAACTCACTGTCAGAACCACAAAACTGAGCGCCGCATGAGTCCAGCAACGCTGGCGAAGGGGCACGATCAGTGCCTGTCGATAAATGGCGCCCAGCATCAGCACAAATAGGACCAGACCCAAAAGGCCGGTTTCAGCCCCCAGCTCCAGGTAGAGATTATGCGGATGCGTGCAGCTCAATCCCTGGCCGGCGAACACACCCAGCTGCTCACAGGCAGACGGGTAGGTATGAAGCCCGCTGCCCAGCCAGAAATCCTGCTGCCAGACTTGCCAGGCACCAGCAAACACCCTGCCATAATCAGAACTGCTGAATGCCGCCAGTTTGTCAGCAATGCTCAATACACTCCGGGCTGTAGTCTGTGGCTGTGTTTGCATCAACAGCAGCGCGATCATGCTCATCAGCAACAGGCCCGTGCTCAGCATGCCCCGACGCGCCGGGAAGGCTGTCCACAAGGCCGGCAGCAGCACCAGTCCGCCAGCGCTGTACAGCATCAGTGCCATGCGTTCACCGGTGATGAACATCAATACCAGCCCGATGAACCAGACGGATAAACACGCAAATAAGCTGTAACGTGCACTAAAATTCCAGATAAGCAGGAAAAATATAGCGATATACCAGACTCTGAGCATCAATGTGCCCGGCACCGGGTTTCGAAACGGCCCGGTCAGCCGGTCTGCTGAAAATGCTTCTATACCAAACCAGTCGACGCCAAAAACATACTGCCAGGCGATATCGGCCGCCACCAGCATGCTGGTGACGAGCAGGCCTTTCAGAAACCATCGCTGCCGGTCGCGTGTTGCCAATAACCACCCGGCCAATGCCGCAGCGAACAGTGGCCAGCGCAGAAAAAACAGGGCATAGGAGAGACTTTCCCCGGCGGCCAGGCTGAATGGCGCATTGAGAAGAGACAGATAAGCGGTAAATAACAATGCCAGTCTGAACCAGGTCTGATTGAGCCATTGCCAGTCCTGCAGCCGATAGCTTCGATACAGAAAAGCCAGGACCACCAGCACGATGGTGACATCAGCCAATGCTCTCGAGAACAGTAACAAGCCTGGTAGCAGGCAGAGCCATAGGTAGGTGGGCCTTGTCAGCACTATTGATAACCCTGTAAAAAAGCGTCGTTTAATCTAGCAGTGGCAGATGACAGAAAAATTAATAACGGAAAACTTAACGGGGCTCAATTTGCAACTGCCGCCAGAGAAAGGCATGGCTTTATGGCCACCGAAGATGATGGCATCGACTTTAGTCACGTCAAGAACCCGGCCACAAAACCTGCTGGATGCCAAAATGAGTGGACTGGTGAGGACAAGACCAGTAGCCCCGAACAAACAACTTCATCAGGCTGTTGATGCAGATTGAACAGCCGTACATCATCAATAAAAAAGCCCCGCCATTTTTCGATGGCGGGGCTTTAATTGTTAAGCTTCTAGACGCTTACTCGGCCGGCTCAGGACTGGCGACAGTAATCGCTTCTTCAGGGGCTTCCAGTTCCAGTTGCTCAAGCAGTTTGCCCATAGTTTCCGCCAGCCAGTAGCAGGCATAGAGATGATCATAATAGGTATTGGTGTAATCTGCACTGGCTGTCAGCACTTCATTTTCGGTGTCCAGCAGATCCAGCAGGGTGCGCTGTCCCAGATTGAATTGCTCCTGGTAGGCTTCGCGGGTCATTAATGCTGAGTCCATCCGTTGTTTAAGCACCGGCAATTGATGCGACAGATTATCCAGAGAATTCCATGCCAGGCGGACATCACGTTCGATATCACGAATAGCAATATTGGCTTCTTCACGTGCCTGCTGGCTTAAAAAGCCGGTTTCTTCCAGCCGTGCCATATCTGCGCCGCCGTTGAGCAGGTTGTAACGCAGACGAGCCATGGCCAGAATTTCTTTTTCATGGCCTTTTTCACCGTCAAGATTATTGTCCGCCCGTGTGCTCAGTTCAAGATCGACACGGGGATGAAAAGGCGCTTCGGCACCTTGCTCCTGTGCCAGAGCGGCTTCATGCTGAGCCATGGCAGAACGCAATGCCGGATGCTGATGATAGGCAATCGCCAATGCTTCATCCAACGTGGCAGGGGCCTTATCGCAACAATCCAGGCCGGGATCGGTAGGCGCTTCTGGCATATTACCAACAACGCGGTTGTAATTACTCAGCGCATCTTCAAGGTTGCCCTTGTTTGAGGTCAGATTAGCCTGTGACAATGCCAGACGACCTTTGGTCTGCTCCAGATCGGCACTGTTACCGACACCACTATCAAAGCGCTGTTCAATCTGCGAATAAATTCGCTCATGGCTTTCCAGATTGGCCTCGGTCAGCTTCAGCAGATCCTGTCTGCGCAGAACATCCAGATAAACCTGAACTGCACGTAGCGAGGTGCTCTCCGCGGTATCAAACACACTGTAGCCGGCAGATTCCGCCTGAGACTGGGTTTGCTCTACTGCACTTTTGGTTGCAAAGCCGTCATAAAGCATTTGTGAGGCAGAAATACCTGCTTCACCGCGAGTCAGATGACGATGGCCGGGGGCGGTTGAGTTATTCTCTGCCCGCTCACGTCCGATGCCCAGGTTCAAATCAACCTGCGGGTAGTAACCGGCCCGCGCCTGATCGATGGTTTTATCAACACTGCGGCGGAAGTTGGCTTCAGCCAGTACGTTGGGATTACTTCTAATTGTTTTATCAACCGCTTCGGTCAGGCTTTGCGCTGAGGCGGACTGCGCCATCATCAATGTCGCACCCATGATAGAAGCCGTTAATGTCAGCAGCTTAAATTTATGTACCATTGCTAAACTCCGTCAATCAGCGTGCGTTGATTTCGACGCGACGATTTCTTAGTTCGACCGTATCATCCGGCGTCGCGACCAACAAGCGATATTCGCCTTCTGCAGAGATGCGGATATTTTCCGCAGGGACGCCGTAGGCAATCAGATCCTGTCGGACTTTTTGTGAACGCCGCAGCGACAGCGCCTCGTTGTAGGCGTTGGAGGCTGAGGTATCAGTATGACCACTAATCACAATTTCACTGAATTCACGATCAAGAATTTCCTGGTAAATCTCTCTGGATTCCACTTTGGACTCTTCAGTGAACTCGGTTTTATCCAACAGGAAGAAAAGCTTGGCAGAAAAAGGTTCCGGCGCGGTAACCAGTTCAGGTGTTTCCGGAATCTGCATCGGCGGAACATTACAGAAGGGTGATTGACCGTCACTGAGTTGAAATGGTGCTTCCACAGATTCACGTAAATCCGATCTTTCTCTGTCAGGACCCACTGTGTTGTGGATGGGACTGCACCCCGCCGCCACCAGCGCGGCAAGCAGTGGCAGACACAAACGGCATAAATTAATCATCCTGATGCCTCTCCGTGTAAACGGTGTTGAAAAATAGCCAAGAAACAAGGCCGGACGCAGTATACCGCAGCCTGTCTGACCGATGCATGCCTGTCGGGGGGAAAGTCGGCCTGAAAGCCGATTGGTGCGTCACTTCCGTCATCATCCATTTCTCCCTGAAATGCCGACTCACTTGTGTGAATTACTTTGTAACTGAAGTATCGATGGTTATTAAACGCAAGTCAACTCAATATCGCTTACTTTACAGCTGTTTAGCGTCCATTTATCAAACAGCTTGTCAGCCGCAGTCAGGATCTGTTTCAGCCAGCAAAGTACCTGCGCTTATTAAACACTAACAGCCACAAAATGTGAATAGCATCACATTTTGTGGCTGAAGGTTGACGGGCAGGCGCTTTAAAGCATCTCTTCAATAGCCTGGGTCAGGGCTTCGTCATCAGGTTCGACCCGGCTACCGAAGTGCTTCACAACCTTACCTTGCGGGCTGATCAGATATTTATTGAAATTCCAGCCCGGCGCTTCACTCTGGCGATTGATTTCGCGAAACACCGGATTGGCGCGCTGCCCTTTGACATAGCTTGGCGCTATCATGGTGAAAGTCACGCCGAAGTTCTCACGGCAGACCCGGGCCGCCTCTTCTTCCGTTTTGGCCTCCTGATTGAAATCATTGCTGGCAAACCCCACCACCATCAGATTCTTACCCTTGTAAGTCTGATGCAGGGCTTCCAGTCCTTCAAACTGGCGGGTGAACCCACAGTGACTGGCCGTGTTCACAATCAACAGCGGCTTGCCACTGGCAATCTCGCAGAGGTTGACCGTGTCATTGGCGTGCAGCCGGGGCAGATCATAATTAAGAAAGGCCGGACATTCACTGGCCCATAGCGGCGGGGACAGAAGTGACAATATAAAAATGAGGATAGCGCGCATGCTGAACTCCTGTTATTCGGGTTTGTACCTGTTTGATATTAATGGTTCCGAATCAAATATTTGTGATGACGACAATTGCTGAGTCCCTTGCTCATAACCGTGGATGGTGCGTGTCAAAGTATTTTGATATCTTGTGGATAAACTTTGACGAGAGCATGGCTTTGTTCAGATCAGTCCTGCTTGTCGCTCTTGTTGAAACATCAACGGTGATGACTTATGAGCCAGACCATACACAAAATCATGTACTCAAGTTCGGCCGTGGACTTGTTCAGCGCTGAAGCGTTGGATCAGCTGATGCTGAAGTCCCGTCATAAAAACGCCCATTTCGGCGTGACCGGCTGCCTGATTTATCATGACGGCAATATCATTCAGTACTTGGAAGGCAGCAAAGCTTCCGTTGATTTTATCTATGGCAGCATCGTCAGGGACAGCCGCCATCATGATATCCATCTTTTATGTAATGATCAGGTCGATAAACGCGCTTTCCGGGACTGGAGCATGGCTTTACGTTACATTCCGGAAAACCGTCTGCGTGACTATCGTACCGTCTATGATCTGTTTGAAGATATGATGGAAACTGACACCATTGCGCATTTGTGTCGTGAGGCGCGGGTCTTTTTTGAAACCTTTCTCGATGTCAGCCGACTACGCACCGGCAATATGCACCTGAGTTAGTCCAGCCCCAGATTGCTAAAGTCGACAGCCGGCAATGCTTCAAAGGCCGGCTTGGCAAACAGAAAACCCTGGAATAGAGAAACATTCATCTGTTCCAGCACGCTCAACTCTTCAACGGTTTCCACCCCTTCACAAATAATCCTGATACCTACCTTATGGGCAAAACCAATAACCGAGCTCACGAGGTGCTGACGGGTCTCATCCTTGTCGATATTCCGAATCAGGTTCATATCCAGTTTGACGATATTAGGCTGCCAGTCTGAAATCAGATTCAACCCTGAAAATCCGGCACCAAAATCATCAATTGCGGTGATGAAACCTTTCTGATTGTAATAAGCGAAAATATTTTTCAGGTGCTGGCGGTCTTCAATACGCTCTGACTCGGTTACCTCGAACATGATCTTGTTGATGGGGAAACCATATTCTTCACAGGCATTCAGCGTGGTTCTGATGCAGGTCTCGGGGCGATACACCGCATTGGGGAAGAAATTAATCGACAGCACGCTGTCCAGTTCCAGCTCAACCGCGGTTTTGATCGCTTTGACCCGGATAGCCTGATCAAAATAATAACGATTGTTATCGTTCAGCTTATCAAGAATAAAGCCGGCAGGCTCCTGGTTCGGGCCTCTTACCAACGCCTCATAGCCAAAAATATTTTTTTCTTGAATGTCGACAATCGGCTGGAATGCCATAGAGAAATCAATTTCCGAGCCGTTCGTATCCAGGCACTGACTGCACCCAGCCGGCAATGATGAAAATTCTGACATATAGAAACCTGTTGCTTGACTTAAATTGAGTATAACAAGGTATGGCACATAAGCCTCAAGATCCGAGTGCAGGATAGAAGCTTAATGGCCTATCTTCACCCTCTGCACCGCTATTGATTTTATTTACCGCTCAGCAACTTAGCTTTTCTTATCTCCTCACGGCAATTTCACTTACGCACAACTAAAGTGCACGATACATTTTTTAACAAATGCGAAAACTAAAGGCGAATTTCGCAGCTTGAGAGGCAACAAATACAAGCCATGCAGAAAAAAATTCACTGTTACCGGGCTCGATGATGCCGGTGAATAGATCCTCTCTACTGGGCGGTCTGCTGCTTTCAGCACTCAGTCTGTCTGCAGCCTTCGCTTCCATCGCCTATTCAGACAGGCTCAATCATTATTTCACCGACTTCCACGGCTATTCACACCGCATTGATCTCAATCTGCCCGGGATGCCGGCAGCAGCTAATGATATTCATTTGATCCTGCCAGCTTTCAGTAACTGCAGCGATACCTGTCCGGCAAATCTGATGCTGACAAGGGAAGTACTTGATCGTACACAGCAAGCAGTGAGACTCGTCATCCTGTCAATCCAGCCCGAGCAGGACGCATCAGGGCTGCTGGTCCGTTACGCTGCCGTCACCGGGCAACAGCCGGCGCTATTGGACAAACAACACCCGGCCAGCTGGTCCTTACTGGCCCGGAGCGAGCAAATTCAGCAGTCGGGTGACCGGCAACCACAACATGCCGGCCATCTGTATCTTTATCATCCAGCGTCCAGAACACTGCTGACCTACCCCGCTCCTGATGCTGAAGACATTATCCGTGACATCAAGCAATTCAAGACAGGAACCCAGCATGGCTAAACTGACGACCGAACTGTTCCGGGCCGATATAGAACAACGTCAGCATGATGATCTCAAGATCAGTGACCGGCTGGTTCTGCTGATCCTCTTGGCTCACCTGCCTTTTATTTACTGGATCGTCCCAGCCGGACTGGGTACCCACTTTCTGGGCGGCATCCCGGCAACACTGGCCATACTGGCGAGCTGGTTCGCCTACAAAACAATGCCGGGCACCCTGCTGTCACGGTCCGTGATGACCGTCAGCCTGATGCTGATGTCGATGATTCTCATCATGCAGCAGTTCGGCCGGCTGGAAATGCATTTTCATATCTTTGTAGCGCTGGCATTTGTCATCATCTGGCGGGATTACCGGATGGTGTTACTCGCGGCATCACTGATCGCCGCACATCATGCCATTGCTGTGCCCTTACAGACTGGCGGCGCCCAGTTGGGCAACATGCCATTTATGGTCTACGGCCAGAGTTGTAACTGGGAGACCTTTTTTATTCATGCTGCCTTCGTGATTATCGAGGCCGGTGTGCTGATGTATTTCTGTCTTCGCATGTACCGTCAGTTCATGCTCTCGAGCCAGGTGATGGCGGCAATGCAATATGCTGCCGAGCAGCGTGATCTGACCATCGAGTTCTCAGATATTACGACCACTAACACCGGTGACCGGGCTTTTATCGGCTCACTGAAACATTTTTATGACCTTATCAACGATACCATGAATCATTTCAAACAGGCCGGTAGCAGCCTGGGTAACTATGCCAGCAAGGGTGTCGAAGTCGCGGAATTGAATTTCGCAGCGCTGGAAGAACAGAACCAGCGCATTGAATCCGTCGCCACGGCAACGGAAGAAATGAGTCAGAGCATCGGTGAAGTCACCAGTAACACGGCCAAAGCCTCGTCGTTGTCCTCTGATACCCGCGAGATTCTGCAAAATGCCGAGCAGCATGCCGGACAGAGCGTCAGTGAAGTCAGTCAGCTGATCAGCAAACTGGATAGTGTGGAAGCCACTTTCAACAGCCTCAACAGCGATATTGCCTCGATCAATGCCGCGATTGAACTGATTACCGAAATTTCCAACCAAACCAGCCTGTTATCATTAAATGCTACCATCGAAGCTGCCAGGGCAGGTGAGCACGGCCGTGGTTTTTCGGTGGTGGCAGAAGAAGTCAGACAGCTGGCCGGTAAAAGTAAGCAGGCGACGGAATCCATCATGAACACAGCCGAACAGATCGATGCCTCGGTCAAACTTGTCATTAGCGAAATCGGTGCCTGCCATGACACCGGTAAAGGCGCAATAGACAGTGTCAACCGAAGCAGTCATACCATGCGTGAGGCTGCGGAACGATCAGTAGCGATCAACAGACTCAATCAGCAGATCGCTGAGATGATGGAAGAACAAAGTGTCGTCGCAGCCCAAATCAGCCAGACCATGCACGAGCTGTTTGACACTAACAGCGCGATGATTGCGACTATTGAAGAATCTGTCAGCCAGAGTCGGCAGACGCAATCACTGGCCACCGACTTGCTGGGTCGGGCTAATCAGTTCAATACGCTAATAAGTTAAGCCTCAGGCATAAAAAACCCGGCCTGGCGGCCGGGTTTTCCGTCACTGCATGCGATCACTCAGCGTTGACCCTAAAGCATGATGACTGAGAGCTGAAATGCCAGACTGTCTCATCAGCCTGCATATCCCTGCTCAATTAAAGATTGAGGAAAACTTTAATATTCGCTGAGAAATTCATGCTAAAGCCTGTTTTTCCCCACCGACACGGTGTCTTTCCTCGCTCCGGTCAGGATTTTTCTGAATCCCTTCCAAACCGCATCAACCTTTGTCGGACTGACTCTGGCTGAATGACTTCAATAAAGCCCGGGCTTCATCGCTGTAGCCCACGACCACACCGGCCACCAGCGTTGTGACCAGTGAGGTGCCGGGATGCTTTTTAATGAAGTCGGCCAGTGCCGGGTTATCCAGGCACTGGGTCAGCGCCTCCACTTCATCAGCCGGTCGCTCCGCTGACCTGCTGCTTGCCGGATGTGACGGCTTGTTAATCAGAATAGCCACACCCGTCACTAACAGACCCAGCGCCAGATAGCTGCCGGCAGTGATCAGCGCTGCCAGAGAACTGGGGAAATGTTCTGCCAGCACCAGAAACACCGCCATACCGACAAATCCGAGGGCCAGAAACCCGATCATCATTGTCAGGGTAATCGCTATCGTGCTGAGTTGAAGTCGGGATCGCCAGCTCATGCGCGTTTTTGCAGTCATGCTGTCAGATCCTATCTGTCCAGAATTTTACCAATCAGCAATCCGATGCCAAAGGCAACGGCCACACTGCTGAAAGGATGGTTTTCTACCCCTTCCTGAGCCTGATAAGCAGCATTGCGTGCCTGCTCTCTGGCTTGATCAGCCGTGTCGCGGGCTTGCTGTCTGGCCTGATCCGCAGTCTGACGCAATCTGCTTTGACCCTCATTAACGTAATCTTCAGACAATTTTTTCATCGTCTTGGTCAGTTCACTAAAATCACTGCGGAGCGCTTTCATTTGCTCTTGCAGGTCTTGCTCGCTTGATTGAGTTGCCATGAGTAAACCTCCTTGAGTTTTAGGCAAAATTCAGAATGCTGAAGGAATGACTACTGCATTTCGTCTTCTGCTTCGTCAGTAGCATCTTCAAGGGCATCACCGGTATCTTCCATGGCGTCACCCATTTCTTCGGCGGCATCTTCAGCAGGATCCTGGTTATCACAGGCTGCCAGCACGCCGAAACCGGATAATGCAAACATCAGCATTAAAACTCGGGTCAGCATTGAATAGGTTTTGGATTCAAAAATTGATTTCATTACACACCTCCATGAAACAAGTCTAAACGGTGGTTCTGAGGAACCGCTCTCCTCTACCTGTCGTGACAAACATGTCAGACATTGGTTCAGACAGCGGTTGATTAACTGCGAACTCGGTCGCAATTGGACGAATTGAAACTGCCTGTTGCAGTGCAATTCCTATTGATTCATTTCAACCATAACATACTCATTGATTGAATGAGTTAACCGAACAGTGGTGGAAAACAATCTCAGCAAAATGTGAAATCGGTTGTGAACTTTTAACAGCTGCAACTATCGTAAGTAATGAAAACCATTAGTCGTAAAAGATTAAATCAAAACTTCGATTGTTTGAATTCATGGCCCTGAAGGCCTTTTCCTCAAGCCAAAAGGAGATGCAGATGAAATTCATGACATCCTCTATTCTGGGACTGACTTTTGCTTTTGCTTTGTCTGCCTGCAACACGATTGAAGGTGCTGGTGAAGACGTTGAAGCAGCCGGTAGCGCCATCGATGAAAGTGCAGAAGAAAACACCAACTACTAAGCGAACTGATCGCCAGGGCCCATCTTCGGATGGGCCTTTTTTATTGGGGAAAAAAGAAGCCGGGTGAAAACCCAGCTTAATAAACGACAGAAGGTGAACAAGTGAGAAGCTGAAACCACATCACTCACTCAGTATGTCGGTGTGAAATTTGAGCGCTTGAATTTATTTGCTGCGTGGTCGGGTCAGGGTGCCAAACGCTGCTTAATCCACTCGCCGTTATCTGACAGCGTATAGGCGATGCGATCATGCAGACGAGATGGCCGGCCCTGCCAGAACTCCCAGTAATCCGGGATCAGACGGTAACCGCCCCAGTGCGGCGGCCGTGGCGGATGCAATCCAAACTCGGCACCATAGCGGGCAGCGTTGGTCACAATCGTTTTACGGCCGGGGATAACCTGGCTCTGGGGTGAAGCCCAGGCGCCGATACGATGACTGAGTGGCCGTGAGTTGAAGTACTCATCCGAATCTTTTGCCAGGATTTTCTCGACCCGGCCTTCTACCCGAATCACACGCTCTAGTTCGGCCCAGTAAAACTGCAGGGCGGCAAAAGGGTTCTGCGTCAGTTGCTGACCTTTACGGCTGTGGTAATTGGAGAACCAGATAATGCCGCGGGCATCATGGTCTTTGATTAAGACGGGACGACAGGCGGGACGCCCCCGTTGATCGACCGTTGCAAGGGTCATTGCGTTGGGCTCGAAAAAACCATATTTAAGCGCTTCATCAAACCATTTTCGAAACTGATCGTAGGGGGCATTGCTGGTCTCATTCTCATCCAGCTGCCCTTTTTCATAGGTTTTGCGTAAATCCTGTAAGGATCTGTTCATATGTATTTCGCCTGTTGTTGCAGCAATAACGTCGGCTGATGTCAGCCTTGTGACTGTGACAATTTTCACTTAGATATCACTGGATTTGTGAATAATCTGTGATTCCTTTTGATAAAGCCCGGTTTATGAACGCGATTCATCCCAACAAACTGAAATTATCCAAGTGGACTGCTCGTCAGCCACAGCATCGTGAAAAGCACTTTCTGGTAACAAAAGTCAGTCGCGATGAAAAGGGAGGCATCAGCAGCTGTCAATTAGAAGCGGTCATCAGCAAAAAAATCTATCACATCGACTGGCGTCAGCTTCGAGACAGCAAAACCTGGCTTCAAGGCTGGCAGTAAGCCGGCACTACATTATCCAGCTGTTGCGCAGCCAGCAGCGCTTCATCTTTTCAATACAACATGGAGAACCCGCTCGAAAACAGGAGAATTATGAGCTTTACTAAGACCCACTGTCCGATTACTTTATCTTCCATCGCATTAAGTCTTCTCTCACTCCCGCTCTCGGCTCAGGAGAGTGGCGCTTCAGATCCTTTCCGTTATGACTTCTATCTGTCACTGCGAATGCAGGCGGAATCAGTCCACCCCGATAATCAATC
Source organism: Methylophaga sp. (assembly GCF_009711715.1). GTDB lineage: Bacteria > Pseudomonadota > Gammaproteobacteria > Nitrosococcales > Methylophagaceae > Methylophaga. The sequence goes on along the minus strand of NZ_VENF01000004.1, from coordinate 309,937 downwards.
CAGCATGAATGATTACCGTGGTCTGCGCGATGCCTTCTCACGCGTCGGGGTCAATGCAGCCTACCGTTTCTCTGAAGACTACCGTATCTTTGGTCAGCTTGAAGTGCCGTTTGATACCGCGAATTTTCGTTTCGGCGATCCTTATGATCAGGGCGGTGCCGGCCGTGATGACAGAGAAGATTTACGGGTCGCGCGTCTCGGTCTGGAAACACCAATAGGCACCTGGGTGGCCGGCCAGCAATGGATGCCCTACTACAACACCATCACTTACCCGGTCGATCAGTTCAGCACCTTTTACAGCGGCTTTGCCACCTACACCACTTTCCGCGTCAAAGAGACGCTGAGTTATGTCAGCCCGACCATAAAAGACTTCAGCTTTGGTGGGTCCTATTCTTCAGCAGCGGGTAACGCGCGCTCACCGTCACGGATCGACGATCGCCGTATCCAGGCTTTTGCCCGCTACAGTTACAACGGCACAGTTTTGGCGATGGGCATGGATGATCGAGGCAATGCCGACGGCTACAAGGACCGCATTTATGGTGTTTCAGCCGCGCACCGCTTCGGTAACTGGAGTGTGGTACTCAAATACGAAACCACCGACACCGATAACCCCAACAGTTTCTATGGCGACGGCGCCGATGCCTACAACCTTTATACCGAATACCGCCATGGCAAATTGACCTATAAAGCGATGATCGCAGATGTGGAATCCTACGGCGAAACCGTGTTCCATGTCGGCATCGACCATCAGATCAAAGAAGACCTGATTCTGTTTGCCGAATACTATCAGGAACAGGAAACGGCGGCACTGACCGGCAAGCAGGAGGGACTCGCCGGCTTTAACAGCAGTATCAGCGGCGGCAAGGTCTTCGCCGCCGGCTTCAGATACCACTTCGGCTTTTAGGTTTTTTGCTCCTCACCATTGAGCATATCGTCATGCTCCTGCATCTTCCACGGCAAAATGCCGGGGGAGATATGCAGGAAGTGCAGATACTTCTCAAACTGGTGCAGGATATCCTCGATAATTTCCTCTTCCTCGTAACCGTAGACGTTGTATTGCTGACCACCCCGCCGCAAGAAAACCTCGGCACGGTAATAGCGCTCATCCCCGTCCGGATCTCTTGGCCGTTCAGGGTAGGCAAAACTCGGTCTGGCATACGCCCGCATCCGGATATCGTAAATAAAGTCGAGCTGATCCTTGAGTACCACTTCAATATAGGCACGGTGATGGGTTTCATCATGCGCCACTACCACCGGCCAGCCTTTTTCTTTAATCACTTCCTCGACATAACGCATGGCCGGATGCACGTTGTTGGTGATAAAACCTGCCACTTCATCGTAGCCGGGGTAATCAATCAGTCCCGACAATCTCTGTCGCCAGCCACGTTTACTGGCCGGGCCGGCTGATTGCATATGTGCCTGCAGGCTGACCTCTCTATGCCCCTCGATTATCAGTGCCCGCCACATACCGATAGCCGACAGTATCAGAATGATGGAAAATGGCAGGGCACTGGTAATACTCATTGTCTGCAGGGCACCCAGACCACCGGCAATCAGCAGCGCAGCGGCCAGCAAGCCTTCCAGGGAAGCCCAGAAAACACGCTGCCAGACCGGTGTCTGACTGGCGCCGCCCGAGGCCAGCGAGTCAATGACCAGTGAGCCGGAGTCCGAAGACGTAACAAAGAACGTCATGATCAGAATCACAGTGATAAACGACACAATCGAGGTCAGTGGCAGTTGCTCGTAAAGTTTAAACAGGGCTATTGCCGTGTCGTTCTGGACTTCGGAAATCAGCGCGGTATACCCCTCGTTCATGATCAGGTGTAAGGCCGTGTCACCAAAAATCGAGAACCACATAAAGGTGAATATCGTCGGCACCAGCAGTACGCCGAACACAAACTGACGGATGGTTCTGCCACGGCTGATTTTGGCAATAAAGAGACCGACAAACGGTGCCCAGGCAATCGTCCAGCCGAAAATAAACAGTGTCCAGTTACCAATCCAGTCACTTCTCGAATAGGCCTGCAGATTAAAGGTACGTTCAACAATATTATTCAGATAACTCCCGGTGTTCTGCAGGAAGGCTTCCAGAATATTGACGGTCGGCCCCATGATAAACACAAAGCTCATCAGCGCCACGGCCAGCACCATATTGAGAATGGATAACCGTTTCACCCCTTTATCCATACCGGCGACGACCGAGAAAATGGCGAGACCGGTAATAAAGGCAATGGTAATCACCTGCACCGTCGTGCTGACGGGGATAGACGACCACAGATAATTCATACCGGCATTAATCTGCGCCACCGAGAGCCCCAAAGTGGTCGCAATACCGAACAGAGTACCCAGTATCGCCACCACATCGACGGTATGCCCAATCGGACCGTGAATACGCTCACCGATTATCGGATACAGCGCCGAACGCATCGACAGTGGCAAACCATGCCGGAAAGCAAAATAAGCCAGCAGCAGCCCGGTCAGGCCATAGATACCCCAGATATGAAAGCCCCAGTGGAAAAAGGCGATCTGCATGGCCTGTTTGGCGGCATCGATCGTCTCCGGTGCGCCTTGTGGCGGTGTCGAATAATGCAGGACCGGCTCGGCGACACCAAAGAACAGTAAAGCGATGCCGTAACCGGCCGAAAACAGCATGGCAAACCAGGCCGGGAAGCTGTATTGCGGCAGCGCATGATCGGGACCCAGCTTGATACGGCCCCAGGGGGAGACTGCCAGCGCGACAATAAACACCAGAAAAAAAGCCACAGCCAGCATGTAAAACCAGCCAAAGTTTACAGTCAGGTAACTCAGGGTCTGATCAAAGGCCCGTCCTGCCAGTTCGGGGTTGCTGATCGTGCCGATAACCAACAGCAACGTAACAATAACGGCGGGGAAAAACACCGGGATTAATATGGTCGATTTCTTAACACCCGAAGCGGCGTCAGTAGCCATAATTCGTTTCCTTTTATTTAATTATTACTGACAGGGACGACTGGCTGCGGCAGACGATGAAACGCTTAGATAAGCCTGATTCATTCTGTTGGACGAGCTGACAACTGTCAAACGACTACCAAAGCAACATGACTGGGATGAAATCTTTGTAAAGATTTGATTGAAAGATAAATCGCAAGTGGCACAGAACAAGAAAACAAAAAAGCCTCAGCGCTAAAAATAACGCCAAGGCTTTGATTTATATGGTGGGCCCACCAGGACTCGAACCTGGGACCAAGGGATTATGAGTCCCCTGCTCTAACCAACTGAGCTATAGGCCCGACAAGTTAATGTCTTATGACCCTTCTGAGTCGAGGAAGCTTCTCAGTTGATCGGAGCGTGAAGGATGACGCAGTTTACGCAATGCTTTGGCTTCTATCTGGCGGATCCGTTCACGGGTGACGTCGAATTGTTTGCCGACCTCTTCCAGCGTGTGGTCGGTATTCATATCGATACCGAAACGCATACGCAGGACTTTGGCTTCTCTTTCGGTCAGACCATTCAGGACGCCTTGCGTGGCTTCACGCAGACCCTCGATAATCGCTGAATCGGACGGAGAAATGACATTGACGTCTTCCACGAAATCGCCCAGATGTGAATCTTCATCATCACCGATCGGGGTTTCCATCGAGATGGGCTCTTTGGAGATCTTCAGTACTTTACGTACTTTGTCTTCCGGCATTTCAACGCGTTCTGCAAGCTCATCCGGTGTCGGCTCACGACCCATTTCCTGCAGCATCTGACGGGCAACACGATTGAGTTTGTTGATAGTTTCAATCATATGAACCGGTATACGGATGGTGCGGGCCTGATCAGCAATGGAACGGGTAATGGCCTGACGTATCCACCAGGTGGCATAAGTTGAGAACTTGTAACCACGCTGGTATTCGAATTTATCGACCGCTTTCATCAGGCCGATATTGCCTTCCTGGATCAGATCCAGGAATTGCAGACCGCGGTTGGTGTATTTCTTGGCAATCGAGATAACCAGACGCAGGTTGGCTTCAACCATTTCTTTCTTGGCGCGGCGGGCCTTGGCTTCAGCAATCGACATCTGACGAGAAATTTCTTTGATTTCAGCAATAGAAATACCGCGTTCGTCAGCGATCTCCGCCAATCTGCTTTGAGCTGCTTTGATTTCGTCGTGATGTTTCTTGATGGTCGATGAGTAATGTTTCTTGGCGCGGATATGTTTTTCCGCCCAGTCCACATTGCTCTCATTGCCCTGGAATGAATCAATAAAGTCACGGCGGTTCATTCGCGCCTGCTCAACCACGATGTCCAGAATGATTTTTTCCTGCTTACGGATTTCGTCAACAGTCTCTGACATCAGTTGGTTGAGGATAGCCAGGGATTTCGGCGTCAGCTTAAACTCCATAAACAGGTTACTGGCCTGTTCACGGGCTGCATCGGCGGCATCGCCTTCGCTCTGGATGTAATTATTGTAGGCTTCACGCAGCGCTTCAAAACGGGCACGGGCTTCTTCCGGATCGATTTCACCGGAATCATCGTCATCGCTGACATTGTTGACGCTGTCATCATCATCGTCATCATCGTCGGAGTCGACATCGGCATCGTCATCAACGGCATCAGTGACATCATCGCCGTCTTCAGCGACCACTTCTTCCGGCGAGGCGAAGCCCTTGATAACTTCATTGAGGCGCATTTCACCGGCTTCAACCATGTCATACATGGCCAGGAAAGATGAGATACAGGCAGGATAAGTCGACAGCATTTGCAGGCTTTCACGCAGGCCCGCTTCAATACGCTTGGCGATAACAATCTCGCCTTCACGGGTCAGCAATTCCACGGAGCCCATTTCACGCATGTACATGCGCACCGGGTCGGTGGTACGACCGAATTCACCGTCAGAGCTGGCCAGCACGGCGGCCGCTTCTTCATCGGAGACTTCATCATTGGAAGAGATGGCTTCAGCGAGACGCTCCATCTCGTCGGTATCCATGCCATCTTCGTGAACCATGATACCGAGGTCGCTGAACATGCTGACAATGTCTTCAACCTGATCAGCATCAACCAGGTCTTCTGGCAGATGATCGTTAATCTCACCGTAAGTGAGGTAACCACGTTCTTTACCTAAGGCGATCAGTTCCTTAACGCGTGATTGTTGATCTTTCATGCGGCCCCTTTAACCCTCGACGCTTCTTGTCGTGAACACTTCATTATACCGAAGCGACCATAGTATTGCATCAAATTAAACTTAAAAACATTCACTTATAAGACTTCACTTCAGCCTTTTCTGCTTCCGTGAGTGCACTAAACGGCTTGCTGGTCAGCTCATGAATTCGCTGCTGTCTGGCTTCTTTAATAAGACGAGAGACGATGCCCGTGAGTTCATGTTTGAGTGCATCCGCTGACAAGGTTAGCGGTTGCAGGGCAAGTTTCTGAAGATGTGCCCCGTTTTCCTTGTCGCGCCAGCGTTCCAGCAGGGCCGCAGTGGTTAAGTGGGGGTGTTGATGCAGGGTTTCAACCAGTTCGATAAAAATATTTACGCCGGGCTGCTTCAGGTGAGCGACGGCACTGATATTGTCGATTTCCCTGGCAAGAATCGGATATTGCAGCACGATGGTGATCGCCATTCGGATCGGGGTCATTGCGGCTGTGCCGGGCTTTCTGGTTGCTTTTTTGGGTTGCTGTGCCGGCTTTTCCAGGTGCCGGTTCAGCGTTGCCATATTGGTTTTACTGATTTCGGCCAGCCGCTGCTCCAGCAGATCCCGGTAAACCCCTGCAGGCACATGTTTGAGGTAAGGCTTGGTCATTTCCACCAGACGGGCACGACCGTCCATGGAGTTCACATCAACACGGCTACAGAGTGTTTCAAAAAAGAAGTCTGAATAATTCAGCGCCATTTCCACGCGCCGGTTGAAGGCTTCCGGTCCCTGGTTTCTGACCAGACTGTCCGGATCTTCGCCTTCCGGCAGGAACATAAACTTCAGCTGCTGATTACCGCCCAGCATCGACAGGGCATTTTCCGCTGCGCGCCAGGCAGCATCACGGCCGGCCCGGTCACCATCAAAACAGAATACGACTTCAGGCGCCGTTCTCAGCAGAACTCGCAGATGATCGGCCGTGGTAGAGGTACCAAGGGTGGCGACGGCGTTGTTGATACCGAATTCCGCCAGTGCAATCACGTCCATATAGCCTTCTACGATCAGAATGCGTTCCAGCCGCCGGTTAGCTTTGCGAGCCTGATACAAGCCATAGAGCTCGGTCCCCTTATGGAAAATCGGTGTTTCCGGCGAATTCAGATACTTGGGGGTGGAATCATCCATCACCCGGCCGCCAAAACCAATCACCCTGCCCCGACGATCACGGATTGGGAACATAATCCGGTTGCGGAAGCGGTCGTAGGTGCGGCCTTTATCGTTTTTGATTAGCAGGCCACCATCCAGTAATTGCTTCATGACCTGTGGATTGCTGCCGAAAGTTTTCAGCACATTATCCCAGCCATCTGGCGCCATACCCAGACCGAAGGTTTCTATGGTTTTGGCAGAGAGGCCGCGCTGTTTCAGATAATCGACAAAAGGCTGTCGCTGTGGATGATTGTGGAGCTGATGCATGTAATAGCGCCCCACTTTGTCCATCAGCTCATACAGATTCTGCTTGGCCGGCGATAAATTAGCCTGCTGGGTGGTCGGCACAGTCATGCCCACCTGATCAGCCAGTTCCTGAATCGCTTCGGGGAAGCTGAGCTGGTCGTATTCCATCAAAAAGCCGATAGCCGTGCCATGGGCACCGCAACCAAAGCAATGATAGAACTGCTTGTCAGGGCTGACCGTAAAGGAAGGGGTTTTTTCGTTATGAAACGGACAGCAGGCGTGGAGGTTCTTGCCCGCTTTTTTGAGCGCTACCCGCGCATCGATAACATCAACGATATCGATGCGCGTGAGCAGTTCATCAATGAATTGTGTGGGGATCTGACCAGCCATAAGCACTATTATGGCTGAAATTCAGTGCAAAGATTAAACCCGTCGTGGCGGACAACGCACAGCAAGGGATTTACTGGTTCAGCACTGCCTTGACTTTACCACTGACCGCGCCCATATCGGCACGACCCTGAAGTTTCGGCCGCAGTACATTCATCACTGCGCCCATATCTTTTGCACTGCTGGCATTGGTCTCTTTAATCGCAGCGTCAATAGCTTCAGCCACTTCTTCATCACTCAGCTGAGCCGGCATGAACTCTTCGATGACTTTCAGTTCAGCCTTTTCAATCGCTGCCAGATCATCACGACCGGCCTGCTCGTATTGGTCTAAGGCTTCACGGCGCTGCTTGGTCATTTTAGTTAAAATGACCACAATATCGTCATCAGACAAATCGGCGCGATTGTCGACCTCTACCTGCTTGATAGCCGCCGTAATCTGGCGCAGCACGCTGAGGCGCTCTTTTTCTTTAGCGCGCATCGCGTCCTTGACGCTGTCCATGATAGTGACTTTCAGTGGGCTGGCTTCTGCAGGCATCGTGTGTTTACCGAATGCGGTTAGTAGAGGCGAACGCGGCTGGCGTTTTCGCGAGCCAGTTTCTTCTGGTGGCGTTTAACTGCCGCAGCTGCAGCGCGTTTGCGGGCAGTGGTTGGTTTTTCGTAAGCTTCGCGGGCACGTGCTTCTGCAACGGTACCGGCTTTTTCACAAGAGCGTTTGAAACGACGCAGTGCAACGTCAAATGGCTCGTTTTCTTTTACTCGTACTGAAGGCATTAATGATTCCCTACTCAATTCATGTTTGGAAAACCTCCAATTGTACGAAATATCAACCAGAAAGCAAACAGTTAAATCACTTTAATTTCAAAAAAGGCATAATAGTGTCTGTTCTCAAAATGAAAGCGGATCAGAAATGCGTGTTTTAGGCATCGAATCTTCCTGTGATGAAACCGGCGTCGCCCTCTACGACACCGACAAAGGCCTGCTGGCCCATGCTTTATTCAGTCAGATAGAACTGCACGCCGAGTACGGCGGTGTGGTGCCGGAACTTGCCTCACGGGACCATATCCGCAAAACCCTGCCACTCATTGAAGAAGTGCTGGAGCAGGCGGGTCTTGAACGTGATGATATTGATGCCGTGGCCTACACTTCCGGACCGGGTCTGGCGGGTGCATTGCTGGTTGGTGCCGCTATCGGCCGCAGCATTGCCTGGGCATTGGGTAAACCAGCGCTGGCTATCAATCATATGGAAGGGCACTTGCTGTCACCGCTCCTTGAAGACCGGGCACCTGAATTCCCGTTTGTCTCGCTGCTGGTCTCAGGTGGTCACACGCTGCTGGTCGATGTGAAAGCCGTTGGTGAATACGTGCTGCTGGGCGAGTCGATTGATGATGCGGTGGGTGAGGCGTTCGACAAGACGGCCAAACTGCTGGGCATGGACTACCCCGGCGGCCCCTATCTCGCTGCCAAAGCCGAGCAGGGCACGCCGGATCGTTATGAATTCCCAAGGCCGATGACCAACCGTCCCGGTCTCGATTTCAGCTTCAGTGGTCTCAAAACCTTTGCCATGAATACCTGGCTTAACAGTGAACAGACAGAACAGGACAAAGCGGATATTTGTCTGGCTTTCCAGACTGCAGTAGTGGATACGCTGGCAATTAAATGCAAAAGGGCGCTGAAACAGACCGGCCATAAACGCCTGGTGGTGGCGGGTGGCGTCAGCGCCAATAAAGCTCTACGTGAAAAGCTGGATGCAATGCCCGGGGTGGAAGTCTTTTATCCACGACAGCAGTTCTGCAGTGATAACGGGGCGATGATTGCCTTTGCCGGCGCCATCCGCAAACAGGCGATGCAGATGCAGGATACACCGACTTTCAGTGTCAGACCCCGCTGGCCGCTGGATGAATTAACCCCGCCTTAGGACTTACCTTCCTGCCCGGCCAGCAGGCGACGGATGTTGCCATGGTGGCGGACTATTAGCATGAGTGCCGTAACCAGGATCACCCAGCGCGCCGGCACACTGTCGATAATCCACAGGCTATAAACCGGTGTCAAAGCTGCCGCCGTCAAGGCAGACAGCGACGAAATCCGGCTTATCGCAAACACAACAAGCCAGGTCAGCAGACCGGCACCGGCCAGCGCAGGGGACAGGGCAAGAAATCCGCCGAGAGCGGTCGCTACGCCTTTACCCCCCTGAAACTGGAAAAATACCGGGAACAGATGGCCCACAAAGGCTGCAAAGGCCGTGGCTGCCACCCAGACCATATCCAGGCCCAGCAGATGGGCAATGACAACCGGAATCACGCCCTTGAGCACATCAAAGAACAACACCGTGGCCGCCAGTTTTTTACCACCGAAACGCAGCACATTGGTCGCCCCGGGATTACCCGAGCCCTGTGTACGCGGGTCGGGCAAAGAAGCCAGCTTGCACAGGACAATGGCACTGTTCAGCGAACCGAATAGATAAGCAACCAGCAAAAGGCTACTGGGTAAGGCGTATGTTTCCAGCATGATATGATGCGACCTGTTATAACTGATGCGACATTATAGGTCGCCAACCGGATTGCCACCAGCAAGCAGCTTGATTCATGGACAAAATATTTCTTAACGACCTGAAAATTGACACGATTATCGGCATTTACGACTGGGAACGCCAGACGCAGCAGACGCTGACGTTTGACCTGGAAATGGACTGGGATATCAGACCCGCTGCCGAATCCGATGACATCAATAAAACCCTCGACTATGGTGCTGTCGCCCAGCGCATTGTCGCTTTTGTCAAAGCCAGCGAATACCTGCTTATCGAAACGCTGGCAGAAGATCTTTGTGCCATGCTGCTGGAGCAGTTTGCGATTCCCCGGCTTAAATTGACGCTGAGCAAACCGGTCGCACTGCATGGTCAGAACACAGCACGAATAGTAATTGAGCGCAGCCGCTGATGACAGAACTGGCAGGCGGCTATCTGCTCGGGCTGGGCAGTAATATCAATCCACAGCATAATTTTGCGGCGATTGTACGGCAGTTACTGCGCCATTTCGATGCTTTGCATCTGAGCCGGGTGCTGCATATTCCGCCGGTGGGCATGAACAGTCACCGGGATTTTCTTAATGCCGTAGCCTTTCTTGAAACCGATATGGAAGAGGCCGCTCTGAAGGCCATCTGCAATAAGATTGAAGTCGAACTGGGCCGCGACCGCGAAGATCCCAACAGCAAACTGAAAGATCGACCCGCCGATATTGATATCCTGGCTCATTTCAGCAGCCCTGATGACTGGCAGCGCAGCGCCAGCAGTCTCACCGATGAATACTTCCTGTATCCGCTGATTAACGAGCTCCGCGCCTTTCTGACAGACGCTGCCACTACACCGATCATGCAAAAGGGCACGCTGGTCAGTACTGACGGATTAACGTTTGGAGAGACGGCGGCCACCATCCACCGGGATTGACACCCCGGTCAGGAAGGAATTATCCAGGATGCTTTTCAACGCCAGATAAACCGGTTCCGCACCACCTTCACAGCCCAGCGGTGTCTCCGCCATCATTGCCTGTCTGACTTCCTCACTATGTGATTCGGTGAATAGCACCGGTCCCGGCGCCACCGCATTGACCTTGATGTCCGGCGCAAATTTCTTGGCCAGCGCCAGCGTCATATTATGCAGACCGGCTTTCGTCGTACCATAGATATCAAAGCGTGGCGTTGGATTTTCAACGTTGATATCGGTGATATGAATAATATCGGCCGGTTTGCCATCATCACCCTGCAGCCGATCATGCAGCCCCTGATTAATCAGGAAGGGCGCCAGCATATGCACGTAGAAAAACTGCTCGTACTGTTCTGCGGCGCGGGCCAGCTCTTCATCGGTGGGGGTGAAGGTCGAAGCATTATGGATTATCGCCCTCAGGCCGCGATATTGCTGACGCAGACGGGTGACAAAATCGAGAATATTGTCACGGCTGTCAAAGGCGGCATAAATCGTTTCAATGCCCAGAGCACGTAATTCTTGGACACCTTCGGTCTCGCTGCGGTAATGTGCCAGTACAGCGTAACCGTCCTCATGCAGTCGCTTGGCGATATGCAGACCAATCCGGCGGCTGGTGCCGGTTACCAGAACCTTTTTTTGCAACGACTTATCCTCTTCAATGACTGATTTCGTAACGATAGCGGCGGATGACCCGCAGGCGCAAGACTATAGTGACCAGCTCAAACGGCAGATTGCTGCAAGGATTGAGCAGCAGGGCGGCTGGCTCAGTTTCGCCGACTATATGCACGACTGTCTGTATACCCCCGGTCTGGGTTATTACAGTGCCGGCAGTCACAAGCTGGGAGCAGGGGGTGACTTTACCACGGCGCCGGAAATATCCCCTTTATTCGGCCGGGCGCTGGCGGTTCATATTGCTGATATCGGCCGCCAGCTTGCTCAGTTTGATATGCTTGAATTCGGCGCCGGCAGCGGCAAGCTTGCCGTCGATATTTTGCAGCAGCTGAAGCAGCTGGATGCATTACCGGATCACTATCTCATCCTCGAAACCAGCGCCGATCTGCAGCAGAAGCAGCGTGAGCTGATTGAAAAACATTTACCGACTTTGGCGGAACGCGTTGTCTGGCTGACAAACATGCCATCCGACTTTAAAGGCATTATGCTTGCCAATGAAGTCTGTGATGCGATGCCGGTGCATCTGCTGGAATTCAGCGAAGAGGGTGTGACAGAGCAGGGGGTGAGTATAACTTCAGACGGCTTTGGCTGGCAGAACAAAGCGATTGAAGACCCGAGACTGCTGAACCGGGCAGCAGACATCCGTAAGCAGATTGGCGCGCAGCGTTATCAGACTGAGGTGAACCTGTTCGCCACCGACTGGTTGCAGAGCGTCGCTGACAGCCTCTCTCAGGGCGCGATTTTTATAATCGACTATGGCTATCCGTTCGCTGAGTATTACCGCCCAGAGCGGACTCAGGGCACGCTACGCTGCTATTATCGACAGCAGGCGCATGATAACCCATTAGTGCTGCAAGGCCTGCAGGATATTACCGCCCATATCGACTTTACGGCACTCGCTGAACAGGCACTGGCGAACGGCCTTGATGTGACGGGCTTTCATGAGCAGAGCGATTTTCTGCTGGCCGGCGATATCACCCTGCTGGCCACTGAACTGGAACAGGAATCCGACCCTGTTGATTGGCTCAAGCATAGCAGCGCACTCAAACAGCTCCTGATGCCCGGCGCGATGGGCCATCAATTCAAAGTGTTGTCACTTTGCCGTGATCTCGATTTGTTACCCCGCCTGCAAATGCAGGATCGGCGTTACCAGCTGTAAAACAAAAAAGGCGCCCGGAGGCGCCTTTTGTTAGCTTTGAGCCCGGATTACTCCGACTTCATTGCATCCAGCTCTTTTTGCAGCTTGTCGAGCTTATCGCTCATTTCAAACAAGACTTCCTTGATATTGGCCATATCTTCACGCAGATTGCTGGTTTCCTGCTTGTTACGGGCAATATCTTCACGCAGTTCAGGGCTCAATGTGCCGTCCTGGGTGCTGGCTTCACGTTCAGCCATGGTGGCCAGTACGGTCGGGATATCGATCACAATCCAGTCGGTACGCTCTTCACCGGTTTCCGGGTCAGTGTAGTAGGACTGGCCGTTATCCAGAGCCACGCGCACTTCGGGCTCGGAGTCAGCGCGGCGGGTACCGGGACGCAGCGGATTCACACGGCGATCGATTTCCTGACCGGTGTAAGGATCTTTATCCAGATATTCTTCACGCACCTTGCCGAAGATAATATTCAAACGACCACCGCTGTAGAACACACGACCGGTGTTGGTTTGCTTTTCCTTGGCCAGTGCGCCCTGGTGGGCACCGATGGTCACGAATGTAACATCTTCATTAGACTCGGCACGGGCCAGGCCGGAAGACAGGCCGGAACTCAGAATCTGCAGCTCGAATGGTGAGAATAACGGCGCCTGACGCTCGTTAAACAGCACCGTTTCGGTCACGTAGAGTGATTCCAGTACGGTCCGCATATTGTCAGAGGAAATGGAAAACGGATGATCGTTGGCCACCCCGGCTACATCACGCTCGACGACTTTCACATACTGCAAGCCGGCTTCGAATACGGTTTTGCCCTCTGCTGTAATCTCGGGCTCATCTTTCTTGAGCGGATTACCACAGCCGCTCAACCCCAGGCTGAGCATGACGACTGTCGCAATCGTCGCACTGTACTTAAGAATGCCTCGCATAAGATTGTTCCTCTTTTAATTAACCTGGTTATCAGACAGGGCGCCTGACTTCCGCTTTCTGTTCCCTGCACAATAAAGCCTGCACTGATTCGCGCGGATCGTAACCCTCAAACAGGATTTTGCATACCTGTTCGACAATGGGCATTTCCACACCAACCTGTTTAGCACGGAGTAATACTTCACGGGCAGCATGCATGCCTTCAACGGTTTTGCCAACCTGTTTCACGGCATCATCCACCCTGAGACCACTGCCCAGCGCCAGTCCCAGTTGCCGGTTACGGCTCTGATCGTCGGTGCAGGTCAGAATCACATCACCGATACCGGCGAGACCGAACAGGGTTTCAGGATCAGCGCCCAGTGCGGCGGCAAGGCGCCGAATTTCAGCCATGCCGCGGGTGATTAATGCAGCACGGGCATTGGCGCCAAAACCCAGACCATCCGAGATGCCTGCTGCAATAGCCAGCACATTTTTGACTGTGCCGCCGATTTGCACGCCGACGATATCGTGAGTGGTATAGATTCGTAGTGTCTGCGAATGCAGCAACTCAACCAGCGCATCGGCAAACGCCTGATCCGGTGAAGCCACGGTCACTGCTGTCGGCAGATTGGCGGCCACTTCCGCGGCAAACGACGGCCCGGATATCACCGCCAGCGAATGCGATTCTCCCAGCACTTCCCGCGCGGCATCGTGCAGAAACTCCCCCTTATCGACGGTAAGCCCCTTGGTCGCCCAGCTCACCGGCACACCCGGCTGCAATAATGGCTTGATGGTTCGGAGCGTGTCGACAAAAGATTTGCTGGGAACAGAAATCAGGACATGACGGGCTTCACGCACCGAGGTTTCCAGATCCGAGGCCAAGGTCAGCGAATCGGGGAAACGGATATCGGGCAGGTAACGCCTGTTAGTGCGGCTGGCCTGCATCAGCTTAATCTGCTCAGGGTCACGCGCCCACAGGCGGACATCGTGACCTTTACGGGCAATCGCAATTGCCAGCGCCGTTCCCCAGGCACCAGCACCGATAACCAGCGTCGGTAAAAGCTTTTCAGCCACGTGCTGTCCTGTTATTCAGTGGGTCGCTTCAGATTGTGCCTGCTTAGCGGCTTGCTGCGCTCTTTCTTTATTGTGCAGATACATGGCATCGAAGTTAACCGGCGCCAGCACCAGCTGCGGGAAACCGCCCTTGGTGACCAGATCGGAAACCACTTCACGCACAAACGGGAACAGCGTGTTGGGGCAGTAGCTGCCCAGCAGCGGGCCCATTTCTTCATTGCTGTAGCCGGTCAGAGTGAAGATACCAGCCTGCTTGACTTCGACCAGGAAAGCCACCTTATCGTCGACCTTGGCTGTGACCATCACCGTCAGGATGACTTCATGATTGTCATCATCGATGCGTTTGTAGTCATTACCCAGTTGCAGATCCAGCTTGGGGCGCCATTCATCACGGAAAATATCCGGTGAGTTCGGTGACTCAAATGAGACGTCTTTGGTGTAAACCTTCTGGATGACAAAGCGTGGTTTTTGCTCTTCACCCGTTGCTGTTGCGTTTTCTTCAGCCATCTTTCTTCCTTCTCTACGATTGTGCCAGGAGACTATCCAGTTTGTTGGCGCGATCAATCGCCACCAGGTCGGTATAGCCGCCTATAGCTTTATTATTAATGAAAATCTGGGGCACGGTACGTTGCCGGCTTTTCTTCATCATTTCCTCGCGCCGGGACGGATCCAGATCAACGCGGATTTCTTCATACTTAACCCCCTTGCGATCCAGCAACTGCTTGGCCATGACGCAATAAGGGCAGTGCGCGGAGGAGTAAACGATTACATTAGCCACAAAAACACCCTGCTTATGTTCGGATTAACTGAACAGCGGCAGCTTGGCCTCTTTCCAGGCATGCAGGCCGCCGGATAATACATAGACTTGTTCAAAGCCCTGACGACGCAGTTGCTTGACCGCACTGCGTGAGCGCTGACCGCTGGCACAGACAATGACCACCGGTTGCGCCTTGTTTTTCAGCTGATCGGCCTTGTCGGCCAGTTCAGATAATGGCAGGTTGATGGAATCAGCGATGTGCTCTTTATCGAACTCCGTCTTGTCGCGGACATCGACAAATGATCCCTTATGCTGATTGACCAGTCGGACCGCCTGATTCGGGCCCAGCATCTGCAGGCCACTCAACTTGCGGTTTATTGAGTCAGAGAACACCAGCCAGGCCAGTACTACAAACGCTGTGACCAGAATCCAGTGGTTAACAATAAACTCACCCAAGTTTTCCATTTTACCCCTACTTAATATGCTGATTTAATGCTGTTTTGCCGAGCAGAATACGTCACGCATCATCTCTATCAGACGCAGCGTACGTTCATCATTCACCCGGTAGTAAATGCGGTTGGCATCACGCCGTGAAGCCAGAATTTCCTTGTCACGTAGCTTGGCCAGATGCTGGGATACATTACTCTGTGTCGTACCCACGCAATCCACAATATCCTGTACCGACAACTCTTTCTCACCCACCGCGCACAAAATCTTCAGCCGCAGGGGGTGCGACATCGCTTTAAGCGCAAAAGCTGCCCGTTCGATATCGTTGTCGAACGCGATGAGATCGAGGTTTCCGGCTTGTGCCACGATAATTTCCGCTGTTACCTGTGACTGTATTTCATCACAAAAGCCCATATAATACACGGCTGATACGCTGAATAATATATTAAAGACACCGGTCAGCCGCGAGAGAGCCCGACCACACATCGTTTCAAGGATTTTTTCAATGACACTCAAACACCGACCCTTAGCGCTGATCATTCTGGATGGCTGGGGCTATAGTGAAGACCCGGATAACAATGCCATTCTCGCTGCCAACACACCGGTCTGGGATCAATTGTGGCAGGCATATCCTCACACTCTGATCGATGCCTCAGGTCAGGGCGTCGGGCTACCCGGTGACCAGATGGGTAACTCTGAAGTCGGTCATCTCAACCTCGGTGCCGGCAGGGTGGTCTACCAGGAATTCACTCGCATCAGTAAAGCAATTGAGGATGGGGCTTTCTTCCACAATCCCGTGCTGACCGGCGCAGTCGATAAAGCCGCCGAGCATGACAAAGCCGTGCATATTTTCGGTCTACTGTCCGACGGCGGGGTACACAGTCATGAAGAGCATATCCACGCGATGGTTAAACTGGCCGTTGATCGCGGTGCCCGCCATATCTATGTGCATGCCTTTCTCGACGGCCGTGATACGCCGCCGAAAAGCGCGCAGGCTTCCATCGACAAACTGGAAGCCGTGTTTGCTGAGCAGGGCCGCGGTCGCCTGGTCAGTATGATTGGTCGCTACTATGCGATGGACCGTGACAAGCGTTGGAACCGGGTGGAAGCAGCTTACAGACTGCTGGCCGAAGGCGAGGGTGAGTTTCAGGCCGAGACGGCCACCCAGGCATTGGAAATGGCCTACGCCCGCGAGGAAACCGATGAATTCGTCAAAGCAACCACTATTGGTGAACCAGTCCGCATTGAGGACGGCGACAGCATCGTGTTCATGAACTTTCGCGCCGATCGTGCCCGTGAAATAACAGAATGCTTCATCAAACCTGACTTTGATGGCTTTAACCGCCCGCGTGATATCAAGCTGGCGGAATACGTCACGCTGACTGAATACAAAAAAGATTACAGCTCACCGATTGCCTTCCCCAACGAGAAGATGAGAAACATCCTCGGCGGCTATCTTTCATCGCTGGGCCTTAAGCAACTGCGTATTGCCGAAACCGAAAAATATGCTCATGTGACTTTTTTCTTTAACGGCGGCCTCGAAACCCCATTCGACGGTGAAGACCGGATTCTGATTCCTTCCCCCAAGGTCGACACCTACGACCAGCAGCCGGAAATGAGTGCGCCTGAAGTGGCTGATAAACTGGTTGAAGCGATCCATTCGAAAAAATACGACGTGATTATCTGCAACTTCGCTAATGCCGACATGGTAGGCCATACCGGTAATTTTGACGCTGCGGTCAAGGCAGTGGAAGCGCTGGACCAGTGTTTAGGAAAAGTCTGGGATGCGCTGAAGTCGGTGGGTGGTGAAATGATTGTCACCGCCGATCACGGCAATGCCGAGCGCATGGTCAATCATGAAACCGGTCAGGCGCACACTGCACACACCAATAACGTCGTGCCACTGTTGTTCGCCGGCCGCGATGCCGTATGTCGTGAGCACGGCACGCTGTCGGATATTGCGCCGACCATGCTGTCTTTGCTGGACTTGCCGATTCCGGCAGAAATGAGCAAACACCTGCTGATTGAGGCAAAACCCTGAAGCCTGTTGTGCTCAAACGTCTCGCTCCAGCCTGTTTACTGCTGCTGATCTCCGCCGGTCTTGAAGCCGGCGGCGACTCTGCACAGCGACTGGATAATGTCCGCGATGAAATCGAGGATATCAGTGCCGATTTAACGCAGAAAAAAGCCAGCCGTGAAGAGATGTATGCCCAGCTCAAAGCGCAGAGCCGCAAGGTGTCCGAGTTGAATCGGGAATTGCGTACACTGGAACAACAGATCGCCGAAAAAAACCAAACTCTGAACCAGCTGCGTGAAGTGGCAGGCATCAAAGAAGCTGAGCAGAACCAGCAACTGGAGGCGCTTTACGATCAGATGCGTGCCGCCTACATCAACGCCGAACCCAGCTATCTGGAAATGCTGCTCAATCAAGAGGATATTGCCACGATCAGTCGTGGCAGCACCTACTTCCGCTATTTCCATGAAGCGCGCAAGGCGCAGCTCGAGAGCATTAACCAGATCCTGAGCCAGCTGAACGAGGAACAGAAAACGATCTTGCTGGCACAACAGTCGCTGGAAGCCGCCAAACAGGAACAACTGGACAAACAGCGGGCACTGCAACAGGAAACCGATAAACGCAAAGCGACACTGGCCGCCCTGGACAAAACCATTTCCGGTCAGGATGCGAAACTGGCCGCATTGAAAGAAGAAGAGAGCAATTTACAGGCCCTGCTGGACCGGCTCGCCCGTGAGCGCGAGCAGCAGATTGCGCGGGAGAAAGCCGCGCGGGAGAAGGAAAAGCAGCAGCAACAGAAGCCAGCGCCGGAAACAAAATCAGCCGCGATTAGGCCGCCACCGAAACCAAACACCCCGTTTTCGCGTCTGACTGGTAAATTGAACTGGCCGGTCAACGGAAAACTGCTAGCGCGCTATGGCAGCCCCCGAAATCTTGGTAAACTCACCTGGCAAGGTATCGTCATCGACTCCCCGACCGGAAATGATGTCAGGGCGACGGCTGCCGGCCGTGTGGTCTTTGCTGACTGGTTACGGGGATTCGGCTTGCTGATCATAGTTGATCACGGTGAACAGTACATGACTCTCTATGGCAATAATGAAAGCCTGTTGAAACAAGCCGGTGAAACTGTTCAGGCAGGTGAAGTTATCGCCCAGTCAGGCGAGCAGGGAGTTCGCGGCCTGACCGGACTTTATTTTGAAATTCGCCACCGCGGCAGGCCTACCAACCCGTTGAAATGGTTGGCAAGGCAGGGCTGATGTGTGCCAACCACGAAGGAAACGATATGAGCTTTTTTAAACGCGATTTCGGACTCATTACCAGCGGCATTATTCTGGGGGCGACCCTGGTATTCGGCCAAATGGTCTTTGCCGAACGGGAGTCAGCCCAGCCGGATCTGCCGCTGGAAGACTTGCGGACTTTCTCCGAAATCTTTGGACGCATTAAAAGCAGCTATGTCGAACCGGTAGAAGACAAACAATTACTTGAAAACGCCATCCGCGGCATGCTTGCCGGCCTGGATCCGCATTCCACTTATCTGAATCTGGATGAGTTTCAGGAATTACGCGAAGGCACCTCCGGCGAGTTTGGCGGCCTAGGTATCGAAGTCAGCATGGAAGACGGCTTTGTCAAAGTGGTTGCACCGATTGATGATACCCCGGCAGCCGAAGCCGGCATTCAGTCCGGCGATCTCATCATTCGACTGGATGAAACTCCGGTCAAAGGTATGACACTGAATGATGCGGTCGATATCATGCGTGGAGAGCCCGGTACGAAGTTAACGCTCACTATCATCCGTGAAGGCGTCGACAAGCCAATTAAGGTTGAGCTGACCCGTGCCATTATCAAGGTTGAAAGTGTCAAGAAAAAAATGCTGGAACCGGGCTACGGTTACATCCGTGTCACCACCTTCCAATCGCGTACCGGTGCCAGCCTGCGTGAAGCAGTCAGCGATCTGAAGCGCGAGAGTAACGGCAAACTCAACGGCCTGGTTCTGGATTTGCGCAACAACCCCGGTGGGGTGCTGGAAGCCGCGGTCGATGTGTCAGATGCTTTCCTGGATAAAGGACTGATTGTCTATACCGATGGCCGTATCGCCGATGCTGACCAAAAATTCCATGCCACTCCGGATGACCTGCTTAAGGGTGCACCGATGATTGTGCTGGTCAATGGCGGTTCCGCCTCGGCTTCGGAGATTGTGGCCGGCGCGCTGCAGGATCATAATCGCGCTATCGTGCTGGGTGGTAAAACTTTTGGTAAAGGCTCGGTACAGACCGTGATGCCACTCACTAATAACACTGCGGTGAAAATGACTACCGCCCGCTATTACACGCCATCAGGCCGCTCAATTCAGGCTGAAGGTATTGTGCCGGATATTGAAATCAGTGGTATTCGTGTGGCTTCAGTCGATGAAAACGAATTCGTACCGCTGCGTGAACGCGATCTGGCGCATCATCTTGAAAACGGTGAAGCTGAGGAAAAATCCGATAGCCAGAATCAAAACAGCCAGGACGGTGAAGAATCAGTGACACCGGAAACAGTCAGCACAGCAGCCGAAAAGGAAAAAGAAGCGAAGCAACCACTGGAAGTGACTGATTATGTGCTATCGCAAGCTTTGAACTTATTGAAGGGAATGACCATCCTTAACCGATAAGCAGGAGCAGATATGGCCAGCGTATTAATTCCCCTGGCAGAGGGTTGTGAGGAACTGGAAGCTGTCACCCTGATAGACCTGCTGCGTCGAGGCGGTATCACGGTGACCACAGCCAGCCTTGGTCACCAGCCACAACTGACCGCGAGTCGTGGGGTGGGCCTGGTAGCAGATACCCTGCTGGATAACTTAATGGAAAGCGATTTCGATATGCTCCTGATGCCCGGCGGTCAGCCGGGCACCAACAATCTCAATAACGATCACCGTATCCATGCCATTATCAAGCGCCTTCAGCACGGTGACAAATATCTTGCCGCTATCTGCGCAGCACCGATGGTACTGGCCAATGCCGGCGTACTGGATGGTAAACGGGCCACCAGCTATCCCGGTGCGCTGGACAAGGACAAATGGCCTGATATCGCCGTCTGTGACGAGCCGGTTGTCATCGATGGTAAGGTGCTGACCTCACGAGGGCCCGGCACAGCGATGGACTTTGCCCTCACCATCATCGAATTGCTGGTCAACAAAGACACCCGGGATCAGGTCGAAGCCGGCCTGGTGCGACCCTGAGGACCGGTTATGTCGCTGACTGCTGCCGATCTGTCTATTCTGCTGGTTGAACCGTCTGCCATGCAGCTCAAGCTCATCATGCGCCATCTTCAACAGGAAGGAATCAGCAAAATTGATGGCGTGAGTAATGGAGAAGAGGCGCTCTCTCATATCGCTCAGTATCCGCCGGACCTGGTTATTTCTGCCATGTATCTGCCAGATATGACGGCCGATGAACTGATCAGCGGTGTTCAGGCTATCGACAGCAACATCGCGTTTATGCTGATTTCCAGTGAAACAGGTCAGGCAGCGCTGGAACCGATTCGCCAGGCAGGGGTGATGGCGATTCTGCCCAAGCCTTTTGATTCAAGCGACCTGCGCCGCGCCATCCGCGCCACACTGGATGTGATTGATCCCAGCGAAATTGAACTGGAAAGTTACGATGTCAGCGAACTGAATATTCTGCTGGTCGATGACAGCTTCACCTCCCGCAATCATCTGTCACGTGTTCTGGCCAGCATGGGCATTCACAACATTGATCTGGCAGAAAACGGCCGCGAAGCCGTCAGTCTGCTGGGCCGACACAGTTATGATCTGGTGGTGACTGACCTCAACATGCCGGAAATGGATGGTCATGAGTTGACCCGTTACATCCGCGATGAAATGGGCGATGTGGTGCTGCCGATTTTGATGGCCACCACCGAAAACAATCAAACCCGGCTGGGGAATGTGCAGCAGGCCGGTGTCTCCGCCATTCTTGATAAACCTTTCGAACCGCAAACCATTCGTGAAATGCTGTTCCGGGTGCTTGATGCCTGATTAACTGATGGCCTTCTGCTGACCCAGTTCAATAAAGCTGTTCATATAGGGTATCGTTTCCTCGCCTTCACGCATCGCAGCAAACAGGGTTTTCATCACGCCTTTTTTCCCCAGCCGCAATGTGGTGACGGGTAGGGTCTCGGTATACTGCCTTGCGAGCCAGTCCGGCAGAATTGTAACGCCCCGGTTCAATGCAGCCATCTGTATCATGATATCCAGCGAGGCCATGGCCTTGTTTCTGGGACTAATACCGGCAGGCATCAGAAACTGCGTATAAATATCAAGTCGCTCATGCGGAACCGGGAAAGTAAGTAATAACTCACCGGCTAACGCATCAGCTTCAACAAACTGATTTGTTGCCATTGGATTTTGCCGCGCCACCAACAGGACCAGCTCATAATCAAACAGTGGCGCATAGACGACGCCCTGATGATTAACCTTGTCGGGCGTGACCAGCAAATCAATATGATAATTCAGTAGCCCCTGCAGTCCGGAAAACTGAAACTTATGGACTATATCCACATCCATTTTCGGCATCAGCACCAGGTAGTCTGCCAAAACCCCTTTAAGCCACTCGTAACAGGGATGACATTCAACGCCCAGGCGGAGAATACCCTGCTTACCCTCGGCATAGGCCTTTAGCGTGTTTTCGGTCTGCTCAAGCACCGGCAGCAGCTGACCAGCCACCCTCAGCAACAGCTCGCCGGCCTGAGTCAGCCGTAATTTACGGCCCTGACGTTCCCATAAACTGACTTCCAGCTTCTGCTCCAGATAGCGCATCTGATGTGACAGTGCCGGCTGTGTCACAAACAAGGCATTTGCGGCAGCGGTGAGAGTGCCGTGTTCGGCCAGTGCCTGAATAATTTTGAGGTGGCTGCGCTCAATCATCTATTAGTTATTCTCATGAATAAGGTAAAAAATATCATTATTACTCATCTGACTCAGTCCTTACAATATCCGCCATTGGTAAAACAAAGGACAGAAAATGATTACTACCCACAACCTCGGCTTTCCGAGAATCGGCAAACGTCGTGAGCTCAAATTTGCACTGGAAAAATACTGGCGCGGCGAGTCGTCGCTGCAGGAACTGGAAGAGACCGCAACAGCGCTGCGTCAGCGGCACTGGCAGTATCAGCAGAAACTCGACTGGCTGCCGGTCGGCGATTTTTCTCTCTATGATCATGTGCTCGACACCAGTCTGCTGGTGGGTAATCTGCCATCCCGCACTGACAGCCGGCTGGCCGAAACCGATCAGTACTTTCAGGCCGCACGGGGCCAATCTTCCAAACAATTGCAGCAAACCCCCATCGCTGCGGCGGAAATGACCAAATGGTTTGATACCAATTACCACTACCTGGTGCCCGAGTTCAATGCTGAGACCCGCTTCGAATTGGATGCTGAACGGCTATTGACACAATTCCGTGAGGCCCGCGCCGAGGGCCATCAGGCCAAACCTGTTTTATTGGGCCCCGTCAGTTACCTCTGGCTGGGCAAGGCAAAGGACAACAGTAACAAGCTGGCCTTACTGGATGACCTGCTGCCGGTCTATGAACAATGCCTGTTAAGCCTCGCTGCTGAAGGAGCCGACTGGGTTCAGATTGATGAACCGGTGCTGGCGACCGAGCTTGACCAGGATTGGCAACATGCCTTGAGCCAGGCTTATTTCGCCCTCAATAAAACGCCGTTACGACTCCTGCTGACCAGTTACTTCGCACCACTGGGTGAAAACCTGCATCTGGCCTGCGAACTGCCGACTGCCGGTCTGCATATCGATACCATCAATGGCCGCGAGGAAGTTATTAAAGTCGTCGACTGGCTGCCTGCTCACAAAACCCTGTCTTTGGGTGTGATCAATGGCCGCAATATCTGGAAAAGCGATCTGAATGGTCTATTGGACTGGCTTGAGCCCATATATAAGCGTCTGGGCAAACGCCTGTGGCTGGCACCTTCCTGTTCCTTGCTGCATGTGCCGGTGGATCTGGAACAGGAAACCGAACTGGATTCGGATATCAAAAACTGGCTGGCCTTTGCGGTACAGAAACTCGATGAACTGAATTTGCTGGCACTGGCTCTGAACCACGGGCGTGACGGCGTTAAGGCTGAACTGACCGCTAACGCCAGAGCGATTCAAAGCCGTCGGGACTCGGCAAAAGTTCACAAAGCTGCCGTACAGCAACGCCTGCAGGCAGTTACCAGCGACTGGGGACAACGGCATAGCCCTTACCCGGAACGCCGTCGATTACAACGGTCCAGATATCCTCTGCCACTGTTTCCAACCACAACCATTGGGTCCTTTCCGCAGACGACCACCATCCGCCAGAGCCGGCTGCAGTATCGCCGTGGCGATCTGGACGAAGCCACTTATCACCGTGCTATGCAGCAGCAGATTGAATATGCCATTGCCGAACAGGAAAAAGTCGGTCTCGATGTGCTGGTCCATGGTGAAGCTGAGCGTAACGATATGGTCGAATATTTCGGTGAACAGCTGGATGGTTATACCTTCACCCGTTTTGGCTGGGTTCAGTCTTATGGTTCACGCTGCGTCAAACCACCGGTCATTTTTGGTGATATTGAGCGGCCCAAAGCGATGACGGTTGACTGGATTGCCTATGCCCAGTCGCTGACCGACAAACCGGTCAAGGGCATGCTGACCGGGCCGGTGACGATGCTCAACTGGTCTTTTGTCCGTGACGATCAGCCTCGTGAGCAAACCTGCCTGCAGCTGGCACTGGCCATCCGCGATGAGGTGCTGGATCTGGAGCAACAGGGTGTTCGTATTATTCAGATTGATGAAGCCGCTTTGCGGGAAGGGCTGCCACTGCGTCGCAGCGGCTGGAAACAGTACCTGGACTGGGCGGTCAACTGTTTTCGTATTTCAGCCAACGGCGTCCAGGATGAGACACAGATCCATACCCATATGTGCTATTCCGAGTTCAATGACATTATCGAATCGATTGCCGCGATGGATGCCGATGTGATCACCATCGAAACCTCGCGTTCGGATATGGAACTGCTGGACGTATTTAACGCTTTTGATTACCCCAATGAAATCGGCCCTGGCGTTTACGATATCCACAGCCCTAATATTCCGGCCGTAGCTCAGATTCGTGAGCTGATGGAAAAAGCGGCCGAACGGATTCCCCCCGAACGTTTATGGGTCAATCCTGACTGTGGCCTCAAAACCCGTCAGTGGAGTGAAGTCAAACCGGCACTGGAGGCCATGGTGCAGGCTGCAGGCGCATTACGGCAGAACGCAGCTGCCTGAAGTCAGCTTCCTCAGCACACCGGGAACGGAAGCCCGGTCACTGCTGTTATTGCCGCCAGATAGCCGGCAAGTGCGCCGTCAGGTAATCATACAAAGCCGCCACCTTGGGAGTGCGGGCATAACGATCGGTGACACAGAAATAAAACTCCAGCGGTTCTGCCTCCACTTCCACCTGTGGCCCCTGTTCGAACAGCGCTATCAGATCTCCATTGTCTAAATAGGGGCGGGCAACAAACGCTGCCAGACGGGCTATCCCCCCACCGCTGACGGCCATTCTGGCCAGTGTATCGATATCATCACTAATCATGGCGACTTTAACTTTCGGTTCATATCGCCGACCGTCTCGAATAAAGGCCCAGCGGAAAATGCGGCCATCGACCGGGACGCGAAACATCAGGCAGTCATGCTGTAACAGAGCCTGCGGCGATATCGGATAACCGGCCCGCGCCAGATAATCGGGAGAGGCACAGAACAACAACGGCACCGTGGCCAGTTTTCTTGCCACCATATTCTCTTCCAGTTGCTGACGAATACGGATACTGACATCGACACCTTCCACGATATGATCGGTCCGCCGGTCAGTAGCAATGAGCTCCAGACTGATCTGTGGATAAGCTCGCTGAAAGCCCGCCAGCTTTGGTGCCAGAACATGGCGGGCGAAGGCTGCCGAACAGGCAATTTTCAGTTTTCCGCCGACCTCACCCTGCAGTGCCGAGACCGCTTGTTCGGCCAGTTCCAACTCCTGCATTAAGCCTTTCACCCGCTGATAATAAATCTCTCCGGCATCTGTGAGTGCCAGTTTTCGGGTGGTTCGGGTCAGCAAACGTGCGCCGATCTGCGTCTCAAGCCGGGCAATATTCTGGCTGGTTGCTGCCGGACTGACGGCCAGTGCCCGCGCTGCCGCAGCAATGCTGCCAAGCTCAACTGCCCGGACAAAACTTTCAATACCGCGAAGATTTTCCATAAGTCATATCAACCCATTCTTTCTTTATTAATTAAGTTTAGCTTAACAGTCTAGATAGCTTCACACCGCTAGTGGCATTGCCACGCACACATTAAACTGTGTGCAATGATTGACAGGCAGGGAGAAGGGGAGATGCGCAGAGCCTTAATACTCAGCAATAGAAAATTGCCGGCCAGACTGACACCAGTGGTCTTTGCGTTTTATATGTCAGCGATTATGGCGGCCTTGATGTGCCTGATCATTACTGCGGTGAATCAGGGTTTTGATCAGCATTACCTGTTAAGCGCCTTTCATGCTTATGAAGTCGCAATGCCGTCGGCCTTTATCTGTGTCATGCTGGTCCGTCCGCTGGTCATGAAACTGGTCGCGGGCACCGTCGCCGAGAATTAAATCTTAACTGGCAAGACCATAACTTTGCATGCGCTCCTGAATCGCCAATGCACGTGCCGGTTGCAGGCTGAGGGTGCGTTGACGACGCTCACAGAGCGCGCTGCGAAAGCCCAGATAATCGGCACCCAGCGGTTCGAGCGTTGCGATGTCCTCAATAGCCAGAGCTCCGGCAAGACCGCACAGCAGCTGATGCTCACGGGACGCACTGATAAAGTCGTTCAGCTCGGTTGTACTCCAGTGATCAAGCAGTCGTAGACCATTTTTGCTGGCGGTATCCACCATCACGCCACTGAACCCGGCCCGTTTTATCTTGCTAACCAATGATATATCACCCGGCTGATCCGCAAACAACACTGCAATGACCGGTGTTTCAAGTTCAATCAGCGCTTCATGCAACCGGGCCAGGCAGGCTTCCAGCATAGGCTGTGCAAACAAACCCACTTTGACATAATCAACACCGGTGGCCGCCATTGCTTTTACTGCTTCAGTAATAACGTCCGACTGCATCACCAGGTCGCCCACCGTCGCACTGGTCTGACAGCGACCATTCACCCATTGCACTACTGATTGCACTGTCGTTAATGGCAGCGCACCCAGCGCGCCACTGGCCGGATCTTTCAAATCCAGAATATCCGGCAGCGTCTGCGATAACGCTTTTGCTTCTTCGAGCGATTGCACACTCGCCAGCCATTTAGTCATGTTGAATATCTATGCCTGCTTGTTTGATTTTGTCCATCAGCCAGCCCCAGGCTTCCAGTTCACGGGCACCGGCGGTTTTATCGATACCTATCTGCAGATAGTTGATTTCCTCGCGAATTTTCTCCTCCGGCAACATACCCAAGCGACTGACCAGAATCGCTGCTTCCACCACCGCACTTTGTGCTCGGTTAAAGCCGCGGAAGGGGGCATGTATCTTCTCCTCCACCACCTCACCATAAAAACAGGCTCGCGGGTCATCATCATCAAACCGAAGCATTTCCAGTTCACTGTGCGCCAATGCCTGTGCCAGATAGGCGCCTTCAATCCGGCTGCAGGGCAGGGTCGGCCATTCCCGTCTGCCGGTCAAGGCACCGGCAAACACCCTGACATCATCAATGTAGTTGATGGTGCACTGCCGGTGACGCTTTAAGTTGTTATAGGTTGTTGACGGCTTGAAAGGCTTAACGTGAAAGTAACCATTTACTTCACTAATCCCCATCGGGGCCGAGTGTGGATTTCCGGCTTCATCCACGGTCGTGACGATGACCTCATGTATCCGACTTGTCAGCCGTGCCACAGGCGCGCTCCTTCTTTTTCTTGGGCTTATCCGCGGTGCCGCAGGCCCGATCTGTTCTGCGTTTCTTCATGGTCGTGCCTTCGGCTTTCTGCCGGATCAGATCTTCTTCCGGTTTTTCGACTGCGCAGCCCCATTCCAGATCTTCATCCTGGGTGTAGCGTTTGCCCAGTTGCCAGGCAATTTCAGCCCGTGCCAGCTCGACACCGAGGTAAAATGCATGGCCCGGATCATTTTCCACCTGTAACTGGGGATAAAACTCAAACGGGTCGGTATCATGCAGTAAACCGTCGCGATTGAACATGAAAATGCCTTCCCGGGCAATTTTGATCCGGTAGTTGGGATCTTTGATATTTTTGGCCAGTTCGCGAATTTCATCCGCGCTATCAGTAAATGGCCGCCGTTCATGGGCAACCAGCAGGTCAGCGGTAAAATCCCGCGGCAGGCTGTTATCGTCTTTAGCGGCATACATCATACGCCTGGCCACATCAGCCTCACGAATCGCGCGGCGGGCATGCGGACTGACTTCTGTCGCCAGCACGCAATTGATATTCAGCTCGGAAATTATGCCGAACAGCATCGCATTGATGCCGCTGGTATCAGCGTCGGTCAATTCAGTGAGATTACCCACCCCCATCATTATCGGTGCCTGCGGGTATTTCTGCCGCAGTTCATGGTAGCGGACGATAGAAGCGGTGAGACCGAAATGAATCGGATCCAGTATCGGGTCTGCGATCCAGGGTTTACCGATTTTATCCATGGCCTCCATGGCCCGTTCCAGTGACACCAGTGAACCCGGCTCTGCGGGGACCAGAATCGGCACCGCATCCGTTTCCCTGGCCAGGTCAATCGTTTCTTCGGTCAGGCTCAGCAGATAATCGGCACCCGCTTTAGCAGCACGTTGTAGGTCGGGTAGTGACAGTGAGTCCACACTTACCTTGAAACCCTCTCCATGCAGCGCTTGTATCGCCTCTTCCAGATGTGGAAAATCTTCCTGTGGCAGGCAGCCAATATCAATTACATCGGCACCGTTATCGCGGTAATATTGTGCCCGCGCTATGAGACTGTCGATACTGCGCTCCGGCGCATCGACAATCTCAGCAAAAATATTAACGTCATAGCGGCTGAGATCAGGCTGTTTGCGGGCTTTACCGAAATGCACTGGCAGATCCTTGATTTCTTCAGGACCTCGCGTGACTTTAATGCCGAGCTCCTGGCTCAGGGCTGCCAGATCACCACGGCAGCGCCCCGGAACGATAATTTCATCATAGCCCTGATAATCTTCCGGTTTGAGACGCCTGGCAATCATTTTGTCTGTCATCAGCGCGGCCACTGACAAGCCCAGCTGATGCACCTGATAATCGAACGGCAGCGGCGCCATTTCCTGCAGAACCTTACGCACACTGGGTTCCGCCAGTTTACCGGTCAGAAACAGAATCCGGTCAGCCATCGTCGGGCTCAACCTACCTCTGCCAGGCGTTTTTTTATCGCTTCAGAGAGTTGTCCGGCTGTCTCAACCACCGTGGTAGCCTCGTGGGTTTTCAGTCTGGCGGTATGCTCGAGATCGACCTGGCGAGGCCACAGCCTGACGATGCGGTCCGGTGCGGGCGTATCCACTTCAGGGATCGCATCGCAGGCCAGTACAATGCTCGGCACCTGACATTTACCTGCCTGGGCATAGATATTGGTGACCAGCGTGTCGGACAGGCCCAACACCATCTTAGCTACCGTGTTGGAAGTAGCCGGCGCTACTACCAGTGTGTGGTAGTCACCGCGATAAAACAGGCCAACAGGCGGGGCACTAGCGGCACGGTCACGGTAAATACGGCCTTCCGGCACGATGGATTTCGGGTCGTGACCGTACATTCTGATGACCTCCTCACCGGCACGGCTGTAAAACAGATCAACATCATCCAATTCGCGGATGATTTCCAGACACTCTTCCAGATAATGTCCGGAACCGGTGACAGCCCAGGCCAGGCGTGGTTTTTCGGGCCTTGCTTGCATTTGTGGTCTCTAAAATTGATCAAGATCATTAATTTTGCCAGAGTCCGCCCCTGTAGTAAAAATAAGATAGTTTTTATAGGGTTTTTTACGTTAAAATCACGGTTTTACTCGATGGACTCATTGATCTTTCCAGGCTCGTTTAGGTGTACGCTGATTCCGCAGCGCAGAATCCCGATGCCGCTAAATCGAAAGACCTGCAGTCCTCACTATTAAGCGTCGGATTGGAGCCATAGCGAATGTCAAACCACATCCCCAAAATTGTCGTTGTTGGCGGCGGAGCAGGTGGCCTGGAACTGGTCACTAAACTCGGCAAGAAACTGGGCAAAAAAGGTAAAGCCCAGGTTACTCTGGTAGACAGCACCCACACCCATATCTGGAAACCTCTGCTGCACGAAGTGGCAGCCGGTACGCTGGACTCGCATGAAGACGAGATCGAATACCTGGGTCAGGCCAACTACAGCGGGTTTCGCTTTCGCCTCGGCCGTATGGATGGTCTGGATCGTAAAAACAAACAGATTTCTGTAGCCCCCACACTCAACAATGAAGGCGTAGAAATCATTCCCCGCCGCAACTTTGACTATGATTACCTGGTTATTTCGGTTGGCAGTATCAGTCACGATTTTGGCATCAAGGGTGTGCGTGAACACTGCCTGTTTCTGGATACCACCAAACAAGCCGAGGTTTTCCAGAGCAAACTGCTGCAAACCTATCTACGCGCCCATACACAGGGCAAACCACTGGATGAAGGCCAGCTCAATATTGCCATTGTCGGTGCCGGTGCAACCGGCGTAGAACTCAGCGCCCAGTTACATGAAGTGTCTCATCTACTGACCGCTTACGGCCTGGATGAAGTTAACCCACAGGACGTGAAAATCACGATTATCGAAGCCGCAGATCGCATTCTGTCCGGTCTGCCTAAAAATATTTCTGATGCGACCTTGTCAGAACTCAATAAGCTGGGCGTTAACGTGATGACCGGTGAGCGGGTCGTTGAAGTCAACGACAAGGAAATCATTACCGAAAGCGGCAGTGTGATTCCTGCAGCGATCAAAGTCTGGGCGGCTGGTATCAAGGCACCGGAATTTCTCAAGGACATCGACGGGCTTGAAACTAACTGGATGAATCAACTGGTTGTCAGACAAACCCTGCAAACCACGCTGGACGATGATATTTATGCCATCGGCGACTGTTGCGCCTGTAAATGGCAGGGCCACGATGAGAATGTGCCACCGCGCGCCCAGGCTGCACACCAAATGGCGTCACTGGTCTACAAATCGATTGTTAACCGTCTGAAAAACAAGCCGCTGCCGGAATATGAATATCATGATTATGGCTCACTGGTTTCCCTGGGCCGCTATAGCACCGTCGGCAACCTGATGGGCAATCTCAGCAGGGGCAGCATGATGATTGAAGGTATGATGGCACGGGTGATGTATCTGTCGCTCTACAAAATGCATCAGATGGCGCTGTTCGGTCCGTTCCGGGTGATGATGCTGTCGCTGTCACACCTGTTCAGACGCAGCGTACACCCCAAAATCAAATTGCATTGATTTAAACCCAAACTGTGCTGCATAAAAAAAGGCCCTGATCAGGGCCTTTTTTATTATCCGCCATTCGTTTCGCAGCGGACACGCTTATAAGCCTTCTCAGTCCCCGTATGACGTCTTTTTTTGATAAAACGTCAGAGATACTCCAGAAATGGCTGAAAATCGCTCTTATCGCTATTTACGGCGCTTAAACATGACCGTCGACAATAAAAAAGCCCTGACTGGAGATTCAGACAGGGCTTTTCTCTTTCTTACGATGTTTCTTTAGATGTCGAGATTGGATACCTGCAACGCATGCGTTTCAATAAATTCCCGACGCGGCTCGACATGGTCCCCCATCAGCGTGTTGAAGGTTTCATCTGCCGCAATGGCATCATTGATCCTCACCTGCAACAACCGGCGCTTGCTCTTATCCATCGTGGTTTCCCACAACTGATCCGGGTTCATTTCGCCCAGCCCTTTGTAGCGCTGGACATGCTGACCACGTCTGGCTTCAGCCAGCAGCCAGTTAACCGCTTGTGAGAAGTAGTGGATATTCTCAGAACGCTCACCACGCTCAACGCGCGCACCATCTCCAAATAAACCATTGATTTTGTTGGAAAAAGCCAAAATCTTCTGATATTCAGTACTATCAAAGAACTCACCCGGTACATGGAAATCAGTGCTGATACCGTGCCGGCTGAAACTGATATTCACCATCGGTACCGGTTCATCTTCCTGCTTCTGAATACTCAGTTTGTAGTTGGTACCTGTTGGCAGCCCCTGGTTCATTGCTGTTTCAATAGTCCGCAACCAGTTATCCATTGCCGGATCCCCAAAGGCCGGAATTTGCGGTTGATAAACCAGTTGATCCAGGAATGCCGGGTAATAGTGGTTGGACAGACGGCCGATGATCGCATTGATGGTCTGGTACTCAGCAACCAGCGAGGCCAGCGCCGTACCCTCTATCGCGCTGGCATCCGCCGAGGGATAGAGTGACGCATTCTGCAGGGCCACTTCTGTCAGGTAACGCTCCATCTCCGCGTCGTCTTTAACGTAACGTTCCTGCTTGCCTTTCTTGATTTTATAGAGTGGCGGCTGGGCAATATAGACGTGGCCACGCTCTATCAACTCCGGCATCTGACGATAGAAAAAAGTCAGCAGCAGGGTGCGGATATGCGAACCATCCACGTCGGCGTCAGTCATGATGATGATGTGGTGATAACGCAATTTCTCCGGATCGTATTCATCGCGACCGATACCACATCCCAGCGCGGTAATCAGTGTGCCGACTTCCGCCGAACTGATCATTTTGTCAAAACGCGCCCGTTCGACATTGAGAATTTTACCTTTCAAAGGCAATATGGCCTGCGTGCGTCGATCACGGCCCTGTTTGGCGCTGCCCCCTGCTGAATCACCCTCCACCAGGAACAGTTCAGACAGGGCAGGATCACGCTCCTGACAGTCCGCCAGCTTGCCCGGCAAACCGGCAATATCCAGTACGCCTTTTCGACGAGTCAGTTCTCGCGCTTTTCTGGCTGCATCACGGGCACGGGCTGCATCGATCATTTTGTTGGCGATGAGCTTGGCATCATTCGGATTCTCAATAAGAAAATCATGGAAGAATTCATTGACCAGTGATTCGACAATGGTCCGGACTTCTGATGAAACCAGTTTATCCTTGGTTTGCGAGCTGAATTTCGGATCAGGCACCTTCACCGACAACACCGCCGTCAGACCTTCACGGGCATCATCACCGCTGGTCGTGACCTTGGATTTCTTGGCAAGACCCTCACTTTCTATGTACTGGTTAAGGGTACGGGTGAGGGCGGCGCGGAATCCAGCTAGATGGGTACCACCATCACGTTGCGGAATATTATTAGTGAAACAGTAAATATTTTCCTGGTAGGAATCGTTCCACTGCATCGACAGCTCAACCGTAACATCATCACGCAGGCCATGAATTTTGATGATGTTGTCATGAATCAACGTTTTGTTTTTATTCAGATGCTCAACAAAGGCCGTGATACCGCCTTCATAATAGAAAGTCTCAGTGCGTTCATCACGCTCATCGGTCAGTTTAATTCTGACGCCGGAATTCAGGAACGCGAGCTCGCGGATACGTTTGGCTAAAATATTGTAATCGAAATTGACATTAGTGAAGGTCTCTTCACTGGGCCAGAACTGAATGCGGGTACCGGTGAGGGTGGTATCATCAACGTCTTTCAGTGGCGCATCTGGCACACCGTGTGTGTAGGACTGTTTGTGCAAACGGCCATTACGATGAATTTCCATTGTCAGCTTCTTGGAGAGGGCATTGACCACAGAGACACCAACGCCGTGCAGGCCACCTGAAACCTTGTAGGAATTGTCATCAAATTTACCGCCCGCGTGCAGTACGGTCATGATAACTTCAGCGGCCGAAACACCTTCTTCCTCATGGATATCTACCGGGATGCCACGTCCATTATCTATGACTGAAACTGAGTCATCGGGATGGATACGCACCTCGATCTGGCTACAGTGCCCAGCCAGCGCTTCGTCAATTGCGTTGTCCAGCACTTCGAACACCATGTGATGTAAACCGGTGCCATCATCGGTATCGCCGATGTACATGCCCGGTCTTTTTCTGACGGCGTCGAGTCCTTTCAATACCTTAATATTCGAAGAGTCGTAGGTGCTGTTATTATCCGTTGCCATAATCAAACTATTCCTGTCTAGGATGTTGAATAACCTATTATTCTACTACGTCTGGACCTGCGTTGATAGCATCATGCCCTTTCTCGGAAATGATGCCGTGTTCCACGTGGAACCTTTTCTCGTTTTCCTGGGAAATGAGCGAAAGCAGATCCCTGTTAGTGCTGCTGATGAAGCTCTGAACCGGCAGTTCACGCAGCGTGTTAATGACTGTTTTTTGATGATGCCAATCCAGTTCAGAGCTCAAATCATCAATTAAAAGCAGGGTGTTTTTACGCTGCTGCTGCTCAGCCAGAATCATGATTTGCGCCATGCTCAATGACAGAAAAAAGAGTTTTTGTTGGCCTCTTGATAGCAGTTCATTAGGGTCAGCGTCATTGACCCTGAATGACCAGTCGGCCGCATGCGGACCTGAGCGTGTATATCCCAGCGCCTGATCCCGCTCGAGGTTCATTTGCAGGTACTCAGCCAGTTCGGACTCTTTATTCCAGCCTCGCATATAACGTAATGAAAACTGGTGGTCTGATAATGCTGGACAGAGTTTTTTGAAAAACGGTCGGAAGTGAACTATTAATTCCTTAAGATAAAGTTCCCGCATTTCGGTAATAATCAGACCATGCTCAGTCAGCGCCTTATCCCACAGGCTGATTTCTGAAACCGGTTTATGTTTTTTGATGGCTGCGTTACGTTGCTGTAGGACTTTTTTGTACGATTGCCAGTGGTAATTAAATTGATGTTCCACGTGGAACACACCCCAATCGACCATCCTGCGGCGGTATTTTGGACCTTGCTCGAAGAACTGGTGACAGTTAGCCGGAATAAGCTGTACTGGGAGATGAAAGGCAAGATCTGACAGCCGCTTGAGTGGTGCATTATTAAGTCGAATCTGCAAACCACTCTGAAGGTCATATTGCAGACCAATTGGTGTTTTATCAAGAGAACGAGCGAACAGAGTAAGACGTGAGTGCTCATAGTTGACCAGATTCTTTAAAAAGCGTGAGCGAAACGAACGGCCCATCGCCAATACAAATATCGCTTCGAGCAAGCTGGTTTTGCCTGAACCATTATCGCCCAGAATAAAATTGATACCCTGCGAAGGAAATAGTTCTGCATCAAGAATATTGCGGAATTGATTAATGTGAATCTGGGACAGCACAATAATTTTTTCTAGAGAGAACCGGCAGGTGCGTTTTTTCTAAAATCAGCCAGCAGGGTTTCGAAGATGAAAATAACTGGCTGAACATGTTTTGTTAGATTGATCCTGTGTGCCCTTAAATTTCGACCATCTCGAAATCCCCTTTACCAACACCACATTCAGGACATTCCCAATCTTCCGGAATCTCGTCCCATCGGGTACCTGGCGGGATTCCTTCTTCCGGTAAACCTCGTGCTTCATCGTAAATAAAGCCGCAAACGATGCATTGCCATTTTTTCATTGAAAAACTCTCCTTCTGATCTAATTAAACCGAATACGTCGATTCTAACAAATATCGGGAATGCTCACGCTGATTTGACGCGCTATGTCAAAAACTAATCAGGATTGCTATGAGTCACATTGAGTGACGCTCATAAACAAGCGTCCTGACGTGTAGAGCAGGATACAAAAGCCGATATTCATGATAGTTTAGATAACTGATTAAAGTTTGAATTTTAAACGGAAAATTCGATTATGAGATTACCCACGCTACGCCAGCTACAGTACCTGACCGCAGTAGTTGAAGAGAAACATTTTGGTCATGCTGCCGAAAAATGTTTCGTTACTCAATCCACACTCAGTGCCGGTATACAGGACCTGGAAGAACTGCTGGAAGTTTCCCTGCTGGAGAGAACAAACCGTAAAGTTCTGCCGACACCGATTGGTGAAGAGATTGCCGGACGCGCTCAACAGATTTTGTCCCTCAGTGAAGATCTTGTCGACCTGGCACAGTCAGAAAAAAACCCGCTGTCCGGCCGAATTCAGGTCGGTATCATTCCCACTATCAGTCCATTCCTGCTGCCCAAAGTTCTGCCCACGGTGCGAAAACAATTACCCAATCTGGAAATTTTGCTGATTGAAGATCAGTCAGAACGCTTACTGGATCTGCTGGAGGCGGGGAGTATTGATGTCGCTGTTTTAGCGTTTCCGTTTAATACCCGCGGCCTCACCCATCGGATCTTTGCTCGTGAGCCGTTCTGGGTGGCGTTGCCCAGACAGCACCGTCTGGCCCAGAAGAAAGCGCTGAAACCCGATGAACTGCCTACCAATGAGCTACTGCTGCTCGCTGAAGGTCACTGCATGCGTGAGCACGCACTCAGCGCCTGTCAATTGCCGGCATCAGCACAGCGCAAAAGTGTACAGGCCACCAGTCTTTATACCCTGATCGAAATGGTTGCCAGCGGGCTTGGGATCACGCTGATTCCGGATATGGCGATCAAATCCGATATGGTCAGTCATTCGGAAATCAGCCTGGTGCCGCTCGAAAATAAAAATGATCAGGCCATGCGCGAAATCGGCCTGGTATGGCGGCCCAGTTTCCGCCGTACCGCTACACTGGAGCAACTGGCACAAACCTTCTCTGATGCGTTAGAAGACACGGATTATTCAGTGCGCGCATAGAAATCCCTTAATGCCAGGAATTGCTGCTGGACCAGCGGCGAAGAAAAGGGCGGCTCGAAGCGGGCATAAGCCCGGCCTTTGGGATCAACCAGAAAAATGCTGTGTTGCTGCTCGAGACTGTAACCACGTTCCAGTGGCGTCCTCAGGTAGAGAAACCCAAAGGCTTCACTCAGTTCAGTAAGTATTGCCTTATCCCCCCCATACAAGGGCAGCGACGGTGTATTGCGCAACCACCACGGCGGCCGCAATGTTTCCTGACGACTGTCGAAATTAATCAGTACAAACTGTGTCTCGCTTGCTGCGGCCAGCTGCTGCAGATTATGCATGACTGACAACACCGGCTGGCACTGTGGTAGACAGGCGGGATGGGTGAAATACACATAAGTCCACTTACCAAGCAAGCTCTGATCAGTGAGTACCGCTTGCGTATCGGAATAAAGCAGAAACTGCGGCAGGTTAAGCGGTGGTGAACGCAGAAAGGGTGCCAGTGATGGTGGTATTTCCCGGATATCGACCTGTTTCTGCTCCGTCTTGTACAGCCAGCCAAGTAGCAGACTCGCAAAGACAACGAGATATAACAGTAAAAAACCCTTAGAATTAAAGCTTTTGAATGACTTCATCCGGTTGATCCCGTTGTTGAACTAACCCTATGAGTATCAAATGAGCGAAAAACTGTTTCAGTCTACCGCAGTTGTCAGCATCATGACTTTCATTTCCCGAATTCTGGGTTTTTTGCGGGATATTGTCATCGCCAGACTGTTCGGCGCCGGCGTCGGTGCTGACGTCTTTTTTGTCGCTTTTAAAATTCCCAACTTCCTGCGCCGCCTGTTTGCAGAGGGTGCTTTTTCGCAAGCCTTTATCCCGGTGTTGGCCGAATTTCGTGAACGTGGCGATAAACCGCTGAAAGAACTGATAGCACAGACCAGCGGTACTCTCGCGATTATTTTAATGCTGATCAGTGCCGTAGGCATGCTGGCTGCACCGGTCATTATTATGATCTTTGCGCCAGGTTTTATCGCGGACCCTTACAAACTGACCCTGGCTGGGGAATTGCTGATAATCACCTTTCCCTACCTGTTATTTATTTCGCTGACCGCACTGGCCGGATCCATACTGAACAGTTTTGGCAAATTCGCGGTGCCGGCATTCACGCCGGTGTTTCTGAATTTATCCCTGATCGCTGCAGCTATCTGGTTGTCACCACATCTGGATGAACCGGTCAAAGCACTGGCCTGGGGCGTGTTTATCGGCGGGGTGGTGCAGCTATTGTTTCAGCTGCCGTTCCTGCTGCAGATTAAAGCCCTGCCCAGACCACGCTGGGGCTGGCGCAGTGAAGGCGTCAGGAAAATAACGAAGCTGATGATTCCGGCCATGTTCGGGGTTTCGGTAGCACAGATCAACCTGCTGCTGGATACGCTGCTGGCTTCTTTCCTCGTCACCGGCAGTATTTCCTGGCTTTATTATTCCGACCGCCTGGTGGAATTCCCACTGGGGGTATTCGGCATTGCCTTATCGACCGTGATTCTGCCCAGCTTGTCGAAAAAACATGCCAGCCAGTCAGCGGAAGGCTTTTCCGACACCATTGACTGGGCTTTGCGCTGGGTCTTTATTATCGGTACGCCAGCCGCTATCGGACTGATTGCGCTGGCACAACCTTTACTGACAACCCTGTTCCAGTATGGAGAATTCGCGGCTGACGATGCCTACAAGGCTTCATTAAGCCTGATGGCCTATGGCCTCGGTCTGCTGCCATTCATATTAATCAAGGTCCTGGCGCCCGGCTATTACGCGCGCCAGGACACTAAAACCCCGGTCAAAATCGGGGTGATCGCCATGGTCAGCAATATGGTGTTGAATGTCATCTTAATGATGTACCTGGCCCATGTCGGCCTGGCACTGGCTACTTCACTGTCCGCTGTATTAAATGCCGGCCTGCTGTATATCGGACTCCGACGTCGCGGTGTCTATTCACCGAACAGCGGCTGGTGGCTGCTTGCTGTCAAACTGGTTGCTGCCAATGGGCTGATGCTGGCACTGCTGCTGTGGCTCACACCGGCAAGTGCGGCCTGGCAGGAGTGGAGCGGCTGGCAGCGTTTTGGGCAACTAATGATGTTGATTGTTGGGGCAGCCCTGGCTTATTTTGCCGTACTGAGCTTACTCGGCATTCGTATCAGGCAATTTATCCGGCCGCATCAGCGCTAAAAAAAGCCCTCCGTTAAGGAGGGCCAATGGCACTACGAGGACACAACCAAAATGCGCGGATGTGCTGTTGAACACCCGCGCATCGAGGGGGTTAGAAACGACGGCCGATACCGACGCCCCAGACGAAGGGATCGATGTCTGCAGTAATTTTGGCTTTTCCGACG
Organism: Methylophaga sp.; assembly: GCF_009711715.1. Taxonomy (GTDB): domain Bacteria; phylum Pseudomonadota; class Gammaproteobacteria; order Nitrosococcales; family Methylophagaceae; genus Methylophaga. Next base: position 271,414 of record NZ_VENF01000004.1, on the reverse strand, counting down.
GGGGTGCCGGAGAAATGTGCTTCAGTATCGATGTCGATATATTTCACATCAAAGTTAACAAACCAGTCTTGGTTAATAGCAACGTCTACCCCTGCCTGCGCTGCCAGTCCCCATGAACTGTCCAGTTTCACATCCGCACCGGGGATGTCTAAAACATTGCCTGAGACCTCTTCATCGAAGAAATAGGTGTAATTAACACCGACACCCACATAGGGACGAATATTGGAGTCCGGCAGGAAGTGATATTGCAGGGTCAGCGTCGGTGGCAACACTTTGGTGTCAATAACATCGCCCAGCGCAGACCAGGTTTTGTGAGCTTTAACCGTATGCTCCGAATAACCCAGAATCAGCTCCAATCCCCAGTTTCTTGTCAGCATATAGGTGATATCAAGTTCTGGAACGGTATCGCTGTCAACTTCCACGCCTTCAGAACCCGTGCTCGCGCCGCCGATATAGAGATTGCCACTATCATCATTTGGGTTAACGTTTATCACACGACCACGAACCAGCCAGTCGCCTGCTTCATAGGCCATGGCCGGCAGCGTTGCTGCGCTCAAACCCAGGCTTGTGATCATGGCAGCAGCAAAAACCGATTTTTTCATTCTTTTTCCTCCGGGACGAACCCTTGTACGTCAAACATGGGCTCATTGTCGGGGAGGGCGCTTATCAGCGCATTGACCTGGATCAATTATGCGTAAGGTAGGGGGATCAACCGCAGAGTTGCTTGAGTTTGTCGGAATCGAGCAGACTGATTGCCTTGCTCTGTATACTGATTAGACCTTCATCCTGAAAGCGGGTAAACAGGCGACTGACCGTTTCTACCGCAAGCCCCAGGTGGTTGGCGATATCACCGCGCGACATGGTGAGCTGAAATTCGCGCGCCGAAAAACCGCGATCCTGGAAACGTCGGGACAGCGACAGCAAAAATGTCGCCAGCTTCTCTTCAGCGGTCTTTTTGCCCAGCAGGAACATCAACGTTTTGTCACCGGACAGTTCTTTGCTCAGTCGCGACATCATCTGCACCTGAAGCTGGGGCATGGTGGTGCCGAATTCCTGCAGTTTTTCAAACGGCAATTCACAGACACTGCTGCTTTCCAGCGCCTTGGCGGTGGATTTGTAGGCTTGTTCGTAGATTGCATCCATGCCGATGAATTCACCGGGGAAATAAAAGCCGGTGACCTGCTCGCGGCCATCGCTGGCCTGCACCGTGGTTTTGAATGATCCGGAACGCACCACAAAGATCGATTTGAATGGTGTGTCTGACGCAAACAATGCCTCACCACGAGTAAAGCCCTGGCTGCGCTTGATGATTTTGTCGAGCTGAGCCAGGTCATTACTGTGCAGACCCAGCGGTAAACACAGCCGGTAAAGTGAACATTCACGGCAGGCTATATTGTGTTCGTGCTCGACTTTGGCGAGGTCTTTGAATAACGGGGTGACGTTGTTCAATTGAGCCATTACTGATCCTTGTGCGTAACATTGCCTATAATAACCCTTCAAACCCTTGTCCGAAACAGTTATTATCTCGTTTTATTAATAAAATCAGGATTAACAATGACCGCTCGTAGCGCGACTGTTGCGCGAAACACGCTGGAAACGCAGATTGACGTTGCTATCAACCTCGATGGCAGCGGCAAATTCCAAGCCGAAACCGGCGTTCCCTTTCTCGACCACATGATGGATCAAATCGCCCGCCACGGCCTGTTTGATCTGACGGTGAAAGCCAACGGGGATCTGCATATTGATGCCCACCACACTGTTGAAGATGTCGGTATTACCATTGGTCAGGCACTGAAAAAAGCGCTGGGTGACAAGAAAGGCGTCGTTCGCTACGGTCATGCCTATGTGCCGCTGGACGAAGCATTGTCACGCGTTGTACTGGATCTGTCAGGCCGCCCCGGCCTCGAGTTCGATGTCACTTTTACCCGCGACAAGATTGGCGATTTTGATGTGGATCTTTTCTACGAGTTTTTCCAGGGGCTGGTGAATCATGCCGGCATCACGCTGCATATCGATAACCTGAAAGGTCGTAATGCCCATCACATTGCTGAAACCATTTTCAAAGCTTTTGGTCGTGCCCTGCGCATGGCTGTTGCGCTTGATCAGCGGGCGCTGGAGCAATTACCGTCAACCAAAGGGGCACTATAAGCGCACCATTCAGGCTTATCGCCAACGTTATTCAAGATGATTTGTAAACAGGTTTAAGATGCGTCGCGTAGCAGTGATCGACTATGGCATGGGCAATCTCCGCTCAGTCTCCAAGGCACTGGAAACCGTCTCCGGGCAATCCGCTCAGGTTATCGTCAGTTCCGATCCGGACGAAATCCTCTCGGCCAGTCACGTGCTGTTCCCCGGCGTGGGCGCGATACGTGACTGTATTGATGAACTGAAACGGCGGGGCCTCAAAGATATCGTCAGTGAAACCGCCCGTAGCAAACCCTTCATGGGCATCTGCCTGGGTATGCAGGCGATGCTGAGCCATAGTGAAGAAAATAACGGTATTGATGCCCTCGGCATTATTCCGGGCCAAGTCAAAGCCTTTAACAAGCCGCTATCAGCCCGGGGCGATAAATTGAAAGTGCCTCATATGGGCTGGAATCAGGTCCATCAGACCTGTGATCACCCCTTATGGAAAAATATTGAACAGGACAGCCGCTTTTATTTTGTCCATGGCTATTTTGTCAGTCCTGCTGACCCCGCTGTGGTGGCTGCCACAACCCATTACGGTGATGACTTTGCTTCGGCGATTTATCGCGATAATGTGTTTGCGACCCAGTTCCACCCGGAGAAAAGTCAGCGCGCCGGCCTGCAGTTACTGGAAAATTTTGTAAACTGGGACGGACAAAGCTGATGACCGCCCAACTAACGGAGAATGATTTATGTTGTTGATCCCTGCCATTGATCTCAAACAAGGTCACTGCGTACGTTTGCGTCAGGGGCGAATGGAAGACAATACCGTGTTTTCGGATGATCCGGTTGCGGTCGCCCGAAAATGGGTGGAAGCAGGGGCGAAACGGCTGCATATGGTCGATCTCGACGGTGCCTTCGCCGGCAACCCGGTCAATGCGGATGTCATTCATAAGGTCTGTGAGACCTTCCCCGAGCTGGATGTTCAGGTCGGTGGCGGTATTCGTGACGAAGAAACCATCGAAACCTATCTGCACGCCGGTGTCCGCTATGTCATTCTGGGCACCAAGGCGATTAATGCCCCCCACTTTGTGGGCGATGTCTGCGCTGAATTCCCGGGCCACATCATCATCGGCCTGGACGCTAAAGACGGCAAGGTTGCTATTGATGGCTGGTCGAAACTGTCTAATCATGATGTCATCGATATTGCGCAACAGTTTGAACAGGACGGCGTCGAAGCCATTATCTACACCGATATCAGCCGTGACGGCATGATGCAGGGTGTGAACCTGGAATCGACCCGCAAACTGGCCCGTGCGATCCAGATCCCGGTCATCGCCTCCGGCGGTGTCAGCAGCTATGAAGATATTGAGGCTTTGTGTGAAGCCGAAGCTGAAGGGGTGATGGGTGCGATTCTGGGCCGTTCGATTTACGAAGGCAGTATCGATCTGAAAAAAGGTCAGGAGCTGGCCGATAAACTGAATCCGCCACTGGAGTTTTAATCGCAAATGGGTCTCGCCAAACGCATCATTCCCTGTCTCGACGTCGATAACGGCCGCGTAGTCAAAGGCGTGCAGTTTGTCGATATTCGTGATGCCGGCGATCCGATTGAAGTCGCCAAGCGTTATGACGAGCAGGGCGCAGACGAAATTACCTTTCTCGATATTACAGCAACCCATCATGAACGCGACACCATGGTGCATGTGGTGGAAGCAGTGGCCAGCCAGGTGTTTATTCCACTGACCGTCGGCGGGGGTATCCGCACAGTGGAAGATATCCGCCGGATGCTGAATGCCGGTGCTGATAAAGTCGGTATCAACTCTGCGGCAGTAAAGAACCCGGATTTTGTCCGCGAAGCGGCCGAACGATTCGGCTCACAGTGTATTGTCGTCGCAATTGATGCCAAACGCGTGTCCGCAGAAGACGAACCCTCGCGCTGGGAAATCTTCACGCATGGCGGTCGTCAACCTACTGGCATTGATGCGGTGGAATGGGCCAGAAAAATGGTCGCCAACGGAGCCGGTGAAATTCTGTTGACCAGCATGGATCGTGATGGCACCAAATCCGGGTTTGATCTGGAACTGACCCGCACTATCAGCGATGCAGTTGATGTACCGGTGATTGCCTCGGGCGGTGTCGGTCAGCTGCAGGATCTGAGCGATGGGATAATCGAAGGTCATGCCGACGCGGTGCTGGCCGCCAGCATTTTTCACTTCGGTGAACACACGGTACAGGAAGCCAAGCAGCAGATGGCCAGTCAGGGTATTGAGGTGAGACTGTAATGGACTTTCTGCAACAGGTGAAATGGAATGATGACGGTCTGGTTCCCGTTATAACTCAGGAATCTGAAACGAAGCAAGTACTCACTTTAGCCTGGATGAATCGTGAAGCTTTAAAGCTCACCGCTGAGACCGGTCATGCTGTTTACTGGTCACGTTCCAGACAAAAAATCTGGCACAAAGGAGAGCAATCCGGCCATCAGCAGATCATCAAATCGATCCGGCTCGATTGTGATTTTGACGCTGTCTTGCTGGAAGTTGAACAGAAAGGGGGCATCGCCTGTCATACCGGACGCCATCACTGCTTCTATTTCCGCCTGGAAGACGGTCAATGGCAGCCAGTGGAACCGGTCCTGAAAAACCCTGACGAGATATACTCATGAGCGATATTCTGCACAAACTCAGCCTGGTGCTGAACGACCGCAAGCAGGCCGACCCGGCATCCTCCTATGTCGCCAGTCTTTACGCCGCCGGCACCGACAAGATCCTCAAGAAACTGGGTGAAGAAGCGACCGAGACCGTGATCGCCGGCAAAGGCGGCCAGCGTGACGAAATTATTTACGAAACCGCGGATCTGTGGTTTCACAGCCTGGTCTTACTGGCGCATAATGATATCGATCCGCAATTGATTCTGGACGAACTGGACCGGCGTTTCGGTCTGTCCGGCCATGAAGAAAAAGCCAGCAGGAGCGAACCATGAGTGATTGCCTTTTCTGTAAAATTCTCAATGGCGATATCCCTTCTACCAAAGTATTCGAAGACGAAAAAATCTATGTCTTCAAAGATATCCATCCGAAAGCAGATGTCCATCTGCTGGTGATCCCAAGGGTCCATATTGCCCGTCTTGACGAAACAGGACCGGAACATGCTGATCTACTGGCCCATATGATGTTGTCATTGCCGCAAATTGCCAAAGCGCAGGGCCTCGACGACGGTTTCCGCAGTATTATTAACACCGGGCCCGGAGGAGGGCAGGAAGTTGATCATCTGCATATTCACATCCTCGGTGGCAGTTCGCTGCCCGGCTTTAAATAGGAGCGCCTTATGGGTATCGGTGGAATCAGCATCTGGCAGTTACTGATCATTCTGGTCATCGTCGTGCTGTTGTTCGGCACCAAGAAACTACGTTCGCTGGGCGGTGATCTGGGCAGTGCCATCAAGAACTTCAAAGACTCGATGCAGGAAGGTCGAGACGAGTCGGAGAAAAAGGATGATGACAATATCATCGAGCATGATGATAAAAATGCCCACAACCAGCAGCGACAACAGGATAAGGATAAATCCTCCCGCTAAACTACCGCCAGGTGCGCTATGTTTGATATCGGTTTCTGGGAAATCCTGCTGATTGCGGTGGTCGCCCTTATCGTCGTGGGTCCTGAACGGTTGCCCAGGCTGATTCGTGTTACTGGTCTCTGGATTGGCCGCGCCCAGGCTTCCCTGCAAAGCATCCGCAATGAAATCTCCAAGGAACTGCGTGCGGAAGAGCTTCGTGATGCGCTGAAAAAACCAGACAATATGCCGGATATGAATGAAGAAATCCGGTTGGATGACAAAGAAAAGCAACAATCACAGGACAAAAAACAGGATGGATGAACAGCAGCCACTGATATCGCACCTGGTTGAGTTGCGTGATCGCCTGCTGCGTGCGGTCCTGGCGGTTTTACTGGTGGCGCTGTGCTTATTTCCTTTCGCCAACGACTTGTACCTGTTTCTGTCCGAGCCGCTGATGCGACATCTGCCGGAAACCAGCTCGATGATTGCGACCGAGGTCGCATCACCTTTTTTAACCCCGTTTAAACTCACCCTGAGCACCGCAATTATGCTGGCCGTGCCGTATCTGCTCTACCAGCTCTGGGCTTTTGTGGCGCCGGGCTTATACGATCACGAGCGTAAACTGGTTTTCCCGCTGCTGTTCGCCAGCACGCTACTGTTTTTCCTGGGGATTGCCTTCGCGTTTTATGTCGTGTTTCCGCTGATTTTTGCGTTTCTGACCCAGGCAGCGCCGGAAGGGGTGGCGGTAATGACTGATATCAGCAGTTACCTGGATTTTGTGCTCAAGCTGTTTTTTGCATTCGGTCTTGCATTTGAAGTGCCGATAGCTACCTTGCTGTTGATCTGGACCGGGGCATCGACCGTGGAAAGCCTGACTGAAAAACGGCCTTATGTGATTGTCGGCGCCTTCGTCGTCGGCATGTTGCTGACACCACCGGATGTGATTTCTCAGACCTTGCTGGCCGTGCCTGTGTGGCTGTTATTCGAGCTGGGCCTACTCAGTGCCCGCTGGCTGCCGAAAAGACGTCGCAGCGACGAGGAACAAGCCTAGATGCTGTAACGCATCCGGGTACCGTGTTGCAGCGATAACTCGATCTCTTCTGCACGAATCTGGCTGGGAAAATAGACCCCGGAGATTTTGGCGCCGTGGATACTGGCACCTTCCAGGCTCAGACAAGCGCTGAAGTCAATGCCACGCAGATCGGCCTGACGAAAATAACTGTTGGAGAAATCCAGTCCCTCGGTATTGAGCCCCTGTAAATTCAGGTGACGAAAATCACAGCTGGTCAGGTTTACCTGTTCGCCGGCAGCTACACGCCGGTTGAATTCTTCTACCTTTCCCTCACGCAGCAGCTGATAGAGTGGATTATCGGAAATAACCGGTACTGTCATTACGCTCTCCTGACATTTTTATAGGTCCAAGATTACCGGCCACGGCATCGCTTGTAAATGCAGATAAATGCCCCTTTGCAAGACGCGCACTTATGCTATGTTGTATCTGAATCAACACGCAAAGAGGCGCTGCTTATGACCATAAAACAAGCCCTGATTGATGAGCTGGAAGTATTACTGCAATTCCCGCTCGACAGTACCCAGGCCGGCATTAAAATTCACCAGAATGCCAAGGAGGGGCTGATTGAGGCAGCGCAACATTTATATGACAAAGGCCTGATCAGCCAGGAAGACGGTGGCTACCTGACCGATCTTGGCTATGAAGCCGCAGAACATCTGCAACATGCGCTAAGAATCATGACTTCCTGATCCGCTGATAGAGCAGGAAACTGTAGTCATAGTCATTTTTCTCATCCGCCTGGTGATCTTCACGGCTGACTAACTTCCATTCTTCAGCCGACCAGTCCGGGAACCAGGTATCCCCCTCCAGGCGGGTGTGAACCAGGGTCAGATACAGCTTATCTGCCAGCGCCAGTGTCTGCTGATACAGCGACGCGCCCCCCATAATCATCACTTCTTCCTGTGCCCGGCACAATGCCAGCGCTTCATCGAGTGAATTCACCACATCACAGCCCTGCGCCTGATAGTTGTCACGGCTGCTGATCACAATATTCTGTCTACCCGGCAACGGACGCCCTATCGATTCATGGGTGCGACGCCCCATGATAATGGGTTTATCCATGGTCACCCGTTTGAAATGCTGCAAATCAGCCGACAAACGCCAGGGCAAATCATTGTCTTTTCCTATCAGGCCCTGCTCATCTGTAGCCACAATAATCGCTAACTTCATTCGTTCATTCCATTCAAAATAGGGACTAGGATAACGCTAAAAACACCCGGTAATAAGTGCTGTATAAGTTCACAATAAGATCGATCATAACTTGTGGATAACTTTTGCTGTGGATAACTCGCTATTTTGTCCACAACAAATCCCTGCTTCCCTATAAAAGTTATCAACAACACAGGATCAGGATAAGATGTTGTATTTATGCTGATTACCACAACTATCCAGTTACACACAGGCATAAATCATCAACATCATAAAAAAACTATCTTTCTCTTTCTTTATTGTTAATTGACCTATGAGCAGCACTGTACATATCGCCGTCCCCAGTCCGCTCAGGCAGCTTTTCGATTATCTGTCTGAAAAAGAGCACAGCTTCTGGCAGCCGGGTATGCGGGTTAAAGTGAATTTTGCCGGTCGTGACTGCATCGGGATTGTGATCAGTGCCAGTCCGGCTGAAACCGGTACCACACGGAAACTGAAAAAAATTGAGGCGATTATTGATGAGACCGCACTGATACCTGAAGAAATCATGCAAACTGTGCTCTGGGTCAGTCGTTATTATCACCATCCGCTGGGAGAAGCTTTTCAGACTGCGTTACCGAAACAAATCCGTAATGGCATTGGAGCAGAACTGAACCTGGAGCCATGGTGGTATAAAACCGATATCAGCCCGGAAAAGAAGCTGGGTAAAAAACAACAGGCCTGTCTGAGCTTGCTGGAAGATTATCCGGAAGGCATCAGTCAATCTGCATTGAGGGCTTTCCTTGGCAATGTTTCATCAACACTGAAAGCACTGGAACAGCAGCAGCTGATTTATCAAAAACAACAGGTCAAACTGCCACTGAGTCGCAATGAGCTGACTTTTCCAATGACCTTGAATGAGGAACAGCAACAGGTCGTTGACAGTGTCTGGCAGGAAAGGGAGCAATTCAAAACCTTCCTGCTGCAGGGAATTACCGGCAGTGGTAAAACCGAAGTGTATATCGAACTCACGGAACGCATGCTGCAGGCTGGCAAACAGGTGCTGATACTTATTCCGGAAATCGGTCTGACCGGTCAGTTTGTCGAACGTTTTCAGAAGCGTCTCGATGCCCGCATCGTGATTTTAAACTCGGCTGTATCCGACAGCGAAAGGAAGCAGGGCTGGTTGCTGGCAAAAGCCGGACTGGCAGATGTCATCATCGGGACCCGCTCAGCAGTTTTCACCCCGTTACCCAAACCGGGGCTTGTTATTATCGATGAAGAACATGACAGTTCTTACAAACAACAGGACGGTTTGCGTTATCACGCACGCCATGTGGCATTGGTGCGCGCACAGAAAATGGCCATCCCGGTTTTGATGGGCAGTGCTACCCCATCACTGGACAGCCTTTATCAGGTCCAGCAGAACCGGTTTCAGCTGTTACAGCTCAGCCAGCGCGCCGGAGGTGCCAGACTGCCGTCGGTTCACCTGGTCGACAGTCAGGCTGCCCATCCTGATCACGGCATCAGTGAGCAATTGCTTAAACGAATGCAGACACACCTGAAAGCCGGTAATCAGGTGATTCTGTTTATCAATCGCCGCGGTTATGCGCCGGTCTTGATGTGTCATGAATGCGGTTGGCAGGCCAAGTGTCGTGACTGCGATGCACGCATGGTGGTACACAGGCAAAGACAGATTCTATTCTGTCATCACTGCGGTCTGATTCAGCGTTTACCGGAAAACTGTCCGGATTGTGAACATAAACAGCTGAAAAGCTATGGTGCCGGTACCGAAAAAATCGACGAGCATTTGCAGCAGCTGTTTCCTGATTTTCCGGTCATCCGCGTTGATCGAGACACAACTCAGCGGGTCAATGCTTTTAACGATATCGTGTCTGAAGTCAGACAGGGGCAAGCCCGAATCCTGGTAGGCACCCAGATGCTGGCCAAAGGCCATGATTTTCATGATGTGACACTGGTTGGGGTACTGGATACTGATCAGGGACTCTACAGTGCCGATTTCCGCGCTACAGAAAACCTGGCACAAATGATTACCCAGGTCACCGGCCGTGCCGGACGTGGTGAAAAAGCGGGGGAAGTTCTGATTCAGACCGAACAGACTCAGCACCCGTTCTGGCGCAGTCTGATTAGTGAGGGGTATGCCAGCGCGGCACAGAGACTGCTCAGTGAACGCATTGAAATGGGCATGCCCCCGGTCAGCAACTGGGCGGTGATCCGGGCGGAAGCCAAAGATCGCAGCCTGGCCATGGATTTTCTGCATCAGGTGTCAGAAATACTGCATCATACCGAGCAGCAGGAAGTGATGATTCTGGGACCGGTGCCGACCATCATGGAAAAAAAAGGCGGCCGTTATCGTGCCCAGCTACTTTTAACCTGCGAATCACGTAAACCGCTGCATCAATTGCTGGATTGCTATACCGACAGCATCAGTCGGCATAAGCTGGCTCGTAAATGCCGCTGGTCAATTGATATCGATCCGATGGATCTGATTTGATTTGCTTGCCAGCCTGCTCCCGTTAAAACAAGGATGTCATGAGCACGGTTGATCGGTTAAAATGCGCGACACACTTCAATTTGCATTTCAGGGCGTTAATACGTTGAAAGATCAACTGAAAAACCTGGTCAGCCAGGCTTTATCTATTTTTAACCAAAAACATCAACTTGAGATCGATCTGCCCGAGATTCAGATCGAACGAACCAAAGATAAAAGCCATGGTGATTTTGCCTGCAATATCGCCATGATGCTGGCCAAGCCGGCCAAAATGAATCCTCGCCAGATCGCGACTGACATCACTGAAGCCCTGCCGGCTTCCGATGTGGTCAGCAAGGTGGAGATTGCCGGGCCTGGATTTATCAATTTTTTCCTTACCGCAGAAGCCAGTCAGCAGGTTGTCACAGAGATCCTGATTAAAGCTGAGGCTTACGGTCGTAGTCAGATCGGTAAAGGCAAAAAAGTGCAGGTCGAGTTTGTATCGGCTAACCCGACCGGTCCTTTGCATGTCGGTCATGGTCGCGGTGCCGCCTATGGTTCCGTGGTCAGCAGTCTGCTGATGGCGGCCGGCTTCGATGTGCACCGTGAGTATTACGTTAATGATGCCGGCAGACAGATGGATATTCTGGGCACCAGTGTCTGGCTGCGTTACCTGCAGGCCTGCGGTGAGCACTTCACCTTTCCCAGCAATGCTTATCAGGGGGATTATGTCCGTGACATTGCGGCTGAACTGAAACAACAGTACGGCGAGCAGTTCCGTCACCCTGCCGATGCGGTGTTTGAAGGTATTCCGGCTGATGAACCGGAAGGTGGTGACAAGGAAATGCACATCGATGCCCTGACCAACCGTGCAAAGAAACTGCTGGGTGAAAAGGATTACCGTCGCGTATTTGATAAAGGGCTAAACGCAATTCTGGACGATATCCGGGAAGATCTGGCCGAATTCGGTAGCGAATATGATGAATGGTTTTCCGAGCGCTCACTGGTAGAGTCCGGTGAAGTCGATAAAGCCATTGAACAGCTCAAGGCCGCCGGTCAGCTGTATCAGGACAAAGGGGCCTGGTGGTTCCGTTCCACTGATTATGGTGATGAAAAAGACCGGGTCGTGGTTCGTGATAACGGTCAGGCGACCTACTTTGCTTCCGATATTGCCTATCACCTGAATAAATACCAGCGTGGTTTTGAGCAGATTATTGATATCTGGGGTGCTGATCATCACGGCTATATTCCTCGCGTCAAGGCTGCGGTAACGGCGATGCAGCAGAATGTGGATCAGCTGAAAGTGCTGCTGGTGCAGTTTGCTGTACTTTATCGGGGTGCCGAAAAAGTCGGTATGTCCACCCGTAGCGGTGAATTTGTCACCCTGCGTGAACTGCGTGATGAGGTCGGTAAGGATGCTGCCCGTTTTTTCTATGTCATGCGGGGTGCTGATCAGCATATGGATTTTGATCTGGAACTGGCCAAATCGCAAAGTAATGACAATCCGGTGTATTACGTCCAGTACGCGCATGCCCGGGTCTGCAGTGTGTTCCGCCAGCTTGAAGAGCGTGGTATGCAATGGAACCAGGCGCAGGGTGAAGCCAATCTGTCGGCGCTGACCGCTGACCATGAAGAAGCGCTGATGACACGTCTTTCGACGTATCCGGAAGTGTTGGAAAATGCAGCGATTAATTACACCCCCCATATGCTGGCGCATTATCTGACCGATCTGGCGCGTGATTTTCATACCTACTACAACGCGCATCAGTTTATTGTTGAAGATGAAGCCCTGTGTCAGGCGAGGCTTACACTGATCGCCGCTGTTCGTCAGGTTATTGCCAATGCGCTGGGCGTGATGGGCGTTTCCGCGCCGGAATCCATGTAAGAGGTCCATTGTGGCAGCGAGAAGAAATACCCGTAACAACGATCAAGGCCGCAGTCTTCCCTGGGGGCCAATGCTGCTCAGTTTTCTGGTCGGCGCTTTTGTCATGTTCCTTTTGCACTTGAAAGATAATGTGCCGGAGGATAAGACAGCGGCAGTGAATAAACCCGCCGAGCAGGAGCAGCCACAGAGCGTTGAGCCAACCTTTGATTTCTATACCTTGTTACCGGAAATGGAAACGGTGGTCGAAAACAAGAATAAAGGCGAGCAGCCCGTGGTGACCGCGCCGCCGGAACCGCCAGCGGCAGAGCCGGAAACCGCGACTCAGACACAAGCTGAACCAGCTGAGCGTTATATGATTCAGGTCGGTTCATTCAAAAAACTGGCTGATGCTGACGGCTTCCGTGCCAAGTTAGCCTTATTGGGTATTGAGTCTAAAGTTCAGACCGTTACCATAGACAACAAAGACACATGGCATCGCGTGCAAATCGGACCCATTGCCGGCCGCGACAAGGCTGATGCGTTGCAGCGCCAGTTACGTGAAAACCAGATTGATTCCTTGCTGCTTCGCACCCAGCAGAGTGGTTAGCGATGCCCCGGCTCAAGGCCGGATACCAGTGAAGCCGGTTTAAAAAACGGCCTGCTGACACCAGTTTACAATTTGACAATTTGATTGAGGACACCGACATGACGGACAAGCAAAGTGACAGCATCTTTCATGATGTTGCCAGTCCTTTCTGCGGTATTGCATCCGATGACCTGGTGGTCGAGGTTAACGGCAATACGGTGACGGTGAAAGAAAACGGTGACCCTGTCACCCGGCATGGCTTTGAATCGCCGATGACCGATCTTTCACCGCGAATCAAGGGGCAGGAAGCGACACTGGATGAAGCGGTTAGCCACATTGCCGCTTTGCTGAAAAACAGCAAGCAGCCATTAATCGGCGGGATGGGCACGGATCTGAATGGCGCCAGGGCGGCCATGGCGCTGGCCGATATCAGTCGCGCCACCATCGACAGCCAGTTTTCCGATGCCGCCTTCCGTAACATTCTGGTATTACAGGACAGTGGTTATATGACCACCACGTTGACCGAAGTCCGTAACCGGGTGGATTTACTGCTGGTGGTGGGAACCGATATTGAATCCAGTTTTCCGCGCTTTTTTGAGCGAATTATCTGGCCCGAAGAGAGCATGTTCGGCCAGCAGGTGGAAAGCCGCGAAATCATCTATCTGGGTAAGAAACCTTCCGGTCAAGCCTCAACCTCACCGGGTGGACGTCCTGCCGAAGTGATTGAATGTGATGACGCCTGTCTGCCGGAAGTCATGTCCGTGCTGCGGGCGCTGGTTAAAGGGAAAAAAGTTCAGGCCGAGACAGTCGGGGGAATTGCTGCCGCGGATCTGGCCGGAATAGCAGAAAAACTCAAGTCAGCCAAATATGGTGTCATTACCTGGTCCGGCTTCCAGCTGAATTATGCGCATGCAGAAGTGACGATTCAGAACATCTGCGAAATGATCAAGGAAATCAACCACACGACACGCTGTAATGGGCTGCCACTGGGAGGTAAGGAAGGAGATACCACCGTCAATGCAGTCTCCTCCTGGCAGTCAGGTTATCCGATGCGGACCAGTTTCAGCCGTAATATGCCTGACTATGATCCCTATATGAATCGGGGTCAGAGAATGCTGGATGAAGGCGAAGTCGATGTGCTGTTATGGGTTTCCAGCTTCAACACTGACGGCAGGCCGCCTGCAACGGATGCAACCACCGTTGTGCTGGGCCGCTCGGGAATGACTTTCGATCAGGAACCGGAAGTCTTTATCCCGGTGGGGGTACCCGGTATTGATCACAGTGGCCGGACTTTCCGCTGTGACAGTGTGGTCTCGGTGCCTTTGAAAAAATTACGTGACAGCGGCTTGCCCAGCACCTATGACGTGCTGACTGCTGTTGAACAAGCCCTGTAAACGGAGACAACGATGCTTACTAAACTGACAGGCGGTCGCGTTATTGATCCCGAACACGGGATCAATGATGTAGTCCGTGACATCTACATTCGGGACGGTCGTATTGTCGAAGCGCCCAGCGATGGAAAAATTGACGAGGAAATTGATGTCCGTGGCAAGATCATCATGTCCGGCGCCATAGATATGCACACCCATATTGGCGGCGGCAAGGTCAATATTGCCCGCACGATGTTGCCCGAAGATCATGCCGAGTCACTGCTTGAGCGTACCGAGCTGATGCGCAGTGGCTGTGGCCACGCCGCCCCGAGTACGCTGACCACCGGTTATCGTTATGCTGAAATGGGCTATACCGCCGGTTTCGAACCCGCTGTATTGCCTATTAATGCCCGTCAGGCGCATATGGAAATGCATGACACACCGATTATCGACAAGGGTGGTTATGCGATGCTGGGCAGTGACGATTTCCTGCTCCGGATGATGGCGGCGAATGAAGATCAGGATGCAATTAACAATTACGTGGCCTGGACCCTGACGCACACTCAGGCACTGGGTCTGAAAGTGGTCAACCCGGGCGGCATTAATGCCTTCAAGTTCAACCAGCGCAAACTGGATCTGGACGAAAAAAATACCTTTTACAACGTCTCGCCACGCGAAATCCTGCAACGCCTGTCACGTGCCGTGACTGAACTGGGCGTGCCGCATCCGCTGCACGTTCACGGCTGTAATCTGGGGGTTCCGGGCAATAAAGACACAACACTGGATACCATTCAGGGCATCGAAGGTCTGCCGATGCATCTGACACATATCCAGTTCCACAGCTACGGTACCGAGGGGGATTTCAAATTCTCTTCCGGCGCGGCCGAAATCGCAGAGGCTATCAACCGCAACAAGAACATCACGGTCGATGTCGGTCAGATCCTGTTTGGTCAGACCGTCACCGCTTCCGGCGACAGTATGCGCCAGTTTGCCGGTGCACCGCATGCTCACCCCAACAAGTGGGTCTGTATGGATATCGAGTGTGATGCCGGTTGTGGTGTGGTGCCATTCAAATACCGGGATCAGAGCTTTGTAAACGCTCTGCAGTGGATGATTGGCCTAGAAACCTTCCTGATGGTTGATGATCCCTGGCGGATCTTCCTGACTACGGATCACCCCAACGGGGCGCCGTTCACCAGTTATCCACACCTGATCAAGCTGCTGATGGATAAATCCTTCCGTAATGACATGCTGTCGACACTGCATCCGGAAGCACAGCAAGCGACCCATCTGGCGTCGATTGATCGCGAATATACGCTGTACGATATCGCTACCATGACCCGCGCCGGTGCTGCCAGACTGCTGGGTCTGGCAGATCGGGGTCACCTTGGTGTCGGTGCGGCAGCGGATATTACCGTTTATACCGATCATCCTGATCGCGAAAAAATGTTCAGCAGTCCGGATTATGTGTTTAAAGATGGTCAGATGGTCGTTAAGAACGGTCAGTTGATTAAAATCACCTGGGGCACGACCCATGTGGTCAAACCGCAGTATGACGCGTCCATTGAAAAACCATTGCAGTCTTACTTTGATAAATATCACACACTGAAAATGGGTAACTTCAAAATCAGCGATGATGAAATCATTGATGACGGTCGCGGCAGTCTGACCGTCCAGCCGTTGAAACAAGGAGGCAAACTATGATTATCAACGGCGTCACGATAGACGACACCTTCGCTGAAGCCTTTCCGATGCGGGGAACCCGCGTCATTATTACCGCGCAGAATCTGGAATGGGCGATGAATTCAGCGCAGGCCTTCACCGGTTTTGCGACTTCGGTTATTGCCTGCGGCTGCGAAGCTGCAATTGAACGCACATTGGAGCCTCATGAAACGCCGGACGGTCGTCCCGGTGTAGCCTGTCTCATTTTTGCCATGGGCGGTAAGGGCTTGGCCAAACAGGTAGAAACCCGCGCCGGTCAGTGTGTGCTTACTTCGCCGACATCGGCTTTATTTTCTGGACTTGCCATGGAC
Organism: Methylophaga sp.; assembly: GCF_009711715.1. Classification (GTDB taxonomy): domain Bacteria; phylum Pseudomonadota; class Gammaproteobacteria; order Nitrosococcales; family Methylophagaceae; genus Methylophaga. The sequence goes on along the minus strand of NZ_VENF01000004.1, from coordinate 255,192 downwards.
CAGGAAGAGAAAGAAATCCCGCTGGGTAAGAACCTGCGTTTCTTCGGTGACGGTTACCAGATCTCCAAGATGATCGACGGCAAGCGCTACTGGCGTATTCCGGTAATGGATGGCGAATTCCTTGCCGAAGAAAATACCGGCATGCGCGCCTCGGTCGGCGGCGGTAATTTCCTGATTCTGGCCGAGTCGCAGCCCCAGGCCCTGGCTGCCTGTGAAGCGGCGATACGGGAAATGCGTAAACTGCCCAATGTGATCATGCCGTTCCCGGGAGGGGTGGTGCGAAGCGGTTCCAAGGTGGGTTCCAAGTACAAGGCCCTGAATGCGTCCACCAACGATGCTTTCTGCCCGACACTGAAAGGTCAGACTAAAACGGAGTTGTCACCGGAAGTGGAATCGGTCATGGAAATCGTTATTGACGGCCTCACTGAAGATGACATCAAAAAGGCGATGCGCGCGGGTATTCAGGCCGCCTGTGAGTTGGGCGCTGAAAATGGGATTCGCCGCATCAGCGCCGGTAACTACGGCGGCAAACTGGGACCGTTCCACTTTCACCTGCAGGAGATCATGGCATGAGCGAGTTGATATTGACCCTGAAAACAGCCCCCGCTCAACGGGTGGACTGCTCACCGCTGACCGTGGATAAGCTGGAAGGTAAAAGTGTTAAAGATATCGCTGCCGTGTCGCTGGTTGTGGGTAATCAGAAACTGCGCGTTGATGAGCTGTTCGATATCAGCGGTGATGATCCCGCACTGTTGCGTTTTGACAATGCCACCGACAAACTGGATCACATCGGCCACGGCATGACCACCGGCACGATAACCGTCAATGGCAACGCGGGTGCTTACCTGGGCCAGTTTATGATGGGTGGCGAAATCATTGTTAATGGCAATACCGGTATCTACACGGCCTGTGAAATGAAAAAAGGCCTGATCAAGGTCAACGGCAATGCCGGCGACTTTGTCGGTGCGGCCCGTATTGGATACAAAAACGGCATGACGGGGGGTACCGTCATTATCACGGGTGATACCGGCGCCCGAACCGGTGATCATATGCGTCGGGGTATGATCCTTATCGAAGGCAATGCCGGTGATTATTGTGGCGCGCGGATGGTATCCGGCACTATCGCCGTACTGGGACAGGTTGGTGCGCATCTCGGTTATGCGATGAAACGCGGCACCCTGCTGTTGCAACAGGCACCGACGCAGGGGATTTCCGCCAATTTCAATGATTGCGGCTCGCATACGCTGGCTTTTCTGCCGCTGATGTTTGCCTCTTTTAAAAAGCTTGATTCCAAGTTTGCCAATCTGGAACCCTTTTCCCGGGTTCAACGCTATGCCGGCGATTTATCCGGTATCGGCATGGGCGAAATACTGATTAAAATTTAATCGGTTCTGTCACGATGATGTCAGAAAAGCCTGCTACAAAGCAGGCTTTTCTGTGTTCGGTTTTGTCTTTGGCAAATCTGAAAAATTGGTTTAATCTCTACCTTGTAAGCTGTTTGAAACAGCCAGGTTCTGGAGCAGGTAAGAGAGGGATAGCGCATGTCTGAAAGTGGAAAAACCGTTATCCAGTTTATCGTCGAGGAACAGCGGGCCAATCCCGGCGCGAGCGGCGATTTATCAGGTCTGCTCGGTGATATTATCAGTGCCTGCAAAAAAATCTCTCATCTGGTCGGCCGTATCGGACTGTCGGGGCTTGGTGGCTACGCCGACTCGGAAAATGTGCAGGGCGAAACCCAGAAAAAACTCGATGTGATCAGTAATGAGGTAATGATTGATCATCTCAAGTGGACCGGTCACCTCGCTGCGATGGCGTCTGAGGAAAATGAAGAAATCATTCAGATCCCGGCGCGTTACCCCAAGGGCAAATATCTCATCTGTTTCGATCCCCTTGATGGCTCCGGCAATATCGATATTAACTTTTCAGTCGGCACGATTTTCTCGATTCTGCGTTGCCCGGAAAAGACCAAAAACCCGTCCTTGAAGGACTTTATGCAGCCGGGTACGGAACAGGTCTGCGCCGGTTTCTGTATTTACGGCCCGTCGACCATGCTGATTATGACCACTGGCCGCGGGGTAAATGGTTTTACCCTGGATCGTGATGTTGGTGAGTTTATTCTGACGCATCCGAATATGAATATCCCCAAAGACACGGCCGAATTTGCGATTAATGTGTCGAACCATCGTCTGTGGGAAGAACCGGTGCGGCGCTATGTAGATGAGTGTATCCAGGGCGTCGACGGCGGCCGTGAGAAAAACTTCAATATGCGCTGGAATGCATCGATGGTGGCAGAAATTTATCGTATTCTGACTCGCGGTGGTATTTTCATGTATCCGATGGACAGTCGTCTGGTGAAGCAGGGTGGACGACTGCGGCTTATGTATGAAGCCAACCCGATGAGTTTTATCGTGGAGCAGGCGGGCGGTTTGAGCTGGACCGGTTACCAACGCATTATGGAAATCCAGCCACAAGATATTCATCAGCGGGTGCCGGTGATTCTGGGCTCCAAAAATGAAGTCGAGCGTATAGTGAGATACCACCTGGAAAGCTGAAGTGTGAAGGCCCTTATCATGCTGATCAGCTTATTACTGCCCCTGCCGTTGCAGGCTAATATTTTCAAATGCACGGTAAATGGTAATACCCTGTTCAGTGACCGGCCCTGTGCTGATAATGCGGTGAGGGTCGAGATTGAAGCCCGGCAGCCGGATGAGACTGCCGTTATAAGCCAGCAGGCGATTACCCAGCGTTTCCAGGAAGAGTCGAGAGTCAATCAGGTTCATTCCCTTAAGCAGAAAAATAAACTGCTTTCTGCCAAAATCGATCAGTTGCAGCAGGACCGGCAGCGTGAGCTCGATCGGCTTCGACAGCGCACCTATACCAGCGATGACGGCCGGATAGCCACCCGTGAACACGGACTGTTTGAAGAGATGGATCGACTGGATGCTGAATTTCAGCAGCAGATTCAGGATCTGAAGCAGGAAGTCCAACACAACCAGCAGCAAATACATCAGCTCTATCAGTAAGCCGGTATAAAGCCGGTTGCACCGTTTATCTGATCACTTGCAATCTGGCTGGCAGCGCTTTATTCTGCGTTGCTCACAGCAGGTAGTTCCATGTCTTCAAAATTCTCTATACTCAATGACCAATCCGGTCATGATGCTTTCATCGCTGAACGTGCAAACTTAATCAAACCGCAGCACTGGATCGTTCTGATCTACCTGTTAATCGGTATTGGTTGGGTGATGTTCTCCGATGCCCTTGTACTGGCATTGTCTGAAAAGTCGGTGCAAATAACCCTGGCGCAGAATTTAAAAGGGCTGTTGTTTGTACTGGTAACAGGCGGCTTGCTGTATCTGTTAATCAGCCGCGCTTACCGCCAGATTATTTCTGCCAATCGCCGCCTGCTGGCCAGTTATGAACAGACCGTCCGGGGCTGGATCACGGTGATGGATCAGCGACACCAGGAAACCCGTCATCATTCGGAAAGAGTGATGCAAATGTGTGTGGCATTGGCGACTTTGTCCGGCCGCTTCAAAGCCAATGAATTAGCCCTGGTGAAATGCGGGGCTTTACTGCATGACATCGGCAAAATCGGTATTCCTGACGATATCCTGGTTAAATCGGATAAGCTGGATCAGCAGGAGTGGGCGCTGATGCAGACCCACCCGGTCATTGCCCGCGAAATTCTCAATGAGATTGAATTTCTTCGTCCCTGTATTGATATTCCTTATCAGCATCATGAAAAATGGGATGGCAGCGGTTACCCACAAGGACTTAAAGGTGAGGCGATTGCCTATTCTGCACGCTTGTTTGCGATAGTCGATGTCTGGGATGCTATCTCTCACCCCAGGGTGTATAAAGAAGCCTGGCCGGAACAGAAAGTGCTTGACTATATAAAGTCGGAATCCGGCAAGTCTTTTGATCCTGCTGTGGTCAGCTTGTTCATTGATAATTATGCTTTTCTCAAGCAGCAGGTGGCCGCGCTGGAAGATTGATCAACTGCAGAGTGAAGTTGCCGATGAAAAAACTGCTGTTACTGCTTTCGCACGGTTTGTTTCTGGGAGTCGGTTTTGCTCTGGGGATTTACCTGTTGCCGATTCTGACCCAGCCGCCCGCACCGGATGACAGACAAATCGGTGAGGTCGCCGCCCAGGCGCATTTCACCGGCCATTTCACGCCTGATCTGGAAGACAGTGATGCCTTACATTTTGGTGATGGCACCTTCTATATCAGCGACAGTGCATTCTCCTTCGATGGCAGAATCGCACCGGGTCCGGATTACCGGCTTTACCTGTCACCGGTATTTGTCGAGACCCAGGCCGCGTTTATGGCTAACAAAGACAAAATAGTCCAGGTCGGTGACGTCAAAACCTTCAATAATTTCATGGTAGATCTGCCGACCGGACTGAATCCGGCGGGCTACAACAGCGCCATAGTCTGGTGCGAGTCTTTCCAGATTTTTATCACCGCCGGGCGTTATCAGTAACCACAGTCATCCTGAGTTGTAGCCCGCCGGCTGATGTCCTATGCTGCCTGAGAGGGGGGGGAACATCATGAAGCAATTGATAGCGATAGCGTTATTGTTAGTATCAGGCTCTCTCACTGCGGAAACCATCACCTATCAGTATCAGGGGCAGGACTATGAGGGCTTTTACCAGGCCTCAGCAACAGGTCAGCCACTGATCCTGCTGTTGCATGACTGGAATGGTCTGACGGATTACGAAATCAAACGTGCACAGATGCTGTCGGAGCAGGGTTATGCGGTGTTTGCTGCCGATCTGTTCGGTGCAGGCATCCGTCCCACCAAGGATGAAGACAAACGCCAGCATACCGGTGAACTCTATCAGGATCGAAGTAAAATGCGCGGCCTGGTAAAAGCGGCGCTAGCTGAAGCTTCAGCTCTCGGTGCCGATGCGAACAGCGTGGTTGTAATGGGCTATTGTTTCGGTGGGGCTGCGGTGCTGGAAATGGCCCGTGCCGGAGCCGGTTTCAAGGGCTTTGTCAGTTTTCACGGTGGTCTGTCGACGCCGGAGGGGCAGGATTACAAAAACGCTCAGGGTGCTTTATTAATCATGCACGGTGCAGCTGACCAGCATATCAGTCTGGATGATTTTAACCGCCTCGCCAAACAGCTGGAAGCCGAACATAAAAACTATGAAATGATTGCCTATGGCGGCGCTCGTCACGCCTTTACCGAATGGCATGGCGATCGCTATCATCCCGAGGCGGATCGCCGTTCCTGGCAACGATTCATGCATTTTCTTGAGCACACATTGCGATGAGCTTCAAATGCACGCTCCGCCAACTTGTTTTGGTGGCGGTGGCAGTCATCAGCACCGACCTGCAGGCCGATAACAAACGGATCAGGCTGTCTGTGATGAATACGCCCGTTCTGCTTGCAGCTGATCCGGTGCTACAGCGGGTAATAGCGATCATTCTGGTCAATCCCGCGAAAGTCGCCGAGGTCAATCATGAAGGAGCCGGCGCGTTGCGCGACTATTTGTTGACCCTGTGTGCGCAGGCCCGAATCGCTCAGTTTCGCCAGCCAGAGTATGCTGGTGAATGGTGGTGGCCGGCTGCCGTACATAATTAGGGAGGATAGATGAAACCACATTGCTGTCTCGTCCTGCTGTTATCGATGCTGCTTTTCACCAGTCTCAGCCGGGCCGATACCGGCTTTCGTCTGCAGCAGTTTGATTACCCTTATCCGGTGCAGATGTTCTCGCTGAACTCCCAGCAAAAGACACTGGAGATGGCCTATATGGATGTGGCACCACGAGGCACAGCCAATGGTGAGACAGTAGTCCTGTTTCACGGCAAGAATTTCTGTGCGGCCACCTGGAAACAGGCGATAACACTGCTGAGTGAGGCGGGGTATCGGGTCATCGCGGTGGACCAGATCGGTTTTTGCAAATCCTCAAAACCGCTGGATTATCAGTTCAGCTTTCACCAGCTGGCGAACAACACGCGGGCATTGCTGACAGAACTCGGGATCTCGCAATTTTATCTGATGGGGCATTCGATAGGCGGCATGCTGGCCAGTCGTTATGCCTTGCTTTATCCGGAACAGCTGCAGGGACTGTTGCTGGTCAATCCTATTGGGCTGGAAGACTGGCTGCAGAAAGGCGTGCCTTATATCAACATCGACACCTGGTATCAGCAGCAGTTAAAACTGGATGCTGAAGGCATTAAACGTTATCAGCAAAACACCTACTATGCCGGCGAATGGCGCGAGGATTACAGTGTCTGGGTCGATATGCTGGCCGGCCAGTTTAAGGCTGATCGCGAAAAGTCGGCCTGGCTCTCGGCCAAAATCTACGACATGATTCTGACCCAGCCCGTCGTGCACGAACTGAAAAATATTGAAGTGCCGACCTGGCTGTTTATCGGTGCGCAGGATAACACAGCGGTCGGCAAAGGCTTCGCCGACGAGCGTACACGATCCCGACTGGGTAACTACCGGCAGCTGGCTTCAATCACAGTAAGCCGCTTCGCTGATGCACGCCTGCATTTATTCCCCAAGATGGGACATTCGCCGCATATCCAGTCGCCGGAATTGTTCAATCAGGCGCTGTTGAAGGCGCTCAGACAACTCGCTTCCCGACCAAAAAGGACTGACTGATGCCATTTCTGTTTCAAACCCTGTTTATCGTTGCCTTGTTTCCGATAACACTTGCCGTGCTGGGCGGTTATCTGCGCTATCGCCAGTTCGGTCGCTTTGATAACAAACAGCCGCGTCTGCAGCAGGCACAGATGACCGGTCTCGGTGCCCGGGTTCTGGCGGCGCAGAAAAATGCCTGGGAAGCGCTGCTGTTTTATGCTGTTATGTGTCTGCTTGCTTTTATATCAGGCACTGATTTGAGTCAGTTCAGTTATGCGGCCGCCTTGTTTCTACTGAGCCGGATAGCGCACCCCGTGTTTTATATGCTGGATATGGCGCCGTACCGTTCGCTGGTTTTTATGATCGGCTGGCTGTGCAGTTTTTATATCGGCATCAAATCGGTCGCCGACATAAGCTTTGGCAGCTAAATGAAAATCAGCAAACAGCAGCTGGAGGCGGCGGTCAAGCGGCAGATACTGAAGCCGCAACAGGCGGAGGAACTGTATCGGTTTCTGCGGGCACAACCCGGAACCGGGCCGGCCTTCGATTTTACCCATGTGCTTTATTACCTGGGCGGTTTGATTGCCATCGGTGCCATGACCCTGTTTATGACCCTGGGCTGGGAAACTTTCGGCGGCTGGGGCATTTTTTTCATTGCTTTACTCTATGCCGGCACCGGTATGAAACTGAGCGACTTTTTTCTGCGCCGTGATTTTGCTCTCCCGGCCGGGATTTGTGCGACCTTTGTTGTGGCTTTGACGCCGCTGGCGGTTTACGGGCTGCAACAGGGGCTGGGGTTGTGGCCAGACAGCAGTACATATCGGGATTACCACCGTTATATTCAGTGGCACTGGCTGTATCTCGAACTGGCTACGCTGGCAGTGGGTACCGCTATGGTCTGGCGATATAAATACCCGTTCCTGCTGATGCCTATCGCCGTTACGCTGTGGTATCTGTCTATGGATCTCGCGGCCTGGCTGGCCTTTGACCGGATCGACTATGAAATCCGGGCTTTGGTATCGATGTATTTTGGCTTGATGATGACGCTGCTCGCATTCTGGGTGGATATTCGCAGCCGCGAGAGCACGGCTGACTATGCCTTCTGGCTGTATCTGTTTGGTGTGCTGACTTTCTGGTGCGGCTTATCAATGCAGGACAGTGACAGTGAACTCGCCAAGCTCGGCTATTGCCTGATTAATCTGCTGATGATGGGTATCGGCGTGGTGTTGCTGCGGCGGGTCTTTGTCGTGTTTGGTGCCCTCGGTGTGGCTGGCTATCTGGGATACTTGTCGCATCAGGTATTTGAAGACAGCCTGCTGTTTCCGGTGGTCCTCAGCGCGCTGGGATTGTTGATTATTTATCTGGGCGTCTTGTGGCAACGCCATGAAGCACGAATAAGTGATCAGCTGCGTGGCAGCCTGCCGCTGACATTACAGCAGTTGCTGGCAAAACGCTGACTCAGCGGTGTTTATACTGGCTGGGACAATAAGCACGATCGACATCCGGGTTTCTGAGACGGCGGTGTTTGGTTTTGCGTCCACTGACACGCTGCCGCCAGAGACGAAAACTACCGGGTTGCAACGACAGACGCATCAGCCGGATCACCGCTGCTTCACTGAGGCCATAAGTAGTGGCAATGGCCTCAAACGGGGTGCGGTCCTCCCAGGCCATTTCTATAATGCGGGAGCGATCAGCTTCACGCAAAGGCATTGCTATCTTCGGCATAATCAGCAAAGTTATCTGCAAACGGGTGAAATATGCGTCTAAATCTGATTCTTTTCCTGCTGCTGTTGACGAGTGCCTGCACCCGCATCCCGACGGGTATTGAACCGGTTCAGTCATTCGAAGTCGATCGCTATCTGGGCAAGTGGTATGAAATTGCCCGTCTTGATCATGGCTTTGAACGTGGTCTGAGTCAGGTGACAGCAGAATATCAGCCTCGCGAAGCCGGCGGCATCCGGGTTATCAACCGGGGCTATTCAGCGGCTGAACAGCAATGGGAGCAGGCGGAAGGCAAGGCTTTTTTTGTCGGGGATAAAAACACGGCGCATCTCAAAGTGTCTTTCTTCGGCCCTTTTTATGGCAGTTACATCGTGTTCGAATTGGACGCGCAGTATCAATATGCTTTTGTCAGCGGGCCCAGCCGCGATTATTTATGGTTACTGGCACGCGAACCGGTGGTCTCGGAGGCGCTCAAAGCACAGTTTATCGATAGAGCAGAGCAGCTCGGTTTTGCCACCCAGGATTTGATATTTGTTGAACACGACGCAAAGCTGAATAACAACGATTCTTCAGATGACAGGGAGGATAATCATGCCGGAAATTGACGTGACCCTTGTACGTTTTAACTTAACGCAAATCGGTATCGCTTTTATCTTGTCATTGCCGATCGCCCTCAACCGGGAATATCTCACCCGCGGCGCCGGCTTGCGGACTTACCCCCTGGTCTCTATAGCCTGCTGCGCCTTTATGCTGGTGGCGATGGATGTCTATTCGAATGGTCAGGCAGAAGCACGGGTGATGTACGGCATCATTACCGGTATGGGCTTTATCGGTGGTGGGGCCATCATCAAGGAGCACGGCAAGGCGATGGGCACCGCCAATGCTGCCGGTATCTGGCTGACCGGCGCTATCGGTATTTCTGTCGCCTACAGCCGGTATGAAGTGGCGCTGGTACTGTCGATAATTGGCTATTGCATCTTCCAGTTCGGTAGCCTGATGAAAAAGGAAGATGATGGCTAAGCTCAGCTATCCTGTGGTACAGCCTTATTCAGTCCGGCGCGCTCACGCTTCTGTACCCATGACATCACCGTGATCAACAGACTGGGCAGGAAGGTCAGCGTAACGATCATCGAACATAGGATACCGACCAGCACCACAATACCGACGCCGCGATAGAGTTCAGTCCCGGCACCCGGGATAAAGACCAGCGGCGCCAGCCCGAATACGGTGGTGGCGGTCGACATCAGAATCGGCCTCAGGCGGGTCGCTACCGCCTGATTGACGGCAGTGCGGACAGAGAGGGCTTTATCGCGCAGATTAGTGCGGGTCTGCTCGACAATCAGGATCGGGTTATTGACCACGGTGCCCAGCAGAATGACAAAACCCAGCATGGTGATCATATCAAAAGGCTGAATGATGGCTGGCAGACCGACCAGATTGAGCAGCGGGCCGGCATGGTTAACGGCCACCAGGCCGACGATGCCACCAGCGATACCCAGCGGTACCGTGGTCAGAATCAACAACGGGTAGCCCCAGTGGCTGAAGATCGCCACCAGCAGCAGGTAAATCAGGATCAGGGCAATCACCAGATTACTGGACAAGGATTCCCGGGTCGCATCGAGCTGGTCGGCAGCCCCGGAGATGCTGATTGATACCCCTTTGGCAACCTCTCCGGCGGCCTGCATATCCGGCAACATCTGGGTGCGGACCCGATTAACGGCGGTTTCCAGCGCGATTTCGCGTGGTGGAATAATTGACAAGGTGACGGTCCGCCGACCGTCGACCCGGCGCAACTGGTCACTGTCGACGGTTTCTGTAATATCGGCCAGTGCATTGAGCGGTAACACCGTGCCTGCCGGTGTCATGATCGGCATCGTCGACAAATCCGCCAGTTTCTGGTTCTGGCCGGCTGCACTGAAGATAAACATATCGATTTTGTCATCATCCATGAAGAACTCACCGACATAGGCGCCGTCACTGAGTGCGGCAACGGTATAGCCGAAGTTATCTGCCGTCATTCCGACCTCGGCCAGCCGGTCCCAGTGCGGACGCACTTCAACCAGAGGTTGATCCAGTGACAGGGCAGCGGGTTCAGACTCGATCTGCGGATCCCCGAACAGACGCTCTGCACTGCGCAAGGCGTTTTCAGCGGTGATATATAAGCTTTCCTGATCGGCCCCGGAAATATCCAGGTTTACCGCACGGGTTCCGCCCTGATTACTGGCAATAATGGAACCGCGGTGGGAAAATCCACGCATGCCCGGATAGCTCTCAAACATTTCGGTCAGCGCATTCATCATCGGCTCAATATCCTGATCACGGGTCGGTTCACTCAACACCCAGACCACCCCCGGTGCAATGCGCTGGAAGTAATATTTGAGCGACGGCAGTTCATGTTCGCCGTTCACGAATTTGGCAGGATCGGCATCCAGTGCCGCTGCCAGATGACCGCGGATTTCTTCACCGATTTTCTGCATTTCCGACAGGTTGTAGCCAGGCGGGGCGGTCATGACGCTGAAGGCCTTCGGCTCCTCGCCCTCCGGCAGATATTCAGCCGGAGGCATCAGATAGACACCCGCGCCCATGGTGCCGGCAAAAATCAGAACGATACAGGCAAACCGGCGCAGGGGGCCGCCGTTGAGCCAGCTGATCGATTTGAGAATAGGACCGGGGTGAGCCAGATCATCGCCGTGATCCCGATCATCACCGAAACCGACCCGGGCACAGGCGGCGGGTACCACGCCGACGGCAAACAGCATTGAGGCAAGAATCGCAGTGGAAATGGCAATCGCGATATCAGAATAAAGCTGACCGGCTTCTTCCTGCACAAACAATACCGGCGCAAACACCAGCACGGTGGTCATACTGGAGGCCAGTACCGCGGTCCAGACTTCACGCACCCCGGTGATCGCCGCCTGAATGCGGTCCAGTCCGCGTCGTCGGCATTGCTCGATACTTTCCAGCACCACGATGGTGTTATCCACGGTCATACCAATAGCAAAGGCGATACCAGCCAGCGAAATGACATTGAGTGTGCGATCGAAGGCGAGCAGTCCGAGGAAGGCGGCAATGGTACAGACCGGCATGCCCATCAGGCCGATCAGGGTGGCGCGACCCGAGCGCAGGAACAGAAACAACACCAGGGTCGCCAGCACGGCACCCAGGGCCAGGTTGGAGCTGACCTTATCCACTGAGGCCTGTACATAACGGACATCATCACCGATCAGCTCAATTGTCATCCCGTTAGGATGCAGCTGGTCCTGACGGATTTCCTCGACAACCTTGAGCATCTCCTCCTTGATATTAATGACGTTGGAGCCGGACTCACGCTTGACCGCCATGGTCAGCGCTTCTTCGTTGTTGACAATGGCAATATTGCGGACTTCGTAGTGATCAAGACGGACCTCGCCCACGTCCTTGAGCTTGATATCGGTATTGTTGCGGTGTGCCAGGGTGAGCTCTTCCAGGCTTTGAATATCCTGAAAGCGGCCGGTGGTACGGATGAAATAACGGCGTTTGCCATCATCCAGATCACCGGCTGAAGTATCCCGGTTGCGTTCTCGAATCGCATCGCGGACTTCAGTCAGCGTCAACCCACGCTGAGCCAGCTTGGCCGGGTCGATGGTGATTTGAATCTGCCGTTCGGCACCGCCGCGGAGCTGCACTTCTGACACGCCGCTGACCCGCTCCATACGCGGACGGATATCGTCATCGACAAAGTCGGTAACCATATCCATATCAAGCTGAAGCGGATTGCCGGGCAGCGGCTTGACCGCAAAATACATAAACGCGTTTTCAGAAAAGGAGCTGCTGCGAATCGTGGGTTGATCGACATTTTCCGGATAACTGGGGACCTGGCTCAGGGCATTGGAGACTTCGATCAGGGTTTCGTTGATATCAACGCCGAAAGGAAATTCCATTTCAATCTGCGCCTGACCGGTATCAGCCAGCGACTCCATCCGCGTCATGTTGGGAACGCTGCGCAGATAGCGTTCCTGTTCAATCAGAATTTCTTTTTCCACATCCTGCGGGGTTGCGCCCGGCCAGCCGGTGACGACACTGATAGTGCGGACATCCAGGTCAGGAATCATCTGGATGGGGATGCGGGTAGCGGCCGCAATACCCAGCACGACGATGATAAGCACGATCACCGTCAGCAATTTTCCGTTTCTGATTGGCGCTTCCAGCATGATTAAAACAGCCTGTTATGGGTTGACGACAGTGACAGACTGACCATCACGCAAGACTTCATTTCCCCGTATCACCACCCGGGCATCGGCCTCCAGCCCTTCAAGCACACTGACACCGCTCTGGCTTTGCTGGCCGATAGTGACCTGTCTGCGTTCGGCGACATCGTTGTTGACGACAAACACACTGTAACCGCCATCCGGGTGGAGTAACAGCGCATCACGGGGAATCAGCAGTTTCTGTCCCCCGTCGCCATTGAGGCCGATCACGGCGGTAGCAGAGGTGCCGGGCAGCAGATCGATATCCGAGGCATCTACCACGACACGAACCAGAAAAGCCCGCGCCTGCGGATCACTGACCGGCACAATCGCACTGATCTGGCCGGGCAGGCGACGGTTGGGATAGACATCGGGGATTACTTCCACCGGGCTGTCCTGACTGACCGAAGAAAACTGCTCCTGCGGTACTTTGACATCAAGCCGCACTTTATCGGTCGCCACCAGTTCCAGTACCGCTGTACCCCGGTTAACCCATTCACCGGCCTCGGTCATTTTGGCACTGATAACGCCGCTGAAAGGCGCTGGCAAATCATGTCGTCGCAGTTGTTCCAGTGCGGCTCTTTCAGTTGCTTTGGCGGCGACCAGTGCCGCTTCAGCCAGCGCCAGATTGGATTGACGGTTGGCCAGTTCGCTTTCGGAAATGTAGTTTTTCTTGCGCAGGCTCTCGGCCTCATTGACCAGACGCTGCGCTTCGTTACGGGCAGCTTCGGCTTCGGCGGTGGCAGCCTGGGTCTGAGCATACTGCTGGCTGGCAATGGCCGGATCCAGCTGGATCAGGAGATCGCCCTGATTGACTTCATAGCCGGCATCGACCAGCACTGACTTGACCAGACCGTCGACCCGCGGTGACAGCATCGCCTGTTTTTCTGCCGTCAGTGAGCCGGAGAGACTCAGGGTTTCCGCAATCGCGGATTGAGTTGGTGTGGCAGTTGACACCGGGGTGGCATCATCAGCATTGACAGTCAGGCAGAAAAGGCTGAACAGCAGCCAGCTTAGATGTCGCATGAGTAATCCTGTTGCAAAAAAGTCCGTTTGGTCTGGTTGTGACCAGAGGTATAGGGGCATGAACCCCGTGTTTAGTTCCCGGCAGGCTTAACCAAAGCGCTGAAAAAGGCTAATTTAATGATCGGACAGACCACGATGGCAAGTAGCGAGTGCCTATGTTTACATTCTTTTACATATGATGAGTTTAAGCCGATTTCTCCCGCTCTGGGCCATATTGATGTGTCTGCTGGCCTGGTGGCAGACCAGCTGGTTCCTGAGTTTGAAGCCAGCGATTCTGCCACTGCTGGCATTGATCATGTTCGCGATGGGCCTGACACTCAGCTTGCGGGACTTTCGTCGTGTGTTGACCCTGCCGCTGCTGATAGCGCTGGGTGTCAGCCTGCAGTTTATATTAATGCCGCTGCTTGCCTGGCTGATCGGCCGGGGACTGGCGCTGGATACATTACTGGCGACCGGACTGATACTGGTCGGTGCCAGCCCCGGTGGTACCGCGTCGAATGTGATGACCTATCTCGCAGGCGGTAATGTCGCTTTGTCGATCACATTGACAGCGCTGTCGACCCTGCTGGCAGTGATATTGACGCCTTGGCTCAGCTGGCTTTACATCGATGCGGCCATCGCGGTGCCGGTAGGGTCGATGCTACAGACGATACTGATGCTGGTGATTGCGCCGGTCGCGGGCGGCATGTTGCTGAATCAGTGTTTGCCGCGGCTTGTGACACCGATTCAGCAGTTTTGCCCCATGCTGGCCACGCTGGCAATCGTTTTTATCATTGCCATTGTGTTCGCCTTGAATAAGGACAGCATGGCCGGCTTATCGATGGCACTGCTGCTTGCGGTGGGACTGCATAATTTACTGGGGCTGACGCTGGGGTATCTGGCAGGGCGCTGTTTCGGCTATCCAGAGACGATCTGCCGGACTCTGGCCATCGAGGTCGGTATGCAGAACTCCGGACTGGCCGTGGCACTGGCCTTGAAGAACTTTGCGGCGATGGCGGCACTACCCGGTGCGATGTTCAGTATCTGGCACAATATCAGTGGCTCACTGTTGGCCGCTTTCTGGCGATGGAAGGATAAGCAACAGTAAGCTTAACAATCATTGAAAGGCTCTATTTCAGTGGGGGCCGGGCTAAGGCGCAATGATTTGTTACGGCGTCAGCGGACATCGGTCTGGCGAACAGGTAACCCTGAATTTCATCACAACCCAGTGCCCGCAGAAAGGCTTGTTGTGCGCTGGTTTCCACGCCCTCGGCGACCACCTTGAGACGTAACTGTCGTGCCAGTACGATCGTGGTCTGCACTATCGCCATATCATCGCTGTCATCAGCGATGCCTTCGACAAAGGAACGGTCAATTTTCATCCGATCCAATGGAAAGCGTTTGAGGTAAGCCAGGCTGGAATAACCGGTGCCAAAATCATCCAGCGCCAGGCCGATACCCATTTCATGCAGTGCATTGAGCCTGATGATCGCCTGTTCGGGGTTGTTCATGGTGCTGGACTCGGTGATTTCCAGTTCCAGCAGTTGTGGCGGACAGCCGGTCTTGTCAAGTATCTGCCGTAAAGTCGCCGGCAAGCCGGGTTGTTCAAGCTGACGCCGTGACAGGTTGACCGAGATCCGGAAATCAGCCATCCCGGCTTCTTGCCAGAGCCGGGCCTGAAGACAGGCTGTGGTCAAGACCCATTCGCCAATGGGAATAATCAGCCCGGTTTCTTCCGCAATAGGAATGAAATCATCGGGGCAAATCAGGCCGTGCTGAGGATGCTGCCAGCGCAGCAGCGCTTCGGCACCGCTGCAACGACCCGATTCCAGGTTCATCAGCGGTTGATATTCCAGAAACAGCTGGTTCCTATCTATCGCTGAACGCAGATCATTTTCCAGGTGCAGCCGGGCACGTACAGTGCTATCGAGTTCCGGGCTGAAAAAGCGGAAAGTACTGCGGCCCTGTTCCTTGGCAAGATACAGTGCGCTGTCGGCATATTTAATCAATGCTTCAGCGTTATCCGCATCACGAGGATAGATACTGATACCGATACTGGCACTGACATGCAGTTCATAGTCAGCCACAAGAAAGGGAGCGGTGAGCGATGCGAGAATCTTTTCGGCAACATGGCCGACATCTTCCAGTGAATTCAGCTCCGGCAGCAATATCAGGAATTCATCGCCACCAACCCGCCCCACGGTATCTTCATCCCGTAATGTTGCCATCAGTCGTTTCGCGGTTTGTTGCAGCAGTGAATCGCCCGCCGGGTGGCCCAGTGTGTCATTGATGGTTTTGAAGCGATCCAGATCGAGAAACAGTACAGCCAGAATATCCTGATGCCGGTCGGCCTGGGCAGTGCCATGCTCCAGACGATCCATCACCAGTGCCCGGTTTGGCAGCCCGGTCAGGGCGTCATGATAGGCGAGGTATTGTATGTGCGCTTCCTGCTCCTTACGGTCGGTAATGTCCTGTGCGATGCCGGCAATACGATAGGGCTTGCCGGCTTCGTCCCGGATCGGAAAAGCACGATCATGGATGTGACGTACACCGCCGTCAGGTCGGGTAATCCGATATTCAATGTCATAATCGCCGCTTATCTGTTGATGAAAAGCAGACCAGGTGACTCTGTCACGGTCGTCAGGGTGGATACATTCCAGCCATTGTGTGGGCGACTTGTAGAGGCTTTCTCTGCTCAGTCCCCAAATGGCCTCATAGGCTGGACTGACGTAGAGCACCTGTTGTTTGGGAACGTCCGTCAGCCAGAAAACTTCTTCAATATTTTCCGCCATCTGGCGGAACCGTTCTTCCTGTTCACGCAGGGCCCGTTCAGTATTGCGTTGTGCTTGTTCGGCCTGTTTTCGTTCACTGATGTCACGCACCAGCGCCAGGTTGTAACCCTTATGGTTGTACTCAAAATAATTGGCATTGATTTCAACCGGTATCAGCTTGCCGGTTTTGCTGAGATGACTACTTTCCAGAGTGATCGACTGTTCCTGTTTGAGTTTCTGCCAATGCGCCTGCCAGCGTGAAAACGGGCAATTGGGATCGACATCCGGTACACGCATCTTGTGCAGCAATTCATCACGCTGGTAGCCCAACTGGCGACAGACTTCGTCATTGATGTAGCGAAAATGCGCGTCTTCACTCATCAGATAGACACTCTCACCGACACGGTTGATGGCAAAGCTCAGTAGGGCGATTTCATCTTCAGTCTTTTTGTATTGATCGATGTTTTCAATCTGCGACACAAAGTACAGAGGCTGATCGCTGTCATCACGGACAATGCTGGTGGTGAGTTTAGCCCATAGATAGTGTCCCTGACGGTGACGGTAGCGCTTTTCCAGCTGTATAAATGGGAGCTCACCGGTGATAAGCCGCTGCAGATCCTCGCGACCCTTGATGAGGTCATCCGGGTGAGTCAGTTCCTGGAAAGTTAATTGCCGTAGTTGCGCTTCGTCATAACCCAGCATGGTGCAAATTACCTGATTGGCACGTAGCCAGCGGCCCTCAATGCTGAGTATACCCATACCGATACCGGCGAATTCGAAGGCATGGCGGAAACGTTCTTCGCTATCCCGAAGTTCGCGGGTAACCAGCAGCGTGTTGAGACCTTCCGCCACACGGCTGCCAATCTCATTGAAAAGACGCTGTTCGTCATCGCTCCAGTTTCTGTGGTAGGCGCACTGATGCAAGCCGAACAACCAGGGTTTGCCGGTTTTTGGTGCGACTGTGAGGCCGAGAAAGCTTGCAACCTCGTCATTGGTGACAGTGCCCGTGGTTTGATTGATATCAATGCCGGGGCTGGACGTGAACGGTCCGGAGTCGTTGAGACATTGCCGGATGATTTCGGCGATGGGCGGCTGCATGGGGTGATCCACGCCGGTAGGAAGCGCGAGAGGATAGTCCGGGTTGGCACAGGCCACCGGTATTTGCCAGTATTCGGCTGACGGGTCACAGGGGTAGAGCAGCCAGGCACGATCACAGTCGAACACTGCCAGCATTTCTGCCAGCAAGGATTGCATCATCTGCTCAAGATTATCTGCCCGCTGAATGATCAGATTGACCCGGTCAAGGCATTCCAGAAACTGTAAATACTTTTGTTCGGGGCTGGTATTACGAGTCGGTTGTTTCATACTCCTGAATTTCCAGTTTTTGTGCCGACTCTTCAACATGCCTGTAAATCAGAATTGGCTGATCGGATTTAACCCCCGAATATTAATACACAACGTGCATGGTGTAATGTATTTATCGACACGGTACTGTCGTGATTAAATTATTTGTTTATAAAAGCAGTCAATTAAAGACCGGTTTAAAATCAAACCATGCTGCAGCTGGATTATGAGCGGTATCTGAAGCTTGTGTGGCGCGATTCGGCCGGTAGTCTCTTGAAGAACAGAGCCATCTCGCCGCAGCGGCGATCGAATAACGGCTCGTTGGCACAATAGCACTGTTGATTAAGTGGTGACAGACAAAGGAGTGGGCGATCATGACCCCTGAGATTGAGAGCCTGTATTACCTGCTGGTGGCACTGGCCATCGGTTTGATGATCGGTGTTGAACGAGGCTGGCAGGAACGTGACAGTGTAGAAGGTCAGCGCATCGCCGGTGTCCGCACCTATGGCCTGATAGGCTTGCTCGGCG
This sequence comes from Methylophaga sp., assembly GCF_009711715.1. GTDB lineage: Bacteria > Pseudomonadota > Gammaproteobacteria > Nitrosococcales > Methylophagaceae > Methylophaga. The sequence goes on along the minus strand of NZ_VENF01000004.1, from coordinate 236,995 downwards.
GGGTATTCGGCATGCTGGCCGAGATCTTCGGCCCGCTGGTACTGGGGCTGGGCTTTATGGCCCTCAGTCTGGTGGTCGGTTCCATCTTCCTGCTTAAGCAACGCCAGGAACGAGAGTGGGGCATTACCAGTCTGGTGGCCGCCCTGTTGGTGTTTGTGCTGGCAGCCTTGGCCACGTCCGGTGAGATCATCCAGGCCTCGGCCGCGGCGGTGGTGACGGTGCTGCTGCTCAGTTACAAGCCGCAGTTGCACGGGCTAGTCAGCAAGCTGCAACTGGAAGAACTGCGTGCCGGCATTAAACTGTTGCTGATATCGGTCGTGATGCTGCCGGTGTTACCCGATCAGGGCTTTGGTCCCTGGGAGGCGCTCAATCCTTATCGAATCTGGATGATGGTCGTCGTGATCGCGACGATTTCCTTTGTCGGTTATTTTGCCATCAAAATCGGTGGTGCTCACCGCGGGATTCTGTTTACCGGCCTGTTTGGTGGTCTGGCTTCTTCAACGGCGGTGACCCTGCATCTATCAAGACTGGGGAAACAGAACCGGGATGTGGTGCCGGTGGCCTCCAGCGGCGTGCTGATTGCCTGCGGCACGATGTATGTCAGGATGCTGATTGTGGTCGGCGTATTGGCACCATCACTGCTCAGTCACTTATGGCCACCGGTCGTGCTGATGGCGCTGGTGACTTATCTGCCATTATTACTGTACCGCCATGGAAAAGCCTCAACCTCGCTCGGTACGTCGTCCACCTTGCAAAATCCGCTGGAATTGAAAACCGCTCTGACCTTCGGTGCTATCCTGACCGCAGTGATGCTGCTCAGTGTCGTGCTTCGCGAAACCTATGGTGAAGCGGGTCTGATGACACTGGCAGCGGTGTCAGGAATGGCCGATGTCGATGCGATGATGCTGTCTTTGATCGGCATGGCCGATAATGATCTGGCGATCCGGCTGTTTGTGATGGGCTGCGTCATTGCGGCCGGGGTTAACAGCCTGGTCAAAGCGCTGATGTGCGGCCTGATTGGGGGCCGGGAATTAGGAATTAAGGCGGCGCTGCCTTTGTCACTGGCCGGTATAGCGGGCATGCTGGCAGCCTGGCTGTGGTACTGGTAAAGATCGACGAAAAGGTTTCGTCGCGGCACAGGGAGAATCGCGAATGCAGGATCTCAGTGTGAAACATCGTTCCCCGTCACTGGCGGCGGGGATTAATTTGCTGGCACCGGGGCTGGGCCTGTACTACCTGGGGCAAGCACGTGAGGCCTGGCTGTTCATGGGGCTGGTGATATTGCCCTGGTTTATTTTGTTACTGTTCCCCTGGCGGATGAGTACGCCATTTCCCGTGATTATTCTGCCTTTACTGTCGCTGGCTTTATGGCTGATGGTGATGCGGATGAGCTGGCAGCGTGCCCGTGATCTCAGTCCGATGATTCAGCGCCAGCAGCAACGCTGGCAAAATTACAGCCTGTTCTGGCTGGCTTTTTCGGGACTCAGCCTGTTGTGGCTGGCCTTGGTGCTGAGCTTGAAATTCCAGCTGACACTGCATCAGGTCGCTGATAACAGTATGGCTGGCACGCTCAACAAGTATGACTGGGTGGTGATTGCCACCGATAAGCGTCAGCCCGGACAGGTTCAGCGTGGTGATGTCGTGCTGTTGATTCACCCTGAAACCAACCGCGAAGTTCTGCAACGGGTGGTGGCGCTGCCGGGTGAGCGCGTGACCGTACATGGTGGCGGCCTGTTTATAGATGGGTACTGGCAGGCGGAATATTACGTTGATGATCTGCGTAATCAGCAGCGTATTCCTGAGGGGGTGGTCGAAACCACGGTGCCGGAAGATCAGCTGTTTGTGCTGGCAGATAACCGTGATTACAGTCGAGACAGTCGCTACTGGGGCGCTTTGCCTACCGACCGGATACTGGGTAAACAGGTTTACCGTGTGGGGGAGGCGCTATTCACTCTCGAGGAACTGAACGATTTTGTACAGAGTCTGAGCTGGAAATTTGCCGGAGACTGAATGATGTACAAAAACTACCTGCCACTCAGTATCTTATTGCTGGGGGTAAGTGCCGGATCCGTTTTGGCCGAACAACAGGACAATTATCACCATTGCCTGTTTGATGATACCAATCAAAGCAAAGCCGAACAGGCCGGACAGACCCTCGCCATCTACTGTGCTTCCCGTCATTTTGATACGGCGCCTACCGCTTTTCAGGCCCAGGTGCTGCTGCAGGATCTGGAGGGGATGAAGCAGCGTGATCCGAAGTTTCGCGAGTTTTACGATACGGTCAGAAAAAGCAGCGGCAACGACATTTACACCGATAGGCAGATCGTTTTGATGTATATCGACAAACGCGAAGTCAACAAGGATTAAAACGCTTTGTCGGGGCTTAGATAAAAAAGCTGTCTGCCACCGAATTTAGCGTTATCATTAAGCTGATGAAATGCTGAATTTTTCAGCCTGCTGAGTTAATCAAAGGAGGCGGATATGTCACTGAGAATTAACGATACAGCGCCGGACTTTATTGCCCAGACCACGCATGGCAAGATTCAGTTTCACGACTGGCTTGGCAACAGCTGGGGCATCCTCTTTTCCCATCCGAAAGATTTTACCCCGGTGTGCACCACAGAGCTGGGTTATATGGCAGGGCTTGCCGAGGCATTTGCAGCACGCGACTGCAAGGTTATCGGCCTCAGTGTTGATGCGGTAGAGGACCACAAATTGTGGCAGCGGGATATCGAAGAGACCCAGGGCCATAAGATCACCTACCCCATCATTGCCGATAACGATCTGGCCGTGGCCAAACGCTATAACATGCTGCCAGCGGAAGAGCCGGGCAGTGCACAGGGGCGAACCGCGGTAAACAACGCCACGGTAAGGTCGGTATTTATTATCGCGCCGGACAAGACAATCAGGATGATGCTGACCTATCCGATGACCACCGGCCGCAATTTTGATGAAATCCTGCGGGTACTGGACTCAATTCAGTTAACGTCAGAATTCAAGGTGGCGACCCCGGTCAACTGGCAGCTGGGTGATGATGTAATTATCGCTCCCAGCGTGACTGATGAAGAAGCCAGCCTGATGTTTCCGGCCGGCTTCAAAACAGTCAAACCTTACCTGCGCACGACCCGTCAGCCGCGGCACACTAAGCGGATTTAGTGCGGCTGCGGCGGGAACGACGCCCCGCTGCGGCCTGAGGCGGACGGCGGCGTTTTTGTGCGTGGGCGGTTTCACTGCGTTGACCATCTCGGTGTTCCGGTCGCGGCTTTTTGGGGCGGCGTGGACGCTGTTGGGCGGCAGTCACAGGCCGTGATACCGGGACTTCATGAACCGGCTCGAAATCATCGATATATTCCCGATCCAGGTTTTTTCCAATCAGCCGTTCAATCGCGAACAGCTGTTCAGCCTCATCAGCGCTGACCAGCGAAATCGCTTCACCGCTGGCACCGGCGCGACCGGTACGCCCGATCCGGTGAACATAGTCCTCGGCGACATTAGGTAAATCCACATTGATAACATGCGGTAACTGATCAATATCCAGACCGCGGGCGGCAATGTCGGTTGCGACCAGTACCTGCACCTGACCGGCCTTGAACTCGGACAATGCCCGGGTCCGGGCGGCCTGACTTTTGTTGCCATGAATCGCTGCGGCTTTGAGGCCGGCACTGTCGAGATGTTTGGTCAGCTTGTTGGCACCATGTTTGGTACGCGAAAAAACCAGTACCTGAAACCAGTTATTGTCCCGAATGAGCTGACTTAACAGTGCCGGCTTCTGTTTTTTGTCCACCGGCACCATCCACTGCTTGACGTTGGTCGCGGTACTGTTAGCCGGTGACACCGAGATTTCCACCGGGTTGTGTACCAGCTGTTTGGCCAGATTACGGATGTCGTTGGAGAACGTGGCCGAAAACAACAGGTTCTGCCGTTTTTTAGGTAGCAGGGCGATAATTTTGCGGATGTCATGAATAAAGCCCATATCCAGCATGCGATCGGCTTCATCCAGTACCAGGACGTCCAGGTGGTCAAAGCGGACCGCATTTTGCTGGTACAAATCCATTAAGCGGCCGGGCGTGGCAACCAGCACATCGGCACCCTGCCGCAGCTTCATCATTTGCGGATTGATTTTGACGCCACCGAATACCACGGTTGAGCGCAGGCGCAGATGTTTGCCATAAGTCTTGATACTGTCAGCGACCTGGGCCGCGAGTTCGCGAGTCGGTGTCAGGATCAGGGCGCGGGCCTGGTTGGCCCCCGCCGGCTTGCCTGATGCAAGGCGATGCAGGATAGGTAAGGTAAAGCCGGCTGTTTTACCGGTACCGGTCTGGGCAGCGGCCATCACATCCTGACCGCTCATAATGGCAGGGATAGCCTGCGCCTGAATGGGTGTGGGTTGATCATAACCTTGTTCGGCAATGGCCCGAAGAATCGGATCGCTGAGACCGAGAGATGAAAATGTCATAAAAATACTCAAAAAATAAGCTCAATCCCGGCGCTGCTCAGCTTCGCAAAGCCGGCGCGAGCCTGTCGTGTTCAAAGCGCTGTATAGAGCAGCCTGAAACGAAATTAGGATTGTTGTTTGAAAACCGTGGCGAAACGCCGGGCAGGAACTGACAATGGATCTTTGTCGTCTGTTGCATAGTATGACAGAAAAGCGGGCAGAGTTTGATTTTATCTACACAAGCCTGTCACAGAGTGATGTTATGATGGGTTGGTATTCTTTAATTCAGGAGGGATTATGTATAAGAAAAATGCCATTACTGTCGCCGTGATACTGGCAATCGTCGCGATTTTTGTCGTCGTTCTGGTGACAACGGTGTTTGTTGATGATAGCGAGGAACGCTACGGCAAAGTGCCTGCACCGCAAACTGAAGCTGATATCGCGGAACAAAGTGCGGTGGCGCCGGCCTCTGTTAAGGATGAAACGACCCAGCCTCTGGAACAGAATGAAGTGGGTGGTCTGAACGAGACCACAACAGAACACATGGAAGATGCCAAGGAATCAGTTCCTGAAACGGTTGTTGATGAAGTTGCTGAGACGGGTACCGAGTTCGAGTCACTGGAAAATGCTCCCGCCACGCCCGCTCAGGCTGAAGAAGTGTTGCCTGAAGAAGATGATGCAGCTTCGGCTGAAGGCGGCGAAATACATATCGTTAAAGCAGTCGGTCTGAAATATGATCCGCTGGTGGTGACAATCCAGCCGGGCGATACCGTGGCCTGGGAAAATATGCCGACCCACGATACCCAATCGCTGGAAGGCCTGATCCCGGAAGGCGCTGAGGCCTGGCATTCAAAACTAGGTGAAAACTATGAGCGCACCTTCACCGTTGAAGGCATTTATGTCTACAAGTGCACACCGCATATCGGCGCCGGTATGGGTGGTGCGATTATTGTCGGTGAGCCGAAGAATCTGGAAGCCATCAAGGCGAAAGATGTCGGCGGTGCGGAAGGTCGCCTGGTGAGAAAAGCGATCGCTGCCGCAGAAGAAATGTAACTTATCTATCCACGACTGAAGCGCCCTCTGTCCGTTTGCCGGGCAGGGGGTTCTTTTTTTGGAATTACGATGACAGAAAAAACCTTTATCAAGGGCAAAGACCGGGATCTGGAAACCAGTATCGCCACCATGCAGCAGACGCTGAAAGATTTCGGCTTTGATGTTGAGGAGGCTTCCTGGCTGAATCCGGTCAGCCATGTTTATTCAGTCCATATCCGCGATAAAAGCTGCCCGTTGATGTTTACCAATGGTAAGGGCAGCAGTGCCAAGGCCTGCCTGGCCAGTGCGCTGGGTGAATATTTTGAGCGACTGAGCTGTAATTACTTCTTTGCCGACTTTTATCTCGGTGAACAGCATAGTCAGGCCGAGTTTGTGCATTATCCGGATGAGCGCTGGTTTCTCTCGGAAAACGGAGAGATGCCGGAGGGCCTGCTGGACCAGGAGCTGTGGGCACATTTTGATCCCAATCGCGAGCTCAGCCCGGAACATCTTATTGATACCAATTCCGGTAATACGGAGCGGGGGATTTGTGCTTTGCCCTATACCCGTGTCCGTGATGCCGCGGTGCGTTATTTTCCGGTTAATCTCATTGGCAATATCTATGTCAGTAACGGCATGTCAGCGGGGAACACCCGGCATGAAGCCCGGGTGCAGGGCCTGTCTGAAGTGTTCGAGCGCTACGTTAAAAACCGGATTATTGCCGAAGGACTTTGCCTGCCGGAAGTGCCGCAGGCGGTGATTGATCGCTTCCCTAAAATCAAGGCAGCACTCAACGAACTGGCTGGGCATGGCTATCAGCTGAAAGTGGCCGACGCGTCGCTGGGCGGACAGTTTCCGGTGATGAACGTGACCCTGATTAACCCGCGTGATGGTTCCGTCTTCGCTTCTTTCGGCGCCCACCCGAGTTTTGAAGTGGCGCTGGAGCGAACTGTGACCGAACTGCTGCAGGGACGGGGTCTGGATCAGCTGGATGTGTTTCACCCACCGACCTTTGATATGGATGAAGTGGCGTCACCAGCCAACCTGGAAATGCATTTTATCGATTCCAGTGGCTACATTTCCTATGACTTTTTCCGTGAGCAGCCGGATTATGACTTTGTCGACTGGGATCATGATGCCAGCACCCGTGACGAATTCAGCTGGCTGACGGGAATTATCCATGAGCTGGGCTTTGATATCTACATCGCCGATTACCAGCATCTGGAGGTTTATGCCTGCCGGATTCTGGTGCCGGGCATGTCGGATATCTATCCGGTTGATGAACTGGTCTGGGAAAACAACAACGAAGGGGCTTTATTCCGCGAGGCGCTGCTGTCACTCAAACAGGGTGATCGTGAAGACTGGCACGAATTACTGGTGGCACTGGAAGAGGGCGGTTACAACGATCATGCACCGGTGGCGCAGTTTATCGGTCTGGCACCTGATCCGGGTACCCTGTGGTCCAGCGTGCGGCTGGGTGAAATTAAGCTCATGCTGTGCCTGGCGCTCGAAGATGAACAGGCCTTGGAGTGGGTCGACTGGTGTTTGTCGCTGGGGCAGGGCGATGAAGCGCAGCAACGATTTTATCGTTGTCTGCGGGCGCTGCTGGATATCAAATGGCATACAGAACGGGATTATGCAGACTATCGTCGCGGCCTGTCGCAGATGTACGGTGAGCAAACCGTGGCCGAGGGTATAGAGATCGTCGAGGGTAGAACGGTGTTTCATGGCCTGCATAGCCCGGGTTTAAGCCTGCAAGGCTTTGATCGCCATAATGCTTTGCTGGCGGGGTATGAAAAGTTGCAGCGTGCCAAGCAGCGCTTCTGGCAAAAGGTCGATTAGAAAATCTGAAATTTTTTTCAGGAAACACTAACACCTTTTAAAATTTTGCTGTATATTTGCACGCTTCTTCTCGCAACTGGCTTGTTCAAGCCGGTGAAAAGAAAAATGTGGAGCGGTAGTTCAGTTGGTTAGAATACCGGCCTGTCACGCCGGGGGTCGCGGGTTCGAGTCCCGTCCGCTCCGCCACTTTTCTTTTAAATTTCCCAGTCAAAGTTTTCCTTCCCGGTCTGATGCTCTGTTATAAGCTCAGCTTTTTCAGACGCTATAATCCGGCTTTTTGTTTTATCCTTGTGATATGACTGCATCATCAAAGCAACAATGGCAATTCTGGATCGATCGCGGCGGCACTTTTACCGATATTGTTGCGCGTAAACCGGATGGCACGCTGATAGCGCATAAACTCCTGTCAGACAATCCGGAGCAATACAGCGACGCCGCTGTGGCCGGCATTCGATATTTTCTCGGTCTCAGCGAAGATGCATTGATCCCGGCTGATCAGGTCAGCGCGGTCAAGATGGGCACCACAGTGGCGACCAATGCCTTGCTGGAACGCAAGGGCGAAAAGACCGTGCTGCTCACCACCCGTGGTTTTCGCGATGCGCTTCAGATCGGCTACCAGAACCGTCCCCGTCTGTTTGACCGGCATATCCGTCAGCCCGAGTTGCTGTATCAGTCCGTTATCGAAGTGGATGAACGTGTCAGCCAGGATGGTGAGGTGCTGACGCCACTGGATAAGCAGAGCCTTAAAACGTCACTGCAGGACTGTTATCAGCAGGGTTTTCGCAGCCTTGCCATTGTTTTTCTGCATGGTTATCGTTTCCAAGCGCATGAGCAACAGACCCGCGAGCTGGCCGAGGCTATCGGCTTCAGCCAGATCAGCTGTTCGCACGAAGTCAGCCCGATGATTAAATTCGTCAGCCGCGGTGATACCGCGGTGGTTGATGCCTACCTGTCACCGATTCTGCGTCGTTATGTTGATCAGGTATCGAGTCAGATGCCCGGTGTGCCGCTGTACTTCATGCAGTCTTCGGGGGGGCTGACCGATGCCCGCCAGTTTCAGGGCAAGGACGCGATTTTATCGGGTCCGGCGGGCGGTATCGTAGGCATGGCCCGTACTGCCGAACTGGCCGGTTTTGATCAGATCATCGGTTTTGATATGGGTGGTACCTCGACCGATGTGTCACATTACGCCGGTGAGTTTGAGCGCGAGTTTGATACCCAGGTCGCCGGGGTGAGGATGCGGGCTCCGATGATGCGTATTCACACAGTGGCGGCGGGGGGCGGTTCGATTCTGCAGTATGACGGTGCCCGTTTCCGGGTGGGTCCGGAAAGTGCGGGTGCCAATCCGGGACCGGCCTGTTACCGGCGCGGTGGCCCTTTGACCGTGACCGACGCCAATCTGATGGTGGGCAAAATCCAGCCTGATTTCTTCCCCCAGGTGTTTGGTCCTGATGCCAATCAGCCACTAGATAAGACGATGGTGGAGCAAGCCTTTGCTGAGCTTGCGGACCAGACCGGCCTTGAGCCTGAACAAGTCGCTGAAGGCTTTATCCGCATTGCGGTGCAGCAAATGGCCAATGCGATTAAAAAGATTTCGGTTGCGCGCGGTTATGATGTCACCCGCTATCTGATGCAATGCTTCGGCGGCGCCGGCGCCCAGCATGCTTGCCTGGTGGCGGAAGCGCTGGGCATGAAACAAATCCTGATTCACCCATTTGCCGGTGTGCTCAGCGCCTATGGCATGGGACTCGCCGATCAGAGCCTGATCCGGGAAAAAAGCATCGACTGTGCGCTGAATGAAGCCGGCCTGACGGCAATTAATTCCGAGCTGGACGCCCTCAGCGCTCAGGCGCAGCAGGATCTGAGCAAGCAATACGCAGAGACAGGCGATATGATCGTGCGTCAGCGGCTGCATGTTCGCTATGAGGGCAGTGATACCGTCATGATAGTGCCTGCCGGATCATTGCAGGAGATAAGAAAAGCTTTCAATGATGCCTATAAACAGCGGTTTTCTTTCCTGCAACCGGACAAAGCCCTGATAGTTGACGCGATATCAGTGGAAGCGCTGTTGCAGTCGACAGCGCCACAGGAACAGCTCACAGCGGCAGAACAGGGGCGGGATATACCGGTTACTGCAACGGTGCGCTTTTTCAGCAAGCAAGCCTGGCATCAGGCCGCGCTGATTGAACGCTCGCGATTGCAGGCCGGTGATGTGATTAACGGTCCTGCGATTCTGACCGAGAATAATGCCACCACCGTCATCGAACCCGGCTGGCAGGCCGAAGTCAGTGAGCGTCAGCATTTGCTACTGAGGCAGGCGCAGCGGCATGAAGCCAGCGGCAAGCGCAGTACCGAGGCCGATCCGGTGATGCTGGAAGTCTTTAATAATCTGTTTATGAATATTGCCGAGCAGATGGGCCTGCAACTGCAGAATACGGCCCTGTCGGTCAATATCAAGGAACGGCTCGATTTCTCCTGCGCCCTGTTTGATGCGTATGGCCAGCTGATTGCCAACGCACCGCATGTACCGGTACATCTGGGGTCGATGGGTGAAAGCATAAAGTCGGTGATCGAAGCCAATCGCGACACGATCGAAGCAGGAGATGTATTTTTACTGAACGATCCCTACCACGGCGGCACTCACCTGCCGGATATGACGGTGATTACACCGGTGTTTCTGGACGGCCACAACAAGCCGTTGTTCTATGTGGGCAGCCGTGGTCATCATGCCGATATCGGCGGCCTGACGCCCGGCTCGATCCCCCCCTTTTCCACACATATAGATGAAGAAGGTATCTGTATCAGCAATTTCAAGCTGGTATCGAACGGCGTGATGCGCGAACAGGCGCTGGTCGAATTATTACAGCAGGGCCCCTATCCAGCCCGTAATATTGAACAGAATCTGGCCGATTGCCGGGCCCAAATCGCCGCCAATGAAAAAGGGGTACAGGAGCTGCGCCGGCTCTGTCAGGATTACGGGGCTGATGTAGTGCAGGCCTATATGCAGCATGTGCAGGATAATGCTGAGCAGGCGGTAAGACAGGTCATTGATCAACTGCATGACGGTAATTTCAGCGTCAGTCTCGACAACGGCAGCCGGATTCAGGTCGCCATTCGGGTGAATAAACAACAATGCAGTGCAGAGATAGATTTTTCCGGCACCAGTAAGCAGCAGAATAATAATTTCAATGCTCCCAAAGCCGTCTCCATCGCCGCGGTATTGTATGTGTTCCGGACACTGGTTGAGGATGATATTCCACTAAACGCCGGCTGTCTGAAGCCATTGAGTTTGAAAATACCCGAAGGATCCATGCTGAACCCGGTATATCCGGCATCGGTGGTAGCCGGTAATGTCGAAACCTCAACCTGCATTACCAATGCGCTCTACGGGGCGCTGGGCGTGATGGCCGCAGCGCAGCCAACCATGAATAACCTGACTTTCGGTAATGCCCGCCACCAGTACTATGAAACCCTGGCCGGAGGCAGTGGCGCCGGCGGCATCTTTGATGATCTTGGTGAGCTGGTGGATGGTTTTGATGGCACGCCGGTGGTGCAGAGCCTGATGACCAATTCCAGGCTCACCGATCCTGAGGTATTGGAAAGCCGTTATCCGGTGCGCGTGATTAAGCACGAAATCCGTCGCGGTTCCGGCGGTCAGGGTCGCTGGCAGGGTGGTGACGGCGCTGTGCGCTGTCTGGCTTTTCTGGAGCCGGTCACCGTCAGTATTCTTTCCAATGGCCGTGAGTTTCCTGCTTTCGGTTTGCATGGCGGAGAGGCGGGACAGCGCGGCAGTAATCGACTTATCCGTGTCGATGGGAGGAGTGAAACCCTAGCTGCCTGTGATCAGGTGGAACTGGAAGCCGGCGATCAGATAGAAATCTGCACGCCGGGCGGCGGTGGTTTCGGCCAGCGCTAAAGCGACGGCATGTCGGCCAGGCTGATGATTCTGATGCGCTTGATACTGGCTGCGCTGTCGCGATCTTCTGCGGTGTTGTAACCCCAGTCAGCCAGGAACAGTTTGACCCGATCCAGACGATCATCGGTGATGACGTTAATCAAGGTTGGCAGTCTGTCTTCGATAAACAGAATTTCGGCTTCAGGGTGCTCCAGGCTCAGGTCGGTCAGGATCTGCTGCTTACTCAGATTGCGGTCAAGCCCATAGATTCTGTCGAGTGGAAACTGAATAGCGTTGGCGCTGAGGATATGATCGACAAAACGTTCCTGCTTAGTTGTAATAATAAAGCTGTTATCGGTGTCGATCTGCTTTAATTTGTCAGCAATTCCGTCGAACAGCGGATTCATTGCAATCCAGCTGCTGAAGTCCTCCGCGATCCATTCGTCACGGGTCGCCCCGAAGACTTCCTTGAGCTCGTCGACATTCAGCGCATCGCGAATCAGTAATGCTTCAATCTGATGGTGAAAGGCTTCCATAAGCATGTCTGCAGGCATGCCTTCAAACAATAACCGCATTATCAGCGTCGCTTCATAACCGGTTTCCATCACCGGTCTGACAGTGCGGAACTGCGGCATTAACGCCGGCGGCATGGTCTCCGGCATATCTGACCAAAGTTTACGTGCCACCAGCCAGCCAGCGGTACCGGTTTCGACGGCGCTGTCGCAGATAACACCGTCAAAATCGAAAGCATAGATTTTATGATTCATCAGTTTTAAACAGGCAGTGTTTGGCGTAATCAGTGGCTTCGTTGGCGGTCCAGTCGCCTTTGGGTTTGGCTTCCATGTTCTGGCACCACTTGTCGCTGCCGACTTCAGGGCTGCAGGCGCTCAGTAACAGGCTTGTCAGGCCAATGGCTGACAGGCTCAGGAACCGGGAGTTCAGCATAAAATATCCTTTTTAATCACGTTCATAGACCAGCCGGCCATGGAACAGCGTATGACTGACCTGGTGGTTGAACAGCCAGCCGGCGAAGGGGCTGTTCTTACCTGCACTGACAAAATTCAGTGGCTGGCATTCAAACTCCGAGTCAGGATCGACCAGGCACACATCGGCAATGGCCCCGGTTTTAAGCTGACCGGCATCTATACCCAGTATATCTGCAGGGTTGCAGGTTAAAGCAGCAATCGCACGCTGTAATTCTATTTCATCATCTTCTACCAGTTTCAGAGTCAGTGACAGTAGGGTTTCCAGACCGGAGATGCCGGGCTGGGTTTCGGCAAAGGGCCCCAGCTTGTCATCGCGATCCAGTGGCTGGTGATGCGAGGAAATCGCGGCTATCACACCCTCCCTGACACCCTGTTGCAACTGCTCACGGTCACGGATACTGCGTAGCGGCGGTAAGACATGACTCAGTGAATCGTAGTTGCCCAGATCATGCTCGGATAAATGCAGGTGATGGGCACTGACATCAGCGGTGACCGGCAGGCCGCGGTTCTGTGCGTCACGAATCAATTTCACCGCTTTACCACAGGATAGATTATGAAAGTGAGCGCGCACTCCGGTTTCTTCAATCAGTATCAAATCGCGACTGACACCGATAGTTTCAGCACTTTCCGGAATGCCGCCCAGGCCCAGCCGTGAACTGACCGCACCCTGATGCACGCAGCCCTGTTTCGTCAGCCAGGGATCGGCGGCATTAAGAAACAGGGTCATGTCCATGGTGGCCGCGTAAGCCATCGCCCGCTGCAGAATTACGTTGTTCTTGATGGCGGACAGGCCATTACTGATACCGACACAGCCGGCGGCTTTCAGCCTAGCCATTTCCGCCAGTAATTCACCGCCAAGGTTCTGGGTCATGGCGCCGATGCTCAGCACCATCGTGCGGCCGGCTTTCTTAGCGCGATCCTCAATCAGTTCTACTACGGCGGGGTTGTCAATTACCGGGTCAGTATCGGGCGGTACACAGACGGTCGTGACACCACCTGCAGCAGCAGCGGCGGTTTCAGTTTGAATGGTGGCCGTATGCTCCTGGCCGGGTTCTCGCAGCCGCACACTCAGATCAACCAGGCCCGGAATGACCAGCAACCCGGTGGCATCGATAACCCGATCGGCGCTGAAGTCATCAAGATAGTCACTGATAGCAACGATTTTGCCGTCACTGATATACACATCCTGACGGGCATCAAGCTGACTGGCCGGGTCGATTACTCGGCCATTTTTAATACGGATCTTCATGCAGGTATCTCGTGTTGTTCTGACTGAGCGCCCAGCGCCATCGACATCACTGCCATACGGATCGCGATGCCGTGAGTCACCTGTTCCAGAATGACCGACTGTGGGCCGTCGGCGACACTGGATGCGATTTCCACACCGCGGTTTATCGGCCCCGGATGCATGACGATGGCATCCGGTTTGGCGAGTTTCAGCTTGTCTTCGGTGAGACCGAAGCAGTGGAAGTATTCACGCGCGCTGGGCAGTAAAGCGCCCTGCATACGTTCCAGCTGCAGTCGCAGCATGATAACGACATCGGCACCCTCCAGACCGGTTTCCATATTGTGATAGACATGTACGCCGAGGGTCTGACAGTCGGAAGGCAACAGGGTTTTAGGGCCGATCACACGAATTTCACCGACCCCCAGTGTTGCCAGTGCCTGAATCTGAGAGCGGGCGACACGGGAATGCAGAATATCACCGACGATGGCAACGCGCAGGTTGTGAAACTCCTGCTTGTGGCGACGAATTGTGAACATATCAAGCATCGCCTGGGTCGGATGGGCATGACAGCCGTCACCGGCATTGATCACACTGACATCGGGAGCGACATGCTGCGCAATAAATTCAGCGGCGCCACTCTGATTATGACGCACCACAAACATATCGGTGTGCATCGATTCCAGGTTATGCAGGGTATCGAGCAGGCTCTCACCTTTCGAGGTTGCGGAGGTACTGATATTGAAATTCATCACGTCGGCCGACAGGCGTTTGGCAGCGAGTTCAAACGTCGAACGGGTACGGGTCGAATTTTCAAAAAACAGGTTGACGATGGTTTTGCCGCGCAGGATGGGGACTTTTTTTACCTGGCGATGGGTGATACCGGAAAACTGTTCGGCCCGATCCATGATCTCGGTCAGCAGAGGCTTTTTCAGTCCCTCGATAGTCAGGAAGTGGCGTAGCTGGCCGCTGTCGGTCAGTTGGTTATTCTTCATTCACCACTCCCTTGGTTCGGTATTCCAGTTGCAGTCCAGCGTTGTTAACCAGCTTGATTTGCTGGTCTTTGGACAGCTCAAGGGATTCACCGATGATATCGGGCTGTATCGGCAGTTCACGGCCATTACGTTCAATCAAAACGGCCAGCGTCACGCTGGCCGGCCGGCCGTAATCGAAGATTTCATTGAGGGCGGCACGGGTGGTACGGCCGCTGTGTAATACATCATCGACCAGCAGCAGGTGACGGCCATCGACACTGAACGGCAGGTCGGAAGGGGTGACCTGAGGGTGCATGCCGATGCGGGTGAAATCATCGCGATAGTAGGCGATATTCAGCGTGCCGATAGGTGCATCAAAGAAATCGGGCCCGAGAATCTCCTGCAGTGCTTTGGCTACCCAGACTCCGCCGGTGTGAATGCCGATCAAGAGCGGGTGGCGATCGCCGAGTCTGTCACCGATTTCTGCTGCCATGTTCTGCAGCAGTTCCTGTACCTGCGTTTGTGTGAGTGCGGTGGTCATTGTTGATTCAGCCATGATTGAAGGATGAGTTGTGCCGATATTTGATCAACGTCGCTGCGTTGACGCGAATCCATTTTACTGCGGATCCCCAGATGATCCAGTGCTTCATAAGTGCTGAGCCGCTCATCCTGCCATTCTACCGGCAGGTTGAAACGACCGTGCAGGCGATTGCCGAAGCGACGGGCTGCAGCGGTCATTGCCTGTTCGCTACCATCCATATTGAGCGGCAGCCCTACTACCAGCAGCCCGGGCTGCCATTCCTGCAGCAGTTTACCCAGTCGCTCCCAGTCGGGAATGCCGTCGCGGGCTTTGATGGCTGTCAGCGGATTGGCTGTCCGGGTCAGTTCTTGACCCACGGCAATGCCGATGTTTTTCATGCCGAAGTCAAAACCCAAAATCGTCCTGCTTGTTGTCATGCGTGGCCGCTGCTGTTGGACATCAGGTTTATGTCTATGCCCAGCAGCCCGGCTGCTGCCTGCCAGCGCTGTTCCGCGGGTGTCTCAAATAATAAGTCCTGATTGGCCGGGACTGTCAGCCAGCTGTTTTCAGCCAGTTCCTGTTCCAGCTGACCGGCGCCCCAGCCGGCATAGCCGAGCGTGACCAGCGCGTGTTGCGGGCCCTGGTCGGTGCCGATGGCCTCCAGAATATCGGTCGAGGTAGTCAGGAAAATTTTATCGGACAATTGCAGACTCGACTTCCAGCCAGCATCGGGCTTGTCATGTATCACCATACCCTGACCTTTCTGCACCGGACCGCCAAATAACACCGGCGTATCTTTGATGTAATCGCTGTTATTGTCGATTTTGAGGTGGGACAACAATTCTGCCAGCATCACTTTGGTGGGCCGGTTGATAATCAGGCCCATCGCCCCGTTCTGATCGTGCTCGCAAAGATAGACCACCGAGCGATAAAAGAAGGTATCGTTCAGCGCCGGCATCGCTACCAGAAAGTGATTTTGCAGATTTGATTCCATCTCGCCTCTAAAAGAAGGTAAAGCCGACCTGAAACAGCCGTTCGACTTCCTTAATATAGCGTTTATTGACCAAAAACAGGATCACATGATCCTCGGATTCAATGATCGTATCATGATGGGCCACGATGACTTCCTCACCGCGAACGACGGCACCAATCGTCGTGCCCGGCGGCAAGTCAATTTCATCAATGCGACGCCCGACCACCATGGACGAACTGCTGTCCCCATGGGCAATGGCTTCCAGTGCCTCGGCGGCTCCCCGGCGCAGGGAATGCACCGCGACAATATCACCACGGCGAATATGGGCCAGCAAGCTGCCGATGGTGGCCTGCTGCGGTGACAGCGCGATATCAATGCTGCCGCTTTCCACCAGATCCACATAGGCCGCACGGTTAATCAGCGACAGCACCTTGGTGGCCCCCAGCCGCTTGGCCAGCATGGAAGACAGGATATTGGCCTCATCATCATTGGTCAGGGCACAGAACAAGTCGACCTTATCGATTTCCTCTTCCAGCAACAGCTCTTCATTGGCGACATCGCCCAATAAGACGATAGTGTCTGCCAGCTCTTCCGAGAGATATTCGGCGCGTTGTGGATTGGCCTCAATAAGCTTGATTTGGTAATGCTTCTCCAGCGCTTTGGCGAGCCGGGCGCCGATATTGCCGCCACCGGCCAGCATGATGCGGCGATAGGGTTTTTCCAGCCGGCACAGTTCGCCCATGACGGCACGGATATCCTTGCTGGCGGCAATGAAGAAGACTTCATCATCGGCCTGGATGACGGTATCACCGGTCGGAGTGATCGGTCTGCCCTCACGGAAAATAGCGGCAACCCGCGTGTCAGTTTTGGGGATATGCTGTTTCAGGTCGCGAAGCGGATGACCGACCAGCGGACCCCCATGCACAGCCTTGACCGCCACCAGTTGCACTCTGCCCTCGGAAAAATCGAGTACCTGCAGGGCATTGGGATGGCTGATCAAACGCTGGATATATTCGGTGACTATCTGTTCCGGGCTGATCAGCATATCAATCGGGATCGCCTGAGGATTTTCCTTATCGAATATCTGTGGCGTTGATAAATAGCCGGTGTTGCGGATACGGGCAATTTTAGTTGGGGTGTTATAGAGCGTATGGCAGATCTGGCAGGCGACCATATTGGTCTCATCACTATTGGTCACGGCCAGAATCAAATCGGCATCCTCGGCACCGGCCCGGGCCAGCACGTCCGGATGCGAGGCCTCACCCTGGATAGTCTGGATATCGTAGTGATCCTGTAACTTCAGCAGATTGCTGTTGTTGGTATCCACCAGCGTGACATCATCGTCCTCGCGTGCCAGCGTGGCAGCGACCGATGCACCGACTTGTCCCGCACCCAGAATAAGAATTTTCATCGTGCCTTCCTAGATTTGCTTGGTATCGATACCCAATGATCGTAGTTTGCGATACAGGTGAGTCCGCTCCATACCGGCGAGTTTCGCGGCCTTGCCTACATTGCCCTCTGTTTCCTGCAACTTATGCAACAAATAGATGCGTTCGAACTGTTCGCGGGCTTCCCTCAGCGGTAAATCGAAATTGATGGTTTCTTCGCCCTCGCCGGCCGCTTCGGCTTCAGTTTCCAGGGCCTGCTCAATATCGGCGACATCAATATCATTGCCATCACCCAGGACCAGCAGCCGCTGGATAACGTTTTTCAGTTCCAGCACATTGCCCGGCCAGTCATGATTGCGCAGCCGGTTCTGGGCAGCGACACTGAAGCGCCGATAAGGCAATCCGGCCTGGGTGGTCTGGAGATCGACAAAGTGATGTACCAGCTCAGGGATGTCTTCGATATGTTCGCGCAGGGAGGGAATCAACAGCGTGATAGTGTTGAGCTGGTACAGCAGGCCGTCGAGAAAATCCTCATTATCGACCGCTTTCTGAAGCGAATACTGGGTGGCACAAACCAGTTGACATTCATTAAGTTGCTTACTCTCCAAAAGGTGCAGCAGCAAGGCCTGGGCTTCATCACTGAGCAGGGCCAGATCGTTAATATAGAGGCAATTGCCCTTGGCCAGCGATTTAATTTTGTGGCTGTCGAGCGGGAAGCTTTCCGGACTGACTTCGATGAATTTGCCATCAGCGTAGTTACCGAGACTATGCAGATAATGCGCAAAACAATGTTTGCCGGCACCCGGCTCACCGACCAGCATGATAGGCATATCATGACGAGCGATGCGTTCGACCTGCTCACGCAGCAGGCTGATCTGGCTGCTTTTACCTACCGGTACCTGCGATAATTCACGCTGAATCGCAACCTGTTTGGCGCGATTCTCCAGCGCCATCTCGACACCGCGCAACAGCTTGGCCATTGATAAGGGCTTTTCGATAAAATCGGCAGCCCCCAGACGGGTGGCCTCAACAGCCGTTTCAATGGTGCCGTGGCCTGACATCATCACAATGGTGACGGTTTTGTTCTGTTGCTTAAAGTCCTTTAGCAGCGTGATGCCGTCGATATCAGGCATCCAGATATCCAGCAGCACCAGGTCGGGTAACTGCCGGTCAAATTCAGCCTTGGCTTCTTCACCGTTGGCGGCGATACGGACCTGATAATTTTCGTCTTCCAGAATGTCTCTAATCAGTTCCCGAATATCGGGCTCGTCATCGACAACCAGAATTAAGGGTTTATCAGCACTCACGAGTGATGATCCTCCAGTGGTAATCTGATAATTATACTTGCTCCTTCCGGTCCGTGATTCTCTGCCCAGACATCACCGCCATGTTCTTCGATGATTTTTTTGACGATGGCCAGACCCAGCCCGGTGCCTTTGTGTTTGGTCGTGGCATAGGGTTCGAACAATTTATCGATAATGTCGTCGGGAATACCGGGACCATGATCACGGATATGAATTTCCAGCCACTGCTGTTGCTGGCTCTCGACAGGATGATAACTGATCACGATATCGACCGGTGAGTTTGCATCTTCGCAGGCTTCGATGGCATTTTTCAACAGATTGTGCATGACCTGACGGAAGCGGTTGGCATCGACGCGAATCAGGATTTCCTCACGGCTGTTCAACAGGGCAAACTGGTGATGTGGATTGCTCTGATACATAGTCAGCACTTCCCGGATCAACTGGCCAATGGAATGCCATTGCAGTTGCAGTGCCGGAGTACGGGCATACTCGGAAAATTCATTGACCATTTCCTTCATTGCCTCTACCTGTTGCACGATGGTGTCGGTCAACTTGTTCAGGCCCTCGCTCTGTTCGGCAGGAACCATGGAGCCGTATTTGCGTTGCAGTCGTTCTGCCGACAACTGAATCGGTGTCAGCGGGTTTTTAATTTCATGAGCCAGACGACGTGCTACCTCGCCCCAGGCCGCATGCCGCTGAGCTTGCAGCAGGGCAGTAATATCCTCAAAGACCACGACCCAGCCGGCATTATTGGGCAGACGGGTGCCATGACAGATCAGCGTCTGGTTGCCCTTGGATTTCTGCATCTCGATCTGCTGTTCCCAGTTCAGCCCCTTGCCGGCACAGTTTTCAATCATCTGGCAAAAAGTCTGCATATTCCGATTGAGCCTGGCCAGTTTGGATAAAGGGCTCTCCAGCCGTTGTTGCAGATTGATGCCGAGGATTTTGCTGCTGGCATTATTGGCGGTATGCAGATAGAGGCGCTTATCAACCGTTACTACGCCACTGGAAAGGCTGCCCAGCACAGTGGTCAGGTAGCTGGTCTGTTGTTCCAGTAGCCGATGACTGCGTTGAGAGGCGTTATGAGCCTGGGTCAGTCGTTGCGTCATCTGATTGAAGGAACGTACAAGAAAGCCGATTTCGTCGTGGCCCGATGCCGTCAGCTGCATATTGTAGTTACCCGAGGCCACGGCCTGAGTACCCTCAGCAAGATCCTGCAGCGGCTCGACAATACGTCTGGAAATCCATATTGCAAACCAGATCGATACCAGAATGGTCAGAAAGACAATCAGGCTCAGGCTCAATGTAAAGACGGTTATCAGCGGTTTGCGCAGATAACTCAGCTCTTTGTAATCGGTATAAGCGGCCTGTACGGTCTCACCCAGATCACTGAGTCGGTCATTAATGGGGAATAAAACATTCAGCATGCGCTCTTCGGCAAGTACCGACTGACGCGGGATACGCACGGTGGCGCGTAAACGCAAATCATCGTTTTCAGTGGGGTCGAGACCAATATAATCTTCCCCCTGAAGTAATTGGCTGATAATGCTGTCATTGGGCCGGTCCGGCACCATGATGGTCGGGGTTTCAATGCTGGAGGCGACCGGTGTACCGTCCATGCCCCAGATACTGACCTCCAGTGCGCCGCTGAGGTTGTTCAGATCACGCAGGCTATGAGACAGCTCAGAGTCGGGTAATTCACTGAGTACGCCGGCCATCATCCGGGTCTGGCGCAGCAGGGTCCGCATACGGATACCGAAGGAGGTGCGGCTCAGTTCCAGTGAGTCATTCAGTGCCTGTTCGATTTTGACATCAAACCAGCTGTTGATCCCGCGATGCAGGAAGTGCATCGAGAAGCCGTAAACAATGGTGGTCGCCACCAGGATCAGCAGGACAAACAGGCTGACCAGCCGCACAGTGAGGCGGGAACCGGCTTCATGGCGTTTAAAATCGCGGTAAAGACGGTATAGACTACGGGCCAGTATCGCGGCCAGCAGTAACAGGCACAGCAGACCAATACCGAAAATCATCAGAAACAGATCATTCAGTCGTGAACTGTCCTGTGTCGCCGCACTGAGCAGCCAGGCCATGGCCAGCAACAGCAAGGCCAGAGAGAAGTAGGGGGCGGTGCCCGAGCTGAGGCGTTTGATAAAGGCTAGGGCCATACCGCTCTGACCCAGGGGCTGGTTAACTGCCATTTGCTGGAAATCATGGCGCCGGGCCGCATCGGGGTCGGCAGCGCGCCTAAATCCAGACCGCTTCGGATTAGCAATAACAGATCGTCAGCTTGCTGGGTAAATTCAGGCGGCAGACTCAGATCCTGAATATTACCCAGCGCTTTGAGCGCCCCTTCCAGATGTGGGAAATTCCGCTGATCATCGGTTTCCAGCGCTTTCAGAACATATTGTTCGGACAGGGCATGATAGCGAAGCTCGTAATGCAGACGGCTCTGCCACAAAGTGGTTTCCCATTGCCAGAAGCGGCCCAGTATCGGGAAGCTTTCAACCAGCTTCAGTTCCTGAAAAAAGGTGATGGGCACGCCGTTGTGCAAGGCTTCAATAACGCGCGGCGTCAACGGGTAGTCAATCTGTGCACTGAGCACATAACCGTTGCCAACCTGATTCACCCGGGGGTTATTGACACTGAAAATAGTGGCATGAGCCAGGCTGCTGAAGCAGAGCAGCAGAAATGCGGCCAGACGCAGCCAATATTTAGCGGCGCTGCAGGCAGGCATAATAAAAGCCGTCCATGACATCGTCACCGGGCAGTCGCTGAAAGCCGAACGGGCGTGGTTGCGCTGGGGGCTTGTCAGGCCTGACTTCAGCGCCATCCGGATGTCGTTGCAGAAACGCTTCAATTTGCTGCTCGTTCTCTTGTTTGAAAGCAGAGCAGGTAGTGTAAACCATCAGACCGCCCGGTTTCAGCAATGGCCACAGATTATCCAATAATTGCTGCTGAGTCTGTGCCAGCTGGTCAATATCTTCTGGCCTTCGCAGCAGTTTGATATCCGGATGGCGTCGAATCACGCCGCTACCGGTGCAGGGGGCGTCAATCAGGATTCGATCAAAAGCTTCACCATCCCACCAGAGCCCGGTATCAGCGGCATCGGCGGCAGCCAGCGAGGCGGAGAAGTTCAGCCGTGACAAATTCTCGGCGATGGATTCCAGCCGTTTGTCGGAAATATCCAGCGCCATCAAGTAGTTATCCGGTGCCTGTTCGAGAATATGACCGGTTTTGCCGCCGGGGGCAGCACAGGCATCGAGAATGCGCTGACCTGGCTGTATTGCCAGCAAATCCGCTACCATCTGGGCGGCACCGTCCTGTACCGAGGCACTGCCGTCAAAGAATCCGGGCAAGTTATGAACATCGCAGGGGCTGGACAGCAGAATGGCTGCATTACCGGCCTCCAGTGCCTGTGCTGCAATGCCCTGTTCGGCGAGTAACTGCAGGTAACGCTCACGATCGCTCTGCTGGCGGTTGACCCGCAGCATCATCGGCGGCTGCTGATTATTGGCTTCACAAATCTGTTGCCAGTGTTCGGGCCAGTCCTGCTGATAACGTTTCAGTAGCCATTCAGGGTGGGCATGGACGGCTTGTTCGTTTTGTTCAAGCGCAGTGTCAATCTCTGTTTGCTGACGCTGGTAGTTACGCAGGCAAGCATTCAGCAGCCCGCCTGCCCATTGTTTGCCCAGCTGTTTAGCCGCGTTGACGGTTTCAGAAATGGCGGCATGCGGCGGTGTCTGTAACTCACGCAATTGATACAGACCGATCAGCAACAAGGCGCGAATATCGGCATCTTTATGCTTAAGCGGTTTTTTTAGCAGCTTGTCTGCGATCAGCGTTAGTCGCGGCTGCCAGCGTAAAACGCCATAGCAGAGTTGCTGACAAAAGCCACGATCGCGTTCATCAACCTGCTTGATTTGTTCAGCGAGGACTGCTGTCAGTGAGCGCTGCTCTGACATGACGGCAGTCAGGATGCGGGCGGCAACACTGCGGGCGGAGGCCTTAGCCAAGGATTTCTCCTGCTGCGATTGAATTCGCGTTCAGGAAATCCTGTACCGACATGGCACGTTTTCCCGGCATCTGTAATTCCTTAATTCGTAAAACACCGTCACCGGTCTGCACATCAAGCCCCTGTTTACCGACAGCAATGATCTCACCGGGCTGACCGTTCCGTGTTCTGTCACCCAGCGTTGCCAGCCAGATCCGCATGGTTTCACCCTGCCATTGGGTCTGCGCTACCGGCCAGGGATTGAAGGCATGGATCTGACGCAAAATCTGCTGGGCGGGTTGCTGCCAGTCGATCCGGGCTTCTTGCTTATCGAGCTTTCTGGCGTAGGTAGACTGGCTGTCATCCTGCGGTTTGGCCTCTTTAAGTCTGGTTTCAATATCGTCCAGACTTTGCAACAGCGTCTCAGCCCCCAGTGCTGCCAGCCGGTCATGTAAGTCCTGGGCGGTATCAGATTCGTTGATAGGGCAGCGGGCCTCGAGCAGCACCGGCCCGGTATCCAAACCGGCTTCCATTTTCATAATGCCGACACCGGTTTCGGTGTCGCCGGCCAGAATGGCACGCTGTATAGGTGCTGCACCCCGCCAACGTGGCAGCAATGAAGCATGAACATTGATGCAGGCAAGACGCGGTGTATCGAGCACCGACTGCGGCAGCAGCAGGCCATAGGCGACCACAACCATCAGGTCTGGCTGATAAGCGGCGAGGGTTTGCAGGCTGTCTTGTGTTTTGAAACTAAGCGGCTGCTCGACCGGGATAGCGTGCTCCATGGCAAGCTGTTTAACCGGGCTGGGCGTCAGCTTACGACCGCGACCAGCTGGACGATCCGGCTGGGTGTAAACGGCACAGATCTCATGCTCGCTGTTCAATAATGCTTTCAAACTTTCAGCAGCAAAATCCGGCGTACCGGCAAAAATAATCCGCATTAGGGGTAGTTTGTCCTTATAGTTTTTGCTTTTGGTGCTTTTCCAGTTTTTTCCTGATGCGCTGACGTTTCAGGTTACTGAGATAGTCGACAAACAGTTTGCCGTCAAGGTGGTCGATTTCGTGCTGTATACAGGTGGCAAGCAGGCCGTCCGCATCGAACTCCATTTGGTCGCCGTCACGGTTAAGCGCTTTGACTTTGATTCTGTCAGCACGGGTCACGGCCTCGTAAGCTTCCGGTACCGACAGACAGCCTTCCTCGAATTCCCTCTCACCTTCAGCATCAATCACTTCCGGATTGATCAGAATCAGGGGATCGCTTTTGTCCTCGGAAATATCGATCACAATCAGACGCTTCTGCACATTGACCTGGATCGCGGCCAGCCCGATACCAGGGGCCTCGTACATGGTTTCCAGCATGTCATCGGCGAGCTGACGAATCTCATCGGTCACCGCTTCAATCGGTGCTGCCTGGTTACGCAGGCGCGGATCGGGATAATGCAAAATATTCAAAATAGCCATGTTGGTACCTGTTTCTGTTCCGATAATCAGAACCTTGTTTCAATCTCTCTATTTTAATCTGGTGGCAGCGTCTTGGAAAATAAAGTCCCAACAAAAAGGCGGCCGAGGCCGCCATTAATGCAAACAAGTCAGAAGACCGTTTATTTGAGACTGGCGTAATAGGCGGCCAGATTGGCAATATCTTCATCCGACAGATTTGCTGCCATGGCATGCATCAACGCGGCGTTTCCGCCCTGGCGTTCCTTGCTGCGATAGGCTTTGAGCGCTGACACCAGATATTCTTCGTTCTGGCCGGCCAGGTTCGGGTAGATCGGCATCAGAGCAATACCATCGGCACCGTGACAACTGGCGCAGACGGCGGATTTGGCTTTACCTGCCTGCGGATCGCCCTGTGCCAGAAGGGTCGAGGCGGAAAAGAGGGTAGTAAAGCCCAGCAAAGTTAAGGATAACGCTTTCATCATTGACTCCGTGGTTGAAAACCGTGATCGGGGCGCAGCCATAACGAATTCCTCTGAATGACCGCGGGAAATGGCCTAAAGTTGCCTAATTGCTTGATTACTGACTAAGCTTATAACACACTATGGCTGTTGTTACTCAAATAATGGATCAGGGTAACGTTCATGCCATGAGGATAGCTCGATGATACGACGCATTGTCTTAAGCCTGTTTTTTGTACTGTTAAGCCTGCCGCTGATAGCAAACGATGTCGAACTCAACCCTGACCACCCACAACGCTATGTTGTTAAAAAAGGCGATACGCTGTGGGACATTTCCGGCATGTTCCTCAAATACCCCTGGCACTGGCCGGATATCTGGTACGTCAATCCGCAAATTGATAACCCGCATCTGATTTATCCCGGTGATGAACTCTCTCTGGTCTGGCGTGATGGCCGGCCCATGCTGGAAATCAATCGCGGCCAACGCACCGTCAAACTATCGCCGCAAGTGCGCGAAAGCCTGCTGGATAAACCGATTCCGACTATACCGCTGTCAGCCATTGGTCCATTCCTGACCAAACCCAAGGTCGTTGGTGCTGAGGTGCTGGATAATGCGCCTTACGTGGTAGCCAGCGCCGATGAGCGTTTGATTTCCGGCTCCGGGGATTATGTCTATGCCCGTGGCGTAAGCAATGATGATATCAATGAATACAGCATTTTCCGTGGTGGCAAGGTCTATACCGATCCGGAGACCGATGAAATCCTCGGCTATGAAGCGATTTATACCGGTGATGCCACGGTGGTGACGCCGGGCGATCCGGCCAAGGTTGATCTCACTTATACAAACCGTGAAGTTCAGATCGGTGACCGCCTGCTGGAAGTGGAAGAGGATGATTATGACCTCAACTTTATTCCCCGCTCACCGGCTGAGGCCATGAATGGCCGTATCATTTCTGTATTCGACGGGGTGTCGCAGGTGGGGCAGTATCAGATCGTGGTCATCAACCTGGGCGCGCGTGATGGATTGGAGACCGGTCATGTGCTGTCAGTATTCCAGGCTGGTGAAACTATCCGTGATCAGGTGACGGAACAACCGCAGGACATGGTGACGCTGCCGGACGAACATGCCGGTGAAGCCATGGTGTTCAAGACTTACGAAAAGGTCAGCTACGCCATTGTGATGAAAGCGACCCGCGCTATCCACCTGCTCGATAGGGTCAAAAGCGCACCCTGAGGTGTTGAAGGGATGAGCACCAACAAGCAAGACGCGCTCGCTTGTTGGATTGCCCTGCAGCGCGTACCGGGCCTGGGTCCAGTCACTTTTACCAGGCTGCTTGAACAATACGGCAGTCCCGCGGAGATTCTCCGTCAGCCTAAGCAGCTCACTGGCGTGAGTGAAAAGGTAATGGACGGTATCCGCAAGCCGGACTGGCAACAGGTTGAAGCCGATATGGCCTGGCTGGATCAGGATAATCGTCATTTGATCACCTATGATGATGCCCGTTATCCTCCCCTGCTCAGGGAAATTTCCGACCCGCCCATGCTGCTTTATGTACAGGGAGATGCCTCCTTGCTGAGCCAGTGGCAACTTGCCATAGTTGGCAGCCGCAGCCCGTCACCGTCAGGTCGCAATACAGCTTATGATTTTGCCCGTTATCTGGCCACTGGTGGTCTAACAATCGCTTCCGGTCTGGCAGCCGGCATTGATGGGGCGGCACATAAAGGTGCACTGGCTGCCGGCGGCAAAACGCTGGCGGTGGTAGCGACCGGACTGGATCGGGTGTATCCGGCCCAGCACCGCGATCTGGCACATCAGATCGTTGAGCAGGGGGCGATGGTGTCCGAACTTCCGCTCGGCACTTCTCCCAGACCGGAGCTGTTTCCTCGCCGTAATCGAATCATCAGTGGCCTGTCATTGGGCACCCTGATTGTGGAAGCCGCCCTCAAAAGCGGCTCTTTGATTACTGCCAGAATGGCGATGGAGCAGGCGAGGGAGGTGTTTGCCATTCCGGGCTCGATTCACAACCCGCTGTCTCGCGGCTGTCATCAGTTGATCAGAGAAGGGGCCAAGCTGGTGGAAACGGCCGATGATATTCTGGAAGAATTGGGCGCACTGGCCGGGGTGAATATACCGGAAGCAGAAATTGAAGAGGCTGGATCCTCTTCACATGAAAAAGACGGGGATTACCGGATTTTATTTGAACATCTGGGATTTGACCCCATTCCCATAGACAAGCTGATAGAAAACAGCGGATTGACGGCCGATGCGGTTTCATCCATGCTGTTATTACTGGAGTTAGAAGGCGAGGTGGCGTCATTGCCGGGCGGACGATACGTACGAACGGGTTTGTAAAAAACCAGTCCCTCCTTCAATAGAGAATCGAATGAAAGAAAATATCATTGATGTGTTGCTGTATTTGTTTGAGAACTACATCGACACTGAAGAGAGCCAAAAACCCGACAAAGACACCCTGGAACTGGAACTCGAACGCGTCGGCTTCCAGGAACTGGAAATCCACAAAGCCCTGGAATGGCTGGAAAACATGACCGTTGTTGCCGAACGGCCGCTCAATCGTGATGCCAGCATGCGCGTTTTCAATGATAATGAAGTTGAGCGCCTGGACGTTGAATGCCGCGGTTATCTGCTGTTTCTGGAACAGGTCGGCGTGCTGGATGTCGAAACCCGCGAAGTGGTCATTGAGCAGGTCATGGCACTGGAAACTGAAGAAATCGATCTGGACCAGCTTAAATGGGTGGTGCTGATGGTACTGTTCTATCAGCCGGGCAGAGAAGTGGCTTTTGCCTGGATGGAAGATCTGGTGTTTGAGGACATGGAGGCGGTTATCCATTAAAACGGCGCCGAAAAAATGAATCATTACTCTGCCCGCGAACTAGCGGGCTTTGTTTTATGTGCTGCTTCTGCAGGCAGACCCTACGGGTCTGATGAAAACAGCCAGCAGCGCAGAGACAGGAATCTAAGCTTGCAAGAGCACGGGTGAATATGGGAAAAAAATTAGTTATCGTCGAATCGCCGGCCAAGGCGAAGACCATCAAAAAATATTTGGGTAAAGATGTCGAGGTGCTGGCTTCTTATGGCCATGTCCGCGATCTGTTACCTAAAGAGGGAGCGGTCGACCCGGCGAATAACTTTGCCATGAAATACCAGGTTATTGACCGTAACAGCAAGCATGTCGATGCGATTGCCAAAGCGATGAAAAAAGCCGATGCGCTCTATCTCGCGACGGATCCGGATCGCGAGGGGGAAGCCATTTCCTGGCACCTTTACGAGCTGCTGAAAAAGCGAGGCGCGCTGAAAGATAAAGAAACGCATCGTGTTGTCTTCCATGAAATCACCAAGCAGGCAGTGAATGACGCGGTCGCCCATCCGCGGGAATTGTCGATGGATCTGGTCAATGCCCAACAGGCAAGACGGGCGCTGGATTACCTGGTCGGTTTCACTCTGTCGCCGTTGCTTTGGAAAAAAGTCCGCCGCGGTCTGTCTGCGGGGCGGGTGCAAAGCCCGGCTTTACGTATGATCGTCGAGCGTGAGCTGGAGATCGAAGCCTTTACGCCCAGAGAATACTGGACTATCGAAGCCGATGCGGCAGCGGATGACAAGGCTTTCCAGGCCAAATTGACCTACTTCGAAGGCGATAAGCTGAGCCAGTTCAGCATCGACAATGAAAAGCAGTCCAGCGATGTCGTAGCCAAACTGAACAAGGCGGCCGAAGGTAAGCTGCTGGTCACCAATGTTGAAAAGAAACAGCGTCGCCGTAACCCGGCTGCCCCCTTTACTACCTCCACGCTGCAGCAGGAAGCCTCGCGCAAACTGGGCTTCGGTGCCCAGCGTACCATGAGTCTGGCGCAGCAGCTCTACGAGGGCGTGGATACCGGTGACGGCGCGGTCGGTCTGATTACCTACATGCGTACCGACTCGGTCTCGCTGGCCAATGAAGCCATCAATGAAATCCGTGACTTCATCGCTGAGAAGTACGGCAAAAAAATGGTGCCGGGCAAACCGCAGGAATACAAAACCAAATCCAAAAATGCCCAGGAAGCGCATGAGGCGATTCGACCCACTTCGGTACTGCGGACACCGGAGGAGATGAAAGCCTACCTGTCAGCCGATCAGCTCAAACTCTACACGCTGATCTGGCAGCGCACGATGGCCTGTCAGATGGTACATGCGACTCTCAATACCGTCGCTGTGGACCTGGGCTGTGGCAAGGGCAATACCTTCCGTGCCAACGGCTCTACCGTCGTTAATCCGGGCTTTATGAGTGTTTACCTGGAAGGCAAAGACGATACCGCTAAAACCGATAAAGATGAAAACCTGCTGCCGCCGATGGAAGTGGGCGAAGTGGTAACGTTGAAAGCAATCCGTCCCGAGCAGCACTTTACCGAGCCACCACCGCGCTTCAGTGAAGCCAGTCTGGTACGGGCACTGGAAGAACACGATATCGGCCGGCCCTCGACGTATGCCAGTATCATTTCGACCTTGTTGCAGCGCGAGTATGTCGAGCTGGTGAACAAACGTTTCCACCCGACCGATGTCGGCCGCGTAGTGGGTAAGTTTCTGGTTCAGCATTTCACCAAGTATGTGGATTACAACTTCACTGCTGAACTGGAAGATGAACTCGATGCGGTCGCGCGAGGTGAAGAAGAATGGATTCCGCTTCTGACCAAGTTCTGGGCGCCGTTCAAAGAGCAGGTGGAGACCAAGGATAAAGAAGTTCAGCGCAGTGATGTCACCCAGGAAGTACTGGATGAAGACTGTCCTAAATGCGGTAAAAAACTGTCCAGCCGGCTCGGACGCAGCGGCCGCTTTATCGGCTGCACCGGTTATCCGGAATGCGATTACACCCGCAATATCGATGGTGAAGAAACCAGTAATGAGCCGGAAGTGGTGGAAGGCCGTCAATGTCCCAAGTGTGATTCCGATCTGTGGATTCGTACCGGCAAATACGGCAAGTTTATCGGTTGCTCCAGTTACCCCAAATGCAAACATATTGAGTCGCTGGAACAACCCAAGAATACCGGGGTGAAATGTCCGCAGTGTGAGAAGGGCGAAATCCTGACCCGCAAATCACGCCGGGGCAAGGTGTTTTATTCCTGCTCGGAATATCCGGACTGTGATTACGCCTTGTGGAATGAACCGCTGAAAGAGCCCTGCCCGAAATGTGACTGGCCGATTCTGACGCTGAAAACCACCAAGAGCCGGGGTACCGAGAAAGTCTGTCCGCAGAAGGATTGTGACTTCAGTGAAAAAGTCGAGAGCGCATAAAAAAAGCCGGGTGCGGTAGATCACGCCCGGCTTCAGCTGTCTTTATTTCCTGTTACGGTCGATATGACCCAGATCGCGCTCCGGCGCAATCTGATCCCGTACCCGTTGTTTCAGCTCGGTAATTTCAGGAAAACGACCTTCCTGCTTGCGTGACCAGACCAGCCTGTCGTTGGCATAGACTTCAAAAATGCCGCCGGTGCCCGGTTTGAGGCTGAGCTCATCCAGTTCTTCATCGAAGGTCGACAGCAGTTCCTGCGCCATCCAGCCCGCACGCAGCAACCAGCGGCACTGGGTGCAATAGACGATGCTGACTTTATTACTCATCCCCTGGCTCACCTGGCCTGCAGCGCATCGAATACACGGTTGGCCTGTTCCATCGCAGTCTCGGTATCCGCAGCCAACACGTTGAAATGGCCCATCTTACGACCGGCGCGCGCAGCCTGTTTGCCATAAAGATGCAGTTTGATATTAGACTCGGCCAGTAAACTTTCCCAGTTCGGCTGACTGTTGCCCCAGACATCACCGAGGATGTTGATCATGACTACCGGGCTGACCAGGTCGCAGTCTCCCGCGGGCAGACCGCAGAGCATTCTGACCTGTTGCTCGAACTGTGAAGTGTGGCAGGCATCCAGCGTGTAGTGGCCCGAGTTGTGCGGACGCGGCGCAATTTCATTGGCGATGATCTCGCCATCGGTAGAGACGAAGAACTCGACCGCCATGGTGCCGATATAACCGAGACCGCGGGCAATATCATTGGCCTTCTGTATGGCTGACTGGGCCTGTTCGGCGGAAACACTGGCAGGCACGCTGGTGGAATGGAGAATGCCATTGACATGAACATTTTCAGCAACCGGGAAAGTCGTAATGCTGCCGGTTTCACTACGGGCCAGTACGACCGAGATTTCACGATCCAGCTCAATGCGCTGCTCCAGCACACACTCTTTTTCACCGAGTGATTCAAAAGCTTTGTAGACATCCTCCAGATTGCTACAGGGGACCTGGCCTTTGCCGTCATAACCGAAAGTGGCAACTTTCAGAATGGCCGGGAACTGAATTTTTTCCTCGGCGGCAGCGATATCTTCACGGCGAAGAATCGGTAAAAACGGCGCGGTGGCAATACCCTGTGAAGCAATAAACTGCTTCTCCACATTGCGGTTCTGGGTCTGTGCCAGTGCTTTGGAAGAGGGGCGGACGACGGTGTGCTGTTCCAGAAACGCCAGCGTCTGCGCGGGAATATTTTCGAACTCGGTCGTGATCGCCGCACAGAGTTCGGCCATTTCTTTCAGCGCCGACTCATCATCGTAGGCCGCGCAGATATGTCTATCGGCAATGATGCCGGCCGGGCTCTGGGTGTCGGGATCAAGCACCACTACTTTATAGCCCATGATTTGCGCAGCGGTCGTAAACATCCGGCCCAGCTGGCCTCCGCCAAGCATACCTAATGTTGCACCGGGTAAAATTTGAGAATTCATAAACAACCTCTTGCAATCTGCGCCGGTCCGAACCGGCGTACTTATCTGAGAAGGCCGGTGATACCGAGCGGCCGGCCTGAGGGTCAGTTTTATTGTGGGGGAAGCGTCATATCCAGCACTTGCTGGTGCTGCGCTTGACGGAACTGTTCCAGTTTATCGCTGAGCGTCTGATCATTAACAGCAAGCTGGGCAATAGCAAACAGGGCTGCATTGGCGGCACCGGCTTCACCAATGGCGAAAGTCGCCACCGGAATGCCTTTGGGCATCTGCACAATCGACAGCAGGGAGTCCTGACCTTTGAGGTATTTGGAAGGCACCGGTACGCCCAGCACAGGCACGGTAGTGCCCGCAGCCAGCATGCCCGGCAGATGTGCTGCACCGCCAGCGCCGGCAATAATACAGGTCAGGCCGCGCTGTTTCGCCGTGGCAGCATAATCGGTCAGCAAATCCGGTGTCCGATGCGCAGAGATCACCTTGGCCTCATAGGGCACGCCAAAGGCTTCCAGTTGCTCGACGGCTTTTTCCATGACGGGCCAGTCGCTGTTGCTGCCCATCACCACACCCACAAGTGGTTTTTCCATGATTGTTCCGTTACACAAATAGAAAAACAGTGCATTTTAGCTATTTTATTGAAAATAGGAAAATTTAGCGCGGGAAAAACTGTCTCATCAGGTAATGGAACAATTGAACGGGACGGCATCGATCGCTATAATAGTCGATCCTTTCTGCCGTAATTGGTCAAAGCCCCTTGTCGTCGAATCCAACACCGACGGACTTCCGCCGGGGGAGCAGTGACGGCGCTAAACTAAGAGAAGGTATGTGACGTGAGTCAGCCAACAGAAATGAATCAAGGTCTCTACAGACCGCAATTTGAAAAGGACAACTGTGGTTTCGGCTTAATCGCCCAAATGGATGACAAGGCCAGCCACTGGCTGGTGGAAACAGCGATTGAAGCCTTGGGTAATCTGACCCACCGCGGCGCGATTGGTGCCGACGGCAAAACCGGTGATGGTTGTGGTCTGTTGCTGAAAAAACCAGACAGCTTCTTCCAGGCAATTGCCCACGAACAGGGCTTTAAGCTGGCCTCTTTGTATGCCGTGGGTATGGTATTCCTGTCCCATGATGAATCCAAAGCGCAGTCTGCACAGAACATCGTAGATGAGAAACTGGCCGCCAAAGGGCTGGAAGTGCTCGGCTGGCGTGATGTACCTGTCGATCCGGAATCCGCTTGTGGACAACAGGCAATGGAATCCCTGCCGGTGATGCGTCAGGTTTTTGTCAATGCCGCTGAGGGCATGACGGAAGCCGACTTTGAACGTCAGCTCTATATCGCCCGTCGCCTGGCAGAAAAAGCCATTACCGGTGACGAAGACTTCTATGTTTCCAGTCTGTCTTCCCACGTGATTTCCTACAAAGGTCTGGTCATGCCTTCTTATCTGCCGGTCTTCTACAAAGACCTGAACGATAAGCGCATGGAGACTTCGATTGTTATTTTCCATCAGCGTTTTTCAACCAACACCATGCCGCAATGGCGTCTGGCTCAGCCGTTCCGCATGCTGGCCCACAATGGTGAAATCAACACGGTCCAGGGTAACCGCAACTGGGCGCTGGCAAGGGGGGCTAAATTCGCTACCCCGCTGATTGAAGATATGGAAGAAATCCGTCCGCTGGTCGGTACTACCGGTTCGGATTCATCCAGCATGGATAATATGCTGGAAGCCCTGCTCGCCGGCGGCGTCAGCCTGTTTCGTGCGATGCGCCTGGTGATTCCACCAGCCTGGCAGAATGATCCGACCATTGATGAAGATCTGCGTGCTTTCTACGACTACAATTCCATGCACATGGAGCCGTGGGATGGACCTGCCGGCGTCGTTATGACTGACGGTCGTTATGCCGCCTGTACCCTGGACCGCAACGGTCTGCGTCCGGCGCGTTATATCATCACTAAAGACCGTCATATCACCCTGGCCTCTGAAGTCGGCGTCTGGGCTTATCAGCCACAGGACGTTGTTGCCAAAGGTCGTCTGAAACCAGGTCAGATGCTGGCTGTCGATACCCACACCGGTGAACTGCTGATGCCGGAAGATATCGACAACAAACTGAAATCCGCACAACCATACCGTCAGTGGCTGGACAACAATCTGCAACGGCTGAAAGATGCTGAGGATGATGAAACCGGTCCGACCATTGAAGGTAATGAATACGAGATCTACGAAAAACTGTTCAATATCACCTTTGAAGAGCGCGATCAGGTCATCCGCGTGCTGGGTGAAGCCGGTCAGGAAGCGGTCGGTTCCATGGGTGATGACACGCCGTTTCCGGTGATGTCGACTCATGTTCGTTCACTTTACGACTATTTCCGCCAGCAGTTTGCGCAGGTGACGAACCCGCCAATTGATCCGCTGCGTGAAAACATCGTCATGTCGCTGGAAACCTGTTTTGGTGAAGAGCGCAACATGTTCGAGGAAGGCGAAGATCATGCACAGCGCGTTGTCGTCGATTCACCGGTGCTGTCTGAGAGCCAGTTCCGTCAGTTACTGGCAATGGGTGAACACAATTCGGAATATGAATCCGTCACGCTGTCACTGAACTACGATCCGGCTATCGGGTTGGAAGCCGCTGTCGATGCATTGTGTGATAAAGCAGAAAAAGCGGTTGCCGACGGTACCGTGGTAATCGTACTGTCCGACCGGGATATTGAGAAAGACAAACTGCCGATTCATGCGCTGCTGGCGACAGGTGCGGTGCATCACCGCCTGATCAAGGCTGGTCTGCGTTGCGATGCCAACCTGATCGTGGAAACGGCAACAGCGCGTGACTCACATCACTTTGGTGTGCTGCTGGGCTATGGTGCAACGGGTATTTACCCTTACCTTGCTTATGCCTGCCTCAATGACATGATTCACACCGGCGAAATCAGAGACATTGAACGTGCCGAGCTGTGCCGCCGTTATCGTAAAGGCATCAACAAAGGCCTGTTCAAGATCACCTCGAAAATGGGGATCTCGACTATTGCCAGTTACCGTGGTGCCCAACTGTTTGAAATCGTTGGTCTGCACGACGATGTCGTCAACAAATGCTTTACGTCGACTACCAGCCGTATCAGCGGTACCGGCTTCAGCGAGCTGCAGGCAGATGATGAGAAACTGGCAAAACTGGCCTGGAATCAGCGTAAAAAACGCAGTCAGGGTGGTTTGCTCAAATTCATCCACGGTGGTGAGTATCACGCCTACAATCCAGATGTCATTGCCACACTGCAAAAAGCAGTACAGGGTGGTAGCTACGACGATTACAAAGCCTACGCCTCGCTGGTTAATGAGCGTGAGCCGATGGTGCTGCGTGACCTGATGAAGGTCAAGCTGGCCGATCAGCCGCTGGCGATGGAACAGGTAGAAGATGTCAGTGCCATTCTGCAACGCTTTGACAGCGCCGGTATGTCACTGGGTGCCTTGTCACCGGAGGCGCACGAAGCGCTGGCCATTGCGATGAATCGTCTGGGTGGCCGCTCCAACTCCGGTGAAGGTGGTGAAGATCCGGATCGTTTCGGTAATGAGCGCGTCTCGAAAATCAAACAGATCGCGTCTGGTCGTTTTGGTGTGACCCCACATTATCTGGTCAATGCCGAAGTATTGCAGATCAAGATCGCTCAGGGTGCAAAACCGGGCGAGGGTGGTCAGCTGCCAGGCAAGAAAGTGAATCAGATGATTGCCAGCCTGCGCCACTCGGTGCCTGGCGTGACCCTGATTTCACCGCCGCCGCATCATGATATTTACTCGATTGAGGATCTGGCGCAGCTGATTTTCGACCTGAAGCAGGTTAATCCGCAGGCCCTGGTTTCAGTCAAGCTGGTGTCTCAGGCCGGTGTGGGTACTGTCGCGGCCGGTGTTGCCAAGGCGTACGCCGACCTGATTACTATTTCCGGTTATGACGGTGGTACCGGTGCCAGCCCGCTGACCTCGGTCAAATATGCCGGTGGTCCATGGGAGCTGGGGCTGTCTGAAGCCCATCAAACCCTGCGTGCCAACGATCTGCGTGACAAAGTGCGCCTGCAGACAGATGGCGGTCTGAAAACCGGTCTGGATGTCGTTAAAGCCGCGATTCTGGGTGCGGAAAGCTTCGGTTTCGGTACCGGCCCAATGGTCGCACTGGGTTGTAAATACCTGCGCATTTGTCACCTGAATAACTGTGCAACCGGTGTCGCTACTCAGAACGAAAAACTGCGTACGCAGCACTTTATCGGGCTGCCGCAAATGGTAATGAACTACTTCCAGTTCGTTGCCCGTGAAACGCAGGAATGGCTGGCCGCACTGGGTGTATCCAGTCTGCAGGACCTGATCGGTCGTACCGATCTGCTGGAACTGCTGCCGGGTAAAACCAGCAAGCAGCAGAGACTGGATCTGTCACCGTTACTGTCAGATGCCGGCGTGCCTGCAGATAAACCCAAGTTCTGCCTGGAGCCGAAAAACGAGCCTTACGACAAAGGTGAACTGGCCGAGCAGATGGTCGCTGATATCAAGGACGCCATCGTCAACAAAACCGGTGGTGAGTTCAGTTACGAAGTTCGTAACGTCAATCGCTCTATCGGTGCCCGTTTGTCCGGTGAAATCGCCCGCGTTCACGGCAACTACGGTATGGCTGACAAGCCGATTCGTCTGCGTCTGAAAGGTTCTGCCGGTCAGAGCTTTGGTGTATTCAACGCCGGTGGTCTGGAAATGTACCTGGAAGGTGATGCTAACGACTATGTCGGTAAAAGCATGGCAGACGGCAAACTGGTGATTCATCCTTCGCCTGAAAGCGAATACGAAAGCCATGAAGCCAGCATTATCGGTAACACCTGCCTCTATGGTGCCACCGGTGGTGCACTTTACGCTGCCGGCCGCGCCGGTGAACGTTTCGCAGTCCGTAACTCCGGTGCCTCAGCGGTAGTGGAGGGTGTGGGCGACCACGGTTGTGAGTATATGACCGGCGGTGTCATCACTGTGCTGGGTGAAACCGGCCTCAACTTCGGTGCCGGTATGACAGGCGGTCTGGCCTTTGTGCTCGACAGCGATAACAGCTTTGCTGAACGCTACAACGACGAACTGGTTGAACTGGTCAGAATCGATACAGCTGAAATGTCTGAGCTGTCACTGTTCCTCAAAGGCATGATTGAAGATCATGTCCGCGAAACCGGCAGTGCATGGGGCCACCAGATTCTGGATGCGTTTGAACAACGCCTGAAACAGTTCTGGATGGTCAAACCCAAAGCGGCTGCAATGGACGGTCTGCTGAAACTGGCAACGAAAGCAGCTTAAGGACTCAGCGTAGAAAAAATCATGGCAAAAAATACGTTTCAATTTTTAGATGTAGGTCGTGTTGACCCGAAAAAAATGGACGCCAAAGTACGCGTCCAGCAGTTCGGTGAAATCTACGGCGATTTTGATGATCAGTCTGCTGGCGAACAGTCAGATCGCTGTCTGGAATGTGGTAATCCCTATTGTGAATGGAAATGTCCGGTTCACAACTACATTCCTAACTGGCTGAAACTGGTTAGTGAAGGCAATCTGGAGGAAGCAGCGGAACTGTCGCATGCGACTAACACCCTGCCGGAAATCTGTGGCCGTGTCTGCCCGCAGGATCGCCTGTGTGAAGGTGCCTGTACGCTCAATGACGGCTTCGGTGCCGTCACGATCGGTTCAGTAGAAAAATACATCACCGATACGGCCCTGGAAAAAGGCTGGCGTCCGGATCTGTCCAATGTGGTGGCCACGGGTAAACGTGTCGCGGTGATCGGTGCCGGCCCTGCCGGACTGGGTGCGGCTGACGTACTGGTGCGTAATGGCGTTCAACCGGTGGTTTATGATCGCTACCCGGAAATCGGTGGTCTGCTGACTTTCGGTATTCCTGAATTCAAGCTGGAAAAAGCCGTAGTCAAACGCCGCCGTGAAGTGCTGGAAGGCATGGGCGTCGAATTCCGTCTCAATACCGAAGTCGGGAAAGATGTCGATTTCCAGACCCTGATTGATGAATACGATGCGGTTTTCCTGGGTATGGGTACTTATACCTATATGAAGGGTGGTTTCCCCGGCGAAGAGATGGATGGCGTTTATGAAGCGCTGCCATACCTGGTGGCTAACAATAAATATCTGCTGGATCTGCCGTCAGACAACTATGTCAGCCTTAAAGGTAAAAACGTGGTTGTGCTGGGTGGTGGTGATACCGCGATGGACTGTAACCGTACCGCGATTCGTCAGGGTGCGACCAGTGTCACCTGTGCCTATCGCCGTGACGAAGAAAACATGCCGGGTTCCCGCCGTGAGGTAAACAACGCCCGCGAAGAAGGTGTTCAGTTCCTGTGGAATCGTCAGCCGGTAGAAATTATCGGTGAAAACGGCCAAGTCACCGGCGTTAAAGTCGTCACGACTGCGCTGGGTGAGCCGGATGAACGCGGCCGTCGCCGCCCTGAGCCGGTGGCAGGCAGTGAAGAAGTGATTCCGGCGGATGCCGTGGTCATTGCTTTCGGTTTCCGTCCCAGCCCGGCACCGTGGTTTGAAAAGTTCAATGTCAGCATTGATGATGGTGGTCGTGTCGTTGCTCCGGCTGAAGGCGGTCATGCCTACCAGACAACCAACCCGAAAATCTTTGCCGGTGGTGATATGGTGCGTGGTTCTGACCTGGTCGTTACCGCGGTCTGGGAAGGTCGTCAGGCAGCGGAAGGGATACTTGATTACCTCGACGTCTGAACTTAATACCAGACTATAAACACTAAGGGCTTGGCATCACAGGAATCATAATCCTGTATGATCAAGCCTTTTTTGTATCTGTAGTTTTAATCCCGGGAAGAAAAAGTGGCGGAACTGAAAAACGATCGTTATCTGCGAGCCCTCATGAAACAAGCTGTCGATCGGACGCCGGTCTGGGTCATGCGACAGGCGGGGCGCTATCTCCCCGAATACCGTGAAGTCAGAAAAAAAGCCGGTGACTTCATGACCCTGTGTTCGACACCGGAGATGGCCTGCGAAGTCACGCTGCAACCACTGCGCCGTTTTGATCTGGACGCGGCGATAATCTTTTCCGATATTCTGACTGTGCCTGATGCGATGGGCCTGGGTCTGCATTTTGTGACTGGAGAAGGGCCGAAGTTTTCCAGAACGATTCAATCCGCTGCTGATATTAAAAATCTGTCAGTGCCGGATATGGAAGACAGTCTGGGTTATGTGATGGACGCGATTCGCCTGACCCGCCGCGAAATTGGTGGCAAGGTGCCCCTGATTGGTTTCAGTGGCAGCCCCTGGACACTGGCCTGTTACATGGTTGAAGGTGGTGGCAGTAAAGACTTTGCCAAGGTTAAAGGCATGCTGTTTGATGCACCGGATCAAATGCATGCGCTGTTGAATGTGCTGGCCGACTCGGTCATTGCCTATCTTAATGCCCAGATTAATGCCGGTGCCCAGGCCATTATGCTGTTTGATACCTGGGGCGGTACCCTGAGCCCGGCTGTGTACCGTGAATTCTCCCTGAGTTATATGCAGAAGATTGTCAACGGTCTGCAACGTGAGTCAGAAGGTCGTGAAGTACCGGTCACGATGTTCACCAAGGGGGGCGGTCAATGGCTGGAATGGATGGCCGAAACCGGTGTTAACGGTGTTGGCCTCGACTGGACCACCGATATCGGCGAAGCCCGCCGGCGCGTCGGGGATAAGGTGACACTGCAGGGCAATATGGATCCCTGTGTGCTGTATGCTTCGCCGGAGCGGGTGGAGCAGGAAGTCGCCACCATTCTGGCGGCCTACGGTAAAGGCACAACAGGCCATGTCTTCAATCTCGGGCATGGTATACATCCCACTGTTGACCCTGAGAATATGGCGAGACTGGTGGAAGCGGTGCATCGACTCAGCGCACCTTATCACGCAGAATAATTTCCTCCGGGCATAAAAAAGAGGGACAGGTCGAAACCTGTCCCTCTTTGCTTGGAGTATGTGACTTTTTACTTACCTGTGTTGGTGAATTCCGGGTATGCTTCCATACCGCATTCAACATAATCAACACCTTCATACTCTTCTTCCTCAGTGACACGGATACCCATGACCACTTTGAGGATGGACCAGACGATAAAGCTGGCAACAAACACCCAGACAAAGATAGTCGCCGCGCCGATCAACTGACCGGAGAAGCTGACACCATCGTTAGTCAGCGGTACAGCCAGCAGGCCCCACAGACCGACAGTACCGTGGACTGAGATCGCACCGACCGGATCATCAATTTTGATTTTATCCAGCAGCACGATTGAGAAGACCACGATGACACCACCGATGGCACCGATGATGGTCGCCATCAGCGGGGTTGGGGTGTCAGGACCGGCAGTGATAGCCACCAGACCCGCCAAAGCACCGTTCAGGATCATGGTCAGGTCGGCTTTACCGAACATCAGTTTGGCTACGATCAGGGCAGCAATCACACCACCTGCCGCAGCGGCATTGGTGTTCATGAAGACCACGGCAACGGCATTGGCGCTTTCGACAGACGCTGTCGCCAGCACTGAACCACCGTTGAAGCCGAACCAACCCAGCCACAGGATGAAAGTACCCAGCGTCGCCATTGGCAGATTGGCACCGGGGATTGGGTGAATTTCACCGTTAGGGCCATATTTGCCTTTACGTGCACCCAGCAGAATGACACCTGCCAGGGCTGCAGCAGCACCGGCCATGTGAACGATACCGGAACCGGCAAAGTCAGAGAAGCCGAGGTCACCCAGTGTGTAAAGGCCAAATACAGCTTCACCACCCCAGGTCCAGGCACCTTCCATTGGGTAGATAAAGGCAGTCATTACTACGGCAAAAGCAGCAAAAGCCCACAGTTTCATACGCTCAGCCACCGCACCGGAGACGATAGACATGGCTGTCGCCACGAATACGACCTGAAAGAAGAAGTCGGCTGATGGTGCATAAGTAGCAGGTTCAGCAGCACCGGTGACACCGTCACCGACAATGCCGTCCAGGAACAGACCACCGCCATACATGATGTCATAACCGACAACGAGATAGGCAGTACAGGCGATTGCAAACAGCATCACATTCTTGGTTAAGATTTCAGTGGTGTTTTTCGACCGCACCAGACCGGCTTCCAGCATGGCAAAGCCGGCGGCCATCCACATCACAAAGGCACCACTAATCAGGAAGTAGAAGGTGTCCAATGCATATTGGAGTTGGAAGATTTCGTTTTCCATATTATCTGCTCCTCAAGCTTACAGGGCATCAGGACCGGTTTCGCCTGTGCGAATCCGGACCACTTGCTCTAATGGGTAAACGAAGATCTTGCCGTCACCAATCTTGCCGGTGTTGGCGCCTTTGATGATGGCTTCGATCACTTGTTCGACAATGTCATCGTCGACGGCAATTTCGAGCTTCAGTTTAGGCAGGAAATCAACGACATACTCGGCACCCCGATAAAGTTCAGTGTGGCCTTTCTGACGTCCAAAACCTTTCACCTCTGAAACGGTCAAGCCTTGCACACCGATCTCGGAGAGGGACTCCCGGACATCATCAAGCTTGAAGGGCTTGATAATCGCTACAACTTGTTTCATAAGCTAATTTCCTTCTGTAGAAAAGAAGGCCCGTTCAACATCGAGCGGGCCTTCAGAGAAGCGTTAGAATGATCTGGAAACTGAGAACAGGAAGGTTTCTTCGGCAAGATCACCGTAGATATCTTCGGCATCACTCTCAGTGTCCTGATAAGACAGATCCAGTGTGAAACCGGCTACGTCTTTGGAGACACCAATCCAGTAGTGAGAGTAGTCATCGATGCCGTCAGTGAATGTTTCTTCATCAGCATCATACAGACCAACACCACCATACAGGCTCAGACCCATAGGCAGGTCATAACCTGCATCCAGCGAGTAGTAGTAACCATCTTCACCTGAGCCCAGCGTATCGCTTGAGTAAGCAACGCCAAGTGTGAAGATGCTGTAGCTCAATGAGCCGTATACTTCGTTGAAGTTGTAATCTTCACCCGGGAACATATAGCGCAGGAAACCGACGTCATAGCCGATACCTGATTCACCGAATTCACCGCCGTAACCTAAGTAGGCATCAAATTCTGCGCTGGCATCATCACCGTAATCGACATTTGAACCCCATACGCCGGCATAGAAACCGCTGCTGTGAGCATAGTCCAGGCTGCCTGAAATAGCGGGATCGCCGTCTGTTTGTGAAATACCACGCCAGATATACTCTGAAGAAAACGCAACGCTGGCACTGGTTGAGTGCTGGCCGTCTTCGCTTTCCCAAGCCATTGCTGATGAAGCAGCGAACAGTGTAGTCGCTGCAAAGCAAAGTGCTGAAATCTTACTCAGTTTCATGGTTTAACTCCTCGGTTTAACATTTTATTGTTTAGTCGTTTGAACCCCGGCGTTGAATTTTTGCAACACTGTGTATTCAGACTGCAACAGTTTGAGCAGATAGCGTGCCAAGTTTGTAAACCATTGAAAAACAGTGAACTATTCCACATTTGCTTTATTCTGGTTCAGCTTACAGGATCATTTTGGTGCAGGCCATATCGGTGTCGTTCCAAACTGGTGCGGCAAACGGCCTGATTGTCTTAGATTTGCCCTGCTTTAGTTGCTAAGATAGCCGCACACTTAAACAGAGGGATTGGTATGACTTACCCACAGATCGACCCGGTGGCAATCAGTCTGGGACCTTTGGCGATACACTGGTACGGTCTGATGTACCTGTTGGGTTTTGCTTTCGTCTGGCTGCTGGGCCGCTATCGGGCAGCACGCCATAACTGGCAAGCAGGGCAACTGGAAGATCTGCTTTTCTATGGCGCTTTGGGTGTCATCCTGGGGGGGCGGCTGGGCTATGCCTTGTTTTATGATTTAGCCGCCAATCTGGACAATCCACTGAATCTGCTGAAAATCTGGCAGGGTGGCATGTCCTTCCACGGCGGCCTTATCGGTGTGCTGATTGCTTTCTGGTACTTTGGCCGCAAAACCGGCAAAGGTTTTTTTGAAATCAGTGATTTCATCGCACCGATGGTACCTATTGGTCTGATGCTGGGTCGGATCGGTAACTTTATCAACGGTGAGTTATGGGGCCGGGTCAGTGATCTGCCCTGGGCCATGGTTTTTCCTGGCGCCGGACCTTTGCCGCGACACCCGTCACAGCTTTACCAGGCGGCGCTGGAGGGCCTGTTGCTTTTTATTATCCTCTGGATTTACTCAGCCAAACCCCGGCCACGAGCTGCGGTCTCCGGTCTTTTTTTGCTCGGTTACGGTGTATTCCGCTTTATTGTGGAATTCGTGCGCATTCCTGACCCACAGTACGGTTATCTTGCTTTCGGCTGGCTGACTATGGGCCAGGTATTGTGTTTGCCGATGATTCTCGGGGGTGTGGTGATGATGATCTGGGCTTATCAGCGCCGGGCTTAAGCCAGCAGAATGGTGAGCCAGGTCGCGGTGGCAACCAGAATCGACATCAGTACGGCGAACGAGCCGTAATCCTTGGCTCGGCCTGAGAGTTTGTGTTTGTCATAACTGACACGGTCCACGGTGGTTTCAATCGCTGAATTCAGTATTTCCACGATCATCACCAGCACCAGGGTGCAGATCATGAAAAGACGTTCCACCGCCGTGACATCAAGATAAAAGCTCAAGGCGGTGAGCGCTACAAAACCGATAAATTCCTGTC
Organism: Methylophaga sp.; assembly: GCF_009711715.1. Taxonomy (GTDB): domain Bacteria; phylum Pseudomonadota; class Gammaproteobacteria; order Nitrosococcales; family Methylophagaceae; genus Methylophaga. The sequence continues at coordinate 194,107 of NZ_VENF01000004.1, read as the reverse complement.
TGAAGGCTTCTTCATGTTTCAGGGCCGATTTCAGACCCTGCCACGAATAAATCAGTGCAAAAAACAGACGTTTCAGACCGCGGTTCTTTTCCATGTTGTTCCTGAAATAATGATTTAAATGTTTGAATATTAGGCAAACATTATTAACAGCATGTTAAAATTAACATCTTTATTTTCAAGCTTGTTTGGTGCGCTATGAGTTACCAGGACCATTATGATGTCATTGTTGTCGGCGGCGGTCATGCCGGGACCGAGGCCGCGCTGGCTTCTGCCCGTCAGGGTGTGAAAACGCTGTTGCTAACACAGAATATCGAAACCCTGGGACAGATGAGTTGTAACCCGGCCATCGGCGGTATCGGTAAAGGCCATCTGGTCAAAGAGATCGATGCGCTGGGCGGCATCATGGCACAGGCAGCCGATCGCGGTGGCATCCAGTTTCGTACCCTCAACTCCAGTAAAGGCCCGGCTGTTCGTGCCACCCGTGCGCAGGCGGATCGCGTTCGTTACAAAGCCGCGGTGCGCGCTTATCTGGAAAACCAGCCCAATCTCTATATCTTCCAGCAGGCGGTCGATGATCTGGTGGTTGAAAACGATCGCGTGGTCGGTGTGGTTACCCAGGTTGGCCTGCGCTTCGCAGCCAAAGCTGTGGTACTGACTGTTGGCACTTTCCTTGGTGGTCTGATTCACATCGGCATGCAGAATCATCAGGGTGGCCGCGCCGGTGACCCGGCTTCGATTGCGCTGTCACAGCGTCTGCGCGCCTTGCCATTTCGTGTCGATCGTCTTAAAACCGGCACACCGCCGCGTATTGCGACCAGCAGCATTGATTTTTCACAGCTGACCGAACAGCCCGGTGATGATCCGACCCCGGTGTTCTCTTTCCTGGGCAAGCGTGAACATCATCCGCCACAGATTTCCTGTTACATCACGCATACCAATGAGCAGACGCATGAGGTGATCCGTAACAATCTGGATCGCTCACCAATGTACAGCGGCGAGATAGAAGGCATTGGCCCGCGTTACTGCCCATCGATTGAAGACAAGGTGGTGCGTTTTGCCGACCGTGCTTCGCATCAGATTTTCCTGGAGCCGGAAGGCCTGGAGTGTGGCGAGGTTTATCCGAACGGCATTTCCACCAGTCTGCCGTTTGATGTGCAGTATGAGATCGTGCGCTCGATGAGGGGACTCGAAAACGCCCATATCACCCGTCCGGGTTATGCCATTGAATACGATTTCTTTGATCCCCGTGATCTCAAGCCAACGCTGGAAACCAAACATATGGACGGCCTGTATTTTGCCGGTCAGATCAACGGCACCACCGGTTACGAAGAAGCCGGGGCACAGGGACTCATCGCCGGTCTCAATGCCGGTCTGCAGGCACGTGGTCTGGAAGGCTGGTACCCGCGTCGGGACGAAGCTTATATCGGCGTTCTGATTGATGATCTGATTACCGCCGGTACCCGCGAACCGTATCGTATGTTCACCAGCCGCGCTGAATATCGTCTGATGCTGCGGGAAGACAATGCCGATATGCGTCTGACACCGATTGGTCGTCAACTGGGTATTGTCGATGACGAGCGCTGGGCCGTATTCAATACCAAGCTTGAAGCAGTGGATAAGGAAAATGCTCATCTCGACAGCTACAAGTTTGTGCCGGAGAAAATGGACCAGGCCAAAGTCGAAGCTGTACTGGGTGAAAAACTCACCAAAGTCACCACTGCCAAGGATCTGTTGCGTCGCCCCAAAGTGGATTATGCCGCGTTGCTGGAGCTGATGCAGCGTGAGCAGGATGTTTCCGATGAAGTGGCGGAACAGGTCGTGATTCAGGCCAAATACTCCGGCTATATCAACCGCCAGCAAAATGAAATCGAACGGGTTCAGCGCAATGAAAATACCGTCCTGCCACTTGAACTCGACTATAAAAACGTTCGTGGCCTGTCTAACGAGGTTCGCGAAAAACTGGAAAATGCTCGTCCGGCCAATCTGGGTCAGGCCGCCCGTATCTCCGGTGTGACACCAGCGGCAGTCTCACTCCTGCTGGTGCATTTAAAACGCAGCGGCCTGAGTGAAGCCAGTTAATGGCTTTGGATCTCAGAGCGCAGCTCAAAAAGGGCTGTGCAGCGCTATCACTTGAGCTCTCGGATAAACAACAAGACCAGTTGCTGGATTATGTGGCATTACTGGTTAAATGGAATAAGGTCTATAACCTGACCTCGGTGCGGGACCCGGCTCAAATGCTGTCCCGCCATATTCTCGATAGTCTCTCAGTTTTGCCTTATCTGGATGCCGCGAGTCTGCTGGATGTCGGCACCGGCGGCGGTCTGCCCGGGATTCCGGCAGCGATCGTCCGACCTGACTGCGCCGTTACACTGCTTGACAGCAATTCCAAAAAGACCCGCTTCCTGCAGCAGGTCAAGGCCGAATTGGGCCTCGACAATGTCACGGTTGTGCATGGTCGCGTGGAACAGGTATCTTTACCCAAATTTGCTATTATCACTGCTCGCGCCTTTGCCAGTGTCGATGACATTATCAGACTGGCGGGTCAGCACTGTGAGCAAAATGGCCGGCTGGTGCTGATGAAAGGGGTCTACCCGAGCGAAGAATTGCAGTTTGATTCCAGCGAGTTCCGGCTACAGGATGTGGTGTCGCTCAATGTACCGGAATGCGATGGCGAGCGACATTTGGTGAGACTAATCAAAAACGAAGGTTGAGAATGGGAAACATATTCGCAGTGACCAACCAGAAGGGCGGGGTTGGCAAAACCACCACCACGGTGAATTTGGCAGCGTCACTGGCTGAGTATGGCAAGAAAGTCCTGATGATCGACCTTGACCCCCAGGGCAATGCCACCACCGGTTGCGGCCTGGATAAAGACGACATCAATAACAGCAGCTACGAAGTCATCATGGCCGAAGCCCGGGCCGCAGACACCATTATCAGCCCGGAAGGGCTGGGTTTCGATGTGATGCCCACCAACTCTGATCTGACTGCGGCCGAAGTCGAACTGCTGGAAATCAAGCTGCGTGAACATCGACTGCGCATTGCGCTGGAGTCGACCCGCGAAAAATACGACTACATTCTGATTGACTGCCCGCCTTCATTGAGTATGCTAACGGTTAACGCACTGGTCGCATCACAGGGAGTTTTGATCCCGATCCAATGCGAATACTATGCTCTGGAAGGTCTATCATCGCTGTTGCGCACTATCGAGCGGGTCAAGCAGAGAGCCAATCCCCAACTCGATATCACCGGCCTGTTGCGCACCATGTTTGATGCCCGCAACAACCTGGCCAATCAGGTCTCGCGTCAGCTGATCAACCATTTCCAGAACAAAGTGTTTCATTCGATTATCCCGCGCAACGTCCGGCTGGCGGAAGCGCCCAGTCACGGCATGCCGGTGTTGGCTTATGATCGCGGCTCACGCGGCTCGATTGCCTACATGGCGCTGGCAAGCGAGTTTATGCGACGACAGAAGAAAGCAAACGGCTGAATAACAGGGTTACAGGCATGGCGACAAAGAAAAGAGGATTGGGCAGGGGGCTGGATGCACTGCTGGCAGATGTGAACCAGGAAGAAAAAACCAACCTGGATGACAGTCTGCAGCATTTCCCTCTGGATATGATCCAGCCCGGTAAATATCAGCCGCGTGTTGATATGTCGCAGGAGTCGCTGGAAGAACTGGCCGATTCTATCCGTGCCCAGGGTCTGGTTCAGCCGATTATCGTCAGGCCGATTGGCGGTGATCGCTATGAAATTGTCGCCGGTGAGCGTCGCTGGCGTGCCTCGCGCATGGCCGGACTGGTGGAAGTGCCGGTGCTGGTGCGCGATGTCTCTGATCGCAGTGCGATTGCGATGGCGCTGATCGAAAACATCCAGCGTGAAAATCTCAACCCGATGGAAGAGGCCAACGCCTTGTTCCGTCTGCGTGAAGAATTCGAAATGACCCATCAGCAGGCAGCCGAAGCGGTGGGCAAGTCGCGCGCCGCAGTCACCAACCTGTTACGTTTGCGCAACCTTAATCAGGATGTCAAAAAACTGGTTGAAAATTGCGATCTGGAAATGGGACATGCCCGTGCCTTGCTGGCACTGGAAGCGGAATTGCAAAGCGAAGTGGCTGGCCAGATCGTGGAAAAAGGTCTGTCGGTCAGAGAGGCAGAGCAGCTGATTCGCCGGGTGCAGAATCCGAAAAAACCGGCGCAAAAACAGTCACAAGACGATCTGGAAGAGATTCAGCATCTGGAAGAGAGTATCAGGCAGAAACTCGACTCCGCTTTCAGTATCAAGCACAATGCCAGCGGCAAAGGTAGACTGGTGATTAACTACCGTAACGTCGATGAATTGAAAAAACTCATCAAACGTATCAGGTAAAGACGAGAATTTCATTGACCGCCTCCGCGCGGTGTCTTTATAATGCCCTGATTTGCTTAAGGCAAATTCCACTTCCACAGGTAAAAATGGAACAGTTGGCCAGAACTGCGCCGCTAAAGCGCGTCTTAAAGTGGCAAATTGTGATGATGGCTGCTATTGCCGTTTTTACCACCTGGTGGGGTGTTGAACAGGTCCTTGCTTCGATATTCGGGGCGCTGATCGCGATTTTCAATACCTTGCTGATGTTATGGCATATCAAACGCGCCGTTGTGACGGCCCGCGCGGATGCCGAGAAAAATTTGAGTAGCGCATACAGATGTGTGGCTGAACGTTGGCTGGTGACGATAATGATGTTTGCCGCCGGACTGGGAGCATTGGGGCTTGAGGCCTTGCCACTGCTGCTGGGGTTCGCGCTGACACAGCTGATGTTGTTTTTAGGAAATTCAAACCGGGCTTGAAACCGAACATGGCTAGTGAAATTACTACATCAGAATACATCAAGCATCACCTTCAGAATCTGACTTTCGGTCAGAAACAAGTCGAAACCGAGCCTGGTGTCTGGGCACCCACCGGCGAATGGGGCTTTGCAATGTCCTCAGGAGAAGCCGCCAATATGGGCTTCTGGTCGATTAATGTCGACACCATGTTTATGTCCATTCTTCTTGGCGCTTTGATGATGTGGTTCTTCCGCAGCGTCGCCAAGAAAGTCTCCGCCGGCATCCCCACCGCCAGCCAGAATTTTGCAGAAATGATCATCGACTTTATCGATGACACCGTGAGAGGCTCCTTCTCCGGTGGTAAGAACAACCTCGTTGCCCCCCTGGCGCTGACCATCTTTGTCTGGGTCTTCCTGATGAATCTGATGGACCTGATTCCCGTTGATATTATCCCGCAGATCGTTATGCAGTCTGCCGGTGCCATTTTCGGTGTCGATCCGCATCATGTTTACTTCAAAATCGTGCCGACTACCGATCCGAATGCGACACTCGGTATGGCGATCTTCGTATTCCTGCTGATGCTGTACTACAGCTTCAAGATCAAAGGCACGGGCGGCTTTATCGGCGAACTGACGCTGCAACCATTCGGTAAATGGGCTTTGCCTATCAACACCGTGCTTGAGACCGTCACGCTGCTGTCAAAACCTTTCTCACTGGGCCTTCGTCTGTTCGGTAACATGTACGCCGGTGAGATGGTCTTTATCCTGATCGCGACCATGTATGGCGCCGGTCTGGTTATGGGTTCTTTTGCCGGTCTGTTGCAGGTCGGCTGGGCGATTTTCCATATTCTGATTATCACGCTGCAAGCATTCATCTTCATGGTGCTGACAACGGTTTATCTGGATATGGCACATCAAGAACATCATTGATGTTTGTTGGGTTTTAACTTTTTATTTTTAGTCTTTACTTTTTGTAGGAGAAAAAAATGGATATGGGTTTAGTTTACATTGCTGGTGCTCTGATGATCGGCCTGGGCGCACTGGGTGCGGCTATTGGTGTTGGTCTGCTGGGCGGTCGTTTCCTGGAAGCTGCAGCTCGCCAACCTGAACTGGTACCAATGCTGCGTACACAATTCTTCCTGGTTGCGGGTCTGGTTGACGCGGTACCTATGATCGCAGTTGGTTTGGCTATGTACGTACTGTTCGCGGTGGCCGGTTAATAGAATTATTCCGTCCCCCATTGCGGTAAACATAGAGGTACAGGCATGAATATCAATGCAACCATCATAGGCCAGATTATCGCATTCGCGGTTTTCGTCGCCTTCTGCATGAAATATGTATGGCCACCTATCATGCAAGCGCTCGAAGAGCGTAAAAAGAAAATTGCCGATGGTCTGGCTGCTGCAGAACGTGGTCGTCACGAGCAGGAACTGGCGGAAAAACGTGCACAACAAGTTATTCACGAAGCTAAAGAGCAAGCGAGCGAAATCGTTTCTCAGGCGCAAAAGCGTGGGAATGAAATTGTGGACGAGTCCAAGAACAACGCCCGTGTAGAAGGTGAGCGCATCCTGAACTCTGCCAAGGCAGAAATTGAACAGGAAGCAAACCGTGCCCGCGACGAACTGAAATCTCAGGTCGGCGGTATTGCACTGGCAGGTGCCAGCAAAATTCTTGGCCGTGAAATTGATGAAAAGGCCCACACCGATTTGCTCGACGAATTGGTTAGCCGAATCTAGAGGAATTTAGGATGGCAGAAGCAATAACCATCGCTCGTCCTTATGCCAACGCGGTCTTTGCGATCGCGCAGGAAAAAGATGAGTTGAAGGCGTGGTCTGACCTGCTTGCGGTTCTGGCGCAATGCGTTGCCGAACCAGAAATGCAATCCATAATCACTAGCCCGGCAGTAAGTGACGAGCAGGCTGTTGACGTGCTGGCAGATATCGCCGGTGATCTGATGACAGCCGATGCCAGACACTTCCTGTTGTTGCTGGCAGAAAATAACCGTCTGTTGCTTTTGACAGACATTACCGTTCTCTTCGAAGCACTGCGTGCAGAAGCTGAAAAATCGATGACCGCCGAAGTGATTTCGGCGCGTGAACTGACTCAGGAACAGGCAGACAAAATCTCTGCCGCGCTGAAACAGCGCCTGGGTCGTGATATCACGCTCAATACCAGCATCGATGAAAGCCTGCTGGGTGGTGCAATCATCCGTGCAGGAGACCTGGTAATCGATGGTTCTGCCTTGGGTAAACTGAACAGACTGGCCAACGCTATTACATAAGCGGCCCGTTATAGAGGAAACAGAGATGCAACTGAATTCAGCAGAAATCAGTGACCTGATCAAAAAGCGTATCGAAAGCTTTGAAGGGGCCACTGAAGCGCGCACAGAAGGTACCGTAGTCGGTGTTACCGATGGTATCGTTCGTATTCACGGCCTAGCCGATGTTATGTCAGGGGAAATGCTGGAATTCCCTGGTAACACTTTCGGTATGGCTCTTAACCTGGAACGCGACTCTGTCGGTGCGGTTATTCTGGGTGACTACCAACACATTACGGAAGGCGACAAGGTCAAATGTACCGGTCGTATCCTGGAAGTCCCGACTGGCGAAGCCATGCTGGGTCGTGTTGTTAACTCACTGGGTGCCCCAATCGACGGTAAAGGCGATATCAAAGCCGAAAGCAACTCTCCTATTGAGAAAGTGGCCCCCGGCGTCATCGCCCGTCAATCAGTCGACCAGCCAATCCAGACCGGTCTGAAATCGATTGACGCGATGATCCCGGTCGGTCGTGGCCAGCGTGAGTTGATCATCGGTGACCGCCAGACCGGTAAAACCGCGATTGCGATCGACGCCATCATCAACCAGAAAAATACCGGCGTTAAATGTATCTACGTCGCTATCGGTCAGAAAGCCTCTTCTATCGCGAACGTGGTTCGTAAACTGGAAGAGCACGGTGCACTGGATCACACCATCATCGTTGCCGCTTCTGCCTCTGATTCTGCTGCACTGCAGTACATCGCACCTTATGCCGGTTGCGCCATGGGCGAATACTTCCGTGATAAAGGTGAAGACGCGCTGATCATCTATGACGATCTGACCAAACAGGCATGGGCTTACCGTCAGGTATCGCTGCTGCTGCGCCGTCCGCCAGGTCGTGAAGCTTATCCGGGTGACGTTTTCTATCTTCACTCTCGTCTGCTGGAACGTGCGGCCCGTGTTAACGCCGACTACGTTGAGAAAGTCACCAACGGCGAAGTGAAAGGTAAAACCGGTTCATTGACTGCACTGCCTATCATCGAAACCCAGGCCGGTGACGTGTCTGCTTTCGTACCGACCAACGTTATCTCGATTACTGACGGTCAGATCTTCCTCGAAACAGACCTGTTCAACTCAGGTATCCGTCCTGCGATTAACGCGGGTCTGTCGGTATCTCGTGTTGGTGGTTCTGCGCAAACCAAGATCATCAAGAAACTCGGTGGCGGTATTCGTCTTGACCTGGCTCAGTACCGTGAACTGGCAGCCTTTGCCCAGTTTGCTTCTGACCTGGACGAAGCCACACGTGCCCAGATTAACCGTGGTCAACGTGTTACCGAGCTGATGAAGCAGAAGCAATATCAACCTCTGTCAGTAGCTGAAATGGCTATTTCATTGTTCGCAGCGAATGAAGGCTTTATCGACGACGTTGAAGTCGACAAAGTCGGTTCATTTGAAGCGTCACTGTTGGCCAACATGCAATCGAACCATGCTGACCTGATGGCGAAAATTAACGACACCGGTGACTTTAATGACGACATTGCTGGCCAAATGCGCACAGCAATCGAGAGCTTTAAAAAAACCGGTAGCTGGTAATCGGAGCATAATTCATGGCTAGCGGTAAAGAGATACGGACTCAAATCGGCAGCATCAAAAACACGCAGAAGATCACCTCTGCGATGGAGATGGTTGCCGCGAGTAAAATGCGTAAGGCTCAAGATCGCATGGCAGCGACACGTCCTTATTCAGACAAGATTTATAACGTTATCCAGCATCTGGCTTTCGCCCATCCTGAGTACAAACATCCGTACCTGCAGGATCGTGAAGAAACCAAACGTGTTGGCTACATTATCGTCTCATCTGATCGTGGACTTTGTGGCGGTCTGAACAACAACCTGTTCAAAACGGTACTGAGAGATATCAGAGCCAAGTCGGACAAGGGTATGGAAGTGGATGTCTGCACTATCGGTCAGAAAGCATCCAGCTTCTTCAGAAGACTGCCGGTAAACCTGGTCAGCCAGACTGCCCAGCTTGGTGATGCGCCTCGCGCTCACGACCTGATCGGTACGGTCAAGGTCATGCTGGATGCGTACAACGAAGGGCGCATCGACAGTCTGTACCTGGTATTCAACGAGTTTGTGAATACCATGACTCAGGAAGACAAAATCCTGCGTTTGCTGCCTGCCAAGCCTGAAAAGCCGAGCGAAGAGCTGTCCCATCACTGGGACTACATTTACGAACCAGATGCCAAAGATGTACTGGACGACCTGCTGGTCCGCTACATCGAGTCACAGGTTTATCAGGGCGTAGTCGAGAATATTGCCTGTGAGCAGGCTTCTCGCATGATCGCGATGAAAAACGCGACCGATAACGCCGGTGACCTTATTGATGACTTACAACTGGTTTACAACAAAGCTCGACAAGCTGCGATTACGCAAGAGATCTCCGAGATTGTTGCAGGTGCCGCTGCGGTATAACTGAATAGATATTAAGAGGAAGCGAGATGAGCTCTGGAAAGATTGTACAAATTATCGGCGCGGTCGTTGACGTGGAGTTTCCACGCGACAGCCTGCCAAAAGTATACGACGCCCTGACCGTCGAAGAGACTGGTCTGACGCTGGAAGTTCAACAGCAACTGGGTGACGGCGTGGTTCGTGCTATCGCCATGGGTACCTCCGATGGTCTGAAACGTGACCTGGCCGTATCCAACACCGGTAAAGCGATTAGCGTACCGGTAGGTCAAAAAACGCTGGGCCGTATCATGGACGTTCTGGGTAACCCTATCGACGAAAAAGGCGATATCGGTGAAGAAGAACGCTGGGGTATCCACCGTAAAGCACCAAGCTTTGACGAACTGGCTGCCAGTAATGAACTGCTGGAAACCGGTATCAAGGTTATCGACCTGGTCTGCCCGTTCGCCAAGGGTGGTAAAGTCGGTCTGTTCGGTGGTGCCGGTGTCGGTAAAACCGTTAACATGATGGAACTGATCCGTAACATCGCGATCGAGCACAGTGGTTACTCTGTATTCGCCGGTGTCGGTGAACGGACTCGTGAAGGTAACGACTTCTATCACGAAATGACTGACTCCAACGTTATCGACAAGGTATCGCTGGTTTACGGTCAGATGAACGAGCCACCTGGTAACCGTCTGCGTGTTGCGCTGACCGGTTTGACCATGGCCGAGTACTTCCGTGACGAAGGCCGTGACGTGCTGTTCTTCGTTGATAACATCTATCGTTACACCCTGGCCGGTACCGAAGTATCAGCGCTGCTGGGTCGTATGCCATCAGCGGTAGGTTACCAGCCGACCCTGGCGGAAGAAATGGGTGTACTGCAGGAACGTATCACCTCAACCAAAGTCGGTTCCATCACTTCTATCCAGGCGGTATACGTACCTGCGGATGACTTGACTGACCCGTCTCCAGCCACCACCTTTGCTCACTTGGACGCGACCGTTGTACTGTCACGTTCTATCGCCGAGCTGGGTATCTATCCTGCGATTGACCCGCTGGATTCGACTTCACGTCAGCTGGACCCATTGGTTGTCGGTAACGAGCACTATGATGTTGCGCGTGGCGTTCAGGGTACCCTGCAACGTTATAAAGAGCTGAAAGACATCATCGCAATCCTGGGTATGGACGAACTGTCTGAAGAAGACAAACTGACCGTATCCCGTGCGCGTAAGATTCAGCGCTTCCTGTCACAACCGTTCTTCGTAGCAGAAGTCTTTACCGGTGCACCTGGTAAATACGTCTCTCTGAAAGACACGATTGCTGGCTTCCAAGGCATCCTGAATGGTGACTATGACTCTCTGCCGGAACAAGCGTTCTACATGGTGGGTAGTATTGAAGAAGCCGTCGAGAAAGCCAAGAAGCTCTAATCCCCTGGGAGGTAAAGCATGGCCATGACTATTCATGTCGACATTGTAAGCGCTGAACAGGAGATCTTCTCAGGTCTGGCGGCAGCAGTATTTGCCTCGGCAGTGGAAGGTGAAGTCGGTATCTACCCACGTCACACTCCGATGCTGACCAAGCTCAAGCCGGGCGAAGTCCGTGTGTTGAAAGACAACGGTGAAGAAGAGCAGTTCTATGTCTCAAGCGGCATGCTGGAAGTTCAGCCGCATGTAGTCACTGTTCTGGCTGATACTGCCCTGCGTGCAGCGGATGTCGATGAAGCGGCTGCCCTGCAAGCGAAACAGGATGCAGAAAAAGCGCTGCACGACAAAACTGACAAACGTGACTTTGCCGAAGCTCAGCGTGAGCTGGTCGAAGCACTGGCGCAGTTGCGTGCTATCGAGCGTGCCAGAAAAGGCAAGGGACGTTAATCCCAAGCCGCATCAAACAAAAAAGGCTGTCTCCGGACGGCCTTTTTTTTGGTTTTTAACCACAGAGTTACAGAGGACACAGAGAAAAATTAATTAACACCCGGCACATTGGTGTCATTGCGAGGAGGAACGACAAAGCAATCTCTCCAGTGCGAAATATCACAGACAGAATTGCTCACTTTTACTCACAAGCTAATAACATTAAACCTGCACCTGTGCCTCATCTACTGTTCGACGAAGCCAATCTGCTAGAATGCCTTTTTTGATTTAACAGCCAATTATCTATGTCACTATCCATCATCATTCTTGCTGCCGGTAAAGGCACCCGCATGAAATCCAGCAAGCCCAAGGTCATGCATACCCTGGGTGGCAAGCCATTACTGCAACACGTCATCGACACCGCCAGGCAGCTTGATCCCGCCGAGCTCGCCGTGGTCTGCGGCAACGGTTCCAGCGACGTCGTGCCTTACCTCGAAGCGCAAGGCATTAACACCGTCATGCAGCATGAACAGAAAGGCACCGGCCATGCGGTAGAGCAGGCCAAAGCCTATTTCCGGCAATCCGATCAGGTATTAGTGCTTTACGGCGATGTGCCAATGATTGAGGTCGAGACCTTACAAGCCCTGATTAATGAAGGTGACAGCAACAGCCTTAAAGTGCTGACCGCGCTGCTGGATAACCCGACCGGCTATGGCCGCATCGTGCGTGACTTTGATGACAAAATGCTGCGCATCACCGAAGAAAAGGATGCCGACGAAGAAACCAGACTCATCAATGAAGTGAACACCGGCATCATGTGCCTCCCGGCCAAATGGCTCGACGAAGCGCTGGCCAGGCTCGATAACAACAATGCCCAGGGCGAATACTACCTGACCGATCTGATTGCCCAGGCGGTCGAGCAGGGCATCGAGATTGACTCCGTGATCTGTGAAGATGAAATGGAAGTCGCAGGCGTCAATAACCGTGTGCAACTGGCCGAACTGGAAAGCTACTACCAGCAGAAACAGGCGACGGATCTGATGATGGCCGGCGTCACCTTTCGCGATCCGGCCCGTGTCGATATCCGCGGCGAACTCAACGCCGGGCAGGATATTACCGTCGATATCAATGTCATCTTCGAAGGCATCAACACCATTGCTGACAACGTCACCATCGGTGCGAACTGCATCATTATCAACAGCGTGATTCATGAAGGTGCTGAAATCCTGCCCAACAGTATTATTGAAAATGCCGAAGTGGGCTCAGGCTGTGCGGTCGGGCCTTATGCGCGTCTGCGTCCGGGTTCTGTTTTGGCAGCCAAGGCCAGGATCGGTAACTTTGTCGAAGTCAAAAATGCCAATATCGGTTTGGGCTCCAAGGTGAATCACCTCAGCTATATCGGTGATACCGATATGGGTGCCGATGTGAATATCGGGGCCGGTACCATTACCTGTAACTATGATGGGGCGAATAAACATCGCACGGTGATTGGTGATAGGGTGTTTGTGGGGTCGGATACGCAGCTGGTTGCACCGGTGACGGTTGAGGATGGGGCGACTATTGGGGCTGGGTCTACGATTCGGAAGGATGCACCGGCTGATGCTTTAACTTTGACTGTCTCTAAGCAGAAGACGGTTGAGGGGTGGAAGAGGCCTGTTAAGAAAGGATGAAACTCAATCCCTTATAGGGAAATATCACCCTGAAGGAGAATGTGGTGGCGTGGGTAGAACTGAAATATTCCAAGAAAGCAGTCCGTAAAGCTGGGGATCGCCTCAGTAGTAAAAATATCCCTAGTGTCAGAGATTTAATAGAATCAATCCAAGTGCTACATAATTGGAGAGCCTCACATGCTTATCCGATTCAATCAATGCTTGTGTATTTCAGAAGTAAGGCATATTCAGTAGACCCAAATGCAGTAGTCGTTCAACGATTAAAAAGAACTCCATCCATACTAGCCAAGCTCACACGTGAACATGGAATGAAGTTAGACCGGATGGAAGACGTTGGTGGGTGTAGGATTGTAGTAGCTAATATTTCACAGGTTTATGCTGTGAGGGATGCAATAGTTGAAGGAAGGACACGTAATACTCTTCGAAGACAACGTGATTACATTAAAAAACCTAAAGAATCAGGATATCGAGGAATTCATCTGGTTTATAGGTATAACGGAATTAAGACAGCATTCAAAGCGCACTCAGTAGAACTACAAATCAGAAGCAAGGTACAACATGCGTGGGCAACCGCCGTAGAGGTTGTGGGCACCTTCACCGGTCAAGCATTAAAAGCTAGTCAAGGTCAAAATGAATGGCTAGAGTTCTTCAAACTTGCAAGTATTGCGTTTGCAGATATCGAGACCAGAAATCTAGCTCGTAATGCCAAAACACCGGATAGGTTAGAACTAATAAGTTACATCAATAAACTAAATGTCATTCCAAGATTAAGGGCATTTGCAGTATCTACAAATCACTTAGGGAAAGACAAAAAGCATAGAAATGATTATTTTCTATTAACCTTGGAAATAGATAAATCCAACATCCAAGTCAGGAGGTATACTCCTGACGAATTTGATCAAGCAACAAAGGATTATGCTCAAAAAGAGAAAGCGTTCAAAAATAACTCAGACAAGGATGTTGTTCTCGTTGCTGCTGAGTCACTACATGGATTAAAGAAAGCATATCCCAACTACTTTGCTGACACTGCTGAGTTCTCAAAAAATCTTGAACGAATCCTTGAAACTAATGAGAAAAGCCAGAAGGAGGAGACTTAAATTCTTTTCGCTAGAAACAGCGAATCAAAGGAGGCAGACACCATTGGTATTTGGATCAAAGGGGCTGACACGATTGAAACTCATCATTTGACATGAAAAACCCCATTATTTTATCAAAGGAAATCATGGGGTCAGCCAACTTGATTTAGATTTATTTCGGACTAAAGTCCGAGTTCATTTATTTTTCTTGTCACAAATAAACGAACCAAACAAAAGGGCAGCCCGATGCTTGCCCTTCGGGTTCCCTGCGCAAAAGGGCGGTTTCACCCTCACCCCAGCCCTCTCCCATCAAGGGAGAGGGGGCAACTATCACCGCAGCTAAGGGGCATACTCCCCTTATTCCCCGTTTGTGCTGACGAGTAGCGGAGGTTTGTCTGGATAACGGCTGGTTAGTGTCTGAGCGTTAGCGAGTTTTAACCAGACGCCAGACAAAGCGAGCAACGCAGTGGAGCTGCAGGCCAGCACGGTGGGGTGCCCTAGGGTTGTTAGGGATATGGGCACGCATATCCCTGACTCGCCATAAAGGCGAAAACATGATGTTAGACTCTCTCCATGTTTAGATAATTAGACAGGGATGCGCATGATCGTCGTTTACGGAATAAAAGAAAGACTGAATCCAATAAAAGCCCAACTCTCAGATGTGATTCACGGCTGCATGCAAAGCGTGCTGGGTATGCCGGAGGATAAGCGGGCACATCGTTTTGTGCCGCTCGACAGGGAAGATTTTTATTACCCTGGCGGTAGAAGCGATGCCTATACAGTGATTGAAATTAATATGATGGCCGGCCGGAAAGCCGAGACACAGAAGGCTTTAATTAAGGCTTTATTTTCAGAATTGGAAAGTCAACTTTCTTTGGCGCCGGTCGATGTTGAAATCACCATTAAGGAGCAGCAACCTCATCAGTGGGGCTTTCGTGGCATGACAGGCGATGAAGCCAAAGACCTTAAATACAAGGTTAAGGTCTGAGGAAATCAGAGCGTCAGCCGACTTGATATGCCTTCAAAGAAACCGATACCTTAACGGCAATCACTGATTCAAATAGCAATATCAAAATAACATTTAGACAGCGATAATAAGCACCTCTGGCTATGCAGGGGGAGTGCTGATGAATCCGGTGATGACGACAGTATTACTGCTGATTTGCAGTAATGTGTTTATGACTTTTGCCTGGTATGCCCATCTTAAAGAGATGGGAGATAAGCCCTGGTTTATTGCCGCCTTTGTCAGCTGGGGCGTGGCGCTGTTTGAATATTTGTTTCAGGTGCCGGCCAACCGCATAGGTTATGAAGTGTTGTCACTCGGGCAACTGAAAATTATTCAGGAAGTCATTACCTTGAGTATTTTCGTGCCCTTCGTGGTTTTTTACATGAAAGAACCCCTCAAGCTGGATTATCTCTGGGCGGGCCTGTGTCTGGTGGGGGCGGTGTATTTTATGTTTCGCAGCCATTAGGCGTTGCTTGATATCCATTCTGCTACGCCCAACTTCAACGCTTTCGCTACTGACTGACGGATTTTGTTGCGATCCAGACTCGACAGAGTCAGCTCCTCAAGCCAACTTTTGAATGCCCCTGCGACAGACTGTTCATCATCGGGCAAATTTCCCGTTTAATTTTGGCCCTTGCTTGTTAAGGTAGACGATTGGTCAATCTGCAACGGAGCTGTTGATGTCTGCCACAAACATGCACACTCGCCGTCGCTCGGCTTTATTTATCACGCTGATTCTGGCGACGACTTTTCTCACGACTTTCCCACCGGTGTTTTTATGGGCCAATACGATTGATCCCCGCTGGCTGGGGCTGCCATTTGCGATGGTCTGGCATATTGGTCTTGCGCTGCTGGCTTCAGTGTTTTTTGCTGCCTGGTATCTGCTGGAGAGCCGAAGCGGGCTGCTGGATCTGCAGGTTGAGGTGGAGGCAGAGCGATGATTCCTGTTCTCTCATTGCTGGCCTTTCTGGGACTGATTCTATTTATAAACCGCCGCCAGCTGGGCGTGTCGACGATGGCCGACTATGCCACGGCGAATCACAGTATCGGCGTGCTGGGGATTACCTTTGGTTTTCTGGCGACCTGGTATGTTGGCGCTGGTTATACGGTGTTTTCCGGTTTTGCCGTCAGCTTCGGCATGATCGGCATGTATGTGATTCCCTACGGCATTGTCACCTTGCTGGTGATGTATCTGGTAGCGGAAAAAACCTTTATCTGGGGTAAAAAGTATCAGCTGCGGACCCAGTCGGAGTTACTGGGCCTGCGTTATCGCAGTGATTTTATCCGGGTGCTGACCGGTTTTGCCGGGGTGGCGCTGTCGGTACCGTGGCTGTTGATGGAGTGGTACACCATCGGTTATGTCTTCAACTATGCGACAGAGGGGTTTATCAGCCCCTTGCTGGGCATGATCATCGGTATTTTTGTCGTGGTGTTTTATGTCGCGATGGGTGGTATGCGCAGTGTGGTCACCGCGAACATCGTTCAGGGGCTGTATATGATGATCGTGGGTTCAGCGGTGCTGATTTATGTGCTTTACAGTGAGCTGGGCGGCTTGAGTGCCGCGATGGACAGGTTGTTTTACGAGGCACCCGGGGCCATGACTTTCCCCGGACCGGGCTGGGACGTGTCGCCCAATTACTGGACGGCGATTATTATCACCAGTGGGTTGGGCGGCTTTATGTGGCCGTGGGTGTATAACAAACTGTTTGCGGCTGACAGTATCCGCACCATTAAACAGTCGGTGCTGTTTGCACCGGTACTGGGCATTCTGTCATTTGCTTTGCTGTTTATCTTGTCAATGGCGCTTCATCCCTTGCCTTTCGCCCAGGAAAACCCGGAAGAAGCCTTGTTCTGGGCGCATGCTCAGGCCGGCGTCTGGCCGCTGGCTTTCTTTGCCGTGCTGGTGATGGCGGCTAGTCTGGGTACCGTCAGCGGGATTCTGAATGCGATGTCGACGGCGATTTCCGGTGATATAGCCCAGGTCATCAATCGCAAGATTAATGAGAAAACCGCCTTGCTGATTGCCCGCTGGTCGGTGGTGGTGATGAGTATCGGTGCGCTCGTCGGGGCATACCTGAAAGAGGGACAGCTGGTTTTTCTGGCTTTGATGACCTATCAGGGCATGATTGTATTGTCGCCGGTGGTTCTGCTGGGACTGTACTGGCGGCGGGCTAATAAATTCGGTGCCGTTGCCGGTTTTTTGCTGGGCATGGTGGTGTCGTTCGGGCTGACTTTAACCGAGCCTGAGTTTATCCAGACCTATGGCTGGACGCCCGGTGTCTATGGCTTTTTAACCACCCTGCTTATCATGCTGGTGGCGGGCTATTTACGGCCCGTGGAAAGCCATGTGGACACTTTGTGGCAGGATATCGCCAGCGCCAGAAGTCGCGCAACGGAGAGTGCTTTTGCCACGCAGGGCAGTCAGGCCAGCTGAAGCTATCGTTTTTCCGGCATGGTGCCATGCCGGGTTTTGAGCCCGGAGCGGGATCTGTCTTACCCGCGGGTCAGGCTTTACCCTGCTCAACTCCGACAGGATGGGTAAGCAATCCTGTCCAGAGGGAGGGACTCAGCTACAATAACGGCTTTTCCATTCACGATAGCGAACATCAATGAGCGATCTCCCTAACTGCCCGGCCTGTGGTTCTGAATTTACTTACCAAGATCAGTCTATGCTGATTTGTCCTGAGTGTGCCCATGAGTGGCAGGTGGGGGAGAGTATTGGCGAACAGACGGAAGAAAAAGTACTGGACTCTAACGGTAATGTGCTGGCAGACGGCGATACCGTCACGGTGATTAAAGACCTGAAAGTGAAAGGTTCATCCGCGGTGGTGAAAGTTGGTACCAAGGTCAAAAATATCCGTCTGGTGGGCGGTGATCATGATATTGATTGCAAGATTGACGGTATCGGTGCCATGAAGTTGAAGTCAGAGTTTGTTAAGAAGGCATGATGAACATGGCATAAAGCTTAGGTTGGGCTGAGCTTGCGAAGCCCAACCCATCCAGACCCAGGTATGGATTCGTTGGGTTTCATTGTCTTCAACCCAACCCGGGGAGAAAATTAAGCTTCGGCCAGCGTCATTGCCTGCAGGTAATTCGGCAGCCCCATTTTCTCAATGAGACCCAGCTGCTGTTCCAGCCAGTAGGTGTGATCCAGCTCGGTATCTTCCAGCTGCTTCAATAACAGCTGACGCGTGTCGTAGTCGCCTTCTTCTTCACACAGAGTAATTCCCTCACGCAGATTCCTGACCACGGCATATTCCAGATCGAGGTCGTTCTGCAGCATTTCCTTTACGGTATGACCAACATTCAATGGTTCGCGATGGGCCAGGTTGGGCATGCCTTCCAGGAACAGAATGCGTTTGATCATCTGATCCGCGTGATCGGTTTCATCCTGCATTTCGTGGGCGATGCGGTTGTAGAGGCGGGTCAGGCCCCAGTCTTCATACATTCTGGAATGAATAAAGTACTGGTCCATTGCAGTCAGTTCTCCCGCGAGCAGCTTGTTGAGCAAATCGATAACTTTCTGACTACCTTTCATGGGACTTACCTATTTTTTTGTGAGTGGTGCTCACAGCGCCTTGGCCGTGATAAATGTAGTATTAGCTTGCATTATCTGAGGCCCGTTGTCACCTGCAGCTTGGGTTGAGCTGGTGAAACCCGGCACCCGGGACCGGTGCCGGATGGTTCGGTTTCATTGCCTGCAACCCAATAGGTATCAGCTTTTATTGGTGGGTGTGTAAATCGGTCCCGGGAAGGTTGCGACCTTACCATCAAACTCACTGATTTTGGCCTGACCCTTTTTGGTAACGGCATCAATCCGTAATACCGCATGCATCGGGATATAGGTGCTGCTCACATCAGCAAACTCGTCTTTGAGCTTTTCATGGCTGGGGTCGACGACGACACTGGTATGCGTATCCCAGACAAAATCGCCGACTTCGATAAAGCCGAAAAGGCTGCCCTGGCTCAGTTCCCGGGCATACAGTTCATAGCGCTGACCGCCCTGAACAAATTCGATGCGATATAAAATGTCTTTCTTGCTCATACGTGTCTCAATTAAGTCGGTGTGCAACGGCATAAAAACGAATTGAATCGGGTACAACATTGGGACAAAACAACGAATTTCAATGTTCGTCCCATCAATGATGAAACATAAAAAAAGCCTGACGAGCCGGTGGCTCGTCAGGCTTTCCAGAGGAAGGGCGGACTTAGCTGGCGCTTGAGCCCTGAGAGGCTTCCTCAATCGGTTCATCGGCCTTTTTAACCGGAATCACGATATTGCCCTGGTAGGTACGGTGTTTATCGGTGATGGCATCAGTGATGCCCAGATCCCAGAAAATGACACTGGCAGCGAGTTTGCCAGATTCGATTTCACTGGTGATGGAGCCGGTTGTTTGTCTGCCATCATCGGTTTCACAGCGGTAAATCAGTGAATCATCTGAGCGTCTGATCATCACGGTACCCGGCATATTGGCTGTCCAGGCTCCGCGCTTGTTCTGAAAGTGACAACTGCCTTCACTGCCATCAGAGAATGAAGCGGTGACCGGGATATTAGGATCATTAACGATAGTGGCGCAGCCTGAAAGCATCAATCCTGCGGTAGCTAGAGCGATTAGCTTGGTGTTCAAATCAACCTCCTGTAGATTTGGTTTTATTGGAATTATTTTTGTGAGCCAATCCACATTTTTGGCGCACAAGCGGAGGATATTAACACCGGTGATAACGAAAGGGTGTCTGAAGATTGAGTGACACTGGAGTAACTACCACCAGGAATAGATCAGCAATCCCAATGGCGTGCCGAGGATATAGCCGGCGACACCGACCAGAATGCCGGGCGTGACCAGGCTGCCCCAGCCGCGGGCAACAGCCAGTGCCGGCGCGGTAGTGGCACCGAGTACCGCGGCGTTGGAGGCGATAACCAACTCCGGCAAAGATAGCCTCAGGGCCGGGTTGCGAATAAGCCGGTTCAATAACAGGCCACCGATAAACACCACCAGCCAGTGCACCAGCAGCACGATAAACACAAACACCAGCAGGATAGGCGCGTGGGCCAACAGTGTGGCGACGTCGGCACCGGCGGCGATAGTGGCAAAGAATACCAGCGCCAATACAAAGCCTATGCTTTGCCCGCCATTGAGTTTTTGCATCTGAACCGGTAATAAAGTCGCCGGAATAATGGAATACAGCGTGATAAACAGATAACGTAGCAGGCTGAAGTCAATGCCTGCCGGAATCATATTGAGCAGATAGACCGTCAAGTCTGAGAGCACAATCACGGCCATGGCAAATGTCAGCGCCGCCGCAACGGAGAGACCACTGACCCGGTTTTCACCCTGTGTCAGGCTCTGTTCCTGCCGGGAGAAATAATCCCGCTGCACATAGCGTTGCATGATATAGCGCGAAGCCGGCATCAGAATAATGACCACCAGAAACAGGATGCCGAGTAGGTTGTCTACCGCCGTCGCTGCCGCGATAATGCTGCTGTCAGCAAAGCCGGTGGATTGCATGACGGCGGCAAAGTTGGCCGAACCGCCGGTGTAGGTGGCGGTGAACATGCCGGCCAGTTCCGCTTCATATTCACCCAGATCGAGCAGGTTGGCCCCTGCTATCACCCCCAGCACCGTGCCGAAGCAGGCAAGAATAAAACCCAGTCCGACACGGCCACTTTCCGCCAGAATACGGCGGACGTCGGCGTGAATCAGAAACAGGGGCAGCAGCATCGGTACGAAGTAGCTGAAAACGACATCATAGGCCGGTGCAGACTGCGGCATGATTCGCAGATTGGACAGTAAGATAGAGAGCAGGATCGCCCAGATGGCGCCGGTCAGGGTTTTGCCCCAGGGTTTGCTTTCTGCCCAGAAACCAAACCAGGCAATAGCAAACAGGGCAGCAAACACGGCCAGCGTCTGGTCGGCTGGGATAAGCGAATTCATACCTGTATCCTGTCGTAATCTGTCAAAGCGACTTCAAGGCAGGATAACCCGATTATGACAGCGATTAAAAACGAGGCTTGATATGTATAGCGACGACGATCTGGAGCAGGCAGTCGATAAGGGTATTTTCAGCCGTAATGCGGTGACGCAGTTTCGGGACTTTATTTCACAGCGTGATCATACTCATGCAGCCGATGAAGAAGACTTCCGCCTGATTACCAGTTTTAACGATATTTTCGTGGTGATTGCCTGCCTGTTGTTATTACTGTCGGCGGGTTGGGTCGTGCAGGGCATCAGTCCTGTCTTGTCGGCTGCCGTGGTTGCTGCTTTGTCCTGGGGGCTGGCCGAATTCTTTGTGCTCAAACGCAAGATGGCCCTGCCGGCAATTGTACTGCTGGTGACCTTTGTCGCTAATGTCTTTGCTGCCGTCGTTCTTTTCTTCGGTTTTCCGGATGAAAAGGCCTTTATGCTGGCCGGTCTCGGTGCGACTTTCGCCGCCTGGCTGCACTGGACCCGTTTCCATGTGCCGATCACCGTGGCTGCCGGGGCTGCCACGGCAGTGGCTTTTGTGATGGCGGCAATGATTTATGTGATGCCATCACTGCGTGATTATCTGAACAGTCTGATGTTTGCTGGTGGTATTGCGGTTTTTCTACTCGCGATGCGCTGGGATATGGCGGATTTGAAACGGATCAGCGGACGCTCGGACGTGGCCTTCTGGCTGCATCTGATTGCCGCCCCTTTGATCGTGCATCCGGTCTTCAGCAATCTGGGGATTTTTGAGGGCACGCAGACGACGCTGGATCTGGCGGTAGTCTTGTTGTTGTACCTGGTTCTCACCGTGATTTCATTGGTTATCGATAGACGCGCCTTTATGGTGTCCTCGTTGATTTATGTGCTCGCGGCACTGAGTGAACTGCTGGATACCTATGGCCTGGCCGGGGACAGCTTTGCCTATGTCGGTGTGGTGATTGGTTTCTCTTTACTATTGCTTTCAGGCTTCTGGCACAAGGCGCGTCGCCGCCTGGTGCAAAGCCTGCCCGGGTCCTGGCAGCGCCGTCTGCCTGAAGTTGCCTAGCGGCTTTTAAAATCCGCTAGACTGATTATATGCTCCAAATAAACGGAGGGGCATGATGAAGCAGATTCAGTCTGATCTCTGGGAAACCAGCGTTGAAAGTCCTTTTCCCGGCCTTACCACGCACGCTTATCTGTGGATACGGGATAACGGCAATGTGCTGTTTTATAACACCAGTCAGCAAAACGAGATTCAACAGATGGCCGCGCTGGGCGGGGTCGCCTATCAGCTGCTCAGCCATCGTGATGAGTTGGGTGGTTCAATAAACCAGATCCGCGATTTATATGCCGCCAAACTCGGCGGGCACAGAGCGGAGCTTGAAGCATTCGCCGAGGTCTGTCAGCCGGATATTGTTTTCGAGCAGCGGCAATGGCTGTTTGACGATCTGGAGGTCATCCCGACCCCGGGTCATACCCCCGGCAGCTGCTGTTTTCTGGCAAAGTCGTCAGAGGGCAGCACAGTGCTTTTTACCGGTGATACTTTGTATTGGAGTGATACCGGTCTGCGACCGGGTTTATTGCCTTTCAGCGATCGGGATCAGTTGATTCAAAGTCTGTCTGTATTGGAAACAGTTTCACCTGATCTTGTGTGTTCGAGCGCCTTTTCCGGTCAAGATGGCTTTAAAACGATGGGAGGCGACTGGGCAGAACAGCTCGCCATCGCGAAATGGCTGCTGGAACAACAAAGTTAGGACGACCTCCCTGTCGTCCTGCCTGCCTACCGGTAATAACGGTGATGACGGTAGTCTCTGTCATGATGCCGGTATGAATGCCTGTCGTGGCTCCGGTAATGATGTTTGGCATGACCGCGATAATGTCTGTCGTGATGTTTCCAGTGTTTTTTGTGATGCTTCCAATGTTTGTGCCCGTGATAATGGTGGCGGTCATAGTCCCGGTAATGAATTACATAGCTGTCCGGATAATAGCTGTTGTGGTAGCCCGGATAGCCGAGATTGAATCCAATACCGATGCTGAGATCACCGGCTTTGGCCGGGTTGGCAGCAAGGGCCAGCATCAGTCCTGAAAACAGACTGAAGGCAATGATTTTTGATTTAATAAGATGTCGCATCGCGTTTACCTCGCTCTACACATAAGGTCACGATTAATACGATAAGCGCCTGCTTGGAAAGTTTGTGTTAAGCAATGTAAAAGTTTGTAAAACATGAAAAAAATGTCGATTAGCGCACAGGAAAACAGCCCGTTTTGGCTGGCTGCAAACGTGCTAAAGTGAGCCCGTCAATTGAAGATTTGAGTGGAGACAGATGGAGACGTTGATTCAATTTGAGCTGCCCAAATGGTTGCTGCGTTATCAGCAGTCATACCAGACGACGACAGACTACAAGGCACAGATGGACTTTCTGATTGATGTGTCCCGCCTCAATATTCAGTATGACAGTGGCGGCCCTTTTGCAGCCGGGGTGTTTGAAATTGATACGGGCAGGCTGGTGGCGCTGGGTGTGAATATGGTGACTTCAGAGAATCTATCGATTCTGCATGCTGAGATGGTCGCCCTGTCCTTGGCCCAGCAGGCCAGGGGGAATTACGATTTGGGGGCGGCTAAACCGGATCTATCCTTAGTCACCACCTGTGAACCCTGCGCCATGTGCTTTGGCGCCATACCCTGGTCCGGTGTACGCCAGGTCGTTGCCGGTGCGACCGATGCCGATGCTCGCAATATCGGTTTTGATGAAGGCCCCAAACCGGAAGACTGGCAAAAGGCATTGGAAGACAGAAACATCCGGGTTATCAGTGGGGTGCATCGGGATAAGGCAGCAGCGGTGCTCAGCGCCTATGTGAAGCAGGGCGGCATGCTCTATAACGCACGACAGGGATAGATGCGCTGATGAAACCTAAAATCAGCATGATTACCCTTGGGGTCGAAGATTTGGAAGCCGCGACGGCCTTTTATCGCGATGGCCTGGGCTTGCCACTGTTTAATGCTGAAAAAGAAGGTGTGCGCTTTTTTGAACTGGCAGGGACCTGGCTGGGTTTGTATCCCAAAAATGCCCTGGCTGAGGATATCGGTATTCATGTGGCGGAGATGACTGGAACCGGTAGTTTCACGCTGGCACACAATGTCAGTAGTCCGGCAGCGGTCGATGCCATGCTTGCGCAGGCCGTGACCGCGGGTGCCCGATTAATCAAACCCGGTCAGCAGGTTTTCTGGGGCGGCTACTCCGGTTATTTTCAGGACCCGGAAGGCTACTACTGGGAGGTCGCGTTTAATCCCTTTATCGATCTCACTTGATCGTTCAACCGGGAGTGGCAAAACCATGCCCACCCTTCCCCAGGGCAGACATGGCGATGGTCCTAGTCCTCATTCGTCACCAAATCCCGGTAGGCGTGCCAGGTGGCATGACCCAGCAGCGGAAAAATCACCACCATCGCAATCAGAAAGCTGATGCCGATACCAGTCAGTAAAGCCAGTAAAGCAGCCCACAGGATCATGGTGACGATATTGCTTAAGACGACCCGGATACTGATAAAGGCTGCATCCAGCGCTTTGATATCACTATCAATGATGGCGGGGACTGAGACCACCGACATCATAAAGACGAGGGTCGCGAGTAAGCCGCCGACGACAAAATAGAGTACAGTCTGCAATGGCGATGCAAAGGCAAAAAAGTCACCCCACAATGTTCGATCCAGCGGCGGTGCGACATCGCCGACTGTCGCCATCAGTACCAGGGCGGAGATAATAAACCAGAGCACACTGAAGCCCAGCAGAAAGCCAGAGAAGCGGAGTAGTGCCGACTGGTTACGGCTGAGACCGCTGAGTGATTCATCAAAACTGATGGGTTCATTCTTTTCACGCCGGCGTGAGACTTCGCAGAGGCCCGCCGCCATGATGGGCCCAATCAACATAAACCCCGACAATACCGCAGCCAGCGCATAGACATGCATGCTAGTGACCAGCAGTGCGATCCAGAAAACGCCGGTCACAATCAGACCATGGGAAAGGCTGACTTTGGGATATTTGCTCAAGTCCCTGGCGCCGCTGACCAGCCAGTTGAAAGGACGCAGAAAACTCACCCGGCGCGAATGCAGGTGAGCGTGATGAGAACGATGCAGGTAAGTGTCCATGTTGATCCTCCTGTTCGCTTGGATTCTCGCTGTTACCCTCACAGTAACATGCCAGATAGCTGCTTATAACTAAGACAGAGAGCTACCAGCAAAAGCTCCTGAAAAAAGCGATTAAGCTGCATTCAGTCATGAATGCAGCTCCAGGATGCGTATTTAAAAGTTATATGGGAAACGGAAACCCACGGTCACATCCGGTGCGTCCGGCGTAATACCGATCCCCACATTACCGGTCATGGTCAGATTATCACCCAGACTGTAGCTGATGCCGAAGTTCAGCAGACCGGCACTGGCATCACTGCCGTTGATGCTTTGTTCGGACTGACCATTCTGTTTTATTGAGGTTTCACGTGTAATGCGGTGTGAATAGGACATGCTGGCACTCAGCTTTTCGTTGAGGGCAAAGGCGAAACCGGCTCCCAGTGCAAAGCTGTCACCCAGATCGACATCAGCGCTGGTGCGGGTATTCACGTCGGTACTGATATCGCTGAAGGATTCTTCAAAATTATAGGTATAGGATAAGTTGGCAAACAAAATCGCCGGATCGGTGGTTTTGATAATGCTGATACCCGGAGTCACTGACCAGACCCCATTCCCTGTGGGCAATTCTGTGGGCAGTGTCAGGTTGCCACCACTGTCAGCGACTTCTACAAACTTGATACCGTAAGGATCTTTACCGGTCGGGGTTTTGACCCGCAGGCTCAGCACGGTGTCAGGCCGGGAACCCTGTTCCCGGAAAAGCCGATAAAACGCGCCGAAACTGACATCACCGATATCCCCGTTTGAGACATCGCCTTCAGCAAGCTGATCGGTCGCAAAACCGGCCCCTGAAGTGTTAAAAGAGGAGTCGCGATACAGATAGGGGACATTGATATCAAACTGCAGCCGGTCGTTATAGCTGTAGCGACCGGTCAGATCAAAGGTCCAGGTATCGGCCTTGACTCTGTCCAGACTGATATCACCCAAAAAAATCGCATCCAGTGCCAGGAAGCCATTGAGAAACAAATCGCGGCGATCCGAGTGTGAATAGCTTATGCCCGGTTCAATAGTGATTTTACGGTCAAACAGGGCATGCTGTTCACGATAAACGGCTTCGGCGCTTCGTGA
This sequence comes from Methylophaga sp., assembly GCF_009711715.1. Lineage (GTDB taxonomy): Bacteria > Pseudomonadota > Gammaproteobacteria > Nitrosococcales > Methylophagaceae > Methylophaga. Next base: position 167,801 of record NZ_VENF01000004.1, on the reverse strand, counting down.
GGCCGGGGCTTCCTTGACCACTTCTTCTCCGGCCCCGGCCTGTGGCGTCGTCGGTGAGGCAGTACCGGGTTCTCCCTGCTCGGCCGAGGTGCCGGGTTGGGGCTGCGTACCACCCACTTTGACATTGCGTGGCTGAGACTCCTGTTCCAACCGTTGTATTTTGATGGCCATCGCCTTAAGCACGGCGTTTTGCTGTTCGTAGCGTTGCTGCATTTCCCTGACTTGTTGCTGCAACTGTGCTACTTCCGGGTCTGAAGCGGCCTGTATCGTTGGTGTTAAGGCCAGACCGATACAGAAGCTCAGGGTTGTGCAACGAAATGATGTAGCTGACATTTCAATTCCTTGGCTAACGGGTTGTCCCTGTTTATTGGGGTATTGGCATAAATTCATTCATTGTCAAATGACTCAATTACATTCATCAGCCGTTTAGTCCTTTATGTTTTGAGCTCACTAAAAGGGTGTGCTCTGCGACAGTTGTCGCAGTGATGACATCAGTTGTTGCGTACTTGCCGACGATGACACGTTATGATTGCGGGTCTGGATATCCAGGTTGATCAAATTGCGGATCTGATTCAGATCACCGCCAAGACGAACCGACTGCAGGACTTGGCCATTACCTTGGGAAATACTGCGGATGGCCTGCTGAGCCTGCCCCTGATTGACCACATTGACGTTGACCGACAAGCCATTATTGGCCAGTGCTACAGCCGCACTGTTTCCGGAAGGTGTGGTCACGTTGAGGTTAGAGGTGGAGGAACCCGATGGCGCAGTATTGCCGGATTGATAGCGCCTGACGGAAACGCCAATCGAGTTACCAATGCCATTGGTATTGCCGGCAACCTGTATGGTTTGCACCACCCCGGAGACGTTTTCCAGACCCTGACCACTGCTGACAATATTATTGCCTGCTGCAGCGGCATGGTTGACGGGTTGTAGCTGTTGCACGCTGATGACCGGTTCAAAACTGACTGAGGGCTGACCGGTTCCCATATTCACTGCCAGTGTGCCACTGGCATTAATGACTTCGCCGCTTGAGGTGATCCATTCGGTGACCATTCTGACACCGAAGGACATGATTTCTCCGGCGTAAACAAATTTACCCCGTGTTTCACCCAGTACCTCATCAGGCACTTCCTGTGCATTAGCAAACACACTCATCTCAGGCAACTCAGCCTGCGCATAATGAATCGGTGAAATACAGAATAACAAGGCTGAGGCTGCCGCTATACGGGGCTTGAACAGCTTGCTGACAGAACGACTTCCCTTGTTTGTGGACGAGCGGTTCTCCATGCCAAACGTATTTTCTTTGATTTTCATTTTGTCCTTTCTCCCAAAACATGCCGGGCCTTTGCCTGAGCGACAATGCGTGGTCAAGCAACTTCAGAACAGTTCAGATCGATAAAAGCCGAACTCAACTAATTCGGCATCTGTCAGTGGTCTCCAGGTGTCGACCGTATTTCTGGCGGTCAGGGGTGGTTTGGGACGTAACAGTATGGTTTCACGATCAAAGCCATTGCCAATAACGGCAAAGGTGACTTTGTTCCAGCCATCAACGAAGTTTTGCCTGTCCATGACTCTGTTGCCCAGAGCAGGATCAGCGATGTATACCTTGTCAGGTGTCGTCTTTTTCAGGACGACGAAATGTTTGTAACCACGTATATCAAGCAAAACAATGGTAGGGATTTTGATGCGGTCCAGGATCTCCGGGTTGACGGTGTATCCCCTGCCTCGCAATCCGAGGGTTTCGACATAATTTTTGATGTCTAACAGTGAAAAACCTTTGTTTTGCACCAGTTGCGGATCACTGACCTTGAGCATGCCGGCAATCACCTCGGCCTCGCTGAATTTGTAGCCGTAGGCATAATTCAAAATGGTGGCCAGGGCTGCAGCCCCGCAACTGAAATCAGTCCGCTGCGGCACCATATCCAGGAAGTGCCGTTCGCGCATGCTGATGATGTTCTTATTAATCAGGGTGCCCGGTATGACACCACCGAAATAAATATTGGCCGCACTGCTCAGCGACATCGACAGCCACAGGCCGGATGCGGTGATAAATAGCAGTGTGCTTTTTCTGTAGTTCATGACAGTCACCTTTGGGTGGAAATCTCCGGCTCCAGAAGGAGCCGGAGATTCTTTGCTGGCATCAAACCAATACGGGCTTTGAGCTTATTATTCGCCACCACCGCCACCCGGTGCGGCTGCACCACCTGTCGCAGAAGCGATAGACAGATGGTTACCCTGCAGGTTGTTGGTGCCTGCCGTGATGTTGACACCGATATTACCGCTGGCGCCGCGCAATGCATCACCACTCAGCGTGGCATTGTTCTGATGCGGACGAACAATCCAGTTGGCAGTGACAACCTGGCCGGTGAAAACACCACCGAGTAAGATTTTGCCTTCTTCATTGAACGCTAAAGCGCCACCATCATCATTGAGGTCAGAGCCACCTTGAGTTTCAGTATCGAGATCAAAGTGTCCGGTTTGAGTGCCGGCAGGATGGGTATCGCCGGTCCACATATCAGGATAAACATCACCAATCTGATCAGAGGTGCCTTCATAACCACCAATCATGCCGCCGACCATAACGACATTGACGGTGTCATATTTTTTGTCCAGGTAACCTGTTTGATGCGTGACATTGTGATCCAGGGTTTGCTGGCTGGAGACAGTGGATTCCGCCATCGTACCGCTGGTATTGACAGACGCTGCCAGCGAGTTGGCTTGCAGGTTGCTGTTACCGGCAGCAATATTTACGGCGATATTACCGCTGGCATTACGTAAGGTATTGCCACCCAGCGTGGCATCGAACTGATTGCCTTTGTAGGCATACTCATTGCGTTCTGCATTCTGATTAGAGATGGAATCTGCCGCCGCGAACACAAATGCTGCATCCACTTTGGATAAGGCCGCACTGTTATCCTGAGCATTGTTAGTACCGGCAGAAATGTTCAGACCGATATTACCGCTCGCACCCTGCAGACCGTTATCGACAGCTTCAGCATTGTTATCTACTAGGAAATCACCATGACCATCATTGATGTTGGTATTTTCGTAGTTATTCTGATTCTGACTGGTCAGAGAGGCAGAGCTGCTACCGACAGGAATGGTACCGTCAACGTCAATATCCCCTTTCACATCGACATAACGATCGGTGTCATAGGTTTTTTCGACTTCAACATCGGTATCATTTCTGTATTCCGATACGCTCAGACCCAGATCAGCCCGGGCATTGACTTTGGCGTCAACCAGCAGGGTGAGATCCGCTGTGCCATCGGCCATTGCAGGGCCCGCAGCTAACGCAGCCAACGCGACAGCGATGGGGGTGTACTTGGTTGATAATTTCATGACTTACTCCTTTTAATCACTATTTATTTCGTTCCCAGATCAAACTGGAGAACAAAGTTGTTGGCCGTGCTATTGCCCGACCCGGCTGACTGGTTAACTTGCACCAGCCCGCGTGAACCGGTGAAGGCACTATCGGCGATAGTGGCACTTCGGGTTCCATCGTCTGGTTCGCGGGCTGCCAGACCAGCCCCGGTCGACATGTTGGAAAGCATATTTTCCGACATGACGTTGACATCCAGCCCAATGCCGATTGCCAACCCATTGACCTGAGCATTACCTGTGCCGCTGGTCTGGTTGATCGACAGGGCACCGATACTGTTGGTAAAGGCGTTACCACCGATACCGGATACCGATAGCCCCGGCCTTGTGCTGGAATTCTGATGTAGGTTTTGCTGTGTAAACAGGCCGATGCTTGCTACCCCGTTAGGGCTTAATGCAATGGCTGCCGCGTTTTGCTGTGCATTGGCATCACCGGCTGCCATATTGACGACGTTACGACCTCGCGTGCCGCTGAGTGCATGACCATCGATCATGCTGCTGTTAATGACATAGGGCAGCGGGGTCAGGGCATCGTCAGCGATGGCTGCGGGCAAGACGGGCAGCCATGAAGCAAACAGCAGAGTGAAAGGTAAAAGCTTCATAGTTATCTACCTGGTAAGGTCTCCGATAACGCACCACGGATATCGCTGCCGAGACTGCGGGTAGCGCCGCCGACACTGCCGGAGATGCTGCCGCCCAGGCCGGAAGTGATGCCACTTATCGCGCCCATCTGACCGCCCACCGTGCCACCTTTGCCATGCCCCCCAAGCTCATTGGTCAGCGTGGTGGCAAACTGGCTGTTCAGGGGGGAATAGGCATTACCGACATTCGATGTGATATCGGAAAATTGCTGATCGGTCAGTTCTTCCATGCCCATATTTCTGACGGTGTTGCTGAGGCTGTTGGTTTCCCTGACCGGGGAAGGGTTGATCACCGTCGGCTGGCCGGTATGGCGGTTCACATCCCAGCGTTGAGCCGGGACATCACGGAGAATGATGATATCGCCGGGATCGGCATGCACAGACGATGCTAAGGCCAGCAAAACAATGATGACGAGGACATCGATGGCAGCGTAATATTCATTATTTATCATCATGTCACTCAACGCTTATGCTGATGGCGCTGCCATGCTGAGAAAAATGCGTTTTGGGTCTGCTGATATTGTCCACTTCATCCCAGAGAATAACGCCGGTTTCAATGGTCGGTATTTGAACTCCCTGCGCGCGCATGGCAGACATTTCGCTGTCGTTAATAAGGCGGGAAGTATTCAGCAGAAATTCATTAAATGGGTGATCGGCAGGCGGGGCATAAACATCATCACCATCAGCGACCACACTGCCGCTGATTATCATCAGCAAAGCACTGGTGCATAAGGTTGATAATGATGTTTTCATAAACGCGATGCCTTTGGTTACAAGCCATGTGCATACTTGTCATTACATAAAGCGTGCCGTTTTCTTAAGTATTTGATAAACATGGAAATAAGTGATTTTTTCCAGCGCTGAATCAGGCGGATATGTAAACTTTATGGAATAGGAAAAATGAGGGGGGTTATATCTTAAGTGTATAAAAAATATGGAAATTTAAGCGTTAGTTAATGCTGTAACATTTCCTTTACAGTCACAAATCGGTCTTACACTTTTATAGCGCTGTCCGGTGACGTTAATGTAAATTGACGAAAATGCTGATGGAGAGGCGTTTTTCAGGCTAATCTTCAAGCCTGATATCGTGTTTTTCAATCAGACGGTACAGCGTTACCCTGGAGACACCCAGTGTTTTTGCAACCAGTGTGACGTTTCGTTGTAAACGAGTCAGCGCGTTAGTAATCGCTTCCTTTTCTGCCCGGTCTCTGACTTCTTTGAGGCTCATGAAATGGAAAAATTGGGACTTCTGATCGAGGCCGAGATCTTCAGCTGAGATAAGACGGTTCTCACACATCACCATCGCATGCCGAATACGGTTGACCAATTCCCGGACATTACCCTCCCAGGCATAATCACGCATCACGGCCAGGCATGACTGGGAAAACCCCTTTACGTTATTACTTTTTTCATGAGAAAACTTCTTGAAAAAATACTGGGCAAGTAACTCAATATCGCCTTGCCGCTCACGCAAGGGTGGGGTTCTTAATTGTAGAACATTGAGCCGGTAGTACAGATCCTCACGCAATCTACCGGACCTGACGGCATGATCAAGATCGACGTGGGTCGCAGCAATGACCCTGGCATTGATAGGAATCTGATGATTGTTGCCGACACGCTGAATGGTGCCTTCCTGAAGAAAACGAAGTAGGTTGATTTGTTGATCAAGTGGTAAATCGCCGACTTCATCAAGAAAAATAGTACCGCCATCGGCAGCTTCAAAATGACCAATCTTACGTTGGTTGGCGCCGGTGAAAGCGCCTTTTTCATAGCCAAATAACTCAGACTGAATCAATGATTGCGGTATCGCGCCACAATTAACAGTGACAAAAGGCCCGCCTGCAAACTTGGAGCGCTCATGGATAGCATGCGCGGTGAGTTCTTTTCCCGTGCCACTTTCACCGGTAATGAGAACCGGTGCTGACACATTGGCGACTTTACGAATTTTACTGAACAAGTTGAGAAGCTGCGGGCTGCTCCCCACCATTTCCTCTTCAGCATCGTCGATGACGATCGGATCAGGCAGGTTGTCCCACTTCATTCTTGCCATGCCGTAGGCGTGGCCTACGTTTGCAAGTAAATATTGAGGGTCGATAGGTAAAGTATGGAAGTCAATGAAACAATCAGCAATGGTTTTCCTAAGCCGGGCGGGCAGCTCTTGATACTCTGAGTGGACAATCGCGATCCATTCAACCTTGATGTGATGCCTAAGCTTGTCCTCTATTCGTTCCAGATAGGACTCAGGAGAATCACATGATAATTCAACCAGACCGACATGCAGGTTTTTAAGCGCTATGGTTTTACTGGCTTCATCAAAATCGGTGGTTTTAATGACTTGCCAGCCATGGGTTTGAAACTGATTAAAAAGGGTCTCGAGGACCTCGCCATTCCCGATGAAGATGAGTTTGCGTGCGTCTTCGTTCCACATCAAGCCACCTCCCTGCCCAAGAAATCTGTTCTGTCAAAGTTGACGCAGCCATCATTCAAATTTCCAAGGTCTTAATCGAAATTACGGTAAAGCATATGACATATCAAGGTCAGCAATGATGTAGGGCAAATGACGTAGGGCAAATGTTGGGGGGGCAGCAGGTCAAGCAGCGTACTACAGCCAGTCTGCGTTAGTTTTCAATACGCATCAGCAGGAAACGCCTTGATTCGGGTGCCGGGGTTGGCGCAAAAGTGCAGCTGATGGCTGCCTGCAAAGGAAAGCGGAAGGATGTCGTTATTGACAAATGATATGGCTTATACAATTATAATAAAGCGAATCATTATCATTTGTATAAAGGTTAAATAATGACATCATCTCCTCAATTTACCGGTACAGCTGCGACGCCTTTTCAGTTAACGGCGGTTACACTTCTGCTTTTGGCTACTCATAATGCTTATGCTGAGAATAAAGATAGCGCTGTTGAACTACCCAAGGTTGAAGTAACAACCGGCGAAATCGACAAGAATGGTTATATTGAACTGGAAAAGCAGCCGGAAGTCGGCAAGCTCAATGTGCCAATCCAGGATACGCCTTACTCCATTGAGATTGTTGATAAAGACTTTATTAAAGATACCGGCGCCAAAACAATCCAGGATGCGTTGCTTTACAGTTCGGGTGTTTACGCAGGCGCATTCGGACTCGATACCCGGGGTGACTCTGCCAAAATCCGGGGTATTGATCCCTCCCAGTATGTAGACGGTCTGCGTCAACTGTATGGTTTCTACAATACGGTTCGTCCTAACGTTTATGCACTTGAAAGTATTGAAGTACTGAAAGGGCCTTCCTCGGTACTCTATGGCCAGGGTGAACTGGGTGGTATTGTGAACTCTGTTTCCAAACTGCCTAAAGAAGAGCAACAGGGTGAAATCTGGGCTCAGTATGGTTCTTTCCACCGGAAACAATTAGCTTTTGATGTGACCGGTCCGGCCACTGAAGATGGTAAATTGCTCTACCGGGTTGTCGGTCTTGAGCGTGATAGTCAGACTCAGGTTGATCATGTTGATGACGACGGCTTTTTTATCGCGCCATCCTTAACCTGGCGACCTACGGATGACACCAGCTTTACTGTGCTGTTTAACCGCCAGATGAATACGGGTCAGGTTTCTGCTCAGTTCCTGCCGCAATCCGGAACGCTTGATCGCGGCCCGCTGGGATATGTCGGTTCAGAAACCTTTGTCGGTGAGCCGGGCTGGGATAAATATGACCGTGAAAAGACCGAAGTCACACTGATGTTTGATCACAGCTTTACTGATAACTGGTCTTTCTCAACCACTGCTCGTTACACAGAGTCCAGTACTTACACCAGGGAACATTACACAACAGCCTATGCACAGGTGGATCCAGAACCAAATGGTGATATGAACCGCGTTATTACGACAGCAGATCGGCATACCCGGATTTTTAACCTGGATGCGCGCCTGCAGGGTGAGTTTGATCTCGGTGTGACCAATCACACGGTGGCGATTGGTGTTGATAGGCAGGACGCTGTCTGGGAAACAGAGAATTCCGGCTTTGCCGCGAGCACGCCACTGAACCTGTATGACCCGGTCTATGGCAACTTTGATCCCAGTGTGCTTAATCCGACCAATCCCAATGATAATCAAATCAGGCAGGTTGGCTTCTATGTTGCAGACCATATGGAAATCGGACCGGTGGTCATCTCTGCAGCACTGCGCCGTGACTGGGCCAAAAACACCCTGTTGGCTGAAGTGGGCGAGAACGTGACCAGTGACGAAAACGAAACAACGGGTCGTATTGGTGTCATGTACCGCTTTGAAAATGGTTTCTCACCATACGCCAGTTACGCTGAAGCCTTCACCATGAATCTGGGAACCAGCGAAGAAAGCACTTTGAAACCAACCACGGGTAAACAGCGTGAATATGGTTTCAAGTACCTGTCTGATGACAAAAGCCTGGCTATCACAGCCGCCTATTTCGATATCACTCAGACCAATCGTGTGCAGGCGGGAGATGAACCTGATGGCGTTGAACAGACAGGCGCTACTATTGATGGCTGGGAGTTACAGGTCAATAAACGCTGGAACCAGTTTGAAACCCAATTCAGCTATACCGATCTGAATGCGGACAATGGCGAAACCGGTGAGCGTTTGCCTTATGTTTCCGAGAAAGTCGCCTCCTGGTGGAACAAATACTACCTGAACAGTAACTGGCGTATCGGTGCCGGCGTTCGCTATATTGGTAACAATGTTGGCAGAGATTATGGTGATGGCGCTGGCCCGAAGGTGCCGCCAGAAACTTTATATGATGCGATGATAGGTTACAGCTATAAAAACTGGGACTTTACCGTTGATGCCAAGAACCTGACTGATGAGGAGTATGTTTCCTGGTGTCGTGGCGCTGGCCGGGACTGCGGCTTTGGTGAAAGACGCAATGTCACTGCCAATGCTTATTATCACTTCTAATCCTCTACAAGGCCCCGCTCCCGGGGCCTTTTCTTTTCTGTCATTCTCATCCTGGCGATAGACTTTATTCGCCTGAGCACCTAGGCTTGGCGGATAACTTTGAAAAGGAGCAAACCATGGCAAGTGCAGGTCTACTCGCGCTACTGGATGATATTGCGACCTTGCTGGATGATGTGTCGCTGATGACCAAAGTGGCGGCAAAGAAAACGGCCGGGGTACTGGGTGACGATCTGGCACTGAATGCCCAGCAGGTGAGTGGCGTCAAGGCCAACCGCGAGTTGCCGGTAGTATGGGCAGTCGCCAAAGGGTCGTTCATCAATAAATTGATACTGGTGCCGCTGGCTTTGCTGATTAGTGCCACCATGCCGATGCTGGTTACCGTTTTGCTGATGCTGGGTGGTTTGTATCTGTGCTATGAAGGCACAGAAAAAATCGCCCACAAATGGCTGCATGATAAGGCTGAAGCGGAGGCACACCATCAGGAACTGGTGAAAGCTGTCAGTGAGCCTGAAGTCGATATCAAGGCCTTCGAAAAAGAAAAAATCAAAGGGGCGATTCGCACTGATTTTATTTTGTCAGCTGAGATCATTGTGATCGCGCTGGGGGTGGCCCAGGCGGCCGATTTCAAAACGCAGGTGCTGGTAGTTTCTTTGATAGCGCTGGCGATGACGGTCGGGGTTTACGGCCTGGTCGCGGCCATCGTGAAGTTCGACGATGCCGGTCTGGCTTTACTGAATAATGCCGGCAGTAATACTTTTGAACGCTTCAAGCAATCGTTGGGGCGGGGAATATTGTTTATTGCCCCAAGATTCATGACCCTGCTGTCTTTCCTGGGTATGCTGGCCATGTTTCTTGTGGGCGGCGGTATTCTGGTTCACGGCCTGCCGTTTCTGCATCATTTACTGGAGCCAGTGATACATAATCTGGGTGCGGTTATGACAGTGCTGCTCCCCATGCTGTTTAATGCGCTGGTAGGCCTGCTGGCGGGCAGTCTGGTTGTTGCGGCTGTCTCCGGCTTCAGAAAAGTCTTCTAGCTTACCCGCCTTTCGTGCCGGAAGGCGGGTTTTAGCCAAGATTCAGATAATGCCGAAAGCCAGCATGGCATTGGCGACCCGTCGGAAGCCCGCGATATTCGATCCCAGTACATAATCATGCGGCTGGCCGAACTCTTCCGCGGTTTCACAACAGACCCGGTGAATCTGGTTCATGATTTCATGCAGCCGCTCTTCACTGTATTCAAAGCCTGAACCATGGGTCGCATTATGCTGCATCTCCAGTGCCGATGAGGCTACGCCGCCAGCATTGGCCGCTTTGCCGGGAGCAAAGGCAATGCCGTTGTTTTTGAGTACTTCAATTGCTTCCGGTGTGCAGGGCATATTCGCTCCCTCGCAGACGGCGATGCAGCCGTTATCGGCCAGCAGCTGGGCATCTGCTTCCTGAAGTTCATTCTGCGTGGCACAGGGCATCGCGATATCGCAGGGAATCTCCCAGATATTGCCGTCATCAATGTATTCGGCATCATGGTGGAAGTCGAGGTAGGTTTTGATGCGGGCACGTTCGACCTCCTTGATATGAATCACGGTATCTACGTCAATACCATTGCGGTCAATGATGACGCCACTTGAATCGGAGCAGGCGATCACCTTGGCGCCCAGCACCCTGAGTTTTTCCATGGCATAAGTCGCCACATTACCTGAGCCGGAAACCACAGCCACCTTGTCTTTTATGTCTTCATCATGCACGGCATTAATCATGTTTTCACAGAAAAAAACGGCGCCGTAACCGGTGGCTTTCTGCCGAATCCAGGTACCGCCCCACTGCGGACTTTTGCCGGTGATGACGCCGGATTCATAGCGCTGGGTGATGCGTTTGTACTGACCAAACAGATAGCCGATCTCACGGGTGCCGACACCGATATCACCGGCCGGAACGTCAGTGGTCTCGCCGAGATGCCGGTAGAGACCGGTCATAAAACTCTGACAGAAGCGCATGATTTCATTTTCGGATTTGTCTTTGGGATCGAAATCCGAGCCACCCTTGCCACTGCCGATAGGCAGGCCAGTCAGGGCGTTTTTAAAGGTTTGCTCAAAAGCCAGAAACTTAATCGTGCCCAGCGTGACACTGGGATGGAAACGCAAGCCGCCTTTGTAAGGGCCGAGCGCACTGTTAAAGCCGACCCGAAAGCCGCGATTGATTTGCACTTCACCGTTATCATCTTCCCAAGGCACACGAAAAATGATCTGCCGTTCCGGCTCGCACAGTCTCTCAATAATTTTGTGTTTGGCATATTCGGGATGTTTATCCATCACCGGTGACAGGGTTTCCAGTACTTCCAGCAGGGCCTGATGAAATTCAGGTTCCCCGGGATTACGGTCAACGACTTGCTGGAAGGTTGCGGAAATGGCTTTTTGCATGTTCGACATATGCGCTCCTTTGTCGGATGATGCCTGTGCAGCATTGCAGGGCTTGGTTGAATGCAGATGTCAGCTTCAAGTTCAGCTTATAAGCTCAATCAATCAGCCGCAACAGCCCTGCGGATAAATTGCTTATTGTGTTGTCCTAGTTGTATCGATACCGCAGGAGGGGGCCATGTTCCCGATACGCTTTGCCGGGTTGCTGGCGGCCTTGTTTTTATCACCCGCTGTGCAGGCTTTTTACTGCTTCGAGCCTTCGCCGACCTATTTGCAATTGGGAGAGGATTATTTCACTGACACTTCAAATCGAATCGTGGTGGAAGGTGATGAACCGGGACTCGAGGTAGTGGAAAACCTGCAAGGGGAGTGGGAAGGCTATTTATCCGAGATTATCTGTGAAGGTGATCAGGAAGCACCTGAACCGATTTACCGGGAAGCGGAGGTGGAGGCCGATGTTAAAGATTCCAATACGGCTTTGTTTTTAATTTCCATGAGTAAAACCTACCGCGATAGTTTTGTGGAAAGCGAGTCTGTTTACCTTATGAATAAAGGCAGTATGTACTCACTACGAATTAATGACAGTTTCATCAGTGCCAGTGAAAGAGAGCGGCGAAGTTTGCAGGGCAAGCTGACGGGTAGCCGTCATGTCGAAGTTTTTTCTCAGATAGAAATTGAAAATGATGATCAAATCACCGTTGACTGGCAGTTGTTTTCAAACGGGGTATTTGTTTACAGCCAGCGATTGACGCTTGAGCGTGACTTATAAAACCACACTGCCGTTAAAACAGCAGTGTGGTTTCAGTTTGAGTTTTACTTCAACAGCAAAAACATCGCCTGACGGCCACGGACAATATTGAGTAGTAATTGATCCGCGTTTTGAACCATCGGCTTGAAAGCCTCAAGGCTTTTAACAGGCTGACGGTTGACCGAGGTGATCAGATCTTCAGCGCGAAGGCCGGCATTCCAGGCAGGGCTGCCACGTTTGACCGAGTAGACCATCACGCCCTCAACTCTGCCAAAGTAAGGGGACCCTTCCTCAATATCGCCGAAGGTGGCACCGGACAGTTTTGGATGAACTGTGCCGTTGGTTTCGGCCTGGCGGGTTTGTTTGACCTCGGCGGTCAGTGTCTTTTCATCACCGTCACGAATAATCGAGAGTTCGACTTCCTGCCCCACGACCATCAGACCGATGGTATTTCGCAGGCTGTCCGCATTAGCGAGGCGGGCACCGTCTACGGCAGTAATGATGTCACCGACCTGCAGGCCTGCCTCATCGGCGGCGGAATCAGGCACGACATGCGTCACCACGGCCCCTTCCTGCTGTTCAATACCAAAGGCATTGGCCAGTTCCGGCGTGATGTCCTGCATCTGCACGCCTAAATAAGCACGGCGGACTTCACCGAATTCCAGTAATTGATCGCTGATCTGCTTTACCAGGTTAGTGGGAATGGCAAAGCCGATACCGATATTGCCGGGATTCTGGCCCGGCGAGAAGATGGCGGTATTGATGCCCACCAGTTCACCGCGCAGGTTGACCAGTGCACCACCCGAGTTACCGGGATTAATCGAGGCGTCAGTCTGGATAAAATTCTCGTAACCTTCAATGCCCAGGCCACTGCGACCCAGGGCGCTGACAATACCCGAAGTCACCGTCTGACCAAGCCCGAATGGATTACCGATGGCAACGACAAAGTCACCGACACGCAGCGATTCCGAGTCCGCCAGCGGTAATGCCGACAGGTTTTCCGATGGAATTTTGATTAAAGCCACATCGGTTGCCGGATCGGTACCGACAATCTCGGCCTGAAAATTTCGCCCGTCGTTGAGAGAGACCATGATCTCATCAGCACCACGAATCACATGATTGTTGGTGATAACCAGGCCTTCTCTGGCATCAATGATCACGCCCGAGCCGAGACTCTGACGAGGCCGGACCCTGGGCTGATCCGGCAGGTTGAAAAAGTGACGAAAGAACGGGTCGTTAAGCAGTGGGTTATCCTGCACCCGCACGTGGCTGCGGGTCGCGATGTTGACCACGGCCGGTTTGGAGCGATCCAGCATAGGGGCCAATGTCGGCATCTTGCCCTCATCGGCAAACCAGTCCAGTGGCAGGGCAGCGCTGGCGACCTGGGCGATCAGGGTCAGGCCAGCCAGCCAGACTAAAAAGGATTTGAGATTTTGCGTCATCTGAACCTCCTTATCAGGCTTTTTCCAGTGCATCACGCGGGTTGAATGCCATTTCTTCCGCCATCTGCATATAGAGCTTTTTGGCTTTATCGCTGTCCGCGGGCGGCGTCATAATCTGCAGCACAACAAACTCGTCGCCAGGCTCCTTGCCCGGCAAGCCACGACCTTTGAGGCGCATTTTCTGTCCGCTGCGGGCACCGGCGGGAATGGTGAGATTGATCTTGCCGGCCAGTGTCGGTACCGTCACTTTGGCACCCAGCGCTGCTTCCCAGGGGGCCAGAGGCAGGTCCAGGTAAATATCTTTACCATCAAGCCGGTAATATTTGTGAGGTGCGATCTGGACCTCTAAATACAAATCACCCGCTTTACCGCCGACACCGGCCTTACCCTGGCCGTTAAGACGGATATTTTTGCCTGATGAGATACCGGCCGGGATTTTCACATTGATGGTGCCGCCCTGACTGGCACCGGCAGGGCGGCGGATAGTCTTGGTGGCACCGTTGAAAGCATCCTCCAGTGAAATGGTGATTTTGGCATTGACGTCTTCACCCTTGGCAAAGAAACTATCGCCCATGCCAGCACCACCCATGCCACCCATACCGCCGAACAGGTTCTCAAAGAAACTGCTGAAATTGCCGCTGCCAGCGAAACCACCCATATTTTCTTCCCAGCCCGGTGGTGGCGTGAAGGATTGACCGTGCCGGTAGTTGCTACCGAACTGGTCATATTGTGCGCGTTTCTGCGCATCACGCAGCACTTCATAGGCTTCGCCGACTTCTTTGAACTTGTCTTCGGCATCGGCCTCTTTGCTCACATCGGGGTGATATTTCCGGGCCAGCCGGCGATAGGCTTTTTTGATGTCATCCTGTGAGGCATCGCGGCTGACACCAAGGATTTTGTAATAGTCTTTGTATTCCATAAACGGACTTATACACCTGAAATTGATTTAGATCAGTAAGTGGGGTTCTCATCGGCCATTTTCAACAGATCCGGGAATTTTCCTGATGCCTGGCTAGAGAGGGTATGAGAAAATTTAGCCATATAAAGAATTAATAACGAGAGAGTTGAACAATGTTTAAAAAACGTAATATGTCACTGATGGTGGCACTTGCTTTGGGCGCCGGCGCCCAGACAGTGTTTGCCGAAGATAATCTGGCCCTGGATGAGCTGGTGGTGACCGGCACCCGCTCAGAAACACCGTTGCTGGAGCAGGCTGGTAATACCGGCAAGATTTCTGAAGACGAAATCGATCTGGTGCGCCCGGACCATATCACCGAAATCGCCAATCGTGTCAGCGGGGTTAATATTCAGCACGGTAATGGTCAGGAGCATCTGACCTCGATCCGCTCACCGGTACTGACCGGCGGTGCCGGTGCGGGGTCTTTCCTGTTCCTGGAAGATGGTATTCCGCTGCGAGCGGCCGGGTTTGCCAATGTGAACGGCCTGTTTGAGGTCAACTATGAGCAGGCGGGTGGTATTGAAATTGTCCGTGGTCCCGGTAGTGCTTTTTACGGTTCCAACGCGGTACATGGTCTGGTGAATGTGCTGTCACGGGCACCGTCACTGGATCTGGAACGTGAAATCGATTTATCCGTAGGCCCGCATGATCTGTATACCGCCAAAGCCACGGTCAGTGATACCGTCGGCCGTCATGGTTATCGTGTGAATGTGCTGGGCACGTCAGATGGCGGTTATGTCAGTGACTCCGGTTATGATCAACAGAAAGTCACATTGCGCCATGATTACTTTGGCGATATCGACAGTTTCAAAACGCTGTTCAGCTATACCAACCTGAACCAGGAGACGGCCGGTTATATCGTTGGTTACCAGGCTTATGAAGATGAAAGCCTGTCACGGACCAACCCGAATCCGGAAGCCTATCGTGACGCCAAGTCATACCGCCTGTCTACGGAGTGGATTCGCGAGTTAACCGATTCTTCCCGTTTTACGCTGACGCCTTATATGCGTCATACCGAAATGGAATTTTTGATGCATTTCCTGCCGGGCCAGCCGGTAGAGAAAAACCAACACAGCAGCGTTGGTCTGTTGTCTTCCTATACCAAGGATCTGGATGGCGGCCATAAAGTCATTGTTGGTACGGACTTTGAGTACACCGAGGGTGAGTTATCGGAGGTGCAGTACAACCCTGATACATTCGGCCGTTTCCTGCAGGGTGTGCATTATGATTATGAAGTCGACGCTACGGTGATCGCGCCCTATATTCACACGGAATGGCAGGTACTGGATAAAACCCGTCTTACAGCAGGTCTTCGCTATGAATACACTCGTTATGACTATACCAACAATACAGACTCATTAACTTTCGGTCCGCGTTACCTGAGACCGGATAGTGATGTCGATACGTTCAGTAATTTCAGTCCCAAGCTGGGTCTGGTACAGCAGCTGACCGATGATACGGCGGCCTTTGTCAATTACTCACGCGGTACCCGGGCACCGCAAACCAGCGATTTGTATCGTGCGCAGGTGGGGCCCTCACAAACGGGTTTGGCTGACTCGGAAACCATCGATAGCATTGAAGTCGGTGTTCGTAAGGTGGGCGAAGGACTGCAATATGAAATCGCCGCCTATCATATGAAAAAGCGGGATTATTTCTTCACTGACAGCAGTGATCAAAATGTACCGGATGGTAAAACGCAGCATACCGGGCTGGAACTCGGTGTGTTCTATCCCTTCAATGAACAATTCGATATTGCTGCCAATGTGGCTTTTGCCAAGCATGAGTATGACTTTGACAAGCCAAATGCCAATATTGAAAAAGGCGACTACCTGGTGACCGCGCCCAGACGTGTCGGCAATATCCGGCTCGGCTGGAATGTGAACCCACAAACCCGTGCAGAACTGGAATGGGTACATATGAGCGAGTACTACCTGAACGATGCCAATACCTTCAAATACGAAGGGCATGACGTATTCAACCTGCGTGCATCGCACGATGTCACTGAAAACTTCACGGTTTACGGTCGCATCAAGAACCTGTTCAACACGGAATATGCTGAGCGGGCTGACTACAACGCCAATATCCCTGACTACCGTTATTTTGTCGGTGAAAAACGTTACCTGCACGTTGGTGCCAGTTACCGTTTCTGATTGAAGTAACTCAGTCAGACCTGTCATTGCGAGGCGCCCGGCAACGCGGCAATCCTGTCCGGCTTCAGTGTCAGGGGGCTGGATCGCTGCCGGGTCCCGCGATGAGATTGAAGTAAAGAACGGAAACTTCCTGCCCGTTTATGGCGGGCAGGGAGTTTCGTTGCTATGCGGGCTTAACGACTGGCCGACTTTCTCTCTTCCAGCCGGCGCAGGAACTCACGCATGATATCGTCGTAAAGTGCCATGCCCAGATAAGCGTCTTCCACGCCGCTGTCGATGCTGGGGTTGTCATTGATTTCGATAATCACAATGCGGTTGCCGCTTTGCTTGATATCAATCCCGTATAAACCATCACCAATCAGACGTGCCGCCTTGGTGGCAATACGGATGACTTTTTCCGGCACTTCGCTGACGGGAATAGCGGCCGATTTACCGCTGTCGGTGCCTTTTTTGGTGTTGTGGTTATAAATCTGCCAGTGGCCTTTACTCATAAAGTACTGGCAGGCATAAATCGGTTTGTTGTTGAAGACGCCAATCCGCCAGTCGTAATCGGTGTACATGTATTCCTGCAGCAGAATAATCGCTGACTGCTGGAAAAAGGCCGGGGCTTCGCGGCGTAGTTCTTCAGCATTGTTGACCTTAATTACACCGCGAGAAAAGGCCCCATCCGGGATTTTCATCACCAGCGGGAAGGTGGCGGTTTCACACAACGCATCCAGGCCCGCGTGATCATTGCGATACAGCAGGTGCGATTCCGGCATCGGCAGGTCGTTCGCAGCCAGCAGTTCTTTCAGGTAAATCTTATTGGTGCAGCGAATGATTGAGGTTGGATCATCGATGACCACCAGACCTTCACTTTCAGCACGGCGGGCGAATTTATAGGTGTGGTTGTGTGTGGCAGTGGTTTCGCGGATAAACAGGGCGTCATATTCAGCAATGCGGATATATTCCCGCGGCGTAATCAGTTCGACATCAATGCCGATGCGACGGCCACTGCTGATGAATTTCTTCAGCGCCGCCATATTGCTGGGTGGCATTTCTTCTTTCGGGTTATGCAATATCGCCATATCGTAGCGATACTGGCGCCGTTTAGACGGTTTGCGCCACAAGCGGTGGCTAAAGTTATCCAGTGCTTCAGCAAAAAAGTCCTGTTCCTGTTCGCTCAATTTATTGATGGCACTGGCCTTGATGCGGGTAATGGTCCAGTGGCCGTTAAAGCTGAACTCGACATCCAGAATCGGGCAGGGGAACTGTTCAAAGATCTGCCGCGCCAGTTTCTGCAGCGAGCTGACCGGTGTCTGGCCGAAGTAAATCTTCAGCACAAACCGCTCGGTGTGATCGGCAGAAGCCAGCTGCTTGTCCAGCTGAGCTGACAGGTCAGAGAGATCATAGGCGTAGAGACTTTTACGTGATAAATCGTTAATGGTGCGCAGACCCGGCAACACGCGGTGTCCTCTGGCTTCGGCAACCATCGAGCAGTAATAGCCGCGGCTCAGGTATTCGAGGCTGCGGCAAAGGTTGAGGATCTGCGCACGATTATCGCCCCGCGCCGGCGGTGATTGCAGATAATCATCGACAGCGATAACCTGCTCACTGGGGAAATAGGGACTCCAGTCGTCAATATTCTCTACTATTATCAAGTGTTTAGTCATTTCGTGCGGTTACTTCCTCTTGCGCCAGCCTGGTAGTTAAAAACGAATGATAAAGTCAATTTAATCTGCATGTGTTAAAAATTTCTGCGAGAGATTTTATTTGCTGGTCAAAATCAGCAAACTCACATATCCTTCGCGAAAAAATTATGCACAGGAGGCCCGTTGCCATGTATGCAGATGCCGTTTTGAGTGTTTTTTCCCAGCGTTATGCGGGAGCTCGCGACAAGTTTATTAGCCTTGTCGAAACCAGTTCGATTGTGGAGAAGCTGTCTAATTTTCCGCATCCGCTGAAAGGGCCGAAAAACGAAAAACTCTTCTGCGACATCGCCTGGGCAGGTAATCTCAAAGCAGATAAGGTGCTGGTGGTGGTGTCGGGTATCCATGGTGTTGAAGGGGGGGTTGGCTCGGCGATACAGTCCGATTTCGTTTCCCGTCACCGGCGTTTGCCTTCTGATGTTTGTGTCGTGCTGGTACATGCGCTAAACCCCTGGGGCTTTGCCTGGGCCAGTCGGAATGACGAGCAGGGCATTGATGTGAATCGCAACTTTGTTGACTTTAACAGCAAGCTGCCAGTTTCCGAAGCCACCGAAATCTGGGCTGAATTACAGAAAGGTAACACTGATATTGCGACGATTGCACAAAACCGTCAGCAATTCGACCTGCTGTCAGAGGGACAGTACGAAAAACCGGATATGCCTTATTACGGCGGCAAAGAGGCCAGTTGGTCACGCCAGATCGTGGAACAGCTGGTGGCACAAATCAAGCCGGCGAACCGTAAGCAAATCATGGTGATTGATATCCACAGTGGCCTTGGCCCCTACGGTTACGGGGAGCTGATTTGTGATCACCCTGTCGACAGTAAAGCCCATGATTATGCGGTGGAGCTGTTCGGTGCCACCGTTACCGAGCCGTCGCTGGGCAATTCCAGTTCCGGTACCAAGCTGGGTCTGCATGACTATTTCTGGCATAGTCAGGGTGAACATGTCTGTTACCTGACACTGGAGTTCGGTAGTTTCGGCAATCAGCAAATGCTTAAGGTGCTGTCCGATGATCAAAAACTGCAGCAATCAGGCAAAGTCGACTGGTCGGATGACAAAACGCTGGATATAAAACACGCGATGCAGGACTTTTTCTGCCCCGATGAAAAACAATGGCAGGAACTGGTGCTGTTCCGTGGCCGTCAGGTGATAGAGATGGCACTGGACGGGTTAACTGACAATGCAAACCACAACAACGGACGCTGATATCGACATTCGCGAAGCCACACTGGACGATGTTGATGCCCTGAATAAGCTGGAAAATGCCTGTTTCGAAACGGACAGGATTTCCCGCCGCAGCTTTCGCTGGATGATTGAAAAAGGACACAGCCTGTTGCTGGTGGCCCTGATTGACCGGAAACTGGTCGGTTATGTCTTGCTGCTCTATTCTCAGGGCACCTCGCTGGGGCGGGTCTACTCACTGGCCGTGGATGCGCGCTACCGCAAGGCCGGGATTGCCGCCCGGCTGATGCAGGAAGCGGAAACCCAGGCACTGGAAGATGGCCGCAGTTTCCTGCGGCTGGAAGTGCGTCCGGACAATCAAGGCGCTATTCGCCTTTATGAAAAGATTGGTTATCAGCCCTTTGATATTCTCACTGACTTCTATGAGGATCATGCCGACGCCCTCCGAATGATGAAAGTGCTGCATCATCAGCCGGAGATCACTCATCCTGAGGTGGCACATTATTCCCAGACGACGGATTTCACCTGCGGCCCGGCCTGCCTGATGATGGCGATGAAAACCTATGACGCACCGCTGGCACTGGATCGCCGCCTGGAGTTTCAACTGTGGCGTGAAGCCACCACGATCTTCATGACTTCCGGTCATGGTGGCTGCAGTCCTCAGGGGTTGGCTTTAGCCGCTTATCGACGGGGTCTTCAAACTATCTTGGTGACCAATTCTGATCTGATTCCCTTTGTCGGCGGGGTTCGCAGTGAAGATAAAAAAGCCGTGATTGAATGTGTGCATCAGGACTTTGTTGATCAGATAAACCGGTCCGAGATTAAACAAATCCAATCCGCCGTTGATACCGCTTTGTTGAAAAGCTATCTCGACCAGGGGGCGCTGGCGTTGGTGCTGATTAGTTCCTACCGCCTCAACCAGAGCAAATCACCGCACTGGGTGCTGGTAATTTCGGTATCAGATACCTTTGTTTACTTTCATGATCCGGATGTTGATTGGGACGATAATAAAAGTCTCACTGACAGCGGTTACATTCCGGTGACCCATAAAGAATTCAATCGTATGCTCGGTTACGGCAAACCGCGCTATCAGGCGGCGGTGATTGTTGCCGATAAAACATTGGATTAGTTAAGCAGATGACAGTGACAAACACCGTCCATTATTGTAAATAATAATCTTTATCATTTGCATTAAATTTATATTTTGATAGTATCCATCTCCATTCTTGTAGATGGAGCTAATCAATGTATTTTGTAAAAACGGTTATTGCCTCTTCTTTGGGGCTTATATTCCTTCAGCCTGCCCTCGCAGATAATGCCATAGAACAAGAGAAGAAGACGTCGGTATCACTACCGAAAATGGGGGTCTCTGGTGAATGGTATGGTGCTTCTGAGTACACGGGTGAATATCAGGTAAATCAGATGAATACAGCGACACGTCTGGGCTTATCGGTAAAAGAAACCCCGCAATCGGTTTCTGTCATTACCCGTCAGATCATGGATGACTTTGAACTTGAAACAATTACAGACGTGGTTAATCTGGCCACCGGCGTCACAGCCAAACAAAACGATAGTTCCCGGTTTAATTATTCTGCCCGGGGTTTTGCTATCAACAACCTCCAGATAGATGGTGTGCCCACAACATGGGAGAGCGGTTATTCAGCCGGTGAGACGGTGACGGAGACTATTCTCTATGACCGGGTTGAAATCGTTCGTGGCGCGACCGGCCTGACCACAGGGGCGGGCGATCCATCTGCCGCGATAAATCTGGTGCGTAAACGTGCTGACAGCCGCGAGTTTGTCGGGCATGCGACTGCCTCTGCCGGTTCTTGGGACCACTATCAGGGCACTGTGGATCTCTCCACCCCGTTGAACGATGCCGGGACAATTCGCGGGCGTATTGTAGGCAGTTACACTGACAGCGATTCCTATATCGATTTGCTGGAAGATGAGCGCCAGGTCTTTCTGGGCACACTGGCAGCGGATCTGACTGATCGCACGCTGCTGAATATAGGGGTCAGTTATCAGGACCACAACCCAACCTCGTCGACCTGGGGCGGTTTGCCGGTGTGGTTTAGCGATGGCTCACGTACTGACTGGAATCGTTCGAAAACAACCGGTGCTGACTGGACCCGCTGGGGATCAGAAATCACCAATTATTACGCCAACCTGGAACATCAGTTTGACTCTGGCGCTATGATCTACGCTGCTTACAGTAAAAGTGTGCATGAAGGCGACTTACGTCTGCTTTATCTAAGCGGATATCCTGACCCGGTTACGGGACAGGGTATGTCATCCAGCCCGTCGTGGTATGACAACGAACGAAAGCAGGACAATATTGATATTTACGGCAATATTCCTTTCACCTTGCTGGGGCATGAGCATGAAGTGACCCTGGGCCTGATGCACAGTGATCAGGATTTTATCGCCGAACGTAGAGATGCCCTGAGTAGTTCTTCAGTGGGCAATTTTTTCAAATGGGATGGCAGCTATCCTGAACCAAGTTGGGGAGACAAGCGCACTTATGTGACCCGTGATACCAAACAGACTGGCCTTTATGCCGTCACCCGGCTGACCCTGGCAGAACCGCTCAAGCTGATCCTGGGAAGTCGCGTCACTGACTGGGAAGTTGAGGGCATGAACTGGGATGGCAGCCGGTATGAATTTGAACATGATGACGAGGTAACGCCCTACGCCGGCTTAATCTATGATTTCAACGATACCTATTCAGCGTATGCGAGTTATACCGAAATATTTCAACCACAGAACCTGCAGGATAAGAATGGTGATTTTCTGGAGCCTATCGACGGTAAGAATTACGAAACCGGAATTAAGGCGGCCTATCTCGATGGCCGTCTGAATACGAGTCTGTCGCTATTTCGTATTGAGCAGGACAACCTGGGACAGGTCGATCCAAACAATCTTGTGCCAGGATCGACCAACCAGGCTTATGAGCCTGCTGAGGGTGCAACCAGTAAAGGCTTTGAGATCGAAGTGAATGGGGCGTTGACGGATAACTGGAATATCTTACTGGGCTGGTCTCAGTTCCGGGCTGAAGACGCCAACGGCGAGGCTGTTAATACAGATCATCCTCGTCGCACAGCGACTTTCTATACCACCTATCGTATTCAGGATCTGACGATTGGGGGCGGACTTAACTGGGAAAGCAGTAACTACACCATAGCCAATAACCCCCAGGGAAGACCTGAAAAGCTGAAGCAGGACGGTTTTGCCGTGTTCAATCTGATGGCCAGATACCGGCTGTCACCGGCACTGCAGGCTCAGCTCAATGTCAACAATGTGTTTGATGAGGAGTATTACAGCCAGATTGGTTTTTACAGACAGCTTGCTTATGGGGCTCCGCGCAATGTTACTGCCAGTCTAAGATACGATTTCTGAGAACAAACAGAAGTATAATTAACGAATACATCCAGTCGTCTGGATGCCTACCTGATATTTGGCCCGGAGACGTCGTGCTCCGGGCCAATTCATATTAAAACCTGCTCAGGCAGCAACAGTGAATCAATCAGAACTTTTATCAGTAATAACAGTCGCTGAAGGGTAGGAGAGCTTATGATAGAAAAACTGAAACAATTGCTGGGCAATACCTTTGGGGATGACGGCGATGCCTTGATGACAGATCGCGACCACACCAAGTTGCTGGCTGCGGTGGCACTGATGGTGGAAGTGATTGCGGTTGATGATCAGCAGCATGATGCTGAAATAGCGATGCTCAGACAGCTTGTAATGGAGCGTTTTGATTTGTCCGCGGATAAGGCGGAAGCGCTGATTGAGCAGGCCGAAGCCGCACTGCAGCAATCGACCGATTTTTACCGTTTCACATCGGCGATTAATCTTGAATTCGATCACGACGAAAAAATCGAACTGATTGAGTCTTTATGGCAACTGGCCTATGCCGATGAACATCTTGATGCGATTGAGCAACACGTGATCCGCAAACTGGCCAGCCTGTTGCATGTCTCCCATAAAGACTTTATTGCTACCAAACTTCGGGTTGTGGAAGAAGATGATTAATTAGGCTTTCTCATCGCCTGACTGCACATAGCTCATCCATTCCTCGATAGGCATAGTGCCGCCAGAATCTTCTACCTGTTTGCGATCTTTATCGTTCAGGACATCGTTCACTTCTTCCACCCGCTTCCAGGCTGCGACTGGCGTTTCACAGTCTGCTTTGGGCACATAATGCGAGTCTTTCACTTTCTGGTAACGGTGGATATAACGCGGGCAGTTCTGCCACAGTTCACTGACTGTGACCCGGACCACCAGTTCCGCTTCTTTCCAGCTTGAGAGCAACGGGTCATCAGCAGACACGCTGGCTTTACCCTGTACCCGGATACGATGCGGTTTCTCAAAATCAATAAACAACATGCCGACCTCGGCGTGGCCGTCGATATTGCCCATCGAAAAATACATGCCGTTGCCGTCAAAGCTTGGGAAGGCCAGTGTGTGTTCATCAACGACACGAACAAATGCACCGGCTTCACCGCCTTTATATGAGACGGTCGGCCGACCCTGGTGATCGACGGTGGATAAAAAGAACATATCGCGCTGCTCAATAAAAGCCGCGGCTTCTTCGGAGATGTCGGTAACGACAGCGAGTTCCTCGACCCTGTCTGCCATTTTTCTGCTGTCGAACTGATCCTGCCGTGCGCGGTGTTGTTCGCCGTAAAGTCTACTCATTAGCGTACCTTTTCATTGATTTGCCGCAAAAACTAACATGCGTCTTGAGAGCTGTACAGTTGCAGTGGCTTCAGCAGGAAATATGCCCGAACCGGCCTCTCCACTCAAGGCGCATATCCATGGCAGGGCATATTCCGGCACGGACATATTGCCAAAACGAAGCGTAAACGATAATGTATCGCATTATTAATGAGGTGTTCTGTTCATAAATTCTGCCGCAGTTTTTACCGGCAGCGCTGAGAAGTGATTTCTGGCAGGGAATAACCGAAGGGAAGCCTTGGCGCTGACTTGAACTTTCGGCAGATTTCCATGGCGCAGTACCACGCTGGAAACAGAAAAATCCATAACCAGACTCTGACCATGGTGACTGAATGATTTCGCAAGATGCTTTGCAGACAATTAACCGCATTATTGCGGCGGTATTCGGAGGCTATGCCTTCACCTGGGGCTTCAGCGTGCTGGCTATCGCCACTCTGGTTGCTTTGGGTATTGATTTTCACGAGGCTGAAACGGCCATCTCGCTTGTCGCCTTTCTGGTGTTTCTGGGGCTGTTTTTATGGACATTTGCCGCTGCCAGCATGATCCGTGTCTGGCTGGTGCTGGCTGGGGGCGCCGGCGTGATGATGCTGATTGGCTTAATGCTACAAACCAGTCTGTTGAGTTAGGAGCGCGCTGATGTTTAATTCTCTACGCATGTCTATGGGCTGGGTCCACACCTGGATGGGTTTGGTACTGGGCTTTGTGCTGATGATTTGCTTTTTCTTCGGCGCGCTTTCCGTGTTTGACCGGGAAATCGATCGCTGGGCCATTCCTGATACCCGCTTTGAGCCGCAGCCCATGCCGTCCTTTGACAATGTTCTCAAACCGATTTATCAGCAGCTTCAGCCGGATCCGGTGGATATGGCTGCCACCGAGCGTCGTGTGGTCGGGACTTTGCCAGACCCGGAAACACTGAAACTGGAGTCGCTGTTTGCCTACACCACGCATCGTGATCCGGTGCTGCTGATTGGTGGTGAGTTTGCCATCCCCAACCAGCCTATCGATCCGGCTGATGATCACCAGCATGTACATGGCCGCGCCACCGTCAATCCTGCCACCGGGGAGATGCTGAACGATGATGCCCTGAAGATTGGCAGCGACTGGTTTTACCCCATGCACTTCAGTCTCAACCTTAACTGGATGATGCTGGGCTACTGGATTGTCGGTCTGGCTGCACTGGTCATGCTGGCAGGCCTGGTCAGCGGCATCATTATTCACCGCAAAATTTTCCGCGAGTTTTTTACCTTTCGACCCTGGAAAAACCTGTTTCGCAGCAGTCTCGATTTGCACAATATGACCGGGGTGGTGGCGCTGCCGTTTCACTTTTTCTTTGCTTTTACCGCGCTGGTCATTTTTGCCAGCAATATTTATCTGCCGGTGACGCATACCACGCTGAAACCCCTGCATGAGCATCATGAGATGCTGGAGGCAGAGCGCAAAGGGCTGCCTCACGAGCCAGCCGGAATTCCGGCGCCTTTAGCCTCTGTGGATGCCATGGTCGCTGAAGCCAAGCGGCGCTGGGCCGAGCGGAATATGGCCGGAGAGGTCGGTTTCTTGAGCATGAATCATTTAGGCGACGAAAACGGTTATGTGAGTATTTACCGCGCTGGTAGTGACCGCGTGGCGCTGGTGGGGGAGGGCATTCACTTCAAAGCCAGCACCGGTGAAGTCATCCGTGAGGAACCGCCCCGGAGCGTCGTGTCATCCATCGATGAGTTTCTGACCGGCCTGCATTTGCAGCACTTTGAGCACTGGATGCTGCGCTGGCTTTATGTCTTTGGTGGTCTGCTGGGGGCGATTTGTATTGCCACTGGCTTTATCCTCTTTGTTGAAAAACGCAAAGCCAAACATGCAAGAAATGGCAGTCAAGGCAGCCGTATCGTCGATGCTTTAGCCGTCACCACGGTGACCGGCATGGTGCTCGCAGCGGTCGGCATGCTGGTGGCGAATCGCCTGTTACCCGCCGATCTTGCCGGCAAGGGGCAATGGGAGCAAACCATTTTCTGGTCAGTATGGGGTTTGGCCTTTTTGCATGCTGCCTGGCGCAGTTCGCCCGTGGCCAAGGCAAGGTATAATCCGGCCTGGCGTGAGCAGTCCTTGCTGTTGGGCTTGATGAGTCTCTGCGCCGTGGGCCTCAACTGGGTGACTACGGGAGATCATCTGATCAAGACTGTCTTTACTGACACTTACTGGGCTGTCGCCGGTGTTGATTTGAGCCTGATAGTGACGGCGCTGATCGCCTTTTATGCTGCGGCGAAACTGCGGGCACCGGTCACTGAACAGAAAATTGACGATGCGCTGAGCCGCAATAAACAGGTGAATGCCTATGACTGAGACAATGTGGTTAATCGCAGCTGTGGTGGCAGCGGTGTTGAGTATGGGCTGGCTGGCGTTGGCTTATGAAACGCACTGGCAACAGGTCTTTCCGGAAAGCAGAACGCTGCCTGAAACAGGTCGCCTGAAACTGACTGGCTGGGTTTTCTTATCGCTGTCAGCGGTGTTCTGTTTGAAGGCCGATCATCCCTCGATGGCGGTGTTGGTTTGGGTTATGTTATTGGCTGTTGCCGCTTTCAGCGTGGCGATGATGCTGAGTCATCGCCCGGCGGCGCTGAAAATTATCTGTCCGCCATTGTTTGTTGCTAAAGCCTGAGTTTTATTCAGCGATAAAAAAGGGGGCTGATGAGCTTTGTCGTCAGCCCCCTTTTATATTCAGAGTGGATCAGGCTGGTGCCAGGAAACCCGTTTTGATGAGCTCACACCAGTCATTCAGCCGCTGTTCGGTCTGGCCCGGCTGACAATCCTCATCCAGCGCCAGACCGACAAAATGCTGTTTGTCTTCAGTTAATGCCTTGGACTCGTCGAACTCATAACCGGTCACCGGCCAGTGGCCGATGATGGTTGCGCCGCGCGCTTTGACCTTGTCATGCAACATGCCCATCGCATCCTGAAACCATTCGGCGTAAGCGAACTGATCGCCCATCCCCAGAAAGGCGACCGTCTTGTGACTGAAGTCAACCGCGTCGATATCATTCCAGACATCCTGCCAGTCGGTCTGTACTTCACCATAGTCCCAGGTGGGAATGGCAAAAATAATATTGTCGAAATACGCCAGCGCATCCAGGCCGACATCTTTCACATCAAATAACTCGACTTCTTCTTCACCCAGAATGTCCTGAATTTTAACGGCGGCATCTGAAGTATTGCCGGTGGTGGAGCCGTAAATCACAGCAATCATGCATTTGATCCTAATTAACCCTTAAAATACAAATGATAATCATTATTAAATGAGATTTCAATAGATTTGGAAACCGATCTCCAAGGCCAACAGAAACACCTCTGATAGTTCGTATTCAGGCGTTATCTGTTGAGGCTGACCAGTTAAGGGCTGCTAATTGCAATTCCGTCCCGGCCTGCCGGGACCGGGACAGAACCGTGTCAGTTCATTAGTCTGCACTGATGCCAGCTTCTGCTTCGGCACCGGCTTTGGTATCTGTTTCTTGTCCCTGTTTTACCGTTTCCCCGACAGTGTCTTCGCCATCTTTTATCGCCTCACGGGCTTTATCCTGATATTGCTTCTGCATTTCCTGACTGCGTTCCATGCGGGCCTCGGCGCCTTCCCTGACATCAGCCTGTTCCTTTTCACCTGTTGAATAGGCTTTATCGTTTTCAGGCTGCGAGCTTTTATCGGCCTGATTGTTGTCATCAACACCCAGTGTCTCTTTGATGTTGTTCCAGGTTTTACCAATGAAGCCGGTCTCAGCTTCGGCCTCGACTTCCGTATTGGCCCCGGCCTGTGCAGAGGTATCATCAGAAAAAGCGGGACTGGACATAGACAGAGCGAACAAAATAAGCATCGAATAATGCGATTTCATGGCCCACCTCCTTTGGTATTGGGGAGGGCAAAGTATGACAAGCTTCGCTACGATGAAATGTGACCAAGTTCCGAATCGAAATGATAAAAATGGAAATGGGCTGAACAGGATAAATGCTGTCAAAAGGAAATAAAAAGACGGATTAAGCTTTTGGCTTATCCGGCTGATTGAGCATCAAACACTTGCCTTGATTTATGACTTCAGGAGCGGCTTGAACGGGCTCTTTTAATTGCGGCACGTACCTGTTCCGGCGCCGTACCACCCAGATGGTTACGCGCGGCGACCGAGCCTTCCAGTGTCAGGACATCAAATACATCGGCTTCGATCTGACTGGAAAACTGTTGCAGTTCCTCCAGGCTCATCGCCGACAGATCTTTTTTATGTTTGAGACCATAAGCGACCGACAGACCAACCACCTCATGGGCATCACGGAATGGCGTACCTTTACGAACAAGGTAATCAGCCAGATCAGTGGCTGTGGCGTAACCGCGCAGTGCCGATTCACGCATATTGTCTGCTTTGACGCTGATCGCTGACATCATATCGGCATAAACCCGCAGGGAGCCCAACAGGGTGTCGATAGTATCGAACAGCGGTTCCTTGTCTTCCTGGTTGTCCTTGTTATAGGCCAGTGGCTGGTTCTTCATCAGGGTCAGCAGGTTGAACATGTTGCCGTAGACGCGGCTGGTTTTGCCACGGATGAGTTCGGGTACATCCGGATTTTTCTTCTGCGGCATGATTGAAGAACCGGTGCAGAAAGCGTCCCCCAGATCGACGTAATCAAACTGGGCTGAGGACCAGATAATCAGTTCTTCCGAGAAGCGTGACAGATGCATCATCAGGATCGAGGCAAAGCTGTTGAATTCAATGGCGAAGTCACGGTCACTGACGGCATCCAGTGAGTTCTGGCAGATACGGTCAAAACCCAGCAGATTGGCAGTCATCGCACGGTCAATCGGAAAGGTGGTGCCAGCCAGTGCCGCTGCACCCAGTGGCATGGTATTAACGCGTTTTTCGCAATCATCGAGACGTTCGGCATCGCGCACCAGCATTTCATACCAGGCCAGCATATGGTGACCGAAGGTGACCGGTTGTGCGGTCTGCAGATGGGTGAAGCCGGGCATGATGGTGTCAGCTTCACGCTCAGCGACTTCCAGCAGCGCGTCCTGCAGGCGGTTCAGTTCAGAACGAATCGGTGCAATCATGTCACGCAGATACAGCCGCACATCAGTCGCGACCTGATCATTACGGGAACGGCCGGTATGCAGCTTTTTGCCGACTTCACCGATCAGCGAAATCAGCCGTGCCTCGATGTTCATATGCACATCTTCCTGGGCAATCGACCATTCGAAGTCGCCGTTTTCGATTTCCTGTTCGATCTGCTGCAGGCCCTTAATGATCTGATCCCGCTCTTCTCCAGTCAGCACGCCGACTTCGCTGAGCATGGTCGCATGAGCGATGGAGCCGCGGATATCCTGACGGAACATGCGCTGGTCAAACATGACCGAGGCAGTAAATTCCTCGACAAATTTATCGGTAGGCTGGGTCAGGCGCGCGGAAGAGAGTTTCTTGTTGGCTGTGCTCATGATAAATCTTGATCGCGTTTGGGGAAACAGGGCGACATTATAACGTGCTTATTCGGGTCTGATGATGTCAAAGTGCTAGAATCAGCGGTGATTTTGTATATATAGAAGCTTGAAAGACGAGATTAATGACTAAAAAAACTGTAAGAATCGCCACACGCAACAGTCCACTGGCCGTCTGGCAGGCCGAGTTTGTTAAAGCCGAGTTACTGGCCTTGCATCCGGATCTCGAGGTGGAACTAATCGGCATGAAAACCCAGGGCGATATTATCCTCGACACGCCTCTGGCCAAGGTCGGGGGCAAAGGCCTGTTTGTTAAGGAACTGGAGCAGGGCATGCTCGACGGCCGCGCTGATATTGCGGTGCACTCGATGAAAGATGTGCCGGTCGATTTTCCTGAAGGCTTGCACCTGCCGGTCATCTGCAAACGTGAAGAGCCCCACGATGCCTTCGTTTCCAATCACTACAACAGTATTGATGAGCTGCCCCATGGGGCAAAACTGGGGACTTCCAGCCTGCGCCGGGAATGTCAGGCACGGACTCGCCGGCCTGATCTGGAAGTGCTGCCACTGCGCGGTAACGTTAATACTCGCCTGCGCAAGCTCGATGAGGGGCAGTTTGACGCGATTATCCTGGCCATGGCCGGCCTTCAGCGACTCGGCTTTCACGACCGGATTCGTAATGCGATGACACCCGAACAGAGTCTGCCGGCCATCGGTCAGGGGGCACTGGGCATTGAAACCCGCATTGATGATGACTTCATGAATGCCTTAATCGCACCCCTCCATGATTCGCTGACAGCGATTACCGTCACTGCCGAACGGGCGCTTAACCGTCGCCTCGCGGGCGGCTGTCAGGTGCCGATCGCCGGTTATGCGATGCTGGAAGGGGATGAAGTCTGGTTGCGAGGACTGGTGGGCAGACCGGATGGCACCCAGACGCTTTATGCTGAAAAGCGCGGCCCGGCCGCGGATGCTGATGCTATTGGTATAGCGGTAGCAGAAATGCTGCTGGCGCAGGGCGCAGACAAAATTCTCAGCGATGTTTATGGTGACTGACAGACCGCTGGCCGGCCAGAGAATTCTGGTGACCCGGCCGCAAGCGCAAGCTGCAAAGCTGACCGGTTTGATCGAAGAGGCTGGAGGCGAAGCAATCAGCTTTCCTGTTATCGACATTGTCGCTTTGCCCCCTGATACCTGGGGCAGTTTAATGCTGAGTCATAGCGACTGGCTGATTTTTGTGAGTCGCAATGCAGTGGAATGCTTTATGGCTGGCTGGCAACAGTCCTTGCCAGAGCAGCTAAAGCTGGCGGCGGTGGGCGACGGTACCGCCGGCGCTATGCGTGAAGCCGGGCTGCCGGTGGATTGCCAGCCCGACACCTCAAGCGGCAGTGAGGGCCTGCTGCAAATGCCTGAGATGCAAGCCATGCAGAACAGACAGGTGGTTATTGTCAGAGGGGTTGGCGGTCGTGAACTGCTTGCTGATACCCTGACGGAAAGAGGTGCTAGTATTAGTTATGTGGAAGTTTATCGCAGAGCACTGGCGCAGCATGAGCGCTCAGCCTGTGTCAGAGCGATGCATGCTGACAAACTAATCTGTACCAGTGTGACCGGTCTGGATAATCTGTGCCGAATTCTTGCCGAATTTCGCGCCGAGTTATTCTGCAAGCCATTGGTAGTGGTCAGCGAGCGGATCAGAGACCATGCCCGTTCACTGGGCTTCAGGTGGGTCGAAATCAGTACCGATGCCAGTGATACGGCGGTGTTAAACACATTGATTGAAATGGATAAACAGCATGGCAAACAATGAAAACAAACAGCAAATCGACGATAACGTTCAGGATGCGGAACTGGTTGCTGACAAAGAAACGACGGCGGCGAATCACAGGATAGTGTGGATTGCCCTCGCGGTTCTGTTGCTGTTGCTAATAGCCGCTGGTGGCTGGCTTTATCAGCAGATAAACAGTCAGCAGCAACAA
Organism: Methylophaga sp.; assembly: GCF_009711715.1. Taxonomy (GTDB): domain Bacteria; phylum Pseudomonadota; class Gammaproteobacteria; order Nitrosococcales; family Methylophagaceae; genus Methylophaga. The sequence continues at coordinate 136,111 of NZ_VENF01000004.1, read as the reverse complement.
CAGGCTGAACGTTTCACTAGTCTTGAGGACGAGTTGGCGACGGTGCAATCGGACTACAGCCGGCAACAGCGTGAACTCAGCAAGCTCATTGAACAACTGCAGGCTCAGTCCGACAAGCTGGAAGAGTTTATCTCCCGCGAAACCCTGACCAGTGACGAACTGAAGAGAACCTGGGCTTTGCAGGAAATCCAGTATTTGCTGAATGTCGCCAATCAGCGGGCGTTGCTGGCGCATGACGTGGATGGCGCCATCCGGGCCCTGAATATGGCCGACAAACAAATTCAGGCGCTGTCGGACTATCGTCTGCATCCACTGCGCGCGCTGATAGCCGAAGAAGTGATGGATCTTGAAGCCCTGGCCGATATTGATACCGCCGGTATCGCCATCAAACTGCAGACAGCGGCTAATCATGTGCAGACCCTGCGGGTGAAAAAAGGTCCGGAAGTTGAGCTTGATGAGTCCGAGAGCCTGTCTTCAGCTGCACAGGTGGACGCGGGCTGGAAGCAGGCCTTGGAGGATATCTGGCAGCAAATGCGCTCACTGGTGGTGATTCGTCATGATCAAACCGGCGAAGCCGCGGTACTGGTGCCGGAGCAGCGTTACTTCCTGTATCAGAATCTGCGTTTACAGCTGGAAAGCGCGAGACTGGCACTGCTGAATGCGGACAACGACAATTACCAGCACAGCCTGCAAACCGCCATTGACTGGCTGCAGCAATATTTCACCGGTGATCAGCGTGATGCGATGCTGAATACCCTCAAACAGCTGCAGGATTCACAAATCAATATCAGCATCCCGGATATTTCCGGTTCTCTGAATTGGCTTGAGGAGTATCAGCAATGAAAATCCTGCTCGTCGTTGCCCTCGCGCTTGCCTTCGGTGCCGCCGTGATCTGGGCGGCTGATTTCGAGCCCGGTTTTGTGCTGCTGCAGTACGGCAGCTGGAGTCTGGAAACTTCACTGGTGGTTTTTTCAGCTGTTTTCATTTTGCTGCTGGTGGCGGGTTACCTGCTGTTACGCAGTCTGGTTCTGGTCAAGCAATCACCGGCGAAACTCGCCAACTGGAAAGAAACACAGCGCCATAAACGCGCCAACCGGGCATTAACCCGCGGTCTGATTACGCTGGAAGAAGGGCGCTGGGCGGAAGCCGAACGAACCTTGATCCGTCATGCCAGTCACAGCGAAACGCCCCTGCTGCATTATCTTGCCGGTGCCCGGGCGGCACAAAAACAGAATGCGGCGGATCGGCGTGATAACTACCTGCGGCTGGCCCATGAGACAACCGAAGGGGCTGATATTGCTGTTGGCGTTGTACAGGCAGAATTACAGATTTCTGCCGGACAGAAAGAACAAGCGCTCGCGACCTTGCAGCATTTACGCGAAATGGCACCCAAGCACCCCTACGTTTTACAACTGCTGCAGTCGCTGTATCAGGATATGGATCAGTGGCAGGATGTGCAGTCAGTCCTGCCCGATCTGCGTAAACGTCATGTGCTGGAGAACAACGAAGTTCAGGCACTGAGTCTGGATGCCGCTGTTGGCCAGCTGGAAGCGGCCTTACAGCGTCAGGACTGGCGCAAAATGGATGATGTCTGGCAGAAGTCGCCAGCGCGTCAGCGGCAGCACGAAGCGATGCTCAAACCCTACATCGAAGGCCTGGTCAGACAAGGGGAAGCTGAACAAGCACTGAGCCTGATCGAGCAGTTTCTGCGTAAAGACTGGAGTGATGCCCTGATATACCAATATGGCCGGCTCGCTCAGGGGGACTTATTAAAACGTCTGGCGCTGGCTGAAAAATGGCTCAAGAACCATCGTGATAATCCCTGGTTGCTGCTGACGCTGGGACGGCTGGCCAAAGCCAATTCCCTGTGGACCAAAGCCGAGGAATATCTGCTTAGCAGCCTGCAACATGGCCCCCGCGGTGAAACCTATCAGGTGCTGGCTGAAGTGCAGACAGCACAGGGTAAACCCGAGGCCGCTGCCGACACATACAAAACCGGGCTGAACCTGATGCTGGAACAGGCCGGCAGCACCATCAAGTAGGAGAGCGAGCAAGTGCAAGAGGCGGGCGGACATTACCTGGTAGATATTCTGGCACTGTTGCTGGCCACGGTGGTGATTATCCCGTTTTTTCATAAGATCCGGCTGGGGGCGATCCTGGGTTACCTGACGGCCGGTGTGGTGTTGGGACCATGGGGCTTCGGTGTGATTACCGAAGTCGAAGATATCCGCCATTTAGCCGAATTTGGCGTTATTTTTCTGCTTTTTCTGCTGGGTATTGAGCTAAAACCTGACAAGCTCTGGCAGATGCGCAAAATGGTTATCGGTCTGGGGCTGGGGCAAGTGTTGATTACGGCCGGTCTGATTTACGGCATAGCCATCTGGCTTGGTATTTCCAATCAAAGTGCCATCATTATCGGTTTTGGTCTGGCACTGTCTTCCACGGCATTCTGTCTGAAACTGCTGGCTGAACGTGGCGGCATTTCTACTGTTATGGGACGGATGTCATTCTCAGTTCTGCTGCTACAGGATATTGCCGTTGTTCCACTGTTGGCACTGGTTTCCTATTTTGCTGCCGGCGGCAGCACAGAGATTATGGAGCCGAGTTTGAAGCCGCTCTATGCGGTGCTGGTCATCCTTGCTTTATTGTTTGCCGGCCGTTATCTGCTTAATCCGGTACTGGAACGGATTGTCGCCAGTCAGGACCCGGAAGTGTTTATTGCCGTTGCCGTGTTGCTGGTGCTGGGCGTTGCCTGGGTGATGGAGGCGGTTGGCTTTTCCATGGCACTAGGGGCGTTTCTGGCCGGTGTGATGCTGGCAGAATCCCACTACCGGCATCAGATCGAAGCCGATATCCTGCCATTCCGCGGCATTTTGCTAGGGCTGTTCTTTATGACGGTGGGCATGGGAATTGATTTCAGCCTGATGTGGGAGCAGCTTGGCAACATTATTACGATGACCCTTGGGCTGATGCTGCTCAAGGCTTCTGTGGTCTATGTACTCGCCAGAATTTCCGGTGCCCGCCATGATATTTCCCTGCAAACAGGCACATTATTGTCACAAAGCGGGGAGTTCGGTTTTGTGTTATTCGGCTTTGCTGCTGCTTCCGGTGTGCTGGATAAAGCCATTGGCGATATGCTGACGCTGGTTATCGCGCTGACCATGGTGCTGACCCCGTTTGTGGTCAAACTGACGAATAGTTTGTTGATACGTTTTTACACCCCGACACCGAGCGAGGATGAAGATTATGCCGAGTTTGTTGAGGCCAGCGAAGAGCACGTGATACTGGCCGGTTTCGGCCGGGTCGGGGCGCGGGTCGGGACACTGCTGGGGGCTGCCGGCGTGCCATATATTGCCCTTGATATGAAACAGCATCGGGTCAAGGATGCGCGGGCACAGGGGTTTCCGGTGTTTTTTGGTGATGCCAGCAAAGTCAAAGTGCTGCAGGCGGCAGGTGCCGATCATGCCAAAATGATTGTGGTGACGCTGGATGATCCGGGACAGATTGACCGACTGGTATCTCAGGTTCGGCAGTTTTATCCCAATATGCCAATCCATGCCCGGGCCCGCGATCGCAGGCACTGTGCTGATTTGATCACGCTGGGCGCGACCACCACGGTATCGGAAACACTGGAAACCAGCCTCCGCTTGACCGAAGAAGTGTTACTGGGCAGTGGCGTGGATCAGGATAAAACCCGGCAGGTTATCAATGAGTTCCGTGACGACTACTATTCCAATGTCGTGCAGAAAGTCACCGAAAACAAGGTTGTTCTCGGCGAACTCAAGCACTGAGACTTACAGCCGCATCGGCATCACGACATACTGACGTTCATACTGTGGATCCGCTGGCGTAATCAAGGCGCTGCTGGTTTCATCAGTAAAGGTGATTTTGACCTTCTCATCCGGCATGGCATTGAGCAGATCCAGTAGATAGGCATTGTTAAATGCGATTTCCAGCGCCGTGCCCTTGTAATCGACGCTGATTTCTTCTTCCGCTGATTCCTGTTCCTGGTTGGTGACCGTGGCTTTGAGCTGATCGGTATCGAGATTGATACGGACGCTGCGGTGCTTGTCATTGGAGAGAATCGCTGCGCGTGACAGGGCCTGTTTGAGTTCATCACGATCGGCCAGCACTTCCTTGTCACCACCCAGCGGCAATACCCGTTCGTAGTTCGGGAACTGACCGTCAATCAGCTTGGAAGTGAAATGAATATCGGGCAGTTCCACTTTGATCTGCTGGTTACTGAAAGCGAGCTTCACTTCGTCATCGGTGTCGTTGAGCAGTCGTCCCAGCTCGATAATCGCTTTACGCGGCACAATGACGCTGTTTTTTTCCTCAACCGGATTAGCGGTGGTCAGGCTGCCCAGAGCCAGGCGGTGCCCATCAGTGGCGACCGCGCGTAAGGTTGTACCTTCCCGTTCCAGCAACAAACCATTGAGGTAGTAGCGAACATCCTGGCTGGCCATAGCAAAACTGGTTTCATCAATCAGGGCTTTCAGCGCTGACTGCGGCAACCCAATCTCATCCACATAATTGGCGCCTTCACTATCCGGAAAGTCATCGCTGGACAGGGTGGCCAGAGAAAAGCGGCTCTTGCCGGTTTTGACCAAAGCTTTGTTATCGGCAGCACTGAAGCTGATGGTGGCATTGCTGGGTAAGGCACGGACAATATCGAGCAGCTTACGCGCCGAGACCGTGGTTTTGCCTTCGGTTTCCACCGAAACCGGCAGTGTTGCAATCATTTCCAGTTCCATATCGGTACTGGTCATCGACAGCTGGTTACCATGTGTCCGCAGCAGCAGATTGGACAGAATGGGCAGGGTCGCACGCCGTTCAACAATACTGCACACCAGCTGCAGTGGCCGGACGAGGGTTTCTTGGCTGACAGTGAATTCCATGGTGATTCTCTCAGGGTCCGTTATTGATTAACTCGACAGGGTTCGTAACAGGTTACGGTAATCTTCCTCGATGCGATTATCTGTTTCGCGCAGCTCCGCCACCTTGCGGGTGGCATGCAGCACCGTGGTGTGATCGCGGCCACCAAACGAGTCGCCGATTTCCGGCAGACTGTGGCTGGTCAGCTCCTTGGCCAGTGCCATCGCTATCTGGCGCGGGCGGGCAATGGAACGGGTGCGTTTTTTCGATAGCAGATCAGAGACGCGCACTTTGAAATATTCGGCCACCGTTTTTTGAATGCTTTCCAGCGTTACCAGTTTCTGATGCAGCGCCAGCAGATCTTTAAGCGCTTCCTGTGCCATATCAATCGACAGCGGCTGGTTGGTGAAGCGGGAAAAAGCCAGTACACGTTGCAGAGCGCCTTCCAGATCACGCACATTGGATTTGATGCGTTTGGCAATGAAAAAGGCGACATCTTCCGGCAGGGTAATCAGGTTCTGGTGCGCTTTTTTAATCAGAATGGCGACGCGGGTTTCCAGCTCGGGCGGCTCGATGGCAACTGTCAGACCCCAGCCCAGGCGCGACTGCAACCGCTCGTCGAGGTTTTCCACTTCCTTGGGAAAACGATCGCAGGTCAGAATGATTTGGCGCTGGCCTTCCAGCAGGCTGTTGAAGGTATAGAAAAATTCTTCCTGTGAGCGCTCTTTCTTGGCAAAAAACTGAATATCATCAATCAACAGGGCATCAGCGCTGCGATAGTGTGCCTTGAACTGATCAATGGCATTGTTGCGCAATGCGGTGATCATATCCTGTACAAAGCGCTCGGAAGACAGGTAAATCACCCGTGCTTTGGGATTGTTCTGTTTGATCTTATTGCCGACGGCAAGCATCAGGTGGGTTTTACCCAGGCCGGTGCCGCCATACAGAAATAAAGGGTTATAGCCACTGGTGCCAGGCGCTTCGGCAACATGAAGTGAGGCCGCGCGGGCGATCTGATTGGATTTACCTTCGATATAGTTATCAAAAGTAAACAGCGGGTTCATCGGACTGCCGATAGCGGGCTCGGTTTTAGCCGGCACTGCCTTTTCCGGCTGCGGTGTCACAACTTCACTCACCGGCGCTGTGTTGCGGCGAGGTTTGATCTCTTCGGCCGGTACCGCACCGACCTCAATCGCCACCCGCGCAATCAGACCCTGACTTAAACTGTGAATCAGACTGTTGATCTGTTGTTCCAGCTGTTCCTGTACCCAGGCTTTAACATAGGGATTGGGAGCAAGTAAGCGCAAACTATCTTCAGTTTCGATAGCCTGCAGAGGCCGGAGCCATGTGTTCAGCTGCTGTGCCGAGAGATCACCTTCGAGATGGGACAGACATTTTTCCCAAAGGGGTGAGGACACATGAACTCCTTGATTATCAATCGCTTAGTTAAAAATAAAGAGGTGCTGCCGGTTAATGTTTGCTATAGTATAGCGTCCGACGCAAGACCTCTAAAGTTATCTTTCTGCGTCTGGTTTGGCAAGTAAAATCACATTAACACCTCTGAATGATTCTGGTTTGACTTGATGCCGTTGGAAACTTTATAATCCCGTGTCTTTTTGCCTGGCTGGTATTACTGCTCAACAAAGCCACAGGCGGCGAAATAAACACTAGTTCTGGAGTTGGTGAAATGAAACGTACTTTTCAACCTAGCAATTTGAAGCGCAAGCGTACTCACGGTTTCCGTGCCCGCATGAAAACTGTCGGTGGTCGTCGCGTTATCAACGCTCGTCGCGCCAAAGGCCGCGCAAAACTGTCAGTTTAATCCCTCTGACCTCTCTAGGAGGGCATGACTTGGCCACATTCAGCCGAGCCATGAGAATGAACCGCCCGGGAGATTTTTCTCGGGTTTTCCGTCAGGGGAAACGCACCGGAGGGGGTGGCCTGACGGTCCTAACGGTTGATAATTCAGTCGGACATCCCCGGCTGGGGCTGGCCATAGCAAAGAAGCACGTTAAGCTCGCCAGCCGCCGCAACCGCTTGAAGCGGATTATTCGCGAGTCGTTCCGACAGCATCAATCCAGCTTCTCCAACATCGACATTGTGGTGTTGTCCCGACCCGGCCTTGACCAACTGGACAGCGCGCAAATTTGGGCAGCATTGGAGCGACATTGGTTAACAGTGGTGGCGCAATGGCAAAATTCCTGATCAGTCTCGTTCGAGCCTATAAGCTTTTGTTGAGCCCGTTTGTCGGTATGCATTGCCGCTTCCAGCCTACCTGTTCACAGTATATGATTGAGGCCATCGAGCGCTTTGGTGCCGTCCGCGGTACCTGGCTCGGTTTGCGTCGCTTGTCACGTTGTCATCCCTGGCATGCGGGTGGCGTGGATCCCGTTCCCGAATTAAAAACAAAGACTCACAATGGATAATCTCAGAACGCTATTTATTTTTGGCCTGCTTATCGTTTCTCTGCTGTTATGGGAAGCTTGGCAGACTGATTATGTCCGTCCCCAGCAGCAAACCGCGGAAACAGAGACCGACACCGTTAATGGTTCTCCGGCAGATGCTGAAGCTGACCTGCCGGAACTGCCGGCGCAAACCGCTGAATCACTACCGGATGTACCGAACTCGCCCGAAGCCAGTGCCGTGACTGAAAAGGTGCATGTTAAAACTGATGTGATGGATTTGAAAATCAGCACCCAGGGCGGCGATATTCGTGAACTGGCCTTGCTCGATTATGCTGTCAGCTCGGACAAGCCCGACACACCGGTACAGTTCCTCAATGATACTGCCAGCCACTTCTTTGTGACCCAGTCAGGTCTACGTGCGGAAGGCGATGCGCCGACCCACTACGCGCAATTCCGTGCAGAAAATATGGAATATGTGCTGCAGGAAGGCCAGAATGAAATTAAAGTCCCGCTCTACTGGCAGAATGAGGCTGGTCTCCAGGTCATCAAAACCTATACCTTCAAGCGCGACAGCTACGTGGTTGGGGTTGATTATCAGGTTATCAACCAGACTGCTGACGGTTTCTCGGCTTACCCTTATGCCCAGCTTAACCGCAACCGCAGTGATGACGGTTCCATGTTCATCTATACCTACACCGGTGCGGTCTTTTCCAGCGAAGGCAACGAATATCAGAAAGTCGACTTCGATGAACTGGAAGAAGCGCCATACAACCGTAGCGTGAATAACGGTTGGGCGGCAATGATCCAGCATTACTTTGTCGGCGCCATTGTGCCGCCACAGGAAGCCGAACTCGGCTTTTATGGACGTTCCATCAACAACAGTAACTATGTCGCCGGCGTCCGAATGCCGGTGATTACCGCAGAAGCCGGCCAGCAGGCGCAGGCTGATTACAAGTTATACCTCGGCCCGAAAAAACATGAACGCCTGGAGCAGGTCGCCAAAAATCTGCCTCTGACCGTTGATTATGGCATTCTGACCATCATTTCCGAACCGCTGTTCTGGGTGATGGAATGGCTGCACAAGCTGACCGGCAACTGGGGCTGGTCGATTGTTCTGCTGACTGTGCTGATCAAACTGGCTTTCTTCAAGCTGTCAGCGGCGAGCTACCGCTCCATGGCCGGTATGCGCAAGCTGACGCCGAAACTGGCGCAGCTGAAAGAGCGCTACGGCGATGACAAGCAGAAGTTCAATCAGGCGATGATGGATCTATACCGTACCGAGAAGATCAATCCGCTCGGCGGCTGTCTGCCTATCCTGGTTCAGATGCCGGTGTTCCTGGCGTTCTACTGGGTGCTGGTGGAAAGTATCGAACTGCGTCAGGCTGACTTTATGCTCTGGATCAATGACCTGACCGCGATGGATCCTTATTTTGTGCTGCCGGTCCTGTTTGGTCTGTCGATGTGGTTCCAGCAGAAACTGAATCCGGCGCCGCAGGATCCGGCTCAGGCAATGATGATGAAGATCTTCCCGTTGGTGTTCACCGTATTCTTCGCCTTCTTCCCCGCCGGTCTGGTGCTTTACTGGCTGGTCAATAACCTGTTGTCGATTGCCCAGCAGTGGTACATCACCCGTAAAATGGGGGCACTCTAAGCCGGTATGGAAACCATTGTCGCAGTCGCCACCCCGCCAGGTCGCGGTGGCGTGGGCGTGGTCAGGATTTCAGGCAAGCAGGCCGCAGAAATCGTTCAGGCAGTCTGCGGCAGATTACCGCCAGCGCGTTATGCGCAGTTCACCCATTTCCTTGACCAGGCAGGGGAAATCATCGACAGCGGCATCGCCCTGTATTTTCCTGGTCCGGCCTCGTTCACGGGTGAAGATGTGGTTGAACTGCAGGGGCACGGCAGTCCGCTGGTCATGGATCAACTGTGCCAGCGCGCGATTGAGCTGGGCGCCCGTATGGCCCGTCCCGGCGAATTCTCTGAGCGCGCTTTTCTCAACAACAAAATGGATCTGGCTCAGGCTGAAGCTGTGGCTGATCTTATCGAAAGTTCGACTGAACAGGCGGCGCGTAGTGCGGTCCGCTCGCTGCAGGGCGACTTCTCCAGACGCATTAATGCCTTTCTGGAAGAACTGACGCATCTTCGCATGTATGTTGAAGCTTCGATCGATTTTGCCGATGAGGAAATCGACTTTCTGGCCGAAGCGCAAGTCGACAGACAGTTACAGGATTTGCTCAAAACGCTGGATGGTATCACCAGCAGTGCTCGTCAGGGTCGACTGCTGCGTGAAGGCATCAGCGTCGTGCTGGCCGGTCAGCCCAATGCCGGTAAATCCAGCCTGCACAATCAGCTGGCAGGACATGATGCGGCCATCGTCACTGATGTTGCCGGTACCACCCGAGACGTTTTACGGGAACAGATTCATCTGCAGGGTATGCCGCTGCGTATTTCAGATACCGCCGGTTTGCATGAAGCGACCAATGATGTGGTGGAGTTGGAAGGCATCCGTCGCACCCAGAACGAACTGGCGCAGGCCGATCATATCCTGCTGATTATCGATGATGGTCACGGTATGACGGCACAGGACAGAAAAATCCTTGAAGACATGCCAGCCGACAAACCGCTCACCGTGATTCGCAACAAGATTGATCGCAGTGGACATGAGGCTACTGAAACCATAGAGGACGGCAAACCGACAATTTTCCTGTCAGCCAAAACCGGCGAGGGTCTGGATCTGCTGCGACAGCACCTGTATCAGGCGGTAGGCTTCCATCCGGAAGAGGAGGGGGTGTTTATTGCCCGTCGTCGTCATCTGGATGCCCTGTCACGTGCCCGTCAGGCGATTGTGAACGGCTATGACTGTCTGGCAGGCATGGGAGCCGGTGAGCTGCTGGCCGAAGAGCTGCGGCAGGCCCAGAACGCGCTGGGTGAAATCACCGGCACGTTCACTACCGAAGATCTGCTAGACCATATTTTCTCCAGCTTCTGCATCGGCAAGTAATGCTGTTTTGCTGCTGATAAACCGCCGTGGTTTGACACTGTCAGCTAACTAACATAAGTTCAGTCAGAACTTGCCTTAGGAAAACGCTATGGAAACGCTGTCGCAATGGGTCTCCACCCTGTCAGGCTGGGTTTGGGGCCCGCCGATGCTGATCCTGCTGGTTGGTACTGGCGTCTATCTCACCATTATTCTCAGAGGCTTACAGTTCCGTGCGCTGGGCCATGCTTTCCGACTGGTATTTGATAAGGATCATAAAGGTCACGGTGATATCAGCCATTTTGCTGCGCTGACCACTGCGCTCGCGGCCACTGTCGGGATCGGCAATATTGTCGGCGTGGCGACCGCGATCACATTGGGCGGTCCCGGTGCCGTATTCTGGATGTGGGTAACCGGTCTGGTCGGTATGGCTACCAAGTATGCCGAAGCGCTGTTGGCGGTGAAATATCGGGAGCAGGGTGACAATGGTATGCGCGGTGGCCCGATGTATTACATCTCCAAGGGCGCAGGCCTGCCCTGGCTGGGCTGGCTGTTCGCTGTCTTTACCGCCGGTGCTGCTTTCGGTATCGGTAATATGACCCAGGCCAATTCGGCTGCAGCGGTGCTTAATGAAGTCTTCGGCATGGCCGACTGGCTCACCGGCACGATTCTGATGGTCCTCACCGGCCTGGTATTGATTGGTGGTATCCGTGCTATCGGTCGCTTCACTTCCATGCTGGTGCCTTTCATGATCGTGGCTTATCTGGGGACAGCACTGGTGGTGATTACGCTTAACGCCAGTGAGGTGCCGGAAGCCTTTGGTCTGATTTTCTGGCATGCTTTTAATCCCATTGCCGCCGGGGGCGGTTTTGCCGGGGCTGCAGTTGCAGCGGCAATTCGTTACGGTGTGGCCCGCGGCGTGTTTTCGAATGAGTCGGGACTGGGTTCCGCGCCTATTGCCGCCGCTGCCGCCAGAACTGCTGATCCGGTTAAACAGGCCCTGGTATCGATGACCCAGACTTTTATCGACACGCTGGTGGTCTGCACGGCGACAGCACTGGTTATTCTGACTGCCGACGTCTGGCGTGAAGGTGTCAGTGCCGGTATTCTGACCAGCCTCAGTTTTGCTCAAACGCTGGGAGAAGCGGGTACCCTTATTGTGGCCGTCTCCACCGCTTTGTTTGCCTTTTCGACCCTGATAGGCTGGAGCTATTATGGAGAAAAAGCGATCGAATATCTGATAAATGAGCGGGCCATTATCGTCTTTCGGGTCGTTTTTGTGCTGATGGTGATGGTCGGCGCCACCCGCGAACTCAGTTTTGTCTGGAATTTCTCTGATCTGATGAACGGCCTGATGGCAATTCCCAACCTGATTGGTGTTTTGTTGCTGTCAGGCATCGTCAGGCAGGAAAGCCGGCGTTACTTCTCGCTTGCACCGGGCCAGGACCGCCAAAACAGCCTATAGACAGGGTACCGGACCATTCTGACAACTGAGAGGAGTCCTCATGTTACGTCTGTATCAGATTGCACATGGATTGATTCAGGAAATACCGATAGATGAACATCGCATTGGCGCCCAGTTGCTGGAAGCAGACTGGATTGATGCGCTGGAACCGGATGAGCAAGAGCGGGTGCTCCTGGCCCGGTTGTTCAGTGATGAATTGCCCGATGTCGATGATGTCGAGGAAATTGAGGCCTCAGCTCGCTGTTTTACCGATCAGGATGGACTGCATCTGCACACGCTGTTTCTGGCGATGGCTGAAGGGCGGCACCAGACTGTTTCCGTAGCCTTTGTTTTACAACCTGAACGGCTGATAGCCATCCGGGACGGCGAACTGAGTGATTTTCGCCTGCTACGAATGCGGGCTCGCCGCGGCCAGGTCAGCTGTGAAACACCCACTGAGCTACTGGTGACGCTGTTCGAGCAGAAAGTGGAAAATCACGCTGATAATATTGAGGATATTCATCACCAACTGGAGCGGGTCAGTCATTCTGTGCTGGAAGATGAAACCGCCGATTTGGAGAATGCTATCAGTCAACTGGCAAGGCTGGAAGACAGTAACGGTAAAATCCGGCTCTGTCTGATGGATACCCAGCGTGATATTTCTTTTATGCTGAGGCATTTACGTGATCCATCACAGCAGCGCGATACGCTCTATGAAATGGGGCGAGACCTTGAGACCCTGATGACCCATACCAGTTTCCTGTTCGACAAAATCAACTTTTTGATGGATTCGACCCAGGGTTTTATCAATATCCGCCAGGCCCAGATCATAAAAACCTTTTCCATTGCGGCGGTAGTATTTCTGCCACCCACGCTGATTGCCAGTATTTACGGCATGAACTTTCAGTTTATGCCCGAACTGGATTGGCGCTTTGGCTATCCACTGGCTATCGGGCTGATGGTGGCCGCGGGCATGGCCCCGTATTTTTATTTCAAGCGTAAAGGCTGGCTATGAGACTCAGCCCGGTACAACGCTGAAGCAATCAATTCAAAACAGGAGAACACAATGAGCAGACATTTCGACCAGGCTGAAGGCCTGACCGAGCACCATGATCCCGCGACCCACGATTTTGTCTTTAACCAGACCATGTTCCGAATCAAAGATCCCAAGCGAACGCTTAAGTTTTACAGCGATGTGATGGGCATGACACTGGTCAAACGCTTTGATTTTCCGGCGATGGAATTCACGCTGTATTTTCTGGCAGCGTTATCACCGGAACAGGCGAAAGCGATTTCAGAAGATAACGATGAGCGGATTAAACAGACCTTTGCCATGCCGGCCATGCTGGAACTGACCCATAACTGGGGTGATGAGGAGAATGATGAGGTCAGTTATCACAATGGTAACAGTGACCCGCGCGGCTTCGGTCATATCGGTTTTGCGGTGCCTGATATCGATGCGGCCTGTGAACGTTTCGAAAAAATGGGGGTGCCATTTGTTAAGAAGCCTAACGACGGAAAAATGAAAGGCATTGCCTTTATTCAGGACCCGGATGGTTACTGGATAGAGATTTTCACACCGGAACGTCAGCCCGGCTTATTGAAAGAACATCTGGCTTGATAAGTCACTTATAAAAAAGGGGCTTTGAGCCCCTTTTTTGCCAGCTTTCAGGTTTATTTAGGTCCGAGGAAGAACCAGATAATCAGCCCGACTACCGGAAACAGCAAAATGATAAGAATCCACAAGGCTTTTGCCCCGGCACCTGCCGGACTGCCTGCGACTTGAATAATGGCCCAGATGACAATAATCAACCAGATAAGGCCAAGTAAACCACCTCCAACACCAAATTCCATCTTTCTCTCCTTGTCGTTGTGAAATTCAACTCAACCATAAATTAAATTTTCTATTAAAACAAACCGTTGAGTTCACATTTCAGGAGAATGGGCATAGAGGCCGCCGCCCAGGGCTTTGTATAATGTCAGCTGATTACGCAGTCGCTGTAATTCAATACTGATAAGATTCAGCTTGCTATTGATAGCGCTACGCTGAGCATCGAGAACATCCAGATAGCTGTCAATACCGGCATCGAAACGCGAACGGGCAAGCTCAAGGCTGCGTTCACTGGCCCTGGTCAGATCCTGTTGTGCCTGTAACTGATCGTCCAGCGTGATCCTGGCTTCCATCTCGTCACGAACCTCCTTGAAGGCCTGCTGGATGATCTGCTGATAGTCTGCAATATTGATGTCTTTCTGCAATTCTGCCACATCAAGGTTGGCCTGATTCACGCCCCAGTCGAGCAAGGGCAGAGTAAATTGCGGTGCGATCTGCCATTGTCGGCTGCCTGCCTCGGTTAACTGCGCTGGTGTGGTGCCGGCCAGGCCCAGGCTGGCAGTTAGGCTTATCCTTGGGAAAAAGGCAGCGCGGGCAGCGCCGATATCGGCATTGGCGGATTTAATCTGGTGCTCCGCCTGCTGCACATCGGGGCGCTGCAGTAATACCTCTGACGAGAGGTCTGTCGGCAGATCCCGCAGCTGACCGATAGCTTGCCAGTCAGCCTGCCACTGCGCCTTGTCCAGCGTCTGCCCGGTCAGTAACTGCAGGGTAGTGAAGAACTGATTAGCCTGTTGCCGCGCTTGCGCTTCCAGGATCCGGGCTTCGTGAACAGCGGTTTCTGCCTGACGAACATCCAGCTCTGAGGCCAGACCATTGTCAAAGCGTTTGCGAATCAGATGATAAGTTTCCTCACGCGCCTGGCGGGTATCTGCGGCCAGCGTTGCCTGTGCCTGCGATGCCTGCCAGCTGAACCAGCTGTCGGCGACTTCGGCAATCAGACTGAGCTGGGCACTGTCACGCGCAGCGCGACTGGCAAAATACTGTTGCAGCGCAGATCGGGACAGACTGTCGATACGACCAAAGAAGTCGATTTCCCAGCTGGTGATACCCAGCCCGACACTGTATTGCTCGTTGATACCGCCCCTGTCGAGAAAGCTCAGTGACTCGGGCGTGCGGCTACGGCTGGCTTCGCCCTGGGCATCAATGGTGGGAAGACGGGCTGCACGCTGAATTCGATATTGCTGCTGTAGTTGCTGGACACTGAGTGAGGCGATCTTCAGCTCCTGATTATGCTCCAGCGCCATCTTAATCAGTTCCTGCAAAGTTGCATTCTGATAAAACTGCTGCCAGCCCAGTTCGGCGACCGGCAGGGACGCTGTACCGACATTGTTCTCAAGGCTAATGACCGGTTGCGGCCGCTCATAGGCCGGGATCATCGAGCAGGCCGAGACTGCGATCGTCAGACACAATACAGCGAGTTTCCTGATGATGGTAATCATGCTTGTGCCTCCTCCCCAGCAGCCTTGTCTCTTTTCCTGTTGCCGCTGATACGTTCAGCCAGACTGAATACCACGACAAAAAAGACCGGGATAAAGAACACGGCCAGCACCGTCGCAGTAAAAATGCCGCCGAAGACACCGGTGCCGATCGCATTCTGACTGGCCGAGCCGGCACCGGAGGCGAGCATCAGGGGGGTGACACCGAGCATAAAGGCCAGTGACGTCATCAGAATGGGACGCAGCCGCATCCGAACGGCTTCCAGTGTTGCCTTAGAGAGGCTCATGCCATCCTCGTATAGTGACTTGGCAAACTCCACAATCAGTATGGCGTTTTTTGAGGACAGACCAATGGTCGTGAGCAAACCCACCTGGAAAAAGACATCATTGGACAGACCTCTCAGCAAAGCAAAAATGACCGCCCCTAATACGCCGAGCGGCACGACCAGCATCACCGAGAACGGTACCGACCAGCTTTCATAAAGGGCTGCCAGACAGAGGAAGACAACCAGAATCGACATAGCATAGAGCAGGGGAGCCTGGTCACCGGACTGGCGTTCCTGCAATGACAAACCGGTCCATTGAAAACCGATGCCTTCTGGCAACTGGGCCACCAGTTCCTCCATAGCCAGCATGGCATCGCCCGAACTGATGCCCGGCGCCCCTTCACCTTGAATATTGACTGAAGAAACACCGTTATAGCGTTCCAGCCGGGGCGAGCCATAAATCCAGCGTCCATCGGTCAGTGAAGCCAGAGAGACCATCTCATTATTGTCATTTCGCACATACCACTCGCCGACATCGGCAGGCATCATTCTGTAGGGGGCATCGCCCTGGACATAAACCCGTTTGATGCGGCCATTGTCAATAAAGTCATTCACGTATCTGGATGCCCAGGCCGTGGTGAAGGTATCGTTGATATCAGCAAGCTCTACACCAAAGGCAGCGGCCTTGGTGTGATCGACATCGAGCTTGAACTGCGGAGTATCATCCTGACCATTATGTCGAACCCCCATCAGCCGGGGTTCCTGCGCTGCCAGTTGCAGCAATTGATTACGGGCATCCAATAAGGCCTGGTGACCAAGTCCGCCCAGATCCTGCAATTGCATATCAAAGCCACTGGCATTACCCAGTTCGCGAATCGGTGGTGGTGCTATTGCAAAAGCGACCGCATTCTTCAAACTGGCAAAATAGGTATTGGCCCTGGCTGCGACCTGTTGCACATGCTGTTCCGGTTCAGTGCGTTCGTCCCAGTCTTCCATGCTGATGAATGCCAGTCCATTGTTCTGACCGCGACCACCAAAGCTGAAACCAATCACCGAAAATACGGACTCGACGTTGCCTTTTTCCTGCTCCAGGTAATAGTCCTCGATTTTGTTCATGACCTCAATCGAGCGCTCCATGGATGCATTCGGCGGCAGCACCATCTGGCTGAACATCAGGCCCTGATCCTCCTCGGGCAGAAAGGAGCCCGGCAGGCGCGTAAACAGTACCGCCAGCACAGCCACAATAACCACATAGATCAGCATATAGCGGCCGCTGCGGCCAATCATATGTTCGACAGTGCCCTGATAACGGTTGGTGGCGCGGTTGAATGTGCGGTTAAACCAGCCGAAAAAGCCTTTGCGTTCGTAGTGTTCTTCGTCGGTAGGCTTGAGGAAAGCAGCACAAAGCGCGGGTGTCAAAGTCAGGGCAATCAGTACCGACAGGGCCATGGCGGAGACCACGGCAATCGAGAACTGGCGATAGATAACACCGGTAGAACCGCCGAAAAAAGCCATTGGTATAAATACCGCCGACAAAACCAGGGCAATACCCACCAGGGCACTGGTGATCTGGTCCATCGACTTGCGCGTTGCCTCCCGTGGGGAGAGCCGGTCTTCGTGCATCACCCGTTCGACATTCTCTACCACCACAATCGCATCATCCACCAGCAGGCCAATGGCCAGCACCATGGCGAACATGGTCAGGGTATTGATGGAAAAACCGAAGGCATAAAGAATCGCAAAGGTACCGAGCAGGACAATCGGCACCGTAATCGTCGGAATCAGGGTGGCCCGGAAGTTCTGCAAAAACAGAAACATGACCAGAAATACCAGTATCACGGCTTCAATCAGTGTGTGGACAACCCCTTCAATCGACAATTTGACAAAGGGCGTGGTGTCGTAGGGATAAACCACTTCCAGACCTGCCGGAAAAAAGTCGTCCAGCTCATCAATGCGTTGCCGGATGTTGTTGGCCGTATCCAGCGCATTCGCGCCGGAAGCGAGTGTGATGCCAATCCCGGCAGCGGGCTGTTTGTTGTACTCGGTTTCGTATTGATAGCTCTCACCGCCGAGTTCGACCCGGGCGACATCGCCGAGTCGAACCTGTGAACCATCCTGATTGACACGGAGGATGATATTGCTGAATTCTTCCGGTGTTTCCAGCCGCGTCTGCACCACGATATTGGCGTTAAACTGCTGATCTTCCACTGCGGGGGCGCCACCGAGTTCACCGGCGGCAATCTGCGCGTTCTGTGCACGGATTGCCAGTACCACATCCTCGGTGGTCAGATGATAGTGATTGAGCCTCTCCGGATTAAGCCAGATCCGCATCGCATACTGGGAGCCGAAAATCTGAATGCGGCCCACGCCATTGACCCGGCTTAGCGGATCCTGAATATTGGCCCCGACATAATCGGAAATATCGTAGCGATCCATGCTGTTATCAGCAGAAACAAAACCGAGCACCATCAAAAAGCCGGTGCTGGATTTGGTTACACGTATTCCCTGTTCCTGGACTTCTTGTGGCAGCAGCGGCATGGCGCCCTGCAGTTTATTCTGCACCTGTACCTGGGCAATATCCGGATCGGTGCCGGCCTCAAAGGTAATGGTCAGTTGGCCAATACCGGTTGAGTCGCTGGTGGCTGACATATAGAGCACATTGTCGATACCGGTCAGGTTCTGTTCGAGCACCTGTATTACCGAATCCTCAACAGTTTCAGCCGAAGCACCGGGGTAGGTGGTGCGGATTTCAACTGAGGGCGGTGCGACTTCCGGATATTGTGAGACCGGCAGCTGGAATATAGCCAGTACCCCGGCAAGCATAATCAGAATCGCAATAACCCAGGCAAAAACCGGGCGGTCGATAAAGAATCTGGCCATGATCAGCCTCCGCTCGCTTTATCTTGCGGCTTATTCTGGTCAATCGTGACCTTGGCACCGGGTGCCACCTTCTGCAAACCGGCCACAATCATCTTATCGCCGGCATTGAGGCCGGATTTGACCAGCCAGTTTTCGCCAATGGCGCGGCCAATTTCCAGTTGCCGGGATTCGACCTGATTATTGCCATTGACGACCAGCGCCGTGGCATCGCCTTCGCGGTTAAAACTGATGCCTTTCTGTGGTGCCAGTATTGCATTGCTGACTTCACCTTCAGTAATTTCAGCGCGGACAAACATGCCCGGTAACAAAAGCTGATCGGGGTTGGGCATGATCGCGCGCAGCACCACATCTCCGGTGGATGGGTCAACATCGACCTCGGCAAACTGTAGCTTGCCTTTATGGGGGTAGCGACTGCCGTCTTCCAGCGTGAGGGTGACGGTCGGTGCTGATTGCTGATTAATCTCGCGATCGATGATTTTTTTGCGCAAATCCAGCAAAGCTCTGGAAGGCTGGGCAATATCGATATACATCGGATCCAGCTGGTGTATCGTCGCCAGCACCTCGGCTTGCTGTGCTGTGACCAGTGCCCCTTCGGTCACATTGGACTTACCGATGCGGCCGGAAATAGGCGCATTTACCTGGGTGTAATCAAGATTGGTCTCGGCCGTGGTCACCGCCGCCCGCCGGACTTGGATCTCGGCCAGAGCCTGCTGGTAGGTTGCCAGCGCATCGTCGTATTCCTGGCGGCTGATGGCGTTGTCATCAAGCAGGTTCTGGTAACGATTTTCACGTGCCTTGGCCGTTTTTAATGCCGCTTCTGCACGGGCAAGCTGTGCTTTGGTATTGGCCAGTTCGGCTTCATAAAGGGCAGGATCAATCTGATACAACTGCTGCCCCGCTTCGATTTGTGATCCTTCTTCAAACAGGCGGTTTTCAATAATGCCACTGACCTGAGGTCTGACATCGGCTTTGCGAAATGCCACAGTGCGGGCAGGCAGGGAGCTGGTCAGTGTGACCGTTTGCGGCTGAAGGGTAACGACATTGACAGCGGCCGGCGGCCGTTCCTGCTGGCTGCCTTGCTCGGCTGCCTGCTGATCACAGCCAGACAGCAGGAGGCTAAAACAGAGTGTCAGTGTTAACGGTAATCTGAAGCTGGTGGTCATTGCGATCTCCTATTCCCGGGCTTGCTGAGCGCCGGTAGCAATTGCATCCCAGGATGCGTCCATAATCTGATTCAGCTGTGCCTGATCGACTTTAATCACGCCTAACAGTTGCTGACTGGCCATATACATATAAGGTTCAAAACTGAGGCTGCCCAAAACATCGTCAGGCAGATCCTTAATCAGCTTCTGACGACGGCCCTCGGCAAACAGATCGCGGAGCGGCTGAAACTGCTGCCAGGCATCCTGACGCTGACTGCGTAATACATCAGTAGGCAGGTGATCAAACTGCGCTTTGCTCAGGGTAATCGCGCGGTTGTTAATACAGAAGTGCCAGATATTGGCGCAGATCCGCTGGTAGCGTTGTTTTAAAGTCTGCGATCCGTCGTGATCACTAAACGCGGCTTCGGCAAACGCTTCTATTATCCTGCTGTGGAGTTCGGCAATGAGCGCTTCCCGGTCTTTGAAATACAGATAAATGGTGCCTGTCGCCACTCCTGCACGTGTCGCCAGCTGTTTCATAGAAAAACCATGAAAACCGTTGCTGGCGAGGAGTTCCAGCGTGGCTTGCAGGATAACTTCCTGCTTGTCTTTGGTGGGTATCTGAGTCATTTTGCCACCTAAAATGAATGAACGTTCATTCATTTTAGGTGGTAGAAAACAAAATGTAAATGCGTTCGTCTACAGGAAAAGCTATTCGTTGTGAATTTTTTCGACGATCTGTTTCAGCCGCTGTTTTTCAGCATCCAAATTCAGTGTCAGTTCGGCACGCTCGTAAGCCATTTGGGAATGTCGCACGACCTGTTCGGCGAAACAGTCGGGGCAGAGCCGCTTCAAGGCCAGTAAAGATTTTTGCAGCCTGAGCTGAATTTCAACCAAACCGGCACCGTCACGGGCAATCGGCATAAACACATCTTCAAACAAATCATCCAGTTGGATTTCAGAGATGCGGACATGGGGATAGACAATTTTCTCATTGTCATCTTCAAGACTGGCATGTTCACGCCAGGGCAGTAACAAACGAACGGCACGGCTGATGATATCAATAGCTGTCCCGGGATCATTGACCGCGGGCGACAGGGCGCGCGAGGCGATTTCGGCCAGTACCGACAGACCGAAACGCGGATCCTGGTCAAAAGAGCGTTCATTACCGACAGTGAAAGCAGCGCGGATGTCATTTTCGATATCTTCCGTCAGTTCACCATCAAAACAGGCAATGGCTTCTGCGGGGTGAATAAACTGGCCCGGTTCGGTCAGCACCGAGATTTCACCTTTATAAAATTCACCGTAATGATTCAGCTTGCTGATATCAATGTGCTGAACATAGCCGGTTTTTACCGGGTAGATTTGCTGGTCGAAATAGTCTGGCAGATGGTCCCAGTCCAGGCGGCGGGCACCGAGACAGGGATAATCGACGCGTTGTTGTATAGCCTGACTGGCTGCATCTTCGACCCTGTCAGTGGTTTCACCGAGCCGTCCCAGCTTTGAGAGGTGCTCTATCCAGCGCAGCATCGTGACAACGATAATGACTACCACGGCGATGGTGACGGCAAACAGAATAAGCCGGCCGTTTTCACCGTACAGGTCGGTGCTCAGGGCGATAATACCGACCAGACTGAACAGGAAGGAACCGATAAAGGTGGCCAGCACGTTCTGTGTTGTCGAATCCTGCCTGACCAGTTTGGTGGCACGTGGTGTGGCGCTGGAACTGGCCGCGGTGTAGGCAGACACCATCACACTGAGGGAGAAGGTGGTGACAGCCAGCATGCTGGAAGCCAGGATATTGAGAATATCGCCGACTGACTCAGCGCCGATGCTGAAGGGGAATGGCTCTTTGATGAACAGTTCGACCGGAATCGCAATCAGCGCGGTGAAAATCGCCAGCAGCGCAAACAAGGCGGACCGCAGCCACAGTTTTCGACCTAACTGAGTTAAAAGCCATTGCCACTTGGAAAACATCAATTTCTCCTTGCCTGTCTTTCGCAAGCATAAACCAAGCATGGAGAGACAAACAATTCAGAAATGGCAGACACAAAAAAACCGGTGGGTCAGACCTCACCGGTTTTTGGTATATATTCAGCCTGGATCAGGGCGAGAATGATGAACCGCAGCCACAGGTTGTGGTGGCATTCGGGTTACGGATGACGAACTGCGAACCTTCGATGCCGTCAGTAAAGTCGATTTCCGCACCGACCAGATACTGATAGCTGGCGGGATCAACCAGCAGCGTGACACCACCTTTCTCAATTTTGGTGTCCTCTTCGCTGACATCTTCTTCAAAGGTGAATCCATACTGGAAACCGGAGCAGCCGCCACCGGTGATGAATACACGCAGTTTCAGCTGATCGTTGCCTTCTTCAGCAATCAGGTCGCTGACCTTAGCTGCCGCTGCCTCGGTAAAAATGATGGGGCTGGGCATTTCGCTGGTCATAATTTACTCCAAAAATAACTTGTTTACTGGTTAATTATTATCCAAATTCTGACTAAATTAGTCAAGATTTAAACTCGAATCGTTCAGGATTCTTGTTTTTGTTCCAGATGAAACTGTGCTTCATCCTCAAACACTTCATGTTCCAGTTCCAGAATATCAGTATCTTCCTGGGCCCGGATCAAGTGGCCGTTAACTTCACTGCCCATCGCCATTTCCAGCAGGCGGTAGTAAAGATTGCCGTTAATGCGCGCCCTGGGCGCCAGTTCAACATGATTGGAGACAAATACATTGCCGTTGATCTGACCGTTGATAATGATATTGGGTACCCGGATTTCGCCATCAATGCTGCCGTGATCGCTGAGTGTCAGCACGGAGGATTCATCGCCGGTAGCATTAATATTACCCTCTATCGTGCCATCGACACGCAGGCCACCACTGAAACTGATATCACCCTTGATATGGGTATGACGGCCGATAAGAGTGTCAATGCGGCTGGTGGACTTCTTTTTCTTGGCTTTGTTTTTGTTGAACATGATTTACCTCATGATGCCGGGGAGGTGGTAACTTCCCACTTGAATGTCCGCTCGGTCAGGGTTTTATCGGACTGTCTCAGCATGACCCGAATACTGTCCGGTTGCTCATTTTCTGCTAATTTCATAGTGCCTTCAAGCACTTGCACATGGCGTATATTCAATGCCTGGGTTTCCACCAGTCGGGATTGCGCCTCTCCATTCCCTTTCAGGTTCAGTGTGATTAATACATCACCCTTGATGGATTTAGTGATTCGCTTACCCTGCGTGAGCACAATCCGGTAAAGATAGGATGACGGATCCTCAGCCACCTGTCGCAGATGCAGTTCACGAACCTGTAATTCACTGCTGGCAGTGCCCTGCGTTATGTTCTGGTAAAACAGTAGTTCCTTGTTAAGCTCAATCACCCGATCCTGTAACAGCTGTAATTCGGTCTCTAGTTTGGAATCAGTCGCCTGTTGCAGTGCCTGCATCTGGTTGATCCCCATCAGCTGTTCCTGCAGTTGCCGGTTTTCCTCGGTCAGCCGCTGATTTTCCGCCTGCATCTGTGCATGCTGTGATTGCAGTCCGGACAGCTTTTCAAGCTGCTTGTCCTGCCACCTCTGGCCCCAGAAAATAATGGCCGCTGCGGTGAGCACAATGCCTATCAGGACCAGCAGCAGGCAGCGGTAGGGCCGCCGCGGATGAATAACGTACGGGCGGTCAAGCATCAGGGCATGGTCGCGATGACGTTGATACCGGTGGTTTCCTCCAGGCCAAACATAATATTCATATTATGAATGGCCTGTCCTGAGGCGCCTTTCACCAGGTTATCGATTACCGACAGCACAACAACGGTATCGCTGCCCTGCGGCTGGTGAACCGCGATACGGCAGACATTGGAACCGGATACGCTGCGGGTTTCGGGCATACTGCCGGCCGGCATGACATCGACAAAAGGTTCATCCCGGTAGCGATTCTCAAATAAAGCCTGCAAATCAGCATTTTTATTGAGTCTGCCATACAGGGTTGCATGGATACCCCGAACCATCGGTGCCAGGTGAGGGATAAAGGTCAGGTCGACGGCCTCACCACAATAGGCCGACAGAATCTCTTTGATTTCCGGCAAATGGCGATGACCACTGACGCCATAGGCCTTGAAGCTGCCACTGGTTTCGGCCATCAGCATTGGTATCGCCGCTTTACGACCCGCACCGCTAACCCCGGTTTTGGCATCGGCTATCAGATGTTTGGGATCAATCAGACCGGCTTCCAGCAATGGCAGAAAACCGAGTTCTGTCGCCGTAGGGTAACAGCCGGGCACAGCGACCAGCTGGGCCGGGCGAATCTGCTCACGGTTGATTTCCGGCAGGCCGTAGACAGCAGAGTCGAATAATTCGGGACAGGTATGCGGGGTGTTGTACCAGTGTTCCCAGACCGCCTGATCCTTGAGACGGAAATCCGCCGACAAATCAATGACCCGGGTGTTGCGTTTGATAAGTTCGGGTACCAGTGCCATTGCTACGGTGTGTGGGGTGGCAAAAAACACTACATCGCACTGGGCCAGGACATCCGGATCAGGCTCGCTGAATTTGAGATCGATATGGCCGCGCAGATTGGGGAATAGTTCGCTGACAGCCATGCCGGCTTCACTACGGGAAGTGATAACTTCCAGCGATACTTCAGGGTGGTTGGCCAAGAGTCTCAGCAGTTCCACACCAGTGTACCCGGTGCCGCCAACAATACCGACTTTGATCATGCTTTGCTCTGTCGTTGCTGTTAAAACAGACAGTATACCCAAATTATGCCGGGCTGCAGACATCCGGGTCGGTTTTATGATGGATTGAGAAGCTGTTCCAGACGCTGCTTATGTTGCATGTAGACTGCTGTCGGATAATAGCGATCATCAGTAAATTTGAGACTGTTGAGATAGACCGGATAATGCGATTGCAGGCCGCGCAGGCTCAGTACCAGCTGCTGTACCCGGGCAAACAGCGCCGGATCATCAGCCCGACCTTCAAACCACTGCTGACCGCAGACAATAGTGCACTCAGCATCCAGCGCGGAATTGTTCATGCTGACTTTTACCGGCAGATAGCTGCCGGACTGGGCTGTCACCGCTACCGGTGTTGCACGCCAATGTTGTTGCTGCCGGCTCAGGTGATAAAAACGCAGTTGCGCGATCTGGTTACGCTGACGGATTTCAGAAAGAAATAACTGCAAGTGTGCGATCAGCGTGGCTTCAGAGAGATGCTGATACTGCTGGCGTATAAGGTTGCCGAACTCATCCAGCAGATAACAAATGATGGTGTTCTGTTCGAGATAAATAAATACATTAATTCGTTCCGCTGACTGGAATTGCAGCAGGCTGTTCAGTAGGCCGTCTTTATCCAGATAGCGATCCAGCCGCAATGCCTCGAACTGCCTGTCCTGATAGGCCAGACTGTGCCAGAGGTCCTGAGACAGTGGCTGCTTCAGCAGGCTGATCTGTTGCTGCTGCCACTGAAGGTTGAACAGGCGGTCGGCCATCGATAACAAGAACCGGCCTGAGTCAGGAAAACGCCGGTAATGGGAGATAAGCTGGTTCAGCAAGTCATCCATGCGCTGACTGATGGTCTGACCAAAAACCGGTGTCGGGCACCAGCTGTGCCAGCTCGTATTATTGTCCGGCTGCCAGGCGAGGAGATTCTGCAGAAACTCCAGCACGGCCTGAGGACCGGCATAATGGAAGCTATGGCAGATGCCGTGGCTGGTCATCACGATGCCGTCTACCGAGGTCACCAGGCTTTGATGATAGGAACTGTAATTGAGTGGATCGTTGAGCCGACTCGACAGTTGCAAGCCCTGCTGAGACAGCTTGTCACTGGTTTCCGGGGCCAGGTTGATAAACAGTCTGATGTCGTTCAGGGTCTCATTCTGCGCTGTCGTAATATTGGTGAAATCCAGATCGAGTTGGGGCAGGGGGCTGCGGAACAAATGCTGACACAGCTCAACCACACAGGATGTTGTGACTTTGCCATGCTGATCATTGACACTGAGCCAGTTGCTGCGGCTGAGCAGGTGATTGCCAATCGCGTAAGCCAGCACCTGTAGCAGATGTTCGTGTTCAATAATGCTGTCATGACCGGCGTCGCTTGTCGGCTGACGGCTCAAACGCCACAGGTTTTGCTCACGAAGGCGGCTCAGAAACAGGCGGTCACTGTCAGGCGCCGGTCTTAATGCTGAAGGTAACAGGCTAACCTGGTTTTCCGGTGGAGCATAGCGCAGTCGGTGAACAGTTTTTAATGCATGCAGCGTAGCAGCGGCATCAAGCTTTTCCTCGCGCGCAAAGTTGCTGAGTTGTTTTAATACCTCGCCGCTGAATCGGCCCAACTCATAGAAGTCGCTTTCAATCGTGCTGAAGGTCTCTGTGCTGTTGTCCAGGGATTTCAGTTTGTCGGCATCCCAGCCCCACTCGCGGGTCAGCTTTTCCATAAACTGGCGTCGCCAGGGCTGAGTTGCCTGTCTGACTGGTTTGCTGAGCCTCTCCGGCACGTCGAGATAAAACCGCCGCCGTAAGTCTGCGGAAAGCTGCTGCTGCTCAAGAAGCTGCAGTTGCAGATACTTCGGATCGAAGCGGCCGGTATCACTTTGTTGCTGATAGAGCTGCTGTTTCAGCAGCGGCGACAGGGCAGTTTGCGGCGGGCCTGTCAGGCAGTGATTGAGATAAGCCAGGGATAAAAACTGATTGCCGTTCTGCAGGCTGTCGTTAAGTCTGGTGCTGGTCTGATGGAACAGGGTATCGGCATCGAATCGGCCGATGTTGCCGAAATCCGCCAGACTGACCGGATTAAGCAGCCGCTGCGACTGCATTCTGCTGACAGCTGCGGCATAATCCATATCCTCTTCCGGGCTGGTCAACCACCAGTAGGGTTGACTACCGGCGAGAACCAGGCCGGCACTGTAGAACTGATCCCGATCCCAGGCAGATAAGATGCCTCGTGCCAGGTCGGCTTCTGACAACAGTCTTGGTTCCAGTTTGATGCCGCTATCCCCGGCCCATTGGCAGACAGCGTCCACTTTCTGCTGCAACTGCTGGCGTTGCTTGTCCTTGAGTAAGTTACTGTGGAGAAGCCAGAGCTCGAAAGCTGGGTGTTCGGGATATCGCAGCAAGCCATTGGCATTGATGAGGTAGAGACCCCGCAGCGGGTAACGACGTAACGCCCGTTGCCGATAACGGAAATGGCTTTCCAGCTGCCTGACCCGGTCCAGAGTGGTTTTAGTTGGACGGTAATCAATCAGACCGGCCGGGGTCTCATCGCTGATATACCCCGGCAATAGTTTGGCATTTTGATGAAACAGCAACGGCAACAGTTCCAGAATCAGGCCGTGCCGTGCCGGTGCCAGCTGCAGCAGACGGTGGATGCGTTCATGGTTATGCGTCTGAAAGAAACGCTGTGCCTGAACCCGGTCCACTGACAGCTGGGTCCCGGTTAATGTCTGAAGTGACGCATGCCCGTGAAGACCATGGCAATGCCGTGTTCATTGGCTGCGGCGATGACTTCGTCATCACGCATGGAACCACCGGGTTGGATCACCGCTTTGATACCGGCCTCGGCGGCGGCATCAAGTCCGTCCCGGAACGGGAAGAAGGCATCGGAAGCCATCACTGCACCGGGCACCGCCAGTCCAGCATCTTCGGCTTTGATACCCGCAATGCGGCTGCTGACGACACGGCTCATCTGGCCGGCACCGATACCAACGGTTTGCTGGTTTTTGGCGTAAACGATCGCGTTGGATTTTACGAACTTGGCCACGCGCCAGGCGAACAGCAGATCCTGCATCTGTTCGTCAGTTGGTGCCGTATCGGTCACGACTTTCAGTTCATCCGCCTGTACCAGTGCATCATCACGATCCTGTACCAGCAGTCCACCGTTAACGCGCTTGAAGTCAAGGCTGTCAGCCGGATTTTCGACAAACTCGCCACAGGCGAGCAGGCGCACATTGGCTTTCTGAGCCACCACCGCGCGGGCATCGTCAGATACGGTCGGTGCAATAATGACTTCGACAAACTGACGCTCGATAATGGCTTTGGCGGTCTCCGCATCCAGCGGCCGGTTGAAGGCAATAATGCCGCCAAAAGCGGAGGTCGGATCAGTCTGAAAAGCCAGGTCATAGGCAGCCAGCAGACTGCCGGCTGTCGCCACACCGCAAGGGTTGGCATGCTTCACAATCACGCAGGCCGGTGACTCGGGGAAAGCTTTGACGCATTCCAGTGCGGCATCGGTATCGGCGATATTGTTGTAAGACAGTTCTTTGCCCTGCAGTTGAACAGCCGCGCTGATGGTGCCGCTTTCCAGCTGACCTTCAACATAAAAGGCTGCTTTCTGATGCGGGTTTTCACCGTAACGCATGTCCTGTTTCTTTTGAAACTGGCTGTTGAAGGTCCGTGGAAAAGTGTTCATATCCCCGTTATCGGACCGTTTGCCCAGATAATTAGCAATGGCGCCATCGTATTGTGCGGTGTGCTCAAAGGTTTTCACGGCCAGATCAAAACGGGTGGCATCATCAACCCCACCATTAGCCTCGATTTGCGCCAGCACGCGGCCATAATCAGCCGGGTCAATCAGTACAGTGACATCGGCGTGGTTTTTAGCTGCGGCACGCAGCATAGTGGGACCACCAATATCAATATTTTCAATGGCCATTGGCAGCGTGCAGTCATCGCGGGCGATGGTCGCTGCGAACGGGTAAAGATTGACCACCACCAGATCGATGGGCGCGATATCATGCTGTGTCATGATCGCATCATCTGTGCCACGGCGGCCCAGCAGGCCGCCATGGATTTTAGGATGCAGCGTTTTGATACGGCCCGCCATCATTTCGGGGAAACCGGTATGTTCGGAGACTTCCTTGACCGGTAAACCGGCTTCACTCAGCAGTTTGGCGGTACCGCCGGTAGACAGCAGTTCGATACCGAGTCGGTTCAGTTCCTGTGCCAGTTCAAGTACACCGGTTTTGTCAGAGACGCTCAATAGAGCACGTTTAATCTTATTCATTGAAAAAGAAATTCCAGGGTAAAGAGAATTCGTTGCTACAAGCCGTAAAGCTTGAGTTTTTTGCGTAAGGTGCCGCGGTTGATGCCGAGAATTTCGGCCGCCCGGCTTTGATTACCATTGGTGTGGGCCAGCGTCGCTTTGAGCAGCGGCACTTCGACTTCAGTCATCAGCATTTCATAGAGATTGGCAGCGGGGTGGCCCTCGAGTTGCTCGAAGTAATCTGCCAGTGCTTGCGACACACAGTCACTGAGCGGAGCTGTGGTATGCTCGGCCGCTACACCAAGTTCAGCGCAAGTCGATGGATCTTTGGCTAGCGGTTTAGTCATGCGGCTTGAGAGTCCTGTTGTTGTTCTAATTGCTCAAAAAAATGACGGGTGAAACGCAATTGTTGCTGCGGCAGTTCCAGTTGATTCATTTCCTGACGGAAAGCATTGCCGTTACGCAGCCCTTTGCTGTACCACGCAATGTGTTTGCGTGCCATGCGAACACCGGTGTAGTCACCATAAAAATCGTACAGGTTTTGCAGGTGCTCAATCAAGACCTGTTTAATTTCAGTGACTTCAGGTTCGGATAGCAGCTCGCCATGCTCCAGAAAATGCAGGATTTGGCGGAATATCCATGGATTTCCCTGTGCGCTGCGGCCAATCATCAGGCCATCAGCACCGGTTTTTTCCAGCACCAGCGCCGCTTTCTGTGGCGAGCTGATATCACCATTGGCAATGACCGGTATCGATATGCGGGATTTAATCTCGGCAATGGTGTCGTACTCAGCCTCGCCTTTATAGGCATCGGCACGGGTACGACCATGCACGGCCAGTGCCTGAATACCGGCCTGTTCAGCGATACGGGCAATAGTAACACCATTGCGGTTGTCACGATCCCAACCGGTGCGGATTTTGAGCGTCACCGGGACAGCCACGGCATTAACCACCGATTCCACGATGTCTGCGACCAGTTTCTCGTTCTGCAGCAACGCGGAACCGGCCATCACATTACAAACCTTTTTGGCAGGACAGCCCATATTGATATCAATAATGTGTGCACCCTGATCGACATTATGCCGAGCGGCTTCAGCCATCATCAACGGATCTGCGCCGGCAATCTGTACGCTGCGTGGTTCCGGCTCACCGTCATGATTGGCACGCAGCAGTGATTTCTTGCTGGCCCACAAAGCTTTATTGGCTGTGATCATTTCCGAAACCGCCATGCCGGCACCGAGTCGACGGCAGAGCTGACGGAAAGGGCGATCGGTGACACCGGCCATCGGTGCCAGAAACAGCCGGTTGGGCAGGCTGTAGGGACCGATCATCAAATCAGACTGCATGTCTAACACCAGTCAGTCTGACCCAGTCCTCACGGCTGACGGCGGGCTGCATTGTGAACCACTGCTGATAACTGTCAGCGACTTCCTCAGCCTGGGTTTGCAAAATACCTGATAAAACCAGTTCTGTATTAGGCTTACTCAGGTTGGCAAAACGCGGTGCCAGGTTCTGTAAAGGTCCGGCCAGAATATTGGCCAGCAGCAGATCACAGGGGTCATCCGGACAGTTACCGGGCAGATAGGCTTCGATTTCAACGCCGTTACGCCTTGCGTTTTCGCGGGTCGCTTCCAGTGCCTGCGGATCGGTATCCACCCCAATTACACGCTCGGCACCTAATAATGCTGCTGCAATCGCCAGGATACCGCTGCCACAGCCATAGTCGATAACATATTTACCCTGGAGATCGGCCTGATCCAGCCAGTTCAGACAAAGCGCCGTGGTCGCATGAGTACCGGTACCGAAAGCAAGACCGGGATCGAGCAGAATATTGACAGCCTGTTCATCAGGCGCCTGATGCCAGCTGGGCACAATCCAGAGCTTTTCACCGAACTGAAGGGGGTGGAAGTTCGCCATCCATTCCCGTTCCCAGTCTTTCTCTTCCACCGCTTCGACACGAAACTTGGGGACATCCAGCAGCATGCCGGCCAGCATATCAAGCACGCTTTGTTGCTGAGTTTCAGCATCGAACAGCGCAGTCAGCCGGGTTTCCGTCCACAGCGGCGTTTCACCCGGATCCGGTTCATAGATTGGCTGATCGGCATCGTCTTCAAATGTCACGGCGGCTGCACCGCACTCACCCAGGGCTTCGGATAAAGCCTCGGCCTTGTCGGGTGAGGTGTGACAGATAAACTGAATCCAGGCCATCAGAGTCCGAGCTTCTTCTCAAGATAGTGAATGTTGGTGCCGCCGGTCTGGAAGTGGGTATCATCCATAATATCGCGTTGCAATTCGACATTGGTTTTGATGCCTTCAATGCCGATCTCTTTCAGCGCGGTCTGCATGCGGGCAATCGCCGAGTCACGATCCTTGCCGTAGGCAATCAGTTTGCCGATCAGTGAATCGTAATTAGGCGGCACTTTGTAGCCGCTGTAGATATGGGAGTCCATGCGGATACCGGCACCGCCCGGTGCATGATAGTGCGTGATCTTGCCAGGGCTGGGCATGAAGGTGCGGGGATCTTCAGCGTTAATACGGCATTCGATGGCATGGCCGCGCATCACCACATCTTCCTGTTTGATCGACAGCGGTTCACCGGCGGCGATTCGAATCTGTTCAGCAACCAGATCGATATCAGTCACACGCTCGGTGACCGGATGTTCAACCTGGATACGGGTATTCATTTCGATGAAATAGAACTCGCCATCCTGGTAAAGAAATTCAAAGGTACCAGCGCCACGGTAACCGATACGAACACAGGCTTCGGCACAAATGGCGCCCATACGATCACGCATTTCCTGGGTAATGCCGGGCGCGGGGGATTCTTCCACCACTTTCTGATGGCGGCGTTGCATCGAACAATCACGCTCACCCAGATGAATGGCATTGCCGTGCTGATCTGCCAGCACCTGAAACTCGATATGACGCGGGTTTTCCAGGAATTTTTCCATGTAAACCATATCATTACCAAAGGCGGCGCGGGCCTCACTTTTGGTCAATGCAATGGCGTTCAGAAGATGCGCTTCACTGTGAACTTCACGCATACCCCGGCCACCACCGCCACCAGCGGCTTTGATGATAATCGGATAGCCGATTTCACGGGCCAGGCGCAGATTAGTGGCATCATCGGTCCCCAGCGGGCCATCGGAGCCAGGAACGCAGGGCACGCCGGCCGCTTTCATGGCTTTGATAGCGGAGACCTTGTCACCCATCAGGCGAATGGTTTCGGCACGTGGTCCGATAAAGATAAAGCCGCTTTCTTCCACTCTCTCGGCAAAGTCGGCATTTTCTGACAGGAAGCCGTAACCGGGGTGAATCGCAGTGGCATCGGTAATTTCCGCCGCACTGATAATCGCCGGAATATTGAGATAACTTTCGTTGGAGGGTGCAGGCCCAATGCAGACGCTTTCATCAGCCAGCAATACATGCTTGAGATCACGATCCACGCTGGAGTGCACAGCAACGGTTTTGATACCCAGCTCCCAGCAGGCACGCAGAATACGCAGGGCAATTTCGCCCCGGTTGGCAATAACAATTTTATCGATCATATTAATGTTCAAATCCACAGTTCAGGATGAGCTATTTCGCCCGAAACGGGCGCTGGTGTTATTCGATAACGATCAATGGCTCATCGAATTCAACCGGATGCCCGTTCTCTACCAGGATGGCAGTGACGGTACCGCTGCGATCGGCTTCGATCTGGTTGAACATTTTCATCGCTTCGATTATGCAGATAACATCGCCGGCTTTGACTTGCTGGCCGACTTCCACAAACGCCGCAGCTTCCGGGGAGGAAGAGCGGTAAAAGGTACCGACCATGGGTGAGCGAACAGCATTGGCTTCGTTAGTCTGGGCTTCAGTGGCAGCAGGTGCCGTGGCCGCAGGGTCTGCAGCAGGGGCCGGCGCAGCTGGCGCGACGGCATGTTGCGCTGGTGCAGGCTGGGGCGCGTAATGAGGCATAACCGAGCTGTTACGGCTGATGCGTACCGACTCTTCGCCTTCGGAAATTTCAATCTCGGCGACATCGGATTCCTGAATAAGATCAATCAGTTTCTTAATTTTGCGAATGTCCATGCGTTAACCTTTAATAATAGTTATGAGTTGAGTTGTTTGATGGCGGCTTGCAGGGCCAGTTCGTAGCCCTGCGCACCCAGTCCGCATATCACGCCTCTGGCGATATCGGACAGATAGGAATGCTGTCTGAACGACTCACGGGCGTGAATATTGGAGATATGTACTTCGATAAACGGGACCGCTACCGCGGCCAGTGCATCACGCAGAGCCACACTGGTATGGGTAAAAGCGGCCGGGTTAATCAGAATGAAATCGGTGTCATGGCGGCGTTCATGGAGTTTGTCGACCAGCGCGTGCTCAGCATTGCTTTGAAAAAAATCCAACTGGTGACCGGCATCAGCGGCCATGGTCTGCAGGCGATCCTCGATATCAGCGAGGGTATCTGCACCATAATGCTCAGGCTCGCGCGTCCCCAACAGATTGAGATTGGGGCCGTTCAGCACAAGAATGTTCGCCATGACGATCCTTACAAAGCGGTCAAAAATCAATTAGGCCGAATTGTGCACCAGCAAGGGGTCAATGTCCAGTTAAGCAAGATAAAAGGCAGACTTTTGTCGCTATTTTCGTCGAAATGGCGGCTTTCTTTAAGTTTTCATTAATTTGTCATCTGGGCAGACTTGACAGGTGTTGCAGCAGTTTGTCTGCGGTGACATGACCGACCAGACGGTAGTCGCGTAACTCCTGGCCGGCGGCGTTGTAAAACAGCATGGTCGGCGGGCCGAAGACCTGCAGTGCCTGCAGCATTGCCTGGTGGCCCTCGGTATTGTCGGTCATATCCAGCTTTAACAAGAGATAATCATCCATTGCTGCAACCACTGACGGATCGCGGAAGGTGGTTTTCTCCATGGTTTTACAATCGGTGCACCAGTCGGCGTAGAAATCCAGCATCACCGGTTTTTGCGTGTTTTGCAGTCTGGTGTGGAGTTCATCAAGATTATTGATCTTGCTGAATGCCAGCTGTGACGGTTGACCCGCAGTGGAGCCCGGGCCGGCAGCAATGACCTGCAGTGGTTGCCACAGGCTGTGGCTACCGCTGGCGCCCCCGACCATCAACAAGGCACCGTAGATTAGTAAAATCAGACCTATGCCTTTGAATAATTTGGTCCAGCCGCTGGCATCGATCTGCAGGCTGTTTAGCGCCCCCATGTAAACCGCACACACAATCAGTAAACCGCCCCATAACATTAGGGTCAGCCAGCCGGGCAGGAGTCGTTCCAGCATCCAGATGGCAAGGCCGAGCAACAAAACACCGAAGATGGCTTTGATCACGTTCATCCAGTCACCGGCACGGGGCAGTAATGAGCCGGCAGAGGTACCGATAATCAGCAGCGGAATACCCATGCCGATACTGAGTGCGAACAGCGCCAGTCCGCCCAAAAAGGGATCGGCGTGCTGGCCGATAAAAATCAGGGCGGCAGCCAGCGGTGGTGCCAGGCAAGGGCCGACAATCAGTGCCGACAGCAGGCCCATCACCGCCACACCGATAAAACTGCCCCCTTGTTGACGGTGGGTCAATTGATGCAGCCGATGCTGCAGTGTGTGTGGCAGTTGTAAGTTATAGAGACCAAACATCGACAGGGCCAGTAAGACAAACAGCAGGCTGAAACTGCCGATAACCCAGGGGTTCTGGAACATTGTCTGCAGATTTTCACCCACCAGACCGGTCAGCACACCTGCGGCGGTGTAGGTGACGGACATTGCCAGCACATAAATCAGAGACAGGCTGAAGGCTCGGCGGGTGGTGATTTTTTCGCCTTCACCGACAATCACGCTGGACAGGATTGGAATCATCGGCAACACACAGGGGGTAAAAGTCAGCAGCAGACCGAGGCCGAGAAAACCGAAGAATATCTGAACCAGGTTGTCCTCGGCTAATTTCTGCGCCAGCCGGTCCTGTTCACTGAGGGGGTTGTTGTCATTGCTGATTGTCTCGCTGGCCGGAACGGGAGCGAGGGAGTCCGTGCTTGCCGCTGTTGCCGCCGGCAGCGTTAAATCAACCTGCTGCACACTGGGTGGGTAACAAATACCGAAGGTTTCGGAACAGCCCTGAAAATAGGCTTTCAGAGTGATCTGCTGGGCAGCCTGTGGCCGGTTGAGTGGCAGTTTCAGTGCCAGGTCGTGATGGTAAACCTCAACCAGACCGAAGGTTTCATCATTTTTATTTTCACCTGGCGGCAATACAAAATTACCCAGCCGGACATTGTCGTTAGCGAGAATCTCAAAGCGCAACTTGTCGCGATAGAGATAATTACCTTCCATCACCTGCCAATGGGCGATCAGGGTGTTGGCATCATCGACTTCTGCGCTGAATTGAAAGGCTTCTTCCACCAGCGGTGGCACCTCATCTGACGGACCCAGTCCGAGTCCTTCCAGAAATCCGGGTCGCGCATTGGCGCTGGAAACCAGTAACAACAGAAATAAAAATAAAATTTTTTTCATCATTCTCTAGGGCTTGCCATCACAGTATTTAGCTAGACAATCTTAGCAGTGCTAAGTTACATCCGTCTGCTCCGGGGTATGCCTGTTGTCACAATGCTGTAATAATTGCCACATTTTGGTAAGCAACTGACGGTATTAACGTGGAAATTAAAGATATCCATCAGCTAGAAAAGCAGGCTTATAAAAAGAGCCATGGCGAACTCACCCGTATTGGGCTGGCCCTGGTTTTCATGGTGTTGGCGCTGATATACAGCTACAACATTAGTGGTGACGGCACCAGTAGCCTGATCCTTGCCATCGCGACGGTATTCGGTGCCTACATGGCAATGAATATCGGCGCCAACGATGTCGCAAACAATGTCGGTCCGGCTGTAGGCTCAAAAGCTCTGACCATGGGCGGCGCGATAATGATTGCGATGATTTTCGAGGCTGCCGGTGCCATTATCGCCGGTGGCGATGTGGTCTCGACCGTCAAGAAAGGCATTATCGATATTAATGGCTTTGACGGTAACACGCAGGACTTCGTCTGGGCGATGATGGCCGCACTCCTGGCGGCTGCTTTATGGTTGAATCTCGCTACCTTCGCGCGGGCTCCGGTATCCACCACCCATTCTATTGTCGGCGGTGTAATGGGGGCAGGCATAGCTGCTGCCGGTTTCAGCATTGTTGATTGGGGCACAATGGGCGCCATTGCCAGTTCCTGGGTTATCTCGCCAGTCATCGGCGGAGTGATCGCTATCATCTTTCTGTTTGCGATCAAGAAAACCATCATTTTCCAGGAGGATAAAATCACCGCCTCATCCAAATGGGTGCCGGTTTATGTTGCCATTATGGCCTGGGCTTTTGTCACCTACCTTGTGATCAAAGGATTGAAAAAAATCTGGGGTGGATTCATCAATTTTCTCAATGAAACCTTGTTTTTCAGCTTCGAAGCCGCTAGCAAGCCCAGTTTTATGGATGCGCTTTTAATTGGTCTGGTGGTCGGCATTCTGGTCTATTTTGTGGTTAAGCGTACAGTCAAACGTCGTCTGCCGCGACTGACCAATGACCGTGCCAGTGTGAATGTGCTGTTCACGATTCCACTGGTTTTTGCCGCTGCGCTGCTCAGTTTTGCCCATGGCGCCAATGACGTTGCTAATGCTATCGGTCCACTGGCGGCGATCCATGATGCCATCATCACTGGCGGCATCACTGCTGAGGCTGGTATTCCTTTCTGGGTCATGGCTGTAGGGGCTTTCGGTATTGCCCTGGGGCTGGCGCTGTATGGTCCGCGCCTTATCCGCACTGTCGGCGGTGAAATTACTGAACTGGATCAGATGCGTGCCTTTTCGATTGCAATGGCCGCTGCGATTACCGTGATTATTGCCAGTCAACTCGGTCTGCCGGTCAGTACCACTCACGTCGCCATCGGTGCCGTGTTTGGTGTCGGTTTTCTGCGTGAGTGGCTGGATCGTGCGGAAAGCCTGGAAGATGAAATCGAGCAGGATGAGCGTGAAATTCAGGAAGAGAAGCGACTGCTCAGCGCCTTACGTAGCGAGCTGAATGTGCTGATGGAGAAAAAACAGAAGACGGTCAGTGACTATGAACGAATCACTGCGCTGTACCAGGCGATTGATGAAGAAAAAGGCATGCTGAAAAAAGCCAAGAAGACGCTGAAAAAAGAGAAAAAGAACCTCTACGTTAAACGCGACATGGTCAAAAAAATTATCACTGCCTGGTTAATTACCGTTCCGTCTGCTGCCGTATTGTCAGCCTGTCTGTTCTATACTATCCGGGGCGTAATGAGCTGATTGCGGCCAGTCAGACTGTCATCTATTGATCATCATATTGTCATAGTCTTAGCCGCTTTTGACACGTAAGTAGTGACTTACACCTGGATTGATACAGGGATATCAATGGCTTAGCGATTTGTTATCAAACTGTAATAATTGCTTTGTATGATGCAGATGTAATCTAATGACTGGGAAGGCTTTATGGCAACAAGTGTGTTGGTAGTCGAGGATGACGTAGCGATCCGGGATATGTTGTCTTTTACGCTCAAGCAATCAGGGTTCAGTTGTGAAGCGGTAGGAGATGGCGAAGCCGGCCTTGACGCGCTTAAGCATCATCAGCCCGATATGATCCTGCTCGACTGGATGTTACCCGGCATCGACGGCATTGAGTTTATCCGACGGCTGCGTGCCAACGAGTTTCTGGCCAATATCCCCGTGATCATGCTCACTGCCAAGGGCGAGAGTGAAGATATGGTCAAAGGACTGGGTGTTGGTGCAGATGACTATATCAACAAACCTTTTTCACCGCCGGAGCTGATGGCCCGAATCAAAGCGGTTCTGCGTCGCTGTCAATCTTCAGATCCCGATGAAGCGCAAAAACTGCAGTTCGATAAGCTGGTGCTGGACACCAAGAGCCACCGTGTCACCGTCGATGACAAACGGGTGGAGCTGGGCCCCACCGAATTCCGCTTGCTGCATTTCTTCATGAAAAACCCGGAACGCGCCTATGGTCGTTCACAACTGCTGGATTATGTCTGGGGCGACACGGTATATATAGAAGAGCGTACCGTCGATGTGCATATCCGCCGCCTGCGCAAAGCGCTGGAACCCAGTGGCCATGATCATCTGGTGCAAACGGTACGGGGTGTGGGTTATCGTTTTTCTGTTGATTAACGGTTCCTGAGATGCAATGGGATAGTTGGCGGCTGCTGACGCTTATCAGCCTGGCCGGGTTTTGTGGTCTGCTGTTTGGGCAGATGATGAGTTTTATGTTTCTGGCGGTGCTGGTCTATGCACTGTGGCTGCAGCATAATTGGTACAAGCTCAAGAAATGGCTGGAAAAGCCCAAGAAAAACCGTTCCCCCAGTGCTGAGGGAGTCATTGATGATGTTTGCCGTGCTATCGAGCAGATGCGGCAGCAAAACAGCAACCGCAAGAAAAAACTCACCGGCTATCTCAAACGTTTTCAACAAGCCACTGCGGCATTGCCTGATGGCATAGTGGTACTGGGCGAATATGGCGAAGTCGAATGGGCCAATCAGTCGGCACGGGAACTGCTCGGCGTCCGCTGGCCCCGTGACAATAATGTCAGAATCAACAACCTGATTCGCGATCCGGCTTTCCAGTCCCTGCTGGAAGATCCACTCAAGCTGGGCAATGTTGTGATTGTCAAATCCCCGCACGATGAAACCATGCAGCTGGAACTGAAAGTCGTCAGCTATATGGGGGCGGGAAGACTATTGATTGCCCGCGATATTACCCAGACCATCAAACTGCAACGCATGCGCCGCGACTTTGTGGCCAATGTCTCGCATGAACTGAAAACGCCGTTGACCGTGCTGCGCGGTTACCTGGAAGCCTTCACTGATGAGACCGACCCTGAACAGTGGCGCCTGGCATTGCCGGCGATGCGCCAGCAGAGTGAGCGTATGCACCTGATGATCAAGGACCTGCTGGTATTGTCACAGCTGGAAACCGGGGAGAAAGCTCTGCGCAGAATCCCGACCGATGTCGGCAAATTACTGCAGTCGATCATTGAGGATGCCCGGACGCTGGAACATTACCGTGACCATCAAATCAGTCTGGAGCTCGATACCGAGCGCTGGCTGGTCTGTGATGTCGATGAGATCCGCAGTGCTGTTTCCAACCTGGTATTCAATGCGGTCAAGTACACACCTGAAGGCTGTGAAATTACCATCAACTGGTCTCTGGATAAGGACGGTGCCTGTCTGACGGTGGCCGATAAAGGAGAGGGCATTGCCGAACATCATCTGGAGCGGCTGACCGAGCGCTTCTACCGGGTTGATAAAGGCCGCAGCAACGATAAAGGCGGTACGGGGCTCGGGCTGGCCATCGTCAAACACGTTCTGCAGCGTCACGGCGCCAGACTGGAGATCAGCAGTGAACTGGGTCGTGGCACTACATTCAAGTGCTGCTTTCCGGCTACCATTGTGGTCGAAAAAATCACGGTATAACAGTCGTTTAAAGCAGTTTTGGCCGCAGTGTCATACAACTGTCATATTTCTTTCATATCCTTGTCACAGTCTCAATTCATACTTTCCCAGCGCTAAACGTGAAACGCGTTGCATTTTTCTTTTAACTTGGGAGCTGAACAATATGTTCAAGAAAAACATCGCCCTGCTGGGTGCTGCTGTCACGATGGCTTTCTCATCGGTTACTTTTGCTGATGTGGATGCCAATCTGCCTGACTACGAAAAAGTCAGTGGTATTTCAGGTAGCCTGTCGAGCGTTGGCTCTGACACGCTGGCCAATCTGATGACATTGTGGGCGGAAGAATTCAAACGCGAATATCCGAATGTCAGCATTCAGATTCAGGCTGCCGGTTCTTCAACTGCACCGCCTGCCCTGACTGAAGG
The DNA here is from genome assembly GCF_009711715.1 of Methylophaga sp. Lineage (GTDB taxonomy): Bacteria > Pseudomonadota > Gammaproteobacteria > Nitrosococcales > Methylophagaceae > Methylophaga. The sequence goes on along the minus strand of NZ_VENF01000004.1, from coordinate 96,936 downwards.
GACTTCTAACTTTGGTCCGATGAGCCGCCAGATGAAAGACAAAGAGCTGGCTGCCTTCGAAGAAAAATACGGCTATAAACCGACAGCGATTCCTGTCGCTATCGACGCCCTGGCTGTCTATGTTCATAAAGATAACCCAATCGAAGGTCTGACGATTCCACAGGTCGATGCCATTTTCTCTGCCACCCGTAAATGCGGTTATCCAGAAGACGTCACCAACTGGGGTCAACTGGGTGTAGAAAACCTGGGCACGATTCAGCTGTATGGACGTAACTCAGTATCCGGAACCTATGGTTATTTCAAAGACAACGCATTGTGTGAAGGTGACTTCAAAGACAGCGTTAACGAACAGCCTGGTTCTGCTTCAGTAGTCCAGGGTGTCACCAAATCGCTGAACGGTATTGGTTATTCCGGTATCGGTTATAAAACGTCTGGTGTGAAAGCGGTGCCTCTGGCGAAAGAAGAAGGCCAACCGTTTATCGAAGCGACACCGGAAAACGCCGCCAGTGGTGAGTTCCCAATGGCTCGTTTCCTCTGGGTTTATGTTAACAAGCACCCGAACAAACCGATGTCTCCGATTGACCGTGAGTTCATCAAAATGGTCCTGTCTAAAACCGGTCAGCAAGTGGTTGTAAAAGATGGCTATGTGCCGCTGCCAGCCAGTGTTGCTGAAAAGGCAATGGAAAAAATTCAATAAGTTTTATTGAAATGACAGATAAAACGCCCCGTACCGTACTGAGTGCGGGGCGTTTTGCTGTTAAACAACCCTGAACCGGTTGCTGCAGCCGGTTCAGGATTGTTTCGAATCACACAATACGGGTAATACTCGATGCAAGAACAAACAGCTGACGAAAAAACCGTGCTGCCGGCACCGGATTCCACCGTTGCAAAGCGCCGTCGTGCCTGGCGCGAAATTAAAGACAAGGTTGCCAGATACGGGGTCGGCTTTGGTGGTATTTCGGTCATTTTCGCCATTGTGCTGATTTTTTTCTATCTGCTTTACGTGGTGCTGCCTTTGTTTCAGGGTGCCAGCCTGGAAACCCGTACCATCTACCAGACTGAGCAGACGAACAGTCGCTTTCTGACCCTGAACGAATACAATGACGTCGCCTTGTCAGTGAATGAGAACGGCACTGCAAAATTCTTCGAAGCCGAGAACGGTAATGCCATGCTCAGGGTCGATTTACCGGTCAATGCCGGGGATATCACCACTGCTTCGGCCGGTGCTGCGGTGACCGGCGTGTTTGCATACGGTATGGCTGATGGTTCGGCGCTGGTGTTTAATCAGGACTACAAAATCACTTATCCCACCGGCACTCAGCGCAAAATTATCCCTCGCATTGAATACCCGCTTGGTGAAGAAGCGGTGGTGGTTGATCCTGAACGCCAGCCATTGGAACTGCTCAGTGTGCAGAGTTATGACGACAAGACCACCTTTGCAGCCGTCACGTCTGATCAGCGTGTGGTGCTGAAATCCGTTATCCGCGAAGCAAGCTTCCTGGACCCGTCAGAATTCACGCTGGAAGAGGAGTCAGCATCGATTAGCCTGACAGGTGCCGCTAGGATCACTCATCTGCAACTCGACATCGATCAGCGTGAACTCTATTTCGTTGATGATAAAGGCTTTATTTATTTCTATGATGTGCAGGACATCGAAAGCCCGCGGTTGGTGCAAAAAGTGAAAGCAGTCCCGACCGGTGTCAGCGTGACCACGCTGGAGTTTTTGACCGGCGGTATTTCGGTGCTGGTTGGCCGCAGCGATGGTCAGATTGATCAGTGGTTCCCGGTCCGTGACAAGGACAACAACTACTTCCTGCACAATGTTCGCAGCTTCAACGACCAAAAAGCAGCGATTGTTGCAATTATGGTAGAGCAGGCGCGTAAAGGCTTTCTGGCACTCGACAGCAGCGGCAAAATCGGTGTGTACCACACTACGGCCGAACGTACGCTGCTGGTAGAACCGCAGCTCGAGAGTGCAAATGCCGTGGTGGCCCTGTCACCGCGTGCCAACGGTCTTATCAGCCTCAACGCCGACGGTCAGGCCAAACTGATTCATATTGATAATGAACATCCTGATATTTCCTGGCACTCGCTGTGGGATAAAGTCTGGTACGAAAGCCGTAGTGAACCGGAACATATCTGGCAGTCGTCTTCAGCCAGTAGTGACTTTGAGCCCAAATTCAGTCTGACACCGCTCACTTTCGGCACCATCAAGGCCGCGTTCTACGCGATGTTGGTGGCCGTGCCGCTGGCAATTATGGGCGCGATTTTTACTGCTTATTTCATGTCGCCGAAGATGCGTTCCATTGTGAAGCCGACCATCGAAATTATGGAGGCGCTGCCGACGGTGATTCTGGGATTTCTCGCCGGTTTATGGCTGGCACCGATTGTCGAAGATAACCTGCCCGGCGTTTTCACCATCCTGTTCATGCTACCGCTGATGATTATTCTCACTGCCTGGGCCTGGACCAGGCTGCCACGACGCTGGCGTGAAGCGATTCCTGACGGCTGGGAAGCGGCCATTCTGATTCCGATTGTGATTGGGGTCGGTATGGTGTCGATGTCACTCAGCGCCAGCATCGAACTGTGGCTGTTCGACGGCAATATGCCGCAGTTTCTGAATAATATCGGCATCGATTTCGATCAGCGCAACTCGCTGGTGGTGGGGTTAGTCATGGGCTTTGCCGTTATCCCAACGATTTTCTCGATTACCGAGGATGCCATCTTTGGCGTGCCCAAACATTTGACTATCGGTTCACTGGCGCTCGGTGCGACCCCCTGGCAGACCATGACGAGAGTGGTGTTACTGACGGCCAGTCCGGGTATTTTCTCGGCAGTGATGATCGGTCTGGGCCGCGCTGTCGGCGAGACGATGATTGTTTTGATGGCGACCGGTAACACGCCGATTATGGACTTCAACATCTTTGAAGGTTTCCGTGCCTTGTCAGCCAATATCGCGGTGGAAATGCCGGAAGCGGAAGTTAACAGTTCGCATTACCGGGTACTGTTCCTGGCTGCACTGGTACTGTTCATGGCCACTTTTGTACTGAACACAGCGGCTGAAGTGGTCCGCCAACGTTTACGTAAGAAATACAGCACCCTGTAATGGATAAAACAATGTCACAGCATTCTTCAATCAAAACCTGGTTCAACAGTGGTAAGCCCTGGGTCTGGCTTAATGCCGGTGCCGTCAGTATCAGCCTGGTTATGGTGGTGGGGCTGTTGCTGCTTATCGCCGTACGCGGTCTGAGCCATTTCTGGCCTGCCGATATCATGGAACTGAGTTATCAGGAGCCTGGGCAGCCTGCTGAAGTCCTGATTGGTGAACAGGTGGATCATGAATCGGTTCCGGCAGCGCGTCTGGCCCTGTCTGGTGTGCAGTTACCCGAAGGTCAGGAGTTTGCCCAGCGCACTCTGCTTAAAGTCGGTAACCGTGACTATTTCGGCCTCGATTTCCGCTGGATTAATGATCCGTGGATTACCGATGTCCGTTACCCCGAAGACATTATGGCGATAGAGCGTCGCGAGTGGGGTAATTTCTATGGCTACCTTGTCAATGTGAAGCAGGAAGGTGAAGTCGTTGCCAGCGGTGAAGGCGCCTATCAGGAGTTTGTGCAGCGACTGGCGCGCAGTAATGAACTGATGCGTCAGATCAAAACGCTGGAAAAGGATGACATCGGCAAGATCAATCATGGTCTGGAAGAAATCCGACTGGAAAAACGCCGCCTGCAAATGGATGACGTGCCGGAAGGCACAATGCCTTACCAGGAACTGGAAGAGCAAAAACAGCAACTCAATGATCGCTATGCCAAGCTGCGTGAGGAACTGGGCGATTTATACCAGGCACTGAACCGGGATCAGATCATGGTGCGGATGTCGGATGGTCGTGAAGTCGAGATTCCGCTGGCCAAGATTGTACAGGTCTACAAACCTAATGGCATGGGCATCAGCGAGAAGCTCGGCCAGTACTTCCACCATGTCTGGGAGTTTGTTTCAGGCGAGCCCCGTGAAGCCAATACCGAAGGCGGTATTTTCCCGGCGATTTTCGGTACTGTGATGATGGTCATGATCATGTCGGTGCTGGTGACGCCGTTTGGCGTGATTGCCGCCGTCTATCTGAAAGAGTATGCCAGGCAGGGACCGGTTGTGCGGCTGATTCGCATCGCGGTGAATAACCTGGCCGGGGTGCCATCGATTGTTTACGGCGTGTTCGGTCTGGGCTTTTTTGTCTACTTTATCGGTGGCAGCATCGATGAAATCTTTTTCCAGGCGAAACTGCCGTCGCCGACATTTGGTTCACCGGGCCTGCTCTGGGCTTCCCTGACACTGGCGATCCTTACCGTACCGGTGGTGATTGTGGCGACGGAAGAGGGGCTTTCACGGATTCCACGTGCGATTCGCGAAGGCAGTCTGGCACTGGGGGCGACCAAGGCTGAAACCCTGTGGCGTACTGTATTACCCATGGCCGCCCCGGCGATGATGACGGGGCTAATTCTTGCCGTGGCCCGGGCGGCCGGTGAGGTCGCACCGCTGATGATGGTGGGCGTGGTGAAACTGGCTCCCGCTCTGGCTGTCGATAATATTGCGCCCTACCTGCATCTGGACCGGCAGTTTATGCACCTGGGCTTTCATATCTACGATGTCGGTTTCCAGAGCCCGAATGTCGAAGCAGCAAGGCCATTGGTTTATGCCACGGCATTCCTGCTGGTCTTGATTATTATTGTGTTGAATCTGGCAGCGATTGGTATTCGTAATCGTCTGCGTGAAACTTATAAAGCAACTGAGAGTTAACCCATGCAAGCAGTCAACGAACAAAAAAACGTGGCGCGTGGTATTGATATTGAATCCATGCAACGGGGTCCCCGCGTCAACCTGGCAAATGAAACGCTCTGCCTGGAAGTGAAGGACTTCAATCTTTTCTACGGTGAAAAGCAGGCTTTGCACGGTATTAACATGCGGATCCCTAAAAACCGGGTGACAGCTTTTATCGGCCCCAGTGGCTGTGGTAAGTCGACCCTGCTGCGCTGCTTTAACCGCATGAATGACCTGATTGACTCGGTCAAGATGGATGGGCAGCTGTTACTCGACAAGATGGAAATTAATTCGCCATCGGTCAACGTCGCCGATCTGCGTCGTCAGGTGGGTATGGTGTTTCAGAAGCCCAACCCGTTCCCCAAGTCGATTTATGAAAATGTGGCTTACGGCCTGCGCCTGCAGGGTGTGAATGACCGCGTCACGCTGGATAAAGTGGTGGAACAATCACTCAAAGGCGCCGCATTGTGGGATGAGGTTAAGGACCGTCTGCATGACTCGGCCATGGGCTTGTCCGGCGGTCAGCAGCAGCGCCTGGTGATTGCCCGCGCCATTGCGATTGAACCGGAAGTCTTGCTGCTGGACGAACCTGCTTCAGCACTGGACCCGCTGTCGACGCTGAAAATCGAGGAGCTTATTTACGAGCTCAAGGAAAAATACACCATCGTGATCGTGACGCATAACATGCAGCAGGCGGCGCGGGTGTCGGATTACACTGCCTTTATGTACATGGGCGAGCTGATTGAGTTCGGCGCGACTGATGAGTTGTTTACCAACCCGTCCAAGAAGCAGACAGAAGACTATATTACCGGTCGTTACGGTTAATGCCGGTGCCAAGGAGACATGAAGATGGTAAGCAATAATTCTCAACATATTTCTCAGCAGTTCGAAAATGAACTGCAGGACATCCGCTCCCGCGTGCTGGCGATGGGCGGAGTGGTTGAACAGCAGGTGGCCAACGCCATGGAAGCCTTGGTGACCGGTGACAGTGAAATGGCGCGTGAAGTCATCACCTTTGATGAGCAGGTGAATGAGATGGAGATCTCGATTGATGAGGAATGCATCCAGATCATCGCGCTGCGTCAGCCAACCGCCAGCGATTTGCGCTTGGTGACCGGTATCGAGAAAACCATTACCGATCTGGAACGTATCGGTGATGAGTCGGTCCGCATTGCACGGATGGCGATTAACCTGTCGGAAAAAGACCGGCCAAAACGGAATTATCGGGAACTGCAAAGTCTCGGTAACCATGTTCGCGGCATGTTGCGCGATGCACTCGATGCCTTTGCCCGCTTTGATGTGGAAATGGCCCTGCGTGTTGCCAAGGAAGACCGCGAGGTCGATGCCGAATATGAAGGCATTCTGCGTCAGCTGATGACCTACATGATGGAAGACACCCGCCAGGTTTCCCGTGTGGTCGACATGATGTGGTCAGCGCGTTCGCTCGAACGCATCGGTGATCATGCCAATAATATCTGTGAACATATTATTTACCTGGTGGAAGGTAAGGACGTTCGTCATCTCAGTATTGAGAAGGCGGAAAAAGTCGTTAAGGGTGAGCCCATCGACTGATTTCATGGTGTTAATTTCTCTCTGGTTGCTTTGGCCCGTCTCGCATGAGACGGGCTTTTTTTTGCCAAGTGATTGTTTATAGCTGCCTCGCTGGGGCAGAATAAGCAGGACCATGACAGAAGAATCTATACAGCCAAGCTCACACGACGTACTCGCCGCTGTCGATCTTGGTTCCAACAGCTTTCATATGATCATTGCCCGCCTGCGTGACGGCCACTTTCAGGTAGTCGACCGATTGCGTGAAATGGTGCAGCTGCGTGCCGGCCTTGATAAGGATAATTACCTGTCGCTGGAAGCGCAGGAACGGGCGCTGGCCTGTTTGGAACGTTTCGGTGAACGCATTCGCCACCTGCCTTTCGGTGATGTGCGCGTGGTCGGTACCAATACCCTTCGGATTGCGCATAATTCGCGCCGTTTTCTGCGTCAGGCGCGACTGGCACTGGGGCACCCGATTGAAATCGTCACCGGTGAAGAGGAAGCGCGGCTGATTTACTTAGGCGTTGCCCACGCACTGGCGTTTGATAACAGCCGACGACTGGTCATGGATATCGGTGGCGGCAGTACCGAGTTTATTATCGGCGAGGGTTTTCAGGGCCGGATGCGCGAAAGTCTGGAAATGGGTTGTGTCAGCTACTCACAGAAATATTTTGCCGATGGTTTGACACCGGCGAGTTCGATGCAGCGGGCGATGCTGGCTGCAGCAAGACAAATCCGCACTATTCAGCGCCCTTATCGTCAGGCCGGCTGGAGCGAGGCTATCGGCGCTTCCGGCACCATCCGCTGTGTCGCCAATATCTGTAAAGAGCAGGGCTGGGCTGATGATGGTGTGATCACCGCGGAAGCCCTGCAGAAAATGGTGCAGCATCTGATTGATGCCGGCAGTGTGGACGCTGCCGGTTTGCAGGGCCTGAGTGAAGAGCGCAGCAAAGTGATTACGGGAGGTTTGTGCATACTGGCGGCGGCTTTTGACCGGCTCGGTATTGATAAAATGACCGTGTCCGATGGTGCGCTGCGCGAAGGGCTGCTGTATGACCTCTTGGGCCGGATTCAGCATGATGATGAAAGGGATCGCACCGTAGTCGCGCTGGCACGGCGCTATGATGTGGATGAAGCCCACGCCGAGCGGGTGTCTGTGATGGCGACCCAGTTGTTTGAGCAGGTCGCGCGGGACTGGAAACTGGATTATGAAGAGTTGCTGCACCGGCTGCAGTGGGCCTGCAAGCTGCATGAAGTGGGCTTGGCGATTTCCCATCACCAGTTTCACAAGCACTCGGCCTACCTGGTCGGTTATTCCGATCTGCCCGGTTTTTCCCGTGAGGAGCAACAGGTGCTGTCAGTGATGGTGCGGGGTCAGCGTCGCTCTTTCGCCAAGAAACATATCAAGAAACTGCCGGATGAATTACAGCTCAGCACCGAGCGGCTGACGGTGTTGCTGCGGCTGGCCATGGTATTTAACCGCGGCCGCAGTGAACGGGCTGATACCTATCTCAAACTGCGGATTGAGGGTAAAAAGCTGGTGCTGACCCTGCCGCAGGACTGGCTCAAGGAGCACCCGCTGACCGAGGCCGATCTGGCCCATGAAGCGGAGCATCTGAAGAAGATCGATCTCAAACTGGTGGTCGTCGCTTAGCCAGAACTCCGCCGCTGATCAGCAGTCTCATACGCATAGCGGAGGGTTGCCATGAAATACCTGATTCTGCCCCTGTTTTTGCTGTTGGGACAAGCCGTACAGGCGCAGACCACAGCGATTGAAATCCGTCACAGCAACGGTGACTTACTGACCATTCAGCGTCTAGCTGATGGTGAGGTATGGGGCTCCTTGTTCCTCAGTGACCGGATGATCGCGAGTTTTGCCAGTCATGAGCTGATTGTATTGCAGATTGATGGTCATCAGCCTATCAAGCTTGAGCAGGGTTTTCGTTCCTGCGGCGCGCCGGCCCCCAAGCCACAACAGGTGGTGTATCAATTTGAGCAGTCGGATAGCGAATGGGCGTTGAATGGTATCGAGGCGACCAGGCCCGATGTGCTCAAACTGCTGGGCTGGGATCAGGATCAATACCAGACTTTACATGCCGATCGTCGTCCTGAAGTTGTCGATTTCCCAATTGACCCGGGTGAAAACCTGAGTCAGCAGTTTCCCAGCGCTGACCAGATCCGTTTCCGCTATGTCACGGATACCGGTGAGCAGCGCGAGTCAGTATTTCAACTCGCGCCGCATCAGCACATCCTTGAACAGCTGGTACCCTGATTACCAGTTCAGATTGAGACCGACATAGACACTCCGGCCCAGTCCCGGTAAGCGTTCACCTACCGCTATGTCCTCATTGCCGCTGACCCGGTTATAGCCGCCCAGATGGTTACGGTATTTGCGATCCAGCAGGTTATTGATACCGCCCTGTAGCTGCACTGACTGACTGAGTTGATAGTCACCGGTCAGATTGAAAATGGCGTAGCCCGACGTTTTTTCTTCCTCGTTTTCTGACGAGACCTGGTTCTGCTCAGCCACGGTCACTGCCTCGATCCCGACTCGCCAGTCAGGCTCGATATAGCTCAGCTGAGTACGTGCAGTGAGTGGGGCGATACGGTACAGATTGTCATTGGTATCGCGTCGCTTGCCACGCACATAGCTGACCGTACCATCGAGTTGCCAGTGATCGGTCAATGCCCATAGCCAGTTGGTGTCGATACCATAAAGTTTTGCGTCAACATTGCTAAACACGAGAGACTCCATAGGCCCTCCGGCAACACCCTGAATGTAATCATTCACATGGTGATAGAAGATACGCGGTGAAACAGCAAACCGGGGGCTGTGCCAGTCCAGACCGACTTCAAATTGATAGGCGGTCTCCGGGTCGAGATTAATATTACCGATGTAGTTTTTGCCGTCAGCCAGGCCGGAAGTCGCCTGCAACGGTAACCATAAATAACGCTCCTGATAGCTTGGCGCACGTTCTTTACGGGCAAAACCCAGCTCCAGATCCAGTGATGAACTGAGGCTGCGGGTAAAAGTCATGGCGATATCTGCCAGGGTATCGTCCCGGCTGCGATCACTGCTGTTGAAATTACTTGCGAGTGTAGCCGGCATTCCGCCCATACTGGTAGCGACCTCGTCGGCATCCATTTTGACATGAGTCAGGCGCAGGCCTGAGTGCATCTGCCAATCATCGTTGACTGCACCGCTCCATTCGGCAAAGGCGCTCAGGCGGTCGCGCTCAACTTCATTGAAGTTATGCACAAAAAACATCGCATTGGTCGGATCAGAAATATCGGCATTGTGCTCAGCACTATCTGCATCAAAGCCGAATTGCCAACCATCCTGACTGTAACCCAGCTCAATGCCCTTGGCCAGAACATCGGTATCATTCTGGCGGAACATCATATCGCGCGGCCGCAGGCTGAAATTATCCATGCGGTGATAGACATCCTGGTAGTTGAGCCGGGCGGTGATCTTACCGCCGTTGTTGAGCTCGTGCGTGATACCGGTATTAAAGGTTTCACCGCGAATGGCCATAATATCCATCGGCAGGGCCGGCGTGCCTGTTTCACCGGTATTGAGGTGGTTAAGGTCGAAATCCAGTTCTGTATTACCCTGGCGAAAACCGTAGGCGAGTCCCAGTGTGTCGCGTTCTGCCTCGGTCGGGAGAATATCACCGCCGTCAAATTCCTGATCATGGGCGCGATCAATGCTGCCTGACAACTGCAGTCGATGGTTCTGATTTGCCAGGCTGGTGATAGCGCCTATGGAACGGTTATCGCCGTTAGTCGCATAGAGACTGCTGAGACTGCCATGTAGCTCGACTTCTTCGCTATTGCCGTATTCAGCTTCTTTTGACTCAGCTTTAACGGTGCCGCCGATGGTTTCAATGCCGCTGCTGACCGGAGCGATGCCGCGATAGACAGAAATTGTATCGACCAGGGTTGCCGGCAGATAGCTCAGCGGGCTGTCCATCCGGTTAGGACCGGCAGCGCTCAGTGCCATGCCATCGACCAGAACGTTGACCCGGTCGGCATACATCCCACGGTACTGGACGATACTGGTTAACGGGCCATTCTGGTTGATATTGGCCCCCGGCAGTTTCTTGAATAATTCACCACTGTCAGACGTACTCAGGTTGCTCTGGGGCAGGGCATAGGGAACGCGCTCACCCGCGGTGGTGGTGACCGACATATCAGGTAACGCTACATGTTCGGCCCTGGAAACAGCCGGTAGCAGGGCAGTGCTGATCAGCAGGCTGAAGGGCAGGATTTTACTGGCAAACATAAGTCTCTCCGTTTTTTATGACTTATGCTATGAAAAATGGGCTGACAAAATTTGCGGGATTTGCGGATCAGGTGTGTGATATCACACAATCGCGCTTTTTCTGTGCATGTTAATCTTGCCCATATTTGCCTCAAGCCGGATTCATGATGGACGCCATTATCAGTTCCTATATCACCGCTTTTCTGCTGGGACTCTTCAGCACGGTCCACTGTATTGCTATGTGCGGATCGGTAATCGGTGCCCTGACTTTGAGCCTGCCGGCCGAGGTCCGTGAAAGCCAGCGCCGCATGCTGCCGTTTGTGTTCAACTACAACATCGGGCGTATTCTCAGTTATGGGATTGCCGGTGTCATTGTCGGCTTACTGAGTTCACCACTGACCCAGCTGAATGCGCATTGGGTTTTACGAATACTCTCCGTGCTGGTAATGATCTCTATGGGCCTGTATCTCGCCGGTTGGTTTCCCAAGTTTGCCCGTGCCGAAAAAATCGGCGCCCCGGTCTGGCGCCTGCTGCAGCCGATAGGCCAGAAGCTGCTGCCGGTACGTTCATTTTCTCAGGCTTTTTTGCTGGGCATGGTCTGGGGCTGGTTACCTTGCGGGCTAGTGTACGCCGCACTGGCGGTGGCCGCTACCGCCGGTGATCCGGTCAAAGGCGGGCTGGTGATGCTGGCTTTTGGTGCCGGCACCTTGCCGGCCGTGATGGGGGCCGGTTTGTTTACCGGTATGCTGGCTTCGCTGGCCCGATCCAGGCAATTGCGGCAAGTGGCCGGCATATTGATTATTCTGATGGCATTGGCGACATTGTTCTGGCCGCTGGAAACGGCGCATAAGCATGACTCCGCTGCGATGGCGCATGTGCATCATTCAGCATCCAATGGTCATGCGTCAGTCAATGAACTGGCAGAGGATGAATAAGGCATGAATCAGACCAGGCTTCCGCAGATATTGGGTCAATCCCCGGAGATTACGCATATCCTGCGGACTTTGCCGATGATTGCGCTGAGTGATGCCAGCGTGCTGATTAGTGGTGAGACCGGCACCGGTAAGGAGTTAATCGCGCTCACCCTACATGAGCAGAGCCGTCGTCGTGACCATGAACTGGTCACCATTAACTGCGCAGCGCTGCCGACAGACGAGGTTGAAATTGATTTGTTCGGCCGCTGTGATGCCGACGGGAATGTGACTTTTCGTGGCCGGCTGTTAGCCGCGCAAGGCTCGACCGTGTTTCTGGATGAAGTCGATGCCTTGCCATTGTCAGTGCAGGCCAAGGTACTGCGTTTTCTGGAAGCCGGCGAATGTCAGCTACAGGGCAGTCATCGACTACATGTTGCTGATGCGCGGATTGTGGCGGCGACCAGTGCCGACTTGCCGGCTGAAGTGAAAGCCGGGCGCTTCCGTGCTGATCTGTATTACCGCCTGCAGGTGGTGCCGATTGATTTACCGCCTTTGCGGGCAAGGGCAGAAGATATCGCTTTATTGCTGAAACATTATCTGCGCGAGTTTGCCGGCAATAACGGCCCGGTTCGGCTGAGTCGCGAGGCCGAGCAATGCCTGCAAGGCTACGCCTGGCCGGGCAATATCCGTGAACTGGAAAACTTCTGTCAGCGCCTGACTTTGCTCAATGCCGGACAATTAATTCAGCTGGAACAACTGCCGCTTGAAATGCGGGGAGAAAGTGCCGCGCAGGCACATCAGTTCAAACTGCCGCCCAGCGGGATTGATCTGGCGCAGGTGGAACTGGATTTGATAGAGCAGGCGCTGGAGATGGCAGCAGGCAACCGCTCCAAGGCCGCCCGTCTGCTGGGCATCAGTCGCGATACGCTGCTTTACCGGATGCAGAAATATCATCTCTCATCCTGAAGCTTGTTTGCTGACAGGGCTAATGCCAAAATCGTCCACAGATTAGAGCTTATTGAGGAAGTCGTGTGAAACAGTATCTGGCCCTGTGCCAACGAATCATTGATGAGGGCGAGTGGGTAGAAAACAAGCGCACCGGTAAGCGTTGCCTGACGGTTATCAACGCCGATCTCGAATACGATGTCGCCAATAATCAGTTTCCGCTGATCACCACCCGCAAGAGCTACTGGAAAGCAGCGATTGCAGAGATGCTGGGTTATTTACGTGGTTACGATAATGCGGCGGATTTTCGCGCTATCGGTTGTCGTACCTGGGATGCCAATGCCAATGATAACCCGGACTGGCTCACTAATCCTCACCGCAAAGGCGAGGATGATATGGGGCGGGTTTACGGTGTGCAGGGCCGCCGCTGGCAGAAGCCGGATGGCACAACGCTGGATCAGCTGAAGAAAATCGCCGACCATTTAAAGCAAGGCATTGATGATCGTGGCGAGATCCTCACTTTCTATAACCCCGGCGAATTCGAGCTGGGCTGTCTGCGCCCCTGTATGCATACCCATACCTTTTCGGTGCTGGGCGATACACTCTACCTGACCTCTTACCAGCGTTCCTGTGATGTGCCGCTGGGGCTCAACTTCAACCAGGTGCAGGTGTTCTTTCTGCTCAAAATCATGGCACAAATCAGCGGCCTGAAACCAGGACGGGCCTACCACAAGATTGTGAATGCCCACATCTACGAAGATCAGCTGGAATTGATGCGCGATGTGCAACTGAAACGCGATCCTTTTCCGTCACCCAAACTACATATCAATCCGGACATCAAAACGCTGGAGGATCTGGAAACCTGGGTGACGTTGGCGGACTTTGAAGTCGAGGGTTATGAGCATCACCCGCCGATTGCCTATCCCTTCTCGGTATAAATTTAAGAAAAGTTTAATCTCACAGGATTACACTGGGTCAAAAGCTGATTGAATGCTTGTTTGACACAGGATTAAGGAAACATGAATACAAAATCTTCATTGCAGGAATACCGGGTCTGGGATCGCAGCATCCGATGGTTTCACTGGATTAATGTACTGTCCGTGCTGACGCTGATGGCGATTGGTCTGGTGATTATGAACAGCAAAGCGCTGGGCATTACTGACGAGGGCAAGATCCTGCTGAAAACTTGGCATGTCTACGTCGCTTATGTGTTTGTGTTGAATCTCGTTTGGCGGATTGTCTGGGGCTTTGTCGGCAGCCGTTTCAGTCGCTGGGGGGCCATTCTGCCTATCGGTGAGAATTATAAACAGCAACGTCGTGCGTTTATGACCAGTTTGAAACAGGGCAAAGCAGTGGGGTTTATGGGACACAACCCACTGGCACGCTGGATGGTGACCATGCTGTTTGTCATGCTCACAACAATGGCGGTAACTGGGCTGGTGCTGGCCGGGACCGATATTTATAAACCGCCGTTCGGCAGCTATTTCAAATCCTGGGTGGCAGAGAGTCCGGAGACTGAGAGCCTGGTGCAGCCGTATTCCGATACCGGTGTGAATGAAGCTGCTTATAAAGAAATGCGTGATTTCCGCTCACCGTTCAAGGAAGTGCATGAGATTGGTTTTTTTGTGCTGGCAGCCCTTGTGATTCTGCATTTACTGGGCGTGATAATCACTGAATGTCGCGAGCGCAATGGTCTGGTTTCGGCGATGTTTACCGGTCGCAAAGTGTTCAGCCATAAACCACTCGACGCTGACGATTAGATCTGCCCCTGTTGTGCCAGTGAAGTCGTATCGGCATCACCGACAATAATATGATCGAGCACGCGGATATCGACCAGTTGCAGGGCAGACTGAATCCGTTTGGTAATCTGAATATCGGCCTGACTGGGTTCGGCTACGCCTGAGGGATGATTATGGGCCAGAATCACCGCCGCCGCATTGTGATGCAGAGCCTGTTTGACGACTTCTCTCGGGTAGACGCTGGCACCGTCGATAGTGCCGCGAAATAATTCCTCAAAGTGCAGCAGCCGGTGCTGATTATCGAGATACAGACAGGCAAATACTTCAAAAGGATAGTGGCGCAGTCGCTGTTTTAAATACAGCTGGGTGGTCCCGCAGTCACTAAAGGCATCGCCACGACTCAGAGTCGATTCCAGATGGCGACGGCCCATTTCCAGTACTGCCTGTAGTTGTACAAATTTCGCCGTGCCCAGACCATGCCCCTGGCAGAAGGTTGTTTGATCGGCTTCCAGCAAAGCGCGCAGGCTGCCGAATTGTGACAGTAATTGTCTGGCCAGATCGTCGGCAGATAAACCGCTGACCCCGGTACGAAGAAAGATTGCCAGTAACTCGGCATCCGACAGATTGACAGCCCCAGCTTTGAGCAGTTTTTCACGCGGCCGATCATCGGCAGGCCAATCCTTGATTGCCATGATTCACATCCTTGTCATTCAATTGCTTAACACTATATTTGCTGTTGTTAGTAAAAACAAACACTTGTATATACTAATGGACTGAAAAATAGTATCCTGTGCGACCTTTGACTTTAACCGATTTTATGGCTGGCAAACTTTATATCCGAACCTTTGGCTGTCAGATGAACGAGTACGACTCGAACAAGATGGCTGAGGTGCTCGCAGATTCGCATCAACTTGAGCAGACCGATATTCCCGAAGAGGCTGATGTTCTGCTGCTTAACACTTGCTCGATCCGCGAAAAAGCGCAGGAAAAAGTGTTCCACCAGCTGGGCCGCTGGAAGCGCTGGAAAGATAAAAAACCCAATCTTGTGATTGGTGTCGGTGGCTGTGTTGCCAGTCAGGAAGGCGAGGCCATTCGCCAGCGAGCGCCTTATGTGGACCTGATTTTCGGCCCGCAAACCCTGCACCGTTTACCGGCGATGCTGGAAGAAGTCAAAATCAGCCGCAAGCCCAGCATTGATATTTCCTTCCCTGAAATCGAAAAGTTCGACAATCTGCCGGCACCGCGCGCTGATGGTCCCACCGCGTTTGTGTCGGTGATGGAAGGTTGCAGCAAATACTGCACCTTCTGTGTGGTTCCATACACCCGCGGTGAGGAAGTCAGTCGTCCGGTCGGTCCGATCCTGCGGGAAATCCGCCAACTGGCAGCGCAAGGGGTGCGTGAAGTCAATCTGCTGGGGCAGAATGTGAATGCCTATCAGGGCATCATCGAAGGCGAGGAAACCGCCGATCTGGCATTGCTGATCCACTATGTGGCCGCGGTGGAGGGTATTGAGCGGATCCGCTTTACCACCTCGCATCCGGTCGAGTTTTCCGACAGCCTGATCGAGGCCTTTGCCGAAGTGCCGGAATTGGTCAATCATCTGCATTTGCCGGTGCAGTCAGGCAGCGACCGCATTCTGGCGATGATGAAACGTGGCCATACCGCCAGAGAGTATCTGGAAAAAATTCAGCGGATTAAGGCCATTCGTCCTGATATCAGCATGTCGAGCGACTTTATTATCGGGTTTCCCAATGAAACTGAGCAAGACTTCCAGGCCACCATGGATTTGATTAATGAAGTCGAGTTCGACCACTCCTTCAGCTTTATTTACAGTGCCCGTCCCGGTACACCGGCGGCAGCATTCCATGACTCAGTGCCTGAGGATGTGAAAAAACAACGGCTGCAGATCATGCAGGATCGTCTGCGTGAACTGGAAGATATGCATGCCCGGGCCATGGTCGGCACTACCCAGAAGATCCTGGTAGAACGTGAGGCGCACCGTGGCGGTGGCGATATGGCTGGCCGCACTGAAAACAACCGCGTGGTCAACTTCCCGGGCGACATTTCCCTCATCGGACAATTTGTCGATGTCCGTATTGACGAGGCTCACAGCAACTCCTTGCGCGGTGAATTGCTAACTGATAGCGTGACTGCATAAGCATTTGGAATTCCATTGTGACCAACTCTACTCATACGCTCGATAGCGTCAGCTTCGAACTGAGTCCCGCCGATAATCCCCGCCTTGCCAACCTCTGCGGCCATATGGACGAGCATATCAGAATGCTTGAGCGCGGCTTTGGTGTCGAGATTAATAATCGCGGGATTAAATTTCAGGTCATCGGTCCCGCCGATGTCCTGCTGCTGGTGCAGACCGTAATTCATGATTTGTATGCCGACACAGCCCAGCATGTGCTGATGCCGGAACAGATCCATCTGGCCATTCGTAACAGCGGCGGCGAGGATACTTCCGCTGGTACGGCACCGGACAAAGAAGTCGTGATCAAAACCAAGCGTGGCCTGATTAAGGCGCGCGGTGATAACCAGCAGGCTTATCTGCGCCGCATTATGACCCACGACATTAACTTCGGTGTCGGTCCGGCCGGTACCGGTAAAACCTACCTGGCTGTGGCCTGTGCGGTGGAAGCCCTGGAGCGCGACTTTGCCCGCCGTATCGTATTGGTCAGGCCAGCAGTTGAAGCCGGGGAGCGACTGGGGTTTCTGCCCGGTGATCTGGCCCAGAAGGTCGATCCTTATTTACGCCCGTTATTTGATGCGCTCTATGAAATGCTGGGTTTTGAGCGTGTCGCCAAGCTGATGGAGCGCAATGTGATTGAAGTTGCGCCGCTGGCCTATATGCGTGGCCGTACGCTGAATGAATCTTTCATTATTCTCGATGAAGCGCAGAACACCACCATCGAGCAGATGAAAATGTTTCTGACCCGGATGGGCTATAACTCCACTGCGGTCATCACCGGCGATATTACCCAGATCGATTTACCCGGTAACCAGAAGTCGGGTCTCAGGCATGCCATTGAAGTGCTGAAGGATGTCGACGGTATCGGTTTCACCTTCTTCCAGGCCAAGGACGTTGTGCGTCATCAGTTGGTACAGAAAATTATTATGGCCTACGATAAGGCGAACAAACCCTCATGACCGTCACGGTTGATTTCCAGCGCGTCTATAAAGGTAACACGCCGCAGCCGGCGCAGTTTCAACGGTGGGCTGAGGCAGCGCTGGCAAATTTAGATGAAGACTGTGAACTGAGCATCCGTCTCGTTGATGAAGACGAAAGTGCCGACTTAAACCGTCAATACCGCGGCAAGCAGGGGGCGACCAATGTACTGTCCTTTCCCTTTGAGTCCCCGGTTGAATTGAGCCCCCGGCTGCTGGGTGACCTGGTGATATGTGCGCCGGTTGTCGAGCGGGAAGCTGAAGAACAGACCAAAGCGGTAGCAGACCACTGGGCCCATATGGTAGTGCATGGTTGCCTGCATCTGCTGGGTTATGATCATATCGAAGACGATGAAGCTGAAGAAATGGAAGCTTTGGAGATAAACATTCTGCAGGCCATGAATATTGCTAATCCCTATCAATGGCTGGGAGAACAACACGCATGAGTGAAGGTCGACCGAGTAGTCAGTCCTGGGTACGTAAACTGAGCAATCTGTTCCTGGAACCCCAGGATCAGGAACAATTGATCGAATTGATCCGTTCCGCTTCCGAGCGCCATATTCTCGACTCAGAAGCGCTGTCCATTGTGGAAGGGGCGCTCAGCGTCTCACAAATGCAGGCACGCGACATCATGATCCCGCGCTCTCAGGTGGTCATGGTCTCCCGTGACGCACCTGCTGAGGAAACCCTGAAACTGGTCACCGAAACCGCACACTCGCGATTCCCGGTCATCGATGATGATCGCGACGATGTAATCGGCATTCTGCTGGCCAAAGACTTGCTGTCAGCAGTGGTCAGCAGCGGTGATTTCAAATTTGAACTGCGCGAGCTACTGCGTCCGGCGGTATTCATACCGGAAAGTAAACGCCTGAACGTGCTGCTGCGTGAATTCCGCGCCCGTCGTAATCATATGGCCATCGTGGTCGATGAATATGGTGGTGTCGCCGGTATCGTCACGATTGAAAATGTGCTCGAGCAAATCGTCGGTGAAATTGAGGATGAACATGACTTTGATGATGATACACCGATCCTGCAGCGCAATGAGAATACCTACACTGTCAAGGCGCTGACACCGGTTGATGATTTCAATGAGTACTTCAACTGTCAGTGGAGTGATGAAGATTTTGACACCATCGGCGGCTATGTCATGAATCAGTTCGGCCATCTGCCCCAGCGCGGTGAACAAATCACTATCGGTTCTTTCCAGTTCACGGTGCTGCGGGCGGATAACCGTCGGCTTTATCTGATGAAGATGGAAATACTGCCAACTGAGCCAGAGTCCGAATCCGGAAACGAATAAGACAGGGAGTGCCATAAGCATGCAGGGCTGGAAAGGTAATGTGTTGGCACTGCTGGCCGGTGCGTTGATGCCGCTGGCGTTTGCGCCGTTTTTTCTGTACCCGCTGGCGCTGCTCAGTCTGCTGCTGCTGTTTCTGACCTGGAATGACACCACTGCCAAACAGGCCGCGCTGCGAGGCTGGCTGTTCGGTCTGGGCATGTTCGGTGTCGGCGTTTCCTGGATTTTTGTAGCCATTCATGTATTCGGCCAGTCAGGTTTCATCCTGGCCGGTTTATTGACCTTCCTGTTTGTTGCCTTTTTATCTCTCTATCTCGCGGTGCTGGGCTTTATACTCAAGCGGCTCAGTCCGGGCGCGTTCTCTGTATCAGATTGTCTTTTGTTGCTGCCTGCCGGCTGGCTGGGTTTTGAACTGTTCAAAGGCTGGTTTTTAAGTGGTTTTCCCTGGCTGGAAGTTGGCGTCAGTCAGATTGAAGGTCCGCTGGCCGGCTATGTGCCATTAACCGGCATTAGCGGTGCCTCACTCATACTGGCAATGACGGCCGGTACCTTGCTTGTTGTGATGAAACAGCGTCGATGGTTGTGGCTGTTCCCGGTGATTATTGTTTGGGGGGCAGGTCCTTTTCTGAACAATATTGACTGGACTGAGCCTGTGGGTGAACCGATTGACACCGCGATTATCCAGGGCAATGTACCGCAGCAGATCAAATGGCAACCGGAGCAACTGGTCAATACGCTGGTACTCTATCAGACCATGACCCAGCAACACTGGGATGCCGATCTGGTGGTCTGGCCGGAAAATGCGCTGCCGGCTTTCTATCATCAGCTGGAAGACTTTTATCTGAAGCCGCTGGCCGAGGAAGCGCGCCAGCATCAAACCGATATTCTGCTGGGCCTGCCGGTCAGTGATGACGACAACATTCGCTATTACAACAGTATGATGTCGCTGGGCTCGGAGGAAGGTTTTTATCACAAACGACACCTGGTCCCGTTCGGTGACTATGTGCCGTTTGAATGGCTGCGAGGAGTCATTGCCTTTTTTGATTTGCCGATGTCGGCATTTGTACCGGGACCACAAAAGCAGCCACTGCTGGCGGCGGCAGGACAGAAAGTCGGTGTGTCGATTTGTTATGAAGATGTCTTCTCAACGGAAGTGTTGCAGACTGTTCCGGAAGCGACGCTGTTGGTGAATGCGACCAATAATGCCTGGTACGGTGATTCCTTCGCGCCGCATCAGCATTTACAGATTTCCCGCAGCCGCGCACTGGAAACCGGGCGGCCACTGGTGCGGGCTACCACCAACGGGATTTCCGCTTTCGTCAACTTCAAAGGGGAAATTCAGGCGCAAACTCCTCAGTTTGAACAGGCTGCGCTGACCCAGACCGTTCAGCCCAGGCAGGGCGAAACGCCCTATGTCACTCTGCAGCGCTGGCCAATCTGGCTGCTGTCATTGTTGATGTTGTGTCTGTGGGCGTATTATCGTCACAAAAAATCCGACTAAAGCGAATCCATGCAATTTCTGACTATTCAGCGCATTCTGGGGATCCTGCTGTCTTTATTCAGCATCACCATGCTGCCACCGGTGTTGGTGTCCTGGTTTTATGATGATGGTGCGGGCCATGCGTTTCTGAAAGCCTTTTTTCTGCTGTTGACCATTGGTCTCTGCTTTTGGCTGCCTGCCAGGCACCATAGAAAAGAGCTCAAGATCCGTGATGGTTTTATCGTAGTCGTCATGTTCTGGATGGCACTGGGTTTGTCCGGGTCTTTACCGTTCTTTCTGACAGAATACCCAAAAATGTCATTTACCGATGCGGTCTTCGAGTCAATGTCGGGACTGACAACGACCGGTGCCACGGTACTGACCGGTCTGGATACGCTGCCTCATGCTGTTTTGTTTTACCGCCAGTTTCTGCAGTGGCTGGGTGGTATGGGCATCGTAGTACTGGCCGTTGCCATTCTGCCGCTGTTGGGTGTCGGTGGTATGCAGCTCTACCGCGCCGAAACACCGGGCCCGATGAAAGATGCCAAGCTGACCCCGCGTATCACTGAGACTGCCAAGGCCCTTTGGTATATCTACCTGTCCCTGACCATCGCCTGTGCACTGGCTTTCCGCTGGGCTGGCATGAGCTGGTTTGATGCGGTGGGACACAGCTTCTCCACCGTCGCCATAGGCGGTTTCTCGACGCATGATGCCAGTATGGGCTTTTTTAACAGCGCGACTATTGAAATGATTACGGTGGCATTCATGCTGGTATCGGGCATGAACTTTTCATTGCATTTCCTCGCCTGGCGTCATCGCAGTATCAAGCATTACTGGAAAGACTCCGAACTACGCACTTACCTGGCCATCCTTGCTGTAATCTCGGTCGTGACGTCCAGTTATCTTTACTTCAGCGAGACCTTTGATGACTTGTGGACTGCTGTGCATCAGGGCGTATTCCAGACCGTGTCGATTGGGACCACGGCGGGCTTCACCACGACCGATTATTATCTGTGGCCTGGCTTTTTACCTATTCTGCTGCTGATGGCCAGTTATATCGGCGGCTGTGCGTTTTCAACCGGCGGTGGCATCAAAGTCATCCGCATTATGCTGCTGTTCAAGCAGGGTTATCGTGAAGTGCTGCGTTTGATTCACCCCAATGCCGTGTTTGCCATCAAGGTCAATGGTAAGGCCCTGCCAGCCAAGGTCGTCGGTGCGGTGTGGGGCTTCTTTGCCATGTATGTGTTCTGTTTCAGTATTATGCATCTGTTTTTGATGTCGACCGGGTTGGATGTGGTGACCTCGTTCTCGGCGGTGACCGCCTGCCTGAATAATCTCGGGCCGGGGCTCGGCGAGGTGGGTGCCAACTTCGGTGATATCAATGCACCGTCAAAATGGGTCTTATGCATGGCCATGCTGCTGGGACGGCTGGAAATATTTACCCTGCTGGTGGTGTTGACGCCGGCATTCTGGCGCCGTTGATGATGGGGGATCGGCAGAAATGGGATCGCATTTACAGTGACTGTGAAGACGGGGCTTTGCAGGCGGCCGATGTATTAACGCAAAATCGTCATTTGCTGCCGTTATCAGGTGTTGCGATGGATTTGGCCTGCGGGCTGGGCGCGAACAGCCTGCTAATGGCGCAAGCAGGACTTGATGTACTGAGTTGGGATATTTCGCCCGTGGCGATCGACAAACTATCAAATCTGGCTGCTGCACGCGGGCTGCCGATCAGGGCTGAAGTGGTTGATGTCGAACAACAGCCGCCTCAGGCGCAGAGTCTGGATGTACTCGTTGTTACTCACTTTCTCAGCAGGGAACTGGTACCGGCGCTGATAGCGGCTTTGAAACCGGGTGGATTATTGTTCTACCAGACTTATTGCCGGGAAAAAGTTTCCGGTCGCGGGCCATCAAACCCTGAATATCTGCTGAAAGATAATGAACTCCTGACCCTGTTTGACGGTCTCAAAATACGTGTGTATCGGGAGGAGTCGCTTTTGGGTGAGCACGATCAGGGCTGGCGTGATCAGGCTATGCTGGTTGCCGAAAAGTCCCGTTAGAAACCGGATCAAACAGACTTGCCTGCGGGAAAGATGATCTATAGAATAATGCGGTTCAGAAGCTCATCTTAGACGATTTGAGCGAGATTTTTAGCAAACACACATTAACGAGTACAGATATGAAAGCGGATATCCATCCAGAATACACCGAGATTAATGTTACCTGCAGCTGCGGTAACGCCTTTAAAACTCGCTCAACACGCACTTCAGACTTGACTCTGGATGTGTGCTCAGAATGCCACCCGTTCTACACCGGCAAACAGAAAATGCTGGATACGGCTGGTCGTGTAGACAAATTCCGTCAGAAATACGGCAAATAAATCTCTGTCGGAATCAAGCTTATGGTTTGATTATGAATTTAGTGTCAGTACATGGTAGTACAACACACGACAGGATACGGAGCCTCTGCCTGCTGGTAGGGGCTTTGTTGTTTCTGGGGCTGTCAGGTTGTGCTGTTAACCCGGTGACCGGCGAGCAGAACTTTGTCATGTTCGGTGAGGATACCGAACTGGAAATGGGCCGGACCAATCATCCCAAAATCATTGCCGAATACGGCCGCTACAAAGATGAAGCCTTGCAGGCTTATGTTCAGTCGGTCGGTGAGAAGCTGGCTGCGGTCAGTCATCGTGATGACCTCGTCTACCGTTTTACCGTGCTTGACTCACCGGTCATCAACGCATTTGCCCTGCCCGGCGGTTATATCTATATCACCCGTGGCCTGATGGCTTATCTCAATTCCGAGGCGGAACTGGCCGCTGTGCTGGGTCATGAGATCGGTCACGTCACAGCTCGTCATGGGGTGCGTCAGCAAAGTGCCGCGCAGGCAGCAAATCTGGGATACACGCTCGGTGCCATTCTACTACCGGAATTACGCGGCGCGGCCTCCCAAAATGTGTTCAATATTCTGGGCGGTGCGCTACTCAGCGGTTACGGTCGTGAACATGAACTGGAATCAGATCGCCTCGGTGCAGAGTATCTGGCTAAAGCCGGCTATACTCCGGATGCGATGATCGATGTCATCAGTGTGCTCAAAAATCAGCAGATATTTGCCGAGGCGGAAGCGAAGAAGCAGGGCCGGGAGTACCAGGGCTATCACGGCTTGTTTGCCAGCCACCCGGATAATGATACCCGCCTGCAGCAGGTGGTCGCCGAAGCCGATAAATACGTTGATGCCCGCAATGGTAATGTCTACCGGGAGGCGTATTTGCAGCGTATCGATGGCATGACCTTCGGTGACAGTGAAGAACAGGGTATTCGCTCAGAAAACCAGTTCTATCATTTGCCGATGCGTTTTGCCTTGGAGTTCCCGCAGGGCTGGCACATCAATAACAACCCGGACAGTCTGCAGGCGATTGCGCCGGAAGGTAAAGCCTTTATGGAAATGGGGGCGACCGATATCAACCGCAGGCTGACGCCGCAGCAGTTTATCCAGCAAAGACTCAAAGTGGATGATCTGCGCTCAGGTCAGACGATTAACAGTCACGGTCTGGAAGGTTATACCGGCCTCACGATTCACCAGAATAAACCACTGCGGCTCGGGGTGGTGTATCTGCGTGATCAGGCCTTTATCTTTTTCGCTACCACGGAAAACAGCCGTGAATTCAACGAGTATGACGCTGAGTTCCTTGCCACTATCAACAGCTTACATGGGTTGAGAGAAGACGAGTTTGATAAAGCACGCGAACTCAAACTGCGGGTTGTGAAAGTGAATGCCGATGACAGTTATGCCCAGTGGGCCAGGAATTCACGCATCAGCAACAGTCCGTTGCAGCAACTGCGTCTGTTGAATGATGATTATCCCGGTGACGAATTGCAGCCCGGCCAACTGGCCAAGCAGGTGCGTTAAGGCGTTAACAGGCCAGTAGCCAGCCGGCTTTAGTCGCCGGTTTCACTCCATCACGGCTTGTAACGAAAAGCAGTGGTCAGAACAACTCAATGACCGGTGCGCTGCCATTATCACCAGCGTATCCGGTGCCGGTTGAGGGGGCGACCTCGTCGGGGACGGTATCTTCGCGAAAGGTTTCATAGATAGCATCGGTATCACCGGGTTGCGCCAGCAGCCCGGTCTCCGGATCGATTCTGACTGTCACCATATCCACCGGCTGTTCCAGCGGTGCTTCCGGCAGCCCCTGCAATGCCACTTCCATAAAATCTATCCACATCGGCAGAGCGGCACGACCCCCGGTTTCATATCGACCGAGACTCCGCGGGCGATCAAAACCGACCCAGCTCACAGCGACCAGTTCCGGATGAAAACCGTTGAACCAGGCATCCAGCTGGTCGTTAGTGGTGCCGGTCTTGCCGGCAAGATCATTACGCCCCAGGCTCATCGCTTTACGGCCGGTACCGTAACGAACGACATCCCGCAGCAGGGTATTCATGAGGTAATTGTTTTGCGGTGTCATGATTCGTTCCGCAACACTGAAACTGGCATTATCCATTTCGACTTCTGTCAGCTGACAGGTTTCACAGACGGTTTTCGGTGATGCCTGGAAAACCACTTCGCCAGTAGCACTTTCCACCCGTTGGATCAGGTAAGGCTCGATTTTGAAGCCACCATTGGCCAGCGCTGCATAGGCCGTGGCCATATCCCAGGGGGCGGCATTACCACTGCCCAGTGCCAGTGACAGGTTCTTGTGCAGCATGGTGTCATCAAAGCCGAATCGCTTTGCATATTCCACGGCATAATCAGCGCCAATATCACGTAGAAGGCGTATCGAAACCAGATTACGTGAATGGATTAGCGCCTCACGCAGTCGGGTAGGGCCGAAAAATTTACCACTGTAGTTCTCTGGCCGCCAGACGTTTTCGAGACCGGGATCATCAAAGACGACCGGTGCATCGTTGATGATACTGGCGGCGGTATAGCCTTTCTCCAGCGCCGCGGAATAAATAAAGGGTTTGAACCCCGAGCCGGGCTGACGCCGGGACTGGGTGACCCGGTTAAATTTATTATGGAAGTAATCAAAGCCGCCGCTCAGCGCGGTTACGGCGCCATCATGCGGAGCGAGGGCGACCAGTGCGCCTTCCGCTTCAGGCAGTTGTGCCAGTTGCCAGCTTTCTTTATCCCTGTTTTCGACCCTGATGATATGACCGGGCTGCATCACATCACCGACCTTTTTGGGCACAGCGCCACGACTGTTGGTACTCAGTTTTTTCTGCGCCCATTTCATCGAACCCAGCGTCAGTGTTTCATAGCCCAGATTTTTGATATAGATTGTCGCTGATTCATCGTTGATAGCGGTGACGATGGCAGGCTTTAGCGGACCGATAGTGTCGTAGGACGACAGCTTTTCGGTTAGTGAATCTTCACTTATGTTGTCTTCCAACTCAATTTCTGCCACCGGCCCGCGATAACCATGCCGCCGGTCATATTCCAGCAAAGCAGTCTGCAGTGCACGGTTGGCAGCCTTCTGGTGTTCACCGCGGATGGTGGTATAGACATTGAAACCACTGGTATAGATATCTTCACCGTATTCGTCGATAAGGCGGGTGCGTACCATCTCGGCAACATAAGGTGCGTAAACTTCTATCTCACGGCCATGGTATGTGGCGCTGACCGGCGCCTGGCTGGCTTCATGATATTCCTGTTCACTGATATAGCCGACTTCCCACATTCTTCTGAGTACATAGTTACGGCGGATCATGGCGCGTTCAGGGTTGGCGATGGGGTTAAACCGGGACGGGGCTTTGGGCAGGCCCGCGATCATGGCCATTTCAGGTAGTGTCAGCTCGCTGAGCGGTCTGCCGTAGTAGACATTCGCCGCCGCCCCAACCCCGTAGGCACGGTTGCCGAGATAGATTTTATTCAGGTAAAGCGCCAGGATCTCTTCTTTAGTCAGCACCTGTTCCATTTCCAGGGCCAGAATGATTTCATTCAGTTTCCGCAGATAGGTCTTCTCACTGGTCAGGAAGAAGTTGCGCGCAACCTGCATCGTGATAGTACTGCCGCCCTGAGTTTTTTCGCCTGTCATCAAAAGGGAATAAACCGCACGAATAATGCCCTGATAATCGACGCCAGGGTGCTGGTAAAAACGGTCATCTTCCGCTGCCAGAAAAGCATCAATCATTTGCGCTGGAATGTCCTGGTACTCGACCGGAATACGCCGTTTTTCACCGAACTCTGCCATCAGTCCACCTTCAGAGCTGTAGATACGCAGCGGTATCTGAAACTGGGTTTGTTTCAGTGTCTGGGTGTCGGGTAATTTGGGGGCAAGAAAGAAATAAACCACCGCCGCTGCAATCAGGGAAAGTATGAAAAGTGCGGCAAAAACCTTAAACAGGGTGCTGAAAATCCGGCGCATTATGATGAAAAGTTCGCAATCAAAGTGTCAGTAGAGTATATATAAAGGCAGGAATAAAAACAGTGCTTAAGTTCAAAGCCCTTGTTTTATTGAGATTTATGTTGACATTCGGATTAATCTTAATAAACTACTTTAACTAGTAGTGCTAAGTAAGTAAATCGCGCAAGGATCAACTGGGATTGAGGCGACAGATGTTTGGGAAAAAGAAATCTCCGTTACTAGGGATAGACATCAGTTCATCAGTAGTAAAAATACTGGAGCTCAATAAAAAAGGGGATAAATACACAGTCGAATCCTACGCTGTAGAGCCGCTTCCCGTTAACGCTGTGGTCGAAAGTCGTATCGAAAATCGTGATGAAGTTGCCGGTGCTATCCGACGCGCTGTCAAGCGCTCTGGCACTAAAGCCAAAGAGGCGGCCGTTGCGGTCTCAGCCAATTCCGCCATCACCAAAACCGTTTCATTTCCTGCAGGCCTGTCCGGTCGCGAACTGGAAGAAAACGTTCTGCTGGAAGCGGAAAATTATATTCCTTATCCACTCGAGGAAGTTCGCCTCGACTTCGAAGTGCTGGGCACCTCAGCTGCTGATGTGGAAGCTGTAGATGTTCTGCTCGCGGCATCCCGACGCGAAAATGTCGATGCCCGTACCGAAGTGGTCGAAAAAGCGGGTCTCAAACCCAAACTGGTTGATGTTGAGGCCTATACCATGGAAAACGCCTTCGCGTTAATCGCCAGGCAGTTGCCACATCATGGACAGGGGCTGACAGTCGCTGTGGCCGATGTCGGCGCTACCGTCACAACCCTGCATGTGCTGGTCGACGGTAAAATCGTATTCACCCGGGAACAAACCTTCGGCGGTCGGATGCTGACCGAAGATATCGAACGTCATTATGGTTTGTCGTATCAGGAAGCGGGCAGGGCCAAGAAAGATGGTAGTCTGCCGGATGATTACGCACCTAAAGTGCTGGAACCGTTCAAACGCGCGATGACGATGACGGTGACCCGTGCGCTCCAGTTCTTTTTCTCGGCCTCTACCCAGTATCAATCCATTGATCATATTATTCTTGCCGGCGGCTGTGCGTCGATTAAGGGCGTAGCACAAATGATTGAAGAGGAAACCGGCACCTCCACCTCGGTAGCCAACCCTTTCTCGGACATGGTGTTGGGACCGAGAGTAAAAATTCAAGCACTCAGTAATGATGCGCCGTCGATGATGATTGCCTGCGGCCTGGCAATGAGGAGTTTTGACTGATGGCTCATATCAATCTATTGCCCTGGCGCGAAGAGCTTCGCGAAGAAAGACAGAAGCAGTTCTACCTGGCTTTACTCGGCGGTCTGGTCTTTGCTGCCATCATTCTCTACCTTGTAATGAGCTATGCTGACAGCCTGATTGAGCAGCAGAACCAGCGTAACGCGTTCCTGCAACAGGAAATCGCCAAGGTCGATAAGAAAATCAAGGAAATAAAAGATCTGGAAAAGCAGCGCGAACGGCTGCTGGCCCGAATGCAGGTGATTCAGGAACT
The DNA here is from genome assembly GCF_009711715.1 of Methylophaga sp. Lineage (GTDB taxonomy): Bacteria > Pseudomonadota > Gammaproteobacteria > Nitrosococcales > Methylophagaceae > Methylophaga. Next base: position 68,881 of record NZ_VENF01000004.1, on the reverse strand, counting down.
GCAGGAAAGTCGTCCCAAAATTGTGAAAGTGTTTGATTCTCTTCCCAGAGTCGTGCCTGAAGGGGTAAACATGCAGAAGGTCACCCGCAAGGGTAATTTGATCAATTTTGATGGCGTAGCGCAATCCAATGCGCGCGTGTCGGTTTTCATGCAGCAGATTGACCAAAATGAAGAATATGGTGAATCACGGCTCAAAGTTATCAAGCGGACCAGCAGCCGTGACGACTCGATAAGAAGTTTCACCGTAGAAGTGAATGAGACTGAGACTAAGAAAGAGGACGGAGAATAATGGAACTGTCTTCACTTACTGACCTGGACTTCAATGAGAGTGGCGAATGGCCACTTGTCGTCAAATTTATCGCGATATTACTCATTTGTGCTGTTGTTTGGGGTGGCGGTTATTACTTCATCATTAAAGACAAACAGGTTCAACTCAAAAGCTTGGAACAAAAAGAAGTTCAACTGAAAAAAGAATTTGAGACTAAGCAAGCTAAAGCGGTAAATCTTGAAGCTTATAAAGAACAATTAGCAGAAATGCGGGTCATGTTCGCCTCAATGCTGGAACAACTGCCTAAGAAAAGTGAAGTGCCGGAACTGCTGGTCGATGTTACCCGTACGGGTCTGATTAATGGCTTGGAATTTGAGTTATTCCAGCCCCAGGGTGAGAGACCGATCGACTTTTATGCAGAGCTGCCGATTCAGATGACGGTGACCGGGGACTATCACCAGTTTGGTGAATTTGTCAGCGGTCTAGCTGCGCTGCCGCGTATCGTCACCATGCATGATTTTTCCATGGGTCCGCTTAACGAGCAAACAGGTAAGATGACCATGAATCTGACAGCAAAAACATACCGGTACTTCGATGATGGCGAGAATTGACCACAATGAGTTCAAGATGAACAGGGAAGCAGCCATGAAGCAGCGTTATAAACTGCCGACTATTGCCCTTGTGTTATGTTTGACGGCAGCTTGCCAGCAAGAGAAGGCAGACCTCGAAACTTATGTTGCTCAGGTCAAAGCCCAACAAAAATCGGATATCCCTCCTATCCCTGTAATGAAACCTTATGAGCATTTTGACTACGCTGCTTCTGAGCTTAGAGATCCATTTGTGCCGACAGTAGTAGATATGGCCGAACCTGAGCCTGAACCAGTCGCTGATAATGGTATCAAGCCTGACCAAAATCGCCGTAAAGAAGCACTTGAAGCCTTTGAGCTTGCTGAATTACAGTTTGTCGGGACATTGGAGCAGGACCAAATCTGGGCCTTGGTTCGAGGCCCGGATGGTGTGATTCATCGGGTACAGGTGGGTAATTACATGGGACGTAATCACGGTAAGATTATTTCCATCACCAGCGATGAAATTCAGCTTAGAGAAATTGTTCCTAACGGGCGTGGCGGGTTTATCGAGAGAGATACCTCTGTTCCGGCAGTAGAGGTGAAATAGCAATGAACAAAATGACCTATCAAAACGGAATTAACATGCAACAGCAGACATCAGTGGCGGGCTCAGTGGGATTTTTTTCTCTGATGCATCATGCCATGCTCGCTATCGGACTTCTGTTATTTTCTGTCAATAGCTATGCTGCCGAGCTCAGATCGCTCGATTACAGTGCTATGCCGGGGGATAAGGCAAAAATTCAGCTGACCTTCTCCGAGCCGGTACCTAAACCCAACAGTTTTGCTACTGACGATCCCGCGAGAATCGTTATCGATTTTGCCGGTGTTCAGAATAAACTGACCGAACGCACCAGACAGGTCAATGTTGGCGCAACCCGCAGTATCTCGGCAGTCGAGGCCGGTGACAGGACCCGTATGGTCATCAACCTGCTGCAAAAAGTCCCTTACACCATTACTCAAAATGGCAATCAGATGATGATTACCATTGAAAGCGGCCATCAGGCGGTGTCATCCAGACCTGGTTCAGGTGGTGATAGGCCTGCTGTTACCGATGTCGATTTTCGTCGTGGTGAAAATGGTGAGGCCCGTTTGATTGTTCAGCTCGACAGTGATGATGCGGCGATGGATGTCCGCGAAGAACGCGGCAACATTGTTGTGGATCTGGCCAATGTCAGTTTGCCGGATAAACTCAACCGCCGACTGGATGTGGTCGATTTTGCTACACCGGTAAAATATATTGACGCGGAGTCAGTGACGAATGCGACTAAGTTCACATTGACAACCGAAGGACGCTATGAGCATCTGGCCTATCAGTCTGAAAAAACATTGGTCGTCGAAGTCAAACCCCTGCCTGATGAACCGCAAGCCGGCACAAGGGATGAATTCGGTTATACCGGTGAAAAACTCTCGCTTAATTTCCAGAACATCGAAGTCCGTGCGGTGCTGCAATTATTGGCTGACTTTACCGGCATGAACTTGGTCACCAGTGATACCGTGACCGGTAATCTGACTTTGCGCTTGAAAAATGTGCCCTGGGATCAGGCCTTGGATATTATTTTGAAATCCAAAGGCTTGGCGATGCGCCAGAGTGGGAATGTGATGATGGTCGCGCCCGCAGCTGAAATCGCAGCACGTGAAAAGCAGGAGTTGGAAGCTCAAAAACAATTAGTAGAGCTGGAGCCGCTCTATACCGAAATCGTGGAAATTAAATTTGCTAAAGCAGATCAATTAGCCACGCTTCTGAGTACCGCTGGCTCGCAGGGTGGTGGTGCATCATCTTCTGGAGATAGAGGTTTTCTCTCCAAGCGGGGCAGTATCACGATTGATCAAAGAACCAATTCATTACTGATTCGTGACACTGCTGAGCATCTTGAAGAGATACAACAGGTTATTGAGCATCTCGATAAGCCAGTCAGGCAAGTACTGATTGAGTCCCGCATTGTGATTGCGAATAATGACTTTAACAAAGAGTTGGGTGTTAGATTCGGGGCTACCACTGAAAATGATAGTAAGCTGGGTAAGGCTGCCACATCAGGTACATTGGATGGGACTGATTTCCAGCTTGATAACCTTTCAGCTAATGATGGAACAGATCGCCCTGCTTTGGACGACCGTCTAAATGTGGACTTGCCAGTTAACAATGCTGCGGGAACTATTGGTTTGGCCTTGGCGAAACTGCCTCTCGGGATGATACTTGAGCTTGAGTTATCTGCCATGCAAGCTGAGGGCCGAGGTGAAATTGTTTCATCACCAAGGGTCATCACCTCCAATCAGCAACAGGCGACCATTGAGCAGGGTACAGAAATTCCCTATCAGGAAGCCAGCTCCAGTGGTGCAACCAGTGTGTCATTTAAAGAAGCCGTGTTGAAATTGGATGTAACACCGCAAATTACGCCTGATGATCGCATCGTGATGGACCTTGAGGTAAGCCAAGATCAGGTTGGCTCTATTTTTAATGGTGTTCCGAGTATCGATACCCGCAGTGTACAGACGCAGGTATTGGTCGATAATGGTGAGACTGTTGTATTGGGCGGGATTTATGAGCAAAACACTCAGGATAATATTGAAAGAGTACCTTTCTTTGGTGACCTTCCTTACGTCGGCTTCCTTTTCAAAAATACGCAGAAGACGGATCAAAAACGTGAATTACTGGTCTTTGTCACACCAAAAATTGTGAAAGAGGGGTTGCAGTATTAAAATCCCCTGTAGATCGTTTTTAATAATTAAAGCCGGATCAGACTGATCCGGCTTTTTTATGATGGATAATTTCAAGGGCAGGGCATTGATTTCAGGTAACATATTCCTCGTCGGACCGATGGGCGCGGGGAAATCCACCATTGGCAGACAACTGGCCAAGGCGTTGCACCGCAAGTTCTATGACAGTGACAAGGTCATCGAGCAGCGCACCGGTGTTTCCATTTCCTGGATTTTTGAAATGGAAGGCGAGGCCGGTTTCCGCGAACGTGAGTCAAAAACAATAGAAGAATTGACCGGTATGGAAAATATCGTGCTGGCGACCGGTGGTGGCGTTGTCCTGTCAGCGCAGAACCGGGCCTTTCTCAAACAGCGTGGTCATGTGATTTATCTCTCTGCCACAGCGGAGCAACTCTACCGCCGCACCGCTCGTGACAAGAAGCGGCCCCTGCTGCAAACCGGTGATCGACGCAAGCAGATAGAGGAGTTGATGGCCAAGCGTGATCCGCTCTATCGTGAAGTTGCCGATATTGTGTTAAAAACCAGTGATCAGTCGATTCAGCACACCGTGAACGATGTGATCAAGAAACTGAAAAAACAGGAAAAGCTAAAACAAGCCCATGAAAACCCTTAACGTCGCCCTGGCAGACCGCAGTTACCCGATATACATAGGTGAAGACTTACTCTCACAACCGGCACTGCTGCAAAAGCACATTAAACGTAAGGAAGTGTTGATTGTCACCAATGACACTATCGCCCCGTTGTATCTGGATAAGGTCAGAAGTCTGCTGGCCGGCTATCACTGCGATGCCGTGGTTCTGCCTGACGGTGAGGAATTCAAGACACTGGAGGTATTAAACCGGATCTACGATAAACTGTTGAGTGAGCGCTTTTCACGCCGGGTTACGATCATCGCGCTGGGTGGAGGTGTGATTGGTGATATGGCAGGTTTTGCCGCTGCCTGCTATCAACGTGGCGTGCCGTTTATACAAGTACCAACCACCCTGCTATCACAGGTGGATTCTTCGGTCGGTGGCAAAACGGCGGTCAATCACCCTCTGGGTAAAAATATGATAGGTGCCTTCTATCAGCCGCAATGTGTGATTGCCGATACCAGTACGCTCAACACCCTGGATGATCGTCAGCTTGCTTCCGGTATCTCTGAGGTCATCAAGTATGGTCTTATTAACGACAGTGAGTTTTTTGACTGGTTGGAAGCGAATATCGATGCACTGAAAATGCGCAAGCCCGAAGCATTGGCTTATGCGATTGAGCGTTCCTGCCAGGATAAAGCGGATGTCGTTGCCAAGGATGAAACCGAACAGGGCGTCAGGGCCCTGCTGAATCTTGGGCACACTTTCGGTCATGCGATTGAGACCGGTATGGGGTATGGTAACTGGTTGCATGGTGAAGCTATTGCAACCGGCATGGTGATGGCTGCCGATTTGTCTGCCAGACTGGGCTGGCTGGAACAGGCTGCCTTAAGCCGTATACAGGCGATTTTCAAACGTGCAGGCCTGCCGATCACAGGTCCGGAGGCGATGAGTGCACAGCAGTTTATGGATTTAATGGCGGTCGATAAAAAAGTGCAGGACGGTGTTATCCGGCTGATCCTGTTGAAAGGCATCGGTCAGGCTGTGATAAGCGATGATTATGATCCCGCTAAACTGCAGCAGACTTTACAATATTTTCAGGGCTAGGAGATGACAGGCCGCAATGGGTGAGTTAACGGCAACCGCTGCTGAACCAGCCTATATCAACAGGTTGGCATTAACACACTCGCCGTTCACCCAGTTCACCACTGACGGCGCTTTTTATGACGGCAGTCATATAAAACAACGGCGATTGTTACTTCAGCACCTGCTCCGTGCCACCACGACGCCAATCCTGCTTCAGGCCGACAAGGGCATGGGTAAAACGACCCTGCTGACACAACTTCAGCGACAGGCCGCTTCCGATATTCATTTCTGTCTATTACCGGCAAGCGGTAATAAGCTCGCATTATGCCAGTCAATACTGGCTGATTTGCAGGCTGAGCGTAGTCATGATGAGGCAAGCTGCGAGGCCCACATAAAGCAACGTCTGACACAACTGAGACGGGTCAATATAGTCCCGGTTTTGCTAGTAGAGGATATCGAATCCCAGCCGGAGCCGGTCAGCGACATGTTGTCTGAATGGCTTGGTTGGCAGGGCAATGAGCAGCAAGCTCTTTGGCAGGCTATTATCACCACACAGAGAGCTTCCAACGTTGCTCAACAACTCACGCTGCAGAAGCTGGATATGCCAGCGCTGGAAATCAGGGAGCTTGAACCTTATCTGATGCAGCGCCTCAAGGCGGCCGGTTATAAGGGTGAGTTACCCTTCAACAGCAGGGAGCTGCAGCGCATTTATCGTCAGTCCGGTGGTAATCCCGGCAAAATAAATCAACTCGCGCATCAACAGCTACTGGGAACAGCGCCTAAATCCAAGATGACATTGAGCATGCCGATAGCCTTCAGGCAAATCGGACGCTGGTCGGTAGTGGCTCTGCTGGGAATGATTATCGCTGGCGCTCTTGTCTTTCAACAGCAAATTAACAGCTGGATAGACAAGCCAGAGCAGATTGAAAAGGAAATCAGCCTGCCACCGCTGAATCAGGAGGATGAAGTAGCCACAGTGATTGTCGGCGAAGAGGCCGAGCCAACAGAGACAGATCCGAGACAGGAACTGGCGGATCTCCTCGCGGACATTCCGCCAGCAGATCAGACTGTTGACGAGACCGAGACCGAGACCGAGACCGAGACCGAGACCGAGACCGAGACCGAGACCGAGACCGAGACCGAGACCGAGACCGAGACCGAGACCGAGACCGAGACCGAGACCGAGACCGAGATTCAGCCTCAGACAGAAGTTCCTGTGCTGAGTGATACTGAGAACAGGCAGCAGGCCGAAAATACAAAGAGCGAGTCCATAATTGAGCCGGAATCTGTCAGAGGCAATGAACCACGGATCAGTCCGCAAGCAAGCTCAGTACATAATAGAGACTGGATTTTGCAGCAGAAAGCGAATAACTATACTTTCCAGCTAATGGGGGCCTGGGAAGCAGCCGAAGTGGATGAGTTTATCGACAAATATGCGCTGACAGGGGAGGTGGCGACCTTTACCAGTCTGCGTAATAACAAACCCTGGCATGTGGTGATTTACGGTGTTTATCCTTCCAGAAAAGCGGCGCTCAGTGCCAGTAATGCCTGGCCGGCACCACTCAACACCATCCCGACCTGGCTGCGGCGGTTTGACAGTGTGCAGAAGCAGATTAACGAGAAAGGTGTAACGCCCTGAACACGGCCTCGGCTTTTGTCCGGCTGCCGGCAAAAACAGTGCGGTAAACGGCTTGCTGATTGATGCTGGCCCGCGACAGTGTGCCATTCCTGACCAGCTCATCGAATTCGTTGTCCATAGCCGCAAAGCAGACAATACCGGTACCCCCATTCCAGACTTTCATATTCTGTTGTTTTAATAACGCAGAAAAACGCCGTGCCTGGTGAAGGCGTGCCCGCGTTTGTTGGAAAAACCACGCTTCACCCAGGATTTTCAGATTCAACCACAACGGCAGAAACAGCTCGGCGCCATAGGAGCCGGTCAGGCGCTCTCCGGGCGCATTGTCCAGATAATCAGTCCGTGAACCTGGTACCAGCGCATGTTGGCTAAGATAAACACTGGAGGGCCGCGGTTGAAACAAAGACTTATGTGGATCAAGGCATAGACTGTCGGCCTTATTTAACGACGCAACAAGCGCACTTTGTTCCGGCAGCATTAACAAGGCTCCCCCCCAGGCTGCATCAATATGCAGCCAGCTTTGATACTGCTCTGCGATAGCAGAGGCGAGCTGTAAGGGGTCCATTGCACCGGCAGCGGTGGTACCAGCAGTCATGATAATGGCTAGTGGGGCTTGTTTTCTGCAGGCTGCTTCAAGCGCTGTCAGATCCATCCGATCCTGTGAATCAGTGGCAATCAGTTGCAGTTTGAGACCAAGCAGCTGGCAGGCTTTATCGACAGAGTAATGTCTGGCTCTGCTGGCAAAGACGGTCTGCCTTGTACCGTCATGGCGATCACGGGCCTGCCACAAAGCTTGCAGGTTATTTTCGCTGCCGCCGTGACTGAAATGAGCGTAAGGCAAACCAAAGCATTGCTTGAGCCAGTCAAGGGTATCGAGCTCTGCCTGTCTGAGTTCAGGATAGAGTTCGGCGGACAATAAGTTACCCTGGTGTAATCCAGCCAGTTGCATGCCCAGCAGACTGTAAGGGGCAAGGTCGGGACTCATATGTGCGGCCTTGTCGGCCTGCACGTATTTATCGGCTTCCTTTAACAAGTCGTGATAGTGATGTGCCGAGATGGCATCAGCCCGGCCATGCTGACTCAATAAAGTCGTTAACAGTGCTTCAGCCTGACTGACCGCCAGTGGCTGGTTCATTGCAGGATCAGGCCTTTGTCTGGAAACAGTGCCTGTTGCTGGAAATGGAATAACTGGGTATGAACCGGCTTGCGCTGGTAGAGGGTGGTAAAGCCTTTATCAAGCACACCATGTTGAATCAGCGCCTGAATGCGGCTGGAAACCACGGTAGAACGCTTGATCATCACAAGTTCATCCGCTTCGAGCTGTTGGCTTAGCCACAAGGCGAGACTGTCTGAGCTGATATCCCAGCTATGCGGGATATCGGACATGTCCAGCAAGGCGCGATCAGGCAGCCAGACGTGCAGACCCGCTTTCAATATTTCTGCCTGTTGCCGGGGATAATAGAAAGGCTGACTGTTGGGGGCGAGGTCGGCAAGCAGCAGACCGAATTGAGCCATGGCCAATAACGCCATATGATGTGCAGAACTGTCGCTGAATCGATGCAGACGCTGGGCATGACGAACTTCATCGGCAAACGGCCCACCACCGGGCACAATCACCACGACTTCTTCTTGACTGGCACTATCGAGCAGCTCAAGCCATTGTCTCAATTCCGGTGTATGAAACAGGCTGCCACCCAATTTGATAATCCGCATGATCAGCGTAAACCCTCGATCAGACGCAGCATTGCCGCAGCTTTATCATGGACCTCCTGATATTCAGCTTCGGCTTGCGAATCCTTCACAATACCACCCCCCGCCCAGAAACGCAGCCTTTTGTCACTGAATACCAGTGTGCGAATGGTGATGTTGCTATCCATATTGCCGTCAAAACCGATATAGCCAATGCTGCCACAATAGACGCCGCGACGGTTAGGCTCCAGCTCTTCAATGATCTCCATCGCCCGCAGTTTGGGAGCACCGGTGATGGAGCCACCGGGAAAGCAGGCTCTGAGCAACGTAACAGCAGACTGATCATCAGCCAACTTGCCAGTAATCGTGCTGACAAGGTGATGAACTGTGGCAAAGCTTTCCAGCGCAAACGGTTTGGGAACACGGATACTGCCCGCCTGACAGACCTTGCCCAGATCATTACGTAACAGATCGACGATCATCAGGTTTTCAGCCCGGTCCTTGATGCTGTTTTGTAAATCGCAGGCCAGGGCCTGATCCTTGTCAGGATCTGTTAAGTGGCGCGGGCGCGTGCCCTTAATCGGCTTGGTTTCAACCTGGCCATCATGTACCTGAAGCAACCGTTCGGGTGACGAGCTCATTACTGCCATCTCACCGGGACTAAAAAAAGCGGAAAACGGTGCGGCATTCTGCTGACGCAAACGGTGGTAGGCAAACCAGGGGTCCCCTTTAGCGTCTATTTCAAAACGTTTTGCCAGGTTGACCTGATAGCAGTCACCTTCGGTGATGTAGTGCTGGATGCGGTTGAAAGCCCGGTTATAGTCGTTTTTACTGAGATTGCAGCGCAGCTCACCGCTGACTTTGAAGCTTGCATCCTCATCAGCTTTTCCACCTGTTTCAGTGAACAGAGCGACTAAATCCGGCCACTTTTTTTGCGTTTCCGGATCATGTGCGAAGCTGGCCAGCCAGCTTCGTTGCTGTTGATGATCGGTCACTACTGCCCAGTCATAAATGCCGACAGCCATATCCGGGATCTGTTCAGCATCCAGCGCGGAAGAGGGTAAGGTTTCAATTCGTCGGCCCAAGTCATAACCGAAATACCCGATAGCGCCGCCGGCAAAAGGCAGCTCGGTGCGGGGTTGGGAATAGTTTTTTAATAAACCATCAAGCAGGAAAAAAGGATCATCACTGCTGGTTTTATTGCCAGCCGGCGTTATAAGTTGTGTTTGCTCGCCCCGGCATTCCAGCGTGATAAAAGGATCGGCTGCCATGATGTCATAGCGGCCGTCCGGCAAAGACGTATTGGCACTGTCAAGCATGACCGGCCAGTGACGCTGACGCAGTTTATTAAAATAACGCTCGCTGTCACCCGGGTAGGGCAGTTCAACACAAAGCGGTGGGAGTTGCTGGATCATCGTTCTATTTTACGATAACTGCTGCGCTGCCAGAAGGGCGAGCGCGGCTGCTGGGGCATGGTCAGCTGCGGCGGACTGAGACTGACAAAGACTGCTGAAGTCGAGATAGGGGCGGTTCAGCCTGGCCGCCACCATTTCTACGATGAAGCGACCGACACCGGCACCGATAAGCGGACTGTCAGTGGGCTGCGGTGAGGCAGTCTGCACCTGCAGACAGGCTTCGGTGATGCGTTGTAGCTGTTTTTCCGCAAACCACTGGGCGACAAATTGCCATTCGCGGGCATCAGCATCGTCGGCATCAGCAGCCAGCATTCTGGCGAGACGCTGTCGGCAGTGGTCTGCTGTCCAGGGCTGTCCATCAGCGCTGCTGTCCTGAATCCGGCTTTCCTCCAGCTTCCCCAGTAGTCGCCAGATGTCTGCGCTACTGGCAAACCATTCCGCAGTCAGTGCAACCTTGTTGCCATTTAATGGTGCTTCTGTTGCGAGCGCCATTAACGGGGTACGGATAGCGCCGGTGTAAACCAGGCTGCCCCGGCGCTGGCGCTGATGATCGCTTAAGCCTAATACTTGTAGCTGATGTGATGTAAACGGCACGATGTCGCAGGTGGTGCTGCCGATATCCATAAACAAACCACTATCAGTCTGGCTGGCGGTATAGGCGGCACTGGCCAGCCAGTTCATTGAAGCTACGGCCTGCCAGTTATTCTTTGCCTGCTCAGGAGTCAGCCAGCCTTTTTCGCCCGCATAAATATGGCAGCGCTCGGCAGATAGTCGCTGCGTTACACAATCAATAATGGCAGCAACGCCTTCACGGCGATGGCTGAAGGCATCGACCAGTTCACCGGTCATGGTGATGGCGTGAGTGTCCGAGGCACAGTTCAGGCGATTCAAAGCCTGCTGCAGTGTTTGGCGCAGTTCGTCGATACCGCGCCATAAAGCACAAGGCAACTGGATGATCTGTTCCAGCTGGCCGTGCTCGTTACAGCGGGCGACTTTGAGATGTGCGCCGCCGATATCCCATCCGCAAAAACCGGGTTGTTTCAATTTAGTCCTCTTGAAGATATGGCTGTAAAGATAATGCCGGGTTATGGCCCTGCCTCAGTGCAGCTTCGGCATAGGAGACGGTCAGTCTTGGGTTAATTTCAATTAGCCAGAGCGCATCATGGGACTGCACCAGGTCAATACCGACGAAGCCCCACAGTCCAGGAATCGTAGCATGAATCTGCTGTGTCAGCCTGCTGGCCTCCGCCGCTTTAATCAGATCCTGCTGGCCTGCTTCGCAGCGGCTGAGATGTAATTGATGGTCCGACTCTTCAATATGCTGCCGGTTCACCGACAAAACCTGGATATCGCTGTCAGTAATCAACAAGCTCAGACTCAGTGGCGTACCTTCGATATAAGGTTGCACAATCTGTTGCGCAAGTACGCTGGGGGCTAAGCTCTTGAGATAGCTTCTGGCCTGTGGGGCAGACATTCTGAAAGTCTGTTCACAACCGGCGCCATCTTGTGGCTTGATAATCCAGCCAGCTTCTGTGGCCGCAGCCGATGTTCTCAACCATGCGGCGGCGTTGACGGTGCGGGGAGTAGCAATGCCATGCTCAATCAGCCACTGGCTGGATAATAGCTTATCAGTACATAGTTTTATGGCGCCAGCGCTAGAGCCAAGGTGATGTTTCTGCCTCTGCTCAAGTTCAGTGACCAGTTGTCCGAGCAAGCCGTTGGTTTCAGGGGCAATGATCAGAAACTGTTGGAACTGGTTGAGGCTCTGCTGCCAGATCTGACGATAAGTTGCCGGACTGTCGACCCACACTGTTGAGATAAGCCCGGTTGAATCGCTCAGCGCTGGCAGCCTGCTGTCGCGCATCACCGTAATGTGACAACCCAAGGCCGTAATATCATGACAGATTGCAGCGAGCATGGCCTCACCTTCCTGCAGCAGTGACGGAGAAATTGCCTCATCAGCCAGCGCCCCGCTGGTAAGATGTTCATAGATAAATAGCGTCATTGATGCTGTTTGAAACTCATTGGTTTTCATGCCGGGTAATGAATTTCAGCGACCCGGATAAGAGAAGAATGCATTTTATGTTGCAGATTATACCGGTCATCGATATCCGCGGCGGGATCGTTGTTCATGCCCGTGGTGGCAATCGTCAAAATTACCCTGTTTTGAAATCGGTACTGACGCCATCAGCAGAGCCGGCTGAGGTCATTTCGGACCTGTTGGCATGGCTGCCATTTCCCTGTATTTACATTGCTGATCTTGATGCAATAGAGCAGCGCTGTCAGCAAGAGAGTTTTTACCGCGAGCTGTGTCGCCAGTTTCCGCAAACGGCGTTCTGGCTGGACAGTGGTATTAAACGGGCGCACGAAGTGGCAGCCTATGACGACATCAGCAATCTGCAGCTGGTGGTTGGGAGTGAGACACTGGTGGAGACTGAGATGCTGATGCAAGCAGATAGTGCATCAAGATTGATTTTGTCTCTGGACAAGAAAAAAGAGACTAACCTGGGGAATGGGGAGTTATTCTCACAACCGAAATGGTGGACCCGAAAGATGATTCTGATGAATCTGGATCGTGTCGGTGCGGACCAGGGCCCGGATTTACAATGGCTTCGCACCCTGCTGAGCCAGTCTCAGGCAGTGGACTGGTATCTTGCAGGAGGTATCCGTAATGAAGCAGATTTGATTCAGGCGCAGCGAACTGGAGCCAAAGGGGTTCTTATAGCCAGTGCATTACACACTGGTGCACTTAGTAAAGCATCACTGAAGCGCCTGTTGAAAAAATGATGAAACCGCCCCTCCGAAGAAGGGCAGTTTATCAACAGCTTTAAATCTTACTTGGCACCGAATGGGTGTTCAGAAGATTTGTATTGCGCTACAACGTCAGCCGCTTTCGGCTCACGGGCAACAGCGCGTTTGATCGCTTCTTTAGTTGCACGGTAGTTCCAGTCCTGGATCTTGTCATCGCTGTCAGCGGTTGGTGAGATGAAAACACCCACACAGATAAAGCAGTCATCAGCTTCACCGGCAGGGATAGTACCGTCTTCAACACACTCAGCGACAGCCAGGGAAACACCACGCTGTGCAGGGCCGAACATTTGAACGGCTTGTTTCATGTTTTTGATGGTGACTTTGTTGAACATGACGGTTGCAGGTTTAACCATCAGGTTAGGTGCAACCACTGCCAACAGACCATTTACCCCTTGCTTCTGGTCAGTCAGTGTCCGGCAGAAAGCATCTTCTGCAGCTGAACCGCGCGGGCCCATAAGAAGATCAATGTGTGCGACGTTGTCCAGGTCACCGTCTTCGATGACCAGCGATTCACCTACAAGTACGCGATCGATTACTGGCATGTTGTATTTTCCTGTTCCAAAAAAATTGTCAAAAAGGCTCATTTTTTTCCCTCCTTGCTTTCAAGGAAGGGTTTATACGTAATAAAGGAACGTATCACCTGCTCAGTGCCGTCCGCTGGATGCATCATGGTACTGAAATTCGGTCAGCAGAAAGCCGGCGCTGAAATGCGTGAAGCAACAGCGTGGCCGCGACAAGGTCTGCGGTGGTACCCGGATTGATGGCATTCTGCTTTAATTCGTTGTCCCAGGCAGTGAGCCGATCTAAATAAGCATTTAACGTACTGTTTTTATTCATTTCAAAAACAAGTTGTTTTGCCTTTTCTGTCACTGCGGTCGCCTGCTCCCTGGATTGCTTGCGACAAATCAAGCTGTCGGGAGCCTCTGATAAGAGCTTAAGATACGCGAAAGCCGTGGCCCATTCAACACTTTCTCCAGAATTCAGCGCGCTTGTCAATCCCGGCAATCCGGTTTTCCATAATGTGTTGAAATTACTTACATATTGCAGGGCTATCTGATCCCGTTCAGCCGCCATTTGCATGGCCTCTAACAGGGTAACGCTTGGATCTCCGCTAATATCCTGCTCCGGATGTTGACCCAGGCCACCGGCCTCGGCCATTCTGATTGCCCGATAAGCCAGTTTGGCATCCTCAACACTGAGATTTTCAAGGACGCTGGCCAGTTCGGCAGAGAGATCTTCAAAACGTTCACACTGTTCGATAGCACAGCACAAGGGGGCGAATAACAGCACAATACCGAGATTGGTATTGCAGCTAACGACTTGCCGGGTGGCCTCTATCGCACTGAGAATCCGCTCACCGACGCCGAGGCCGGGACGGGCCATTACCGGGGCAATGGCACGGGCACTGTGGATAAAATCATCAACGGCCATATTGTGACCATCGCTGAAACAATTGACGTTGCCCGGTTTGGGTGCACGGACCTCTTGTTCACAGGCCCAGAATACGGATTCAGCTATCTCCGATTCAGACAGCATGATTCGATGCCAACCCCGCCATAATACGTTGATTAACAGCGTGAGCGAGGGTCCCGGCGATATCGGCACCAGTGGCCTGATACAGACCTTTCCAGGCCGGCACGCTGTTGACTTCCAGCACAGTGAACTGGCCGTCATGGCCGCGTATCAAGTCGACACCGGCATAATCTGCCTGCACTGCAGCTGTCGCGCGGATGGCTAACTGACGCATGTCCTCAGAAACCGGCGTCGCGAAGCAACTGGCACCCTGGGCAAAATTAGTGATCCAGTGATTGGAACGACGAGACATGGCGGCACAGACTTCGCCATCAATAACCAGCAGACGCCAGTCCTGCCAGGCACCAGCCTGTTCGGGTGCGACATATTGCTGGAGGTAAAAGGCGTCACCCACAGGCGCCTGCTGCTCAAACTGAGACAGGGTTTCTATTAAGGCAATTCCCTTACCCTGACATCCGAACAGCGGTTTCATCACCAGCAACTGACCTGCTGCCAGCTCGCGTTCAACGATGGTGCTGGCGGCGTTGGCATTTTCACAGGCCCAGGTGCGTGGTGTCCTCAGGCCGGCCAGATGCAGACGCAGCGAGGTGCGGGCTTTGTCGACGGTATGTTCGATGGCCGTGGCCGGATTCAGAACCGCCACACCGAGCTCTGCCAGGGTGTGCAAAACATCCATGCGCAGCGTGATCTGCTCCAGAAAACCCGGTGCAATACCCCGCACAATGGCAGCGGCTGGTAACTCGTTGTCAAAACTGGGAATATAAAGGCCGGTCGCAGAATCCAGATCAATCCGGCATTCGGCCAGATCAGTCAGTACCGCCTCGATACCCAGCCGGCTCAGTGCCGCCGTTAACTGCGCACTGTGCCAGCCATGGGTATCGTTGAAAATGACGACGCGGGGTGCGCTCATAAATTTACAGGCCGAAAGACTGATTCAGCAGGTCACGGTTCAGTTCGCCGGCGCTGAAGCTCTTACCGCTATTGGTATTGGTGACAATCACCTTACCGGGGCTGAACAGGCTGCCGTCGATTTTGAAGAAGTCATATTCGTAAGCTTTAAATATCTCAGCGAATGGACGGCCGTAGTCGGAGGAGGTATTGCTGGGCATTTTCTCTGCCAGATCTCTGGCTTCCTCGTCAGTCGCATCGACAAAGAGATGCACCTGACCACCGAACAGAATCGCATCATTGGTGCGGCCCATGGCGGTCATAAAGTCACCGCCAGGCGGTGCAACTGGTGTTACACCGTAACCGTCGACAATTTTTTCCAGCGGGAAATGCAGTTCATGGGCTTTATGCATCGCGACTTCGAGAACTCGTATCGCGATCTGCATGACACCGGCCAGACTCGAAGTCGGTGTCAGAATAAAAGTCAGGTTTTCTGCTTTGATGCCGCAGTTATCAGCGACTTTTTCAGCGACCTCAACCGGTGGGAAGCTGTCGACTTCCAGCACAATGACGGTCGAATCGGCTTTATCCTGATAGCCGAATTCCTTGAACAGTTCCTCTCGAGCAGCCAGCGCACGACCGGGGCCTGAGCCCAGCGCAAAAAACTTGCTGTCTTCACTTTTATGCGAAAGGCTCCAGCCGGCATATTGACTGCCCAAGCAGCTCAGCACGGGGGTCTTGGCGTGAACATTAACCGACCAGGGCCAGTTGTCAAAGCCACTGTTGGTGCCCAGCGAAGCAGTACCAAGACCACCCATGCAGATTTCACCGATGCGGCGGCCGGCTTCCAGCCCGCCTTTGCAGTTGATACCGGCATCAACGATACGGGTACCGTTTTCCAGAGTACTGATTTCCAGGTTGAGGGCCTGCGCATCGGCAATCAATGCATCGACCAGCGGCTGGCAGGCAGCATTGACGCTGGTCCAGTTGGCTGAGAGTTCACTGCTCATGATAAGTCCTAAATTAAAGTCCAAAAATAAGCGGATTATACGTGATATGGGGGCGGCCTGTAATCTTGCAAGCCTTTATCAGTACAGGTTTTTCAGCTGACGGGATCAGGCTGCAGGTCGATAGGCTTCGAGGGTCTGTTCTATTAACTCGAGTCGTCTCTGACGAATCGCCTCGCCAATCGCGATACCGGACAGGCCGGCTTCAATAAATTCAGTGGCGGAGACGGCGGCTGCAGCTTCATAGCAGGCCTGGAAAGCAGGGCCCTCAGGCATCGGTGCATCTTCATAGCCAGGCCGCCCGCGGAAATCGGCTTCACCGGCAAGCAGGTACTGTTGGAAACGCTCGGGCCGGCGGAAGCTGTCAACGCCCTCCAGCACATGCAGTACCCGCTTCGCATCGAGCTCAAACAGCAGGTGTACATCAGTGTGGAACTCGGCCACTTTGACAGCAAGGGTAGCGGTTTCTTTTGGCACCCGCAGCCGTTCACACAGATTCCGGGTCAGGCTGATGCTGGTGGCTTCATGACCTTTATGACTG
Source organism: Methylophaga sp. (assembly GCF_009711715.1). Classification (GTDB taxonomy): domain Bacteria; phylum Pseudomonadota; class Gammaproteobacteria; order Nitrosococcales; family Methylophagaceae; genus Methylophaga. Next base: position 52,091 of record NZ_VENF01000004.1, on the reverse strand, counting down.
GGCAAAATATCGGCCGGGGTTTGGCCTTTACCGAGATCATGACAGAGTGCGGCGAAGCGCACCGACAGATCCTCAGAAAGCCTGGCAGCCTGATCGATGACCATCATCACATGGACGCCGGTATCGACTTCCGGGTGCCACTTGGGATGCTGGGGCACACCGAACAGAGCATCGACCTCAGGAAACAGCACTTTGAGTGCGCCAACTTCACGTAACGTGGTGAAAAACAGCGAAGGCTGGTCGCTTTGCAGGGCTTTGGCAAGTTCCTGCCAGACGCGTTCCGGCACCAGAAATTCCAGCTCACCGTTGGCAATCATCTGGGCGATCAGGGCTTTGGTTTCGTCAGCAATTTTGAAGCCGAAACGGGCGGCAAAGCGCGCGATTCTCAGGACACGAACCGGATCTCCGGCAAACGCGGGCGACACATGACGAAGAATGCCATTACGCAGATCATCCTGACCGTTAAAAGGATCGATAATCTGACCGTTTTCATCTTCGGCAATGGCATTGATAGTCAGATCGCGACGCGCCAGATCCTGTTCCAGCGTGACATCAGGTGCGGCATGAAAACTGAAACCATGGTAGCCGCGGCCAGACTTACGTTCGGTACGGGCGAGCGCATATTCTTCCTGGGTTTCCGGGTGGAGAAACACGGGGAAGTCCTTGCCCACCGGTCTGAAACCCTGGGTGAGCATGGTTTGCGGATCGGCGCCGACCACGACCCAGTCACGGTCTTTAACCGGCAGCCCCAGCAGTTGGTCACGGACACAGCCGCCTACTAGAAAACATTGCATAACAACAGCCTAAGGTGTTTTGGGTTTGATTGCAGGCATACGTTCTGACAACGGTTTAATGGCCTGGTTTCGTTGACTGTCGAAAATCGCGGCATAGCTCATCACCGTCTGCACGTAGTGACGGGTTTCGTTATAGGGAATGTTTTCCGCCCAGATGGTGGCATCGAGACGTTGCGTGGGCAACCAGTTTTTGACCCGGTGCGGGCCAGCATTATAGGCAGCGGTGGCGAGAACCGGATTACGCTGGTTTTCATCCAGCATGCGCTTGAGATAAGCACTGCCCAGTTCGATATTACGTTCCGGGTGATAGAGCTCATCCAGTTGTTTGAGCGGCCGGTTAATCAGTTTGGATATAAGACGACCGGTATCAGGCATCAACTGCATCAGACCCAGTGCGCCGGCATGGGAGCGGGCGGTGGGGTTGAAGGCACTCTCCTGACGAGCGATCGCAAGCAGCCAGGAAGGATCGAGGCCGGTATTTTGACCGGCTTGCCGCATCGCCTTATCGAAAATAACCGGAAAGCGCAGATCCAGGGCATCCCAATACCGGGCCTTGCCCAGCAGGGCGATGGTCTGGTTATGCCAGCCCCATTCATGGGTAATCGTAGCCAGCATCTGCAATTCGGCATCGCTGCGATGTTGTGACTGGTAATAGGCTTCGCGCCGGGCCTCCAGCATCATATCCTGCTGATAGAACTCATGCAGACGCTGCACCGCGGGCTGCTGGCGGAAATCATTGAGCGTTTCTGCCGATACAGCAATCGGGCGATGATTCATCGCATAGGGTCGGTCCAGTTCGTCAGAGGCAAGGAAGGAATAATAATCACGCTGGCCGATAATGGCGGCATAGGTCTCTCTGGCTGCTTCCTTCTGCCCCAGTCCGGCCTGACTCCGACCCAGCCAGTATTGCCAGCGGGTTGAGGCCTGCTCATCAATATTCATCTGCTTGATGGCTTTGGTAGCGGCGCGCCAGTCCTGTTGCCAGATAGCCGCACGGGCCTGCCATTCGCCACCGGGAATATTGCCGAAATAAACCAATGCCTTGTCATCACGGTTTAATGCTGCCCAGGTACCGATAGCACGACGAACGGCGATTTGGTCCTGCTCGCTGAACTGATAATGATCCCGAAGTTTCTGCCATTGTTCAAAAGCCTGCTGCGGTGAGCGGCGGGCGAGCCGGGTCAGGCCATGGACAATAATTTCACGTGACAGGGCTTCGTCACGGGCCAGCGTGACCGAATTGTCGGCCGGTGCTGCTGCCGGTAACTGATTCAACAGCGAAAGCGGATTACTGTGTATGGTTTTCCAGCGTTCAATCCAGGCCAGTTCCTGCGTTGTATTGGGACCTGAGCGGGCCAGATAGCTGGCGATGGCGAACTGGTTGTCACGCAGGGCGAGCATCATGCGCTGATGGCGCATGTCTTCAGTAAGCAGACCTGCCTGTTGCCAGCGGGCAAAAACCGGATCGCAGGCTTTATGCTGGGACTGAGGAACCAGCCACATCTTCGGTGTTAACTCAAAGGCTTTGTTAGTTTGCCCCGTCGCCAGTAAGGCCTGTAAATGGTAGCAGTCGCGTTCTGCTGATTGTGGTGCCTGGTAGAACTGCAGATATTCCTGCCAGCGCTGCTGCTTTGCCAGCCGGTCCAGCCAGAAAGCACGCAACCGTTCAGCATAGAAAGTGTCTGCTTCCTGCTTCAGAAAGCTGTCAATGGATGCTGCTGAGACCTGTTCAAGCCGGTGGCGTAGATAAAGATATTGCAGATAGCCCTGCAAGGGATAGCCATCGAGTCGGTCATAAAACTGACGGTAGAGGGAAATCTGGTTGGTCTGCAGCGCTTTGTGCGCAAACTGGAAGGTCTGGCGCTGCTTTTCCAACTGCGCATTACTGTTTGCAATGGCATAGGAAGGCAGTGCCAGAAAGGCAAGATAAAACAACAGGGTTTTGATCCATCGCATGGCGCTATCTTAAACCATGAGCGCGGTAAAAATCAGCAGGATCTGATCACAAAATGACCTGGAAATTGTATTTAAGAAAAATTAGCCCTGCTGCTCGCGGATACTGGCTTCAATCTGGTCTAGATTTGGAATCAGTGCCACCTTGTTACTGATTTTGATTTGACAGTGCAGGTAGGGTGAATTGTTATCGTCGTGAGTCAGGTGCAATGCCGCCTGATTGAGGGTAATCAGCTGCGGTGAACCAGAGCAGGGAATGGCATAAAAATCGATATTGGCATCCGGATTGATGCCGTTGACAATGCACAGTTTGTTACCGGCTGACTGTGAGTCATTGCCGTCGGTCAGCAGGTTTTCCAGATAGATTAGCGGCAAACGTTGTTGCTGCCAGTCAATAAAGCTCAGCCATGATGAGTCACCGGCTTGTTCCTGCACTACACCGGTACGTGGGATGACTTCGGCGATGCTGCTGTTGGGCAGAAGCAGATAATGTTGCTGGAGCGGTATCAGCATGCAATGAACGAACTGCGTTTGTTGTGCTTGTGCTGTCATAACAGGCCCTGAAAGTTAATGATGCTGTCCGGGGAATCGCTGCTGCCCCAGCAGTTTCTGCATCTCGCTGACCAGCTCTTCTTCCTGGTAAGGCTTACCGAGGTAAGCGTTGACACCAATTTCCAACGCACGCTCACGATGTTTCTGACCGGTGCGGGAGGTAATCATGATGATCGGCAGGTGACGGAATTGGGCATCGTTGCGGACAATAGAAGCAAATTCAAAGCCGTCCATACGCGGCATTTCCACATCCAGCAGAATGATGTCCGGTTTCTGCTCATGCAGTTGTGACAGTGCGTCAACCCCATCTCGGGCAGTTAACACTTCAAAGCCCAGCCTTTTTAACAGGTTGCCGGAAGCCTTGCGCATGGTAATTGAATCATCCACCACCATCGCAAGCGGTGGCTGTTCCTGGATCTGGGTCAGTTCACGCTCAAGATTAATTGCATCATTAGTGTCGAGATGGATATCACGCGAAGTATCGATCAGCGTCGGAATATCAAGAATAAAGACCACCCGTCCGTCGCCCAGGATCGTGGCGCCGTTAACGGCACTGATGGTGCCGAGCTGGCGGCCGACTGACTTAATGACGATTTCACGGTTGCTGATAATGCTGTCAACCAGCAGCGCGATCCGAATATCCCCGGAACGGAACAACAGCATCGGCAACTGATGTTTGAGATTAGCCGGCAGCGTTAAAGGTTTGTCCAGCAGTGAGGCGAGCGGGATGAAGTCATATTGCTCGCCGTGGAAATGATATTTGGGGTCATGCGTACCCAGCATCAGTTTGATATCACGCACACTGATCCGCTCACCGGCATTGACGCTGCCCAGCGGCACTGCATACTGTTCATCCTGCACTTTGACCAGCAGGGCCTGAATTACCGACAGTGTCAGTGGAAGACGAATAACAAATTGTGTGCCCTTGCCTCGCTGCGACTGGATGGTGAGGCGACCTTTGAGACTGCGAATCTCGTTGCTGACCACATCCATACCCACGCCGCGTCCGGAAAGCTGCGAAATATTATCAGCAGTGCTAAAGCCGGAGGTCAGGATTAACTGGATCAGCTCCTCTTCCGACGGTGTATCGTCGGCGCTGATGAGATTCAGATCCAAGGCTTTCTGGCGTATTTTATCGACATCAATACCACGACCATCGTCACTGATGGTCACAACCATTTCCGACCCTTCACGCAGGACTTGTAACTGCAACTGTCCCTGTTCCGGTTTGCCATTAGCAAGACGCACACCGGGAGATTCAATCCCATGCGCAATGGCATTACGCAAAATATGCTCCAGCGGCGCGACCAGGCGATCGAGAATGGTCCGATCCATTTCAAGCTCGGCGCCACGGATGCTGAAATCGGCTTTTTTGTCGAGCTCCGTGGCGGTTTGTCTGACAATCCGCTCCAGTCTCGGCACCACGCCTTTGAAAGGCAGCAAGCGTGTAGCCATCAGCCCTTCCTGCAAATCGGCATTGAGACGCGATTGTTGCAGCAGAATGGCGTCGGTTTCCTTAACCAGGATGTCCATTGAACGGCTGATATCATTAAGATCGATGACACTCTCAGTCAGGCCGCGTGAGAGTTGCTGGATTACCGAAAAGCGGTCCAGTTCCAGGGGATCGAAATCAGAATCCTGTTTCAGTCTTTCATCTTCATAACGGAACAGGATCTGGGTTTCTGTTTCAATTTCCAGCTTACGCAATTGATCATGGAGGCGGCTGACCGTCTCCTCCATCTCGCGCAGCTGCTGGCGTAAAGCCGTATGTTGCTGGGTGACACGATCACGGGAGATACTGACTTCGCCGGCAAAGTTAGTCAGGTAATCGAGAAGATCGGCACGCACCCGCACCTGTTCCACATGCTGCGAAGCAGGTTTAGCCGTGGGTACTTCGGTTTCAGTGGCGACCGATTCGGGCTCAGACTCGGGGATTCGGGTCAGGACTTTTTCCGGTTCCGGCAAAGGTCGGTCATCTATCTCCAGATCGGCACCCTCGGTGCGCCAGCTGATTTCCTTGATGAGTGAGAGGGCGGTCTGCAGCGGTTGGCGCTGTGCCAGTTGTTCCTGCATTTCGCTGAGTTTGTCCTGGCAGCGCTGCAGCAGGTCAAAGAAATCCTCATCGGCCGGGACTTTATGATCACTGACGGCAATGACTAACGTTTCCATCTGATGCGTCAGGTCAGCCATTGGGCTAATCCCGGTGAGTCGGGCTCCGCCTTTGAGTGTGTGCAGGTCGCGCTGCAACTGTAAGGAATCGACTTCACTATTGTTGTCGGCCTGCAAGGCCTTGATGGCCTGCCCGCTTGAGGTCAGCAGTTCTGATGCTTCCTCGCTGAAAGCCTCCAGCAGTTCAGGATCAACATCCTCCGGGATGAGGAACTCACTCTCATCCACATCCATATCCGGTGCGACATAGTGTGGTTCTGACTGGCTTGTAAGGTAGCTGTCGACCCGTGCAGCAAAATCGAAATCAGCGCTTTGCGGTTTGTTCTGCAACAGGTTTTCGATGTGCTGGTTGAGCTGTTCATAGCCGAGTTCGAGCAGATCATTGAGACCCGGTGCATCAGGTTGTTGCTGCTGGATCAGGCGTGACAGAGCAGCATAAACGTCAGCGATATGCTGTTGTTCCGCCTGTTGGGCGGCCTGTTCCAGATCATACAGGGTCCGGCCCAGTGCCTGAAGGTTGTCTTTGTCATCAGGTTGCTGCTGCCATTGCGCCAATTGCCGGGTATAACTATCCAGCAGCTCATCGGTCTCTTCAAGAAAGACCACCAGAAATTCGGGGTCGATCATTGGCGTTTCAGGCATTACCCCGGCCGGCTTGAGCTGGCTGACCGCGGCCGACAAGTCGCGGATATCCGGTTCAGGCTGATTGTCAGTAATACTGAGCAGCATTTGATCCAGTTGCTCGACGATATGAGCCAGTGCTTGCATCTGCTCACTATCAAGTACCACCTGCTGTGCATGAAGTTGTTTCATGACGGCATCAAGCTCTGTGGCAATCAGTCCCATCGGTTTAATACCGGCAATGTTGGCGCAGCCTTTCAGAGAGTGAACGGCTCTCAGAATGGGTTTGGTGACCTGGCGGGAAAAATCGATTTCTTCGAGTCCCTGCCTCAAATTGATAATATGCTGGGCGGCTTCGGCGGCAAAAATCAGCAGTAACTCATCGTCTTCTTCCTGCGCCACTTTGTCGGCTTCCACATGCGCATCGAGCATGGCGAGATAACGATCCACGCCGGTTTCCGGGCGTTGTTGCCGTGCCTGATTAATCAGATAACGATCGACCGAGGTCAGTGGTCTGAATATTGGAACGACCGGCGGTAGCGGCACAGTCTGAGCGGCGGCTGTCGATTTTTCTTCCGCCTTTTTCTGGCGCAGGTAACGGGCGACACCGGTTTCTCGTTGCCTCTGCTGAATATAGGCTTCTACACCGCTCAGTGATGTGGCTTTGGTGATGGCTTCGGCTTCAGTTTGTTCTGCTACAGCTGGTAAAACCGAGCTCTCTTCTGAATGCGACTGAATATATTGCTCGACCCCGGTCAGGGATTTTTCATTGTCGCTATCAGTGCTCGCAGCCGGTGTTTGAACTGCCGAATCAGCTTCCCTGTCGCGGATGTAACGCTCAACACCCGTGAGAAGTTCTGTATCAACCTCAAATGTTGAAGGGGAGCCGGTGACGTGCTTATCGCTGTCATCCAAGGTCCGCTGATAAGCCGAGACATCAAACTCCATTAGAGAAGGATCCGTCTCCGGTTCGATAATAATCAGTTCTTCATCCTGATCAACAAGCTCAAAGTCTTCTGCAGCTTCAGGCCAGTTCAGGGTATCGCTGTCTGAGGTGGCGGCCACTTCATCTCCGGGCGTAACGGCCGCAGAAGACTGGGCAGATAAACATTCGTCACTAAGTGCATGTAATGTTGCCACTTCAGCAGGAGCGCTGTTATCAGCGCGGGTGAAGCGCTGGATTAATGCCGGCATGATCCGGTGGGACTCTGCCGCCAGTTGCTTGACTTTATCACTGTCAGGACGCGTGCCGTCCATCACATGATTGAGTACTTGTTCCACCGCCCAGGCCAGCTCGCCGATGACCGTGGCACCGGCCATACGCCCACTACCTTTGAGGGTATGAAAATGACGGCGAATGTCACCGAGGACGTCGGGGTCGTCATTGCTCAGCCATTTCGGCATCAGGGCATTGAGTTCAGACAGAACTTCTTCCGCTTCCTCAATAAAGACCTCGGCTATTTCCGGATCAACATTTTCAGCAAATTGCCACGCCGCCATCGCTTCAGGTTGAGACACTGACGGCCTGTCCTCTGTCGCTTCCGTATCGGAGACTTGTTGCTGGGAAGCCGCCATGCTCAAATCTGCTGGCGCTGGCTCTGACTCTGATTCAAACAGCAAGGCGGTATCATCAGCGCTTAACAGGGAATCAAGCTCATCCAGAGCCGCGTCTTGTTCAGTATCGCTCACTTCAGTTGCTGAGACAGTGGTGGTTTCATCGCTTATCTCGGCCTGGTCAAAAGCAGACAGTATGTCTGCCGCGTCAGCAAGATAATTATTCTCGGGATGACCATGCTGACGAATGCCTTCCATGTAAATATCACAACAGGCGAGAATATCAGCGAGCCGGTTCAGCTGGGTGGGAGTAAAAGCCTGGTGGTTTTCACTGTGCTGATGAATCTTGTCGACAGTCTGCTGCAATATATCAGCGGCTTCCGGAAAGTTGAGCATCTCCAGGCTGCCGCTAATGAGCTGCAGTTGTTGCTCTGTCTCACCCAACTCATCCGGATGTCGCTGAGCCTGGCTCATTAAGGTCAAGGTTTCCTTGATATTGGCCATTTCCAGCAGACATTCGCTGATCACCGTTTCGCGCAGTTTGTCACTCACGTTGGCCTGGCTGGAGGACTGCAGGAATTGTTCAACCTGCAGCAGGGCGTCAGCCATTTCGGTTAGCAGCATCTCATCCGGACGCTGACCATCCTCGATTAGCGCCTGGATCCTTTCGGCCTGATGATGCAGCAGGTTGCTGGCTTCATATTCAGCCAGCAGCGCCAGGGTATCGGTCATGCTCTGCAGTTGCTGCAAGATGGCATCAAGCTGCGTGTTATCCAAATCCTGATCAGGATGGTAATGATCGATTTCTGTTTTCAGATCTTCAAGCTGTTCCAGCAGGGCAAGATGCGCATCACCGAGCGCGTTATCGCTCATGCCGTAGATTTTCTGCTTGTGATCAAAGAAATGCAGATGGAAAGTGGTTTTCAGCAAGGTCACCTGTGGACCATGGCTCTGGGCATGTGCCACAAAGCGCAGTAATCGGTTCACCAACTCAGTGGGAAAACTTTGCAATAATGCGGCTTCACTCTGTTCGCACTGGGTTTTAATCGGCATGACCAGTTTACCCAGCAACTGCTTGACGGATGCTTCAGCCTGCAAGCCTTTATGTTCCAGTGCTTCCAGCAGGGCCTCGGAAGCCCACCAGAGCAGGGTGGTTTTTTCTTCATGACAGGCCAGCCGTAGAAAATGAACAACACCACGCATTTTGCGCAGGCTTTCATCGTCCTGCTTGCGCAGCCAGTTAAGCAGCATGACCTGAAAAGCATGCCCCAGCTTATGCTTTTCAATCGCAATCGCCGGCAGCTTGCGGTGTGGATTAGGCGCGATACTGTCTGGCAGCGCCTGTGTCAGTACTGGTTTGAATAAGGCTTCCTCGGTGACAGGCTGAACATCACGAGCCAGACGCAGTTCATTGATGCTATCGAGCAGAGACAGGGGATGATCTTCAAATTCATCACTGAGCAGTTTGAGATAGTTTGGCAACAGCAGCAGTGACCGGACCAGGGCATCTTCCGCCTGGTCTTTGTTAGCGATTTTGTTGTCCCGCAGCGCCATCACGGTGTGCTGCATTTCATCAGCAAGCATGGAAGCTCCGCTGATATTGACCATATCCAGCGTGCCTTTGACCTGATACAAAGCCTCAATGCAGTCAGACAGGGTTTTGGCTTCACCCTCACCGTCAATAAAGCGGTTCATGGCATTCAAGGCATGAGTCAGTGACTGCTGCAGTTCGGTTTGCAGCCACATCAAAGCGTTGTAGTTGCCTTTGATTAATTGAGCCATGTTTGCTATCCGCCCCTTGCCTTATCTGACTTTACTGCGGCAGCTTGAAGCCGGAGACCGACTTGCGTAGTTCATTGGTGAGATCCAGCAGGCGTCCGATCGCTGCCGCACTCTCATTGGTGCCGGTCGATGTTTGCATGGTGATTTCCTGAATCACGTTCATGTTCTCAGAGGTGCTGACCGCCGCGGTGGCCTGCTGTTTGGCATTAGCGGTGATGTTATTGATGAGTTCCGCCAATTGCTGCGAAACTGCTTCGATTTGTTCCAGCGAAGTACCGGCGTCCTGTGACAGTTTGGCACCTGATACGACTTCGGACGTACTTTGTTCCATAGATGCAATCGCCTCGCTGGTGTCGCTCTGGATCGTTTTCACCAGCGCATCAATCTGCCGTGTCGCGTTACTGGAGCGTTCCGCAAGGCGCTGAACCTCATCCGCCACGACGGCAAAACCGCGACCGGCTTCACCGGCCATTGCTGCCTGAATGGCGGCATTCAATGACAGGATATTGGTTTGCTCGGCGATATCGTTAATCAACTCGACGATGTCACCGATCTGCTGCGAGCTTTCACCCAGACGCTTGATTCGCTTTGAGGTTTCCTGAATCTGTTCACGAATCGTGTCCATACCCCGGATCGCTTTCTTCACTGCCGTATTACCCTGCACCGCCAGTGATACTGACTGTTTAGCCACTTCCGAAGACTGGCTGGCGTTTTCAGATACCTGCTCGATGGAGCCGGCCATCTGGGTTATAGCTGAGCTGACTTCGGTGATCTGTTGTGCCTGATGTTCACTGGCATCGGTCAGATGCAGTGCTGTGGCCTGGGTTTCCTGCGCGGCGGAGGCAACCTGCAAAGTCGTGGAGTTTATCTGTTCGACCAGGCTGCGCAGGGCGTCGATGGTGTAGTTGACCGAGTCGGCGATCGCGCCGGTAATATCCTCGGTCACGGTCGCACTCACGGTCAGGTCACCATCGGCCAGGTCACCCATTTCGTCCAGCAGTCGCAGAATCGCATCCTGATTGTGACGGTTTTGTAATTCCATCTCGTCCATCGAGGTTTTCAGCGAGCGGATTGAGGGAAAACTCAGCCTGACCGCCATGACCAGCGTCAGAATAAAGGCGACGGCGACCACGATACTGATATGCAGGATATTGTCGTAGTAGGTCTGATACTGACCACTGGCTATCAGCCACAGGCCGCCCAGAGTAACGATGCTGAATACAATGACAAAAAGCAGGTTGAGCCAGTTTTGTCTGCGCATCAGGGAAGAGAAAAAAAGCTTGCTGGTGGATGTCATATACCTTAATCCTGATTTCAATAGTTAGGCGGCGGCATTGAGAAAACGGGGATCCGACACCAGATGTCTGAAACTGAACACCTGCCACTGGATGTCCTGCTGAAAGAGTGTTCCAGTCAGATAGGGGGCGAGTTCAGCGGCTTGATCTGCCTGCACTGGTTCAGGCTGTTGCTGAAAATGCTTCAGGCCAAACACTTCATCGACAGCAACACCGCTGACGATCTCGCTGTCGTTAATCACGATGATACGACTGCGTTTAGTGAGCTTGACCGGTTTATCATGCAGAAACAGGTTGAGATCAAACACCGGGAGTAATTCACCGCGCAGATTGACAATACCAAACACCCAGCGCTGGGATTTAGGTACCGGGGTAATTTGTTCCGGTACCGGGAAAACCTCGCGGGTTTCACCCAGTGGCGTGACAAAATATTGCTGGCCGATGCGAAAGCCAATCGCTGTCCAGCTCTGGCCTGCCATATCCTGTTGCCCGAGACCGGCTGCTTTTTGCTTACTGCGGCGCTCCATGTCATGCAGGAGCGAAATAATGTCTTCAGGCGTTTGCAGCAAGGTCATGGTTATGGCTGCCCCAACAATTCGTTGATCTGATGCATCAGATCCTGTTCGGTAACCGGTTTGCCGAGATAGCCCCTGGCACCCTGGCGGAGGCCCCACATTTTGTCGGTTTCCTGATTTTTCGAGGACACGATGACAATCGGAATATGGCTGGTTTGCGGATCTTTGGTCAGTTTGCGGGTGGCCTGAAAACCATTCAGATTGGGCATAACCACGTCCATCAGAATCAGGTCAGGCTTGTGTTGCTGAGTCTGACTGACAGCTTGTTCGCCATCCTCGGCAACGAGCACCTGGTGCCCATTTTTTTCCAGCATCTTTTGTAATACGTAGACTTCCGTCGGTGAGTCATCAGCAATCAGAATCCGTGCCATAAGCTATTCAGCGTCCTGGTGTTTTTCAAGCAAATGTTTGCGGATGGCACCGAGAAGGTCGTCTCTGGTAAAGGGTTTGGTGAGGTATTGCTCTGCACCAACGACACGTCCTTTTGCCCTGTCAAACAGGCCATCCTTACTGGAGAGCATGACGACGGGGATGTCCCTGAACTTGGGATTATTTTTCACCAAGGCACAGGTCTGGTATCCATCCAGACGAGGCATCATAATATCAATGAAGAGAATATCGGGATGATGGGCGCTGATAACAGGCAAGGCTTCAAAGCCATTATCAGCGGTGAGCACGTCACAGCCAGCTTTTTTCAATAAAGTTTCAGCTGTTCGACGAATGGTGTTGCTGTCATCAATCACCATGACCTTCAGGCCGGAAAATTCAGATTGGTTCTCGCTCACGGTCATGCATTACCTGATAAAGTCATCATTCTAATTCTTACAACTAGCCCTGAGGAACGAAGATAACCGATTTTTAATCCGCAGGCTAGTAATGTAAAAAAGCCTTTTTCCGTTGTGTCATGGCCTGAATTTAAACGATCAAGGAGTATGTATGACTTGAAAAATGCAAACTGTGTCCCATGTCACAGTATGGACAGCACTTTTATCGCAACCTGCAATCCCCAACAGCGAGATAGATTATGACCACTGGCGTTCCGCACCTGATTACCGCCCTTAACGGCCCTTTGCTGCAACTGGAATCCCATTTACTGGAGAGACAAACCCAGGTTGAAACCTGGTTGCGTGAACAGTGGCTGAAAACACCGTCTCCATTTTATGCTTCTGTGGATTTACGTAATGCCGGCTTTAAGCTTGCACCGGTAGACACCAATCTGTTCCCGGCCGGTTTCAACAACCTGAACCCTGCCTTTATCCCACTCTCAATCCAGGCAGCACAGTCCGCTGTCGAACGCGCTTGTCCCACTGCCAAACGGGTTTTGATCGTTGCCGAAAATCACACACGCAACCTGTTCTATCTGGAAAGCCTGGAAACCCTGCGGGATATTTTTCAGAAAGCCGGTCTGGAAGCTCGTATAGGCAGTCTGCGGGAAGATATTGCCGAGCCGGTGACCGTCGATTTACCATCCGGAAAACAATGTCTGCTGGAACCGCTGGTCAGAAAAGGCAACCGAGTGGCCGTGGGGGACTTCTCGCCTTGTCTGGTGCTGTTGAACAATGATCTTTCGGCTGGCAGACCGGCGATTCTGGAAGGGCTGGAGCAGGAAATCATGCCGCCATTGCATGCCGGCTGGTCGACCCGTAAAAAATCGAATCATTTCAGTCACTACAGTAATGTGGCCAAGGAATTTGCCCGGCAGATTGATATTGATCCATGGCTGATTTCGCCTATGACGCTGCAGTGTGGTGAGGTGAACTTCAAGGAAAAAGCCGGGCTTGAGTGTCTGGCGCGTAATATCGATAACCTGTTGATGTCGATACGCAGCAAATACCGTGAATATAATATCGATCGTGACCCCTTTGTCGTGGTGAAAGCGGATTCAGGCACCTATGGCATGGGCATCATGACTGTTAAAAGCCCGGATGATATTTATAATCTCAACCGCAAACAGCGCAACAAAATGTCATCGGCCAAAGAAGGGCTGGTGGTCGATAATGTGCTGGTTCAGGAAGGGGTCTATACTTTTGAAACGCTGGGTGAGGGACAGGCCGTAGCAGAGCCGGTTATTTACATGATGGACCATTTCGTTATCGGCGGTTTTTACCGGGTTCATACCGGCCGCGGTACCGATGAAAACCTGAATGCGCCGGGGATGCATTTCGAGCCGTTGGCCTTTGCTCAGTCCTGTATCACACCGGACCAGAACGAACAGCCGGACTCCGAGCCGAATCGCTTTTATGCCTATGGTGTGATTGCCAGACTGGCCTTGCTGGCAGCAGCGAGGGAACTGGCTTAAGCGTTATGCTCGCTCAGATAGGCGATCGTCATGGTCTGGTTATGCAACTGGCTGTGACTGTCGTCTTCACCGGAACAGATTTCGCCGTTGGAGTAAAATCCGGTGATGCCGGTCTGCATACCCAGCAGACGCTGAACTGCGAAGACTTCATCAGCAACCTGGGCTTCCATCACCAGCTTACGGCCGACACAGCTGACACAGATGGCTAAAGCTTTGTCGTTGATATTGACGTCTTTCTGCAGAATCTGACGTGCCGCTTCACTGGCCCCCATCACCAGACTGTCGTGATCGGACTTGAGGAAACGTACGGTGGCACCCTGGTCGATATTACCGGCAAAAGTCAGGCTGTTGTCTTTTTCATTGACTGAGAGCAGTGTACGAATCACATTAACGTTTTTCTCATCCATGATGGCAAACGGAAAATTGAGTCCGGATGCAGGGAGTTCATTGGCGTAATAGCCGATATACATTTTGTATAGTGGCAGCGCTGGCTTGTTATCCAGTTCATAAACCACGTTTTTGTTGGAACGGGTGATTTTCCGAGGCGGGCCGTAGGGTTTCCAGCCACCCAGTGCGCCACTGGTCACGATAGCATCTTCACCGTAGATCCCGACGGCGATGACTACCCGATCCTGAATCTTGTCGTTATTAATCAGTAATGTCTGTGCAAACTTGGCATCATCACCGGCAAGGCCACCGGTAATCGGGATGTTGGGCAGGACTTCCTGCAGGCCTTCAACCAGCTCAGAGCCATTCACATTCAGACCGTCGCTCAGTACGAATACACCTTTTAAATCATCCATTTTCAACTCACCGGCGATCTGAGCACCGAGCGCATGGGACTGTTCCATGCTGTTGACCGGTTTGGAGATAAAGCGCAGCGTGCTGCGTTCCCATTTCATCGCGGTGATATGAATGCTGTCGTCATAGACGCCGTCGCCGGTAATTTCTCCTGAGGTTGTGCAGCCGATGATTTGTGCATCGGGATAACGTTTTCTCAGATTTTTGGCGAAACCGCGTTCATTGAAACGGTTAACTGAACCGAAAACCAAGACCCAGTTTGCATCCGGCAAAGGTGAGGAGGAAGGCAGTTTGTTGATGCCCGTCTTGGTGGGAAGGTGTTCCTGTTCAAACTTCATGGGTGAGTGAATCTGGCTCCGTATAAGCGACGCATCCTGCGCCGGAACAAGTAGCGTTAATAAAGCATCGGTTGATACTACATCAGTTCAATCTCGATGGGGAAATGGTCCGCAATCAAAATTGTGATCTAGTTCACAATCTATCATGGGCCATAACAGTAAAAAGCCGCAATACTGTTTGCGGCTTTTTTACGGTGCTGCAGGCCTGACCAGACTTATTCAGCCAGTTTTTTCTTCAGGATTTCATTAACCTGTGCCGGATTGGCTTTGCCTTTTGAGGCTTTCATCACCTGACCGACAAAAAAGCCGAACACCTGTTCTTTGCCTTCTTTGAATTGCTGGACCTGATCCGGATTATTTGCCAGTACTTCATCGATCATGGCTTCAATAGCACCGGTATCGGTGACTTGTTTCAGCCCTTTTGCCTCAATGACGGCATCGGCATCTTTAGCTTCACCATTCCACAGGGCTTCAAATACCGTCTTGGCAATTTTGCCGGATATTGTATTGTCGCTGATGCGCTGAAGCACACCGGCCAGTTGTTCTGCACTGACCGGGGAGTCAGTGATATCCAGACCGGCTTTATTCAGCGCGCCGGACAATTCACCGGTGACCCAGTTGGCACATTGTTTCGGATCTTTAGCGTCAGTAGCGGCCAGCACGGCTTCATAGAAATCAGCTAACTCACGCGTGCTGGTCAGAATAGCGGCATCATAGGATGAAAGCCCCAGTTCGTTGATGAAGCGATCACGTTTTTCATTGGGCAGCTCCGGCAAAGTCGCGCGCACTGATTCAATGAGGTCCTTGTCGATCACCAGTGGCAGCAAGTCCGGATCAGGGAAGTAGCGGTAATCATTGGCTTCTTCCTTGCTGCGCATGGAACGGGTTTCGTCCTTATCCGCATTGTAGAGGCGGGTTTCCTGGATGACTTCGCCGCCGCCTTCGAGCACATCAATCTGGCGCTCAACTTCATAGTTGATAGCGCGTTCTACATTGCGGAAGGAGTTAATATTTTTCAGCTCGGCACGGGTACCGAACTTTTCCTGGCCTTTGGGACGAACCGAGACGTTGGCATCGCAACGGAAAGAGCCTTCCTGCATATTGCCGTCACAGATCTCCAGATAACGCACCAGCGAGTGGATTTTTTTCATATAGGCCACCGCTTCTTTAGCACTGCGCATATCCGGCTCGGAGACGATTTCCAGCAACGGGGTGCCGGCGCGGTTCAGATCGATCCCGGTCTGGCCATGGAAGTCTTCATGCAGGGATTTACCCGCATCCTCTTCCAGATGAGCACGGGTAATACCGATGATCTTTTCAGTGCCATCTTCCAGTTCGATGCTGAGTTCACCCTTGCCGACAACAGGCAATTCATACTGACTGATTTGGTAACCTTTGGGCAGGTCAGGGTAGAAGTAATTTTTCCGGGCAAACACGGAACGCTCGGCAATGTCGGCATCGACCGCGAGACCGAATTTAATCGCCATTTTCACTGCTTCTTCATTCAGAACCGGTAATACGCCCGGTAAACCGAGGTCGACGGCACAAGCTTGTGTGTTGGGGGCAGCGCCGTAGGCAGTGGCAGCACCCGAGAAAATCTTACTTTTGGTGGCGAGCTGGGCGTGAATTTCCAGCCCGATAACAACTTCCCATTCCATAATGACGGCCTGATTGTCAGTGTTAAAAAACGATGAATTGTAACAATATATGGCGACTGGCGCTGCTTCTAATTCGGCGCTAGCGCAAACTCAGGATCTGCCAGCCACGCTGCTGTGCTACCGCCTGCAGTTTCGGATCGGGATCGACGGCGACCGGGGTGTCGACCAGTTCCAGCAAAGGCAGATCATTGTGCGAGTCACTGTAAAAGATACTGTCATCGAGTACTTCATCCCGGCTTTGCAACCACTGGCGCAGACGTTCGACCTTGCCATGCTGAAAAGAGGGCTGTCCGACGACACGACCACTGAATCGGCCATTGATAATTTCCGGGTCAGTCGCGATCAGATTTTCAATGCCCATCATTTGCGCAATAGGGGTGGTCAGGAAGCTGTTGGTCGCGGTAATAATCAATAAAGTGTCGCCCTGTGAGCGATGTTTTTCCACCAGCGCGTCTGCGGCAGGCAGAAGGATCGGTTTAATCTTCTGTTCCAGATAGGCTTCACGCCAGCTTTCCAGGGTCTGCATATCGTGACTGGCCAGCGGTTTGAAAACAAACTCCAGAAACTCGTAGATATCGAGACTGCCTTCCAGATACTGCTGGTAATAATGTTCATTGGCCCGACGGTAAGCCTGTTCATCAACGATGCCGTTTTCACACAGATAGCGTCCCCATAAAAAGTCGCTGTCGCCGCCGAGCAGGGTGTTATCAAGGTCAAAAATTGCCAACGCCATGGTGATTAACCTGTCTCCGTTTTAATTCCAGTGAGCGCCTATTGTAAGCCAAAATGCGTTGCAACCTGACCGTCCTTTTAATAATCTAAGCTCTAATTGAGATTAACCTGCTGAGTTAAAAGACGCTCGGCCAGTCAGAGACTTTTGTCGTGATTGATAAAGATGGCTTCAGGCCAAATGTGGGGATCATACTCTGCAATGAAAACAATCAGGTGCTATGGGCACAGCGTGCGCAACATGATTCATGGCAATTTCCTCAGGGTGGCATAAAAGCCCACGAAAGCCCTGAGCAGGCAGCTTATCGTGAACTGATGGAAGAGGTCGGGCTGTCCCCGGAACATGTCGAGCTGCTGGCTTCGACTCGTGGTTGGCTGCGCTATCGTCTTCCCAAGCGTTATTTGCGCTACGGTAATAAACCTTTATGTATCGGCCAGAAACAGCGCTGGTTTCTGATGCGTTTTACCGGTGATGAAGGTGACGTACGCCTCGACTTGCATGAGAAGCCCGAATTTGATGATTGGCGCTGGGTCGATTACTGGACGCCGGTGGAAGAGATTGTGTTTTTCAAACGCCGGGTCTATGAAAAAGCCCTACACGAGTTTGCGCCGGTGCTTTTTCCGGAATACCGTCGCCGCCCTAACCGCCGTTAGACACAGCGATTAACCCAGCTGTTTAAGAAATACCCGCGAATTACGCTGGTAGTTGTAAAGTGCCTGTTTGGCGATAGGCAAATCTT
The DNA here is from genome assembly GCF_009711715.1 of Methylophaga sp. GTDB lineage: Bacteria > Pseudomonadota > Gammaproteobacteria > Nitrosococcales > Methylophagaceae > Methylophaga. The sequence continues at coordinate 34,231 of NZ_VENF01000004.1, read as the reverse complement.
TGATTTCAGCCGGTTTAAAGCCATGCTCAAGAAACCAGTGTGCAGTCTGGGTAGTGAGCACACAAAGTGATTCTATCCCGGCACGCAAAGCGGTTTGTTCCAGTGAGGCAAGTAGTTGCTTACCCCGGCCTTTGCTCTGGTAATTATTGGATACAGCCAGGCAGGCAAGCTCCGCCATATTGTTTTCCGGATAGGGATAAAGTGCAGCACAGGCTACCACCGTGCCATCCCGCTCCATCACGGTGAAATGGTCGATTTCACGCTCCAGCAACTCCCGCGAACGCTTAACCAGCGTGCCGTTGGCTTCCAGTGGCTGAAGCAGTTCCAGAATCCCCGCGACATCTTCAATACTGGCCTGGCGGGTGGTCTCGAAAGAGGTCGCAGTGAGCAGGGTGCCGGCCCCATCACGGCTGAACAATTCCTGTAGTAACGCGCCGTCCTGGGCCCTATCCAGTAAATGTACCCGGCGCACGCCGGATTCACAGGCTTGTACCGCGGCAGCAAGCGAAGGATGACCATCAAGGTTTTCCCGCGCCTGACTTACGGTCATTTCTCTGGGTAAATCGCGGTTACTGGAACCGATAAAAATTAATTTATCCGCGTGCAGCGATACTGCCACTGCCGTGGCGATCGCTTCTGAGGATAGATTGAAGATTTCACCGGTTAAAGAATAACCAAGTGGTGGTAGCAGCACGATGTTGCCAAGCCCCAGTTGCTGATTAATCCCATCGACATCGATACGCCGCACTTCACCGGTATGACCGAGATCGATGCCATCAATGATACCCGCGGGTCTGGCGGTGACCAGGTTGCCGCTGGTGCAGCGAATGCGGGCATCGGCCATCGGCGTGTGTGGCAGGCCGAAAGACAGTTTGGATTCGATATCAAGACGCAGTTTGCCGATCACCGCCTTGGCGATTTTCAGGCTGGCATCATCAGTCACACGCAGACCGCGATGGTAATGCACCTCAATGTTCTGTTGTTCGCACTGGGCTTCAATTTGCGGGCGGGCACCATAGGCCAGTACCAGTTTGATACCGAGACTGCTGAGGATGGCGATATCATGCAGCAGCGGATCGAAGCCATCGCTGTCGATGGTCTCGCCATCAAAGGCAATCACAAAGGTGGCACCGCGGTGAGCATGAATATAGGGCGCAGCCGTGCGGAACCAGCTCGTCGTGGTGGCCAGATTCTGGTGATTATTCATCGGTTGCGCGTCATTCATAGGCTTCTTTTTATCGCAGACTCGGCACGCTTGCCAAGTGTCGTGTAAAATTTATCGATTAACTGATACAAGCAATAAGGCGCGATCATAGCATTTCGCGTTGGATTTCAGATTTTTGGAGTGTTCAGCATGCCTCAATATCGTTCTAAAACGTCCACTGCCGGCCGTAATATGGCGGGCGCCCGTGCTTTGTGGCGGGCGACGGGAATGAAAGACGATGATTTCAATAAACCGATTATCGCTATTGCCAACTCCTTTACTCAGTTCGTGCCCGGTCATGTGCATCTGAAGGATCTGGGACAGCTGGTGGCCCGTGAAATCGAGCGTGCCGGTGGTGTAGCAAAAGAATTCAATACCATCGCTGTCGATGACGGTATCGCGATGGGCCACAGCGGTATGCTGTACAGTCTGCCATCCCGCGATATTATCGCTGACTCGGTCGAGTACATGGTCAATGCCCACTGTGCCGATGCGCTGGTCTGCATTTCCAACTGCGACAAAATTACACCGGGCATGCTGATGGCAGCACTGCGCCTCAATGTGCCGGTCATTTTTGTTTCCGGCGGGCCGATGGAAGCCGGTAAAACCAAGCTGGCTGGCAAGGACGTTAAACTGGATCTGGTTGATGCGATGGTGCAGGCGGCTGATGAGAGTATCAGCGATGAAGATGTCGCCCAGGTCGAACGCAGCGCCTGTCCGACCTGCGGTAGCTGCTCCGGTATGTTTACCGCGAACTCAATGAACTGTCTCACCGAAGCGCTGGGCCTGTCCTTGCCGGGTAATGGTTCATTGCTGGCGACCCATGCTGATCGTGAAGAATTGTTCCTGGAAGCGGGACGCCGCATCGTTGATCTGGCCAAGCGCTACTACGAAAACGATGAAGAGGATGTACTGCCGCGGGCGATTGCCAGCAAGGCCGCGTTTGAAAATGCGATTGCGCTTGATATTGCGATGGGTGGTTCTACCAATACCGTTCTGCACTTGCTGGCGGCGGCGAATGAAGCCGAGGTGGACTTCACCATGGCCGATATCGACCGGATGTCACGCAAGATTCCGAATCTGTGCAAAGTAGCCCCGGCGACCAATAAATACCACATGGAAGATGTGCATCGTGCCGGCGGTGTTGTCTCCATTCTCGGTGAGCTGGCGGCGGGCGGACTGTTGCATACCGATGTGCCGACGGTTCACAGCAAAACGATGGCTGACGGTCTGGCACTGTGGGATGTCAAGCGTAGCCAGCACGAACCGGCACTACTGCGCTACCTGGCCGGACCGGCGGGCATTCCCAGCCAGGTGGCGTTCAGCCAAGACTGTCGCTGGCCGGAACTGGATCTGGATCGTGAAAACGGCTGTATCCGTGATATTGAACACGCCTACAGTCAGGATGGTGGGCTGGCCGTACTTTACGGTAATCTTGCTGAAGATGGCTGTATCGTTAAAACTGCGGGTGTTGATGAGTCAATCCTGGTTTTTTCTGGTCCGGCCCGGATCTTTGAGTCTCAGGATGCCGCAGTCGCCGGTATCCTCGGCGGTGCCATCAAGGAAGGTGATGTGGTGCTGATTCGTTATGAAGGCCCCAAAGGCGGCCCCGGTATGCAGGAAATGTTGTATCCGACCAGTTACCTGAAGTCCAAAGGCCTGGGCAAAGCCTGTGCACTGCTAACCGATGGTCGATTCTCCGGTGGTACGTCCGGACTGTCGATTGGGCATGCTTCACCGGAAGCTGCCGAGGGCGGCAATATCGGTCTGGTGGAAGAAGGGGATATCATTCATATCGATATTCCTCAGCGTAAGATCCATGTTGATCTGACCGATGAAGAACTGGCCCATCGCCGTGCCAAAATGGAAGCCCGTGGTGAAAATGCCTGGAAGCCGGTGGCGCGTGAGCGCACAGTGAGTCTGGCACTGCAGGCCTATGCCGCGCTGACCACCTCAGCAGCCAAAGGTGCTGTGCGTGATGTGGAGCAGCTCAAGCGTCGTTGAGTTTGTGATGAAGAACCACAGAGGCACAGAGGACACGAAGATATTTTAGTGTTCTCTGGAGCCTCGCCGGGTTTGCCTGTATATCTATCCACAGATTATGCAGCTTAACGCTGCTTTTTCGAGAGATCTTAAATCTGCGTAATCTCCGCGCAGAACTGAGTCAAAAGTGGCTGAGCAAAGGGCGCCATAAAGCGCTCTGCCTTTGAGTTTCAACCCAGTCCAAAAATAATCAAACCTGCTGTGCATACAGCTTCTGGTACAAGCCTTCCTGCTGAATCAGCGATTCATGAGAGCCTTCGGCGATAATATCGCCGCCATCAAACACGACAACGCGATCCGCCTGCCTGACTGCACTCAGACGATGGGCGATAATGATCGTGGTACGATCCTGAAGATACTGCTCCAGAGCCATATGCAGGTGATATTCGGTTTCACTGTCCAGCGCCGAAGTGGCTTCATCCAGTACCACCACGCAGGGATTAATCAATGCCATGCGGGCAATGGCCAGACGCTGACGTTGACCGCCGGAAAGCTTGACCCCGGCCCGACCGATAATCGTGTCGAGCTTCTTGGGCATGGCCAAAATCACATCTTCCAGCTGAGCAATCCTGATGGCTTCCCACACTGCCTCATCAGGATAATTGCGGCCCATGGTAATGTTCTCACGTACGCTGTCATTAAACAGTGCCGGCGCTTGCAGTACGGTGGCAACATGTTCCCGCACCGTCTCAAGTCCAATATCGCTGACCGCGACATCATTGAAATAGACCATGCCTTTATCGGCCGGGTATAAACCCAGCAGCACATTGACCAACGTTGACTTACCGGCGCCACTGGCACCCACCAGGGCCACTTTTTCTCCGGCTTTGATATTCAAAGAGACGCCATTGAGCACTTTATTGTTGTCGTCGTATTTAAAGTGCAAATCCTCAATCCGGATACTACTGGCCTGACCCGGTACAAAAGGATTGATTTTGTCGGGATAGCGTTCTTCTTCCTTCATTGAGAACAGGGTGTTGAGGCGACCCACCGCAGCTCCGGCAGCATAGAAGGAATACTGGATATTCAGGATTTCCTGTACCGGACTCATCATGAACCAGAGGTAGCCGAAGACGGCAAACATCTGGCCGATGGACAGGTCCGAAAACACCACCATAAACATGCTGACGGCCCGGAACACATCAAAACCAAACAGGAAAATCACAAAAGAAAAACGGTTGGCAGCGTCACTCTTCCAGGCAAATTCCGAGGCATGCTGACGCACGTCGCGGGCATTATCAATAACCCGGCGCAGATAGTGTTTTTCGCGGTTGGCAGTCCGGATCTGTTGCACTGCGTCCAGGGTTTCGGTCAGGCTCTGCTGGAAAATTTCAAACGCCGAGTTTTCCTTTTTCTTCAATGCCTTAACATGTTTGCCTACCACCATCGTGAAATAAATCACCAGCGGGTTCATAAACAGGATAAGCAAAGCCAGTTGCCAGTGCAGGAAAAGCAGAATAATGGCGGTCCCGAAAATGCTGAGTACGGCCACAATAAACCGGCTGATGGTGTTACCAATGAAATTATCGATAACTTCGATATCGGTAACGAAGTGCGAGGCGATACCGGCACTGCCACGGGTTTCGTATTCGCTGATGGCGATGCGTCCCAGACGTTTTATAAGCTTGTGGCGGATACGGAAGGTAATACGTTTGGCGATTAGCGTGAAATAGCGGGACTGGGCGACATTCAGTACCAGTGAGATGACTCGTAAAACCAGGGTAAACAGCAACACCGCAGTGATGAACAAGACCGGACCATGCCAGTGTTCAGGTGTGAACTGTTCTATAAATCCGACGGTCGGACCAGGCTGGTCCAACAGAACCTCATCAACCATCAAAGGCAGCAGTAAAGGCACCGGTACAGCACAGATCGTTGCCAGAATAGCCAGCACATTAGCTTTGACCAGGTGCTTTTTATAGCCCAGTGCCTGCTGCAATATGCCTTTAAGATCGTAATTTGTTTCTGTTGTCATCGCTATCTTTGTGCAATCTTTGTCAGATAGACAGCCAGAGCCTGGCATGTACTTCATTAGCGCCGATATGACCTTGGTTCATTACCACAGCAGCCAATGAGATCATTTTACCCTGATGAGGTCAGCAAATCTTGTAATCCCATTTCATAACCGACGATATCTTAGGAAAACAGCTATTTAGACTGGGTCCCAACTTGCTATGCTGTAGTTAAACAAAATCAAGCTAACGGCCAGTCAACTCTGAATGCGCAAGGCTTAAATATGACCACAGAACAAAACGACTGTATGCCCGGCAGCCAGGCGAAGAGGCTGCTGGAGGAAATTGCAGACTGGGCATGGGTAACCACCATCGTTGTGCATGGCGGCTCGGTGTTCGAATTCAAAGGGCCGTTCCCGAAGGGAGAGGAAGGTCATGGCTTTTACAATCTGCAAGGCGACATGCCCGGGTTTCATGCTCATCTGAATCTGGAACTTGTATCGCATATCCGTTTTCAGGATAAACCGCATCGTGGCCGTGAAAGTTATGCTTTTGTGTTTGAGAATGCTGACAATGAGGTGATTTTCAAGTTGTTTCTGGGCCGGGATAGCTCAGGGGAACTCATCAGCACTCAAACCGAGCGTTTTAAAGCTTTGCAGGCACAGTATCAGCAGGGAGCAAAGCATGAATAATCAGGGGCTGGAAAAGGAAATCCGCGATGAGATCCTGCATCTCATTCATGATCGACAATCGTTAATGTTGTCATCTTTGGATCAGGATGGCTTGCCTTATGCCTCCTATGCACCATTTGCGGTCGGTGACAATTGCCTTTATATACTCATCAGCGACATTGCAGTACACGCCAAAAACCTGCAATTGCACCCACAGGCTTCGGTGCTAATCATTGAAGACGAAAATACCGCTGCCGAATTATTTGCCCGCTTACGCGTTCAGTACCGGATTTCTGCTGAATTGATCCCACCTGACAGCGATGACTGGTCAGAGGGTATTGCTTGCCTGCAAGAGCGGCATGGTGAGCGGATAAGAAGTCTTAGTCAGCTCGGTGACTTCAGATTGTTTCGCCTGCACCCGGAGGGGGGACGTTATGTCAAAGGCTTCGGCAAGGCTTACCGGATTGAGGGTGGGAGCTTGGCCGGAAACGGCTTGTCGCATCTGAAAGGAGGCCATATCAGACGAAGACGCACAAGCAAATAAGAAAGGGCGCTGAGCGCCCTTTCTCAGCTCAGAGACTGCCCCAGCTGTCCTTTTTGCGAACGCGTAATCTCGGCAGAATGAGACCCAGCAAAATACCGGAAAACAGAACGGCGGCACCGACCAGAAACCAACTGCGGGTGCTGTTATCCTTGAGCGCATTATTCTCAATAACCAGAGACTGGTTTTTGTGGTCAATCTGCTGCAGCTTTTCTTTCAGCTGCCGGTTTTCATTTTCAAGCGCGACGGCATTTGAGGCAGTTCGACGCAGATCATCCAGTTCTTTACTGAGACGCTGTGATTTTTCACGCAGTGTCAGATTCTGCGTGTCGACATCACTGTTCTGGTTGCTGAGTGCGGCAATTTCTTCTTTGTATTTGGCGATTTCCAGTTCCAGATTAGCCACCCGCTGCTGACTGCTTTCGAGCTGATCGCGTGCACTGGCACTATTACTGAGATAGCGTGTTAAGACCCAGCCTTCAACGCCTTCTTCTGTGCGGACTTTGGAGTAGCCATTCGGGTCTGTTTCCAGTACCTCAAGACGGGTACCGGATTCCAGCATCTTCTTAATGCCAAACTTAATGCCCTGACCGCTGCGCATAGTAATTTCCAGTTCGTCAGACACATAACGGGTCGTTTGTGCCTGGCTCAAGGCAGGCAAGCTGATAGCGGCCAGTAGCAGGGTGCAGCGGATGAAAATTTTCACAGTGATTCGCTTTGTCTTGAAGTCAAAGCGGTATTTTAGCAGATGCGTCATACCTTGCTTCAACTGGAGAAACCTTAATCTGCGACTCAGTCTTCACAATCTCCGCCTTCATCAGCCTGTCATACAATCCTGTTAACGTCGTCGTGCGAAAAATAAAGGTGTTATGAAATGGATAAGTTAAGAGTGATGTTTTTATGCACGGGGAACTCCTGTCGGTCTCAGATGGCTGAAGGCTGGGCCCGCGCATTGGCCGGTGATGATATTGAGATTAAGTCAGCCGGTATCGAAGCCCATGGACAGAATGTGATGGCTATCAGGGTGATGGCCGAAGTCGGTATTGATATTTCCGGCCAGGAATCAATCCGCGTCAATGGAGAAATGCTGGAGTGGGCGGATCTGCTGGTGACACTCTGCGACAACGCCGAAGAGCAGTGTCCGCTGTTGAGTCCGCACACGGTCAAGGTACATCTGCCGCTGCCGGACCCGGCCAAAATGCGCGGCGAAGATCAGGAGTTGCTTAATGAGTTTCGCGAAACCCGGGAGAAAGTTCGTCAGCGGGTGGAGTTCGTTATAGAGCAGGTCGCGCTGGAAGCGGCTGTCTGAAGCTACTTTTTGTTCAGCCGCTCAGTTTGACTGAGAGGATCTGCTCGTCGTTGCAGTGGCATTGGTTCCGATGCAGCTGGTAGAGGCTGTTACCACTGATTTTTTTGGCCATGGATTTGGCCTTACTGGCACATTCCGCCAAGTCGTTCTCGGCCCCGATACCGTTGAAATCCTTCAACCTGACAGCACCGATGGAGAGGCTCAACAAGGGGTAAAAAGTTTCGCGGCCATGACGGTCAACGGCATGGATGCCTCTTTGTTGCAGGTGACGCGAATTGTAAAACTGTGCATGTAAAGTACGGAAAGCATCCAGTATTGCGCTGCAGCGTTCACGCCAGTCATGGCTTTCGAATACGATGATAAAGTCGTCGCCGCCGACATGACCGATAAAATCGATATCGGTATTAATCTGTTCGGTCAGTGTTTTGGCGGTGAGGGTGATGACCTGGTCGCCCTTACTATAGCCGTAGATATCATTGTAAGGCTTGAAATTGTCCAGATCGAAATAGCAGACGGTAACATCGCGTTGCTGTTCGATAGCTTCGCGGATATGCTCGCTGAGCGGCACATTACCCGGCAGGCCGCTCAGCGGGTTGGCATGGCGTGCCATGGTGATCTGCATATCGGTGATCTGACGTAGTAAGTCCATCAGGCTGCCGACACCGCGGTAGCGACTGTCCTCAGTAATCACAAACAAACTGTGTTGCTGCTGGCGCTGCTGACTGGTGATCTGATAACTGAGTTTTTTCAAGGGCAGCGAAGTCTCTACCACGATCGGCGATTTGTCCATAAATGACTGCACCGCCTTGCGACCATGCAACTCGCGGCCAAAGCGGCTGGCATACAGGGTCATGAATTCATCACGCCAGACCATGCCTTTGACCCGGTTTGTTTCATCCACAACCGGCAGCGCGGTGAGTTTGAGGTTTCGCTGAAAGCGGTCAGCGGCCAGTTCAACATTATCGCTTTCCCGCAGTGGCTCCAGTTCCGTCAGCAGGCTCCCTACCAGGGTATTGGCCCGGGGCCGACCGGCACTGATAAGACTGGTTTGCTGGCGCTGGGCAAACAGATTCTCATCCATGTTTTTCTGCGGATAGCGATTGGGTCGACCGAAATAATAGCCCTGAGCGAACTGCATATCGAGCCCCTGCGCCGCCAGGTATTCCTGCCGCACTTCGATGCCCTCGCCAATGACCTGACAGCCAACGCTTTGCGCAATATCAATCATGGATTGCACAAACTGTCGTTTCTGCCTGTCTTCGTGAATGTTCTGCATGAAATGGCGATCGAGCTTGACGAAATCAGGCTTTAGTTCCGACCAGGTGCGAAGACCTGAATAACCGGCGCCAAGATCATCAATCGCAATCGAGAAGCCCATCTCCCGGTAGTGCCGGGTGGCCTCGCGCATCAGATCATAATCATCGATGGGATACTGCTCTGTCAGTTCAATAACCACCTGTTGCGGAGACAAGCCGGCCTCTTCCAGAAACTTCAGGGTTAGGCCGTGCGGGTAATCATCCTGCAGCAAGGCTGCCGGGCTGGTATTGATGAACAGCTTTTGTTCCTTGCCCAGTTCGCCATAACGGCGAATAACGGTCTCGCGACATAGCAAGTCCAGTTCAGCCAGCAGGCCATGGCGGTTGGCGGTATTGAACAGGTTAATAGGAGAATGCAGCGGACTGGCTGAAGGTCCACGGATGAGCGCTTCATAAGCAAAAATCTGTTGATGTTGCAGCGAGACAATCGGCTGAAACAGCGGGGTTAGCGAACCCTGGCTGATAATATCTTCCAGTGAGTGGAAATAGCGGAGTTCTTCTTGTGTCATTAGGGGCCACGCTCAAAAAAAAACCTGCCTCCGAGGAGGCAGGAAAATCACCACGAGAGATGAGGAGTTGTTACTGGGTGATCTCATATAAAGAGATGGTATTACTGATTTCGTTGGTGACGAGCAGCAAGCCGCTGTTTGCATTCTGCTCGATATAAAGCAGGCCTTCAGGGCCAACATCACCAAGGTTTTCAACATCTAAAAAGGCAACAGCCTGGGGCTGGTGTGGTTTATTGAGCTGGTAGACGAAGACGCCAGACGTCCGCTCCAGGCCGATAAAGGCAAGAATGTTGTCGCCCATTTGACCGACTGTAACTGATTCAGGCTCAGGCCCTTTGTCATCACTGCGACCATCTTCCCAAACATCGAGGCCTTGCTCGGTCGCATAGTTGGCGAGCGCGCGTTCAAAGTCAGAACCACTGTCATAGACCAGTTTGCCATTGGCATTCCAGATTGAAAATGAGCGGCCACCGTAGGAATAGATTCGGTCAAAATCACCGTCACCGTCGATATCACCCTGTGAAATCGTGGTTTTGAGACGCCCCAGGTTTTCGTCTTCCTGCAACTCTTCAAAGTATGGGAAGACCTCCGGGTCTAGCTGTAAATCTTTTACACGGGCTTCTTCACTGTAACCATCATAATCACGGGCATCTCCCTCGTTAGCGGAAACAATGAAAGTGGCTTTACCGCGTTGATAACTGGCAATAGCATCGGGCATATACATGCCATAGGTGGGCCAGCTTTGAATATGTATGCCGCCATCTTCATTACTGGCGTCAAAAGCGTTTTTCTTTTGATGATGTAGTTTGTATCCCAGACCAGTGATAGCAGTCACCGTGGCAGAAGCGATATCCAGTTTGGCCAGCGCATTGTTTTCCTGCAGGCTCACCCAGGCTGTGGTGGAGTCAGCGGAGGTTGTGATGTATTCCGGTTCCAGATCCTGCTGCAGAGAAGCATTGGGGCCAAAGACACGCACATCCTTCAAGTCTTCCAATGCAAATGCACTGAAGTCGGCATGTCTGACGGACCAGTCACTGGTTTTAATTACTGAGACTGAGCCTTCAGGGTCGATTGTATAATCATCATTGGGTTCGCCTTCATTGGCTACCAGTAAATACTGACCATCTTGAGTAAAGGTCAACATATCGGGCAAGGCACCGACGCTGATAACGTTCATTTCGATATAGCTTTCAGTGTTGAGATCATACTCAAACAACACCACGGAGCCGTTATCGGTTTTGGTTTGCGCCTCCACTGCAACGGCAACAATGCCATTGCTGACATCAACGCTGTTGGGGCCGCCACCGTACACAGACAAATCAATCAGTTGCTTTTCAATCAGCTGGCTGTTGCTGATATCCAGAATCCGCAGTTCATTTTCAGCCGCATTGGTGACAAAAACCCGTGAGGCTGATTCATCATAGGCGGCAATTTCAGCACAGCTTTCTTCACCCCCGCATTCCTCACTGTAGGAGGATAACTTGGTGACGTTCAGTGCATGAGCTGAAACAGGCAGTGCCAGTGTCAGGCTTAACAGGAGTGATAATCTGTTCATAACAAACCTCAGTGGGGTCAGCAGTGTGACCAATCTCACATAATTACAGGTCAGTTTGATGACAGAAAAATGAAGCTTTTATGACAGGGATTCAACAGATAAAAAAAAGCCCCACCCGAAGGTGAGGCCAATTTCCGAAGAGTATTTCTTCTGGGTTCAGACTACCAGTAAGCTTGAGCGCGGAATTTCAGAGCTGATGGCTCTTCATCACGGCTAATGCCATTGATTGTCAAGTCAGTGACTTTGTCGTAGTTCAGCATCAAACGTGTGTTTTTGGTTGGGTAATAGTTGATACCCAAGCTGAACTTGTCAGCTTCGTCGCCTGAGGTAGCATTACCAGCGATTTGATCGACTTCCATGTTTTCAAATCGTGCGGCAACTTGCCAAGCACCATATTTGGACTTAGGAGAAATGCCTGAGGTATAACCTTTTTTCCATTTCAGCGACTCACCTGTCAGGAAGTAGCCTGCTTCGATTGCGTAGCCAGTGGTATCGATGTCACCAGCAGTTGTATCGTTAGTATAATCGAGATACTCAGCCATGGCATGGAAAGAACCAAAGATTGCCATAGCGTCCACTGTGAATGCATCTGAGCCATCATCGTCAGAAGAGGCTACAACCAGGTCTATAGGTTTGGTGTTGTCGATATGGCTGACTACACGTTGGTCATCGTCAAAACCGTCACCACCACCACGAGTCAAGTAACCTGCACCAATTTGAATCAATTGGGTACTAGACGCCATGTATGGAACAAATGATGCGCGCGCAGCAAAAGTACTGCCGTTGTCAGTTGTTTCGCCACCGCTCAAACCACCGTTAGTCAAGCCTGCAGACAGAGTCCATTTGTAGTCACTGTCATTGATGCCTGCAACAACGCCACTTTGACGAGCTGGTGACCAATCTGTATCAGCAAAAAGAGGACGATCCATAAAGCTCATATATTTAGAGCTGATTTTGGTATTCAGACCGAATGGAATATGGGATTGTCCCAGTTTTACGCCCCATTTGACGTTGTCTGACAACTTATTACCATAACCGAGGTATGCGTCTTTAATTGAGGCATCACCACCAGCGAAGTCTGCTTCGAACTTATAGCCCCAGTCATAGATTGAACCCTGAAAACCCAAGCGCGCACGACGCAATTCTGTTCCTTGAGCATCTTCTGCGAGATCGTCTGCATCAGCGTCGATGGCATCCCACATTACACGGCCGATAGGCTGGAACTCCCAGTTGCCTTCTTTGTCAGCTACAACCAGTTTACCGTCGGTAGTGATATTAGGCATATTGGCAGTGGCTTCTTCCACTTCTTTTTTGATTTCAGCCTTCTCTGCTTCAGCGATTTCACTATCAGCAGCAGCGGCGTTTTTCAGCATGTCGTAGTCTTGTGCGCTGATAGTGCCCTTATCGCGCAATACTTTGAGCAGATCCATCATGGCTTCGTTGCCGGCATGTGCTGGCATTACGGCTGCGCCAAACAGGGCACCTGCGACTAATAAAGATGTTGATTTCAGTTTCAAGGGACTATCCTCTTGGTTGGTTCATCAAGTTCGGACTAACGCCGAAGTCCCGCACACCTTATGCCCGAAATGTTTCATCGTGATGAATATTTTGTGACAGTTTGATGACACTGATACAAATCAGGTTTTTTGTTGCTTCAATACCACAGGGCAATTTCGGCTTGAAAAAAAGCTAAGCGGCCCAATGTCTTTCATTACATTCATCAAACCGGGAAGTCCCATGTTTCGATTATTGTTTGTTCTTTTTCTGATTGTGCCGCTGGTGGAGATCTTTTTTCTGATTCAGGTCGGGCAGGTTATCGGCGCTGGCTGGACCATATTTCTGGTCGTGGCTACTGCGGTTATCGGAGCATTTTTATTGAGACTGCAGGGCTTTCAGACGCTGCGCCGGGCGCAGAATACGATGCAGCGGGGACAGTTACCGGCCACCGAAATGCTGGAAGGCCTCTGTCTGCTGGTGAGCGGGGCATTATTACTGACGCCGGGCTTTGTCACTGATACCATGGGTTTTTTATTGCTCATCCCGCCAGTGCGTCAGTTGCTGATAGCGCAGATGCTGAAAAACAGTCAGTTCATTTTCAGTGGCCGCGGTGCCGGCTTCTATGGTCAGTCACATTATTCGCCACGTCGCGACGAACATATCATTGATGGTGAAGTCGTTGATGACGATGATCCCCGTCACCTTCGCTGATGCAAAAGCAGAATTTTTTTCATCTAAGCCCTTGAAAGCGGTTTTTCAGCCCCCATTTAAGGGATGCCAAAACAAACAATATTGGTCCTAAACAGACATTTTTTTCGGAGGAATTACAGATGAATCTTCGTCCCCTTCATGATCGTGTGATCGTACGTCGCATGGAAGAAGAAACAATGAGTGCCGGTGGTATCGTTATCCCCGATAACGCGGCAGAAAAACCCTCACGCGGTGAAGTGATTGCCGTTGGTGATGGCAAAGTAACGGATTCAGGCGAAGTTCGTGCATTGACAGTCAAAGTCGGTGACAAAGTCCTGTTCGGTAAGTACGCCGGTACTGAAGTAAAAGTCGAAGGCGAAGAACTGCTTGTCATGCGTGAAGATGACATTGTGGCTGTTATCGAAGGTTAATCTTCTGGATTCATTTGCTTTATAAAGGATAAGAGGAATAAACATGGCTGCTAAAGAAGTCAAATTCGGCGCTGATGCGCGCCAAAAAATGGTTAAAGGCGTTAATGTCCTGGCCAACGCAGTAAAAGTAACGCTGGGCCCGAAAGGTCGCAACGTGGTTCTGGATAAGAGCTTCGGTGCACCCACCGTCACTAAAGATGGTGTCTCTGTTGCTAAAGAGATTGAGCTCGAAGACAAGTTCGAAAATATGGGCGCACAGATGGTGAAAGAAGTGGCCTCGCACACTTCTGATGCCGCCGGTGACGGTACCACCACAGCGACCGTTCTGGCACAAGCCATTCTGCGTGAAGGCATGAAGTCTGTTGAAGCCGGTATGAACCCGATGGACCTGAAACGCGGTATTGATAAAGCGGTTCAGGCTGCAGTTGAAGAGCTGCGCAAAATGTCTTCACCTTGCGATGATGACAAAGCGATTGCCCAGGTCGGTACTATCTCTGCTAATTCTGATGCCTCCGTCGGCAAAATTATTGCCGAAGCGATGCAGAAAGTCGGTAAAGAAGGCGTTATCACTGTAGAAGATGGCAGTGGTTTCGAAAACGAACTGGACGTAGTTGAGGGTATGCAGTTCGACCGTGGTTACCAGTCGCCTTACTTTGTGACTGAACAGCAAACCATGACGGCAGAACTGGAAGATCCGTACATTCTGTTGTTCGACAAGAAAATCTCCAATATTCGTGAACTGCTGCCAACCTTGGAGCAGGTGGCTAAGTCCAGCCGTCCGCTGCTGATCGTCTCTGAAGACGTTGAAGGTGAAGCCCTGGCTACACTGGTTGTGAATAACATGCGCGGCATTGTCAAAGTCTGTGCGGTAAAAGCACCTGGCTTCGGTGATCGTCGTAAAGCAATGCTGGAAGACATTGCTGTACTGACCGGTGGTACCGTGATCTCTGAAGAAGTTGGTCTGAGCCTGGAGAAAGCCACACTGGATCACCTGGGTCAAGCCAAGAAAATCACTGTCAGCAAAGAAAACACCACGATTGTTGACGGTGCTGGCCGCGGTGATGAAATCCAGGCCCGTGTTGAACAAATCCGTGCCCAGATTGCCGAGTCTTCATCAGACTACGACAAAGAAAAACTGCAGGAACGTGTAGCTAAACTGGCTGGTGGTGTCGCCGTGATTAAAGTCGGTGCTGCTACCGAAATGGAAATGAAAGAGAAGAAAGCCCGCGTTGAAGACGCTCTGCATGCGACCCGTGCAGCGGTTGAAGAAGGCGTGGTACCTGGTGGTGGTGTTGCTCTGGTTCGTGCCGAAGGCAACCTGGGTGAACTGAAAGGTGACAACCATGATCAGGATATGGGTATCAAGCTGGCCCGTCGTGCGATGGAAGAACCACTGCGTCAAATCGTCACCAATGCCGGAGCTGAAGCCTCTGTCATTCTGAATGAAGTGGCCGCAGGTAAAGGTAACTTCGGTTACAATGCCGCGACCGGTGAGTATGGCGACATGATCGACATGGGTATCCTGGATCCAACCAAGGTGACCCGTACTGCGCTGCAAAATGCAGGCTCTGTTGCCGGTCTGATGCTGACCACCGAAGCCATGATTGCCGAACTGCCTAAAGAAGAAGGCGCACCGGCAATGCCAGACATGGGCGGCATGGGCGGCATGATGTAATCTGACCCCGTCAGTTTTACAGATAGTCCAAAAAAGCCCCGGCATGAAAATGCCGGGGCTTTTTTATTTGCTATATGTGATCAGTAGTGCAATCAGGGATGTAAGGTTTTCCAGAATGGCAGCATGATGACTGCGAGGACCAGTACGACTAAAGCGGCGCTGCCGATTAACCGGAAAGGATGTCGCAGGCTCTGTTGCCAGAAGCCGACTTCCTCACCGGCGTTGACGCGGGCCTCATAGTCAGCCCGCGTTTTCTCAGCCCGCGCTTTTTGGTAGTCGTTAATCAGGTCGCGGGCACAGGGCAGATCCTCATTATGACGCAGCCAGATGGCAGCTACGCCCAGTCCGAAAAAACCGGCCGAACTCTCATAGACTTCAATGCCCGCTTGATCAAGAATTTGGCGGACATCCTCGGCTTCATCGTCAGGGACTTGGTTTAGCCGGAATAATAATGCTGCCATTCTTAGTTCTTTTCCCTGGTTTCCAGCTGATTGGCAAAATCATGGTTTACATCTCGGTGCTTGGCTTCGTCGTCCCGCACCACAATAATCACATCCCGCAGCTTGGCATCAGGCGACAGCTGCCAGTAATCGATAGCAATCTGCGGTGCAGGGACATTGTCATATTTGCCACTGTCGACGCCCTCAAGATATTCGGTGTAGCTATAAACGGCTTCTTCTTCAAGATAACCGACAATACGATGTGCCACGCGGGATGAGCACAGATAAAGCAGAAAAAACAGGTTATAGAACACCCCCTGCGCGATAATCACGATCAGCCGTTCAAATAAGCTGGGTTTGGCAATCTGGATGAATGTCAGTAAGTGCATGCGTTCATTTTCAGCCTCATCCAGCAAGATTTTAATCCAGCCGTCATCCTCTTTCATTCGCCTCAGCGAGTGCAGATGCTGTATCGCACCGCCTACCATGCCCGGTACTGCAGCCACAGTTTCCAGTACCACGGCCCGGTGACCATACCGACCTGCAAAGAAAACATCGGCAAAGAAACGCATGAATTTGACAATCCGATAGGCCAGTCTGTCGGAGAAACCCCGGGCCTCATGATGGTGCGGGTGCTGATAATTTTCTGTCATGACGTTTCCTGACTGCCGGGTGGCGAACTCAGGTCCGCTCAAGTGAATTGCATGGCCAGTTTAACCGAAAAACAAGCCTTTTATGGGCGCTGTTTGTTTGTATTAAGTGCTGAACAAGCTGTTCTGAAACACTAGTTTCAGGCGATTTCCGAGGTGCAGTGCGGACAGCGGGTCGCGTTGATGGCCACCGTACTGAAGCAATACTGACAATCTTTAGTGGTAGGCTCAGCCGCTGGTATTTCTTCTTCGCGGCGCAGACGGTTAATGCTTCGAATCAGCAGGAAAACAGCGAAAGCGACAATAATGAAGCTGATAACGGCATTGATAAAAACACCATAACTAATGACGACTGCGCCTGCTTCCTGAGCGGCGGCAAGCGTTACATAAGGGGCCGCCGTTGTACCTTCTTTCAGCAGAATAAAAAGATCAGTAAAGTCGACACCGCCCAGCAGCAAACCGATTGGCGGCATAAGAACATCAGCGACAAGGCTCTTGACGATGGTGGCAAAAGCGCCACCGATAATAATGCCCACGGCCATATCTACCACATTGCCACGCATGGCAAATTCTTTAAATTCTTTCAGCATGCTCAGCGCTCCTTGAGATCAGGTCACAATCCATGGCGGGGTGAGCCACCTTAATTCACGCGGAAACGTGAACACACATCCGCCACGTAAACAACGCCTGAAAGGCATGTTCATGCTGATAGTAGTCACGGCATGAGTCAGTTGTCCAGCGCTATCAGGCGAGGCGTGTGCCGTCAGGAACTGGCATATCAGTGGTGGCGAGGACAACGCTATGGTCTGGCCTGTGGAAACCGGTTACCAGGCATTCCGACATAATGGGCCCGATCTGCTTGGGCGGGAAATTAGTCACTGCAATGACCTGTCTGCCGAGCAGCGTGTCCGGTGTGTATAAGTCGGTGATTTGGGCGCTGGATTTACGTACGCCAATATCCGGGCCGAAGTCGACCTGAAGGATATAACTCGGGTTGCGCGATTCGGGAAACGGCCGGGCATCGATAATGGTACCGACACGTAATTCAACCTGCCGGAAGGTTTCCCAGCTTAGATCAGCCACTTCATTTCCTCGAGGTCAGGCTTATTGATAAAGCGGACATTTAGGCACATCACACTGACCGGCAGGCATATCACGTTGACCGACAATTTCCTTGAGACTGTCGGCGAGATTCTGATCATCGGGATCGAGTCTGACTGCACAGCCTATCGCTTTGATTGCAGCGACACGACATTGGCGTGCTGTGAGTACATAGGCCAGATTATTCCAGGCCTGTGCATTATCCGGTTCATTCGTTACCGCGCGGGTGAGCGCGGCCTGCGCGGCTTCAAAATCTTCCATGGCGTATAAGGCATTACCCAACGTCATTTGTGGCAAGGCCTGATCGGGCCAGTAATCACTGGCTGTCTTAAATGCCTGCATGGCAGCTTTTTCACGGCCTGACTGCATCAGTGCCACAGCGCTGCGACTGTACTCGACGACATTGGCGGTGACCGGAACTTCATCGGGGGGAACCAGTACATAAGCCCAGTGATCGGCGCGTTGCCAGGTCCGTTCAAAAGTGGAAAACGGTATCAGATGGCGCTTGCTGGTTCCTGAGCGCAGAATCAATTGTTGCTGGTTCAGGTCATAACCGACCACGACGGCATAATGCCACTGTGGTACCCATTCCAATGCGAGGTTCTGGAATACCAGTACCGGTCTGCCCGAAGCGACTTCCCTCAGAATATCGCCAAGATTGCTGGCCAGTTTGTAGGTCAGGAGGTCATAGCTTCGCGCCGTGGCGATCATTTCGATTTGCAGACTGCCCTTGCGTGCCGGGATATAGACCTTGTCGACCAACTCGTCCGGCGTGACCGCTATATGCTGGCGATTTAGCACAGTCGCCAGCGCAGCAGGGCCACACTGGTACTTTTCCTGTGGAAAAAAAGCGACCTCTGTCAGTTCATGGCGGCTTGGAATGTCAGCGGGTGGTTCATTACTGAGACGGTTTGTCTGTGGTGTGCCGGCACAGGCATTGAGCAGCAGAACAAAAAAAGCGCCAGACAGGAGTCTGACGCCTTTTTTGAGGTAGGTTAGTTCCATACTAATGATTAATGTCGTGGACAAAACCGAATACATTGGTAGCGCCTAACATATCGGTCACCACCAATACGACAAAGACAACCAGCAGGGCACCGATAATTCCGCTACCGGCGGGCATGTTTTCAAAGTCCTGTTGAATTTGGGCCAGCTCCTGGTTATTCATTTGCTGGATACGCTGTTTGGCATCATCAATATTAACGCCAGCGGCAACCAGTTTATCCTGAACATCCTGACGGTCCAGTTCGCTCAAAATCTGAGTTTTGCTGATTTCCTGCTGTGCGTTGGCCAAGATCTGATCATTATCCACCATGGCTGCTTGCAGCGGTGCGGTGTGTATGCTCAGTAATGCCAAGATCGAGAGAATGGGTACAACTTTTCCAAGGCGTCTGAAGAAATTCATAGCTACTCCTTTTCCCAGTGTTGGATCATACGGTTATCATATGACCGTATAGTTCAACGTTAACAAAAGCTTATATCGATTGCGAGATAATTATGCTGTCACAGACAGCCGTGTTGCTTGCTGCTGTCTGTGACAGCGAAATGCCGCGTCTCAATGATTAATGTCATGGACGAAACCAAATACATCAGTAGCCCCCAGCATATCGGTGACAACCAGTACAACGAAAATAACCAAGATGGCACCGATAATGTGGCCACTGCCCGCCGGCATATTCTCAAGGTCCTGAGCTACGCGAGCGAGTTCCTGTTCCGTCATCTGATTGATTCGCTGTTTGGCCGTGTTCATATCTACCCCCATCGCGACAAGCTGGTCCTGTACTTCCTGACGGTCCAGCTGGGCCAGCAATGTCTGTTTGCTCAGATCCTGCTGGGATTGCGCAATCAATTGGCCGTTATCTACCATAGCGGCCTGCAGCGGAGTGATGTTCATGCTGAACAGGGCCAGTATCGATAAAATCGGTACGAGTTTGGTAAAGCGTCTGAAGAAATTCATGGGACTCTCCTTATCAAAACAATAATGACGCAAGGACAACCTGAGTCGGCAGCTTGGTGAAGTTGTAGATTTGATGATTCTGAGTCCAGGCGTTCAGGTTATTCTCAACATGTTTGACACAATAGCAGCAGCGAAAATTCAATGTTGAGAACTCATTCAAATTTAGTCTGTTTGGCAGTGCTTGCGTTAAAGTAAGTTGAGGCGAACACAAATCAAAAAAAGGAAAAATTATGTCAGCCGGGCTTTCTTTAGCTGAAAACTGGAGCAAGGCGCTTTCAGCCGCACCTGAACTGAAACCTACGGCGGAGACAGTGCTGGCTGCCAGCGACTTTGTAATGCAATGGGGGCTGCGACAGCCTGCGCAGTTGGACGCGTTGCTGTCTTCAGGGCTGATTCAGCAGAAACTGGATAAGACAGCTTTTGAACAGATGCTGTCACAACGGCTGGAGGCGGTGAGTGATGAGACCGGGCTGCAACGTGAGCTGCGTTTTTTCCGCCAACAGCAAATGGTCCGGATTATCTGGCGGGATTTGTCTGGCTGGGCCGATCTGGCCGAAACGATGTCGGATCTGTCAGCGATGGCGGATGTCTGTATTCAACAGAGCCTGGGTCTGCTGCATGAATGGCAAACTGCGCTTTACGGACAACCCTGCGATGAAGACGGTAATGAACAGACTCTGGTAGTGCTGGGCATGGGTAAGTTGGGTGCCGGCGAGTTGAATCTGTCATCTGATATTGATTTGATTTTCACCTACCCCGAGGAGGGCGAAACCCGGGGCGGCCGCAAGACACTCAGCAATGAAGAGTTTTTCACCCGACTCGGACGCAAACTGATCCAGGCGTTGGATAACCAGACCGCTGATGGTTTTGTGTTCCGTGTCGACATGCGGCTGCGTCCATTCGGTGAGAGCGGGGTACTCGCCTCAAGCTATGAAGCGATGGAAGAGTACTACCAGACGCAGGGCCGGGAGTGGGAACGCTACGCGATGATTAAAGCGCGTGCTATCACCGGCAGTGAGGAAGCGAAAAAAGCTTTGTCAGACATGCTGCGTCCCTTTATTTACCGGCGTTACCTGGATTACGGCATGTTCGACTCGCTGCGGGAAATGAAATCGATGATTGCGGGTCAGCTGCATCGCAGAGGCATGGAAGATAATATCAAGCTGGGGGCAGGAGGTATTCGTGAGATTGAGTTTATCGGACAGGTATTTCAGCTGATTTATGGTGGCCGTGATAAACCTTTGCAGCAAAGACCGATTTTGACGATTCTCGATTGTCTGGCTGAGCGCAATGTGCTGTCCGGTTACGCAGTGAACGAACTGAAACAGGCTTACGTCTTTCTGCGTCGTACCGAGCACCGTATTCAGGCCTGGGCCGATCAGCAAACGCATGTTTTACCTAAAGAGGCAGAGGCAAGACAGCGTCTGGCGCAAAGTATGGGCTTTGAGGACTGGGAAGCCTTCAACGACAAGCTCTGGCAGCATCGCCAGCAGGTCCATGATCACTTCAATCAGTTGCTGGCAGCGCCTCAGGCGGAAGATGAAGCGGCGACGAATAATATTTCGCTACTTAATGCGGGTGAAGAAGAAAAGCTGGAATACCTGAATCAATGCGGTTACCAACAGCCAGAGGCTTGTCTGGAAGTACTGGATAAGCTGATGGACCAGCATATATGCCGCAATCTCAGTCAGACCGGTCGCCAGCGGCTGGAAAAATTACTGCCGCTGTTAGTGCAGGCCGCGGCGGGTACAGACAACCCGGATGAAACCTTGCCGAGGCTGATGCCACTGCTGGAATCAATCATGCGTCGCAGTGCTTACATGTCTTTGCTGGTGGAAAATCCGATGGCCTTGTCGCAGCTGGTCAAATTGTGTGCGGCCAGTCCCTTGATCAGTCATCAACTGGCTCGCTATCCGGTTTTGCTGGATGAACTGCTGGACCCGCGTTCACTCTATGAAGTGCCGGCGCGTGATGAGCTGAAAAAGCAGCTGGAATTATTTCTGGCATCGGTAGATGAAGATGACCTGGAACAGATGATGAACCGGCTGCGCGAATTCCGACAGATTGCCACGCTGCATGTCGCCGCTGCCGATGTGACGGATGTCTTGCCCCTGATGCGGGTCGGCGACCAGCTCTCGGAGTTGGCAGAAATTCAACTGGAGAAAGTCTTGCAACTGGCCTGGGTACATCTGGTCAAACGACATGGCTACCCGCCCGCCGCAAAAACTGATGATCCGGCCCGTTGCGGATTTACGATTCTGGCTTATGGCAAGCTCGGCGGGCTGGAGCTTGGTTACGGCTCGGATCTGGACCTCGTCTTTATTTTTGACGATGACCAGGTAGGTATGACCGATGGCGACAAGCCGGTCGAGCCGATGGTGTTTTACACTCGTCTCGCCCAGCGCATGATTCATCTGCTGACCACCATCACGCCTGGCGGCATTCTTTATGAAGTGGATATGCGGCTGAGGCCCAGCGGTGCATCCGGTCTCCTGGTCAGCCCTTTAAGCGGCTTTGCCGATTATCAGCGTGATGAAGCCTGGACCTGGGAACACCAGGCGCTGGTGCGTGCCCGCTGTGTCGGTGGTGATGAGGCGCTTGCCGCCAAAGTCTGGCAGATTCGTGAGCAGGTGCTGGCTCAACCTCGCGACAGTGAACAGCTGGCAAAGAAAGTCCGTGAGATGCGCAGCAAGATGCGCGGCCAGCTCGATAAGAGCGACGGCCAACTATTTGATCTGAAACAGGGTATCGGTGCTATCACAGATATTGAGTTTATGGTGCAATATGCGGTACTGGCCTGGTCAGCAAACTTGCCTGAACTACTGGTTTACACAGATAATATCAGGATTTTGGAAGCACTGGTCGCCACCGGCAGACTGGCACAGGCAGAAGGCGACATGCTCGCTGAGGCTTATCGTTACTACCGCAGTGAAGCCAACCACTGTGTATTGCAGGAAAGACCGGCGCTGATAGACAAAGCGCAGGTAGGTGACTATCCACAACATGTAGCCGCAATTTGGCAACGCTGGTTGGGCGAGAACCTGATCAGTCCCGATTAACAGACAGACTTGGAATTTAGGATTATGGTAGCAGCAACAATGGCGGATCGTGACGGCGTTATCTGGCTGGACGGCGAACTGGTGCCGTGGCGGGAAGCGAAAGTCCACGTACTCACTCACACCCTGCATTATGGCATGGGCGTGTTCGAAGGCGTGCGCGCATACAAAGCCGACAACGGCACTGCCATATTCCGACTGCAGGAACATACTGATCGTCTGTTTCGCAGCGCCAAAATTCTGGGTATGAAAATCCAGTTTGATAAAGACACCATTAACGAAGCACAACGCACCGTGGTTCGCGAGAACAAGCTGGAGTCAGCCTATATCCGTCCAATGTGTTTTTATGGTTCAGAAGGGATGGGGATCCGCGCTGATAACCTGAATGTACACACTATGGTCGCGGCCTGGAGCTGGGGGGCTTATCTCGGTGAAGAGAACATGACCAAGGGAATTCGCATCAAGACTTCCTCGTTCACCCGTCACCACGTCAACATCACTATGTGTAAAGCCAAGGCCAACGGCAACTACATGAATTCAATGATGGCGCTGCAGGAAGCGGTGAGCTGTGGTTATGACGAAGCATTGCTGCTTGATGCGCAGGGCTTTGTCTGTGAGGGCAGTGGCGAGAACTTCTTTATGGTTCGCGACGGTGTGCTGTATACACCGGAACTGACCTCGGCGCTCGAAGGCATCACCCGCGACACGGTGATCACCCTGGCGCGTGATATCGGCCTCAAAGTTGTGGAAAAACGCATTACCCGTGACGAAGTCTACATCGCCGATGAAGCCTTCTTTACCGGTACTGCGGCAGAAGTCACGCCGATCCGTGAACTGGATAACCGTCCTATCGGCAGCGGCACCCGCGGCCCGATTACCGAGAAGCTGCAGTCCATGTATTTCGATCAGGTACTCGGCCGCAGTGAAGTTTACCAGAACTGGAATACACTGGTCCGATAACAGAAGTTCAAAGCGGCCGGGTGATGCAGCCCGGTCGGCGCAATATTTAAGAGGTATTAAGCACAATGGCAGGTCACAGTAAGTGGGCAAATATTCAGCATCGTAAAGGCGCACAGGACGCCAAACGCGGCAAACTGTTCACCAAGCTGATTCGCGAGATCACCGTGGCAGCCCGGATGGGCGGCAGCGACCCCGCGACCAACCCACGCCTGCGGGCAGCGATAGATAAGGCGCTGGGTAGCAATATGACCAAGGATGTGATTGAGCGTGCCGCCAAACGTGGCGCCGGTGAGCTGGAAGGAGTCAGCTACGAGGAAATCCGTTATGAAGGCTACGGCCCCAATGGCATTGCAATCATGGTCGACTGTATGACCGATAACAAAAACCGCACTGTTGCGGCAGTGCGTAATGTCTTCACCAAGCGTGGCGGCAATATGGGTACTGATGGCTGCGTGGCTTTCATGTTCAATCAGAAAGGCATTATCACGCTGCCAGCCGGTACCGAAGAAGATGACATCATGGAAGCTGCGCTGGAAGCCGGCGCCGAAGATATTGTTACCAACGACGACGGTAGCATTGATGTGTTCACAGCACCGGAAGATTATTCGACAGTGAAAGATGCCCTCGAGGCTGCCGGTATTGAAGTTGAATCATCGCAGGTCACCATGCATCCGGATAATACCGTCAGCCTGGACGTTGAGGACGCCAGGAAAGCAATTGGTCTTATCGAAGCCTTCGAAGAACTGGATGACGTGCAGGAAGTGTATTCCAATGCTGACTTTTCTGATGAGGTGATGGCGCAGCTGGATAGCTGACGTCCACCAGATGACCCGAATTTTAGGTATTGATCCGGGGTCTCGCAAAACCGGTTTTGGCATTATCGAGCTGGAAGGCAAGAAAATTAAACATGTCATTAACGGCCGGCTCATGGTGGGAGATGGCGAATTTGCTGACAGGCTGAAGCAGATCTTTGAAGGCCTCACGGATCTGATTGATCGTTACCAGCCGCAGATGATGGCAGTGGAAAAAGTGTTTCTGCATAAAAATGCAGACTCGGCACTGAAACTGGGGCAGGCGCGCGGGGCGGCGATTTGTGCTGCCGTGAGCCGCGAGCTCAGTGTCGCCGAGTACAGTGCGACTCAGATTAAAAAAGCCGTGGTCGGCAACGGCCACGCGAAAAAAGATCAGGTCCAGTATATGATGTCTGTGATTCTGAATCTGCCGGAAGTGCCGGAAGAAGATGCCGCTGATGCCTTGGCGTGTGCCCTGACACATGCCCACCATGCATCTGTCGGCAGCAGTCAGCGCAAGTTGCCGGAAGGCATGCGCACAAGCCGTCGTGGAGGACGATATAGTCGATGATTGGACGTTTGCGGGGCATTATTATCGAAAAACAGCCACCGGAGCTGGTGCTGGATGTTCAGGGCGTCGGTTACGAACTGTCCGCCCCCATGTCGACTTTTTTCAATCTGCCGGCCGTTAACGGCGAAGTTACCTTATTTACTCACATGGTCGTGCGTGAGGACGCGCAATTGCTCTATGGTTTTGCCTCCGAACGCGAACGCCTCTTGTTCCGCAGTCTGCTTAAGGTGAACGGTGTTGGCGCCAAGCTGGCCTTGACCATTCTTTCCGGCAGTGATGTCGATACCTTTGCCCGCAGTGTGCAGGAAGGTGACACGGCCAGTCTGACCCGGCTGCCGGGTGTCGGCAAAAAAACCGCCGAGCGGCTGATTGTGGAAATGCGTGACCGGCTTAAGGAGGTCAGTTCCGCTATGGGGTTGCAGAACTTCACCACTGACATGGGAGCAGCAGCCTCAGCAGGCGGGGCCCGGAACGAAGCTGTGGAAGCGCTGGTGGCCCTGGGTTATAAAGCGGCTGAAGCCGACAAAATGCTGCGCAGTTTTGACAGTGACGGCATGACGACCGAGCAAATCATTCGTCAGGCATTGCAGAGACACTGATGGAAGAACGTTTTATTACCCCGCAGGCCACCGACAACGAGGAGCGGATTGATCGTGCCATCCGTCCGATTAGTCTTGATGATTATATCGGTCAGCCGGTAGTGCGGGAGCAGATGGAGTTATTCGTCTCTGCCGCCAGAAAACGCGGCGAGGCACTCGACCATACCCTGATCTTTGGTCCTCCCGGGCTGGGTAAAACCACACTGGCCAACATCATTGCCAACGAAATGGGTGTTAATCTCAAGCAGACCTCGGGCCCGGTACTGGAGCGACCGGGGGATCTGGCCGCACTTTTGACCAACCTTGAACCCAACGATGTGCTGTTTGTCGATGAGATTCACCGTCTCAGCCCGGTAGTGGAAGAAGTCCTGTACCCGGCGATGGAAGATTATCAGATCGATATTATGATCGGAGAGGGCCCGGCAGCACGCTCAATCAAACTGGATCTGGAGCCTTTCACGCTGGTGGGTGCCACTACCCGTGCCGGCTCGTTGACCTCACCACTGCGGGATCGCTTCGGCATCGTGCAGCGGCTGGAATTCTATTCTGCTGAAGATCTGAGCACCATTGTGCAGCGCAGTGCCGGTATTCTTAACGTTAAACTGGAACAGCGCGGTGCCGGTGAAATTGCCCGTCGTTCGCGCGGGACGCCCCGTATTGCCAATCGTTTGCTGAGACGGGTCCGCGATTATGCCGAAGTGAAATTCAATGGTGAAGTCACCGCTGAAGTCGCGCGCCAGGCACTGGATCTGCTTGATGTCGATAACTATGGTTTCGATATGCTGGACCGCAAGCTGCTGCTTGCCATCATCGAGAAATTCGAGGGCGGCCCGGTTGGTATCGATAATCTGGCGGCGGCCATTGGTGAAGAAAGAGGCACCATCGAAGATGTGCTGGAACCATACCTGATTCAGGAAGGTTTCATTATGCGCACACCGCGTGGCCGCGTTGCTACACGTCGTGCCTGGCTGCATCTTGGTCTCAATACACCGGATTTAACGCTGGACGGGAATTGATGGGTGAATTCGACTGGCCGGTACGGGTTTATTATGAAGATACTGACAGCGGCGGAGTCGTGTATCATTCGCAATATTTAAACTTTATGGAACGGGCACGGACGGAATGGTTACGTGCACTGGGGTTTGAACAGGACCAGCTCAGGAGCGGGCATAAGCTGTTGTTCGCTGTGCATTCGATGCAGCTTTTATATCGTAAGCCAGCGCGTTTTAATGATGCTTTGCTGATCAAATCACGTTTACTCAAAGCATCCGGTGCTAGTATGCAATTTGAACAAAACATCTATCGTGGAGAGGAACTGTTGTGCGAGGCGTCAGTCAGAATTGCGTGCCTCGACGCTGAGTCTTTTCGCCCCAAATCCATACCACCCTTCATTCTGACGGAGATGCATAGTGTCTGCTGATCTATCTATAATCGCGCTGATTTCTGAAGCCAGTTTACTGGTCAAGCTGGTCATGTTGGCGTTGCTGCTGATCTCGTTTTACTCCTGGCTGTTGATTTTCCGCAAACGCAGCGAACTTGAGCAGGCAAAACGGGATGCAGATGCATTCGAAGACAAATTCTGGTCAGGTAACGAACTTAACCGCCTGTATGAAGATATTTCTTCCCGTCCCCACGCCAGCCGCGGTATGGAAGGTATTTTTGAAGTGGGCTTTAAAGAATTCGTGCGGCTGAAAAAATCCACTAATGGCAGTAATGCGGTGCTGGAGGGCTCACAGCGGGTCATGCGGATCTCACTCGCCCGAGAAATTGACCAACTGGAGACCTCGCTGCCGTTCCTGGCCACAGCCGGTTCCACCAGTCCCTACATTGGCCTGTTTGGCACAGTCTGGGGGATTATGAATTCGTTCCGTGCACTGGGTAATGTGCAGCATGCGACCCTGGCAATGGTTGCGCCCGGTATCGCCGAAGCGCTGATAGCGACAGCCATGGGCCTGTTTGCCGCCATTCCTGCAGTAATCGCCTATAACCGCTATTCTCATGAAGTAGAGAGGCTGATTAACCGTTACGATACGTTCCTTGAGGAATTTTCCTCCATCCTGCAGCGTCAACAGGATTAGTCATGGCTGTGCATAAATCGATACGACAACGCCGCAAGCCCATGGGTGAAATCAACGTCGTGCCCTACATCGACGTGATGCTCGTGCTGTTGATCATTTTCATGGTCACGGCGCCCATGCTGACTCAGGGCGTGAAGGTGAACCTGCCGCAGGCTGAAGCCGAAGCGGTGGAAATGCCCGACGAGAATACTGAACCCCTGGTAGTGTCGGTCGATGCTGAAGGCAATTTTTATGTGGCCATTGGTGACCGGCAGGATGAGCCGATAGAGGCCCGTGAGTTGATTGCGAAAACCGCAGCCGTACTGCGACGCAATCCGCAGACACCGGTTATGGTGAGAGGCGATACTGCTGCTAGTTATGGCTATGTGGTATCAGCCATGGCATTGTTACAGGAAGCTGGTGCGCCGAGCGTGGGTCTGATAACCCAACAGCCGGATCCGGTGGTGAACAACGAATAAGTAAAACAATGAAAAAAGCTTTCGTTGAAAACTTTCTGGCAGGCAGTTACTCGCTGTTACTGCATCTGGTGCTGGTCGTACTACTGGTGATCGGGCTGGAGTCGACCAGTACACCTGAGCTTGCCTCCGATCCCAGTGTGGAAATCGTGCAGGCGACAGTGCTGGATGAAAACCTGGTTGAGCGGGAGATGGCAAAACTGGAGGAACGTGAAAAGCAGGAGCGTGAAGCCGAACAGGAACGCCAACTGAAGCTGGAAGAAAAACTGGAGCAGACACAGGAAGAACTGGCGCGCCAGGAGCGGGAATACCTGGATATGCAGGAACGTGCTGAGTTGGATAAAAAGCAGCGTGAAAAAGAAGCTGAAGCAGAAAGACAGCGCATCAAAGAGTTGGAGAAACAGCGCGAACTGGAAGAACAGAAGCGACTGGAAGCAGAAAAACAGCGACAACTCGAAGAGCAGCGTCGTCAGGAAGCGGAAGCGGAACGCAAACGTATTGAAGAACAGAAACGTCAGGCTGAACTTGAGCGTCAGCGCATAGAAGAACAGAAGCAAAAGGCTGAAGCTGAACGTCAGCGTATTGAAGAAGAAAAGCGTAAGGCCGAAGCTGAGCGTCAGCGCATTGAGGAAGAAAAGCGCAAGGCTGAGCAAGAGCGCAAACGACTGGAAGAAGAAAAACGCAAAGCGGAAGAAGAGGCTAAGCGCCGCGCCGAAGAAGAACGTCAACGAGCTGAAGCCGAGGCAAAACGCAAAGCTGAGGAAGCGGCAAAACGGAAAGCCGAAGCAGAACGTCAGGCTGCCGAGGATGCGCTGCAAAGACAGCTCGAACAGGAACAGCAGGAACGTGATGCCAGACGCGTGCAGGGTGTGGTCGACCAGTATTCGATCATGATTAAGCAGCGGGTCAAGCGTTACTGGATTCGCCCCAGCAATAGTGAAAGCGGGCTTCAGGTAACCTTGCGGGTGACCTTGTTACCTGGCGGAGACGTAAAATCGGTTAGCATCGTGAAAAGCAGTGGCAACCCGGTCTTTGACCGTTCTGCCGAGTCTGCAGTATATAAGGCGGCACCGCTGCCTCAGCCGTCCGATCCGAAGGCCGCTGAAGCGCTGCGAGATTTTCAATTTATATTTAAACCAGAATAGAGGACAGAGGCGATGTTAAGACAGTGGTTCAAACTTGTCGCGCTACTGATTGCATTGGTGCCATGGCCGGCACAGGCTGTGCTCACCATTGAAATTACCGGTGGGTCAGAAGCCGCATTACCGATTGCGATCGTGCCTTTCGGTGTCGAGGGCTATGCCCCGCCGGAAGATATTTCTGAAATCATCAGTAATGACCTGGCCAGCAGTGGCCGTTTTGCACCGCTGGACAAACAGGATCTGATTTCACAGCCGCATGAAGGGCAACAGGTTAATTTTCAGGACTGGCGCCTGCTGCGTTCCGAAGGCTTGTTGATTGGCAAGGTCAGTAGCCAGGACGGACAAAATTTCCAGGTACAGTTCCAGTTATTCGACGTTTACAAAGCTGAACAACTGGTCGGTAAACGCTATAACGTGCCGGCGTCCGGCTTACGCAGTCTGGCACACCAGATTGCCGACGTTGTTTATGAAACGCTGACAGGAGAGAAGGGGGTATTCTCGACCCGTCTCGCTTTTGTCACCGAGATGAAAAATGCTGATGGCAGCAAACGCTATGCCTTGCAGGTATCTGATGCCGATGGTGCCAATCCGCGTACTGTGTTGCAGTCGACCCAGCCGATAATGTCACCCAATTGGGCGCCTGATGGAGAGCGGCTGGCGTACGTCTCATTTGAGAATGCCAAATCGGAAGTTTATGTTCAGGAACTGAGCAGCGGCCGTCGTAACTCTGTGGCTTCCTTCCGCGGCCTTAACAGTGCGCCGGCCTGGTCGCCTGACGGCAAAAAACTGGCACTGACGCTGTCGAAAAATGGCAACCCCGAAATTTATGTGCTTGAGCTGGCATCTGGCAATCTATCTCGAGTGACACATAATTCAGGTGCGATTGATACCGAGGCAGTCTGGATGCCTAACGGCCGTGAAATTCTGTTTACTTCTGACCGCGGCGGACGCCCGCAGATCTATCGTGTTGATGCCGACGGCGGCCGTGCCGAGCGGGTCACCTTTGAAGGCAGTTATAATGCGTCTGCAGATATCTCCCCGGATGGTAAGACCATGGCCATGGTTCATGCTGTCAATGGTAAATTCCATATTGCCATTCAGGACCTGCAGACAGGTGCAGTTCAGGTGTTAACCGACACCACTGCAGACGAATCCCCGAGCTTTGCGCCTAACGGCCGCATGATCTTGTATGCTACCGAGCAAAAAGGCAGAGGTGTATTAGCGGCTGTGTCCGTTGATGGCCGAATCAAACAGCGCCTGGGTGAATCAGGCAGCGCGGTACGTGAACCAGCATGGTCGCCTTTTAGACGTTAATCCGATAGGAGATTTTCAATGAAGTTTTTTAAATTATTTGCAATGGTCCTGCCTCTGTTATTTCTGGCAGCGTGTAGTTCCTCACCTGATAAAGGTATGGACGGTGGCGATGTCGCTGTTGAAGAGCGTGGCGCTGACACTGCCGGTGTTGATGGTCAGGGAGCTGACGGCGAGGATATGGGCGCTGAGGCCAAAGTCGTAGTGGGTGAAGATGGTTATGCCGGCAATGAACTGAATGATCCGTCAAGCCCGCTGTCTAATCGCGTTGTCTATTTTGATTACGACAGTGACGTGGTTCGCAGTGAAGATCAGGAAACGCTGCGTGCCCATGGCGCATATCTGGCTAAAAATCCGAACCTGACTGTGCGTCTGGAAGGTCACACGGATGAACGTGGTTCACGTGAATATAACCTGGCGCTGGGTGAACGCCGTGCCTTATCTGTACGTCAAATCCTGATGCTGCAAGGTGCCAGTATTGACCAGTTCCAGGTCACCAGCTTTGGTGAAGAGCGTCCTGCCGAAGAAGGTAGCAGCGAATACGCCTGGTCACAAAACCGTCGTGTTGAACTTAAATACATAGGTCGATAAAAATGCAGTTTAACGGCAAGAAAACCATTCTCAGTGCCGTGATTCTGGCTGTCACTCTGCCCGGCATCAGCCGGGCAGAGGAAGCAGAGCCGCTACAACAGCGTGTTGAGCGCTTGGAGCGCATCATCCAGGGTCAAGGATTGATGAACCTCATTACCCGCGTTGATCAGTTACAGAACGAAGTGAAACGTCTCAACGGCGAAAATGAAACGCTGCGTCATGAGCTGGAACAGATGCAGAAACGTCAGCGAGAAATGTATATCGACCTGGATGAAAGGCTGACTCAGCAAGCCCAGGCAGCGCCATCCTCAGCCTCTGAAGCACCAGCAAGTCTTAACCCCGATGTGACTATGCCAAACGACGGAGACATGACTGCCGTTGATGAGCCGGGCGAGACGGCTAGTCCCGATTCTGCGCCAGCTTCAGTTGAAAATGGTGAAGCGGCATACCAGGCAGCCTTACAATCGTTGCGCAGTGGTCAGTATGAAGAAGCCATTGCTGCATTACAGACTTTCCCTGAAGAATATCCGGGCAGTATCTATTTACCCAATGCCTATTACTGGCAGGGTGAAGCCAAATATGTGTTGCGGGAGTTTGCCGATGCCGCCGCCCTGTTCCAGATTGTGATTGATCAGTACCCGTCCAGTACCAAAGTGCCGGATGCGTTGCTCAAGCGTGGTTTCAGTGAACATGAAATGGGTGACACCCAACGTGCTGTCGCTACCTTGAACCAGGTTATCCAACAATACCCTGACAGTTCAGCTGCCAAGCTGGCGCAAGTCAGACTGGACCGCATCAATCAATCGCAATAAACACTGAGCCGGAAATCATTATGGCCCAGTGCCGCATTACCGAAATTTTCTATTCTTTACAGGGCGAGTCCCGAACCGTGGGCTTGCCCACTGTTTTTGTCAGATTGACCGGTTGTCCACTGCGTTGTGGCTACTGTGACACCGAATATGCTTTCTACGGTGGCGAGAAAATGGAGATTGGCGACATTGTCGAACAGGTCGCCAGCTATCATCCCCGTTATGTCTGCGTTACCGGTGGCGAGCCTTTGGCACAACCCAATTGTATTCCTTTGCTCACCGCCCTCTGTGATCTGGGCGTGGAAGTTTCGCTGGAAACCAGCGGTGCAATGGATATCAGCAAAGTCGATCCCCGGGTAGTGAAGGTCATGGATCTTAAAACCCCCGGTTCCGGTGAAGAGAGCAAAAACCGCTACAGTAACATCGACTTACTGCGCGAGCAGGATCAGCTTAAGTTTGTGATTTGTCATCGAGATGATTATGACTGGGCCCGCGCTAAGCTGGATGAGTATCAGCTTTCCGAACGCTGTGAGATCCTGTTTTCCCCGATTCATGGGGAACTCAAGCCGGCCGAGCTGGCTGACTGGATCGTGGCTGATAATCTACCGGTCAGAATGCAGTTGCAAATTCATAAATATCTGTGGGGAGATGAGCAGGGCCGATGAAACGTGCCGTAGTTTTATTATCCGGTGGTCTGGATTCCGCCACAGTTCTGGCGATCGCCAGGTCACAGGGGTATGACTGTCACACCATCAGTTTTGATTATGGCCAGCGTCATCGTGCGGAACTCAATGCTTCGGCATTACTGTCCGAACAACTCGGTGCTGTCTCCCACAAGCTCATCCATATCGACTTGACGGCAATAGGCGGCTCCGCGCTCACGGATACCAGCATTGCGGTGCCGCATGAACATCAGGAAGGTATTCCGGTCACCTATGTGCCGGCACGTAATACTGTCTTTATGTCGATAGCATTGGGCTGGGCGGAAGTGTTGCAGGCGGAAGCGATCTTTGTCGGCGTCAATGCCGTGGATTACTCAGGTTACCCTGACTGCCGTCCTGAATATATTGCTGCTTTTGAAAAGATGGCTAACCTCGCCACCAAGTCCGGTGTGGAAGGGCACCCTCTGAAAATAGCCACGCCATTGATTGACTTGAGCAAGCAGGCCATTATCCGGCGCGGCATTGAACTCGGCGTCGACTACAGCCTGACAGTGTCCTGTTACGAGGCTGATGAGACAGGCCGTGCCTGCGGGGAGTGCGATTCCTGCCGTTTCCGCCGGCAGGGGTTTGAGCAGGCTGGAATTAAAGACCCGACCCGCTATCAGCCCTGATCGAGACCGAAACCTGGTGGTTCATGGGTTTCTGCTTCCAGCTCATACGTTTCATAGGCTTCCAGCGCCTTAATCAGCCTGGTATGTAACTGCGCATCTTCACCAAAGCGGATATATTCCTCAGCGGCATTGGCGATAGCCTCTAACATCCGGCAACGCTCTTCCAGATAAAGTAAGGCATGACCGATATGGTGATGATCGTTGCCGGTTTCACGCAGCAACTCGGCATTGTTCAATGCAGTCGTAAAAGTGGGTTTATCCGGTTTTGGAATGACGGCCATGTCTGCCACCTCAATAAATAGAAAAAAATGTTTGATTAGGGGTTGTCATTTATCTCAAATAGGGTATCATTTTGCGCTTCTTCGGGGCCGTTAGCTCAGTTGGTAGAGCACCGGACTTTTAATCCGTTGGTCCTGCGTTCGAGTCGCAGACGGCCCACCAAGAATTCAGAAGGGTTATGCTTGCTTCAAGCATAGCCCTTTTTCATTTCTGTCACCACGAAAATTCGCCCCCCGACAAAAACCTCCGGTCATAATCCCCTGCCTGTCACAATTCCATCATTCAGCAGAGCTTGTTATTAGTCCGTGACCAGGCTCACATCTCATCACCAATTCAGCATTCATTCATTTTATTTTTCACAGCAGAAAAACAGCTAAGTAACTCTTGATATTGTCTTTTATCAGGACGAAAATGACAGAATGATGACGGTGGCGAAAATTAGCTGTTGCAATGCCTCCGGCACTGACGTAAGATGCGCAGCCTCAGTTGATGAGCTTTGTTTACAGGGCAAATCAAAACTGATTCCAGACCGAAATTTCTGACTCAAAAATGACTCACATATTTCGGTTGACAGTCTGGCGTGGAGCTGTATAATTCTCGCTTCTTTGCTGCAGCGAGTTCTGCGAGCAACGCTCTTTAACAAAACAGTATCAAGTAATTTGTGTGGGTGCTTACGTCAGGTGGCTAGAAAACCTGACGGCTAGCATTTACATGC